>NZ_BMWH01000006.1 GCF_014651135.1 Streptomyces echinoruber
GGCGTGCACGACGGCGGCTCCCGGCCGGAACCTCCGGGTTCCGGCCGGGAGCCGCCTGCGGACGTCGCGCCGTCAGGAGACGACGGCGGTGGCCTCGATCTCGATGAGGAAGTCGGGTTCGGCGAGCGTGGCGACCCCGATGAGGGTGGTGGGCCGGACGACGTCGGCGCCGAGCCGGGCGGCCGCGCGCCGGGCGCCTTCGGTGATGTCGGCCCACTTGGGCAGGGACCAGTCCACGACGTACATGGTCAGGCGCAGGACGTCGTCGAAGGTGGCGCCGGCCGCGGCCAGGCCGGTGGCTATGTTGAGGTAGACCTGCTCGGTCTGCGCCGCCAGGTCCCCGGTCCCCACCGGTTCACCGGCGGCGGTGCGCGCGACCTGGCCGCTGAGGAACACCACGCGGCTTCCGGTGCCGACGGCGAGCTGCCGCCAGCCGTCGGGCTTGGGAAGACCGGGCGGGTCGATCGTCTCGACAGCCAATGCTCTGTCCTTTCCTTTCTCCGGGTCTCTGGTCTCTGGGTCTCCGGGTCTCCGGGTGACCGTCGTGCTCTTTCTCCGGGTGACCGTCGTGTCGTCGGCGGACCGCTCGTGGTGGAGCCGTGCGGTCCGGGTCAGCGGTGCTCGCGACAGGTGGCGTAGTACTTCCGCAGGATGCTGACGAGTTCGGGGTCGAAGCGGGAGGCGAAGAGGAGCTCGGGCGGCGGGGTGAACTCGGGGTCGAGTTCGTCGGCCCAGTTGAGGGTGGCCGGGCGCAGGTCCATCTCGATCCAGTGGTGCCACTCGACGGGGATGGTCCAGTCCTGCTCGTATCCGATGCCCATCTCGTGTTCGACGAGGATGTCCACGCTCTCCTCGCGGCTCCACGCCCGGATGGGCTGCCGCACGGGCGCGAAGCGCGCCAGGTCGGCCAGGGGCTGCTCGCCCAGGATCCGGGCGGCGAAGTCCTGGGCCAGCAGCGGCGAGAGGTGCAGGCCGTCCCGGTAGGTGCCGGTCATGATCCACAGGCCCTTCATGCCGCCCTCGCCCAGCAGCGGGAAGGCGTCCACGGACACGGGGCGGTTGCCGACCTGGACCCTGGTGACGTCGCTGTTCCACAGGTTGCGGCGGACCTGGCGGTGGGCGCACTGCAGCAGGAAGACCAGGTCGCGCATCTCGGCGGTGTCGCGCGGCTCCACGGAGATGACGTTGGTGGCGCCGACGTAGATCTGCCCCTCGCCCCGGGGGACGATGTGCAGGCCGCAGGCGAAGGAGCGGTTCGGGGTCCGGATGACGCTGCCCGGTGTGGTTCCGTCGGCGGTCCTGATGAGGGAGGAGACACCGTAGCCGCTGACGAGGCGGGGGATGCGGGGCCCGACGGGCAGGCCGTCCAGGAGATCCTGGGTGCGTGCTCCGGCGGCCAGCGTCACGTGGTCGGCGCCGATCCGCTCCCCGGAGGCCAGGACGACTCCGGTCACCCTCTCGCCCTGGTACTCGACGCGGGTGGCGAACTCGGGGACGAGGGTGCCGCCCGCGCGGACGACCGCCGACTCCAGCCGCTCCAGCAGGGCGGCGGCGTTCACCGCATGCTCGCCGGGGATGTGGAAGGCCTTCAGCGGGCGGGAGATCGGTTCGGCGTCCACCCAGTCCAGGTCGGCGGGCTCGACGTCCTCGAAGGGCTCCGAGTAGCGGACGAGTTCGGCGCGGATGGCGTTGTAGTTGGCGTCGTCGATCTCGGCCGTGCCGATGGTGTTGAGGATGACGGTGGTGCCCTCGGCGGTCTTGACGGCGGCGCCGTCGGTCTCGTCCTCCAGCCGCGCCAGCCACTGGGGCCACATCCGGGAGGCCTGGATGCCGAGTTCCAGCTTGGCCCTGCCGTACTCGCTGGCCAGCAGGGAGGTGGTGACCTCGCCGAAGCAGCCGAGCATGGCGCCGGCCGCGGCCGAGCCGGCCCAGGGCCGGTGCGGCCGGCCCAGCACCGCCACCCGCTGCCCGCGCCGTGCCAGGACCCACGCGAGCGAGAGCCCCAGAACTCCGTTTCCGACGACGACGACATCGAAGCCGGTGCCGTCTGCTTTCCCGTTGGCGTTCATCACATTCCCATCTTCCGGGGCGTTCTCACGCAGCCCGGACGTGAAGTGAAATCCGTCTGTGCCGGTGGGTCGATGAGCAGAGGGGGAGCACGGTCTCAGTTGCGCCGGAACTCGTACATCGTGAAGTCCATCTCCACCGTTCCGCGCTCGTTGGTGTGGGCCTTGACCACGGGGGAGTCGGCGAATTCCGCCGCGGGGATCTCGACGGACTCGGTGCGGTACCTGCGGCCCTGGAAACCCGCGTCGGCGGCCGCCCGCAGCATTTTCTCCGGGTTTCCCATCGCCTCGCTGGTGCCCAGGTAGATCCGTCCGTCCGCGGCCAGGTGGGGCCCGGCGTCGCGGAAGAACCTGCGCAGCATCCCGTACCCGGGGTCGAACACCGCCCGCTCGATCTGCCCCTGGTAGGGCCGGTCCTCGGGCGCCTCGATGAACGGCGTGTTCCAGAACATGAGGTCGAGCACTTCGGCCGGGTCCAGGGCGTCGAACAGGTCGCTGGTCAGCGCCGTCACCCGGGCGGCCACCTGGTGCCGGGCGGCGTTGCGCCGGGTGGTCTCCACCGCCGCCGGGTTGATGTCCAGTGCCACGACGCGCTCGCAGCCGCGCTGTGCGGCGATGACCGCGGCGATGCCCGCGCCGCAGCCCATCTCCAGGAACCGGCTGCCCTTCTCGTAGGGCACCCAGGAGGCGAACAGGCCGGGGCCCGGGTCCGTGTAGGGGGGAAACACCTCGGGGAGCAGCTCCCACTCCATCCCCAGCAGCGAGAAGGTCGTCTGCGTCGGACGGTTCGGGTCCTGGATCTGAGCCAGGGTCAGATTTCCTAATTCGTAACCGAGTTCGTTCTCCATTCGATCCTCCCTCGGGGGGAGCCCGCGGAGCGGGTCCGTCGGCTCTTTCTCCGGGGCTCCCGACGGTCGGGTGGTGCGGTCAGTTCTCGCCGGGCAGGGGGGCCCGAGCCCGGTTGCGGGCCATCGCCCGCTCGACGAGGACGGCCGGGACGGTGAGCAGGGCCAGGCCGGCGCCGAGCCAGGGGATGGAGGTCAGTCCGGCGCCGGCGTCGAGAGCGACTCCGGCCAGGACGGGGACGAGGCTGATGCCGAGCTGGAACATGGAGACGGCGGTGGAGCCGGCCAGGGTGGGCGCCTGGGACGCGACGGTGAACACCCGCCCGTAGATGGCCGGGTTGAGCACGAATCCCGCGACTCCCAGGAGCAGGACCAGCGGGACCACGGCCAGGGCGTGCCGGGCGAGGACGGCGAGCAGGACGGAGACGGCCAGGATCCCGGCCGCCCCGATCAGGAGCGCGTGATGGGGACGCCCGTCGGAGATCCTGCCGCCGACGGACAGGCCGACGAAGGCACCGACGCCGAACAGCGCGAGGATCCCGGGCACCCACACGGCGCGGACGCCGGTGATGTCGGTGAGGAACGCCGCGAGGTAGTTGTACGAGATCATGTACGCCGCGGTGCTCAGGAGGGTGGCGGCGTACACGACCCACAGCTGCGGCTGCCTCATGCTGCGCAGCTCCCGCCGCACGCTGGGTTCCTCGGCCGACCGGGTCGCGGGCACGGCCAGCAGCGTCAGGACCGCTCCGACAGCGGTGAGGGTGACCACGGCCCAGAATCCGCCCTGCCAGGTGGTGAAGTGGCTGAGCAGCGCACCGGCCGGGCCGCCGCCCACCATGGCGACGCTGAGGCCGCTGACCACCACGCCGGAGGCGCGTGCGGTGCGGTCGGGGGTGACGAGGCTGATCGCGGTGACCGCGGCGACCGCCCAGAACCCGGCGTAGGCCAGGCCGCACAGGAAGCGGGTGACCAGCAGCACGCCGTAGTCGTCGGTCACCAGGCCGATCGCCACCGAGGCGGCGAAGACGGCCTGCGAGGTCACCAGCGTGGTCCGCCGCGGCCAGCGCAGGGTCAGGACGGCCAGGGGCGGGCCGCCGATCACCACCCCGATGGCGAACGCCGAGATCAGCGCGCCCGCGGAGGACAGGGAGATGTCGAGGTCGTCGGCGATCGACGGCAGGACCCCGGCGAGCAGGAACTCGGCGCTGCCCATCGCGAACAGGCTGAAGGCGAGCAGGTAGACCGCCAGCGGCAGCCGGTTGCCGGTGGTGCGGGAACCCGACTCCGGGCGTTCGGTCTGGACGCTCATCGGCCGTCACCTCCTGCCTGCACGGCGGCCGACTGCGCCCCGGCCGGACGGACCGGCCGGACCGAGGCGAGCCCGTCGGTCCGCGGAAGCTGCGGAACACGCTCGGGCCCCGTCTGCGCGGTGACGCTTCTCACCAGCCCAGGGGCGGTCAAACGCATGTGCGAACTCCTTGTCCGGGTTGCTCGGGTGTGCGGATCAGGGTGGGAAGGCGCGGCGTCCTGCCGGGCGGACGGGTGCGGCGCTGCCGAACGCCCCCCGGCCGGCGCCCTCTTGCCGGGTGCGGACGCCTCGGCGACCCACCTCGATCGTGGTGATCACCACGTGCCCCCATGCTGGGACCGGCGGCGGCAGACGGACAACATCTGTTGCCGATACCGGGACGCGGAGGCGGTGAGCGGCGTGGAAACCGGCTCCGTCCCCGCTGCCTTCGCTCCGGCGGCCGGATCAGTCGGTGCCGGGCGGGGCCTCGCCCCAGCCCCACTTCTTGATGGTCGTACGACGCGTGGGCTCGGCGTCCGGCTGGGAGTTCGCCATCGCGCGGCGGGAGCCGAACTCGAGGTAGCCGACGAACGCCGAGCGGAACTCCGGGTCGTCCGGCAGGCCCACCACGTCCATCGCCTCCAGCATCAGCTCCATCCACCGCGCCCGCTGCTCGGGCCTGATCCTGCGGCCCCGGTGCCGGGAGAGCATGTGACGGAAACCGCCGTGGTGCTCGGTGTAGTGCTCCGGCCCGCCGAGCACCTCGCCGAGGAAGACCGCGACGTGCTGGGGGTGGTCCTCCGCCATGTGCGCGAAGAGCGGGGCGAGCAACTCGTCCTTGCGGACGCGCGCGTAGAACTCCTCCGTCAGCCGTTCCAGCGCCTCGGCGCCGCCGGCCCACTCGTACAGGGTGGGAACCCGTTCCGCCACTGTGTCACCTTTCGCTCGGTCGTCCTGTCCGGGGAAGAGGGGTACGTGTCCGCGGGGGCGCGGCTGCCTGCGTGCCGGGCGCGCCGGGCGTGCCGGGTGCGGCGGGTGCGGCGGAACGCTCAGGCCGCGTACAGGTCGAAGGCCGGTGTCGGCCGGCCGCCCTGGGCGGCCGCGTCCAGCCGGGGATCCGTCGAGAGCACCGCCTGGTGCAGCCGCCGCAGTTGTACGGAGGGCTCCAGGCCCAGTTCCTCGATCAGCCGCCGGCGCAGCCCGCGGTACAGCTCCAGCGCCGAGGACCGCCGCCCGGAGCGGTAGAACGCCACCATGGCCTGCGCGTGCAGCCGCTCGTTGGTGGGGTGACGCTGCGTCAGTTCGACCAGTTCCGCCAGGAGTTCGCTGTGCCTGCCGAGCCGCAGCTCGGCATCGACGCGGCGTTCCGTCGCGAGCAGCCGGCTCTCCTCCAGGCGGGCCGCCTGGATCCGCAGCGCCGCCCCGGCCCGCACGTCCACCAGCGCCGGCCCCCGCCACAACGCCAGCGCGCCGCGCAGCAGCCGGGCCGCCAGCTCGCTGTCGCCGTCCGCGAAGGCGGCGTGACCGGCCTGCGCCATCCGCTGGTACGCCAGGGCGTCGACGTCCTCCTCGGCGATGTGCAGCAGATAGCCCCCGTGACCGGTCGCCAGCACCTCCCGCGCGCGGGCCGGGCCGTCCGGGCCGCCCAGCGCGGCGGCCAGCATCCGGCGCAGCCGCAGGATGTACGTCTGGAGCGTGGTGTGCGCGCTGCGCGGCGGCGTTTGGCCCCACATCTCCTCCAGCAGCGTGGTCACCGGAACGGGCTGCCCCGGGTGGAGGGCGAGGAGCGCCAGAATCTGCCGCGTCTTCGCCGCGGTCGGGACGACGGGAACTCCGCCGGTTTCGGCGTGCAGCGGTCCCAGAATCCGAACCTTCACGCTTCTCCTCCCGTGACTCACCCGCGTGTGTCCGGTTTCCTCGATTCCTCGGGCGGCTGCCCAGGAAGGAACGTAGGAGTGCGGGGGTGGAGGGCTCAATACGGTGGGACCGTAGGGCTGACCGAAGAATCTGTGCCGTACCGCACCACGAGGGCCGGGAAAGCGGTGGGAACGGTGTCCGGCGGCGTGCGTGGAATCCGGGCATGCCGAAGGGCACGCCCCCGGCGGTGCCGGATGAGGAGAAAGTGGGGGGCGTGCTCCCAGTGCACCGGGAGGCGGTGAATAGCGCGTATTCCGGTGCGTGTCTTCACGGCGATGTATTCGTGTATGTGCCGTCGCGGCGGTGTGCTCGTGTGCGTGCCCTCGCGGCGGTGTATTCGTGTGCGTGCCGTCACGGCGGTTTGTGCGCGGGCCGGATGTGCCGCGGCGGTATACGGTCGCGGAACCGTCCGCCGGGACGTTCAGGCGCGGTCCCGGCACAGTCGGGCGGTGTGCACGGTGACCGCCGTGAGATAGAAGGCGTCCGGCCGCCACAGGATGCCCGTGCAGGTGTCCCCGTCCACGAGCTGCTCCAGGGTCAGCCGGTCGCCGAGGTCGAGCCGGTCGCCGATCTCGACGAGCAGCCGGGTCAGCCGGGTGTGCAGGTACCGGCGCGCCGCCAGGCCCAGCGGGGCGGGGAGGTCGATCAGGAAGGTGCGGGTGCCGGTGGGGACGAGCCCGGCCGCCGCCAGCAGGCACGGCCAGTCCTCGACCACGGAGGTGGAGCCCGGCAGGCGGGCGCGCCCGGCGGCGAAGTGCTCCTCCTCCGCCGCGTCCAGGCGGGCCTGGAGGCCGGGGCGCCCGATGCCGATGTCGCGGGGCAGGAAACGCGGAGGCAGACCGCCTTCGGCGACGGCGAGCAGCCCGCCGGGCCGCAGCGCGGACGCCAGACTCCGCAGGGCCGCCTGCTGGTCGCCCAGGTGGCGGCAGACGTTGCCGGCCCAGATCACGTCGGCCGGTCCCAGCCGGCCGAACTCCTCGGGCCGTTCGGCCCGCCGGGTGGTGATCCGCCCGGCCAGCCCGCGTTCCGCGGCCCGCTCCTCGGCCCGGGCGAGCAGTAAGGGCGACCGGTCCACGGCGACGACGTCCGCCTGCGGGAAGGCGCGGGCCAGCGCGCAGGAGGCCGCTCCCGGACCGCTGCCCACGTCCAGCACCCGGCGGACCGCCGCCGCCACCCGCTCCCCGGGCCCGAGCAGGTCCCGCAGCCAGTGGGCCGCCTCGGCCAGGAAGCCGGAACGCAGTTCCGCCTCTTGCTCCAGCTCGAAGGCGTCACCGTCGACGCCCTCGGGGCGATGTGTGATCATACGGTCACCTCCGGCGACCAGCATGCGGACGCCCGGACGTTCCGACAATCCTTGTTGCCGGTTCCGCAACCGTTCCGGGCGGCCGCCTCAGTACGCCGTCGCCGCCGCCTCAGTACGCCGTCGCGGCCCCCTCAGTACGCCGCCGCGGCCGCCGGCAGCGCGCGGCGCGCGGCCCGGGGACCGGTCAGATCCCGGCCGAAGGTCTCCAGCAGCTCCCACTGGGCGGTGAGCGGGAAGTAGTGGTCGCCGGGGAACATCTCCACCCGCAGCGAACGCCGGGTGCACCGGCGCCACCCGGCCAGGTCGGCCTCCGTGACGCTCCGGTCGCCCAGCCCGCCCATGGCGGTGACCGGGCAGTGCACGACATGGCGCGGATCGCGCCGGTACGACTCCAGGACCGCGAGGTCCGCGCGCAGCGCGGGAAGCACCCGGCCCGCCCGCCGCGGGTCCCGGGCGCCCGGGGGTGTGCGGCCCTGCCCGTCGAGCCTGCGCAGCATCTCGGCCTCCGGCAGATGGCCGACCGCCCGCTCCGGCGCCGGCCGGTGCGGCAGGCCGGCGCCCGACACGTACAGACGCTCGGCGACCGCGTCGTGCTCCCACTCCAGCCGCGCCGCGATCTCGTACGCCAGGAGGGCGCCGAAGCCGTGCCCGTAGAGCGCGAACGGCCGGTCGCACATGCGGGCCACGTACGGCATGATCTCGGCCAGCAGCGGCTCCAGCCGGCCGCACGGGCGGGTGCGCGGATGGCGGCCGCGGCCCGGCAGCTCCACGGGCGTGACGACCACCGAGGGGCTGAGCGCCTCGCACCAGGGCAGGTACACGCCCGCCGAGGCGCCCTCGAAGGGGAGGCAGAACAACCGCACCGAGGTGTCGCTCATCACCGGCCCACCGCCCCCACGAGCCGGGTGCGCGCACCCGGCCGGCCGCCGGTGCCGCACGGGGCGTCCGCACCGGGCCGGTGTTCGGCGCGGCGCGGGACGGCGCCCCGCAGCAGCGACTGGTACGCCTCGGCGGCCTCCGCCAGCAGGCGCAGCCCCGTCCGCCGGTCCAGCAGCTCCCGGGCGCAGCGCCAGGCGAAGGTCCAGGTCCGGTCGTCGCGCCGGATGAGTGTGGCACGCATCAACGGCGCCTGGTCCAGGGGGAGTCCGGTGGCGGACTCCAGGGCCAGCCGCTCGGCCAGCCGGGCGTCCTGCACCTCCGTACGGGTGGCCCGCCAGTCCACGATCTGCAGGCGGAAGCGGGCACGGGGCCGGACCGTGCGCAGCAGTCCGCCGTCCGGCAGCCGGTGGAAGGCGGTGCGGCACAGCGGCGTACCGTCCAGGACGGCCTGCCAGGCCTGCTCGTACACGTGCGGCAGGATTCCGGTCAGGGACAGCACGAACTGCTCGGTGCGGCCGTCGCCGTGCGGGACGTGGCCCGCCCGCGGCGGGGACGGGTGCACGGACCCCGGAGGGCGAAGCTCCTCACTGATCGCGGACACGGGGGTACCGCTCCTTCCATCAGATTTCCGCCAAGAGGTGGGGGCGAAGGGATCGGGAATCGCGGTGACTGCTTTCCGCACGGCCCACTGGTCACCGCCGCGAAGCCGTGTCGACCGTACCCGTGCGGTACGCGTGGGCAGCAATACGGTGGCACCGAAGCATTGGCCGAAGAAACACGCTTGGGAGTCGCCGGGCGGAAGCTCCCGTACAAATTCGGCGGCTTGTCGTGCTAGCTTCGGCTCGTCAGGTGTGTACGCCGTTCACCGGTGCTCAGCGAGGGTGAGGTGAGGTGATCACGGACATGCCTGCCGCCCCCGTTCAAGCACCTTGCTTCCTGCCGTGGCGGCGACGGTGCCGTCAAGGCCGGAAAACGGTCTTGACGGCACCGGTTTTGCATGTCTTGAGGCATCGGATCTCCTGCGTCCCGCTCCCGCAGGAAAACGCGGTCGCACCGGTCGGCGAACGGGCGAGGCCGTGCGAGCCACCGACAGGACGGCCTCGTCCGGTTTCTTGTCACCCAAGTCGTTCACTGTGCAGACAGGAGGTATGGGGCGGTGCCCCGGGAACTGTTCGGCAGGAGCGAAGAAACGAAGACGATCGTCCGAATGCTCGATTCCGCGAGAGCGGGCGCGGGCGCGGCCGGGCTGGTGGAGGGAATCATCGGGACCGGCAAGACCTCACTCCTGCGCTGGGCCGAGGAGGCCGCACGGGAGCAGGGCATGGTCGTGCTCTCCGCCACCGCGTCCCCCACCGAGCAGCGGTTCGCCTTCGGGGTCGTGCACCAGCTCCTCGGGGCGCTGCCCGAGGCGGTGGAGGCATGGGAGCGGGTCTTCGCGTGGTGCCGGGCGCACCGGGACGACGGCGAACCGGCCGACCCCGACTACCCGCTCCTTTCGGAGCTGTGCGCGTGCATAGGCAGGGCCGCGCAGCGCACCCCGGTCCTGCTGACGGTCGACTGCCTCCAGCACGCCGACCGCCAGTCGCTGCTGTGGCTGGGCTTTCTCAGCCGTCGTCTGGAGAACCTCCCCGCCGTGCTGCTCGCCGGCAAACGCTGCGGGGAACCGGCGACCGACCAGCACCTCCTGGTCGAGTTCATGGAGGGCGTCCGCCCCGACCGCCACATCCGTCTGCACGACCTCAGCCCGAGCGCCGCCCTCGACCTCGCCGCCGCGCTCTGCGGCCACGGCCGGGAGGCCGTGGACGCCATCGTCGCCGACAGCGGCGGCAACCCGTATCTGCTGACCGAGCAGTTACGGACCGTGCCCGCGGGCCGCACCGGCCCTTCCCGCCCCACCGGTAACGGGCCGTCCGCGGGCACCCTCACCGGCCACGTACCGGCGGAGCCGCCGGAGGAGCGGATGCGCCTGCAGCCGGTCAAGGAGCGCATCCTGTGCCTGCTCAGGCGTCTGGACCCCAACGGCCTGCGGATCGCCAGGGCCGTCAGCGTGCTGGGCGGCCCGGTGGACGCCGTCCTCCTCGCCGACCTGTGCGGCGTCCCCAAGGAGGACGCCTGCCGCTGCCTCACCCGCCTCACCGAGTCGGGGCTGCTGCACCCGCACGACCTGACGTTCCGCCACCCCGTGCTGGCCGATCTGCTCTACCAGGACATCCCCTGCCCCGAACGTGCCGAACTCCACCGCCTCGCCGCCCGTTGCCTGAGGCACCGCGGAGCCCCCGGCGAGGACGTCGCCACGCACCTCCTGCGCTCCCACCGCCTGGACGAGCCGTGGATGACCCGGCTGCTGCTGGACGTCGCCGGGGACCTGGTCGGCCGCGACCCCGAGGAGGCCCGCCGCCTGGTCGAGAAGGCCGTCCTGCACGGCGTACCGGAGAAGCTGGCCGCCCACGCCGAGGACCTGCGCATCCAGGCCCTCACCGGCCTCGACCTGCCTGCCGCCGCCCGCGCCCTGACCACGCACGCCGCCGTCGCCCGCGGACCCGCCGAGCGGGCCCGCCGGGCACTGCGGCTGTCCGGCATCCTCCTCCGCCTCGACGAGCCCGCCCGCGCCCGCCGGGTCCTGGAGGACGCCCAGCGGGGGACGGACCCGCTGGAGCCCTCCGCCGCCGCGCGGCTGCGCCGGGCGCTCACCCACGTACGGCTCCACGAGGGCACCTACCGGCCCGGGGCCGGGGACGAGGAACGGCTGGAACGGGTGCTGCTGATCCGCACCGCCACGGGCGACTCGGCACCGGCGGTACGGCGGATCGCCCGCCGCATCCTGTCCGTGCCGCGCGCCCCGTACGGCTCGCCCACGTGGTACCACGCGCTCCTCGCCCTGCTCTGGGCCGGCGACGCGGACGAGGCCCAGCGGCACCTGGACACCGAGGTGCGGCTCGCCCGCGCCGAGGGCACCGTGACCCGGATCGCCGAGGCCCTGGCCGTGCGCGGCCTGGTCCAGCTCCACCGCGGACTGCTGACGGAAGCCGGGGCGGACGCCCGCCGGGCGGCCGACCTGCTCGCCCGGATCGGCGCGGACCGGTACCACGCCGGGGCGCTGGCCCGCAGCGTGCTCATCGACGTGGCCCTGGAGAAGGACGACGTCGCCGCGGCCGGCGGCCTCCTCGACGAGGTCGCGCCGCTCACCGGCGGACAACCCGTCACCTGGTGGCGGCTCCACCTCCTGCACAGCGCCGCGCGGGCCCTGGGACGGCTCGGCGAGGCACAGCGCGGCCTCACCCTGATCGCCCACTGCGCGCAGGAGCTGGAACGCCGAGGCATCGTCAACCCGGCCGTCCTGCCCTGGCGTTCGACCCGGGCCATGCTCCAGACCGCCCTCGGCAACGTCGCCACGGCCCGCCGCGTCGCCCAGGAGGAGGCCGAACTGGCTCGCCGCTGGAACGCGCCCTTCGCCCTGGGCCGCGCCCTGGTCGCCCAAGCCGCGGCCGGCTCGGGACACGAAGCGCTCGAACTCACCGACCGGGCCGTGGAACTCCTCGAATCGGCCCCGGCGCCGCTGCTCCTCGCCCACGCGCTGTACGCGGCGGGACGCGTCCACCGGCAGAGCGGCAAGGCCAAGCGCGCCCGCGAACTGCTCCACCGGGCCAACGAGATCGGCATCTCGCTCGGCGCCGACGGCCTGGTGGCGGCGGTGCAGCGGGAGTTGAGGGACGCGGGCGGCCGGCCCGACCCGCGCAAGGACTCCATGGAGTCGCTGCTCACCCCCACCGAGAGGCAGATCTCCGAACTCGCCTCGCGCGGCATGAGCAACCGCAGCATCGCCCGGCTGCTGAAGGTGAGCCTGCGCAACGTGGAGTCCCATCTCACCCACTCCTACCGGAAGTTGCGCATCAGCGGCCGGCACGAGCTGGCCAAGTTCTTCCCGCCCGGGCAGGACGCCCCGGCCCCGGTGCTGCTCCACCAGCACCGGACCGGTCTCACTCCGCTGCCCCAGGTGCAGGCCGGCTGACGGGCACCTCCTCCTCGGCGGCCGTCCCGGCACGCGGGGCCCGCGGCTCCGCGAACGCTCCGTCCAGCAGCAGCCGCAGCCCGGTGGTGAACCGCTCCTGGTCGCTCATCCGCTCGATGAGCGGAGCGACCCGGCGGACGGTCGGACAGTCCCCGTCCCCGTCCCCGGGCCGCGCCACCGGGCCCGGGGACGGGCAGCCGGGCACCCCGGCCGCGGCCACCAGGTGCCCCACCAGGAACTGCCAGAGGGCGACGTACAGGCGCGCGGCCTGCACGTCACTCATCCCGTTGCGGACCAGGACGTCCAGGATGAACTCCGCCAGCCGCAGCGAGGCAGCGCCGGGCAGCTCCCCGTCGAGCATCCCGGCGGCGATCCACCCGTGCTCCTCCATCGTCCGGTGCGCGCTCTGCGCCGCCTCCAGAACGACCGTACGAGGGTCGCCCCCGGCGTCCGGGACGACGATCTGCCGGGACACCTCGTCGAACAGCAGGGACAGCAGCTCGCGTTTGTTGCTGATGTGCCGGTAGACGGCGGCCGGGGCCCTGCCCAGCTCGCCGGCCAGCTTGCGCATGCTCAGACCTGCGGCGCCCTCGCGCTCCAGCAGACGCAGGCCCGCCGCCACGATGTGCGGACGAGTCAGCGGCTGCATCGCCCGGTCCGGCGCCGGTGCACTGTCACGAGTCACCTGGCTCCCGCTCCACACCCTGATCACCGTGTTCACCAGTAGGCGTCCACCAGTAGGCGTCCACCAGTAGGCGTCCACCAGTAGGCGTCCACCAGTAGGCGTCCACCAGTAGGCGTCCACCAGTAGGCGTCCACCAGTAGGGGGACCTGAGAGCATCATCATGGCGCACCGCGGCGGCGCCGGGTACGGAAACGGGCCCGCCGAAACACAACTGTCGCAATGCGAAATCCCTTGGAGCTGCGCGGACTTCACTCCGGCGGCACACCACGCCACCCGGCCGTACCGACCGGTGGACCGGTTCGGGCCAGGTCGCCGGGAACCCCCGGCGACCCGACCCGGGAGCCGCCCGCGGCACGACTCGTCCGCGGCCGCTCCCGGGACCGGTGCCGGCTGGCGCGGAACCTCAGGCGTACGGGACTTCAGGCGTACGGGACCTCAGGCGTACGGGGCCGAGAACCGGTAGGTGCCGGAGCCGGCGGCGAAGACGGCGCAGCCGTCCCGCATCCGCAGGAACCGCGCGCCCTCCGCCTCGTCCCGCGCCACCGAGAAGGCCCGGCGGGCGGGTACCCACACCTCCGCCGTGGTGTTGACCGGCACGGACACCTCCAGCGCGAACGTGCCCCCGCTCGGCCGTCACCGCGTGCCGATCGGCCCGTACACGGAGTCGTACCGGCCCGCGGCCGCACGCACCTCGCCGCCGGGGCGGGGGCGGACGACGATGTGCGAGAAGCCCGGCGCGCCGGGGCTGATCCCGGTGATGTCCCGGTACATCCACTCGCCGACGCTGCCGTAGGCGTAGTGGTTGAACGAGTTCATCGACGGGTCCTGGAAGCCGCCGTCGGGCCTGATGGAGTCCCAGCGCTCCCCCATCGTGGTGGCGCCCCTGTCGATCTGGTAGCCCCATGACGGGAAGGTGCGCCGGTGCAGCAGCCGGTGGGCCACGTCGGTGCGGCCGACGGCGGTGAGCACGGGCAGCAGGAGCGGGGTGCCGAGGAAGCCCGCGGACAGGTGCCGGTCCCGGCCCTCGATCAGTTCCACCAGCCGGTCGGCGGCGGCCCGGCGCACGCCGCCGTCCTCGGGCAGCAGGCCGAACGACAGCGCCGGCACGTAGGCGGTCTGGGTGTCGCCCTTGATCCGGCCGTCGGCGGAGACGTACGCCTCGGCGAACGCCTCCCGGACCCTGGCCGACAGCGTCTCGTACGGCCGCGGGTCCTCGCCCAGCGCGCGGGCGGCCCGGGCGACGAGGTCCGCGCTGCGGGCGAAGCAGGCGGTGGCGACGACGTCCTTGGGGGTCTCGTCGGAGACGTTGAGCCAGTCGCCGTAGCCCTCGGCGGGCCGCAGGTACCCCGTGCTGTGCTTCTCCAGATAATCCGGCCACGCCCGCATGGCGGGGAAACTCTGCTCCAGCACCTGCCGGTCCCCGGACGCCCGGTACAGGTTCCACGGCACGGTGACCCCGGCGTCGCCCCAGCCGCACCGTCTGCCCGGCCTGACCCCCGGAGATCCGCAGGCGGACCGATCCGACCATGTTCTGGCCCAGGCCGAAGCGAACACGCCGGGAGCCGGCTCGGTGACCTCGACGGGGGCCGGCTCCTGCGCGACGCGGACCGGCGCGTCGGTCTGGGCCGCCACCGCCACGGAGGCGGTGGCGGCCGGGGCGGCGACGGCGGGCCGCCACGCGGAGCGTCGAAACCGGGCGAACTCCAGCCGGGGGTCTCGAGCCGGGCGTCGTACTCCTCGCCCATCAGCAGGTCCGCGCTCTGGACGGGCCGGTGACGCAGCGCCAGTCGGGTCCGGTGGTGACGGTGTCGGTGCCGCTGTCGGTGTAGGTGACCTTTAACTGGGCCAGCAGTAAGGGCTGTTCACCATACTGGTGCGGGCCGAACCTGCCGACGCTGCCGGCGTACCAGCCGGGCGCGAGGAGCATGCCGATCGCGTTGGCGCCGGGCCGCAGCAGGTCGGTGACGTCGTGGGTCCGGTACGGGACGCGCTTGCGGTAGTCGGTCCAGCCGGGGGCGAGCCGGTCGGTGCCGACGCGCCGGCCGTTGACGTGGGCCTCGTACAGGCCGAGTGCCGTCGCGTACAGCCGGGCGCGGGCGACGCGCCGGGCGGCGGGCGGCCGGAAGTCGCGGCGCAGCTGGACGGGGGCTGCCCGGGGACGACCCGGCCCCACGGGCCCGGCGCCGCCACCCACCGGCGCGACAACCCGCACGGCGCCGCGTGCGTGGCCCCGAACGGCACGCCCCACCCCCAGCAAGGAGACCCAGATGGAGATCGTCCAGCAGCCGCCCACCGTGAAGCTGCCCGAGGAGTGGTTCACCGGCGACGCCTGGGCCGATGTGATCCACCGGGGCGAGGAACCCTCCCGGGCCCGGGCCAACCTGGTGCGCTTCGCGCCCGGCGCCCGCACCGCCTGGCACTCCCACGGACTGGGGCAGGCCCTCTGCATCGCCGAGGGCATCGCCCTGATCCAGTCCCGCGGAGGCGACATCCTCCAGGCCCACCCCGGCGACGTGATCTGGACACCCCGGGCGAGGAGCACCGGCACGGCGCCGCCCCCGATCGGTTCATGGTCCACCTCGCGCTGTGGGAGACCGACGACGTCTCCTGGCTCGACCACGTCACCGACGCCGAGTACAACGGCCCGCGCAGGAGCACCCGCACCCGCCCCTGACACCCGCAGGACGCCCGTCCCGGCCGCCGCGCGGGGACGGCGCCCGGAGCGTCCGGCGCCCCGGTATCCGGCCGACGGCCGACAGCCGCCGCGCGGGGGCGGCGCGGTCCTCCGTGATCATGCCTTGCCTCTGGGGCATACGATGCTGCTCATGGCGCAAGACGGTGGTGAGCTGGACAGCCTGGTACGCAAACGCATCCGCGCCCTGCGCGTGGCCCAGGGCTGGTCCCTGGAGGAGCTGGCCGCCCGCGCCCGGATCAGCCCGTCCACGCTCAGCCGCATCGAGAACGGCCGGCGCCGCCTGGCCCTGGACCAGCTCGTCACCCTCGCCCGCGCCCTGGACACCTCCCTCGACCAACTGGTCGAGACCGCCGCGGACGACGTCGTCTCCCACCCGACGATCGACCGCGCCCACGGGCTGATGCGCTGGCCCGTCAAGGCGGAGCCCGGCATGACCGTCGTACGCCGGCGCATGACCGAACCGCCGCCCGACAACCCCGCGCGCATGCGGGCCCACCCGGGCCGCGAATGGCTCGTCGTCCTCTCCGGCACCGCGGTCCTGCTGCTGGGCAACCGGCGTTTCCGGATCGAGACCCACCAGGCGGCGGAGTTCCCCACGATGCTCCCGCACGCCATCGGCGCCGAGGGCGGACCCTGCGAGATCCTCGGCATCTACGACCGCGACGCCCGCCGCGGCCACCAGCGCGACGAGGGCACTGACGGGACGAACCGCCCGTCAGGACGCTGACGGGATGAACCGCCCGTCGCGGTGAACCCCGTTTGCGTCCCGCGCAACCCCACCGGTCATCGTCTTGCGCGTTCCGAAACCCGCCGGGCCGCGCGTGCCCGGCCCGCTTAGCGTGAGCGCATGACCCACCCCACCCCGCACCCGGCGCCCCACGGCGCTCACCGAACCCACCGGCACGCCCTCGAACACGACGCGACCGACCAGGTGGAGATCCTCGACCTGGACGCGGACGTGCTCGCCGAGCACACCGCGTCCATCACCGCCTGGCTTCCCGTCCGAACCGCTCCCCGCCGCATCGTGGACCTGGGCTGCGGGACCGGGGCCGGCACCCTGGCTCTGCTCCGGCGCTTTCCCGCGGCGGAGGTGACCGCCGTCGACTCCTCGACCGCCCACCTGCACCGCCTGCGGGAGAAGGCGGCGGCGGCCGAAGTCGCCGACCGCGTGCGCATCGTGCAGGCCGACCTCGACGCGAGCACGTGGCCCGAGCTCGGCACACCGGAGCTGGTCTGGGCGTCGGCCTCCCTGCACCACATGGCCGACCCCGGCCGCACCCTGCGCCAGGTCCACGACCTGCTGGCACCGGACGGGCTGTTCGCCGTCGTCGAGTTGGCCGGCTTCCCCCGGTTCCTGCCGAAGAACGCCCCGGAAAACGCGCCCGGTCTCGAGGAGCGCTGCCACGCCGTCCTCGACCGCCACCACGCCGAGCACGTACCCCACCGCGGCGCCGACTGGGGTTCCCTGCTGACCGCAGCCGGTTTCACCGTCGAGGACGAACGCACCGTCGTGGTCGACGCCGGCCCGTCCCGCACCGACGCGGTGGGCCGCTACGCACTCGGCAGCCTGCGCCGCATGCGCGGCAGCGTCGCCCCCGCCCTGACGGCCGAGGACCTGACCGCTCTGAACCACCTGCTCGACACCGACAGCCCGCACAGCATCCTGCGCCGCGGCGACCTGACCGTGCGCACCGAGCGCACCGTCTGGGCCGCACGCCGCACCTGACCGCCGCTGCACCGGGCCGGCCGGTCTTCAGGCGGTGGGCCGACTGGTCCCATCGGTGGGCCGGCCGGTTTCAGGCGATGGACAGGCCGGTCCCAGGCGGTGGAAGAGGCGCGCCACCCGGGTCGCCACCGCGGACCGCCCCGCCCGGGTCGCCACCGCGGACCGCCCCGCCCGGGTCGCCACCGCGGACCGCCCCCGCCCCGGAAGCGGCAAGCAGTCGAACCCGGCCGTCCGCCAAGTCAGTCGGCGGCGTCGACGCGATGGAGAGTTCCCTGGTAGAGAGCCATCCCGGGGAGAGCGACGAGCGAATTCGACGACGCGCCCGCATACCCGGTGATCGTGATCGTGTCGTTCTCGACGAGCCGGACCTCCACCGTGACATCGGGCAGGCAGCCCTCTTCGGCGGTGCCGGCCGTCGGATCGTTGGGGTGCGTCTCCGTCACCTCGAAGGTCATGCGATCGTCCCGGACGGACTTCAGCCGCCACTCGCGCGAGCACCCCCGGTCACGCCCCTGGCCGTCGCGTCTCCAGTCGACCGCGCGCTGGTCCGCGGCTTTTCCCTCGCCGACCGAGGCCCGGTGGATCGTCACCGCGTCGGTCCCGCTCTCGCCGCCCAGCGTCATCGTCACGCGCCCCCGCCAGGTGCCCAGATACGCGTCGGGCACGTCGTTGCAGCCGGGGAAACGATGGCCGCTCAGGCCGCACACGGTGCGCGTCGGGTTCGGCAGCAGCCAGGCCGCCATGCCCGCCAGCAGGGCCAGAACGCCGACGATGACACCCGCGCGCTCCCACGAGATCCTTCTGCCGCCCTGTCCGCCGCCCGTTCGCGACGTCTGCGGATCCCCCGCCGCGCCGTCCTCATCGGGCGCGCTTCGGCGCCCGTCATTCCGATTCCGCCCCGGCCCGTCTGGTTCGTCAGGCCCGCCCGGTTCGCCCGACCCTTCTGGCCTGCCTGACCCGCCCGGCCCGTCGCCTTCTCCCGGCTCGCCGCCGAGGTCCGGATCCGGTTCGCTGGAATCCCCGTCCCCAGGTGGGTCGTCCGGGGCCGTGGCCGCGGACGACCCCGGCTCGGGCTCCTCCGGCGGCTGCACCCGTCCTTGGACATCTCCGCTTTGCCCGTCCAACCGGCTCCCCCAACTCACAGGCGAAGACTGCCGACTTGCTTCAACGAGTATGTAGCAGGAAAGGCGTCACGCACTCGGCGGTAGAAGTTTCTATGCCCTTTGGCCGGGCGTTGTTCGGGAAACACGTGCGGTCGCTCACGGTGTACCTCGTGCGCGAGGGGTTTCTATGCCCTTTGAGCGGGCGTTGTTTGGAAACGGTGGGCTTCTTACTGGCGGCACTCCTCATCCGGTTTCTATACCCTTTGGGCGGGCGTTGTTTGGAAACCCTCGGCGGATCCTACCCTCTTCCACCTGCGGTGACGATGTCCGTTGCGCGGAACGGGCGTGGAGGCGGCCTGCCGGGCTGTGACGTGAGCCGCATCCGTCTCGTCGGGTGTCGTGACCTGCGTAAACACCGCGCGCGGAAAGTGGCCGTACGGCCGGTCTCGGCGTGAGGGCGGTGACGCTCGGCCGGAGGGGAGGTCACTGCAGGGTCACCTCCACCGTCCCCAGGCCGTGGGTGGTCTGGGCGCCGACGCCCGCGGCCATGGCGAACAGTGAGAGTGCGGTGAAGAGTTGCCATGCCCGTGGACTTGGCCCGTGCTGGTCGAGAAGCCGGAAGACCGCTGTGCCGGTGAAGCCGATCCGGGTGCCGGAGGCGGGGCTCACAGGGCTGGAGGAGATGTCGTGGGCGGAGAGGGCCACGGTCCCGAGCAGTTCTTTTTCCTCCACGTCCGTCAGTCGTGCCTGTGGTGGGGCGAAGAGGTTCCAGCGCCGGATCAGGCCCCCGTACAGCAGCACGGGGTCGGGCAGGGGGTGCCAGCGGCCGTTGCGGGAGAAGTAGGTGACCGAGCGGAAGTCCAGGACGGCTCGTTCGGCGGGCGGTACCCGGACGAGTGCCGCGTACGGCATGAGGTCCTCGTGCGCCGAGGCGACCGTGAAGAACTGCGCGCCCAGCCGGATGCGGGTTCCGGTCAGCCGGGTCAGGTCGGGGCGTGGGGTGTCGGGGAGCCAGCCGAGGCGCAGTACGGCGGTCGTGGCCCTGCCGTGCGGCGCGTGGCTGCGCGCCGGGGCGGCCATGAGCGGGGAAACCGTGTAGGGCTTGTCCTGGGCGCGGTGGTCGGTGCCCGCGTGTTCGAGGAGTGAGGCGGCGAGGCCGTGCAACTGCCTGGGCGGGACGGGGCGTTCGGCGTCGGGCCGGTCCGCCTCCAGTACGAGGGTCCAGCGGGAGGGCATCAGGGCATCGCCCCTCGGGTGGGGGCGGACGGCTCTGGGCGTTCGCCGACGAAGGTGGCGGGTGTGGCGCCGGTGAGTTCCAGAAGCTGGATGCGGGGAGTGGGGAGATCGTGGTCGGGGCGGCCCACTTGATGGTCGTCGGGCTGCCAGGGCAGACCGGGACGGATACGGACGTGGACCCGGACCGGTCCGCTCCCGGGGCGGCCCCCGTCGCCGGGTGGGGCGTCGTCGGGTGGGGCGTCGCCGGGTTCGGGGCGCAGTACGGCGGTCAGGGCGCGGCCGTCGTCGAGGCGGGCGCGGAGTGCCCATCCGCCGGCCCAGGCCCACAGGTGGGTGGCGGCAGGCGGCCGCGCGGGCAGGGCGGTCGCGGGCTGGAGGTGGAATCCGTGCAGGTCGGACCAGGCGCAGTGGGCCCCGGCGTATGAGGAGTCCGCGGTCAGCAGGGCGCGCAGGGCGGGCCAGGAAAGGGGGCCGAGGCGGTGCAGGCGCATCCAGGCCGTCCGGACGGTGGGCGGCGGTGCGGAGCGTGTCGGGGAACTCGTGCGGCTCATACGGCGGCCTCCGAGGACGGGGAGGACGGGGAGGACGGGGAGGACGAGGACAGGGAGGACGAGGACAGGGAGGACGAGGACAGGGAGGACGAGGACGGGGAGGACAGGGCCTGGCCGATGCGGGCGCGTGCCTCGTGGGCGGCGGACTCCAGGTACTGCGCGGTGGACGCCCGTGACGGGCTCGTGGCGCCGCCGTCGTTCTCGGCGCCGCGCAGGGTGCCGTAGCCGCGGGTGGTGGCGTGGCCGACGCCGAGCGCCCCGGTGTGCAGGTCGTACAGGGCGAGGTGGAGGACGTCCAGGAACAGCGGGTCCGGCGGCGAGGCGTCCGCCGGGGACGGCGGTTCGTCGAGGATCCGCAGCTCGACGCGTGCCTCCTCGACCACCTCGTGGGTGTAGAGCGCCCCGTCGGCGGCGCCCGAGGTGACGCGGTCGAGGGCGACGTGGTTGCGGCTGGTGACCTGCGCGGGGCCGGGGGCGCCGGAACCCGGGGTGTCGGGGGCGAGCAGGGGGGAGTCGAGGAAGACGAGGCGTCCGCGCCGTCCGGTGTGTCCGAAGGCATGGCAGACGCGGCAGGTGTCGCACCCGGCCGCATTCGGTGTTTCCGCCGCGCCGGTCGCGCCGTCCGCGCCTGCCGCACTGGTTGTGCCGGTCGCGCCGGCCGTGTCGGTGGCGTCAGCCGTGTCGGCTGCCCGTGCCGTCCATGGGGACAGCGGAGCGCAGGCGTCCTCGCCGAGGCTGCGGAGGATGAACTCGCATCGCGTGCGCAGCAGCCCCTTCCAGGTGGAGCCGGGCACGACGGGGCGGCCGGCGTGGTCCCGGTGGAGCAGGAACCGCTTGGTGCCGCGTCGGCCGTCACCGGCGGCTTCGGTCTCCTCGGCCGTGCGGCCGGTGCCGATGTGCAGGGCGTCGACGACATCGAAGGCGAGGACGCGGCCCAGCAGGAGCGGGTCTTCGGCACCGGCCTGCGCCGCGTGCGTGCCTTTCCCCGCCCGCTCCGTCGCCTCGCCGCCTGTTCCCTCCGCGGCCTCTCTCTCCGCGGCCTCTCTCTCCGCGGCCCGGTCTCCGAGGACGGCCTGTGTGATGTCGTCGGCGTCGTCGAAGAGGCTCGGGCCGCCCTTCAGCAGCCAGCGGCGGCGGTCGGCCGGGTCGGTGAGGTCGAGCGTGCGGCGGCGTACGGCGGTGAGCCGGCCGCGGCCGTGGCCGGTGCCGCGGGAGCCCCCGACGACCGGACGCCAGGTGGCCAGGATGCGCTCCAGGGTCTCGGCACGCTTCTTGGCGGCCCGGTCGGCTCGCTCGTGGGCCTCGGTTCGTTCCTTCGCCGGAGTGCCGGGGGCGACCGGGTCGGCGTCGAGACGGAGCCAGACCGTGATCTCGGTGCCGGGCGGGAGGAGTTCGCGGGTGAACAGAGCGTTCGGGGCGGGGGCCGCGCGGCGGCGGTCGATGGCGTTGCGGGTGCGGTGCAGGGTCGTCGGCGCGCTGCGCGGCAGCTCGGTGCGGGTGCCGAGGAAGCGTACGGGCGAGGCCACGGGGACGGTGCGTTCGCGCCGGGGGTCCTCCGGGTCGGGTTCCTTGCGGGTGCCGCCGAAGAGGAACAGCACGTCCACTCCTCCGGCCGCCGCATGAGCCCTGAGCGAGCCCGCCAGCGAGGTGGCGGGTACGGCGGGCCGCCCCTCGTGGTCGCGGGCCACGGGCAGGGCGTCGTCCCCGCCGCCGCCCGCGGCCCGGCTCTCGGGAGCGCTGACGGCGCCGGGGGTGTCGAGGGTGAGGGTGAGCTGGTACAGGCTGATGATCACCGGTCGTCTCCCGCGGGGGCCGTGGCACTGCTGTCGCCTCCGTCGGCCGTGCCGTCCAGGCCCGCTCTGCCGGCCCGTACATGGGCTTCGAGGTGGACGACGATGCGGCGGAGCAGCGGCAGTTCGTGGTCCGGCCGCATCAGGACGGCCTCGACGGTGCGGCGCTGACCGGGCGTCAGGTCGGCCAGGTGCGGACGGTCGAGGAGGGCGGTGCTGCGCTCGGCGCCCTGGCCGCGGGCGGTGACGTAGGCGCGCAGCTCGTTCACGAACCACCAGCCGTGCCCGGTCTCGGCGAGCGCCCGGGCGGCGGCCCGCACCCGGTCGTCGTCGGTGAACCCGGACGGCGCGCCGCCCGGGTCCTTCGGGGTGTCCGGTGGCCGCCAGGCGGTGGTGGCCACGGTCAAAGCGCCGAAGCCCTCGGCGCGCCGCAGTCCGAGTCCCCGGTCCGCGAGAGCGGCCACGCGGCGGGGATCGGGAGGTTCGGCGGCTTCGAGGAGGTAGGTGCTGCCCGCTCCGGCGGCGAGTTCCACGGGCTTGGGCAGGTTGGCGGCGGCGTGCCAGCCGCCGACGTGCTCGTGCCGGGTCCAGGAGCGCACGAGGGTGACGGGGACGCCGAGGAGTTCGCCGAGTCCGCCGGTGTCGGGCACGGTCAGGGGCAGCCCCGAGGAATCGGTGAACAGGGCGGGGGCGGTCAGCCGGAGGGCGAGGCGGCGGCCGGTGACGGTGGGGGTGCCGGTGGCGGCGGGGGTCAGGGTGAGGTCGGCGCCGCCGCCGGTGCCGCGCCGCCCGCCGAGGTGGATCCGGTGGCGGGCCGGGCCGGTGAGCCAGGCCAGGGCGTCGGGGGAGAGGCCGGCGGGGACGACGACACGGCCGGTGAAGGTGCGGGGAGCACCGTCCCCCGTACGCGGCCGGATCGCCTCCCGGGTGAAGAGCAGGCCGCGCTCGGCTGTGCCCGTGGCGTCGTCGAGCTGGAGCCGTACTCTCTGGGCGACCAGGTCACGGGCGGACTCGGACGCGTGCACGGACTCGACCGTTCCCTTGGAACGCCTGCCGGGCACCCCGCAGGACGGGCAGCGGTCGTCACCGCGGGTGGGGAACGCCTCGTCCTCGACCCAGGCGGCGCACGCCTCGTCGCGCGGGTACTTGCAGCGCAGCACGGACATCGGCACGGCCTCCCAGCCCGGCGCGTACAGCGGCTCGTAGCGCACCGCGCCCTCGAACAGCTCGGTGAACCGGTCGTACAGGTGCGGGTGGGAGGTGTGCAGCCGGTCCGGTGTGCCGTGGGCGGCGATCCATACGGCGGCCAGCGCGCCGCGCAGCACCGAACCGGGGATGTGCCGGTGGGTGCGGAGGGGGGCCGTACCGGCGGGGCGGGTGCCCAGGGACAGGTGCTGGCGGGCGGTCACGGTGGCCTCGTAGACCCGGAACGCCGGGAACGGGTGGGTGCTCGCCGGGGTGTTCATCGGGCTCCCTCCGCCGGGGTCGTGTCCGGCGCGGAGTCGGAGGCGCGGCCGGTCGTGTCCCGGCCGTTCGAAGGGGCATCGTCCACCGGAGCACCGCCCGCGGGGGTGCCGTCCATCGGAGCACCGTCCATCGGGGCACCGTCCGCGGGGGCGTCGTCCGGCAGGGCGGTGGCGAGGCGGTCGAAGCGGGCGAGGAGGGCGTCGTCCAGGCGCGGCTCGGCGGTTTCGCAGCTCACCCAGCCCAGGCCGCGGCGGCGTCCGGCGCCCAGCTCGTGCACGCCGGCCGCCGCGCAGGCGAGGACGGCGAAGTGGTCCTCCTCGGTCAGGCCGAGCCAGGGCCGGCCGTCGGGGGCGAGAGGCAGCGGGCCGACGCGGGTGACGGTGAAACGGGCGGTGGCCGCGGACATCTCCTCGGCGATCACGAGGTGGTCGCCGAGGGCGGTGCCGGTGGCCGGATCGAGGCCGACCCGGGCGCGGCGGGTGACGGGAGGGGTGACGTCCGGGTCGGGACCCGGATCCTGCGCCTGCGGATCCCGGCCCTGGTCTGCTTCCCGTTCCTGCCCGTACGTCTGCCGCCCGCACGCCTCCTGCCTGTACGTCTCCGGCCCGTACGTCTCCGGCGACCGGTCGAACCGGGCCGGGCTCCAGTGCCACGGGCAGGGGCGGCGGGGGGCGCCGAACACGGCCGCCACGACCTCGGGCCGGTACGGCAGCAGCCGTTCGGCACTGGCCCGCATCAGGCCCTTGAGGGAGGAGGCGGGCACCGGGTCGTCGCGGTCGACGGTGGCGTGGGCGGTGCCGTCGGCATCACCGGTGCCGACGCGGAAAGCGCTGTGGAAGGTGAGCGTCACGATCATGAAGTCGGCCACCACCGGGCGATGCGCAGGGCGTGGGACAAGGAGATGAGGGGCGGCGGGGAGCCGGGGGAGTCGAGGGAACCGGAGGAGCCGGGGAAACTGCGGAAGTCGTGGGTGCCCGTGTCGTCGGGGGGCAGGAACAGGTCGAAGGCGTCGGCGAGTTGCCGGTGTCCGACCCGTGCGCCGACGGTCCGGGCGGCGATCAACGGTCCGTGTGCGCGTACGGCGGCGGCCAGTTCGCGGCGGTGGGCGGCCGGAGTGCGGGCGAGGGCGGCGAGCGCGGCGCGGGTCCGCGCGTCCAGGGCCGCGAGCGGCAGGGCCGGGTCCGCGGTGCCGTGCGGTCCGTCGGCGGTGACGTCCACGAAGTCGACCGAGCAGGCCGCGCCGCTGGTGGCCCGTTTGGCGCGGGTGAGCCGTTCCTCGGCCAGGTCGACGACGAGGTTCATCGGGTACGTGCTGTGGGCGAAGACGATCCCCGCGGAGGCGGTGGGCGGCTCGGGGCGAGGGGCGGGAAGCAGCCGGAGGACCGGCCCGGTGGTCTCCGCCAGCAGGTCGTGGAACATCTCCAGATAGGTGAGGGTGAACGTCCACGCCCGGTCGGCGGGAAGACTGACCAGGACGTCGTCACCGCCCACGACATGCGGGACCACGAGCAGCGGGCCGGTCCTTGCGGGCCCTTCCATCACCTGCTCCGTCGCCAGGTGCAGAGCCATGACGGTGGCTTCGGCCAGTTCGGCGGAGATCGTCTCCTTCGCCCGTCTCAGCTCGGCGGAGGCGGAGGCCGCCGATGCGAGCGCCCGGAAGAAGGCGCCGACCGCGTTGCCGTCGATGTACACGGTGGCGAGCTGGGTGCCGCGGGGGCCACCGTCCCGGCTGTGCGCGCCGCTCCCGCCGCCCTTGGCGGCTCCGCCCCCCGTACCCTTCCCCGCACCTTGCCGGGTGTGGTCCAGGTCCAGGGTGTGTTCGGCCAGTTCCTGAAGCGTGTCGGGGGCCGGCGCGCATCCGATCGCCTTCTGCAGCCGGGATTCGGCGCTGGCGTCCCCGTCACCGCGCCGCTCGCGCGCCAGGGCCCGCCGGTCGTGGGCCAGACGCCGCGCGCAGTCCGGGCAGACGGCCTGCTCACGCCGTTCGCCGGGCACTTGGGCGGTTCCGGCCGCCGGGTCCGTGTGGCAGAGTCGGCAGGGCTGGGCGAGCGGGAACTCGGCGGGTGCGGGCAGCTCGACGCGGACCTCGCCGCGCGCCTGCCGCGGAACCATGTCCCGCATCCGCGCCGCGAGATACGACTCGCCCGTGCCCCACACCGCCTCCAGCTCCGCGCCGGGGAACTCCTCCCGCAGCCCGGCGAACACCGCGTCGATCACGTCCTGGACGAGCCGGTCGCGTGCGTCCAGGGAGTCCGGGGCGTGCGGGGCGTGCGGGGCGAGACGCAGGCTGATGACACCGTCGGCCCGGCCCGCCTCCGGGTTCGCCTCGGCCAGCCCGGCCAGGCCGGGAGGCAGCGCGGCGGCCACCGCCTCGCTGTCGGTCGCGCGGGCCAGATGGTCGCTGGCGGCGCGGCGCCCGCGCAGCTTGGCGGTACGGGCGAGGTAGCGCTGGATGCGGACGAAACCGATGTCGATGTAGACGTGGGCGTGGCCGAGCCGGGCGCGGGTCCTGTCCGCCGCATGCCGCGGGCCTGGTGGCCGCTGTTCCTGCCGGGCGTGCTCTTCGCCGGTGACGGTCATGCTCGCGGTCGTCCCCCGTTCCGGTTCCCGTTGCTGTCCTCGCTCCGGTCGCCGACTCCGCTGTCGGCTCCGCCGTCGGCTCTGCGTAGCCGCTCCATGCCCTGCTTGCGCTGGTCGGGGTCCGGTACCACGTCCAGGCCCAGATCCCGCGGCGCGGCGGTGACGGGCGGCAGGCTCTGCAGTGGGTGGTACACCTCCTTGTCCGGCTCCTTGGGCTTCGGTTCGCCGCGAAAACCCCTGCTCTGCTTCCAGAACTCGAAGCTGGTCATGAGGTTGCCGGGCGGAAGGGGGTCCTGCTCGGGCAGTTCTCCGGCGGGCGGGTACCACACCAGGTGCGGGGCGGCCCGGTCCAGGGTCAGCGCGTGGCGGAGGGCCTTCCAGGTCGCGCGTACGGCGTCGGGGACCGCGTGTGCGAACGCGGCGACGGCCTGCTCCGGCTCCACCTCCCCGGTGTCCTCCTCCACTCCCGCGTACCGGCCGAGGGCGCTCTCCACGCGCAGGGCGGTGATCCGCGAGGTACAGGTGCCGAAACCGAGGGGGCGCCCGCCGCCGAGGGCGAACCCGAGGGTGCCGTCGTCCTCGCCGGGTTCGCCGAGCGCGTACTGCGGGGCCAAGGCTGCCAGGACGCCGCCGAGTTCGGCGAGATCGAGGTTCTCGTAGTGGACGGTGAAGCGGAAGCGGGCCCCGGCCGGGACGGCCTCGGCGCGGGTGAGCATCCGGTTCTCGCGGCCGTCTTCCTGGGCGTACAACTCGTGGAAGACCTGGGGCCGGTCCGCCGTGGCACGGAAGTACGGGCGGCGGCCGGGACGGCCGGTCAACCAGTACTGCTTGCGTCCGCGCAGGAGGCGCTTCCCCTGCTCGCGCGCGTCCAGGGCGGATCCCCACTCGCGCAACGGGTCGGCCTGCGGCTCGGGTTCGGGCACCTTCCTGCCCGTGGGGTTGGTCAGGTAGAACTGTCCGGCACCGGGGCGAGGCGCGGAGAGCGGGGGGAGGGCGTAGGCCACGGGTTCGACGGCACCGCCGCCGGACTCACCGCCTGTGCCGGCTCCGCGGTCCCCGCGCACCAGCAGACCGTCCGAGAACCGCAGATGCCCTCGGTACGACCGCTGCCGGGCCGCCGCGTCGTCGTACGACCGCTGCCGGGCCGGCGCGCGGTCGGGGTCGTCCGTCTCGGCAGGGCCGTCCGTGTCGGCGGGGTCGTCCGTCTCGGCAGGGTCGTCCGTGTCGGCGGAGCCGAACACCCGGCAGGTGGGGCACAGTTCGCGTGCGTCCCGGCACGGGTGCAGTACCTCGGGCACCCGTTCCCCGGCGGTGTGCTCGCCGCCGGCGTGGCGCCAAATCCGGGACAGCGAGATGTCCTCGACGGTCACCAGGGGAAGTCCGGACTCCTTCGACTTCCCGGCCGCCCTGCCCAGCCGGACCCAGACCACCTGCCCTTCGAAGAGCCGCCGCCGGACGGGGATGCGCCTGCCGACGAGTTTCGGTTCCAGGCCGAGGTTCTTGGTGGTCCGGGCAGGGAAGTGGACAGGCACCGGCTCCGGCTTCTCGGCGTAGGCGGTCCCTTCCTGACGGGCCCGGCGCATGTCGTCGGTGCCGTCGACGGCATCCAGGAACCGCTGCCACACCCGGTCCCAGTCCGGACCGGTCCGCACTTCGCTGCTGCGCGCCGAGAGCTTGCCGACCGCGCAGAAGTACCGGGTGGACACCCAGCCGTACGTCTTGTTCCTGCGCTCGCCCGGCCGGGCGTTGCTGTCGGTGACCAGCACCACCCAGGTCGCGCCGCGCCGGACCTTCGCCTGGTCGGTGAGCTGCCAACGCGAGACGGGAAGGTTGTTGTTCTTCCCGAAGGAGACCTTCTCGCCCTTCGACTCCAGGTGCACGGTCGCCCCGGTCACCACGGCCTCCGCGCTGCCCAGCACGTCCTCATGGGCGAGGAGTTCGGCGGGGACCCAGACCTCCTCCGCCTCGCAGACGTTCAGCCTGGTCGGGCGCCCGTCCCGGTCGACGGCGTCCACACGGGCCAGGCGCCAGCCCCTGCGGTCGCGTGCGACGTCGCGGTAACCGGGACGGAAATCCGCGTCGAAGACCCTCAAACAGCCTCCGGCGAGCGCCTCGTGCAGCGAGCGCACCGCGCCCGCGAGGGACGAGCCGGGCACAAAGGGCACGGCCCGGCCCTCCGCGTCCCGCCGCCGGGGGAACGTCCCCTCCTCACCGGGCCTGATCCCCCGCAACAGCAGCGGACTGCGGGCCGTCAGCTCGACCTCGACACTGCCGCTGAACCGGCCGGGCGCGAGCCGGTCGTGTCCGGCGGGCGCGGCGCGGAGGGCGCGGCGGTCGCCGGGGTCGGGGAAGGCGGGGAAGGGGACGAAGGTGTACGGGTTGATGAAGACGTCGGCCCGGTCGTCCCCGGCACGGCCGCCACCGGGGCGGGCGCCTCGGCCCGTACGGTTGTCGGCGCGCTTGCCGCCCCGGCTGTCCGGGCGGCTCATCGGGCCACCCTCGTTCTCGTTTCCGTGCCCTCCCGGGCGGGCCGCTGGTGGGGCACCAGGTCGGTCTGCCGCCCCAGCAGGTTGCCCAGGGCCAGGACGACCGCCACGGGGCCGTCGGTGAACAGCCAGCCGCGTAACGGGTCGCCCTGCTCCTCGAGTACCTCGGCCATCTGCCGCCGCCACTCCTCGTTGACGTACCGGATCAGCGCCTCGTAGATCTCACGCCGGTCGGGGACGTCCCCCGGCCTGGTGGCGAAGACGAGGGCCCCGGCGCAGCGGTTGCGGTCGATGTCGGCGGGGCTGTTCTGACGGGGGAAGCGGTACTCCGGGTGACGGCCGTCGCGCGCGGCGGCCAGCGCCTTCTCCCGGGTGCCCACGATGTGCCCGGCCAGCGGCAGGACGAGGGCGATCCGCCGGGCCGTGACCCCCTCGGGCTGCTCGAACGGCACCCATTCCGGCCCCTCGGTCACCGGATCCCGTACCAGCACCTCACGCAGCAGCTCCTTCTGCGAAGGCGACGGCGGATCGGCGAGGTCGCTGTGCAACCGCAGGGCCTCGACGATCCCGACGCCGGCCCGGCGGGACTGCATCATCAGACTCAAGCGGGCCTGCCGCTGATCGCGCAGAAGACCACCGAGGTAGTAGGCGTCGGGGTGACGGGCGGTGACATAGAGGGAGACGTCCTCGTGCGACTGGCCGTCCTCCGTCAGCCGGGCCTGCATGACCCGGTGGGCGAACCGGACGCGGTCGCGGACCTCACGATCGTCCTCACCGAGCAGCTCGGAGACGTTGACGGTGAAGCAACCCGCATGCCTCTCCAGGGCGTTCCTCCGCATGGCCTCCAGCCGGGTGACGTCCCAGCCGTCCTCGCCCACCACCAGGACGATCCCCACCCCCTCCTTGCCGTGCAGCAGCGTGGCGCAGACGGCGAACACCACCACGGCGACCACCGCGACGGCCGTCAGCCACCACCAGTCCTCCCCGACCCCGGGCACGGCCTGCACCAGATCCGGCAGCAGTCCCACCGCGAGCCCGGCCGCCACCGACGCCCCGATGGTCAACAGACCCTGCGAGGACGCCAGAAACCGCACCAGCCAGCCCAACCTCCGCGAAGCCAAACGCCGTTCCCTCCCCCTCGCCGCACGGAACGAGTGACGCGCACTCGGCACACCGGCCGCACCTGCCGTGTGCGCTGTTCCGCCCGCGTCCCCGCAGGCCGCCGGTCCGTGTCCGTGCAGGTCACCGGCCGACGCTCGTATGCCGTACGTATCCCGGTCGGTGACCGTAGCAGGACGGATACCGGGAAGCGGACAGTTCCGGGAAATCTTGGTGGAAGAGGGTGGGAGAGGGATGATGGGGGTTCGGAGGTCATCCGAGGTGACAGCGGCCGCTTCCCCCGGACCCCCGAGGCGTCAGGCCGGCTGCGATGTTCCGTTACCGGGTACTTCCCGGTCGGCGTTTCGAGGCAGTTTCCGCGTAGGGCATCTCTGCAGGTCAGGTCCATCAAGGAGGCTTGTGTTATGTAGATCGTTATGTAGATCACTGTGCGCGGGAGGGGGTGGCGGACGGTCCTGCGCAACGGGCATCGTTGTTGCGGGGTGCGGCTGGTGGATTTGGAGAAAAGTTTTCGAATGACGTCCGACTGAAGGGCATAGAAAACCAGATGTTGAAATCCGAGTCGCTGGACGCCTCTGAAGGTGTTTTCCGGGCAGCGCCCGGCTGAGGGGCATAGAAACGTGCTTGCGGCGTCAGCGCAGGGCGCTGGGCGTCAGCGTTCCCCAGCAACGCCCGTCGTTCCCCAGCAACACCCATTCAAAGGGCATAGAAACGGTGCTGCGATAGTCGCGACCCTTTGGAGCTCTGTGGCGAGTTTCCCAACAAAGCCCGCTCAAAGGGCATAGAAACCTTGCTCAGTGCCAGTGGGCAAACCGCCCGATGTAGCGGTTTCCCGACTCGATATGCTCCGCGTCGCATGAGTCATGGCAGGGGTCCGATGTCCTGAGGCCCCTGTCGCTGTCAACTGGACGCGGAAGATGAGGCGCGTGTGTCCTGGTGTGGTCAAGGCCGGCCGGACCGCATGACGGCGCTCGGTTGTCGTCGGGACGGCCGGGCGTTCCGCTGTGGCGATGGTCACGAGCGTCTTCGGGGTGCGTTGCGTAGGCTGGCGCCGCCGATCGTGGTGGGGTGGCGCAGGGCCGGTGACGGCTCCGGGCACCCCACAGAGAGGTCTGACGCGCCGTCAGGAAAGTCGGCATCGGGTCAGCACGAGTCCTGGAGAACCTGGGGGAAGCTGTCCGGACGCGCGACTCGCCGTAAGGTGCGGAAACCGCCCTTGACCTGCAAAAACGCAGGCAGGGAGCCTACTTGCAGGAGTGCTCCGATGTTGCGAACCATGTTCAAGTCGAAGATCCACCGCGCCACCGTCACCCAGGCCGACCTGCACTACGTCGGGTCCGTCACCATCGACGCGGACCTGATGGACGCGGCCGACCTGCTGCCCGGGGAGTTGGTGCACATCGTCGACATCACCAACGGCGCCCGGCTCGAGACGTACGTCATCGAGGGCGAGCGCGGGTCGGGGGTCATCGGCATCAACGGGGCCGCCGCCCATCTCGTGCACCCCGGCGACCTGGTCATCATCATCAGCTACGCCCAGGTGACCGACGCCGAGGCGCGGACGCTGACGCCGCGGGTCGTGCACGTCGACGCCGCCAACCGGATCGTCGCCTTGGGCGCCGATCCGTCCGCACCGGTGCCGGGCAGCGACCAGCGGCGCAGCCCGCAGGCCGTCTCGGCCTGACCCGCCCTCGCGCCTGCGCCCATGCCGCCGACGGCGGCACGGGCGGTCGCGCGGACCGGAGCGAGGATAGGGGAAGCGGGGCAGGGAGGGGCGAGGCGGGGACGGGGGCATGGGAAGCAGCCTGTGACCCCGCCACCCGGCCGACCACTCGGACCCCGGCCGCAACCCCGGGGAGTGACTGTACGCGCACTCCTCGGGTAGGCGGGGGAGTAGTCCAGAGCCGACGTCGACCGAGACTGGCCGGAGGACGCCATGACCAATCCGTATCCCGACCCCGCGCCTCCCGGGCCCCTGCCGGGCCCGGAGGATCCCCGCCACCCGGTGCCGACGCCGGAGCCCGGCCCGACCCCGCAGCCGGACCCCGCTCCCGAGCCGCCGCCGCAGCCGGGGCCCACCCCTGCGCCCCCGCAGCCCGGCCCCACCCCGGGACCACCCCCGGAACCCGGTCCCGTCCCGGAGCCGCCCCCGTCCCCGATCCCACCGGGCCCGGAACCGGTCCCGAACCCGGAGCCGGGGCCGCCCCTGTCCTGACACACACCGCCGTCCTGACAGCGCGCAGCACGTCACCGCGGCCGGATCCGCTGCCGACGCTCGCGCTCCGAACGAGGCCGGCCACCTGGCCGCCGCCGTGCTCCGGCCGCCCGACCCCGGAACGGGCGGCCGGACACGGAACGGGCGGCCGGACACGGAACGGGCGGCCGGACACGGAACGGGCGGCCGGACACGGAACGGGCGGCCGGACACGGAACGGGCGGCCGGAGCACGGAACGGGCGGCGGGCGACCCGTCGGCCGCCCGTCGCCCGTTCACGGTGCCGTTCCGTAAAGCTCCCAAAAGCCCAGGAAAGCTCCTAAAAGCTCAGGCTCAGGCTCAGGCCTCCACCTCGGACCGGTCGCCGCCCCACAGCGTGTGGAACGAGCCGTCCCGGTCGACGCGCCGGTAGGTGTGCGCGCCGAAGAAGTCCCGCTGGCCCTGGGTGAGGGCGGCGGGCAGGCGTTCGGCGCGCAGGGCGTCGTAGTAGGCGAGGGCCGCCGCGAAACCGGGCGTGGGGACACCCTGGCGGGTGGCGGTGACCAGCACCTCGCGCCAGTCGTCCTGGGCGGCGGCGATCTCCTGGGCGAAGGTCTCGTCGCTCAGCAGGCTCGGCAGGTCCGGCCGGGCGTCGTAGGCGGCGCGGATGCGGTCCAGGAAGGCCGCGCGGATGATGCAGCCGCCCCGCCAGATCGAGGAGACCGCGCCGAGGTCGATGTCCCAGCCGTACTCCTCGCTGCCCGCGGCGATCTCGTGGAAGCCCTGCGTGTACGACACGATCTTCGACGCGTACAGCGCCTGCTCCACCCGGTCCGCGAACGCCCCGGCCTCGGACCTGTCCAGTGCGGACGCCTTCGGTCCCGCCAGGGAGCGCGAGGCCGCCCGCAGCGCGGCGTGGCCCGACAGCGAGCGGGCGAAGACCGCCTCCGCGATCCCGGACACCGGGACCCCGAGGTCCAGCGCGATCTGCACGGTCCAGCGGCCGGTGCCCTTCTGCTCGGCCTGGTCCACCACGATGTCCACGAACGGCCTGCCCGTCGCGGCGTCCACGTGCGACAGCACCTCGGCCGTGATCTCGATCAGGTAGGAGTCCAGGCGTCCGGTGTTCCAGGTGCGGAAGATGTCCGCGATCTCGGCGGGGGAGTAGCCGGCGACGTCCCGCAGGAGCTGGTACGCCTCGCCGATCAGCTGCATGTCGGCGTATTCGATGCCGTTGTGCACCATCTTCACGAAGTGCCCGGCGCCGTCCGGGCCGACGTGCGTCACGCAGGGCGAGCCGTCCGCCGCCTTCGCGGAGATCTTCTCCAGCATCGGGCCGAGGGACTCGTACGACTCCGGCGAGCCGCCCGGCATGATCGACGGGCCGTGCAGGGCGCCCTCCTCGCCTCCCGAGATACCGGTGCCGACGAAGTGGATGCCCCGCTCGCGCAGTTCGCGCTCCCGGCGCCGGGTGTCGGCGAAGTGCGCGTTGCCGCCGTCGATGATCATGTCGCCGGGCTCCAGCAGCGGCGCGAACTCCTGGATCACCGCGTCGGTCGGTTCGCCGGCCTTCACCATGACGACCAGGCGGCGGGGCCGCTCCAGCGCCGCCACGAACTCCTTCGCGGTCTCGCAGGCGACGAAGTCGCCCTCGCCGCCGAACTCCTCGACCAGCGCGTGCGTCCGGGACGCCGTGCGGTTGTGCACCGCGACGGTGTAGCCGTTGCGCGCGAAGTTGCGGGCGAGGTTGCGGCCCATGACCGCGAGACCCGTGACGCCGATCTGCGCTGACTTGCTCATGAGGTGTGGCTCCTAAGACGTTCCCGAAAGGTCGGAGAGACCTGGTGACCTCGGTAGGGGTGGTTCCGCTCGTGCCCGCCAGTATCGTCGCGGCCGGCGTCCCGGTGGTGGACCGGCACGACCGTGCGCACGGCCCATCCTGACGTGCCGGTACGCCGCCCGCACGCCCGGGGGCGCACGGTGCCGCGCAGGCAGATACGCACCGGGACCCCCGCCGTACTCACGAAGGGCGCGGAAAGAGAAGCGAGAGGGAGAGGCGGGGGACACGGAAGAGGCGCGGAAAGAGACGGGGAAAGAGACGCGGAAGGAACGGCGGCGTACGGTACGCGGCCGCCGCCGTCGCGTCGGCAACGGGCGGCGAATACCGGCCACTTGGCGCGTCCGGCGGCCGATTGCCGTCTTGCCGCGGCCGGTTGGCGGCGCTTACTTTTGCCGCTCCTGACGCATGTCGAGGGGGTCCCATGGCCGTACGCGGACGGCACCGCCGGTACCAGCCGAACAGGATCAACCGCGCCTCGCTCACCGTCACGGCGGGCGGCGCCGGCATGGCGCTGCCGCTCATCGGTGCCGGCGCGGCCCACGCCGCCGACGCGGGCACGTGGGCCAAGGTCGCCGCCTGCGAGTCGAGCGGCAATTGGCACGTCAACACCGGCAACGGCTACTACGGCGGGCTGCAGTTCACCCAGTCCACCTGGGCGGCCTACGGCGGCATCCGCTACGCGCCGCGCGCCGACCTGGCCACCCGCGACCAGCAGATCGCCGTGGCGGAGAAGGTCCTCGACGGCCAGGGCCCCGGTGCCTGGCCGGTGTGCTCCGTGCGCGCCGGACTCACCCGCGGCGGCCCCGGCCCCGGCGTCCACCCGGACGGCGACGCCTCCCGGATCGCCGCCGACAGCACCCACGGCACCCACAGCATCCGCAGTGTCCGCAGCACCCGCGACTCGGTGCGCGACGTGCAGCCGCAGACCACGCCCCAGTCCCGGGCGGGCAGGTCCGAGATGTACACCGTCGTGCAGGGCGACACCCTCTCCGGCATCGCCGGCCGGCAGCACGTCAGCGGCGGCTGGCGGCAGTTGTACGCGGCCAACCGGGCCACCGTCGGCGCCGACCCGAACCTCATTCTGCCGGGCCAGCGGCTCACCCTCGACACCGGCAAGACCGCGAAGAAGGCCAAGGACAAGGCCAAGGACAGGGGTAGGGACAGGGGCGAACCGTCCGCCCCGCACCGCAGCACGTCCGCGTCCCGCTCCCCCGAGAAGACCTCCCGTGAGAAGACCTCCCACGAGAAGACCTCCCGCGGCAGCGCCGCGCACACCCTGGTCGCGCCCGTCACCGCGTCCGTGGGCACGCCGTACCGGGCCGCCGGGTCGCACTGGTCGAAGGGCTACCACACCGGCGTGGACTTCCCGGTGCCCACCGGCACCTCCGTCAGGGCGGCCGGGGCCGGCCGGGTCGTCACCGCCGGCTGGGGCGGCTCGTACGGCTACCAGGTGGTGATCCGGCACGCCGACGGCCGCTACACCCAGTACGCGCACCTGTCGGCGATCTCCGTGAAGGCCGGGCAGGCGGTCACCGCCGGGCAGCGCATCGGCCGCTCCGGCTCCACCGGCAACGTCACCGGGCCCCACCTGCACTTCGAGGTGCGCACCGGGCCCGGCTTCGGCACGGACATCGATCCGCTCGCCTACCTGCGCGCCGGCGGCGTCAGGATCTGACCGCACGCGGCCGGTCCCGCTCCGGGACGGGCACCGGCAGGCTAGGACCGCCGTACCAGAACCAGGCGCCGCACGACCCGACGCCGTACGCGCCGGCGGGGATACTCTCCGCGGACGGCCGCCCGGCGCCGTACGCGGACGGCCGCCCGGCGCCGTACACAGCGTCGCCGGTGTCGACGGCGTCGTGCCCGGCGTCGGCGGCGACCGCGTCCCGCGCCGCCGGCTCCGCCGCCCGAGGGCCGCCGGAGCCGGCCTCCTGCCGCCCGTGCCCGCGTTCGCGTCCGTGCCCGCATTCGTGCTCCTGCTCGTGCTCCTGCATCCGCTCCGTCGTCAGCAGGATCAGTCCGCCGGCCGCGACCACTCCGCAGCCGAGGGCCAGGACGGTGCCCGCGGTGCCGTGGCGGAAGGTCTCGCCGAACACGGTGAGGCCGACCGCGGCCGCCGCCACCGGGTTGACCACCGTCAGCGTGGCCAGCGGCGCCGCCAGGCCGCCGCCCCGGTAGGCGGCCTGCGACAGCAGCAGGCCGGCCGTGGCGAACACCGCTATCGCCGCCACCGACGGCAGGTCCCCGCGCACGCCGCCGTCGGTGACGTCGACCGCGACGGTCTTGGTGAACACGGACGACATGCCGAAGGCGATGCCGGAGGCGGTGGCGAGCAGCCCGCTGCGCACCGCCGGATGCCGGTGGGCCGCCCCGCCCGCCGCCGTGAGCGCCGCCACGGCACCGCCGGTGACCAGGGCGAGCAGCAGCCGCTCGGCCGTGCTCGGCGACTGCGCGGGCGAGGAACCGACCAGGGAGAGCAGACCCGCGAGACCCACCGTCGCCATCAGGGCACCGCGCCAGGCGACCGCCCCGGCCCGCCGGCCCACGAACAGCGCCGCCATGGGCAGCGCGAAGACGATGGTCAGCGCGCCCAGCGGCTGCACCAGGCTGAGCGGACCGCAGGCCAGCGCCACCACGTGCAGCAGGCCGCCCAGGCCGTTGAGCGCGACCGCGCCCCACCAGCCGGGCCGGCGCAGCGCCGCGTACGCGGTGCCGGAGCCGGTCACCGCGACACGCTCCTGCACGATCGCTCCGCCCGCGTAGGCGACCGCGGACACGAGCGACAGCAGCACGGACAGCGCGAGGGCGCTCATCGGCTGCTCCTCTGCGGCAGGCGGGGGCGCGGGGCCCGACGCGGCGAACGGTGGCTTTCCATGCCCAACACCCTGCCTCGTCCCGTTCTTCCCGTCGTCGTCCCTGAGCACGCACTCCGTGCTACTCCGGATGGAGTACGCCAACGGTGTCGTCATCCCCAGGGTGGGCGACGCCGGGTGGACATCCCCTGCGGGCTTCCCCTGCGGGTTCCCCGTCCCGCTTCTGCTACTACTGCTCGTCGTGGACCTGGACCTGAACCTGGACCCCGGCCTCACCGCGCTGCGCCCGCTCGGCGGCTTCTTTCTCCTGCGCACGGCGGCAGTCCCGCCCCGCCCCCTGCCGACGCTGGCCCGGGCCTACGCGGACCCGGCCGGCGATCCGTCGCGCCACCGCCCGGCCGGCGATCCGTCGCGCCACCGCCCGGCCGATGACCCGTCGCGTCCTCGTACGTCCGGCGACCTGTCGCCGGATGTCCACCGCGATCCGCTGGCCGCCCGTGTCCGGCGGGTCGCGGACGCCCTGCGCACGCCCGAGCTCCGGGTCGCCGCCTCCGTGGCCCATCAGGGGCTCGCCGCCCGGCTGTGGTCGGTCGCGCTGGGCTGCGCCGCCCTGTACGGCAGCCTCCCCGACCTCGATCCCGCCCTGCTGCGCTGGGATCCGGCCGCCGGTGCCCCCGACGACCTGTGGCTCACCGAGGTGCGCCCGCTGCCCGCGGACCCCGCGACGCTCGCCGCCACCGTGCTGGACGCCCACCTCGACCCGCTCGCCACCGCCCTGCGCGCCCGCCACCGGCTCGCCCCCGGCCTGCTGTGGGGCAACGCGGCCTCGGCGCTCGTGGGCGCGGCCCGCCGGCTGCACCACTGGGCCGGCGAGACGGGCCGCGCGCAGGCCGGGGAGCGGACCCGCGCCCTCATCGCGCAGTTGCTGCGCCACCCCCGGCTGCGCGGCACCCTCACCGGCGTCCCGGACACCGGAACCCCGGACGACACGGAAACCCCGAACGGCACCGAAACCCCGGATCCCGACCTCCCGGACACCGGAACCCCGAACGACACCGAAACCTCGGCCCTCGGCCTCCCGGACACCGCCCTCCTGGCCCCCGGCACAACCCTCCGGCGCCGCAGCTGCTGCCTGTACTACCGCGTCCCGGGCGGCGGGGTCTGCGGCGACTGCTGCTTTCCACGGCCGCCGCGCTCTTCCCCACGCGCCCCGTCCGGGTGACCATGAAGGGACCGGCCACTGAGAGCAGGGGGTTGCACGGTGCGAGTGGGACTGCTGAGCCGGGAGTACCCGCCGGACGTCTACGGCGGCGCCGGCGTCCACGTCGAGTTCCTGGCCCGCGAGCTGAGGCCGCTGGTCGACCTGGAGGTGCACTGCTGGGGCGAGGGCCGCGACGAGGGCGTCGTACGCCACCGCCCCTGGTCCGTCCTGGACGGCGCCAACGACGCGCTGCGCACCTTCTCCGTCGACCTGTCCATCGCCGCCGATCTGCAGGACCGCGAGCTGGTCCACTCGCACACCTGGTACGCCAACCTCGCCGGCCACCTGGCCAAGCTGCTGTACGGCGTGCCGCACGTGATGACCGCGCACTCCCTGGAGCCGCTGCGCCCCTGGAAGGCCGAGCAGCTCGGCGGCGGGTACGCGCTGTCCAGCTGGGCCGAGCGCACGGCCGTCGAGGCCGCGGACGCGGTGATCGCCGTCTCCGGCGCGATGCGCGACGACATCCTCTCCTGCTACCCGGCGCTGGACGCGGAGAAGGTGCACGTCGTGCACAACGGCATCGACACCGACCTGTACCGGCCCGACCACGGCACCGACGTCCTCGACCGCCTGGGCATCGACACCGGCCGCCCGTACGTACTGTTCGTCGGCCGGATCACCCGGCAGAAGGGCGTGCCGCACCTGCTGCGCGCGGTGCGGGACGTCGATCCGGCGGCACAGGTGGTGCTGTGCGCCGGCGCCCCCGACACGCCGGAGATCGACCGGGAGTTCCGCGAGCTGCACGCGGAGCTGAGCCGGGTCCGCGACGGCGTGCACTGGATCCCGCGGATGCTGCCGCGCTCGGAGGTGGTGCAGCTGCTCACCCACGCGGCCCTGTTCGTCTGCCCGTCGGTGTACGAGCCGCTCGGCATCGTCAACCTGGAGGCGATGGCCTGCGGCACGCCGGTCGTGGCCTCCCGGGTGGGCGGCATCCCGGAGGTCGTGGCGGACGGCGAGACGGGGCTGCTGGTGCCGCTGGACGACGACTTCGAGGCGAACCTGGCGCGGGCGATCGACACGGTGCTCGGCGATCCGGCGGCCGCCCGGCGGATGGGCGAGGCGGGCCGGGAGCGGGCGGTGGGCGAGTTCGGCTGGGACGCGGTGGCCCGGCGCACGGTCCGGCTCTACGAGAAGATCGTCACACAGGATTGACCGGCCCGGCTCGGGGCATTCATGGGGCATCTGGCGTGAGGGGAGCGGCCATGCGTCGTGGTGGACCTTCGGTGCTCGGCATCGTGCTCGCAGGTGGAGAGGGCAAACGCCTGATGCCCCTGACCGCGGACCGCGCGAAGCCCGCGGTCACCTTCGGCGGCACCTACCGCCTCGTCGACTTCGTCCTGTCCAACCTCGTCAACGGCGACATCCTGCGCATCTGCGTGCTGACCCAGTACAAGTCGCACTCGCTGGACCGGCACATCACCACCACGTGGCGCATGTCCAGCCTGCTCGGCAACTACGTCACGCCGGTCCCGGCGCAGCAGCGGCTCGGCCCGCGCTGGTACCTGGGCAGCGCCGACGCGATCCTGCAGTCCCTCAACCTGATTTACGACGAGCAGCCCGACTACGTGGCCGTCTTCGGCGCCGACCACGTCTACCGCATGGACCCGCGGCAGATGCTCCAGCAGCACATCGAGTCCGGCGCGGGCGTCACGGTCGCCGGCATCCGGGTGCCGCGCGAGGAGTCGTCCCAGTTCGGCGTCATCAGCCCCGGCTCCGACGGCCGCACCGTCCAGGGGTTCCTGGAGAAGCCCGCCGACCCGCCCGGCCTGCCCGACGACCCGAACTGCGTCTTCGCCTCCATGGGCAACTACCTGTTCACCACCAAGGTGCTGGTGGAGGCGCTGCACCGGGACGCGGAGGACGACGACTCCGCGCACGACATGGGCGGATCGATCCTGCCGCAGCTCACCGACCGCGGCGAGGCGCAGCTGTACGACTTCAGCGAAAACCACGTGCCCGGCGAGACCAGTCGCGACCAGGGCTACTGGCGTGACGTGGGAACGATCGACGCGTACTACGAGGCGCACATGGACCTGATCGCCGAGCGCCCCGCCTTCAACCTCTACAACCGCAGCTGGCCCATCTACACCCACTCCAGCCAGCTCTCGCCGGCCCGCTTCAACGCCGGCGGCATCGCCAGCGAGTCGATCATCAGCTCCGGCTGCCTCATCCGCGGCCAGGTCACCCGCTCGGTGCTCTCCCCGGGCGTCGTCGTCGACCCCGGCGCGGTGGTGCAGGGCTCGGTGCTGCACGACAACGTGCACATCGGGCGGGGCGCGATCGTGCGCGGCGCGATCCTGGACAAGAACATCGAGGTGCCGCCCGGCGCCACGATCGGGGTCAACGCCGAACGCGACGCCGAGCTGTACACCGTCTCCAAGGGCGGGGTGATCGCGCTGGGCAAGGGACAGCGGGTGGTGTAGGGCGCGCCCGGCGCCGTCGGCCCGCCCTCGTCCGCCCGGCGCCGTCGGCCCGCCCTCGTCCGCCCGGCGCCGTCGGCCCGCCCTCGTCAGCTCAACGCCGTCGGCCCGGCGCCCGCATCGACGGCGCCGACCGGGGCTCCGCATCAGGACCTCCTCGGTCCGGCGCGGCTCGCCGGCCGGGCCGGACCGAGGATGCTCCGTGCCCGGCGCGTTGTGCGCGGGCACATGGCCAAGCGGGGTGCGGAAGGCGTCCCCGGCCCGGCACAACTCGTCGGCCGGGCCCCTCGCGCCCTCTGCGCCCCTCCGTGTTTGTCATGTACCTGGACTGAGCGCGATTCCCATGGTGTGATGCCAACTGCTGCCCATGACAACGTTGTTACGGGCGCACTCGAGCACACAGGCACAGCAAGACAGACCCTTCCTGCCCTCAGGAGGACCCTTGCGCCACACCCGCCTCAAACACCGGCTCGCCTTCCTGCTCGGCGTGGCCCTCTGCCTCGCCGGACTCACCGCCGCACCCTCCGCGAGCGCCGCCGACGCCGACCCGGCCGAGGTCCACGGCCTCAAGGGCGACTACTACACCCAGTCCGCCCCCGGCGCCTTCGACTTCCACGAGCTGAAGGCCACCGGCCTCGACCCGCAGCTCGACTTCGACAATCTCGAACCCCGCCTGGCCTTCGCCACCGGGCGGTCCGACGACGTCAGCGTCCGCTGGACCGGCAGGCTCGTGCCGGAGCGGACCGGCCCGCACACCTTCGCCGTCAGCGCCGACAACGGCTTCCGCCTGTGGATCGGCGGCCGCCTGGTCATCGACCACTGGGTCGACGACTGGGACGTCGAACAGACCTCCCCGCCCGTGGAGTTGACGGCCGGCACGGCCTACGACATCAAGGTCGAGTACTTCGAGCACTACGGCGGCTCCAACTTCCACCTGCGCTGGACCCCGCCCGGCGGCACCAAGCAGACCGTCCCGCAGTCGGCGTTCCGCCTCCCCGACGGCTTCGACTACGACGGTGCGATCGCCACCGAGGTCGGCCGGGACGGCCGCACCCTGCGGCTCGACTTCGCCCACCGCCTCGCCGCCCCGCCGGCCGGCCTCACCGACCACCTCCGGGCGGTGATCGGCGGCGCCGAGTGGCCGCTGGGCACGGCCGAGCTGGACCCCGCCGACCCGCGTTCCCTGCTGGTCTCCCTGAAGGAGCCCGTGGTCGGCAACAAGACCGGCACCGCCCCCGGCACCGCGGACGTCCGCTATGACGGGCAGGGCGGCCTCGCCGCTGGCGACGGCAACGTTGTCAACGCCTTCTGGAGCAGCGGTCCCAACCACTCCACCCACGAGCTGCGCACCCGGTGGGCCGACCGGGTGGACCCGGACCACCCCCTGCCCGAGTACCCCCGGCCGCAGTTGACGCGCAGTCAGTGGCGCTCGCTCAACGGCCGCTGGCAGTTCGCCGCCGCGGCGGCGGGGGAGCGGCCCCCGACCGGCCGCACCCTGTCCGAGCGCATCGTCGTGCCCTACCCGGTGGAGTCCCAGCTCTCCGGCCTCGAACGGCACGAGGACCGCATGTGGTACCGGCGCACCTTCACCGTCCCCGCCGACTGGCACATCGGCTCCGGCCGCCGGCTGCGGCTGAACTTCGGCGCCGTGGACTGGCGGGCCGAGGTGTACGTCAACGGCGTGAAGGTGGCCCGACACCAGGGCGGCTACGACAAGTTCAGCGCCGACGTCACCGATGCCCTCAAGCCCGGCCGCACCCAGGAGCTGATCGTCGGCGTGTACGACCCGACCGACGCCGCCGGCGGCGAGAACCCGCCGCTGGGCAAGCAGCGCCTGGACCCCAGCGGCATCTGGTACACCCCCACCTCCGGCATCTGGCAGACGGTGTGGATGGAGCCGGTCGCCCCCGACCACGTCGACTCCCTCAAGCTCACCCCCGACGCGGCCCGCGGCACGCTCACCGTCGAGGCCCGCGGCGTCCGCGCCGGCCTGCCGGTGAAGGCCACGGCCTACGCCGGGCACCGCGCGGTGGCCACCGCCCGCGGCCGTACCGGCGGTCCGCTGACCCTCACCCTGAAGGACCCGCACCTGTGGTCGCCGGACGACCCGTTCCTGTACGGCCTGAAGGTCGGCGTCGGCGCCGACCGCGTCGGCAGCTACTTCGGCCTGCGCTCCGTCGCCGTGGAGAAGGTGAGCGGCACCCCGCGCACCCTCCTCAACGGCAAGCCCGTCTTCATGATGGCCACCCTCGATCAGGGCTTCTGGCCCGACGGCCTGCACACCGCGCCCACCGACGAGGCCCTCGCCCACGACCTGAAGGTGCACAAGCAGCTCGGCTTCAACGCCGTCCGCAAGCACATCAAGGTCGAGCCGGACCGCTGGTACTACTGGGCCGACCGGCTGGGTCTGATGGTGTGGCAGGACATGCCCGCCATGACGGCCGGCGTCGACCCCTCGCCCGCGGCCCGCACCGAGTTCGAGCACGAGCTGAAGGAGATGATCGACGAGCACGCGAGCAGCCCGTCGATCGTCATGTGGATCACCTTCAACGAGGGCTGGGGCCAGTACGACGAGGGCCGCATCGCCCGGCAGGCCAAGGAGTGGGACCCGATCCGGCTGGTCAACGGCATGTCCGGGCTCAACCTCGGCCGCGACGGCGGCGCCGGCGACATCATGGACGAGCACGGCTACCCCAGCCCCGCCCTGCCGCCCCACCCCGACGGCCAACGCGCCCTGGTCAGCGGCGAGTACGGCGGCCTCGGCCTCGCGGTGCCCGGCCACGCCTGGCCGGTGCAGCAGTCGTATGTCGACGTCGACCCGGCGGCCTACACCGACGACTACCTCACCAAGCTGGGCGAGGTGCGGCAGCTGGCCTGCCGTGGCGGCAACGGCGCGGTCTACACCCAGATCAGCGATGTCGAGGGCGAACTCAACGGCCTGCTCACCTACGACCGGCGCGTCCTCAAGCCGGACGCGGACCGGGTGAGGGCCGCTCAGCAGGCGCTGATCCGCGACGCGTCGCAGGCCACGCCCGCCGGATGCGCGGCGGACTGACCCGCGGCCCTGATCATGGCTGCGACCCTGCAGGCACCCACGACAACGATGTCGACTCCTTCCGGAGGTCTTCCCGTATGAGATGGATCCGGCGTCTGCGCCTGTGCACGGCGTCCGCGCTGGTGGCGTCCGCGGTGCTGGCCGCCCCCGCCACCGCCGCACGGGCCGCCGAGCCGCCCGACGGCCACCTCACCGACCTGGTCAACCCGTTCATCGGCACCCAGAACGAGGGCAACACCTACCCCGGCGCGGCCGTGCCCTTCGGCATGGTCCAGCTTTCCCCGGACACCGGCCACAACACCGGCTACGACTACGCCCACGACCACATCCGCGGCTTCTCCCTGGTCCACCTCTCCGGCGTCGGCTGCGGCATCGGCGGCGACCTGCCCGTGCTGCCCACCACCGGGGATGTCACGCAGACGGACTACGCGAAGTACGCGGCCGGGTTCGGCCACGACGACGAGGAGGCGAGCCCCGGCTACTACCGGGTCGGCCTGAAGAGCGGCATCGAGGCCGAGCTCACCGCGACCGCCCGCACCGGCGTGCAGCGCTACACCTTCCCCGCCACCGACAAGGCGAACGTGCTGCTGAACGCGGCCCAGTCGCTGCACCGCAAGGTCGCCACCCGCGTCGAGATCGTGGACGACCGCACCGTGCGCACCGCCATCACCGGCCGCGGCTTCTGCGGTGACACCCGCCCCTACACCGTCTACACCCTCACCCGCTTCGACCGGCCCTTCACCGCCCACGGCACCTGGCAGGGCGGCACCGTCACCGACGGCGCGAGAACCGGCACCGACGGCGCCTACGTCCGCTTCGACACCACGAAGGACCGCACCGTCGAGGCCACCACCGCCCTGTCCTACGTCGACGCCCACGGCGCGGAGGTCAACCTGCGCGCCGAGGGCGGCCGGCCGTTCGACCGGGTGCGCCGCGCCGCCCGGCAGGCCTGGGAGCGGCGCCTGGAGACCGTCCGCGTGCGGGGCGGCGACGACGGCCTGCGCCGCACCTTCTACTCCTCGCTGTACCGGTCGTTCCTCGCGCCGAACGTCGGCAGCGACGCCGACGGCCGCTACACCGGCTGGGACCAGAAGACCCACCGCGCGCGGGGCTTCACGTACTACCAGAACTGGTCCCTGTGGGACACCTACCGCACCCAGTCCCAGCTGCTGTCCCTCCTCGCCCCGCGCGAGGCCCGGGACATGGCCGTCTCCGTCATCAAGATCGACGAGGAGGGCGGCTGGCTGCCCAAGTGGGGCTACGGCACCGTCGAGACCAACATCATGACCGGCGACCCGGTCACTCCCTTCCTCACCAACGCCTACCAGCAGGGCCTGCTGAAGGGCTGGGAGGAGCGGGCGTACCGGGCGCTGAAGAAGAACGCCGACGGCGTGCCGCCCGCCGACTCGCCCTACGTGGGCCGGGAGGGCACCCCGGACTACCTCGCGCGCGGCTTCGTGCCGTACATCAAGAACCGCCCGCACACCAAGCCCGGCGACTCCGACTACGACCACGGCGCCTCCGCCACCCTGGAGTACGCCCTGTCGGACGCGATGCTCGCGCGCATGGCCCGCGACCTCGGCCACCCGGACGACGCGCGCCGCTACACCGAACGCGCCCGCAGCTACCGCACCCTCTTCGACCCCTCCACCGGCTTCTTCCGCGCCCGGGACGCCTCCGGCGCCTTCACCGGCCCGGCGGACCCGGCGCAGAGCGTCGGCTTCCACGAGGGCACCTCCTGGCAGTACCAGTGGCTGGTGCCGCAGGACCTGCCCGGCCTGGTCGACCTCATCGGCGGCAAACAGGCGACCAACGACCGGCTGGACGCCTTCTTCGCCTACGACCGGCTCCTGAAGGACCCGGCGAAGACCGCGCGCGAGGTGTGGGTCAACGGGCCGTACGACTACTACAACGCCGACAAGTACAACCCGCAGAACGAACCCGACCTCATCGCGCCGTACACCTACCTGTCCACCGGGCAGCCGTGGAAGACCACGGACGTGGTGCACGCGGCGCTGACCCTGTTCACCGACGCGCCGACCGGCATGACCGGCAACGACGACCTCGGCACCATGTCCGCGTGGATGGTGCTGTCGTCGATCGGGATCTTCCCGGTGCAGCCCGGCTACGCCACCTGGGGGCTGTCCACGCCCGTCTTCGACCGGGTCGACCTGAGGCTGGACCGCCGCTACTTCCCGGGCGGCCGGCTGACCGTCACGGCACCCGGAACCTCCGCCACCGACCGGTACGTGCAGGGCGTGCGCGCCGACGGGGTGACGTACGACCGGACGTATCTGACGACGGACGCGCTGCGCTCACTGCACACGCTGCGCTTCACGGTCGGCCCACGGCCGTCGGCCTGGGGCACGGCACCGGACGCGGCGCCACCTGCGCTGACGTGACATACGGGTGACCCCGGGCGGTCACGGGTCCCGCCCCTCGCCGAGGGGCGGGACTTGACCGGCCGTTGACCGAGAGTAGCCCTGTTGTGCTTGACCGTGATCGCCCGTCGGGGATTGACTGCAGGCCCACCCCGACGTCGACGCGAGGCAAGCCCGTGACCGCTGACCTGCTGGCACCACTCGATCTGGCGTTCTGGCACATCGAGTCCCCCGAGCACCCCATGCACCTCGGCGCGCTCGGCGTGTTCGCGGCCCACTCGCCCACCGCCGGTGCCCACGCCGCCGACCTGCTCGCCGCCCGCGCGGCCGGCGTGTCCGGCCTGCGCATGCGGATCCGGGACGTGTGGCAGCCCAAGGGATCCGAGCCGTCGCTGACCTCCCTGCTGCGCCGGCCGATGGTCTTCGGCGGCGCGGCCCGCGAACCCGACCCGGACTTCGACCCCCTGCACCACGTCCGGCTGCACGCCCCCACCGGCGACTTCCACGCGGACGCCGGGCGCCTGATGCAGCGTCCGCTGGCGCGGAACCGGCCGCCGTGGGAGGCGCACGTGCTGCCCGGCGCGGACGGGATGTCGTTCGCCGTGCTGTTCAAGTTCCACCACGCCCTCGCCGACGGCCTGCGGGCCCTCACGCTCGCCGCCGCCGTCCTGGACCCCATGGACACGCCCGCCCCCCGGCCGCTCCCCGCAAACCCGCCGCGCGGTCTGCTGCCCGGCCTGCGCCGGCTGCCCGGCCTGCTGCGCGACACCGTGTCCGACGTGGGCCGGGCCCTCGACATCGGCGCCTCCCTCGCCGTGTCCACCCTCACCGCCCGCCCCACCCCGGCCCTCACCGCCCCGGCCACCGGCACCCGCCGCACCGCCGGCGTCGTCCTCGACCTCGACGACGTGCACCGCGTGCGCAAGAGCGTCGGCGGCACCGTCAACGACGTGCTCATCGCCGTCGTCGCCGGCGCGCTGCGCCGCTGGCTCGACGCGCGCGGCGACGGCAGCGACGGCGTGGCGCCCCGCGCGCTGATCCCCGTCTCCCGGCGCCGCCCGCGCACCGCCCACCCGCAGGGCAACCGGCTCTCCGGCTACCTGATGCGGCTGCCCGTCGGCGAGGCCGACCCCCTCGGCCGCCTGAACGCCGTGCGCACCGCCATGGACCGCAACAAGGACGCCGGCCCGCACCGCGGCGCGGGCGCCGTCGCCCTCCTCGCCGACCACGTCCCCGCCCTCGGCCACCGCCTCGGCGGCCCCCTGGTCGGCCAGGCCGCCCGCCTCTGGTTCGACATCCTCGTCACCAGCGTCCCGCTGCCCGGCATCGGCCTGCGGCTCGGCGGCCATCCCGTGACCGCGGTCTACCCGTTCGCGCCGCTCGCTCCCGGCCAGTCCCTGGCGGTCGCCGTCTCCACCTACCGGGGCCACGTCCACTACGGGCTGGTCGCCGACGCCGAGGCGGTGCCCGACCTGGACCGGCTGGCGGCGGCGCTGTCGGCGGAGGTGGAGACGCTGCTGGCGGTCTGCGACCGCTGAGCGGCGGGCGGCCGCCCGAGCGGTGGGCGGCCGCCGTTTTGCCCCGTGGGCGCGCCTCCGTAGAATTCCCCGGTCAAAGGCGGGCGCGGTCGGAGCGCTGCGCAGGGAGAGGGAACGGCAGCGCGATGACGGTGACGGGCGACGGGCCGGTGACCGCGGACCAGGTGGCCGAGACGGCCGTCGAGACGGCGTCCGCGACCGTGGAGACGGCGGACGCGAAAGCCGCGGAGGCGGCGGAGGCAAAAACCGCGGAGACGGTGGACGCAAAGGCCGTGGAGGCGGCGGGCGAAAAGGCCGCGGAGGCGTTCGGACCCGGGATCGACCCGGAGCGGCTCGCCGTGTGTCTGAGCGTGCTGGAGGAGCTGGACCGGCTGGAGGTCGACCACCCCGACGCGGTCAGGGTGCGCCGGGCCACCTCGCACATCTACCGCATGGTCAAGCAGCGCCGCCGCCAGGAGCGCCGGGCCGCCAAGACCGCGCACGACCGGAAGGTCACCGAGGCCACCGCGACGGGCTCGGCGCGGCGCGTCGACGACGAGACGGCGGGCATCCTGCCGTCCTCGCGGGTGGCCGAGGGGCAGATCGCCGGCATACTCCAGCGGCCCCGCTCCTGCTACGTGTGCAAGGAGCGCTACGTCGAGGTCGACTACTTCTACCACCAGCTCTGCCCGAAGTGCGCCGCCGAGAACCGCGCCCGGCGCGACGCCCGCACCGACCTGACCGGCCGCCGCGCCCTGCTCACCGGCGGCCGCGCCAAGATCGGCATGTACATCGCGCTGAAGCTGCTGCGCGACGGCGCGCACACCACCATCACCACGCGGTTCCCGAACGACGCCGTGCGCCGCTTCAAGGCCCAGCCCGACAGCGACCGGTGGATCCACCGCCTGAAGATCGTCGGCATCGACCTGCGCGACCCCGCCCAGGTCGTCGCGCTCGCCGACTCCGTCGCCGCCGAGGGCCCCCTCGACATCCTGATCAACAACGCCGCCCAGACCGTCCGCCGCTCCCCGCAGGCCTACCGCGAGCTGCTCGCCGCCGAGTCCGCCCCGCTGCCCGCCGGTGAGCTGCCCGCCCGCGAGGTGATCGGCGCCTTCGGCTCCGGCGCCGTGGCCGCCCTGCCCGGCGCGGGCTCCGGCGCCCTGACCGCGCAGGACGTCACCGACCTCGCGCTGGTCTCCGGCTCGGCCTCCCTGGAGCGCATCCAGGCGGGCACGGCCATCGACGCCGGCGGCCTGGTGCCCGACCTGCACGACACCAACAGCTGGGTGCAGACCGTCGAGGAGGTCACGCCGGTGGAGCTGCTCGAGGTGCAGCTGTGCAACTCCACGGCGCCGTTCATCCTGATCAGCCGCCTGCGCGCGGCACTGGCCGCCTCCCCGGCCCGGCGGAAGTACATCGTCAACGTCTCCGCCATGGAGGGCGTCTTCAACCGCGGCTACAAGGGCGCCGGCCACCCGCACACCAACATGGCCAAGGCCGCCCTGAACATGCTCACCCGCACCAGCGCCCGGGAGATGTTCGAGAAGGACGGCATCCTCATGACGTCCGTCGACACCGGCTGGATCACCGACGAGCGCCCGCACCCGGACAAGGTCCGCCTCGCCGCGGCCGGCTTCCACGCGCCCCTCGACCTCGTCGACGGCGCCGCCCGCGTCTACGACCCCATCGTGCGCGGCGAGGCGGGCGAGGATCTGTACGGCGTCTTCCTCAAGGACTACGCGCCCGGCAAGTGGTGAGTCCCGCCCGGGCACTGGCAGCGCGTCAGCCGGCACCGCCCGGGCACCGGTCTCGTCCGGTGCCCGGGCGGGCGTTCGGGGAGCCGCGGCGGAGGTGCGCCCCGGTGGCCCGCACGAGTGGTCCGAACGGGTGGATTTCCTGCGGGACATTCCCTGACAAAGCAGCCCTGACCAGCCCTAGGGGACACGGATCGACACGGAATAGTTACCGGTTGTTTTCAGCCCTATCGAGCGGACGGCCGCTCATTTGGTTACCCTGGAACAGGCGGACACCACCCTTGGGGGTTCCACCCGCACCCACGGTCCGTCATGGGACAAGCCGGCACCACGGCCTGCTCTCCCACGAGTCGTACGGCGCCACCGCGTCCGAACCGTCCTTCAGCCAGACCCGAGCGGGCGTCAGGCGCCGGGCCGTACCGTGACCGGACTGCCCCGAGGGTGACCGACACATAAGGAGTGCGCGGTGACACCGGAAAAGACCAAGCGCGACCAGGAGCTCGAGGAACCCGCCGAGCGCGCGACCGGCCGCAGGCCCGGGGACCTGGGGAGCCTCGACGTGTGGGCCCGGTCCGCCCCGATCCGCCTGGCGGGCTACGAGGACGACCTCGCCGAGCCCCACATCCTGCCCAGCGTGGACTGACCGGCGTGTGACCCGCGCGGACCGGCCCGCGCAGACCGGCCCCGCGGACCGGCCCGCGCCGGACGGCAGGCCGTCGCGATCGCCCACCGCATGGGCGTGCCAGACTCACGCCCATGCAGCCGCCCTTGCAGATCAGAGACGCCGCCCCCGAGGACTGGCCGCGGATCTGGCCCTTCTGGCACCGCATCGTGGCCGCCGCCGAGACCTACAGCTGGGACCCGGACACCCCCGAGGAACAGGCCCGGGCCCTGTGGATGCACCCGGTCAAGCGCGTCTTCGTCGCCGAGGAGGACACCGGTTCCGGCCCCGCCGGCCGCCGGATCGTCGGATCCGCCTACCTCACCCCCAACTACGGCGGGCCCGCCGCCCGTATCGCCAACGCCGGCTTCATGGTCGACCCCGACCACACCGGCCGCGGCATCGGCCGCGCCCTCGCCGAGCACGTCCTGGCCGAGGCCCGCGCCGACGGCTACCGGGGCATGGTGTTCAACGCGGTCGTCGAGACCAACCCCGCCGTCGGACTGTGGACTTCGCTCGGCTTCACCGTCCTCGGCACCGTGCCCAGGGCCTTCGACCACCCCCGGCACGGACCCGTCGGCCTGCACATCATGTACCGGTCCCTGGAGGACGAGCCGCGCTGAACCGGCCCCGGCTCAGTCGAGGGGCGCCGTGCGCCGCCAGGGCCTGAGCCGCTCCAGTTCCTCCGCGAGGGCCAGCAGCTCCGCCTCCGTCCCCGGCCGCCCCACCAGCTGCACGGCGCAGGGGGCGCCCGAGGGCAGCGCGCCGAAGGGCACCGCCATCGCGGGCCAGCCGGTGAGGTTCCACGGGGGAGTCAGCGGCGAGTAGGCCGTGTTGACCAGCACGTTGCGCAGCCAGCCCCGCTCGTGCCACGGCCCGGCCGACGGGGAGCGGCGGGCCAGCGCCGGTGTGAGCAGCACGTCGTACGCGGCGAAGAACGGCTCCAGGCGCCGCCGCAGCCGCTCCCGGGCCTCACCCGTGGCCACCCGGTCCACGAAGCGCCGGCCCACCGCCGCGTGCACGCGCGTGCGCCGGGCCAGCCGCCGCGGGTCCAGACCGCGGGCGTCCACGGCGGTGCCCGCGGTCCAGTGCGTCAGCGCGGTGACGCCGAGCGACGCCGGGTACGGCGGCTCGGCCCGCCGCACCCGGTGCCCCGCCCGGGCCAGCAGCCCGGCCGCCTCCCGGACCGCGGCCGCGTACGGCCGGCTCACGGTCACGCCCGCGAGCGGGCTGCGCAGCGAGACGGCGATCCGGCGCGGCCCGGGCTCCCGCACAGGCGGGAGCGGCGCGTCCGCGAGGACCGACAGCATCAGGCGCGCGTCCTCCACGGTGGTGGCGAGCGGCCCGTTCTCCGCCATGCCGAACCAGTCGCCCTCACCGATGCCCGCGGGCACCACCCCGTACCCCGGTTTGATCGTCACCAGGCCGCAGTTGGCGGCCGGGATGCGCAGCGAGCCCATGCCGTCGTTGCCGAGCGCGAGCGGCACCATCCCGGCCGCGACCGCGGTCGCGCTGCCGCCGGAGGAGCCGCCGGCCGTGCGGGAGAGGTCCCAGGGGTTGCGGGCGGTGCCGTGGACGCCCTCCGTGGTGCCGAAGACGCACAGTTCCGGCACGTTGGTCAGCCCCACGACCACCGCGCCCGCCGCCCGCAGCCGGGTCACCGTCACGTGGTCCTCGGCGGCGGGCGCCTCGGGTGTCGCCGCGGAGCCCACCCGCCGCGCCTCGCCGCGCACGGCGACGTTGTCCTTGACGGCCACCGGTACTCCCGCGAGCGGCAGCCGGTCCAGGTCCGGCCGGTCCGCGACCTCGTCGGCCTCCGCGAGCGCCGCCTCGGCGCGCACGGTGCGGAAGGCGCCGAGGCGGCCGTCGAGCCGCTCGATCCGCGCCAGGTGCTCGGCCACCACCTCGCGGGGCGTGGCCCGCTTCTCGCGTACGGCGGCGGCGATGTCAGCGGCACTGCGGCCGACCCAGCTGGTCACGGGCGCTCCTCGGGGATGGCGGGGATGGCGGGCGGGGACTTTCCCGCGTACTGGCGAGTACGCTGCGAGCACTCTGCCCCGGGAAGGCCGCCGCGTCGAGAGGCCGACGGCAGGTCCCGGCGGAGTGCGGCGCACCGCACTCCGCCGCGCCGTACTCCGCCGGGCCGCACCCCGCGCCGTACTCCGCGCCGCCCTCCGCTCCGAGGACCGGCTACGACCGGTGCGCCGTCCCGGCCAGCCGGGTCGGCGGCAGGTACTCCCGCACGTACGTCCGCTCCCAGCAGGCGCCGGTCTCGCGCAGCTCGCGCCAGGTGGTGAAGCGGTAGCGGAACAGGCGGGCGCGGACGTAGCGCGGCGGGGTGTCCGACGGGAAGGGCGAGCGGCGCAGCAGCTTCAGTGTGCCGGGGTCGTTCTCCAGCAGCCGCTTCACCAGCGTGCCGAACCACTCCCCGGCGTACGCCGGGGACAGCGCCGCGAACCACATCAGCCAGTCCAGGCGCAGGTGGTACGGCGCGAACTGGCGCGGCCAGCGCCGCGGATCACCCGGCTTGCCCCGGAACTCGTACTCCCGCCAGTCGCCGTCCTCGGCCGGCGTGTCGTCCAGGGTGCCCTCCAGCACCACCTCGTGCCGGACCCGGCTGACGCTGCCGAAGGCGCCGTAGGTGTTGACCAGGTGCAGCGGGTCGAAGGAGCGGTTCATCACCTGGCGCCGCGAGAGCATGTTCAGCACCGGGCGGTGGCTGAGGAACACGAGGAACGCCGAGACGGCGAGCACCACCACCCCGTACCACAGCGGTGCTCCGGGCACCGGCGGGGCGTGCACCGGGTAGGGGATCACCGACAGCGCCAGCACGATCGTGAGCCAGTTCAGCCAGGAGAAGTTGCCCGACAGCACCAGCCACAGCTGGGTGGCGATCATCAGTGCCGCCGCGACCGCGGCGATGGGCTGCGGGGCGAACAGCAGGAACGGCACCACCAGTTGGGTGACGTGGTTCGCGGCCGTCTCCACCTTGTGCAGGGGGGCCGGCAGGCGGTGGAAGAACCAGCTCAGCGGGCCCGGCATCGGCTGCGTCTCGTGGTGGTAGTGCAGGCAGGTCAGGTTCCGCCAGCAGGCGTCGCCGCGCATCTTGATCAGGCCGGCGCCGAACTCCAGCCGGAACAGGATCCAGCGCAGCAGGAACAGCACGACGACGGGCGGGTCGACCTCGTCGTTGCCGAGGAAGACCGCCAGGAAGCCGACCTCCAGCAGCAGCGACTCCCAGCCGAAGGCGTACCACGTCTGGCCCACGTTGACGATCGACAGGTACAGCGCCCACGGCACCAGCCACAGCAGCATGCCGCCCCACAGCGGCAACAGCCCGTCCGCGCCCGCCGCCAGCGCCGCCGACACCGCGCAGCCCGTCCACGCGCAGGCCGCGCAGAACCGGTCCGAACAGTGCAGGTGGAACAGGCTCGGCGCCCGCCGGAACGGCACCCGCGCCACGAACCGCGCGGCGGGCAGCAGCCCGCGCTCGCCGAGCAGCGCCCGGAACTGCAGCGCGGCCGTCAGGAACGCGACCAGGTACACCCCCGCCAGCGCCCGCTGGAACACCAGCCGGCTCAGCCAGTAGTCGGGAGCGGTGAACCATCCCACGGCCGGGTCCTCCTCTCCGTATCTCTCCGCCGCCCGCGCGCCCGCCCGCGCCGGTCGTGCCGGTCGTGCCGTAGTGCCCGGTACCCACTTCCGCGGAACCGGCTGCCTCGAAGGGGCGGCTCGGGTGGGGATGGGGGTGGTGGTTCGGGCGAGGACCGGGGTGAAAACTCCGGTGAAGAAGAGAGAAACCGGTGTCCGGGGGGAAAAGAGACCGCTCTTCCCGGTCGAAAAACCGGGTGAATCCTGGCAAGGTGGGCGCATGGCTGATCGGGGAGCGAGCGCCCTGTCACTCCCGGACGACTGGCCCGCGCACCCGGACCCCATTCTGGCGCTCAACCGCATGGGCAGCTTCGACTGGGACCTGGACGTCGGGCTGTTCCACATGGACCCGCTGGCGCACGAGATCTTCGACCTGCGTCCCGGCGAGTACGACGGCCACCCCGCGCACCTCACCCGCCGGGTCCCGCCCACCGAGGCCTACCGCCTGGACGCGCTGATCGCCCAGGCGCTCAAGGACGGCAGCGAGAACTACGGCGCCTACTTCCGCGTCCGCCGCCGCGACGGCACCCTGCACTGGGCCCACACCCAGGGCTACATCCGGCGCGACGAGACGGGCCGCCCGCGCCGCATCATCGGCATCGTCCGGGACGCCACCGAGGAGCTCAGCGACCCCGCCGTACGCGAGGAGCCCGTCCGGGACGCGGTCCGCCGCGAACGGGCCGACGTGGTGGAGCGGACCACGGTCGCCCTCGCCCACGCCCGCACCGTCGAGGACGTCCTCGACGTGCTGAAGGACACCGAGGGCCTGCCCAACCTGGGCGCCGCCAGCCTGGTCATGGGCCTGGTCGAGGCCGGCCGCATCCGGCTGGTCGCCGAGGGACCCCCGGGCAGCTTCGTGCCCGGCACCCGCATCACCGGCATCGACGACCCCTACCCGATGAGCGAGGTCGTGCGCACCCTCAGCCCCCGCTTCATCGAGTCGCCGCAGGAGTTCGCCGAGGGCTACCCCGTCCTGTGGCCGCACATCACCGGCCTGCGCATCACCTCCGCCGCCTATCTGCCGCTGATCGCCCAGGCCCGCCCCATCGGCGCCATCGGCCTGCTCTACAGCGACCGGCGCGGCTTCACCCCCGAGGAACGCAGCGTCCTGCTCGCCCTCGGCAGCAGCATCGCGCAGAGCCTGCAGCGCGCCATGCTCTACGAGCAGGAGATGGACCTCGCCCAGAGCCTGCAGCAGGCCATGCTGCCGCGCACCATCCCCAGCGTCCCCGGCGCCGACGTCGCCGTCCGCTACCGCGCCGCCTCCCTCGGCGGCATGCTCGGCCGGGACATCGGCGGCGACTGGTACGACCTCATCCCGCTGCCCGGCGGCCGGGTCGGCGCCGTCATCGGCGACGTGCAGGGCCACGACACGCACGCCGCCGCCGTGATGGGCCAGCTGCGCATCGTGCTGCGCGCCTACGCCGCCGAGGGCCACACCCCGGCCACCGTCATGGCCCGCGCCTCCGTGTTCCTGCACGAACTTGACACCGACCGCTTCGCCACCTGCCTGTACGCCGAGACCGACCTCGCCACCGGGGTGGTGCAGGTGGTGCGGGCCGGGCACATCGACCCACTGGTGCGCGGCAGCGACGGCCGCTGCCGCCGCGTGAGCGTCGAGGGCGGGCTGCCGCTCGGCCTGTCCGCCGAGTTCGGGCGCCTCGCCTACCCGGTGGCGACGCTGGAGCTCGACCCGGGCGAGACGCTGCTGCTGTGCACCGACGGCCTGGTCGAGAAGCCGGGCTCCGACCTCGACGACGGCATGCGGGCGCTGACCGCGCTGATCGACGCCGGCCCCGAGGACGTGCACGTCCTCGCCGACCGGCTCATCGACGAGGCCGACACCGGCTTCGGGGGCGACGACGTGGCGCTGCTGCTCCTGCGCCGCAGCGACCCGGCCGTCCAGGAGGCCGGCGGCCGCCTGCAGCAGCACGTGGCGCCCGGCGACCCCGAAGCGCTCAGCCAGGCCCGGCGGATGATCCGCGCCGCGGTGCACGCCTGGGACGCCGCCGAGCTCGCCGACGAGGTGGAGCTCGTCGCCGACGAGCTCATCACCAACGCCCTGATGCACACCGAGGGCGCCGCCGTCGTCACCCTGCGCGCCCTCACCGGCGGCGGCCGGCGGCTGCGGGTGGAGGTCGAGGACACCTCCAGCGCCCTGCCGCGCCCCCGGGACGCGGGCGAGTCCGGCGTCTCCGGGCGCGGGCTGCTCCTGGTCGACCTGCTCGCGGACCGGTGGGGCGTGGAGGCGCGGGGCGGCGGCAAGGTCGTGTGGTGCGACTTCGTGGTGGCGAGGCCGGCCTGAGCCGGCGGCCCGGACCCATGGGCGGCGGACGGGCACCGCGGCCGGCGCCGGCCTTCCGGCGGCGCGCCGCCGTGCCCGCGGCCGTGCCCGCGGCCGTGCCCGCCGCCCCGGTCAGCGCGGGGCCAGGGCGACCAGGAGGCGGCCGTCGGCCGTGCGGACCTCGAAGCGGGCGATCTCGTCGGGATGGAGGGCGGTGCCGCCGTGGGTGGTGGTGGGGCGGGCGGTGCCGCCGCCGGGGACGGCCCAGGTGGTGACCGTCTCCTGCGAGCCGTCGCGGCCGACGGCGACCAGGCGGCAGGTGTGGGCGCCCGAGCCGTCCTTCACCCGCAGCTCCACCTCGCTGCCGTAGGGGTAGTCCTCCGCCTTCACGGCCGCCCATACGCCGGTCGCCCGGTCGGTCGCGGTGACCCGGACGCCGGCCTCGGAGGCGGAGGCGTCCCGGTGGGCGGCCGTGAAGGCGACGCCGGGACCGGCCACGGCGAGCACCACCGAGGCGGCCAGGGCGAACAGCAGGCGGCGCCGGCCGGCGCGCCGCCTGACGGCCACCTCGCCCAGCAGCCGGTCCAACAGTCGGGGACCGGGCTGGGCCACGGGGTGCACGGAGCGCGGCGTCGCCCGCCGGTACAGCATCAACTGCCGTGTCGTCGGCCCGAATTCGGTGACGTGTGCCGCGCAGCGAGGGCACTCCATGAGGTGGTCCTCGAAGCGGAACGCGTCCGCATCGTCCAGCACGCCGAGCGCGTAGGCGCCGACGTCGCGATGCCTTTCCAGGGACCTCATGCCGAATCCTCGTGCCGGTGAGTACGGGTGGGGTGACTCCTTGCTCCCACCGGTACGTACCAGGCAGCCGAATCACTCAAGCCACGGCGGAATCGCAACCGAAGGATTCGGAGCGGTCCGCCGCGCGGATTGGTCCCGTCCCCGAAGAGGCGGAAAAAAGACCCTCGAGAAGGCCCCCGAGGCCCGAGGAGCCGACAGCGCCGCAAGGGCCACAAGCTCCGGAAGAGCCGCGAGCTCCGGAAGGTCCGAAAGCGCTGGAAAGTCCGGAAGCGCCGAAAGGGCCGGAAGGTCCGTAAGGGCCCGCAGAGCTAGAAGAGGTGGATGGCGAGGTGCCCCAGCGGCAGTCCCAGTTGCCACGCCGGCGTCCACACCTTCGGCCCCTCGTCCTCGCCGACCAGCGCTCCCTTGCCCGGCACCGCGTCCAGGTCCGGGGCGAGCAGCTCGGTCTCCTCCAGCCAGCGCCAGGCGGCCTCGGCGAGCACCAGGTCGGGCGCCGGGACACCGGAGGCCGCCGCGTCGGCCGCGCGTTCGGCGAGACGCTCGCGCACCCAGTCCTGCCACGGCTGGTCGTACGCCGTGAGCGACAGCCAGGTCTCCAGCCGGGAGACGTCCTTCAGGGGGGAGTGCACGCAGGGCGCGTCGCCGTCCGTGGAGCCGGACAGGAAGACGGTGAGCGCCAGCGCGTCCCGCCCGGCGCGGAACTCGAAGGACGTCGGCGGCATCAGGTCGCCGGTGCGCAGCAGCTCGTCGGCGATGTACTCGGCGTACAACCACGCCATGGGGACGGTCAGTTCTCCGCCGCCCGTGCCGTCCGTGCCCTCATGACCTCTGTGCAGCATCCCTTCCTGCCTTCCTCCGGTGGTGCGCGTCGCCCGACCCCGGGTCCGAGTCCGGAACACGGATGAGGACAGCCGACTCCCCACCGCGGTCCTCAGCAAGGCGCTTTGCGAAGGCTTTACTTCGGCGGTGGTTTCACCGCAGGTCGGCGGCGTATCCCGGAAGCATCCGGCGCAGGGCGCGCAGCGCGTAATACGCGCGGGACTTCACGGTACCGGGCGGGATGCCGAGGGTGTGCGCGGCCTCCGCCACACTGGCCCCCTCGAAATACACCAGCACCAGGACTTCACGGTGTTCCGGCGTGAGGGTCTTCACAGCCTCCCGCACGTCGAGCGCCGCGGCCGCCCGTTCGGCGTGGTCCGCGCTCACCCGCAGGTTCTCCAGGATCGCGTCCCCGACCTCGGCGGGCCGTGCCTGCCGGGCGCGGCGGGCGTCGATCGCCAGCCGCCGACCGACCGTCAGCAGCCAGGGCCGTACGGAGTCGAAGTCGTCGGCGCGCAGTGCCTCGGGGTGCTGCCAGGCGCGGACCAGGGTCTCCTGCACGAGGTCCTCGGCGCGCTGCCGGTCGCCGTCGCAGAGCCGGAGCAGCAGCGCGAACAGCCACCGCCCGTGCTCGCGTTGGAGCGCGGCGAGCTCGTCCTCGGCGCAGGTCGTGGTGCGGGTCAGGGTGGTTGCGGCGGTCATGGCCGTATCGCAGCGCAGGGCGCCGCGCCGGGCCAGGGGGCGCGCGCGGGTCTGCGACGGACGGTCGATCGCGTCGGTGAACGGTGCGACGAACGGTTCCGGCGCCGCCCCGGGCACCCCGGACGGGTGAACCCGCGGCGGGGCGGCGCCGGGCTGGTTGCACTCCGAGGGGATTCATACCTATCTGTGCGTATTGCCGTTTTGTCCGGTAGCCCGTTTGTCCGTCCGTACGACCGCAGTGGGGTGAGGCGATGCACCGGCCGCAGTGGGGTGGCGCGTTGGTGGCGCACCGGCGCCGGCTGGCGGTGGTGCTGGCCGGCCTGCTCACCGCGGCGGCGGCCTGCCAGGCGCAGTACCGGCAGCCGTCCGCGGCGCATCCGGGCCATCCGGCGCCCGCGCCCGCCGCCGCCGGCCCCCGCGGCTTCACCCTCGTCGCCACCGGCGGCGTCCTGCCGCACGCCTCGATCATCGAGCGGGCCCAGTTCGACGCCAGGGGCACGGGCTACGACTTCCGCCCGATGCTCGCCGACGACGCCCCCGCGGTCGCCGGCGCCGACCTCGCCCTGTGCCACCTGGAGACCGTCTACGGCGCGGACGGTGCCTACAGCGGCCCGCCGCTCTTCAGGTCGCCGCCGCAGATCGCCCAGGCGCTCGCCGCCACCGGCTACGACGGCTGCTCCACCGCCTCCAGCCACTCCCTGGACGACGGCGCCGACGGCATCCACCGCACCCTGGACGCCCTCGACCGCGCCGGCGTACGGCACGCCGGATCGGCCCGCACCGAGCAGGAGGCCCGCGCCGTCGACCTGCTGCAGGCCGGCCCGGCCCGGGTCGCCCACCTCGCCTACACCTACGGCACCGACGGCACCCTTCCGCCGGGGCAGCCCTGGGCCGTCAACCTCATCGACGAGGACCGGATCCTGGCCGACGCCCGCGCCGCCCGGCAGGCCGGCGCCGACGTGGTCGTGGTCTCGCTGCACTGGGGCACCGAGTGGCAGGACGCCCCCGACGCCTGGCAGCTCTCCCTCGCCCGCCGCCTGACCGCCGCCCGCACCGGCGGCCGCCCCGACATCGACCTGATCCTCGGCACCCACACCCACGTCCCGCAGGCGTACGAGAAGGTCAACGGCACCTGGGTGGTCTACGGCCTGGGCGACCAGGTGGCCGGCGAGATGACCGGCGACCGGGGCGTGCCGGACCCGCGCGGCAACCAGAGCACCCTCGCCCGCTTCACCTTCGCCCCGCCCGCCCGGCCCGGCGGACGCTGGGAGGTCACCCGGGCCGAGTTCGTCCCGCAGCTCTTCGACGTCGACGCCGGCCGCGTGGTCGACCTCGACGCGGCCCTCGCCCACGGCGCCGACGTGCGCGGCGTCCGCGACCGCATCCGCGACGTGGTGCTCAGCCGGGGAGCGGGCGGGGACGGGCTGGTGATGGGCCGGTAGAGGAGACGCCGGCAGGGGAGGGGCCGGCGCCGGTGGACGTCGGCCGCGGGCGCCGGCGTCCCCACGCCCCCCGTGACGCCCGCCGGGCCCGCTCCCGTGTCCGCGGCGCGGTCCCCGCACGCGGTCCGGACGGTGGGCCCTAACGGCCCGCCAGCGCCGAGCGCCGGTAGGAGTAGCCGAAGTAGACCACCAGGCCCAGGACGAACCACACGGCGAACCGCACCCAGGTCTGCCAGTGCAGGAACGTGATCAGCCAGAGGGAGAAGACCACGCCCAGCGCCGGTACGAACGGCATCCATGGCGTGCGGAAGGAGCGCGGCAGCTCCGGCTGCCGGTAGCGCAGCACGATCACCGCCGTGCACACCACCACGAACGCCAGCAGGATGCCGATGTTGGTCAGCTCGGCCGCCTCGCCGATCGGGACGAACCCGGCGATGGCGGCCGACGCCGCCCCGACGATCCACGTCACCCGCGTCGGCACGTGCCGCGTCGGGTGGGTCCTGGCGAACCAGGGCGGCAGCAGCCCGTCCCGGGACATCGCGAACCACACCCGGGTCACGCCGAGCATGAACGTGAACATGACCGTGATGATGCCGATGATCGCCCCCACCGCGATCACGTCCGCCAGCCCGCTCAGCCCCACCGACTTGAACGCCGAGGAGAAGCCGCTCTCCTTGTCGATGTGCCGGTAGTCCTGCATGCCGGTCAGCACCAGACAGGCCGCCGCGTACAGCACCATCGAGATCACCAGCGAGTAGATGATCGCCCTCGGCATGTGCCGCTGCGCGTCCCGGGACTCCTCCGCCGCCGTGGACATCGCGTCGTAGCCGAACACCGCGAAGAACACCGTCGCCGCGCCCGTGAACGCGCCGCCCAGCCCGTAGGGGAAGAACGGTTGGTAGTTGCCGGAGTCGATGTGGAACACCCCCACCCCGATCACCAGCAGCACCACCAGCACCTTCAGGACCACCACGGAGGTCTCGACGCGGGCCGCGTTGCGGATGCCCAGGTTCAGCAGGTATGCGACGAACAGGCACAGCAGTACCGCGAACAGGTCCACCCGGTGCCCGTGCCCGGTGCCCGGCGCGCCCAGCATCCAGGCCGGCAGGTCCGCGCCCATCTCGCCGACCAGGAAGCCGAAGTAGCCGGAGATGCCGATGGCGACCACCGCGACGATCGCCGTGTACTCCAGCAGCAGGTCCCAGCCGATGAACCAGCCCGCGATCTCGCCGAGTACCGCGTAGCCGTAGGTGTAGGCGGAGCCGGCCTTCGGGATCAGCCCGGCGAACTCGGCGTACGACAGCGCCGCCGCCGCGCTCGCGACACCCGCCACGAGGAACGACACCAGCACCGCCGGGCCCGCGGTGCCGTTGGCCACCGTCCCGGCCAGCGTGAAGATGCCCGCGCCGATGATGCCGCCGACCCCGATCGCGGTGAGCTGCCACAGGCCGAGCGACCGCTCCAGCCGGGTGCCCACGCCGACCTCCGTCTCCTCGATGCGCTCGATGGGTTTGCGGCGCAGGACACCCTCGCCCATCCGGAGCCCGGCCATGCGCCCCACCTCCTCGCCGACGGAAACGGCTGACGGTGACGGCAGATCATGACAGCACCTCCGGCGCCGCCGCGGAAGACACCGCGCCCGGCCCGGCCGCGCGGTCGGCGGGCGCCGCGGGAAGGCGCGGAAGGCGCGGGAAGGCGCGGGAAGGAGCCCACGTCGAACGGATCATCCGTCACACGCCCATGGTGACCGCCCCCGCTGCCGCCGTCCACCGGCCGGGACCCGGAAGGCGCGCCCGCTACGGCACCACGGTCACCGGCCAGTGGCCCGCCTTGACCAGGCGGACGGCGACGGAGCCGACGATGCGGTGGCCGGCCTGTTCGGAGGCGCCGACGACGACCGCGTCCGCCCTGAGGTCCTTGGCGGCCCGCACCAGTCCGGCGTAGGGGTCGCCGCGGAGGGTGTGGAACTCCCAGCGGACCTCGAAGACGCCCTTGACCCGCTCGGCCGCCTCCCGGATCTGCGCGACGATGTTCTCGGCGATCTGCTCGGTGGTGTCGTCCACCGGCACCCCCAGGGCCGCCCCCGCCGCCATCACCGGCTGCACGTAGACGACGGCCAGCAACGCGTTCTGCCGGCGCGCCAGGCCGGCCGCGTAGGCCGCCGCGCGCATCGAGGACTCGGAGCCGTCCACCCCGACCACGATCACCTTCGGCCCGTCGGTACCCAGTTCGAACTGGTGCGAGTGCTGTTCCGTCACGCGGTGAGGCTAACGGAGACCGCGCGCGGGACCACCGGGCGGGCACCCGGTCGCACTCGGCCGCACTCGGTCGCGCCCGGTCGCGCCCGGCCTGGCCGTCCGACGCGCCGTCATCACCCGGTGGAGGGCGCGTCGTCGGCCCGGTGCTGGTCCGGGCGGGTGGAATCCTGCCGCCGCACCGGTGTCCCGGTGGTGCGCCGGTCCGTCACCGGGCGAGTGATGAGTCATGCAGAAGGATCAGTTGCTCACCCGGCGCCGGGCGTTGCTCGCGGGCGCCGCCGCGCTCGCGGCGGGAGCGGCCGGCACCGCCGGGCTGCTCGCCTCCACCGGATCGCCCGATCCGCCGGCCCGGTCCACCGGCCCGGCCGCCGGCGCGGCGGCGCGCCGGGCCCTCAAGCCCTCCGCCTACCGCCTCCGGCCCCTCACCGGAGACGTCCCGCCGCGCGCCGTGCCGCCCCCGGTCCCGGTCCGGCGCGCCCCGCTGCTGCGGATGGCCGGCCGCGGCCGCACCATGCTGCTGACCTTCGACGACGGCCCCGACCCCCGCTGCACCCCGCACATCCTGGACACCCTGGCCCGCTACGACGTGCGGGCGACGTTCTTCGTCTGCGGGGAGATGGCCGACTGGAACCGGGACCTGCTGGCCCGGATGGCCGACGAGGGACACGTCGTCGGCAACCACACCTGGTCCCACCCGCTGCTGACCGGCCTCAGCCGGTCCGGCGTCCGCAGCGAGATGGAACGCACCAGCGACGTCGTCGAGGAGGCCTGCGGCGAGCGCCCGCAGTGGTTCCGCGCGCCCTACGGCGCCTGGAACCGCACCGTCTTCCAACTCGGCGCCGAACTGGGCATGGAACCGCTCGCCTGGACCGTCGACACCGGGGACTGGGCCGCCCCCGGCACCCGGGCCATCGTCGACCGCGTCGAGAACGGCGCCGCCCCCGGCGTCGTGGTGCTCTCCCACGACGCCGGGGGCGACCGCTCGCAGAGCGTACGCGCGCTGCGCAGCTACCTGCCGTGGCTGCTGGACTCCGGCTACCACCTCACCGTGCCGCGCCGGCCCCCGGCCTGACCGGCCCGCCCGACGACCGGGAGGCGTGGTCAGCGGATTTCGGTCAAGCGGGCGAAGACGACGACGTTGCCGTCGTATCCGTGCTGTTGGGAAAACCCGCCCCCGCAGGTGATGACCCGCAATTCCGGGACCCCCTTGGAGCGGTAGACCCGGTCACCGGGAAAGTCGTTCTTCGCGAACACCTCGATGCCGTAGATCTCGAACACCGCCGTCTTTCCGTCCCCCCGCAGGACTTCGACGCGGTTCCCCTTCTTCAGCGCCCCCAGACCGTAGAAGACGGCCGGCCCCTGCTTGTTGTCGACGTGCCCCACGACGACCGCGGTGCCCTTTTCGCCGGGTGAGACGGCCCCGGTGAACCAGCCCGCCAGGTTGGGGTTCTCCGGCGGCGGCGCGGCGACCCACCCGTCGGAGTCCAGGCCCACCGGCGTCATCGGCGCGTCGACCCGGATCGCGGGGATCCGGACCCGGCCGGGGACGGAGAACGGCAGCGGCCGGACGTCGGCCGGGACCGCGGGGGCCGGGCTGCGGCTGTCGGCGGCCGCCGCCCGGGCCGGCTGCGGGGGGCCCACGTCGAATTCCCCCGAGCCGTTCCGGATGAGTGCGAGCCCGGTGAGCAGCACCAGCGCTATCACTCCCCAAGGGGCGCGCCTTTGCCGCCGCTCCTCCTCTTCGGCGATTTCCGCCGCCTCGGACGCAGACATTCGCCATCCCCTCTCGACCCGGCCGTCGCCGCGTCGCTTCGCGCGTACGCCCCAAGCTAAATCCCGGTCCGGAAACCGGCGACGGGGCCGAGGCGAACGGGTGGCCTTCGAAAGCCGCGGTGAGCCATCCGAGTTGCCGTGCGCGCAAAATTTCCCACGCGGTGTGACCTGCGGGGATATCCACTCCACGGAATTCCTCCGGCGTGTTGCCTCACCGGTACGGACCAGCGTCGACATGCGGGGTGCGGCGGCACATCTGAGGGTCGTTCAACGGGAGGCGCTTTCTCGCCGATCGACCGGGGACGGGTCCCGGGGCGCCTTCCGCGGAGGAGCACATGCGTACAACACGTGCCCTGGCGGTCTCGGCCGCCGCGCTCGCCGCCCTCGCGCTCGCCGCCCCCGCGGCCACCGCCTGGGACAACGACAGCACCGGCAGCGTCGCCGCCCGGGACGACGACAACGGCGGGAACGGCGGCGACGGCGGCAACAACGGTGGCGGCGCCAACGGCGGCTGGAACAACGGCAACGGCAACGGCGGTGGCAACGGCGGCGGTGGCGGCAACGGTGGCAACGGTGCCTGGAACAACGGCAGCAACGGCAGCAACGGCAGCAGTGCCTGGAACAACGGCAGCAACGGAAACGGCAACGGCAACAACGGCAATGGCGGCAACGGCAGAGGCGGCGGCAACGGCGGGGGCGGGGACGGCGGCAACGGCGGTGGTAACAGGGGCGGGGACGGCGGTAACGGGGGTGGGGGCGGTGGCAACGGTAACGGGGGCGGTGGCGGAGGCCGGGGCGGCGATGGCGGGGGCAACGGCGGCGGAGGCCGAGGCGGCGATGGCGGCAGGGACCGTAACACCGGCCTCAGGAACATCGTCGTCACGCCCAGCGTCATCGCCCGCGGCGGCCAGCTCACCGTCACGGTCGACGGCTGCCCGGGCGGCGGCACCATGACCTCCGGCGCGTTCCCGACCACGCCGCTCACCCCGATCGGCGGCGCGCGCCAGACGGCGCGGGGTATCGCGACGATCCGCGAGAACGCCCGCCCCGGCTCGTACGACATCACCGTCCGGTGCAACGACCGGAGCCTGACCCGGCCGGCCGCCTTCACCGTCATCGGCGGGGTCCAGGGCGGTCTCGGGGGCGGCAGCTCCACCGGTGCCACGTCGACCGACGTGGCCATCGGCGGCGGGCTGGTGGCGGCGGCCGTCGTCGGCGGCGGTGTGTTCTGGGTGCGCCGCCGCGCCGAGAAGCGGATCTGAGCCGGGCCGTGGTCCCGAGCCGCGAAACGCCTCGGCGCCGCACGCCGGCAGGGCTGCGTCCCGGATCCGCCGCGGATCCGGGACGCAACCCTGTACGACGGGCTCGCGCAGCTCTGTGCGACAGGCCCGCGCTCAGCCCTTGACGTGCGGGAACAGTGTCAGGAACGGTTCGGCCGAGGCGGACAGGCCGCGGCTGTAGGGCGCGTCGAAGTCCCAGATGAGGAACAGCAGGAACGCGATCAGCGCCGAGAACAGCCCGGCGAGCACCAACTCCCTCGGCGTGCGACGGATCTGCAGCGCGAAGACCATGCCGACGGTCACCACGGCCCCGGCGATCAGCCCGAACCACACCACGCCGGGCATGGTCGCCCCGGTGGAGTCGGCGCGCGCGGAGCGGGCCTGGTCGGCGGCGGTGATCTGGTCCACCAGCGGCTGGTAGGCCTGGGCCTCGAAGTCCGACGCCGGCCGGTGGTCGGTGACGTCCGCGCGGACCTGGTCGAGCAGCCGGTCGCCGCGTCGGGTCACCCGGCCGTGGTCGGCCATCGCCCGCCACTCGGTGGTCACGACGTGTCCGACATAGGCGTTGACATCGTCCCGGATGCGGTCCCGCACCTCGGCCGGGTACACCCGGACCCGTTCCGAGATCTCGTGCAGCGCCTGGGCCTCCGCCCGGACGTGGTCCTGCGCGGCCACACGGCCCTCCCAGACCCCGGCGATGGCCAGGCCCAGGACGATGGCGTACACCACGCCGATCCACATGGTCATGTACTCGATGACGTCCGGGGTGTCGCCGGGATCCTCGTCCTCGGCGGCCGTGCGGTGCCGTACGAAGGTGATGGCGACCACCACGGCACAGGCCGCCGCCATCGCGAGGGTGAGAACAAGCCATTCCGGCAACGGATGCCTCCAGGGATCAACGCGGGCGGAGCGCGGCGACGGCGACCACGGCGGGCGCCGTGATCAGCAGGACGTAGGTGACCGGCGACGGGCCGTGGTGCGGCGGTCCGGTGTGCGGCCGGGGGTGGTGGCGCGGGTAGGTCACCGGGGTCACCGACGGGCGGGGCCCGGGGACGGGCGTCCGCGGCGGCGCCGGTTTGGACGGCGCCGGTTCGGGCGGCTCGGGGGTGCGCGGGGCCGGCCGGGGCGGCGGGGCCGCGGGCGCGGGCCGCCGGGGCGGCGCGGACGGCGGTTCCGGCCGGGGCGCGGGCCGCGGCTTCACCGGCGGCGGGGTAGGGCGCGGCTTTTTCGACGGCGAGGGAGGCTGCGGCGCCGGGGTCGGGTCCGGAGCGGGTGTGCGCGTCGGGCCGGGCGGGGGCGGGGGCGGCGGCTCGGGCGGCGGGCACGGCGGGGGAAGGGGCACCTCCTGCCCGACGGGCCCGGGGGCGGGCTGGAAACCGGCGCCCGCCACCGCCACCAGTGCCGTGCCGTCGCCCGTCGAGGCGTACGCGCAGGCGTCGGCCGCGGCCGGGCCGACCGCCCCGCCCGCTCCCGCCCACGCCAGTGCCGCCACGGCCAACGCCCTCGCGGCCAGGGCCGATCGGTTCACTCGAAGTCCGTCCACGACCGAGATCATGAGGTTCCGCGGGGCCCGATACACCCGGCACGGCCAGGGATGCCCCGAAGAAGTGATGCGCGGTGCAAGGGGTTTGGCCGGGCGGCCCGCAGGTGCGCGGGCCGCCCCCCGCACAGCCGGCGGAAGGGCGCGGGCCGCTCCCGCCGCACAGCCGGCGGAAAGAAAAACCCGCCCCCGTTGAACGCAACCGCCGCCCCCGTGCGTACCCATGGCCGAGCGGCGGCGCGGCAGGGCGCTGCAAAACCCTTGCGATGATGGAGTGTTGACGATGAAGACCTCCTGGCGGAGCGCCTCACTCGCGGCAGCGGCCGCTGCCGTGCTGGCGCTGACGACGGCGTGCGGTCAGGAAAGCGGCTCCCCGGCGGCGGGCAGCCAGAACGTGGGCGCCACGGCCGCCGCCGGGGACTACGGCAGCGACGGCTCCGGCTCCAACGGCTACGGCGCCGACTCCAACGGCACCCCGGGCGCGTCCGCCGCCGCCTCCCAGAAGGCGGGCGAGCTGGCCGTCGCCGCCGACGCGAAGCTCGGCAAGGTGCTGACGGACAGCGCCGGTCACACCCTCTACCGCTTCGACGAGGACACGGCGAACCCGCCCAAGTCCACCTGCGACGACGCCTGCGCCAAGACCTGGACCCCCGTCCCCGCCGACGGCGCCACGGCCGGCACCGGCGTCTCCAAGGCCCTGCTGGGCGAGGTGACCCGCTCCGACGGCACCAAGCAGCTCACCGTCGCCGGCTGGCCGGTCTACCGCTACGTCAAGGACACCGAGGCCGGCCAGACGGAGGGGCAGGGCGTGGGCGGCAAGTGGTTCGCCCTCGCTCCCGACGGCAAGAAGGCCTCGCTGGCCGACCTGCCGGGTCTCTCCGTGAAGAAGACCGATCTCGGCGACATCGTCGTCGACAGGAACGGCATGACGGTCTACCGGTTCATGAAGGACCGGGCCTGGCCCACCCCCAAGTCCGCCTGCACCGGCGCCTGCCTGGAGAAGTGGCCGGCCGTCGCGCCCGTCGATCCCGCCGGGACCAAGGGCGTCAAGAAGAAGGGCCTGATGAGCTTCACCCGGCCGGACGGCGTCAAGCAGATGACGGTCAACTGCTGGCCGATCTACACCTTCTCCGGCGACAAGCAGCCCGGTGACCTCAACGGGCAGGGCGTGGGCGGCACCTGGTACGCGGTCTCGCCCGACGGCAAGCCGGTCGGCGCCCCCGCCGAGTGAGGTCCGCACGGCGGGCGTGACACCGCCCTCGACCGCCGCCCCCTCCGCGCCGCACGGAGGGGGCGGCTCCGTCGTGCGGGGGCGGTTTCGTGGTGCGGGGGCGGTTTCGTCGTGCGCGGCGGTTTCGTCGTGCGCGGCGGAACCACGCCGGCGCACTCCGGAGTTCCCGGACAGTCGCCGCAGAGCGGGCGCAGCCGTCACATGCGCACCGAGCTGCAGGTAGTGACCGGGAACGGATGGTCAATTTCCGTTTCTGCTCGCCCCATTGGCGGGCGATCAGTAGCCTCAGCTCGAACACCGGATCGCCTACCGCCGTGGAGAGACAGATGGAGCGTCCCGCCTGGGCACCCCGGAGCATCGACATCTCGGTGCCGAGCGTCGCGCGCATCTACGACTACTACCTGGGCGGTTCGCACAACTTCGAGGTCGACCGGCAGGCCGCGCGCCGGGCACTGGAGCACCTGCCGGGCCTGCCGAAGATCATGCAGGCGAACCGTGCCTTCATGCGGCGCGCCGTGCGCTGGGCGGTCGGCGAGGGCGTCACCCAGTTCCTGGACATCGGCTCCGGCATCCCCACCTTCGGCAACGTCCACGAAGTCGCCCAGGCGGCATGCCCCGAGGCCCGCGTGGTGTACGTCGACCACGACCCGGTGGCCGTCGCGCACAGCCAGGCGGTGCTGGAGGGAAACGACCGGGCCGACGTCGTCGCCGCGGACCTGCGCAAGCCGCAGGAGATCCTCGCCGCCGAGCCGGTGGAGCGACTGCTCGACCTGAACCGGCCGGTTGCCCTCCTTCTCGTTGCCATACTGCATTTCGTGGAGGACGACGACGAACCGTACGACGCGGTGGCGCAGTTGCGCGACGCGCTGGCCCCCGGCAGCCTGCTGATCCTCACGCACGCCTCGTACGAGGGGATCCCGCTGCCGCCGGAGCGGGCCGAGGGCGCGGTCGACGTGTACAAGGACATTCGCAACCCGCTGATCATGCGCTCGCGCGAGCAGATCGCGCGGTTCTTCGAGGGGTACGAGATGGTGGAGCCCGGACTGGTGCCGATGCCGTACTGGCGCCCGGAGACGGCGCCGGAGGGCGAGGATCCGTATGCCTTCTCCGGTTACGCCGGCGTGGGGCGTACGGCGTGATGGCGGAAGAGGACGGGTACCGGGACAGACTGCGCCGGTTCGCGACGATCTGGAGCCGGGCGGTGTTCCCGGTCACCTCCACGCCGCTGACCCGCCCCGAGTTCGAGGAACGGCTGCTGCCGCTCGCCCGGCGGCTGAGCGAGGCGCTGCGGGCGCGGGTCTTCGACGCCGAGGAGGGCCGGGCCGTGGGCGCCGCGCTGGTCGACGCGCACTGCACCGACCCCGAGGCGCTCAGCCGCACCCTCGACTGCGTCGACGCCTACCTGGTGCTGTACTGCGGCGGTGACGTGGCGCCCCAGGAGGACCTGCGGGCGCGTTCGGCACGGCTGCAGCACGCCATGGCCGCCGGGTACGCGCGGGCGCTGCGCGAGCGGACGCTGAGCGAGCAGGAGGCGATCGCGCAGGCCGCGCTGCAGGCGCAGGGCGTGGTGGCGCAGGCCCTGCACGCCAGCGAGGCCCGCTTCCGCGCGGTGTTCGAGGGCGCCGCCATAGGGATCGGCATCGCCGACCTGGAGGGCAACATACTGCAGGTCAACGGGGCGCTGGTGCGCATGTTCGGCGGCTCGGAGCAGGGCGTGCGCGGCCGCCGGGTCATGGACTGGGCGCACCCCGAGGACGCGCCGCAGGTGTGGCGGCTCTACGAGGAGCTGGTGCGCGGCGAACGCGACCACTACCACGTGGAGAAGCCGTTCTACCGGCCCGACGGGACGGTGCTGTGGACCAACCTGACGGTGTCCCTGCTGCGGGACGCCGACGGCAACCCGCAGTACCAGCTCGCCCTCATGGAGGACACCACCGAGCGGCGGCTGCTCAACCTGCGGCTGCGCTACGAGGCCACGCACGACGCGCTGACCGGGCTGCCCAACCGCACCCTGTTCTTCGAGCGGCTGGAGAAGGCGCTCAACGCCGGGGAGGGGCAGGCGTTCGGGCTGTGCTACCTGGACCTGGACGGCTTCAAGACCATCAACGACAGCCTCGGCCACGCGGCCGGCGACCGGCTGCTGGTGGAGGTCGCCGACCGGCTGCAGGCGTGCGCGACCGCGCCCGGTGAGATGGTCGCCCGGCTCGGCGGCGACGAGTTCGTGGCGCTGACCACCGGGCCCCGGGCGCGCAGCGAGGTCGACGAGCTCGCCGCGCGCATCATGAACGCGCTCGGCACCCCGGTGCGCATCGACGGCCGGGAGCTGACCGTGCGCGGCAGCATCGGCATTGTCGAGGGCCCGGCGAGCGGCGAGCGCAGCGCGGCGGAGGTGCTGCGCAGCGCCGACATCACCATGTACCGGGCCAAGTCGGCGGGCGGCAACCGGTTCGAGGTGGCCGACCCGGAGGCCGACGCCCGCGCCATCACCCGGCACGGGCTGACCACGGCGCTGCCGACGGCGCTGGAGAACGGCGAGTTCTTCATCGAGTACCAGCCGCTGGTGCACCTCGGCGACGGCAGCGTGCGCGGCGCCGAGGCGCTGGTGCGCTGGCTGCACCCGCAGCACGGGGTGCTGGGACCCGACCGGTTCATCCCGCTCGCCGAGCACACCGGGCTGATCGTGCCGCTCGGGCGGTGGGTGCTGGAGCAGTCCGTGCGGCAGGCCAAGGAGTGGCGGGAACGGAACGGCGGCAACGGCGCCGGCCGGGCGGCGGATCCGCTGCGGATCAACGTCAACCTCTCGCCGTGCCAGCTCACCCACCCCGGGCTGGTGCAGGACACCGTCGAGATCCTGGAGCGCGCCGGTGTCGCGCCGGACGCGCTGTGCCTGGAGGTCACCGAGTCGGCGCTCATCGGCGCCGACGACGACCTGCTGAAACCGCTGCGGCGGCTGGCGGAGATGGGCGTCGACATCGCCCTCGACGACTTCGGCACCGGCTACTCCAACCTGGCCAACCTGCGGCGCCTGCCGGTGAGCGTGCTGAAGCTGGACCGCTCCTTCACCCAGGGCATGCAGCAGTTCCCGGCCGACCCCGTCGACCTGAAGATCGTCGAAGGGATCGTTTCTCTCGCGCACAGCCTGAAGCTGACGGTGACCGTGGAGGGCGTCGAGACCGGCGCCCAGGCCGAGCAGCTCCGCCTGCTGGGCTGCGACACGGCCCAGGGCTGGTACTACGCCCGCCCGGGCCCGCCCGAGCGCCTGCACGAACTGACGCTGGTGGACGCCACGGGGTGACATCGCCCCGGGCCGCCGCGGCCCTCGGGCACCGGCGGCCGCGGCACGATCAGCCGCGGCACGATCGGCCGCCGTCCGGGCACGACCGGTCGCCGTCGGGGCACCCCCGCGCCCACTCGCCGGAGCCCGGTCACCGCATCAGCGCTCCAGCAGCATCCGCTGCAGTTCCCGGGCCGCGCGGGGCGGGGCCACGTCGCTGCGGTGGGCCAGGGCGATGGTGCGGTGCAGGGCGGGGCGGGTCAGGGGGGTGACGCGCAGGCCGCGGCCGGAGCGGGCCGCGACCATGCGGGGGACGACGGCCACGCCCAGCCCCGCGCGGACGAAGCCGAGTACCGCGTCCATCTCGCCGCCCTCGACGGCGAAGTCGGGTTCGAAGCCCTCGGCGCGGCATGCGGAGACGGTGAGTTCGCGCAGGTCGTAGCCGTGCCGGAACATCACCAGGCGCTCGTTCGCCAGATCGGCGACGCGTACCGTGCGCGCGCCCCGGCCGGGTGCCGGCGCCTCCGGGGAGGACACGACGACCAGGTCTTCGCGCAGCAGCTCCACCGTGGTCAGCGCGGGCGACGGGGTCGGCAGCGGCAGGACGACCAGGGCGAGGTCCAGGGCGCCGCGGGCGAGCTCGCGCACCAGGTCGTGGGAGCCGCCCTCCTCGATCAGCAGGCGGATGCCGGGGTAGCGGTCGTGGAAGGCGCGCAGCACGTCCGGCAGCAGGCCGGTGCACAGGCTCGGGGTGGCGCCCAGGCGCACCCGGCCGCGGCGGAGCTGCACCAGCTCCTGCACCTCCTGGCGGGCGGTGTCCGCGTCGGCGAGGATACGGCGGGCCAGCGGCAGCAGCGCCTGGCCGGCGTCGGTCAGCGTGATGTTGCCCCGCGCCCGCAGGAACAGGTCGGCGCCCAGCTCCCGCTCCAGCGCCCGGATCTGCTGGGACAGCGACGGCTGGGCCACGTGCACCCGCTCCGCGGCGCGCGTGAAGTGCCGCGTCTCGGCGACGGCGACGAAGTACTGGAGCTGCTGGAACTGCACGCCCGCAGCATACGCCCACCATAGGCGGTGGCTATCGAAACGAGCCGCACCATGTCTTGGACCGATGGGATCCTTCGGCCCTAGCGTGCTGTTCCATGGCTCTGGCAACGCGGACGGACCGACGGCCGTCCATGGCACGCACCGTGTGGGACTCGACCGTCGGCAAGAAGGCCGTGATGGCGGTCAGCGGCCTGATCATGCTGCTGTACCTGATCGCCCACATGATCGGAAACCTGAAGATCTTCTTCGGGGCCGGGGAGTTCGACCACTACGCCCACTGGCTGCGCACCGTCGGCGAACCGTTCATGCACTACGAGTGGACGCTGTGGCTCATCCGCGTGGTGCTCGCGGCGGCCGTCGTCGCGCACGCCGTCTCCGCCTACCAGCTCAGCCGCCTCGACCTCAGGGCCCGGCCGCGCACGTACGTGCACAAAAGGCCGCGGGCCGGTTACGCCACCCGCACCATGCGCTGGGGCGGCGTCATCCTCGGCCTGTTCCTCGTCTGGCACCTGCTGGATCTGACCGCCGGCACCGTGCATCCCGGCACCTTCCGGCCCGGGCACCCGTACCGGAACGTCGTCTCCGACTTCTCCCACTGGTACAGCAACGTCGTCTACATCGCCGCGATGCTCGCGCTCGGCCTGCACATCCGGCACGGCTTCTGGAGCGCGGCCCAGACCCTCGGCGCCGGCAGCCGCACCCGCGACCGCGCCCTGAAGACCGTCGCCAACGTCCTCGCGCTGCTGCTCACGGCCGGCTTCGTCGCCGTCCCCGTGGGCGTCATGACCGGAGTGGTGAGCTGATCCATGACCGTGCACCCGAACTTCTCGGATTCCTCACGGTACGCCGCCTACACCACCGGCGAGCCGATCGCCGACACCAAGGCCCCGTCCGGCCCCGTCCACGAGCGCTGGGACCGGCGCCGCTTCGAGGCGAAGCTGGTCAACCCCGCCAACCGGCGCAGGCACACGGTCATCGTCGTCGGCACCGGCCTGGCCGGCGGCTCCGCCGGCGCCACCCTCGCCGAACAGGGCTACAAGGTCATCCAGTTCTGCTACCAGGACTCCCCGCGCCGCGCCCACTCCATCGCCGCGCAGGGCGGCATCAACGCGGCGAAGAACTACCGCAACGACGGCGACTCGATCCAGCGCCTCTTCTACGACACCGTCAAGGGCGGCGACTTCCGCGCCCGCGAGTCCAACGTCCACCGCCTCGCCCAGATCTCCGTCGAGATCATCGACCAATGCGTGGCGCAGGGCGTGCCCTTCGCCCGCGAGTACGGCGGCCTGCTCGACACCCGCTCCTTCGGCGGCGTGCAGGTCTCCCGCACGTTCTACGCCCGCGGGCAGACCGGCCAGCAACTCCTCCTCGGCGCCTACCAGGCGCTGTCCCGGCAGATCGCCGCGGGCAACGTCGAGATGCACGCCCGCACCGAGATGCTCGACCTGATCGTCGTCGACGGCCGCGCCCGCGGCATCGTCGCCCGCGACCTGGTCACCGGCCGGATCGACACCTACGTCGCGGACGCCGTCGTCCTCGCCACCGGCGGCTACGGCAACGTCTTCTACCTGTCGACGAACGCCATGAACTCCAACGCCACCGCCATCTGGCGGGCCCACCGGCGCGGCGCCTACTTCGGCAACCCCTGCTTCACCCAGATCCACCCGACCTGCATCCCGCGCACCGGCGACCACCAGTCCAAGCTGACGCTGATGAGCGAGTCGCTGCGCAACGACGGCCGCATCTGGGTGCCGAAGGCCAAGGGCGACCACCGGCCGCCGAACGAGATCCCCGAGCAGGAGCGCGACTACTACCTGGAGCGCCTCTACCCCTCCTTCGGCAACCTCGTCCCGCGCGACATCGCCTCCCGCGCCGCCAAGAACGTCTGCGACGAGGGCCGCGGCGTCGGCCCCGGCGGGCAGGGCGTCTACCTCGACTTCGCCGACGCCATCCGGCGCCTGGGCCGGAAGAAGGTCGAGGAGAAGTACGGCAACCTCTTCGAGATGTACGAGCGGATCACCGCGGAGAACCCCTACGAGGTGCCGATGCGGATCTATCCGGCCGTGCACTACACGATGGGCGGCCTGTGGGTCGACTACGACCTGCAGACCACCGTCCCGGGCCTGTTCGCGATCGGCGAGGCCAACTTCTCCGACCACGGTGCCAACCGGCTCGGCGCCTCCGCCCTCATGCAGGGCCTGGCCGACGGCTACTTCGTGCTGCCCGCCACCCTCAACGACTACCTCGCCCGCCACCCGCACAGCGACGCGATCGGCCCCGACCACCCCGTCGTGCAGGAGGTCGTCGCCGAGACCGAGGACCGGCTCAACCTGCTGCTGGCCGTGGACGGCGACCGCACCCCCGACTCCTTCCACCGTGAGATCGGCGAACTGATGTGGGAGTACTGCGGCATGGCCCGCAACGAGGCCGGGCTGCGCAAGGCCCTGGAGCGCATCCCGCAGATCCGCGAGGAGTTCTGGCGGCGCGTGAAGGTGCCCGGCACCGGCGAGGAGCTCAACCAGTCCCTGGAGAAGGCCAACCGGATCGTCGACTACCTCGAACTCGCCGAGCTGATGTGCCTGGACGCGCTGCACCGCACCGAGTCCTGCGGCGGCCACTTCCGCGAGGAGTCCCAGACCCCCGACGGCGAGGCCGCGCGCAAGGACGACGCGTTCTCCTACGTCGCCGCCTGGGAGTTCACCGGCACCGGCAGCGCGCCCGTGCTGCACAAGGAAGACCTGGTCTTCGAGTACGTCCACCCCACCCAGCGGAGCTACGCATGAAGCTCACCCTGCGCGTCTGGCGGCAGAAGAACGCCGGCGCCGAAGGCCACATGTCCACCTACGAGGTGGACGGCATCTCGCCCGACATGTCGTTCCTGGAGATGCTCGACACCCTCAACGAGCGGCTCATCCTCCAGGGCGAGGAGCCGGTCGCCTTCGACCACGACTGCCGCGAGGGCATCTGCGGCGCCTGCTCCCTCGTCATCAACGGCGAGGCGCACGGCCCCGAGCGCACCACCACCTGCCAACTGCACATGCGGTCCTTCGAGGACGGCGACGTGATCGACGTCGAGCCGTGGCGGGCCGCCGCCTTCCCGGTGATCAAGGACCTGGTGGTGGACCGCTCCGCGTTCGACCGGATCATCCAGGCCGGCGGCTACATCACCGCCCCCACCGGCTCCGCACCCGAGGCGCACGCCACCCCGGTGCCCAAGGCCGACGCCGACTACGCCTTCGAGCACGCCGAGTGCATCGGCTGCGGCGCCTGTGTGGCCGCCTGCCCCAACGGCGCGGCGATGCTGTTCACCTCCGCCAAGGTCAACCACCTCAACGTGCTGCCGCAGGGCGCGCCCGAGCGGGAGACCCGGGTGCTGGACATGGTGGCGCAGATGGACGCCGAGGGCTTCGGCGGCTGCACCCTCACCGGCGAGTGCGCCACCGCCTGCCCGAAGGGCATCCCGCTCACCTCCATCACGCACATGAACAAGGAGTGGCTGCGCGCCACCCGCAAGGCGGCCCGCCGGTAGCGCCGCCCGGGCAGGAGACGTTCGCCGGCAGGGTGCGGACGGGCGGGACCGGTCGTGGTGCTCGTGACACCGGTCCCGCCAGGCACCCCGCACATTCAACAAGCCCACACCAGCCTGCTCAGCGCCGGTCACGCACAGGTCAGCCGCCGCCGGGACAACAAGGGAGGCGGAGTCGCGCACCGCGGCCCGCCCGGCACCCGCCGCACCCGGCCCGCGACCAGGAGATGAGCCATGACCGGCGTCACCACGCTCGACCGGCCACCGCAGCCGGCCACCCCCACCCGCTACACCGTCGCCCTCGCCCGTGACGAGGAGGACGTACGGGCCGCGCAGCGCCTGCGGCACGAGGTCTTCGCCGGGGAGATGGGCGCGCTGCTGCCTACACCGCAGCCCGGGTACGACACCGACGCCTTCGACGCGTACTGCGACCACCTCCTGGTGCGCGACACGCTCACCGGGCAGGTCGTCGGCACCTACCGGCTGCTGCCGCCCGAGCGGGCCGCGATCGCCGGACGGCTGTACGCGCAGGGCGAGTTCGACCTGAGCGCGCTGGAGGACATCCGTCCGGACCTGGTCGAGGCCGGCCGCTCCTGCGTCCACCCCGACCACCGCGACGGCACGGTCATCGGCCTCATCTGGGCGGGCATCGCCCGCTACATGACCGACCGCGGCCACGCGTGGCTGGCCGGCTGCTGCTCCGTCCCGCTCGCCGACGGCGGCGCCCTGGCCGCCGCCGCCTGGGAGCGCGTACGGACCCGGCACCTGGCGCCGCGGGAGTACCGGGTGCGGCCGCTGCTGCCCTGGGACCCGGCGTCCGCGCCCCCGGCCGCCGGCGCCGAACCGCCCGCCCTGCTGCGCGGCTACCTGCGCCTGGGCGCCTGGGTGTGCGGCGAGCCCGCCCACGACCCGGACTTCCAGGTCGCCGACCTGTACGTGCTGCTGCCGATGAGCCGGGTCAACCCCCGCTACCTGCGGCACTTCCTCTCCCTGGCGCCGGCGGCCCGATGAGCGGATGGCTGCCGAACGCGCCCTGCACCCCCGGCACCTGCGTGGCACCGGCCAGGTCCGCCCTGGCCGTGCCGCGCGCCGTGCTGCGCCTGACCGCGGTGGCCCTGGTGCTGCTGGCGGGGATCGCGCTGGCACCGCTCGGCGGGAGGATCCCCGCCGGGGCGGTGCGGCGGTGGTGCCGGGCGCTGGTGCGGGCCGTGGGCGTCCGGGTCCGCGTCAGCGGGGCCGCCGCGTCCACCGGCGGGCTGCTCCTGGTCGCCAACCACATCTCCTGGCTGGACGTCCCGCTGCTCGCCGCCGTCCGGCCCGCCCGCATGCTCGCCAAGTCCGAGATCCGCGACTGGCCCGTCGCCGGCCGGCTCGCCGCCCGCGCCGGCACCCTGTTCCTGCACCGGGACCGGCTGCGCACGCTGCCCGGGACCGTCGCCCGCATCGCGGACGCGCTGCGCGCCGGCGCGGCCGTCGCGGCCTTCCCCGAGGGCAGCACCTGGTGCGGCCGTGCCCAGGGACCGTTCCGGCGGGCCGTGTTCCAGGCCGCCCTGGACGCGGGCGCCGCCGTGCAGCCGGTGCGCATCCGCTACCGGCTGGCCGACGGCACGCCCGCCACGGCCCCGGCGTTCGTCGGCGAGGACACCTTCCTCGCCTCGGTGTGGCGGGTGGCCTGCGCGCGCGGCCTGGTCGCCGAGGTCGAGGTGCTGCCGGTCCTCCCGCCCGGCAGCCGCCCCGACCGCCGCCTGCTGGCCCGCGCCGCCCAGCCGGGCCGCACCGGCGAACCGGACTGGGCGCACGCCGCCCTGGTCGCGCGGCACCGCGACACCCCCGCGGCCGCCGCGGCACCGCCGGCCGCCACCCCGCGCGAGCCGGTCGCCACCCCGCGCGAGCCGGTCGCCGTTCCGCGCGAGCCGGGTGCCACCCCGTACGAGCCGGGTGTCGCTCCGCGCGAGCCGGCCGCCGCCCGGCCGGCGGCGCACCGCCGCCGGACTTCGGCGGCGGTGCCGCGGGACCGTGCGCGGGGCGGGGCCGCGGGCCCTACCGCGTGAAGATCCGCGCGAGCCCGCGATAGGAGTCCAGCAGCGCCGCCCGGTCGTAGGTGCTGGTGGTGACCAGCACCTCCTGCGCGCCGGTCTCCTTCAGCACCGTCTCCAGCTCGTCGGCGACCTGCTCCTCGGTGCCGGCGATGTGGCCGCGCAGCCCGGCCTCGTAGAAGCCGCGCTCCTTTTCGCCCATCCGCAGGGCCGCCACCCGCTCGGCCGGCGGCAGCGGCGGGAAGGTGCCGCGGGTGCGGGCGTGGGCCATGGACCAGGCCTCCGGGACGAGCAGCCGGCGCGCCTGCTGTGCGGTGGCGGCGACCGCGACCGTACCGGAGATCACCACGTACGGCTCCCGCGCCCAGTCGGAGGGGCGGAACCGCGCGCGGTAGCGGTCGATGCCGCGCAGCATCCGCTCACGGTCCCGCAGGTCCCCGATGACCAGGGGCAGGCCGGCCCGGGCGGCGATCACCGCGCCCTCGCCCATGGCCAGCACGAACGGCGGCACCCGCATCCCCTCCGCGGGCCGTGCGTGCACCCCGGTCGGGGAGGTGCCGCGGAACCAGCCGAGCAGCTCCTGGAGCTGGGCGGCGAAGTCCTCGGCGTCCTCCTTGTCGTGGCCGAGCGCCCTGCGCACCCCGTCGGTGAAGCCGACCGAGCGGCCCAGGCCCATGTCGATCCGGCCCGGGTACAGCGCCTCCAGCACCCCGAACTGCTCGGCGACGACCAGGGGCCGGTGGTTGGGCAGCATCACCCCGCCGGTGCCCACCCGCAGGGTGCGGGTGGCCGCGGCGACGGCGGCGGCCAGCACGGTCGGCGCGGACCCGGCGACCCCGGGCACGCCGTGGTGCTCGGCGACCCAGAACCGGTGGTAGCCCAGCGCCTCCACCTCGCGTGCCAGCCGCACGGTGTCGCGCAGCGCCTCCGCGGCGGTGTGGCCCTCGCGGATGCGGGAGCGGTCCAGGACGGAGAAACGTGTCGAGGCGATCAGCGAACTCACACCGGGTTCCAACGCCGGGGAGGCGGCAGGATTCCCGCCGCCTCCCCGGACGCCCGGCTCACTCCTCGGCGCCGACCAGCATCCGCACCTCGAAGTCCTGGTACGCCGCGCGGTCCTGCTGCTCCGGCGGGTTCAGCACCGTGCCGAGCCAGCCCAGCAGGAAGCCCACCGGGATGGAGACCAGGCCGGGGTTCTGCAGCGGGAACCAGGCGAAGTCGGCGTGCGGGTAGAAGGAGTCCGGCCGGGAGGACACCACGGGCGAGAACACCACGAGCAGGACGGAGCAGAGCAGGCCGCCGCCCAGGCTCAGCAGCGCGCCCCGCGCGGAGAAGCGGCGCCAGAACAGGGTGTACACGAGCGTCGGCAGAATCGCGGACGCGGCGATGGCGAAGGCGAGGAAGGCCAGCGTCGCGGTGTTGGCGCCCCAGGAGACCAGGGCGAGCAGCATGCCCAGGACACCGATGACGACGGCGGCCAGCCGGGCCACCGTCAGCTCCTCGGCCTGGCTCACCCGGCCCCGGCGGAGCTCGCCGTACACGTCGTGGGCGAGGGAGGACGCCGCCGCCAGGGTGAGACCGGCCGCGACCGCGAGCAGGGTGACGAAGGCCAGGCAGGACAGCAGGGCGGTGAGCAGGCCGCCGCCCAGGGAGTGGGCGAGCAGCAGGACGGAGGCGTTGCCGGTGCGGTCCGTGCCGGCGATGGTGTCCCGGCCGACGACGGCGGTCGCGCCCAGGCCGAGGACGCCGGCGCCCAGGCAGATCAGGCCCACCAGGCCGACGGCCCACACCACGGACGAGCGCAGCACGCCGACGCTGCGCGGGGCGAGCAGCCGCATCAGGACGTGGGGGAGCGCCGCCAGGCCGAGCACGATGGCCAGCTGGAGGCTGAAGAAGTCCAGCTTGCTGGCGGCGCTGCCGCCGTAGCGCAGTCCGGGCTGCAGGAACCGGGTGCTCTCCCCGCTGTGGTCGGCGGCCGCGGTGAGCAGGGCGTTCGGGTTCCAGCCGTAGCGGTGCAGCACCAGGGCCGCGGTGACCGTGACGCCCACGACGAGCATCACGGCCTTGATGACCTGGATGACGGTGGCACCCGGCATGCCGCCCAGGGAGGCGTACATGATGACGATGGTGCCGATGACGACCACGCACAGCGTGCGGGTGGTGGCGCCGGGCTCGCCGGTGAACTGGGTCAGCAGGGCGACGCTGCCGACGAGCTGGGCCACCAGGTACAGGACGGCGATGACGACGGTGCACAGGGCCAGCGCCAGCCGCACCGGCCGCTGCTGCCGGGGCATGCGCAGCGCCACCGTGTCACCGAGGGTGAACCGGCCCGCGCGGTGCAGGGGTTCGGCGATCAGCAGCAGCACCGCCATCCAGGCGACGGTGGTGCCCACCAGGTACATCAGCCCGTCGTAGCCGGTCAGGGCGACCAGCCCGGTGCTGCCCAGCAGGGTCGCGGCGGACACGTAGTCGCCGCACATGGCCAGGCCGTTGCGCAGCGGCGACATGGAGCGGTTGCCGAGGTAGAACTCGCCGATCTCGTCGCGCTGGGGCGCGGTCAGCAGGGCCGTGAACAGCGTGATCACGACCACCGACAGGAACAGGACGAACGTCAGCCGCAGACTGGCGGCGTCGACGACACCGGCGGACAGCGTCACCACGTGCGGCCCCCCTCCGGAGCGCGGGCCGGGGCCGGTCCGGTCGCGCGCGGCGGCACGCCCGCGCCGGGAGACGCAGCCGGGGTGTGCCGTCCGCGCGCGAGTGCGCGGGCGGCGGGGTCGACCCGGGTGCGCATGTGCCGCACGTAGCGCCACGCGGTCACGCCCATCACCGCGAACTGCGCCAGCCCGAGGGCGAGTCCGAGCGTCATGCGGCCGGCCAGGGTCAGGTTCATCACCACGGGCGCGAAACCCGACAGCAGCACGTACAGCAGGAAGCTGCTCACGGACAGCACCGTCGCCCGGAACCCGAACCGGTACTGGGCGCGGCGCAGGGCGTGGAACTCCGGCTCCTCGGAGGGGTGTTGAGGCGGCGGCGCGGGCGCGGCGTACGGGGCGGCCAGGTCGGGCCGTGGTGGGAAGTCGGACACGGGCGTACCTTCTTCGCTGCTGCCGCACGGCGCACCGGAGCCCCGGGCCGGCTCCGGGCAGGCGGAGACGGACCGGCACGCAGTGCGGCGCGGGCCGTTCGGTCGGGTGGGGGGAGCATCCGAATGCGCGCTGTTCGGACCGTGCGGGACGTTCCCGGGTTCGGGTGGACGGCCCTGCGGCCCCGCCGGGTGGCGACGGAGCCGGAAGCGGAGTATGGCAGCGGGCTCTCCGCGGGATCAACCGTTGTGACGGACACCTTTCCCGCCCGTCCGGGGTACGTCCCGCACGTCCGCATTCGTCCGTGGCCCGGCGGGCCCGGTGGGCGGGGCCGGGCCGGTGCCGTGCACCGGGGAGATGTCCCAACCACCTTTTGAAACCTGTGTGTTGATGTAGCGATGAGGTTGGGGAAGTTCCGGTTGCCGAAGCCGTCGCCGCGGGCGGTCGTGTCTCCGCGAGGGCGGAGGTTGTCCAGGGTGGCCGGGTGACCGACAGCAGCCCGCGTCCGCTCGCCGTGTTCGACCTGGACCACACCCTCGCCGACACCGCGCACCGGCAGCGGTTCCTGGAGCGCCGGCCGAAGGACTGGGACGCCTTCTTCGCGGCCGCCCCGCAGGACCCGCCGCTCGCACGGGGCGTCGCGCTGCTCCACCGGTGGGCACGGGAGTGCGAGATCGTCTACCTCACCGGGCGGCCCGAGCGCTGCCGCCGCGCCACGCTCGACCGGCTCGCCGCCCACGGCCTGCCCGAGGGCCGGGTGCACATGCGGCGCGACGACGACCGCAGGCCCGCCCGGCGCACCAAACTGGAGGTCCTGCGCCGGCCGGCCGGCCGCCGGGAGATCCGCGTCCTGGTGGACGACGGCGAGCTGGTGTGCGCGGACGCCGAGCGGGCCGGCTTCCCCGTGGTACGGGCCCGCTGGGCCGCGCCGTCGGCGTCGCTGCGGGCGGCGCAGGAGAAGGAGGGGCGCACCTGAGCGCGTCAGGAGGAACGTTCCCGGGCGCGTCGGAAGGGGCGCACCCGGGCGTCCCTCCCGACGCCGTGCGGGAGTGTCCGGGTCACTCCGTGCCCCCGGTGCCCCCGGTGGCCTGGGCGTCCTCGACGTCCTCGATCCGGAAGCCCACCTTCAGGCCGACCTGCCAGTGCGCGATCCGTCCGTCCGCGATCGCGCCCCTGATCTGCGTCACCTCGAACCAGTCCAGGTGGCGCAGGGTCCGCGAGGCGCGGTCGACGGCGTTGCGGACGGCCGCGTCGACGCCCTCGGGCGAGCTGCCGACGATCTCGGTGACCCGGTAGGTGTGCTCGGACATGCGGGTGCTCCTCTCCGCGGGGACCGCTGTGTCACGTCACGCGTGACTCCACCGTGCCGCATCCCGCCGCGGCGTGCGAGGCGGACGCGTCCCGGGCCCGCGCTCCCGGCCCCGGCACGGACCGCCCCGCCGGGCCCCGGTTCGGCCCGTCGCGCCGGCACGACGGGCTCGGCCCGTCGCGCTCAGCCCACTGCGCTCAGCCCGTCGTGCTCAGCCCACCGTGCTCAGCGACAGCGCGAACCTCCCCTCCGCGTCCGTCCACCAGTGCCGCAGCTCCAGCCCGGCCGCGGCCAGCTCCGCCCGCACGCCCTCCCGGCGGAACTTCGCGGACACCTCGGTGCGCAGCTCCTCGCCCGCCGCGAAGTCCACGGCGAGGTCCAGGGCGCGGATCTTCACCGTCTGCGCGCGCCGGGAGCGCAACCGCATCTCGATCCACTCCCGCTCGGCGTCCCAGCGGGCCACGTGGTCGAAGGCGTCCGGGTCGAAGTCGGCGCCCAGCTCCCGGTTGATCACCGCGAGCACGTTCTTGTCGAACGCGGCCGTCACCCCGGCCGCGTCGTCGTACGCCCGCACCAGCACCCGCTCGTCCTTGACCAGGTCGGTGCCGAGCAGCAGCGCGTCGCCGGGGGAGAGCAGGGCGCGCAGCCGGGCCAGGAACGCGGCGCGCTCGTCCGGCAGCAGGTTGCCGATCGTGCCGCCGAGGAACGCCAGCAGCCGCGGGCCCGGCGTCCGCGGCAGCTCCAGACGGCCGGTGAAGTCGGCGACCAGCGCGTGCACGGCCAGGCCCGGCCGCTCGGCGGCGAGCGCCCGCCCCGCCTGCAGGAGCGCGCTTTCGCTGACGTCGACCGGGACGTAGGTGTCCAGGCCGGTGAGCGCGTCGATCAGGTGCCGTGTCTTCTCGGACGACCCGGAGCCCAGTTCGATCAGGGTGCGGGCGCCGGCGGCCGCGGCGATCCCGTCGGCGCGGGCGAGGAGGATCTCCCGCTCGGCGCGCGTCGGGTAGTACTCGGGCAGCTCGGTGATCCGCTCGAACAGCTCGCTGCCCCGGGCGTCGTAGAACCACTTCGGCGGCAGCGTCTTCGGGGTGGCGGTCAGGCCGTGGCGGACGTCGGCGCGCAGCGCGGCGCCGCGGGCGTCGGCGGGCAGGGTGCGGGTCAGGCGGAAGCCGCGGGGGGACTGGCTCACGTGCTCGGCTCCTTCGGCGGTGCGGGGGCGGGTGCTTCGGCCGGATCGCCGTCCGGGTCCTTCAGCGGCGTGAGCAGCACGTCGGTGCGGCTCGCCGCGAGCAGCGTGCGGTCGGGGACCTCACGCCAGTGCGGGTCGTCGTCGTACGGTTCGGAGGCCACGACCGTGCCGCGGCCGGGCTCGGCGCGGTACCACAGCGTGTCGCCCCACGCGGTCGCGGTGATCGTCCCGCCGTCGGTGAGCAGCAGGTTCAGCCGCGACCCGGGCGCCGCGGCGGCGACCTCCAGCACGGTGTCGGCCAGCGCCTGCCCGGGCTCGTCGCCGGCGCGCAGCCGGGCCAGCACCAGCGCCCACACGAACGCCGAGTCGTTGCGGGCCTCCAGCGACAGCACGTCCTCGGGCGGCAGCGTGCGCACCAGCGGGGCCAGCGAGCCCGGCCAGCCGCGCACGGCGCCGTTGTGGCTGAACAGCCGGCCCCCGGAGGCGTACGGCGCCGCCGCGGCCTCCGCGTCCGCGCCCGCCAGCGTCGCGTCCCGCACGGCGGCGAGCAGCGCCCGGGTGCGCACCACCCGGGCGAGGTCGGCGAAGGACTGGTCGGCCCAGATCGGCCCGGCCCGGCGGTAACGGGCCGGCACCGGGTCGCCCTCGGCGTACCAGCCCACCCCGAACCCGTCGGCGTTGACCGTGCCGTACCGCTGGCGGCGGGGCGCCCACGACTGGCGGTACAGCGCGTGCGGGGGCTCGACGAGGAACCGGCCGAGCGTCTCCTGCTCGCCCACGTAGGCGACATGACGGCACATCAGGCGTCCTCCGCGGAGCGCGCGGTGCGGAAACCGGAGAAGATCTGCCGCCGGACCGGATAGTCCCAGTTGCGGAACGTGCCCCGGCAGGCCACCGGGTCCACGGCGAACGAACCACCGCGCAGCACCTTGTACTCGGGGCCGAAGAACACCTCCGAGTACTCCCGGTAGGGGAACGCCCGGAACCCGGGGTAGGGCAGGAAGTCGCTCGCCGTCCACTCCCACACGTCACCGATCAACTGCCGTACGCCCAGCGGCGACTCGCCCGCCGGGTAGCTGCCGGCGGGGGCCGGGCGCAGGTGGCGCTGGCCGAGGTTGGCGTGCTCGGGCGCCGGGTCGGCGTCGCCCCACGGGTAGCGCGTCGAGCGGCCGGTGGCCGGGTCGAAGCGGGCCGCCTTCTCCCACTCGGCCTCGGTGGGCAGCCGGCGCCCGGCCCAGCGGGCGTAGGCGTCGGCCTCGTACCAGCACACGTGCAGCACCGGCTCGTCGGGCGGGACGGCCTCGGTGACGCCGAAGCGCCGCCGCAGCCACTGCCCGCCGTCGCGGCGCCAGAACAGCGGCGCGCGGATCGCGTGGCGGCGGATGTGCGCCCAGCCCTCCGGCGCCCACCAGCGCGGCTCGTCGTAGCCGCCGTCGTCGATGAACGCCTGGTACTCGGCGTTGGTCACCGGCGTGGTGTCGATGAGGAACGGCGGCACGTGGCGCCGGTGCGCGGGGCGCTCGTTGTCCAGCGCCCACGGCTCCTCGCTGGTGCCCATGGTGAACGCGCCGCCGGGCACGAGGACTTCGCGCGGGCCGGTGAACAGCGGCGCCGGCCCGGGGTCGGGGGCGATGAGGGCCTGCGGCCCCCTGCGGAGCTGATGGGTGATCAGCATGGTCTCGTCGTGCTGCTGCTCGTGCTGCGCGATCATCCCGAAGGCGAAGCCCGCTTCGGTCAGCCGGGTGCCGTGCAGCGCGGTGCCCTCCAGCACGTCCAGGACCCGGGCGCGCACCTCGGCGGCGTACGCGCGGGCCTGGCGGGGCGGCAGCAGCGGCAGTGCGGGCCGCTCGGCCCGCGGGTGCTCGAAGGCGTCGTAGAGGCTGTCGATCTCGGGCCGCAGCGCCTCCTGCCCGCCGACCGCGCGCAGCAGCCACTGCTCCTCCTGGTTGCCGATGTGGGCGAGGTCCCACACCAGCGGGGACATCAGCGGGGAGTGCTGGGCGGTCAGGTCGGGCTCGTCGACACAGGTGGTCAGCAGGGTGGTGCGGTCGCGGGCGGCGGTGAGCGCGTCCAGCGCCCGCCCGCGCAACGTCTCGGGGTCCGTCGTCGGGCCGGTCATGGGCGAAGCTCCTTCCCGTGCGGGCGGCGGCCGGGGCCGCACAGCCGCTCCAGCAGGTCGTCGGCGGGGCAGCGCCCCGGGCGCACGGAGCGCTCCAGGTGGGCGGCGACCAGGTCGGTCACCTGGGTGGTGGCGCCGAGCCGGGGCAGCGCCGCGAGGGCCGCGGTGAAGCAGGCGACGGCGACCTCGTGCAGCTCGGGATCGGCCAGGCCCCGGCGGGCCGCGTCGAGCCACAGCGGGTTGTGCGGGGCGGGCAGCGCCCGCGTGCGCTCGGCCAGGGGCTTCACCGCCCGGTAGGCGGTCTCGGCGGCCTCCGGATCGTCGAAGAGGGCCGCCGTCACCGCGAGCGGCACGATCCACCCGTCCTCGCCGGGCTGCGCGTCGATCATCCGCAGCTCCAGGTGGCCGCGCGGCCGGACCGGCGGGAACAGGGTCGTCAGGTGGTAGTCCAGGTCGTCCCTGGTCGGTGGCCGGGGCGAGCGCGTCCGGGTCCACTCCCGGAAAGTCATGCCGTCCGGCACGTGCCACGGCCCGTGCTCCCGCCGGACGCACATCACCGGCGCGTCCAGCACGTGCCGGGCCCAGGCGTCGCGCGGATCGGCGTCCAGCGTCGGCCCGCCCGCGCGGCCCGCGCCGATCTGCGTCCAGCGCAACTGCCGCGTGGAGCGCCAGCCGGTGGGTCTCCCCTCCGCCATGGGGGAGTTGGCGAACGCGGCCACCAGGACCGCGCCCAGCAGGTGGGCCAGCCACCAGCGCCGCCCGTGCCCGAGCGGCCCCGGCTCCTCGTACCCGGCGTCCAGGCACACCTGCACGGAGGCCGAGGTGCACATCATGGCGCGGCCGGCCGGCCCGGTGCGGTCCAGGCAGCTCTCCATGGCGTCGTAGCGCGGCCGGCGCAGGAACCGGCGGGGCGGCTGCCAGGGATCGTGGCCGATGCCGGCCAGGACCAGGCCGTCCTCGCGCAGGACGGCGCGGACGGCGGCGAGATCGGCGGAGACCGTGCCGACGCACTCCGTCAGGGAGGCGGCGGGCGGCGAGCTGAGCTCCAGCTGCCCGCCGGGTTCGACGGTGAGCGCCGATTTCAGCGGTACGGTCCGCAGGGCGGCGTAGACCGCCTCCAGGCGTCGCGGGGCGACGGGGAGCTGCGGCGCGCGCAGCTCGTGGACGAGCCATTCCAGTTCGACACCGAGGGTGCGCGGCGGGCCCGTCTTGAAACAGATGCCCCGGACCAGCGCCTCGACCTCGGGTTCGGTGACGGCCGCGCGGAGCTCCGTACAGCCACCCATCGAATCGGACATGTCGGAATCCTCCTGTGGTGCCGGCATGTCACCGGACCGCGGCGCAAGCGCGGCCCGGCGTCACCCGTCCCACCCAAACCCCTCGTGCCGCTGTGCACAAGGGTGCACACCGGCGCGTTCGGGGCTCGTGAGGTCCGCCTCGCGCGGTGTGCGCCGGCCGGGAGAACCGCCTCGCACCGTGCGACCAGCATCGCTCATACGGCGGTCACCGGCATCACGGGGCGCGGGGGAGGAGGTGCGGACCGGGCACGCCGCGGGGGCGGCGCGGCCCGCCGGCGGGTCGCCGGGAGGGCGGGGCGGGTCGCCGGGAGGGCGGGACGGTGAACCCGCGGTCACCCGGACGGCGCCCGGCGCTCCGGGGCGGCACTCCGGGGCGGCACTCCGGGACGGGGGAGGCCCCGGATCGCCTCCCCGGGGTGGGGCGGGACCGCGGGTGGGGGGAGGTGCGGCGGCTGCCGGAGCGGCCGCCGGCGCCCGGCACGGTCACCCGCACCGGGTGAGGCCGTCCCGGGCCTGCCGTGCGCACGCTGAGAACAGCACCGAACGGCAGCCGGGCGGAGCGCCCGGCAGGGAGGCTGACATGAGCACCGCGACGTACCTCGCGTACGACTATCCGCTGCTGAGCGCGTTCTGGACCATGCTGGTGTTCTTCCTGTGGATCATGTGGTTCGTCCTGCTCTTCCGGATCGTCATGGACATCTTCCGTGACGACACCTTGAGCGGCTGGGGCAAGGCCGGCTGGCTGGTGTTCGTCATCCTGCTGCCCTTCCTCGGCGTGCTCGTCTACGTCATCGCCCGGGGCAGGGACATGGGCCGCCGCGAGATCGCCCAGGCCCGCGCGCAGCAGCAGGCCTTCGACAGCTACGTCCGCGAGACGGCGGGCACCGGGCGGCCCAGCGGCGCCGATGAACTCGCCAGGCTGTCGGAGATCCGCGCCCGCGGCGACATCTCGGACGAGGAGTTCCAGCGCGCGAAGGAACTGGTCCTCACCGGCTGCGGACCGCCGGCCCGGCCCGGCGCCACCACCGCCCAGGACCACTGACCCCCACCCATGGCCCGGAACGGGAAGGAGCCCGCGGCCCGGAACGGGAAGGAGTGGACGACCGCCGCACCCGGTGCGCGCCGGCGCACCGCGCGCCTGTGTGCCGGCCCCCCGCCCGGGTGAGCGGCCGGGGGCCGGCACCCGCGCGTCAGCTCCAGCCGTAGCGCTCCCGCAGCCGGTGCACGACCAGGTTGAACCGCATGCGGTCCAGCGCACAGGCCTCGCGCCGCATGCCGTTCTCGTGCACCCGCAGCACACGGTCCACCGCGACCCAGGAGGCGCGCCCGGTGCGGTCCCAGGGGCCGCTGCCGATGGGGACCCAGTCGCGGTCGCCGTCGTGCCGCTTGCTGGAGAGCTGGACGGCGAGCAGGGTGCCGGCGGCCTCGCGGGCGACGACCAGGACCGGGCGGTCCTTGCCGCGGCCGTCGTTCTCCTCGTACGGCACCCAGGTCCACACGATCTCCCCGGGGTCGGGGTCGCCGTCGTGGGCGGGCGCGTACTCGGTACGCACCCGGCCGACCTCGCGCGGGTCGGCCTCGGTGGTCGCGAAGGGGCCGCGGCGGCCGGGGACGTTGTCGTCGGTGATCTCGGTGGAGGCTGTCACGTCAGGCACCTTAGAGCCTGCGTCCGGACGCGGTGCCGCCGGGCGTGCGGTCGGCCGGCCGCACGCCCGGCGTGCCGTACGGCGGCCGTCAGCTCCGGTCCGGGTCGACCGCCACCTGCTGCGCGGCGGGCGCGGCCGCACCGCTGTGCGGTGAAGTGCCGTTCGGGGCCTGCCCGTTGCCGTCGCCTTTGCCGTTGTCGTTGCCGTTCAGCTGCGCGAGCAGCTGCCGGGCGAGACCGAGACCGGTACCGCCCATGGCGAGCGCCTTGGTGAACGTCTCCGCCATGCCGTCGGCGCCGTTGAGCAGCACCATGTGATCGACGCTGCCGAACGCGGACGCGCCCGCCCGGACGATCTCCGGCCAGTTCTCGGCGAGTTGCTGGGCGACGACCGCCTCCTGGTTCTCGGCGAGGGCGGCGGCGCGGGCCTTGATGGCCTCCGCCTCGGCGAGCCCCCGGGCCCGGGCGGCCTCGGCCTCCGCCAGGCCCCGGGCCTGCGCGGCCGCCGCCTCGGCCTCGCCGGTGGCGCGCGTGGCCTGCGCGGTGGCGGCACCGCGGGACGTGGTCGCCTCGGCCTCGGCGGCCGCGGCCGTCTTCACCCGGGTCGCCTCGGCGGCGGCCGCGAGCTCCGTCTCCCGCGCCTTGGCCTGCGCCGCGGAGATCCGCGCGTCGCGCTCGGCCTCGGCCAGCGTGCGCTTCTCGTAGGCCCGGGCGTCGGCGGGCTTGCGCACGTCGGCCTGGAGCTGCTGCTCGCGCCGGTGCGCCTCGAGTTCGGCGACCCGCGTCTCCTGCACGACGACCTCCTGCCGGGCCGCGGCGTCGGCGAGCGGCCCCGCCTGCCGGGCCTTGGCGGCGGCCTTGTCCCGCTCGGCCTGGTAGCCGGCCTGCAGGATCTCGCTGTCCCGGGTGGCTTCGGCCATCCGGGCGGCCGCCTGCTGCTCGGCCTCGGTGGCGAGCCGGTTGGCCTCGGCCTGCGCGATGCGCGCGTCGCGCTGCACGGCCGCCGCGTGCGGCATGGCCAGGTTGGCGATGTAACCCGTGGGGTCCTCGATCTCGTGGATCTGCAGGGAGTCCACGATCAGCCCGAGCTTCTCCATCTCGGTGCCGCAGGCGGCCCGGGTCTGCCCGGTGAGCTTCTCCCGGTCGCGGATCATGTCCTCGACCGTCAACCCGCCCACGATGGACCGCAGATGGCCGGCGAAGACGTTGTGCACCCGCTCCGCCATCAGCTTCTGCTGGTCGAGGAAGCGGCGGGCGGCGTTGGCGATCGACACGTAGTCGTCGCCCACCTTGAAGATGACCACGCCCCGCACCTTCAGCGGAATGCCCTGGTGGGTGACGCAGTCCACGCGCAGTTCGGTCTCGTTCAGGTCGAGCGAGAGCCGGCGCACCGCCTGCACGCCGGGCAGCACCAGCGTGCCGCGCCCGGTGACGATGCGGAACCCCATGCCCTCCTCCAGGCCCTCGGTGCGGTGCTTGGAACCGGAGATGACGAGCGCCTCGTTGGGCTCGGCGACCCGCCACATGAGCTTGAACAGACCGATCAGAACGAGGACGGCGGCGACCGCCGCCCCCGCCACGACGCCGACGACCATCGGCACAGTCCCCCTCTGCCTGGTGCCCTTTCGGCACCGAACGAGGGGAGTGTGCTCCTGCCCGCGCCCCCGGTACAGCGTTCCGCGGATCTTTGTCGCACTCTTGGCACGAACGGTGCCGATCCGCGACGAAGCCGCCCCGCCCGCGAGACCGAACAGGGGGAGGACGAAGAAGGCGGAGAGCGCGAAGAGAGCGCGGAAGAGAGCGTGAAGAGAGCGTGAAGAGAGCGGAGAAGCCGCCTCAACTGCCGTAGACCGCCGACACGTACACCGTGCGCGGCGGCAGGTACTCCACGACCGTCACCACCGTGCCCGGCTCGATGCGCTCCCCGCCGGCGGCCGGGTAGGCCAGGAAGTGCTCCGCCCCGCCCCGGACCTGGACGATCACCTCACCGACCAGTCCCGGTCCGACCGTCCCCGTGACCCGCCCCAGCAGCCCGACCATCGACGCGTCGCCCATGCGCCCAGCCTACGTGTGCCGGGCGGGCGGCCCGCCGCTCGCCGGCGCGTACCGCGGCGGCCACCGTTCGGGCCAGCGCAGCTCCGCCTCCACCTGGGCGGCGAGGGAGAGCAGCAGCGGCTCGCTGCCGGCGGGGCCGAGGAGCTGGGCGCCGACCGGCAGGCCGTCGGGGGTGAACCCGGCGGGGACGTTGACGCCGGGCCAGCCGAGGACGTTCCACGGCCAGGCGTAGGGGCAGGCGGCGATGACGGCGCGGTCGGTGGCCAGCCCGCCGAGGCCGTCCAGGACACCGATGCGTGGCGGGGGAGCGGCCGTGGTGGGCGCGAGGACCACGTCGTACGACGTGAAGAACGCGCCGACGCGCCGCCGCAGCACCCCCTCGGCGCGGCGGGCGGCCCGCAGCGGGGGTCCGCCCAGCAGCCGGCCCAGCCGGGCCGCGCCGTGCGTGCGCCGGTCGAGCAGCGCCGGCTCGGCCACCTCGCGGACCCGCTCGGCGATCCCGGCGGTGGCGCGGGGCACGAAGGTGAGGCCGATCAGGCCGTAGGGCGGGTCGTCCTCCTCCACGGTGTGCCCCAACGCGGCGATCCGCTGGGCGAGTTGCAGGACCGGGCCGCGCACCTCGGGCGTGAGGCGGGCGGGTACGGCCGTGAAGGGCGGCCGCAGCGACAGGGCGACGCGCAGCCGGCCGGGGTCGCGGCGGGTCGCCTCCACGGCGCGGACGGGCGCCGGCCGGTGCGGGTCGAGGGGATGGTTGCCGCTCGCCGCGTCCAGCAGCAGGGCCGCGTCCTCCACCGTCCGGGCCAGGGTGCCGTTGACGGTGATGCCGTGGAACGACTCGCCGCGCGGCCAGGTGGAGATCCGGCCCCGCTGCGGCTTGACGCCGACCAGGTGGGTCCAGGCGGCGGGGATGCGCACCGACCCGGCGCCGTCCGAGCCGAGCGCCGCCGGCACGACGCCCGCGGCCACCGCGGCGGCCGAACCGCCGGAGGAGCCGCCGGGCGTGTGCTCCGGGTTCCAGGGGTTGCGGGTGGCGCCGAACGCCGGGCCCTCGGTGAACGGCCACTGCCCGAACTCGCAGGTGTTGGTCTTGCCGACGATCACCGCGCCGGCCGCGCGCAGCCGCCGCACCGCCTCGCAGTCCGCCGCGGCCGCCGGGAACTCCCCCCGGCAGCCGAACGCGGTCGGCTCGCCCGCCATGTCCATGTCGTCCTTCACCGCCACCGGCACCCCGAGCAGCGGACGGCGCACTCCGGTGGCCAGTTGCCGGTCGGCCGCGTCGGCCTCCGCGAGCGCCGCCTCGGCCCGTACGATCCGGAACGCGTTCACGGACTTCTGCGTCGCCGCGATCCGCGCCAGGGCCGCCTCGGTCAGGGCCCGCGCGGTCACCTCCCCGGCGGCCAGGGCACGCGCCGAGGCGGCGAGGCCGGCGGCGGGCTCGTACGCCATGCGGAACACCTCCCGGCGGGTCGGCGGCACCGCGAACGCGGTGTCTACCGAACGGTAACGTCCGCGGGGTTCCCGGGGAAGCGGCACGGCGGCAGGCGGGCGCGTCCACGGACGCCGCGGATATGACGCACGTTCGATGCAAGTTGTCCGCCGTGCGGTCGGCCGCCGACGCTGAGAGGGAAGCGAGATCCCGTCCCGAGGAGCCGGCATGAACGCGTGCGGCATGGTCGACGCCGCGGCGGAGGCGTACGCCGACGAGGCGCCCTCCGCCCGGGAGGAGCGGCTCGCCGCGGCGTTCGCGCGGGGGGACGAGGCGGGGCTGGCCGCCGCCTACCGCGCCTGGGCCCCGCTGGTGCGGGCGCTGGCGTGGCGGTCCCTGGGCGACGCGCGCGACGCGGAGGACGTCACCCAGCAGGTGTTCGTGGCCGCCTGGTACGGCCGGCACGGCTACCGCCCGCAGCGCGGACCGCTCGCCGGCTGGCTCGTGGGCATCACCCGCCGCAAGATCGCCGACGCGCTGGCCGGCCGGACCCGCCGGGCCGAGCTGACCGCCGCGGCCGGAGCCGCGGCGGCCGTCCGGCCCTGCGACCCGGCAGCCTGCCCCGAGGCGGTCCTCGACCGCCTCCTCGTCCGCCGGGAACTGGTCAAACTGCCGCCTGCCCAGCAGACGGTGCTGCGCCTGGCCTACTACGACGACCTGTCCCAGACCCAGATCGCCGAACGCACCGGATGGCCCCTCGGCACCGTCAAGAGCCACGCCCGCCGCGGACTGCACCGGCTGCGGGAGAACCTGGGCACCTGGCCGGAGGACTAGCGGCGCGCGGCCGGGCACGGCCCCATGGCGCGCGGCTGTACACCTCGACGGTGCGCGGCTGTGCGTCCCGACGGTGCGTGACCGTACGCCCCGACGATGCGCGGCCGTACGCCTCGGCGGTGCGCAGCCGTACGCCCCGACGGTTACGGCCGTGCGCGGAAAACGATGCGGCAACGATGCGGGCGGATCCGTGCTCAGCAGCCGGTCGTGCCCGGTGAACGAGCGCCGCTCGCCCAGGGCCGGCCACAGCACCAGGGGCCCGTCCGGATGGTCGAGGGTGATGCCCGCGCCGGAGCGGTCAGCCGTGGGCGTGAGCGGTGGCCGCCCGCGCTGCTCGGTCAGGGCGGCGCGCTGCCCGGCGGGCAGCGCGTCCCAGGAGAGGCCGCAGTCGGTGCCGGTCAGCCGTGGCTGCTCGCCGGTGAAGACGACGGCGAGCACGCGCCGGGCCCGCCACAGCTCCTTCAGCTCCGCCAGGGCGCCCGCCGGCGCCTCCTCCAGGCCGGCGGCCTCCGTCAGGCGCATGCCGAGCGCGGCCAGGGCGCTCTCGCGCCGGCCGGCGTGGTGCTCGTCGGTGACGTCGCGGAAGGTGCCCACGATCATCCGGCGCCCGGTGCCGGGGTCCCGGACGTGGCCGAAGGCGGCGCTGACCCACAGCCGGTGGCCGTCGCGGTGGATGACGGGAACGGTGCAGCTCCCCCCCGGGGCCGGCAGGCCGGCGAAGGCGTCGCCGCCCAGTCCACCGCCGCCAGGTCCCGGCCCGTCTCACCGCCGGCGGCGAACACCTCCGCCGCGCCGCCCGCTCGCCGGGCTCCGTCCCGGCGGACCGCCCGCCCTGGCAGGCCACCCGCCCCGGAAGAGCGCCGACTCCCTCCCGGGGCGGAACCGCCCACCCTGCCCGGGGCGGAAGGGGACTTCAACACGCATCGGTGGTGCGTCGGATCGCGGGCCGGGACCGTATAGTCGCCGCATGAGCGAACCGGTCGAAGAGCCGGTGGACGAGCCGGTCGGCGAACCAGTCGGTGAATCGGCCGGAGAACCGGCCGGCGAGGAGCGGGCCGCGCGGGAGACCACCGCCGGGATCGCCCTGACCACCGGCGCGCTGGCCCGCCGGCTCGGCGTGTCGCCCACCACGCTGCGTTCCTGGGACCGCCGGTACGGCATCGGGCCCCGGCTGCGCACCGGCGGCCGCCACCGCAGGTGGACGCCCGAGGACGTGGCCGTGCTGGAGTCGATGTGCCGGCTCACCGCCTCCGGCGTCCCCCCGGCGGAGGCGGCCCGCGCGGCGAGGTCCGGCGGCGCGCCCCCGCCCCCGTCTCCGCCCCCGGTGCCGAGGGCCGCGGCCGCCCTCCCCTCCCGCGCCGCCGGCCCGCTGCCGCCGGGCGACGTGCGCCAGGAGTGCCGCGGCCTGGCTCGCGCCGCCGTACGCCTGGACGCCCCGGCCGTGGCCGGCCTGCTGGACGGGGCCGTCGAGCGGCACGGGTTGGCGGTGGCCTGGCAGGAGGTGATGGTGCCGGCCCTGCACGCGGTGGGACGCAGGTGGGCGTCGTCCGGCGACCGGTACGTCGAGGTCGAGCACCTGCTGTCCTGGCACGTCTCCACGGCCCTGCGCCGCCGCACCCCGGACCCGGTGGTGTCCGGCACCGGCTCGGTGGGTCCGGTCCTGCTGGCCTGTGTGCCCGGCGAGCAGCACGTCCTGGCGCTGGAGGCGCTCAACGCGGCCCTGGGCGAACAGGGTCTGCCCGCCCGCATGCTCGGCGCCGCCGTCCCCGCCGAGGCCCTGCTCTCGGCGGTCGACCGCCTCGGCCCCGCCGTCGTCGTCCTGTGGGCCCAGACCCGCTCCACCGCCAGCCTGCCCCTGGCCCGGCACCTGGCCGACCGCCGCTGGGGCGTGCGCGGCGCCCGCCGCGCACCCCTCGTCGTCCTCGGCGGCCCCGGCTGGGGCGGCCGCGTGCTGCCGGGCATGGCACGGCCGGCGGTGCTGCGGGAGGCGGTGGACCTGCTGGGCGGGGTGTACGGGGGCGGTGGGGCGTCCGCCGGACACTGAACGGAGCGGCACCGGGCACGGCCGGGCGCCGCGCGCCGGGCCACGGGCTGCCGGCCCCCGGCCCCCGGGCGCCGGTCCGCTGGACTTCGGACCCCGGTCCGCTGGACCTCGGAACCCGGTCCGCTGGACACCCGGCTGCCGACTCCGGAACCCGGGGCCTTTCACCCCCCGGTCCGCGCCCGCCGGAACCGGGCCAGTCCTTCCTCCAGGTCCACGATCGGCTCCGGGTAGCCGTCGGCCGCGGCACGGTCGGAGCCCCGCAAGGTCCACGGCTCGTGCACCGACGGGCCCGGCACACGGGCGAGTTCGGGCACCCAGCGGCGCACGTACGTGCCGTCCGGGTCGTACCTGCGGCCCTGCCGGACGGGGTTGAGGACCCGGTTGGGCCGGGTGTCGGTGCCGGTGCCGGCCACCCACTGCCAGTTGAGCTGGTTGCTGGCGAGGTCCCCGTCGACGAGGAGGCCGAGGAAGTGCCGGGCGCCGGCGCGCCAGTCGATGTACAGGGTCTTGGTGAGGAAGCTCGCCGCGAGCAGGCGGCCCCGGTTGTGCATCCAGCCCTCGTGGCGCAGCTGGCGCATGGCCGCGTCGATGACCGGATAGCCGGTGCGGCCCTCCTGCCACGCCGCGAGGTCGGCCCGGGCCGCCGCGCCGGAGCGCCAGCGGTCGTACCGGGGGCGGTAGTCGGCACCGGCGACGTGCGGCCGGACCGCCAGCAGTTGCCGGTGGAAGTCGCGCCAGGCGAGCTGCCGTACGAACGCCTCCGCGCCCGCGCCGCCGGCCCCGCGGGCCCGGTGCACCAGCTCGACGGGGGAGAGGGTGCCGAAGTGCAGGTGGGGGGAGAGGCGGGAGGTGGCGTCGATGCCCAGGTCGTCGTGGTCGTCGGCGTAGGAGTCGAGACCGCCGCGCAGCCAGGCCGCGAGCCGCCGCCTGCCCTCCGCCTCCCCGCCCCGGGCCAGGCCCGGCGACACGCCCGCGACGCGGCCGCGGTCCGGCAGTTCCTCGGAGCCGACGCCGTCCGGCACCCGCACGGCGCGGGGCGCGGCCAGGACGTCGCGCAGCGGGGCCTGGGACCACCGGCGGAAGTACGGGGTGAAGACGGCGAAGTGGTCGGAGGAGGCCGGGGTCACCGCGCCGGGCGGCCGCACCGTGGTGACGGTGTCGTGGACGTGCAGCCGGCGGCCCTCCGCCTCCAGGGCACGGCGCAGCCGCCGCTCGCGCCGGTGGGCGTAGCCGCTGACGTCGGCCGCCAGGTGCACCTCGTCGGCGTCGGTCTCGGCGGCGACCCCGCACACCTGCTCGACGACGTCGCCGGAGCGCAGCACGAGCCGCCCCCCGCGCCCGCGCAGGCCGGCGTCGAGGGCGTGCAGGCAGTCGGCGAGGAACGCCAGCCGGTTCGGCGCGGCGAACCCGGCCGCGTCCACGGCGGGGTCGCGCACGAACAGCGGCACCACGTCCCGGCCGCCGTCCAGGGCCGCGCGCAGCGGCGGGTGGTCGGTGAGGCGCAGGTCGGCGGTGAACAACACGAGGGAGACGGACATGGCGCGGACTCCGTGGCCGGAGGATCGGTCGGGGACGTACGGCGGGCCGGGGACATATGGCGGATCGGTCAGGGGCGTACGGCGGGCCGGTCAGGGGTGTACGGCGGGTCCGCGGCCCGGCGGCGGACCGGTGCCCCGTACGGCCGGTGCGGGGGCGTCCGCCGTACGGGCGGCGGCCCGGGCGATGTTGCGGGCCATCCCGCCGAACACCACGGCGTGGAAGGGCGAGACGCCCCACCAGTAGGCGTGGCCCAGCAGCCCGTGCGGATGGAACAGCGCCCGCTGCCGGTAGCGGGCGCGGCCGCCGGGCCGCGGCTCGACGCGCATCTCCAGCCAGGCCAGGCCCGGCAGCCGCATCTCCGCGCGCAGCCGCAGCAGGCGGCCCGGCTCGATCTCCTCCACCCGCCAGAAGTCCAGCGAGTCGCCCACCCGCAGCCGCTGCGCGTCCCGCCGCCCGCGGCGCAGCCCGACCCCGCCGATGAGACGGTCCAGCCAGCCGCGGACCGCCCAGGCCAGCGGGAAGGAGTACCAGCCGTTCTCCCCGCCGATGCCCTCCACGACCCGCCACAGCGCCCGCGGGGAGGCGTCGACGTCCCGTTCGCGGAAGTCGGTGTAGAGGGTGCCGCCGGCCCAGCGGGGGTCGGTGGGCAGCGGGTCGCTGGGCGCGCCGGGCACCGACGCCGACGACCAGCGGGTGGCCACCTCCGCCTCGCGCACCCGCCGCAGCGCCAGCCGCACCGCCTCGTCGAAGCCGATCGGGTGCCCGGGCGGGTCGGGCACGTACCGGGCGATGTCGTGCTCGTGGCAGACCACCTCGTGCCGCAGCGACTCCGTCAGCGGCCGGGCGATGCCCGCCGGCACCGGCGTGACCAGGCCGATCCAGTGGCTGGACAGGTTCGGCGTGAGCACCGGCACGGGCAGGATGACGCGGCGCGGCAGGCCGGCCACGGCCGCGTAGCGCAGCATCATGTCGTGGTACGTCAGCACGTCCGGGCCGCCGATGTCGAAGGTGCGGTGCACCTCCCGCGGCAGCCGGGCGCAGCCGGCCAGGTAGCGCAGCACGTCCCGGACGGCGATCGGCTGGACACGGGTGCGCACCCAGCTCGGGGCGACCATGACGGGCAGGCGCTCGGTGAGGTGGCGCAGCATCTCGAAGGAGGCCGAGCCGGAGCCGAGCACGACGGCGGCCCGCAGCACGGCGGTGGGCACGCCCGACGCGAGCAGGATCCGGCCCACCTCGGCGCGCGAACGCAGGTGCGGCGAGAGCTCCGTCTCCGACACGCCCGCCGGGGTCAGCCCGCCCAGGTAGACGATGCGGCGCACGCCGGCCGCGCGGGCCGCCTCGCCGAAGATCCGGGCGGCGCGCCGGTCGGTCTCCTCGAAGGCGCGGCCGGTGCCGAGGGCGTGCACCAGGTAGTAGGCGACGTCGACGCCCCGCATCGCCGCGGCGACGGACCCGGGGTCCGTGACGTCGCCGCGCACCGTCTCCACGCGGCCCGCCCAGGGGTGGTCGCGCAGCCGCCCCGGCGACCGCGCCAGGCAGCGCACGCGGTGCCCGGCCTCCAGCAGCTCGGGAACCAGCCGGCCACCGATGTACCCGGTGGCACCGGTCACCAGGCAGTGCAGCCCGTCCGTCGTGTCGTCCTCACGCATCGCCCGGGCCCTCCGCCGCCGTTCCGCACTGTTCGCTCACCGTTCCTGAAGCACACTTCCCGTCCTGAAGCACCCTTCCCGCCCCGGCCCCGCCGCGGATGCGCCGACCGGGTCCATCCGGGAGCCCGTGCCCGCGGGCCCGGCGGCCGGGCGGCGGGCCGTCGGCGAGAGGGCCACCCTCCGTTCTGCGCCCGCTGGGGCTCCGCGCCCGGCGGGCCGGTGAGAGCCGGTCCGGCGAGGAGGCCGGAGGAAACCGGGACGGGACCGGAAGGAAGCCGGGAAGGAGGCGGCAGGAGGGAGGCGGCAGGAGAGAGGAAGGGAGGAAGCAGGAGGGAGGAGCAAGAAACCGGGCACCCGACGCGGACGGCCCCGTGCGGCGGGGCCGTACGGCGGCACCGGGGTCCGCGGGCCGCGGTCGCCGCCGTCCCTGCGTGAGTCGCCGGAGGCGGACATGGCGGTGAGTCGGATCGGCCTGGTCGTGCACGGCGGACGGGCCAGGGCGGCGGAGGCGGCCCGGACGGTGCGCGCCTGGTGCGCCGAGCACGCCGTGCCGTGCGCGGACATCGACGTGTGGGCGGACGGCGGGCGCCGCGGCGCCCGGGAGGAGATCGAGGCCGCGGGCGACCCCGACCTGGTCGTCACGCTGGGCGGCGACGGCACCTTCCTGCGCGGAGCCCGGCTGGCCGCGGAGAACGACGCCCTGGTCCTCGGCGTCGACGTCGGGCGGGTGGGCTTCCTGACCGAGGTCCCGCTCGCCGCGGTGCACCGGGCACTGGACGCCGTGCGGGAGGACCGGCTCACCGTCGAGCGGCGCATGCTGCTCACCGTGCGTGCCTCGCGCCGGCTCCGGGTGCCCGCGGACATGGCGGCGCTCATGGCCTACGGCCGCGGGCCGCTGCTGCCGCCGCCGAAGGTCCGCACCGACTGCCCGACCTGCGACGACTGGGGCGTGCCGCTGGACGTCAGGGCGCTCAACGACGTCGTCGTGGAGAAGCTGGCGCGGGACCGGCAGGTGTCGGCCGCCGTCTACGTCGCCGGCCGGCTCCTGGCGTCGTACTCCGCCGACGCCCTGCTGGTGGCCACGCCGACCGGCTCCACCGCCTACAGCTTCGCCGCCGGCGGCCCGGTGGTCTCCCCGCGCGCCGAGGCGCTGGTCTTCACGCCGGTCGCCCCGCACATGACGTTCGACCGGTCGGTGGTGGCCGCCCCCGACGAGCCCGTCGCCCTGAGGGTGCTCGAACGCTCCGGCCCGGCCGCGGTCAGCGTCGACGGGCAGGTGCGCGGCGTCCTCGACCCCGGCGACTGGATCGGCGTCTACCCGGCGCCCCACCGGCTGCGCGCCGTCCGGCTGGGTCCGACGGACTTCTACGGCCGCCTGCGCGAGCGCATGAACCTCACCGACGCCCCGGCGGCCGTCGCCGACGGCACCCCGCCGCCGCTGTGGCCGGTGACCACCCCGCGCCCGGACGACCTCGCCCACCTGGCACTGCCCGCCCTGCCGCCGCCGGGCGACGCGCCCGGCCGGTGACGGCACGGGCGGCGCGCCCGGCCCGGTGACGGGGCGAGGGGCGTACCCGGCCCCGGTGGCGGGGCGAGGGGCGCGCCCGGCGGACGGCGGGACGGACCGCGGATACTCCTATGGGAGGTCAGCCCTCCCAGCTCCACTCCGCAACCTCGGGCAGGTCGACGCCGTGCTCGCGGATCCAGGCGTGGTGGCGGGTGCGGGTGTCGGCCATCCGCTGGCGCACGCCCGCGGCGCGCACCGCGAGACCGGGGACGCGGTCGACGACGTCCATGACCAGGCGGTAGCGGTCGAGGTCGTTGCTGACCACCATGTCGAACGGCGTGGTCGTGGTCCCGGCCTCCTTGTAGCCGCGCACGTGCAGGTTCCGGTGGCCGGTGCGGCGGTAGGCGAGGCGGTGGATGAGCCACGGGTAGCCGTGGTAGGCGAAGATCACCGGCTTGTCGGCGGTGAACAGGCCGTCGTACTCGAAGTCGCTCATCCCGTGCGGGTGTTCCCCGCTCGGCATCAGCCGGGCGATGTCGACGACGTTGACCACCCGCACCGCCAGCTCGGGCAGGTGGCGACGCAGCAACTGGGCGGCGGCCAGCACCTCCAGGGTGGGCACGTCGCCGGCGCAGGCCAGCACCACGTCCGGTTCGCGGGTGCCGTCCTCGGTGCCGGCCCACTCCCACACGCCGGCGCCGCGGGCGCAGTGGACGCGGGCCTGGTCCACGGTCAGCCAGTCGAAGCAGGGCTGCTTGCCGGCGACGACCACGTTGACGTAGTCCCGGCTGCGCAGCACGTGGTCGGCGACCGCCAGCAGCGTGTTGGCGTCCGGCGGCAGATAGACGCGGACGGCCTCCGGGCTCTTGTTCAGCACGTGGTCGACGAAGCCGGGGTCCTGGTGGGAGAAGCCGTTGTGGTCCTGCCGCCACACGTGCGAGGTGAGCAGGTAGTTCAGGGACGGGATCGGGGCCCGCCACGGCAGCCGCCGCGAGGTCTTCAGCCACTTGATGTGCTGGTTGACCATCGAGTCCACGATGTGCACGAACGCCTCGTAGCAGGAGAACAGCCCGTGCCGCCCGGTCAGCAGGTAGCCCTCCAGCCAGCCCTGGCAGACGTGCTCGGAGAGGATCTCCATCACCCGGCCGTGCCGGTCCAGGTTCTCGTCGACGTCGAGGGTGGTCTCCTGCCAGGCCTTGCCGGTGGCGCCGTAGACGTCCTGCAGCCGGTTGGAGGCCGTCTCGTCCGGGCCGACCAGGCGGAAGTCCCGCCGGTCCGCCGTGTCCGCCATGATCCTCTCCAGCAGGCCGCCGAGGATCCGCGTCGGCTCGTGCAGGGTGGTGCCCGGCTTGTCGACGGATACGGCGAAGTCCTCCAGCGGCGGGATCGGCAGCTCGCGGGTGCGCAGCCCGCCGTTGGCGTGCGGGGTGGCGCCCAGCCGCCGCGCCCCCTGCGGGACGCAGGCCAGGACCTCGGGACCCGGCCGGCCGTCGGCGTCGAAGAGTTCCTGCGGACGGTACGACCGCAGCCACTCCTCCAGCTGCCGCAGGTGCGCGGGGTTGTCGCGGACCCCGGCCAGCGGCACCTGGTGGGCGCGCCAGGTGCCCTCGACCGGGACGCCGTCGACCTCTGCCGGCCCCGTCCAGCCCTTCGGGGTGCGCAGCACGATCACCGGCCAGTGCACCCGCTCCGTCACACCCTCGGCGCGGGCCGCGTGCTGCGCGGCGGCGATGCGGTCCAGCGCCTCGTCGAGGGCCGCGGCCATCGCGCGGTGCACCTGCGCCGGGTCGTCGCCGGTGACGTGCAGCGGCTCGTGGCCGTAGCCCCGCAGCAGCGTGTCGAGTTCGTCCTCGGGCAGGCGGGACAGCACCGTCGGGTTGGCGATCTTGTAGCCGTTGAGGTGGAGGATCGGCAGGACCGCGCCGTCGTGCACCGGGTCGAGGAACTTGTTGCCGTGCCAGGACGCGGCCAGCGGACCGGTCTCCGCCTCGCCGTCGCCGATCACGCAGGCCACCAGCAGCTCCGGGTTGTCCAGGGCGGCGCCGTAGGCGTGCGCGAGGGAGTAGCCCAGCTCACCGCCCTCGTGAAGGGAGCCGGGCACCTCGGGCGCGACGTGGCTGGGCACCCCGCCGGGGAAGGAGAACTGCCGGAACAGCCGCTCCATGCCCGCCGCGTCACGCGTCACGTCCGGGTACGTCTCGCTGTAGCTGCCCTCCAGCCAGGAGTTGGCCAGCACCGACGGCCCGCCGTGGCCCGGGCCCCAGATGCACAGCGCGTCGATTCCGCGCGCCCTGATCACCCGGTTGAGGTGGGTGTACACGAGGTTCAGTCCCGGGGAGGTGCCCCAGTGGCCCAGCAGCCGCGGCTTGATGTGCTCCGGCCTGAGCGGCTCGGTCAGCAGCGGGTTGGCCAGCAGGTAGATCTGCCCGGCCGCCAGGTAGGTGGCGGCCCGCCAGTGGGCGTCCAGGACGCGTACCTCTTCGTCGGTCAGGACGGTGGTGCGGTCGCGGTGTTCCGCCTGGGGCATGGAGGACTCCGTGGGTCGTCGTGTCGGGTGACTGCGCGGTGCGTACGGGGTGTGCGTGCGGGTGTGCGTACGGGGGGTGCGTGCGAGTCGTGCGTGCGGGTGCGGAAGGGCCGTGCACCGGGCGAGTACCGGCGTCGGCGGCACTGATGCCCGACCGTCGGCGGATGCGGCCGGCCGGGTGATCCGGTCCGGTCCCGTACGACCCGTACGACTCGCACGACCCGTACGAGGAGCACCACAAGCATCGCGGCGGGCACGGCACCGGGGCAGGGGCCGCCCGTCCCGGCTCGGGCCCGAAGGTCCCCGGTGCCCCGGTTGCCGCGCGCCCGGCCGTCCCCGGCCGCCTCGCCGTCTCTGGCCGCCTCACCGTTCCGGTCGCCAGTGCCCTGGCTGCCCCGGTTGTCGTCGGCCGCTCCGCCGCTCCGCCGCTCCGGTCGTCCCCGGCGGTCCCGTCGTCCCCGGCCCGGTCGACGAGGACACGCCGACCGACCCGCGCACCGTGTACGCGGCCACCAAGCTCGCCCAGGAGCATCTCGCCGCCGCGTGGGCGCGGGCGACCGGAGGCCGGGTGGCGGCGCTGCGGTACCACAACGCGACGGCATGGCGGAGTGCGCGGCGGCGGCGCTGCGCGTGTGAGGCCCGCGGAGCCGACGCGGCGGACCGGGGGCGGGGCAGGGGTGAATGGGGGACGGCAGGGACGGGCGGGAACGAACCCGGGCCGGGCGGGGACGGGCGAGGTGAGTGGGGCGGGCGGACCGGTCCCGGGGGAGTGGGAGTCCGCTGCCCCGTCCCGTCTATCCCTCGCCGCCCTTCCCGTCCCGCAGCGCGATGCGGGCGGTGATGCGCTTGCCGACCGGCTCCCGGCGGGCCTCGAAGCCCTCGGCGACGGCCATCACGATCTCCAGCCCGTGCTGGCCCACCCGCTTGGGATCGGCCGTCCGGGCCACCGGCAGCACCGGATCGCTGTCCCAGACCGCCACCTCCACCGCCGTGCCGACGACACGCAGGTCGAGCAGGACCGGGCCGGGGGCGTACTTGCGGGCGTTGGTGACCAGTTCACTGACCACCAGTTGCGTGAGGTCCAGAGCGCGCGCCGAGACCGGGACACCGTGCTCGTCCCTCAGCCGGGTGAGGAACTCCGCCGCGAGGTGCCGGGCGCGGGCGATGCACGCCCCGCCGCCGTCCAGCGCCGCGGACACCTGGAAGCGCTCGGGGTTCGGCGCTATGGGGCCCTCCCCCAGAGGGACTGGTTCCATCCGCACCGCCTTCACTGCCCCGCTCACGCGCCCGCGCCTGCCCGCAAGCGCCCCGTGCACGCCCTGTGTGCCCCCGGTTGGCGGAGCCATGCGAACCGCGTCCCCGTAGTATCCGGTCAGGCCCCCGGCGAATCCACCGGCTGGAGTACACGAGCTTGCTGAGGGAAGTGTGGCAGACAATCGCGGAGCAGCAGGACCGGACCGGCTGACGATCACCCGTGCCTCTGTCGACGGCGTCGGCGTCGTCACCGTGCGCGGCGAGATCGACCACCACACCGGCGACCCCCTGCGTACGGCCCTCGCCCTGCCCGGCGGCGGTCCCGCCCCGCGGATCGTGGTGGACCTCAGCGGGGTGACGTTCATGGACTCCAGCGGCATCAACATCCTCGTCGCCGCGCACAACGCCGCCCGCGACGCGCACGGCTGGCTGCGTCTGGCCGCCCCCACCGATTCCGTGCTGCGCACCCTGCGCATCGTCGGCGTGGACGCCGTCATCGACTGCTACCCCACCCTGCGGCAGGCCCTCGACACCTGACCCGGCACCCCGCGGCTCCCCGCGCACCCGGGGGAGTAGCCGCATGGCCGACGGTTACTCGGGGAGCATGGCCAGACTTCATCTTCCGCAGCTTCCGCATCTCCCGGGGCGCCGGTCCGATCCTCCCCCGGGGACCGAGACCGCCCGCAGAGACGACGAGGACCGGGGACGGGACGAGGACCGGGGACGGGACGAAGACCGGGAACGGGACGAAGACCGGGAACGGCAGGTGCCGGGGCCGGAGGAGGTCGGGCCCGGTCCGGAGGTGGAGCGGCGGGCGCCGGGGGCGCCGACGAAGCTGCCCAAGGACGCGTGGCGTGCGGTGCTGAAGGGCAGTCTGCGCGAGTTCAAGGACGACGAGCTGACCGACCGGGCGGCGGCGCTGACGTACTACGGGGTGCTGTCGCTGTTCCCGGCGCTGCTGGTGCTGGTGAGCCTGCTGGGCATCGCCGGGAAGTCGGCCACCAGCGAGGTGCTGGACACTCTCCAACGGCTCACGCCCGGTTCGGCGCGCACCATCATCACCCGGGCGGTGCAGCAGCTGCAGGGCAACGCCGGCACCGGCTCGGTGATGGCGGTGGTGGGCATCGTGCTGGCGGTGTGGTCGGCCTCCGGCTATGTGGCCGCGTTCATCCGCACCGCCAACGCCGTCTACGACGTGCCGGAGGGCCGGCCGGCGTGGAAGGTGCTGCCGGTGCGGATCGGGCTGACGGTCGTGCTGATGGTGCTGGCGGTGGTCAGTTCGCTCATCGTGGTGTTCACCGGCGGCATCGCCCGGCAGGCCGGGCGGGCGCTGGGGATCGGGGACAGCGCGCTGACGGTGTGGTCGATCGCCAAGTGGCCGGTGCTGGTGGTGCTGGTCACGATGATGATCGCGATTTTGTACTGGGCCAGCCCCAACGCCCGGGTGCGGGGCTTTCGGTGGATCACCCCGGGCAGTTTCCTGGCGCTGGTGATCTGGCTGATCGCCTCGGCCGGGTTCGCGTTCTACGTGGCCAACTTCGCGTCGTACAACAAGACCTACGGCACGATGGCCGGCGTCATCGTCTTCCTGGTGTGGCTGTGGATCAGCAACCTGGCGATCCTGCTGGGCCTGGAGTTCGACGCCGAGACCATCCGCCAGCGGGCCGTCGCCGGCGGCTACCCGCCCGGGGCCGAGCCCTACACCCGGCCCCGCGACACCAGGAAGTGGGACGAGGACGACCTGCGCCGGCTGGGCGGGGAGAGCTGACCACCACCACCCGGGAACCCGCCCGGTCGGTGTGCGCCGCCGGATGCCGGATACCTGCGATGCATGAAAGTGCAGGCAGGAGTAAGAGAAGTCGACCGGGTGCTGACACAGCGGGCGGGATCCCGGGTGCCGCCGGACGTCGGCCGGGTGCTGTCGGCGGTGGAGGAGGCCGCGGAGGGCAGCAAGCTGTGGTGCGGAACCGCCGCGGCGCTGGCCGCGTTCGGCGGGTGGCGCGGGCGCCGGGCCGCCGCCGCAGGCCTGGCGGCGCTGGCGGTGGCGCAGCTCCTGGGCAACGGCCTGTGCAAGCAGCTCGCCCGCCGGCCGCGGCCGCCCAAGGAGTGGGTGCCGCACGACGAGGTCGAGGACCGTCCCGACTCCCCCTCCTTCCCGTCCGGGCACACCGCGGCCGCGGTCGCCTTCACCGCCGCCGTCGCCCCGGTGTGGCCCGCGGTCGGCGCCGTCTGCGCGGTTCCGGCCGCCATGGTGGCCGTCGAGCGGGTGCAGTCCGGCGCCCACTACCCGAGCGACGTCGCCGGCGGCGCGGTCGTCGGCCTGGCCGGCGCGTGGCTGGCGAGACGCCTGCCGCGGCTGGTGCTGCGGCGCCGGCTGAAGCCGGGTCCCTGACTCCGCCCGGACGGTGCGCCCCGTCCGAGCGGTGCGTCTCATCCGGGTGGTGCGTCTTGCTCCGAGCGGTGCGTCTCATCCGGGTGGTGCGTCTTGGCCGGGTGGTGCGTCCCGTCCGGGCGATGTCTCCCGTCCGGCGGGCATGAAGTCCGCCGGACGGGAGACACGGGGGGCAGACCACAGGGGTTCGCTCATGCTGGGGGACTGCCATGCAGCCGACCACACCGCGCGACGCGCTCGCCATCGCCGCCGCGGCGGCCACGGGAGCCGTCGTCGCCGCCACGGGCGTGCTGGCCGTCGCACGCCGACGCGCGCGCCGCGACCCGGAACCGCACCTCCGGCCGCGTGCAGCGGGACCGGACCGGGTCGATGAGCTGCACTTCGCCTTCCGTGACCGGACGGTCCCGCCCGCCGGCACGCCGGAGGAGGTCCTGCGGCAGTACTGGAGCCGGCTGCATCCGCTGCGGTTCGCGTCCGCGTCGAACCTGCCGGTGGCGCCCGTCGCGTGATCCCGCCGCGCGGCCGCGACGGCGGTCCTGAACTGTGGCGACCGGGGTACTCGCGCACACCGGGGCGGCCGGACCGCATGCGCGGAGACCCCGTAAGAGACCCACGATCGACGAGAGGTGAGCGCCGTGTCGAGCACGCAACCGCACACCACCGCCTCCGGCCCGGGCACCGGGTCCGGGCAGGAGCCGGTGAGTGAGCTGGTGCGGCGGGCCTCGCAACAGCTGACGGAGCTGGTACGAGGCGAACTCCGCCTGGCGCAGGCGGAGATGAAGGAGAAGGGCAAGCGCTACGGCAAGGGCGGCGGACTGTTCGGCGGGGCCGGCATCGTCGGCTTCCTGATGCTGCAGGCGCTGGTCGCCACCGCGATCGCGGCCCTGGCGGTACCGCTGCCGGTGTGGGCGGCGGCACTGATCGTCACCGCGGTGCTGGGCGTGATCGCCGCGGTGATGGCCCTCGGCGGCAGGAAGCAGGTGAGCCGGGCCGCGCCCCCGGCACCCGAGCGGACCATCGAGAACGTCAAGGCCGACGTGGCCGAGATCAAGGAGAGCGCGCACCGATGAGCGAACCGATCAACGGCCGGGCGATCGCCGCGAGCCCGGAGGAACTGCGCGAGCAGGTCGAGCGCACCCGGGCCGAACTCGGGGAGACCGTCGACGCGCTCGCCGCCAGGGCCGACGTCAAGGCCCGCGCCCGGGAGAAGGCAGCCGAGGTCAGGCGGCAGGCGATGGCCAAGGCGGGAGAGGTGAAGGAGCAGACGGTGGTGAAGACGGGCGAGGTCAGGCAGCAGGCGATGGTGAAGGCCGGAGAAGTGAAGCAGCAGGCGGTGGCCAAGGCCGGAGTGGTGAGGGAACAGGCGGTGGCCAAGGCCGGAGAGTTCCGGGCCAGGGCCGCCGGAACCGCCTCCCGGGTGCAGGAGAAACTGCCCGATCCGGTCCGGGACAAGGCCGCCCGGGCCGCCGGGCAGGCCCGCGCCAAGGCGGCGCAGGCCGGGCGGCTGTGGGAGGAGAAGGCGCCCGAGCCGGTCCGTGAGAAGACCGCCCGGGGAGCGCGGCTGGCCCGGGACAACCGCACCGCGCTGCTGTCCGCGGCGGGCGCGCTCGTCCTGGCGTGGCTGGTGTTCCGGCGCCGGCAGAGCTGAACCGGGGCGGACACCGACAGGACTGATCCGGGCGGATGCCGACAGGGCCGAGGCCGGGTTCCGGCGGATGGCGTTGACCAGCAGGTTGGCCGGCACGCGGGACATCTCGCGGCCGTCGGCCTCGACCGGCACCGGCTCCACGGCGAACCTGGCGCTGGTGGCGGCCAACTCGCGGCTGAGTTAGGCCAGTTCGGCGGTGGGTGCGGTGGCGGGCCGGGTGAAGCGGCCGTCCTCGGCGAGGGCGCGGGTGGCCTCGGCCGGGGCCCGGCCGCCCCGCACCACCGCGCGCCCCAGGAGGAGCGCCACGGCGAGCGAGACGGCGCCACGGCGAGCGAGACGACCGCCGCCATGGAGTACACCGGAGCACACATCGTGACGACCCACAGGACGACCCACAGGTCGTGGTCGGACAGCAGCATCGCCCAGGACACCAGCGGCGTCCCGGCGAGCATCGCGGCCAGTGACACCTGCTCGGGCCTGTCATGGACCGCGCTGCGGAAGGTGCCGGCCGCCGCCGCGCACTGGTGACCCGGCGACGCCGCAGGAGTGAGGGGGCCGGCCCAAGGGTCGGCCCCCTCGTTCGCCCATCCGGCTCACCTCGGCGGTTCGACGGTGAAGGTGCCCGGAGCGGGCCTCTTCTCGGCCATCGCCTCACCAGAGGCGGCCAGTCTGGCCCTCGCACGGATGGTGGACCCGGGCACCGCCTCCGCCAGGAGCCCGCTGGGCACGGCGAGCAGCAGGCGCTGCCCGACGTTCCTCGACAGCAGGTCGGCGTAGCCGGCCACCGGCTCGGCGTCGAGTACGTCCACTTCCGCCTGGTCCCAGCCCGCGAGCCGCGGATGGGGTTCTGCCCTGACCAGCCGCGTGGTCAGATCAGTGCGGTTGTCGACTGCCTGCACCATGGCCGGCGGTCATCGGCGGGACGGGCCTTCGTACCGGGGCATGCCGTGCGCGTCGCCTGCCTTGGCCAGAGGCAGCGAGCCGCCCGCCGCACCTCTGAGCTCGGACCGCAGGCTCTGTTCAAGGAACGCCTCGGCGCCGGCCCAGGGCGCCACGGCCTGCTCCAGAGTGGCGAGCCGGTCCTGGAGATCGTGGATCATCTTGACCAGCCCGGGTACGTCCTCCGCCTCGCGCCTGGCCACGGCAGCGGCAGCGGCAGGCGCGCGCACGGCACCGGCCGCCGAGACCGACACCGTGGCGGTCATCGTGGCGCCGGGCGCCGAGATGTCCGTGAGGGAGACACCGGTCGCAGCCCCGGCGTACGACTGGGAGCTGGGTTTGCTCGAGGGGCTGAACGAGCTGTTGCCGGTGCTCCCGGGGTAGACGTCGCCGTCGTCACCACGGTTCACCGCCCCTTCCAGGTCGCGCTGGTTGTCCGCCTGGACCAGGCCCACCATGTAGTGGTTCTCGTTCGTGTTGTCCGACTGGCCCTCGTCGATGTGCCAGATCAGCAGGCCCGGGCCGGGCAAGGAGCTGTCGTACCCGGTCTGCTGGCGGTTCTCCACCAGGAAGTACTCGTTCCCCGGCAGGCCGTCCGTCCACAGCCGATGCACCTCGAAGCTGCTCTTGACGTCGGGGATGGACAGCATCCCGTCGCTCGTGACGTTGATGGGCTTGGCCCAGCCCTGCTGGATCTTGCACCACGCCGACGGATGCGTCGGGATGTCACCGTCGCCGCCCCATGAACCGCCGCCCATCAGGCACCAGTCGCCGACCCCTTCCGACGATCCGTCGACGTCGTACAGGTCGGGGAAGCCGAACAGCAGGTGCCCCAGCTCGTGGGCACAGACACCGATCTTGGCGTCCTCGGGAACCGTGAGGTAACCGTAGATCCGGGCGCCGTCGGCGTTGTACGCGTTCGGCAGGACCCACTTGTGCGACCAGATGTCTTCCGGGTTGCCGGTGGCTTCGCCCCCCGGGCCGGAGTGCAGAACGATGAAGGCGTCGACAAAGCCGTTGCCGTCGTTGTCGTACGGCGCGTAGTTGATGAGCGGGTCGGCGCTGACGGCGGCGTCCCGGGCCATGATCTGCGCGCGCGGCTTCCCCGTCGGGCGGCCGATGCCGAAGTTGCCGTTGGCGTACCAGGAGAGCTTCTGCGGCAGCCGGACCGGGCCGATGACCTCGCCGACGATGTCCACCAGACCGTGCGTCACTTCGCGGTAGTAATCCCGGACGCTGCCGTGCGGGAGCTCGCCGAGGGAGAAGAACAGCTTCTCGAAGTGTTCCTTGTCCGCGGTCATCGGCTTGTCCGGGAAGTCCGCCAGGACGACGGCGACCCGGACCGTGCCGGTCAGCGGGGCGCGGGCGGCGGCCGCAGTACGGATGGCCTCGTGCGGGGTGCCCGGCGGGTACTCGGAGGCCGGGATGATGGTGCCGTCGTCGAGACCGGGCAAGCGGGGGGTGCCACCAGGCTGGAAGGCCTGCGTCAGGTCCGATGCGGTGCGGAGCCGCTCCAGTTCCTGCAGCATTCTGCCGCGCAGCTCCGGACTGGGGGCGACGGCGCAGAATTCCGACCACACGGCGACTGCGGAGCCCTGCACCGTAGAAGAGTCAACCATGTCAAATCCTTCCCGCAAGCTTCCCGCAAGGGGTGTTTGGTTGCTTTCTACGCCAGTGACCCACACATGTATGACGCCTGCAACACGATCACCTGTGCCGGTTTCCCGTCGTGTGGGATTGGTGTACACCCCCGGCGGCCTCGAACGTCCGAGTGATGACAGACTTTTCCCGCAATGGGACTCCTGAGCTTGATCGACTGTCTTCGCCGATCGTCGGCCCTCAAGGGTTACGTTGTCTCGTTCAACATTTTGCCTTCTGGTGTCTCCGTCAAACGCAACGAAGTTGCAGTAGGCAAGAGGGTTGATTCATGATTCCACTAAATCCCGGGGTTTACTTGATCTATCGGAAGCGTTTTGATGGAGAGTGATAGAGAGTGAGAGTCGAAGGAGGGAGGAGGCTCAGATGTCAGTCGAGAGTTCAACGGAGACCACCAGAGCGGCGAAGACGCTCGAAGACCACGAAGCCGCCAAGAATGCTCGCGCTGCGGCTCAGATGCCAGGGCTGAGCTCAACGGAGACGACCAGAGTGGCGAAGATGCTCGAAGACTACGAAGCCGCCACGCATACCCGTGCTGCGGTGGGCCTCAGCGTCGAAAGCCCGGAGTCCTTCGCGGACGGCCGCCCAAGTCTCGCGAACCGTTTCGCAGATGCCGTGCAGACGCCTGCGACCTACCCGGTGGAGACAGCCGCCGCCCAGCAGCTTGGTCCTTGGGACACAGGCTACTTCGGTTTCCCTTCCGGTGTCGCGGTGGGCGGATACTCGAATCTCGTGCTGTACTCCAACGGAGCCTACAACTGCAGTGGGCATTTCCATGTGTCCGGAGCCATCAGCTACGACACATCTTTCGTGTGGGCCGTGCGGGATTCGAATGTCCCGGCCGTCGTGTACACCTTCGCCCACACCGGCCGAGTTCACGGTACATTCGAACCCGGATCCCGGGACGACGACTGGGGCAAGTCGGAAATCCTGCCGGCTCTGGCCGAGGGGTGGCCCGCCTTGTGGACCCATTGGAACTACCACTGGGAAGCTCGAGTCAATGCAGACTTTTCTGTATTCCTCGATGACATAGTCAAGCTCGTGGCGGCCGGAACGGCCATCGCCAAAGTGGTGTCCGTGTTCATCTGAATCCACAAGGGGCGTAATCGGCCGGGTTGCGGGCTGCGATCCGGCCGATTACGAGGAACTCCAGGAAAGACAGTCGACTCGCGGCCTCGTTGCCAGGTCTCCAGCCTTTGTCGTTCAGACGGGCGAGTACGTCGTTTACCTGCTCGTTGAAGACGGCCACTGAGGGGGCGAGGAATAGGCGCCGGCCTCGGCCTGAAAGGCGGTCACGTGACTTTGGGGCAGCACCAGGGGTGCGTATGTGCGATCGGTGTTGTCCACGGCGGCCTCGGCGACGTGCTCGCCGGTGATGTCGGCGACGTCGGCCAGGCCGTTGCGGAGCACGATCCGGGCCACCGACCAGTGCATCGCCTGCATCGCCGCCGGGCGTGGGCCTACGGCACGGCCGCCCTGGCCGTCGCGACGGGCGCCTGCCTGCGCCGGGCCCGGTTCGCCGCCCGCGGTCACCTCGTCGTCGGCAGGGGCAGCGCGTCCGTGTACGCGTTCACCGGGCGCGGCGCCTTCACCACGCTGTGCGCGTCGACCGCGACCGGCGCGGAGGACGTGCCCAGCCGCCCGCCGGGATGCCAGGTGCCGGTGACGGTCACCCAGGTGTCGGCGGGCGGGGCCGCGGCACCGTACACGCGCACCCGGACGGACCGGGCGTCGGCCGCGCAGCAGGAGATGACGATGCGGGTCAGGTACCAGCCGGCCCCGCCGCCCCGCCGGACGGGCGTGACGAAGCCGGTCATCCGCACGGTGCGGCCCCTGATGGCCTGCCCGCGGTCCTGCTGCACGCGGCGGGTGAAGTCGGTGAGGGTGAGGGGCAGCGGCGAGGTCGAAGGCAGCGGATCGAAGTGCTCCTGCCGCGAGACGGTCTCGGGCGCGGCGCGGGAGGCGGTGTAGGAGCCGAGGGCCGGCGGGGCGTACAGCAGCAGGCTCAGCACGGGCAGCAACAGCAGCCACGCCACCCGGGGCACCCCCGCATGATCATGTCCGTGCCCGTGGTCATGTCCGTGCTCGTGCCCGTGGTCATGTCCGTGCTCGTGCCCGTGCTCGTCCCCGTGGTCCTGGCCGTCGCGCCCCTCCGGCGTCCGCCGGCGAAACGACGACCACGCCTCCGCCGCGCCCAGCAGGAGCAGCAGCGCGCCGGAGGCGACGAGCAGCGGCCGCATCCCCTCCTTGACGTACCGCAGGCACAGGTCCGTCCACAGGGAGGCGTGCAGCAGCCCGAGGCCGGCCAGGAGGAGCAGGATCGCCTGCGCCGGTCGTCTCACAGCAGCACCCCTCCGATCAGCACGCTGCACACCACCGCCACGACCGCCGTCGCCGCGCTGAACCGTACCGCGAAGGCCCGGCCGAAGGTGCCCGCCTGCAGCGCGATCAGCTTCACGTCGACCATGGGTCCCACGACCAGGAACGCCAGCCGCGCCACGGGCGAGAAACCGGACAGCGAGGCCGCGACGAACGCGTCGGCCTCCGAGCACACCGCGAGCACGACGGCCAGCGCGGCGAGGAAGAGCACCGACAGCCACGGCGAGCCGGAGAACGTCTCCAGCACGCTCTGCGGCACGGCCACGTTGAAGGTGGCCGCCGCCATGGCGCCCACCACCAGGAAGCCCCCGGCGTGCAGGAAGTCGTGCTGGAAGCCGTCCCGGAACTCCCGCAGGCGGCTGTGCCCGGGCCGGTGCCCGGTGTGCCGTACGGCCGGCCGCAGCCACTGCGGGCGCCCGAGCCACAGCCACAGCCAGCCCATGACGGCCGCGGTGGCGAGCGAGGCCAGCAGCCGGGCGGCCACCATCGCCGGGCTGCCGGGGAAGGCGACGGCCGTGGCGGTGAGCACGACCGGGTTGACGGCGGGCGCCGACAGCAGGAACGCGAACGCGGCGGCCGGGGTGACGCCCCGGGCGATCAGGCTGTTCGCGACCGGCACCGACGCGCACTCGCATCCCGGCAGCACCACCCCGGCGACCCCCGCGACCGGCACCGCGAGCACCGCCCGCCTCGGCAGCAGCCGCTGGAACACCCGGGTCGGCACGAACGCGTTGATCGCTCCGGACAGGGCCGTGCCCAGCAGCAGGAACGGCATCGCCTGCACGGTGACGGCCAGGCACACCGTCCGCCACGCCCGCACGGCCGGTTCCTCCAGCCATCCCCGGCCCACGAACAGCGCCAGGTCGAGCAGGACCACCGCCGCCAGCGCCACCAGCAGCCACGACCGCGCCCGCTCCCGCCCCGGCGCGTCATCGGCGGGCGCGGCGGCCACCGCTTCCGCCCCCGCCTCCTCGACCCGCTCGTGTGTCTCCTGCATACCCGCTCCGCGCCCCCCGCGTCCCAGCCGTCGGTTGTCGCACCGACCCTAGCGGGCACCGGCGAAAGCCCGGCACCGGCCCCGGCGGCCATCGCGGCGATCACCAGCCCGGCACCGGCCCCGGCGGCCATCGCGGCGATCACCACGGACGTCCCCGTGGCACCCGCCCCGGGCCCGTCACAGCCGCCCCGCAACGGCCGCCCCGCAACGGCCACCCCGCCGTGGCCGGGTCGCCGCGGCCGGGTCACCGTGGCCGGGTCGCCGCGGCCGGGTCACCGTCCGGGTCGCCGTGGCCGGGGCGCCTACCGGCGGCTCGGTGTCCTTCGGCGGGGACCGGTGCCGCTCACCGCCCGCCCGTGCCCGCGCCGGAGGGCGAGGTGGCGGACCAGCGCCGCGCCGGTCAGCACGGCCGTCAGCGCGCACACCCCCGGCCAGCCGGAGCCGGCGTACGCGCGCGTGCCCAGCCACGAGCCCGCGCTGCCGCCGAGATACGCGCACGTCATGTACGCGGTGGTCAGCCGGCTGCGGACCTCGGCGCGCAGGGCGTAGAACCGCACCTGGTTGGCGACCATGCCCGACTGCATCCCGACGTCCAGCAGCAGCGTGCCCGCGACCAGGGCCGCCAGGCCGGCCGCGCCGCCCCGGGCGCCGCAGGCCAGCGCCGCCGACGAGGCCAGGACGATCAGGAAGCACACGAGGTTGACCGGATCCGGGCCGCGCCGGTCCACCAGCCGTCCCGCGACGGGGGTGCACAGCATCGTCACCGCGTTCACGAGGGCGAGCAGGCCGGCCGCGCGGGCACTCAGGCCGTACACCGGGCCGGTCAGCAGCAGCGCGACGGTGGTCCACACCGCGGAGAAGCCGGCGAAGACCAGGGCCTGGTAGAGGCAGGAGCGGCGCAGTTCCGGCTCGGTGCGCAGCAGCCGCAACGGCTCGGCGAGCAGCACCGGCCAGGGCGCGGACGAGGGCGGCGCGGTCGCCGGCAGGGCGCGGGCCAGGCAGCCGGCGACCGTCAGGGAGAGGACCGCCGCCAGGACGTACGGCGCCCGCCAGCCGAGCGCGTCGCCGAGGGCCCCGCCGGCGGTGCGCGACAGCAGCATGCCCGCCAGGGACCCGCTGAGCAGCAGGCCGCCGGCGGCGCCGCGGCGTTCGGCGGGCACCAGCGAGGCGGCCAGCGGGCCGGCCAGAGGAGCCGCCACGGTCGTCACCCCGACCAGGGCGCTCGCCCCGGCCAGCGGTACCAGGCCCGGCGCGGCACTCGCCGCCAGCAGTCCCGCCCCGGTCGCCGTGAGCAGCGTCACCATCAGCCGGCGGTACGGGATCCGGTCGCCGAGCGGGACCAGCAGGAAGATCCCGGCCGCGTAGCCGAACTGCGTCGCGGTGACGACCGTCGCGGCCGCACCGGGGGAGACGCCGAGGCCCGATGCCACCAGCGGGCCGACCGCCTGCGGGAAGTAGACGTTGCCGACGGCGACGCCGCAGGCGAGCGCCAGCAGCAGGACCACGCGGGAGGAACCCGCGGACGGGAACGCGACGTGATGCGAGGGAAGAGGGCGGGTCATGCGCCGAGAGTGGCCGCGCGCACCGGCGCGGCCAAAGGATTTAGCCCCGTGCTACAAGGATTCAGGCCCGTGCCGCACCGAGGTCCGGCATCCCTGCTGCACTGAGGTCCGGCATCCCTGCTGCGCGGAGGTCCGGCACCCGTGCCGCATCGAGGCGGCGGGCGCGGGAAGCGGGGGAGAGGGGGAGGAATCGGATGATCAGTTTCGTGCTGGGGGTGGAGGACCTCGCGGACACCTGGTTCGCCGTCTCCCCGCTGCACGAGGCCGTCGTGGCCCTGCGCGTCCTGCGCGCCCCCGGCCTGTTCCCGCTGCACGCGCGGTGGCGCGCCGACGTACTGCGGCGGCTGGATCCGGCCGACGCCCGGCTGCTCGCCGCCCTCGTCGGCGACGCCCTCACCCTGCCCGACTTCCTCACCCCGCGACCGGTGAGCGCCGCGCCGACACTGGAGGAGGAGCTGGCCGCCGTACGCGCCACACCCCCGGAGATCGTGCGCCGCGACCTGGCGGCGGCGCACGCGCCCGCCCCGCTGCCGCCGGCCCTGCGCGCGGTGACCGCGCCCGGTGACGCGCCGGTCGCCGAGCTGTTGGAGGAGCTGGTGGCGCTGCTGCGCCGCTACTGGGAGACGGCCCTGGCGCCGCTGTGGCCGCGGATGCGGCTGGTGCTGGAGGCCGACGTCACCTACCGCGCCCGGCAGTTGGCCACCGGCGGCCCGCACCGCCTGTTCACCGAGCTGCACCCCCACCTGCGCTGGCGCGACGACGGCGTCCTGGACATCGCGCGGATGATCGGGCGCCACCGCGTCCAGGCCGCCGGCCGGGGCCTGCGCCTGGTGCCGTCCCTGTTCGCGCACCAGCCCGCGCCCCCGGTCAGCGCCGAGGAACCGCCGTCGCTGGCCTATCCCGGCAGGGGCGCCGCCACCCTGTGGGAACCGGCGCCCCCGACCGGCGCGCCCGCGCTCGCCGCCCTGCTCGGCGCGCCCCGCACCACCCTGCTGCGGATGCTCGCCGACCCGCTGCCCACCGTGGAACTCGCCCGGCGGCTCGGCGTGACCCCGAGCGCGGTCTCCCAGCACCTGAGGGTGCTGCACGCCGCGGGCCTGGTCACCCGGGCCCGCGACGGCCGGCACGTGCTGTACCGGCGCAGCCCGCTCGGCGACCGGCTGGCGGCCGGGGACGACGGGCCCTGACTCCCACCTGACCTCCATCTGACCTCCATCTGACCTCCAGGACACTCCGGCACTTGGCGCCACGGACATCGCGACCTCGGCGCCGACGCCGGCGACGGCGACGGGAACGGAGGCGGCGGCGGAAACGGAGGCGGGAACGGAGGCGGACGTGCGGGCGGGCCGGCCGGCGGCCCGTGCGGGCCGGGAGGACAGGGAACGGAGGGCGGAGGACGGGGAAGGGCCGCAGCCGTCGGTGCGGCTGCGGCCCTCCTCACGTATTGCGGCCCGGGCGCGGGCGGCCCGGATCAGGCGGCGGCGGTCTCCGTGCCGCCGCCGGCCAGGCGGGCGACGACCTCGGTCAGCTGCGCGGCGACCTCGGCGTCGTCGGCCGGGTGGGTCTCGGCGAAGCGGGTCATGGAGCCGGGGATGGCCAGCTTGACGTCCTCCAGCACCTTGCCGCCGGCGATGCCCACGGCCTTGCGGGTCTCGTCCTGCGCCCACACGCCGCCGTACTGGCCGAAGGCGGTGCCCACCACGGCGACCGGCTTGCCGCTGAGGGCGCCGGAGCCGTACGGGCGGGACAGCCAGTCGATGGCGTTCTTCAGCACGGCCGGGATGGTGCCGTTGTACTCGGGGGTGAACAGGATCAGCGCGTCCGCGCCGGCCGTGGCCTCGCGCAGCCGGGCGGCGGCGGCCGGGACGCTGCCCTCCACGTCGATGTCCTCGTTGTAGAAGGGGATGTCGGCCAGGCCGTCGAAGATCTCGACCTCGGTGCCCTCGGGGGCGAGCTTCACGGCCGCCTCGGCGAGCTGGCGGTTGTGCGAACCGGAGCGAAGGCTTCCGACGAGCGCGAGGATGCGGACAGACATGGGGGTTCTCCCGGGGGTGGTCGAAGACTGGTGAAACACTGCGGTAACGATCCGGACCGAGGTCCGCTTAATGTTGTAGCAGCTTAACCGGACCGTGGTCCAGTTTCTTCCCGATGCTTTACGCTGGCTTCATGTCCGCTGGTCCGCCGTCCTTGCCGACACCCCAAGAGCCCATGGCAGAGCCCGAGTTGCTGCAACTCGGCGCGGGCGGGGACGAGCCGTGCCTGCGCGCCGACGCGGCCCGCAACCGCGCCCGGCTGCTGGAGGCCGCCGCCCGCCTCGTCGCCGAGCACGGCGCGCAGGGCGTCACCATGGAGGCCGTCGCCGCGGCCGCCTGCGTGGGCAAGGGCACCGTCTTCCGTCGCTTCGGCGACCGCACCGGCCTGCTGCGGGCCCTGCTGGACCACTCCGAGAAGAAGTTCCAGGCCGCCTTCCTCAGCGGCCCCCCGCCCCTGGGCCCCGGCGCGCCCCCCGTCGCCCGGCTGCGCGCCTTCGGCCTCGCCGCGCTGCGCCGCACCGCCGAGGAACTCGAACTCCAGCTCGCCGCCGAGCCCGCCCCGGTGCGCCGCTTCTCCGTGCCGGCCCGCCGCCTGCACCGCGGCCACCTCGCGATGCTCCTGCGGCAGGCCGTCCCCGACGCCGACCACGAGCTCCTCGCCCAGACCCTCATGGGCTACCTGGAACCCGCCGTGGTCCACCACTGGACCGTGCAGTGCGGGATGCCGCTGGAACGCCTGGAGGCGGGCTGGCTGGACCTGGTGGCCCGGGTCACGCGCCCGCGGGACCCGGCGGGCGAACCGGGGGATCCGGCGGGCGAACCGGGAGATGATCCGGCGGGCGAACCGGGAGATGATCCGGTGGGCGAACCGCGGCACTCGGCGGGCGAACCGGGGGACGGCGCGGGGCGGTGACCCCGCCACGCGGGCGCGCTCTTCCGCTCCGGCTGCGTGACCAGCGGTGACTCCCGGTCACCGACCTCGCCCCGAAACCCGCGGCGGGCCTCTGCCAAGATGCCGTACGTCATGGTGCAGATACCGAAACCCCCCGCGCCCTCCCGCACCGCGCAGCGACCCGTGCCCACCAGCGCCGACGTGGCGCGCCTGGCCGGCGTCTCGCGCGCGACCGTCTCCTACGTCCTGAACAACACCGCCGCCGTCCGCATCAGCGAACCCACCCGGCGCCGTGTCCACGAGGCCGCCAAGGAACTCGGGTACGTCCCGCACGCGGCCGCCCGCAGCCTGCGCGCCGGACACCGCCGCATGGTGCTGATGCCGGCGCCCGCCGTTCCCGCCGGCCCGCTCTACAGCGCGTTCATCTACGAACTGCAGTGGGCCCTGCACCGCCTCGACTACACGGTGGTGCAGTACGGCGGCGTCGGCCTGGCCGGCGACGAGGCCGCCCGCGCCTGGGCGGAGCTGCGCCCGGTCGCCGTCCTGGTCCCGGGCACCGGGCTCGGCCCCGAGGGCGTGGCGCTGCTGCGCCGCTCCGGCGCCCGCGCGGTGGTCACCCTCGGCCCCGACGCCGTCGAAGGCGCCCACGCCCTGCTCATGGACCACGAAAGCGTCGGCCACTGCGCCGGCGCCCACCTGTACGCCCGCGGCCGCCGCCGCATCGGCGTGGTCGTCCCGGAGGAGGGCGGCCTGGACGTCTTCTCCCGGCCGCGCCTGGCCGGTGTGCGGCGCGCCCTGCACGGCACCGCCGCCACGGTCACCGAACTGCCCCTCGCCTACACCGAGGAGTCCGCCGCCCGCCTGGCCGCCCGCTGGGGCGACCTCGGCCTGGACGCGGCGTTCGCGTACAACGACGAGTACGCGATGCTCCTCATGCGCGCCCTGCAGGACGAGGGCGTCGCCGTCCCCGCCGACACGGCCGTCATCGGCGCCGACGACCTCCTGCTCGGCCGGCTGCTGCGGCCCCGCCTGAGCACCGTCCGCATCGAACTGCCCTCCGGGCGGGACCTGGCCGAACTGGTCGACCGCGCGGTGCGCGACCCGGGCGGCGAACCCGAGCGGCACAAGGTGCTCGGGGCGTCGGTGGTGCAGCGCGATTCCACATGACCCGGCCCGGCATAACACGGCCCGGCCCAGCCACGTGACACGACCCGGTCCGCCCGGCCCGCCCGCGCGCCGGGCGGACCGGGCACCTCACGCGCCGCGCCTCACTGGCCCTGCGGACCCCCCTGCGAACCCTGCTGCGCCTGCTGTGCTTGCTGCGCCTCCTGCGCGGCGACCTCCCGGCGGACCTCGTCCATGTCCAGACGGCGCGCCTGCCCGATCAGGTCCGTCAGGGCCGCCTCGGGCAGCGCGCCCGGCTGCGCGTACACCGCGACCCGGTCGCGGACGATCATCAGCGTGGGGATCGACTGGATGTTGAAGGCGGCGGCCAGCTCCGGCTCGGCCTCGGTGTCGACCTTGGCGAACACCAGGTCCGGGTTCTCCTCGGCCGCCTTCTCGTACACCGGCGCGAACTGACGGCACGGCCCGCACCAGGACGCCCAGAAGTCGATCAGCACGAAGTCGTTCTCCGTGACCGTCTGGTCGAAGTTCTCCTTGGTGAGCTCCACGGTGCTGCTCATGACGTGATCCCTGCTTCCTGGTGTCGGGGCGAGTCCCCCGGCTCAACGCGGCCGGGCGCCGATCTGTTCCGCTCCGCTGCGCCCCTGGTTTCCTCTGGTTTCCCCGTGTCCCGCGCGCGTACCCGTGTGGCCCCCGTGCACACCACCCCCCAGACTGAACCCATGACGGACCCGGGGACGGACAGGGACATGGACACGGACAGGGACGCGCGGGAGTACGACGTCGTGGTGCTCGGCGCCGGCCCGGTGGGGGAGAACGTCGCCGACCGCACTCGTGCGGCGGGGCTGACGACGGCGGTCGTGGAGAGCGAACTGGTCGGCGGCGAGTGCTCGTACTGGGCGTGCATGCCCAGCAAGGCGCTGCTGCGCCCGGCGATCGCCCGCGCCGACGCCCGCCGGGTGCCGGGACTGCGCGCCGCGGTGCGGGGCCCGCTGGACGCGGCGGCGGTGCTCGCCCACCGCGACGAATACACCGCGCACTGGCAGGACGACGGCCAGGTCGGCTGGCTGGACGGCATCGGCGCCGACCTCCACCGCGGGCACGGCCGCCTCGCCGGGCCGCGCACGGTGACGGTGACCGGCCCGGACGGCCGGCGGACGCTCACCGCGCGGCACGCGGTCGCCGTGTGCACCGGCAGCCGGGCCCTGCTGCCCGACCTGCCGGGCCTGGCCGACGTACGGCCGTGGACCAGCCGGAAGGCCACCAGCGCCCACGCCGTGCCGGGCCGGCTGATCGTCGTCGGCGGCGGTGTCGTCGCCACCGAGATGGCCACCGCCTGGCAGGCCCTCGGCTCCCGCGTCACCGTCCTGGTGCGCGGCAAGAGCCTGCTGGGCCGCATGGAGCCCTTCGCCGGCGAACTGGTCGCCGAGGCGCTCACCGAGGCCGGGGCCGAGATCCGCACAGGGACGTCGGTGGCGTCGGTGACCCGCGAGAACGGCACCGTCGTCGCCGTGACCGACGCCGGCGACCGCCTGGAGGCCGACGAGATCCTCTTCGCCACCGGGCGCGCCCCGCGCACCGACGACATCGGCCTGGAGACCGTGGGCCTCGAACCGGGCTCCTGGCTGGAGGCGGACGACACGCTGCGCGTGCCGGGCACCGACTGGCTGTACGCGGTGGGCGACGTCAACCACCGCGCCCTGCTCACGCACCAGGGCAAGTACCAGGCCCGGATCGCGGGCACCGCGATCGCCGCCCGCGCCGCCGGGCAGCCGCTGCTCGCCGACGCGTGGGGCGCGCACGCCGCCACCGCCGACCACGCCGCCGTCCCGCAGGTCGTCTTCACCGACCCCGAGGCGGCCGCCGTCGGCCTGACCCTGGCCGGGGCCGAACGGGCCGGCCACCGGGTCCGCGCGGTCGACGTCGACCTGTCCGCGGTGGCCGGGGCGGGCCTGTACGCCGACGGCTACCGCGGCCGCGCCCGCATGGTCGTCGACCTGGACACCGGGACCCTGCGCGGCGTCACCCTCGTCGGCCCCGGCGTCGGCGAACTCCTGCACTCGGCCACCGTCGCCGTCGCCGGCCAGATCCCCGTCGCCCGCCTCTGGCACGCGGTCCCGTCCTACCCGACGATCAGCGAGGTGTGGCTGCGGCTGCTGGAGGCCCACCGGGACGCCTGACCCGGCCCCGCGAAGCGGCCCTCGGGGAGCGGGCTAGGGTCTGTCGTTTGGATCACGCCGCAGACGCGGGGCCTGGCACGCGCATCTGCGGCGTTGTCGTCGGTTGCCGACGCTCCGCGTCGACGCCCTCCTCCGCCTTGCAGCTGCACGCACCAGGCCCCGCTCACCGGCACCGATCAGGCACCGTCGGCATCCTGCGCCCTGATCCAAACGACAGCCCCTAGGTGTCCCGTCCGGGCAGGTCGAAGCCGAGCTGCGCCGCGGCCTCCCGCGGCGTCGGCTGGGTCCAGCGCTCGGCCATCGCCCGGTTGGAGGACAGCGAGCGCAGCTCGGCGCGGTCGAGGTAGAGGATCCCGTCGAGGTGGTCGGTCTCGTGCTGGACGATACGGGCGGGCCAGCCGGTGACCACCTCGTCGACCGGCCGCCCGTGCTCGTCCTGCGCCCGCAGCCGCACCGCCGCGTGCCGGGCGACCACCGCCTGCCAGCCCGGCACGCTCAGGCAGCCCTCGAAGAACGCCGCCCGGCCGGTGCCGACGGGTTCGTAGGAGGGGTTGACCAGCACCCGGAACGGCAGCGGCACGCGTCCGCGGGCGATGCGGACCTCCTCCGGCACGGGCGCCGGGTCCTCCATGACCGCGATCCGCAGCGCCACCCCGACCTGCGGGGCCGCGAGACCCACGCCGGGCGCCGCGTGCATGGTGCGGCGCAGCGCCTCGACGAACCGCGCCAGCAGCGCGGGCCCCAGTTGGCCGTCGAACGGCTCGGTGCCGCGCCGCAGGACGGGGTCACCGGCCGCGACGATGGGCAACGGGCCGTCGGTGGCGAGGAGTTCCTCCACCCGCTCGGCCAGGGACGCGTGATCACGTTCGGCTGCCATCGCGCCAGCATGCCACCCGCCCGGCCCCCGCGGCGAGGCCGCCCACCGAGCGGGGCGGCGGACCTGCCGCCCGGTGGGCACGCGGTCCGGGGCGGCGCGCGGTCCGGTGGGCGTGCGGTCCGGGGCGGCGCGCCCGCTACCCGCGGGCGGCGGCCAGTTCCGCCTCGGCCCGCTCGGTGACGAGGGCCAACACGCGCCCGGCGACGGCCAGTTCGTCCCTCGGGATGCCGGCGTAGATCCGTGCGGAGACGGCGGCGGTCTCGGCGGAGACCCTGCCGTGGACCTCGCGCCCGGCGTCCGTGACGCGTACCCGCTCCGGTCCGTCCGCCGCCACGAGGCCCGCGCGGAGCAGGTTCCCGACCAGGCGGTGCACGTCCGCCGCGTCGATCTTGAGGGCGCCGGTGACGGCGTCGGTGAGCCGGTCGCGGCCGAGCGGGCCGTCCGCGACGGCCACCGGCCTGAGCGTGACGAACTCCTGGAAGCCGAGGCCGTGGCGGGACAGGACGGTCTCCAGGACCGCGCGGGAGGCGTAGTGGGCGAGGCCGATGACACGGCCGTTAAGGAGGGGTGCGAGGGAATCGGTGCCGGTCATGACTGCTCCGTCTCGGTGGTGTGGACCGTCTCGGTGGTGTGGAAGAGCGGTGCGTCGAGCAGGGCCGCCAGGTCGCGGGTGAACTCCCGGGTCCGGTCGGCCCGGGGACCGCCCAGGGGGCCGGCAGCCGCTGTCCGGTGGGGCGACCGGACGGTTTGCGGCCGGGGACGCGGGCGGGGCAGGGTACGCGTGTGGCTACCTTGCTGATCGTGCATCACACGCCGTCGCCGAACTGCCAGGCGCTGTTCGAGGCCGTCGTCTCCGGCGCGACGGCACCGGAGATCGAGGGCGTACGGGTGGTGCGGCGCGCGGCGCTCGCCGCCACCGCCTCGGACGTGCTGGAGGCCGACGCCTACCTGCTGGGCACGCCGGCCAACCTGGGCTACATCTCCGGCGCCCTGAAGCACTTCTTCGACCAGATCTACTACCCGTGCCTGGACGCCACGCGGGGCCGGCCCTTCGGCGCCTACGTGCACGGCGGCAGCGACGTCACCGGCGCGCTGCGCGCTCTCGACTCGATCACCACCGGTCTGGGCTGGCGCCGCGCGGCGGAGCCGGTGACGGTCACCGGCGAACCGGACCGGGCCGGCATCGAGGCGTGCTGGGAGCTGGGGGCGACGCTCGCCGCCGGGCTCATGGAGTGAGGCGACCGGTTGGCTCGGGGGCGTGGAGCGGTGGTGATGGGCCGGTCCGGGGCCGCGGGGCGGCGGCGATGGGTCGGTCCGGGGCCGTGGAGCGGCGGCGACCGGCCGGGCCCGGCGGGTGGAAAACCCGGTGATCCCGGCGCCGTCGTCTTCGACAATGGGCGGCACGGCACGCCCGTACCTCGCCCGCATCCCCGGAAAGGCGGCCCCATGACCGTTGCGAACGTCCTGCTGTCCGGCATCGTCGGCTCGACCGCGTACGGGCTGGCCCACGAGGGCTCCGACGTCGACCGGCTCGGCGTGTTCGCGGCACCGACCGTGCGGCTGCACGGTTTGCACGCGCCCCGGGAGTCCCATGTGACGCGGGCCCCCGACCGCACCCTGCACGAGGCCGCCAAGTGGTGCCGGCTCGCCCTCGGCGGCAACCCGACCGCCATGGAACTGGTCTGGCTGCCGGACGAGCTGTACGAGGTGCGCACCCCGCTCGGGGACGAACTCATCGGCATCCGTACCGCGTTCCTGTCCGCGAAGCGCGTCCGGGACGCCTACCTCGGTTACGCCACCCAGCAGTTCCGGCGCCTGCAGAACCGCGCCGACGCCTCGCCCGGGACCCGCCGGCGGACCGCCAAGCACGCCCGGCACCTGAAACGGCTGTGCCACCAGGGCCTGGAGCTGTACGCCACCGGCCGGCTGACGCTGCGCGTCGAGAACCCGCAGGAGTACCGCGACTTCGGCGACCGCGTCGCCGCCGACTCGCAGGCCGCGCTGCCGCTGCTGCGGGCCTTCGAGGCCGCGTTCGACGACACGCCGACCGTACTGCCGGACCGGCCCGACGAGGCACCCGTCGAGGCGTGGCTGCGACGGGTGCGCGCCCACTTCTGCACCTGCACCGCGGAGCAGGCCGCCTGAGCGGACGACGGGGCGGTGCGGGCCAAAGGGGCGGCAGCGCACGCGTGGTCTCCGTCGGCGGACGGGCGCCATTGGCCTGGTCCTCCCGTCCGGGGGAGGGCGCCCGTCGTCGTTCCGGCCCGCGAGATACGCCGCCGCCCGCGGGTCGCGTTCACCGGGCCTGGGCGCTTTTGCGCCCAGTCGGCCCGGGACGTCGGAGGACGAGCTCACAGGACGAGCTCAGAGAGGGAGCGTGAACCAGGTCGTCTTCCCTTCGTCCGTCGGCCGCACCCCCCAGCTCTCCGCGAGCGCGCGGACCAGGAACAGCCCGCGCCCGGACTCCTCGTCCCCGGCGGCCTGGCGCGGTTCGGGCAGGTGGGTGCTGCGGTCGCCGACCTCGACGGTGAGACCGGCGACGGTGCGGCACAGGCGCAGGGTGAGCGGCCCCTCGGCGTGCCGCACGGCGTTGGTGAGGATCTCCGACAGCAGCAGGAGCGCGTCGTCGGCGACTGCGGTGCAGCCCCACGCGGCCAGCACGCGGCCGAGGAAGGCCCGCCCCTCGCGCACGGAGGCCGGCACGGCCGGCAGTGTGGTCGTCAGCGCGGCCAGGGGCGCGGTCGGCAGCCGGGCCAGCAGGAGGGTGACGTCGTCGCGGTGGCTGTCCGGGGCGGGCAGCAGCCGCCCCAGCACGTGGTCGGCCGCCGCCTCCAGGTCCGTGCCGCCGGTGAAGAACCCGTCGAGCACGCCGGTGAGTTCGGTGATCCGGGTCTCGATGTCGGTGCTGGGTGTCTCGACCAGGCCGTCGGTGTACAGCACGAGCGCGGCGCCGGGCGGCACCTTCGTGCACGCCTGCTCGTAGAGCACGCCGCCGACACCGAGGGGCGCGTTCACCGGGACCGGCAGGACGTGCGTGCCCTCGTCGGGCCCGGTGAGCAGGGTGGGCAGGTGACCCGCCGAGCAGACGGTGACGGTGCCGACGTCCGGCGCGATCACCAGGTAGCAGCAGGTCACCAGCTGGTCGGGAACGGCCAGGTCGGCGACGACCGAGTCCAGGGCCTGCATCAGCCGACGCGGCTGCATCCCGGTCTTGGCCAACGCGTGTGCGGCCGAGCGGAGTTGGCCCATGACGGCGGCGGCCTCCAGGCCGCGGCCCATCACGTCGCCGATGAGGACCCCGATCCGCCCCGCGCCCAGCGGGATCAGATCGAACCAGTCGCCGCCCACGCCCGCGCCCTGCGTGGCGGGCCGGTAGCGGCTGGCCGTGACCAGGCCGGGGAGGGCGGGCGGGGTGCCCATGAGGCTGTGCTGCAGGGTCAGCGCGATGTGCCGCTGCTGCTCGTACAGCTCGGTGAGTTCGGCCTCCGCCCGTTTGCGGTCGGTGATGTCCCGGGCGATGGCGCACGCGCCCACCACCCGGCCGCGGGTGTCCCGGGTCGGCCACAGGGAGACGTCGACGTCGAGCAGCCTGCCGTCCTTGGTGATCCGCACCGCCTCGGAGTGCACGCTTTCGCCGTGCCGCAGTCGCTTCACCAGCGTGTCGACCTCGCCGCGCAGTCCGGCGGGGGCGAGCAGGGACACGTGCCGGCCGATGACCTCCTCGGCGGAGTAGCCGTACATCCGCTCGGCGGCGGCGTTCCAGTAGGTGAGGTACCCGTCCAGGGTCTCGGCGAGGATCGCGTCCTGCGAGGACTCCACCAGCGAGGCCAGCTCGCTGATGTGCGCCTCGGCCGCCCTGCGCTCGCTGACGTCCCGGACCGCCGCGGACACCAGCGGCCCGTCGGCCGTCTCCAGCGGGCTCAGGCTGATCTCCGCCGGGAACTCGGTGCCGTCCTTGCGCAGCCCGTGCAGCTCCAGGTCGGCGCCCATGGGACGCACCTGGCGGTGGGCGGCGTAGCCGTCGCGGTGCCGGACGTGGTGGGCGCGGAAGCGGTGCGGCACGAGCAGCTCGACCGGACGGCCGAGCAGTTCCTCGCGCCCGTAACCGAACAGCGCCTCCGTCTGCGCGTTGACCAGCCGGATGGTGCCGGTGCCGTCGACGATGACCATGGCGTCCGGTGCGGTCTCCAGCAGCCCGCTGCACCACTCCTCGGCGGCCGGGGGCTTCCCTTCGCGTGAGCCGCGCCCGGAGCACCGGCCCTTCTCGAGTACCGCTGCGGCCCTGCCGCCGGCCGGTTCCCCGGTTCCCGTGCCCATGCCCAATCCCACTTTCGACGCGCCTGCCCGGCGCTTTCCGGCCATCCCGGCGCATCCGGGACATATCCGTCCCGTCATGCCGCTTTCTGTCCGAACGCGTCCGGATTCACCCGGTACCGGTTCACCGGCGGCGACGTCGGTTCCTTTGCGGGCAGTGCACGGGTACCCGGCCCGGTCGTGGTGACGCGCCCCACATTTCCGGTTCGTGTGCGATCGCGCCACGGGGGAATCTGTCATTCCGGTCGGCCGCTCATCCAGGGGACACGATGGCGTTCTTCTTCATATCCAGGCGGCACCCGCTGCGCCTGCTCTCCACCACGGACCTCGTGGCGGAATACGAGCGACTCGTGCTGGAGAACGAGCAGCTCCGGCAGGCGGTGACCTCCCACGCCGTCATCGACCAGGCCATGGGCGCGGTCGTCGTCCTGGGGCGCGTCGCGCCCGAGGAGGCCTGGCGGGTGCTGCGGGACGTCTCCCAGCGCACCAACACCAAGCTGCGGACCGTCGCCGAGCACGTTCTGGTCTTCGCACGGGGCGGGACCATGCCCGAACCGCTGAAGGCCGAGCTGGTGCGGGCCATGGAGCGTTACCGGATGTGCTCGAGTGCCCCGACGGGGCCGGCGGGGGAGCCGGTGGGGGAGTCGACCACGGAGGAGCGGGTTTCCGGGAGGTCGGCCACGGAGCCGCCCGGGTGCTGAGCCGCCGCTTCTCGGTCGTCGCTCCGTGTGAGCCCCTCCGTGCGAGCCTCTCCACCTGAGTCCCTCCACCTGAGTCCCTCCACGTGAGCCCCTCCGCGTGGGCCTCTGCCCTCTTTTCTCTTCTCTCTGTCTCTGTTCCTGTTGTCGTCCCTGCCTGCATCCGTGGATTGGACTGTTTGTACAGGCGCTGGACGGGTAGTCCAGAGATGTGGAGGGCGGCGCCGGAAGGGCGCCATGCCGGGCGTACGGACGACGGGGGTGCGGTATGGCGGGGCCCGAGCGGAACCTGGACGCGGAGCGCGACGCGATCCTCGCCGCGCTGACCCCGGTCGTCGACGGCATCGTTGCCACGTTCGGGCCGGTCTGCGAGGCCGTCCTGCACGACTACCGCCGGCCGGAGGCGTCGGTCGTCGCCCTCGCCGGGTCGGTGACCGGACGCCGGACCGGCGGGGCGATGAGCGAGATCGGCATGCGGATGCTGGCCCGCGGAGACGAGGCGGCCGACGACCTGAACTACCTCACCCGCACCCGGGACGGCACCCTGGTCAAGTCGTCCACGATGCTGCTGCGGGACTCCGGCGGCGCGGTCTTCGGCGCCCTCTGCCTCAACCTGGACGTCACCGCCGTCACCCAGGCCCACGCCCTGCTCGGCGCGCTCGCCTCGGCCGCGGCGCCCGGCAGCGGGACGGCGGAACCGCCGGTCACCACCTTCGGCAACGACATCGACGCGGTGATCGACGCCATCGTCGACACCGACCAGTTGCGCCGGCACAAGCACTGGGCGCAGCTCGACCGCGCCGAGCGTCTGGAGCTGTTCCGCGGCCTGGACGCCCGCGGGGTGTTCGCGGTGCGCCGCTCGGTCGAACAGGTCGCGGCCCGCCTGGGCATCTCCCGCGCGTCGGCCTACCACTACCTGTCGCAGGCGCGCGCCACGGCGGCGGACGGCGGCGAGGGTGCCGCCGCCCCGCCCGAACCGGCCACCGGCCCCACCGCTTCCCCTTCCACCGCTCCCGCCCCTTCCACCACTCCCGACGGAGGACACCCGTGACCACCACCCCGCTGCCGGTCACCCTGGACGACGTCCGCGACGCCGCGGACCGCATCAAGGGTGTCGCCCACCGCACCCCCGTGCTGCACTCCCGCACCCTCGACGCCCTGGTCGGCGCCGAGGTCCACCTGAAGTGCGAGAACTACCAGCGCGTCGGCGCCTTCAAGTTCCGCGGCGCCTACAACGCCGCCTCCCGGCTGGGCCCCGAGCAGCTCGCCCGCGGCATCGCCGCCTACTCCTCCGGCAACCACGCCCAGGCCGTCGCGCTGGCCGCCCGGGAACTGGGCACGCGAGCGGTCATCGTCATGCCCGAGGACACGCCGCGCTCCAAGCGGGAGGCCACCGCCGGCTACGGCGCCGAGATCGTCACCTACGACCGCTACACCGGCGACCGCGCCGCCATCGCCCAGGCCCTCGCCGAGGAGCGCGGCCTGACGCTGATCCCGCCCTACGAACACCCGCATGTCATCGCCGGGCAGGGCACCGCGGCGCTGGAACTCCTCGAGGAGGTCGGGGAGTTGGACGCCCTGGTGGTGCCGGTGGGCGGCGGCGGGCTGATCGCTGGCAGCGCCACGGCCGCGAAGGGCCTCCTGCCCGGCATCCGCGTGATCGGCGTGGAGCCGGAAGCCGGTGACGACACCAAGCGCTCCCTGGAGGCGGGCCACCGGGTCACCGTGCCGGTGCCGCGCACCATCGCCGACGGCCAGGCCATCGACACGCCCGGCGAGCTCACGTTCTCCGTCAACCGGCGGCTCGTCGACGACATCGCGCTGGTCGGGGACGACGAGATACGGGATGCGATGCGGTTCGCCTTCGAGCGCCTGAAGACCGTGATCGAGCCCAGCGGCGCCTCCCCGCTGGCCGCACTGCTCGCGGGCCGCGCGGGCCGCCTCACCGGCCGCATCGGCGTGATCGTCTCGGGCGGCAACATAGACGCCGAACGCTTCGCCCGACTCTGTGCGACGGGAACCTGACCGGCGCGGCGGAGGACCGGGACGGCACACGGGAGGACCCGGCCTGATCGGCACGAGCGCCCAGTTCTTCGCGTCGCCGGGACGGCACACGGGAAGACCCGGGAGCGGGCGACCGGAGAGCCGGCGGCAGCGGACCGCCCGGCGGCCCGGAGCGGGCGGCCGGGCGGCGGCCTCCCGCGCCCGATGAGCGCCCCGCGGCGGGCGTGTCACCCGAATGGCGGTACCGCACGGGCGGGTCGAGGATGGAAAGCGTGGGGCCAGGCCCCCGCCGATGCGCCCTGCGGCGTCGGGAGACGGCGCCGGGAGACGGAGACCCGGCCTCGGCCGCGACACCTCCCCACGGCGCGGCCGGAAAGGGATGAACCGTCATGCTGGAAGTGAAGACCCTCGACAAGCCCGACGAGCGGCGGGACTTCCCCCGCGGCCACCTCGAGGCCGTCCACCTCACCGGCCTCGACTTCGCGGTGGGCACCTTCGAGCCCGGTTGGCGCTGGTCCGAGTGCGTCGGCCCGATCGCGGGCACGGAGAGCTGCCAGATCCACCACAACGGCTACGTGGCCCAGGGACGGATGCACCTGAAGATGGACGACGGCGGCGAGGCCGAGATCGGCCCCGGCGACGTCTTCGTCTGCCCGCCCGGCCACGACGCGTGGGTGGTCGGCGACGAGCAGGCCGTGATCTACGACTTCGCGGGCCAGATGGCCCAGGAGTACGCCAAGGCGCCGTCCGACTAGGGTCCGTCCTCGAACAGATCTTGCCCGAGGCAGGAACGACGTGAGGGTGACCGCCGTTTCCCCCGAAGCGGCGGTCTCTCCGTACCTGGTGGCGATGCCGCGGAAGTCCCTGAGCCGGCCGAAGCGGCGTTCCGGCAGGCCCCGCCGGGGGATCCCCATCCGGATCCTGTGGTCCATCCCGTCGGTGATCCGCCGGGTCCTGAAACGGGGCCGCCCGCCGCGGCCCGCGACATCGGCGGAGCGATCGATCTCCGCTCCTGACCGGCGAGTTGATGGCGACGTATCACCCCACCACGCCCCCACACCCCCACACCTCCCCTGGTGATCGTGCGGAGGCGGACCCTAGTACCGAACGGCGATGCCGACCTTGGCCCGTACGTCGCCGGACAACTTGCGGTTGCTGCGTGCGGTGGCGTTGGCGGATTTGCCGGCGGCCACGTTCTTGACCGTCGTGACGACCATGTCGAGCAGGTTGCCGCTCTTGTCCTGGTAGCTGATCTGTACGGCGAAGGACTTCGTGGAGTCGGCGGTGTTGCGCGCGGTCACGGTGACCACGGCGTGCCCGTCGCTGTCGGTGGTGACCTTGCCGAGCTTCACGTCGTCCTTGGCGTCCACACCGTTCTTGACCTCGCTGAGCCGCCGTCCGACCTCGGCACTGGCGGAGGCCAGAGCCTCGGAGGCCTGCGAGGCGAGGGAGGAGGCCGCCGACGGCATCTGGGAGGGGGCGGCGGACGCCGCGCTGCTGGCAGTGCCCGAGGGGTTGTTGTCGTCCGAGCAACCGACGGCCACCGCGGCCACGGCCGCCGTCAGCAGCGCAGCTGCCAGACCGTGTGTCCAGCGTCCTGACATACCGCCTCCTTCTGGAAAGGACCGTTGTCCTCCTCCAGTGAAAGGCTTCTGACCTGCGGCTGCATGTCGACGGGGGCCGTTCACCCGGTCGATGCAACACCGTTTTGACGACGAGGAGCGGCGCGTGCCGGTCAGTTCCGGGACGAGTCGCCCTGGAGGGCGGGCCGGAAATCATGCAGCGCGTCCCGGCCCGGCTGGATGACGCCGTAACTGTTCTCCGGCACCTCGTTCCAGGCGCCGGAGAGGCTGCCCAGCGGTTCGGACACGACGAGGCGGGTCTCGTCGGAGACGCTCCGCAGGAAAGCGGCATCCGGGTGGAGCGTACGCAGGGCATCCACATGGGTGCTGAAGTACAGGGACCGCGAGCGGCCCTCGCTGGAGTACCGGAAGGCCCATGTGCGCTCGCCGTCGGCCACCGCGACGGTCATCTGGAGCGGGTACCGGACGTCGTGCGCGTGGCCCGTCTTCTCGACCAGGCCCGCCATACGTGCCACGGCACCGGGCGGATCCTCCGTCAGACCGAAGGTGAGGGCGAGGAAGAACATGAGCTCGGAGTCGGTGGATCCCTCGATGTCGGGGTACAGAGCCGGCTCGACGGCCAGAGCGAGGTCACGCCGGAGTCGGTGGAATTCTCTGATCATCCCGTTGTGCATCCACATCCAGCGCCCCTTCCGGAAGGGGTGGCAGTTGGTCTGCTGCACGGCCGTCCCGGTCGAGGCCCTGATGTGCGCGAAGAACAGACCTGAGCGGACGTGGTGGGCGATCTCCTCCAGATTGCGGTTGTTCCAGGCCGGGCTGACGTCCCGCACGACTGCCGGAGTGGCCGTGTCCTGCGTGTACCAGCCGACGCCGAAGCCGTCGCCGTTGGTCGTCTCCACCCCCTTGCGTGAGTGCAGGCTCTGGTCGATCAAGGAGTGTTCCGGCTGGAACAGGATCTGACTGAGAGCGACGGGTGTACCCGAGTAGGCGATCCAGCGGCACATCTCGAGTCCCCATTCCCTGTGTCAAGAGGTTTCAGGATTTCAAGGGCCGTGTTGTCGACGGGGGCGTCGGCTGGTGACGGACTCGGCCGAAGGCGACGACGACGCCACAGCGGGTGCTGGACGCGGCATTCCGCGATGCCGGGTCGGACGGACTCGGATGCGGCACCGGCGAACCGGAGGCCTCGTCATACGAGCCCTCACCAGTATGGCTGGTGCGGGCCCCCTGGGCATGCCGGGCGCGGTGCGGGCGTGCGGCCCCGGCACACACCCGGTCGCGCCCTGCTCGCGACCCGCCCACGACCCGTTCGCCCCCTGATCGCACCCCGTCCGCGATCCGTTCACGCGCGTCACCGAAGCGCTGCCGCCCGCCGCGCCCTGCTGCCGGGCGGCCTTGTCACCGGGGACCTTCGGGGCCTGGGGGAGGGGCCCCGTGGCCCTTCTGCCCGGTACACGTTTGTGTGAAAAGATGGTGATGTTGGCTGAAGGGGGGCAGCGCCTTTCCGGACCGGGGCGGTGACCGCCGTGACAGCGAACAGGAAAGCCCCTTCGGGGCAGGCCCCCTCCCCGGTCGATCCGCTGGGTGATCCATTCTTGCCGACACGGTTCGCCCTGCCGGCGAAACCCGTCACGTTCCTGCGGCGCGAGCGGCTGGACGAGCATCTCGACCGGGCACTGCGGACCCCTCTGGTGGTGGTCAACGGGGCCGCCGGCGCGGGCAAGACCCTGCTCGTCGCCGACTGGGCCGCGGGCCTGGCGCAGCCGGTCGCCTGGCTCACCCTCGACGCGACGGTCGCGGACCCGGGGATGTTCTGGGCCCATCTGCTCCAGTCCCTGCGCACCAGCGGTGTGCCGGTGCCCGACGAGATCGGCCTCCCTGCCGCCGGCCCGGTGACCCACACGCTGCTCACCCGGCTCGCCGCGCGGCTCGGCAGCAGTGACCGGACCGTGACCGTGGTGCTCGACGAGTACGACCGGGCGACCGGCCCGGACCTCTCGGAACAGCTCGGGTTCGTCCTGCACCACGCCCAGCCGCGCCTGCGTCTCGTCCTCGTCACCCGCACCGAGCCGCTGCTGCCCCTGCACCGGTACCGGGCGGCCGGTGCGATGACCGAGATCAGGGGCGCCGAGCTGGCCTTCACCCCCGAGGAGACGGTCGCGCTGCTGGATCTGCACGGACTGCGCCTGTCCGTCGAGGCGGCGCGCGCTCTGGTGGAGCGCACCGGGGGCTGGGCGGCCGGCCTTCGGCTGTGTGCCCTGGCCGCGCAGCAGAGCCCGGACCCGCAGGTCTATCTGAAGGAGTTCGAGGCGGGCCGCAGCACGGTCGCCGACTTCCTGCTCGCCGAGGTGCTCAAGCGGCAACCGCCCCCGACGCAGGATCTCCTGCTGCGGGTCAGCGTCCTGGAGCGTTTCTGCGCCGATCTGGCCGATGCGCTGACCGGGCGGATCGACGCCGAGCCCATCCTCGCCGGACTGCACCGCGCGAACGCGTTCGTGGAGGACCTCGGACACGGCTGGTACCGCCTCCACCCGCTCTTCCGGGAGATTCTCCGGGCCCATCTGCGGGAGCGCTCGCCCGGTCTGGAGCCGGAACTGCACCGGCGGGCCGCGCGCTGGCTGCGGCGGTCGGGGTCCCTCCCGGAGATGCTGGCCCACGCCGCCGCCGCGAAGGACTGGGAGTTCACCGCCCGTGCCCTGGTCGACGACCTGGCGATCGGGCAGGTGTTCACCGGCCTGTGCTGCGACGACCGGGCCGACCTGATCGCCCGTACGGGAGCGAGGACGACGAGCCCCGCGACGCACCTGGTCCGCGCGGCTCGCGACCTGTCCCGGCACGACCTCGACCGCGGTCTGGTCCATCTCCGTCAGGCCGAGGAGCAGTTGGCCGCAGATGCCTCCGAACCCCCGGCGGCCCAGCTGAGCTGTGCCCTGCTGGAGGCCGCGGCGGCCCGGCTGGCCGGATCGCCCCGCCGGGCGGAGCAGGCCGCGCAGGCGGCCCGGCAACTGCAGCGGGAGGTTCCCGCCCACCTGCTGGACCAGCACCCGGAGCTTCCCGCCCTCCTGCTGACCGATGTGGGTTCGGCACGGCTGTGGGCCGGGCGCTTCGACGAGGCACGCGCGGCTCTCACCACGGTGGCCGAGAGCTCCGGCGGGGCCTCCACGGCGGTCCCCCGGCAGCAGTCCCTGGGGCACCTGGCGCTGATCGACTATCTCAACGGGTGGCCGGGCAGGGCGGAGCGCAACGCCTTCGCGGCGATGGCCGAGGCGGAACGGTTCGGTCTGCCCCAGCCGTGCGGCTCCGGACTGGGACAGCTCGTCCTGGCCGCGGTGGCCGTCGACCGGAACGAACTGGGCCGCGCCCAGGATCTCCTCGACCGGGCGCCCGACCCGGCGGCGCCGGACCCGGTGTCGGCCGCGGGCCGGTCCATCGCGACGGCCCGGCTGCTGCTGGCCCGGGGCAAGGTGCGCGCCGCGCTGGCGGCCGCGGACCCGGCCGTGAAGGCCGACGTCGCCTCGCCCTGGGCCGAAAGCCAGACCGCCCTGATCGCCTCCGCCGCCCACCTCGCCGAAGGGCACCCGGACGCGGCCGCCGAGGTGCTGCGGCGGGTGGCCGGCGAGCAGCCGGCGTGTGCCGTGGGCGTGGCCCGGGCGCACCTCGCGGCAGGCGATCGGCGGGAGGCCCTCCACGTGCTCGACAGCATCGCCGCCGAGGCGCACGCCGGCCCGGCGGTACGCGTCCGCGCCACGCTGGTGCGGGCGCAGGCCGCGCACACGGCGGGCGACGACGACACCGCCCGCAGACTGATCGCCAAGGCGCTCGTGGAAGCCCGGCGCGACAGGCTGCGCCGCCCGTTCCTGGAAGCCGGACCGTGGCTCGGGCCCTTCCTCGCCTCGGCACCGCTGCGGCACCTGGCCGCCGGCTGGCTCGCACCGGCCCCCGCGGCACACGGCGATCCGCCGCGTCCGCCGGCCGGGCCCGCGCCGGTGCTGGTGGAGCAGCTGACCGGCCGGGAACGCGATGTGCTGCTGCGGCTCGCCCAGATGATGTCGACCGAGGAGATCGCCGTCGACATGTACGTGTCGGTGAACACGGTGAAGACCCACCTCAAGAGCGCCTACCGGAAGCTGGCCGTGAACCGGCGCCACGACGCGGTGCGGCGGGCCCGCGAGCTGCGGCTGCTGTGACCGCCGGCCGACGCGTCTCCTCCGCGGCGGGTGAGGCGCCCGGCGAGTGTCCCGGGTGCGATGGAAGGGGCGGTGGGCTCGCCGGACACCGCCCGGCCTGTCGGACACCACCGCCCGGGCTGCCGGACACCGCCCGGGTTGCCGGTGTCGCGGCCCGTACCGACTGGGCGAGGTGGACACCGTGAGGCGCTGGCGGGCTCTGATCGTTCTGGGAACGGCCCAGTTCCTGATGGTCCTGGACACCTCCGTCATGAACGTCTCGATCAGCCGGCTGGTCGACGACTTCGACACGGACGTCACCGCCATTCAGGCGGTCATCACGTTCTACGCCCTCGTCATGGCCGCCTTCATGATCACCGGAGGCCGGGTGGGGGACATGCTGGGACGCCGGCGCGTCTTCCTGACCGGCATGGCCGTCTACGGCACCGGATCGGCCCTGACCGCGGTCGCTCCGACCCTGTGGGTGCTCGCCGTGGGCTGGTCGGTCGTCGAAGGGCTCGGCGCCGCCCTGGTGCTGCCGGCCATGGCGGCCCTCGTCGCGGAGTCCTACCACGGCCGGGACCGCGCTCTCGCCTACGGCGTCATCGGCGGGCTCGCGGGCGCGGGGATCGCGGTCGGCCCCCTGCTCGGCGGCTGGGTGACGACGTACCTGACCTGGCGCCTGGTCTTCGCCGGCGAGGTCGTGGTCGTCATCGCCGTCCTGTGCTTCCACCGAGTGATCGTGGAGTCCGCCCGCGAGGGGCCGCGCCCCCGGCTGGACGCGGTCGGAGCCGGAATCTCGGCGGTCGGGCTCGGACTCGGTGTGCTCGGAGTGCTGCAGAGCAGCACCTGGGGCTGGGTGCAGCCCCGCAACCCTCCCTTCACCGTCCTCGGTTTCGCCCCGACGCTGTTCGTCATCGGTGCCGGAGTGGCGTTCCTGGCCGTCTTCGTGCGCTGGCAACGGCACCGGGAGAAAGTGGGCAGTGAACCCCTGGTGCACCTTTCCCTGCTGGGCAGGCCCACGCTGCGCTCCGGCCTGATGACGCTGGTGAGCCAGAACCTCATCCTGCTGGGGCTGTTCTTCACCATCCCGCTGTACCTGCAGGTGGTGCAGGGCTTCGACGCGTTCGAGACGGGACTGCGCCTGCTCCCGGTCTCCGCCACCATGCTCGTGGCCTCGATGGCCGGCTCCAGGCTGGGGCGGATGGCGAGCCCGCGCCGGGTGGTGCGGTTCGCCCTGGCGACCCTGACGGTGGCCGTCGTATGGCTGCTGGCCACCATCGACCCGGTCATCGACGATGCCCAGTTCGCCGGGGCCATGGCCGTCCTGGGCCTGGGCATGGGCCTGCTCGCCTCCCAGTTGGGCAACGTCGTCCAGTCCAGCGCCGGCGAGGCGGAACGCAGCGAGGCCGGGGGCCTGCAGTTCACGGCCCAGAACCTGGGCTCCGCCCTGGGAACCGCGCTCATCGGATCGCTGCTCATCGGCGCCCTCGCCCATGCCTTCACCACGCAGGTGGAGGAGAACCCGCAGTTGTCGGAGGAGACCCGCCGGCAGGCCGGGGTGGCGCTCGAAGCCGGCATCACGTTCCTCTCCACCGACCAGGTCCGCGCGGCGGCCGAGCGGACCGGACTGCCGCCGTCGCAGGTCGACGCCGTCACGGACTCCTACGCCTCGGCCCAGCTCGACGGGCTGAAGGCGGCGATCCTCGCCACCGGCGGTGTCACCCTCGCCAGTTTCCTGGTCACCCCCGACCTGCCGGCGGGCCGGACGCGGCGTTCCGGGCGGCCGGGGGCCGACGTCCGCGGCGCCCTGAGCTGACCCCGAGGGACCGCCATGCCGAGAACCGACCCGGTCGCCGCGCGGGAGCGCCGAACGGAGCGCCGGGCCCACGCCGACTACACCGGCGGCGTCTACGGCTCCATGCTCGCCGCCAGCGTGGTGATCGGCGCCGACACACTGGGCGACTTCCCCCGCCTGGAGCTGGTCGTGCTGCTGTTCCTCACCGGCGTCGTCTTCTGGGTGGCCCACGTGCACGCCCAGTTGTTCGGCGCCCGCCTGGCCCAGCGCCCCCTCGACCGCCGGACCGTCCTGCACGTGTGCCGCGACGAATGGCCGATCATCAAGGCGGCCGTCCCCCCGACCGCGGCCGTGGCCGTCAGCCCGCTGCTGGGCCTGGACATGGCCGGCACCCTCTGGCTGGCGGTCGCCGTGGCCGTGGCCGGGCAGGTGGGCTGGTCGGTGGCCGCGGCGCGGCGGACCGGCGCCTCCCGGCGTCTGATGGCTCTCACCGCCTCGGTCAACCTGGTCCTCGGCCTGCTGATCATCTCCCTCAAGATCGTCCTGACCCACTGACACCGTGCGCGAGGTGCCGGGCCGGCAGGTCACCTGTGCCGGGTGAGGTTCGACGGCACCACGGGGCGGGACGATTGCGTACAAGGCGCCACAGGCCTGCCATCGGCTCTCGACGGGAGAGCAGCTCATGCGCTACGAGATCCGCGTCGACGGGCATGTCTCGGAGACGCTGACCAAAGCCTTCCCGGAACTGGACCATGTCGTGATGTCCGGCCAGACCGTGCTGTACGGGCCCATCGTGGACGAAGCCCACCTGTACGGGCTGCTGGCCCGCTTCCAGTCGCTGGGGCTGAGGGTGGTGGAGATGCGGCAGCTGCCCGAATGACCTGCCCGGCCGCCCCTGCCGGTCAGGTCAGGGGCGGGGATCGCCCACCCGGATCCTGCCCGAGCGGGCGGCCGAGCCCAGTGCCTCGAAGTCCCGCTCGTTCTGGTCGGCGTAGGTCTGCGCGAACTCGGCCAGCGCACGGTCGAAGCGGTCGCCGCCGCCCAGGTAGGCGGCGAGGGCGACGGGGTCGCCGGAGCGGGCGTGGGCCCGGGCCAGACTGGCCCCGCACAGGTGCCCGAACAGGCGGAGCAGGCCCGGGTCCATGGTGTCCGGCCGCGCGATGCCCTTCCAGTCCTGCAACTGGCGTACGTAGAAGTCCCGGCCGCGCCCGTCGAGGCCCGCCACGTGGGTCCAGCCCAGGAAGATGTCGCTGGTCGTCTGCAGCAGCCGCTGTCCCGACACCACCCGGCGGCCCTGGTTGTCGTAGCGGCCGCCGCCGGTGTGCGCGGCCAGCACCGACTCCTGCGCCTCCTTGGCCTGCAGCAGCAGGGGATCGTCGTCGTCCCTGCCGAGCAGCAGCAGGATCCAGCAGCGCGTCCCGACGCTGCCGACCCCCACCACCTTGCGGGCCATGTCCACCAGGCGGTAGCGGCGCAGCAGGTGCCGGTGCTCGGACGACAGGGTGCGCGCGTACCCCTCCAGGACGGTCCGGAGCTCCTTCTCCCGTCCGTCCTCGGACGGGTCCGCCAGCAGGTCCCGGAGCGGGGTGACGAGCGGTGGATCCGGCGTGATCCGCCGTCCCTCGGCCGTCACCCGGGTGAGTTCGGCGAAGGCCCGCAGGTGGGTGCGGGTCCGGGCCCGCGCCGCCGCCTCGGCGGCCCGGCGCCTGGCCCTCTTGCTCACCGACGAGTCCAGCAGGTCGCGCAGCCGGTCGGCGTCGTCCTGCGCGTACCAGACGTCCAGGACGCGCAGGCCGGCGAACCTCCGCATCCGCGTCCGGTACGCCCTCACGCACTCCCGTACGGCTCTGTTCTGTTCCGCCACGGAGAAACCGTTGGCCCGGGCCGCGATCGCGAAGCCGGCCGCCAGCCGTTTGACGTCCCATTCGAACGGGCCGGCCAAGGTCTCGTCGAAGTCGTTGATGTCGAAGACCAGGTGGCGTTCGGGTGAGGCCAGCAGCCGGAAGTTCAGCGGGTGGGCGTCTCCGCAGAGTTGCACCGTCAGGCCGGTGTTCGGGAGCTGCCCGAAGTCCGCCGCCATGATCGCCGCGGCGCCCCGGTAGAAGCGGAACGGGGACTCGAGCATGCGGCCGTAGCGGAGCGGAACCAACTCCGGTACGCGCGTGGCCGACTGGTGCTCCACCACCTCGACCGGGTCGAATCGCTCCTGCCCCGGCTCGAACCAGCCGTGGCAGGACCGTGAGGCGCGCTTGCGGGCGTTCCTGCCGTAGGCCGCCCTCTCGGCCGGTGACAGCGATGCCGTGAGGGACATCGGTGTCGTCATGGCTCACCCTCCCCTTCCGCCGTGGTCCTTTCCCGCTCCCGCGGCTGTCCGTCCTGCCCCCGCAGCCCCGTCTGCACCGCGTGCGTGAGGATCCGTGCGGCGACGCCGACGAGCACGAGACCGCCGGCCATCTGGAACATGGTCACCACCCGTCCCGTCTGGGAAAGGGCGGTGATGTCGCCGAACCCGACGGTGGAGAACGCGGTCAGCGCGAAGTACAGGGCGTCCGTCCTGGTCAGCGGCTCGCTGAAGGAACCCGGGGCCGACTGCTCGAGCAGGTAGTAGGCGCCGGCGAAGCAGACTAGATACAGCGCCAGCGTGGTGGCCAGGGCTTCGACGGCCTTGAGCCGCGGACGGGGCGAACGGGCGATCGTACGGACCTCCCAGGAGAAGACGACGGCCACGGCGAGCAGGCCGCACACGAGCAGAGCCGTGGTGCCGGCCGTGCCGGACCGGCCCAGGGGCAGCAGGTAGGAGGCGGTGACGAGCCCGGCCGCGACGAGGCAGGCCCGTGCCGTGGCCACGACGGCGCCCCACCAGCCGGAGAGCACGGGCACGTGCACGGGCACGTCCGGCCGCGGGACCGCCTTCTCGGACCCGGCGTCCTGCGCCCGGGCGGCGACTGGATCACTCATGTCGTGACCCTTCGTTCCTGCGGAAACCGGTGAGCTTTTCAAACACTCACCCCATCGCCACGGCGGCCTTGGCGGATCACCCGCCACGGGTGACCCGGCGCGCGGCGGCGCGCGGGACGCTGACCCCGTGCGGACGCCGCACACCGTCCCGCCGGTGGCCCGGTGGCGGTCGCCCGCATCATGCGAGGAGAAGCCATGACCGTGCCGCGGGGTCCGGCGCCGCGCGCAGGACCCGAACCTCTGGCCGACGGGGCGGCTCCCGCCCCGGACGGCGCCCTCGACCGGCAACTGGCGAGACTCGGCAGCTCCTGGACCTGGCTGCTGGGCTCGGCGGCGACGACGCTGGTGCCGGGCATCCTCATCCTGGCCTGGCCGGACGAGACCCTGCACGTCCTGGCGGTGCTCATCGGGCTGTACCTGCTCGTGACGGGTGCGTTCCGGTTCGTCGCCGCCTTCGCCCGGGAGCACGGCGAGCGGCTTCCGGCGCTGCTCGTGGCGGTGCTGTACGTCCTGGCCGGAGTGCTGTGCCTGCGGCATCCGCTGCAGACGATCGCCGCGCTGTCGCTGATCACCGGCGCCGTCTGGCTGGTGACCGGCATGCTGACCGCCTGGGCGGCCATCGCCGCCAAGGAACTGCCCCACCGCGGCTTCGTCCTCGGCGCCGCCGTCCTCGGCATCGTCGCGGGCATCGTGGTGCTGGCCCTGCCCGTCGAGTCGACCTTCGCCCTGACCCGGTTGCTCGGCCTGTGGCTGGTGCTGATCGGACTGGTGGAGCTGGGAGTCGCCTTCGCCTGGCGGGCCGCACTCCGCAAGGCCCGCGCCGGGTCGCTGCCCGGCACGCCGACGGCGGCATGAGGCCCTCTTCCGTCTCAGCCGTCTCAGTGCCACGTCCACGGACGCCACGGCGAGGCCGGACACCCGTCCGTGCCCGCACCCGGTGGACCGGCCGGTCCACCGGGCACCGATGACCGAGGAGGTCCCATGGGCTCCAGGACGCCTCCCGAACCGCCGGACTCCGACGGTGCGCAGACCCGGGTGGTGCTGACCCCCGAGGAGCACGCCAGGTACACACGGCTGAGCCGCGCCGCCGCCGTCCGCCACCGAAGGGCACGCTACGCCGGTGCGTCGGTGCTGCTGCTGGTCGCCCTGCTGCTGTCCCCGCTGGCCGTCGTCGCCGCCTGGGTGGACGACACGGTCACCGACACCGACCGGTACGTCCAGACCGTCGCCCCCCTGGCGTCGGAGCCGGCCGTGCAGAAGGCCGTCACCGACCGGCTGACCGACCGCGTCGTGGACAACCTGGACGTCGAGGCCGTGACGGCGTCGCTGAGCAAGGCGCTGGCGAACGCCGGGGCGCCACCGGTCGTCGTGCGGCGGTCCGAGGACCTCGCCGGGCCGTTGCGCGCCGCCGCCACGAGCGCCGTGCACGGCGTCGTGGACCGCGTGATCACCAGCGACGCGTTCCAGCAGGCGTGGGTGGGCGCCAACCGGCGCGCCCACGCGGCGGTGACGAACATGCTCACCGGCGAGAAGAGCACGGCCCTGCGCGCCGAGGGCAACACCGTCACCCTGGACCTCGGCACGGTGGTCGACGAGGTCAAGCAACGCCTCGTCGACCACGGCTTCGAGAAGGCCGCCGCCATTCCCGCTCCGGACCGGCAGATCACCCTGTTCGAGACCGACAAGCTGTCCCAGGCACAGGCGGGTCTGCGGCTGCTGGACGTCGTGGGCGCCTGGCTGCCCGTGCTCACCGTCCTGCTCGCCGCGCTGGCCGTGTGGGCCGCTCCCGCACACCGCCTCATGCTGCTGATCACGGCCACGGGCGTCGGCGTGATGATGGTCGCGCTGCTCGTCGCGCTGGCCGTCCTGCGCCGCGTCTACCTCGACTCCGTTCCCCCCTCGGCGCTGCCTCCCGACGCCGCCGCGGTGGTCTACGACACCTTCGTCCGCTTCCTGCGCGACAGCACGCGCACCCTGCTCGTCGTCGCCGTGATCACCGCGCTGGCCGCATACCTGTACGGCCCGGGGCGGGTGGCACGCGGGCTGCGCACCCTGGCGGGGCGCGGCACCGGCGCGGTCGGCCACGCGCTGGGCAACGCCGGAGCCCGCACCGGCGCGACCGGTCGCTGGCTGGACACCCACCGGCCGTGGACCACCGGCGTCGTCATCGCGGGCGGGGTTCTCGCCCTGATCCTCTGGAACCGTCCCACGGTCGGGGCCGTGGCCCTGGTGACCGGCCTTGTCGTCGTGGTCCTTGCCCTCCTCGCGGTGCTCGCCGCCGCGTCGGGGCGGACTGTGGCCGCGGCAGCCGGCGAACCGGGGCGGGCAGGACCGTGAGCCATGGCGGGGACGGCGGCCGGACCGGCACCGCCGCACCGGAGTGGAGCGGTACGGCGGGCCGCGGCACGGCTGTGGACCACGGCCGGCCGGCTGCTGCCCGCCCTGCTGGCGGTCAACGTCGTGGAGGGCGCGGTCCGGCTGGCCGCCCAGGCGTTCATCGCGGTGCTGCCCCTGCTGATGGCCGTCGCGGCCTTCGCCCCGCGCAGCGTGCAGGAGCTGCTCGCCGACTCGGTGTCGACCGTCCTGGGGGTGCGCGGGGACACGCTCGAGGAGGTGCGCCGCACCTTCCACGCCACCGGCACGACGCGGGACACGGCGGGAGCCGCGGGCCTGGTGCTCACGCTCGTCTCCGCCACGGCCTTCAGCCGCGCCCTGCAGGCGGTGTGCGAGCGCTGCTGGTCCCTGCCCAGAGCGCCCGTGCGCGCGGCGGCCTGGCGCTGGCTGCTCTGGCTCGTGGTCTGGCTGGCCGTCCTCCTCGTCCAGGCCCCGCTGCGCGGCGGCTTCGGCACCGGAGTGGTGTCCGGGCTGGTGCTGTCCCTGCTGTCCGCGACGCTGCTGTGGTGGTGGACCCAGCATCTGCTGCTCGGCGGCCGGGTCGACTGGCGCAGCCTGCTGCCGGGATCGGTGCTGGCGGGGGCGGGCAGCGTGGCACTGAGCCGGGTGGCCGAGCTGATGATGCCCACGGCCATGCGGCGCAGCTTCGACGAGTTCGGCCCCCTGGGGCCGGTCTTCACCTTCCTGTCCTGGCTGATCGCCGTCTTCCTGGTCGCGGTGACGGGCCTGGCCCTGGGCCGGTGGATCGCGGCCTCCGCCTGGTTCGCGGCACTTCACCCGCCTCGGGTGAGGCCGCCCGGTACTGGCGTGCGCACGATGAAGGCGGTCGGTGACGGCCGTCGGGCCTCGGCCCGGGACGGAGGAGCGACATGAGCACCCAGATGTATCTCGCCTACGACTACCCGCTGCTGAGCGCGTTCTGGACCATGCTGTGGTTCTTCCTGTGGATCATGTGGTTCGTCCTGCTCTTCCGGATCATCGGCGACATCTTCCGCGACGACGACCTGAACGGCTGGGGCAAGACGGGCTGGCTGCTGTTCGTCATTCTGCTGCCCTTCCTCGGCGTCTTCGTCTACGTCATCGCCCGGGGCAAGAACATGGGCCGCCGGGAGGTGGCGCAGGCCCGCGCCCAGCAGGAGGCGTTCGACACCTACATCCGTGAGACGGCGGGTGGCGGCAGCCGCCCCACCAGCGCGGACGAACTCTCCAAGCTGTCCGAGATCCGCGCGCGCGGCGACATCACCGACGAGGAGTTCCGCCGCGCCAAGTCGCTCATCCTGAGCGACTACGGCCCCCCGGGCGGACCCGGCACCGTCGCCGCCTCCCGCCACTGAGCACGGACAGGAAATCGAGGCAGAAGAATGGCCGCCACACACGCGCCGCAGGCGCACACGACGACATACGAGTGGGCCGCGGGCCTGATGGTCTTCGCCGCCGTGATGCTCACGCTCGTGGGAATCCTCGACATCTTCCGCGGCATCATGGCGATCGCCGAGGACGACGTCTTCCTCACCACCCGCAACTACGTCTTCGAATTCGATCTCACCGGCTGGGGCTGGATCCATCTCGTCCTGGGAGCGGTCGCCGTGATCGTCAGCATCGGCCTGTACCAGGCGGCGATGTGGGCGAGGGTCGCGGGCGTGATCATCGCCGGGCTGGTCATCATCGCCAACTTCCTCTCCCTGCCGTACTACCCGGTGTGGTCGGTCATCATGATCGCGCTGTCCGGGTTCATCATCTGGGCCCTGTGCGTCGCCCGGAAGGAAGACTTCGGCGATCCCTTCGACACCGCACCGCGCGGCGATCTGTGAACCCACCGTCCGCCCGGCCGGGCGGCGCCACCACCCGGCGCCACCCGGCCGGCGCGGCGGCCGGAGAGGACACACCGGTGGAGCCATCCGCCCGAGACGGAAGCCCGAGCCGCCCGGCGCCGCGCGCCGGCACCGCCCGCAACGGCACCGCCCGCAAGGACATCTGGCAGGCGCGCACGGCACTGCTCGCCCTGCTGGGCAGTGTCCTGGTTCCCCTCACCGTCGCCGGACTGAGAAGCATGCTGTGGCTGCTGCTCGGCGTGGCCGGGCTGGCACTGGCCGCGGCCGGCCTGTGGTGGACCCTGGCCCACACCGGCGTCGTGCGGGCCTGCGGCGTGGTGGTGTCGGTGGTCGCGCCGCTCACGGTGCTCGCCCTGTACGCCGCCTACGACATGCTCGGCCCGGCCCTCGTCTCCCTCGCCCTGTGGGCCCTCGCCGTCGGCGCGGCACGCGGCGCCCTGGCTCCCGCCCACACCGCCGAGCGCCGGCAGACGCCCGCCCCGGCACCGCACCATCCCTGGCTGTTGCTGAATCCCCGCTCCGGCGGCGGCAAGGCCGACCGCTTCCACCTGGTCGACAAGGCCCTGGCCCTCGGCGCCCGGGTGACCGTGCTCGAGGCCGGACGGCAGGACGTGGCCGAACTGGCCCGGCGCGCGGTCGCCGAGGGAGCCGACCTGCTCGCGGTGGCGGGCGGGGACGGCACCCAGGCCCTGGTGGCGGAGGTCGCCCACCGGCACGACCTGCCCTTCGCGGTGATCCCCGCGGGCACCCGCAACCACTTCGCCCTCGACCTCGGTCTCGACCGCGACGACCCGGCGGCCGCGCTGAGCGCTCTCACCGACGGTGTCGAACGGAGAGTCGACCTCGGTTTCGCCGCCGACCGGGTGTTCGTCAACAACGCCTCCTTCGGTACGTACGCCGCCGTGGTCGGCAACCCCGCCTACCGGCGGGCGAAGGTGCACACGGCGTTCCAGGACCTGCCCGAGCTGCTCACGGGCGACCGCACCCACCGGCTGCGGATGCGAGTCGGCCGGCACCGCGCCGAAGGGCTGCAGGCGGTGCTGGTCAGCAACAATCCCTACCGGTACGCCGTCGGCCCGCATCCCTGGCGCCGGGACCGCCTCGACACCGGCGTGCTCGGTGTGCTGTGCGTGCACATCGACAACACCGCACAGGCGGCGCGGGCCGTGGGCGGCAGGCGCTTCGCCAACGTCACCCGGCTGACCGGCAGGACCGTGGTCGTCGACACGGACACCGAGACCGTCCAAGCCGGCATCGACGGAGAACACGTCGTGCTGCCCGCCCCCGTGGTGTGCCGCATCGTGCCCGGAGCGCTGCGGGTCCGCGTGCCGCGGCAGTGGCCGGGGGTACCCCTCGGCCGGCCGGCGGCCGACTGGACGCACGTCACGCGGCTCGCGCTCGGCCGCCCGGACCGGGAGGAGCCGGTGAGCGCGCGGCGATGACGAGGAGCAGGTGACGCCCGACGCGTGCCACGCGGGCGCGGGCCTCGTGGTGGGCGGCGCTGTCCTCTTCTTTCTCCCCCTTCGGCAGCCCCGCCCGCGGGGTCAGCCCGGCAGCAGCGCCTCGCCCAGCCGCCGCCAGTACGGCAGCGAGGACCGGCCGGGTCCGGTGCCGATCACCTGCACGCAGACGTGGTCGGCGCCGGCCCTCACGTGGTCGTGCAGTCTCCCGGCGATCGTGTCCAGGTCGCCCCAGAACACCAGGTCGTCGACGAGGCGGTCGCTGCCGCCGTCCTCGAAGTCGCGGTCGGTGTAGCCGAGCCGGCGGAACTTGGCGAGGTTGTAGGGCGTGGTGAGGTACGGCACCAGGTGCTCGCGGGCGATCGCGCGCGCCGTCGCGGGCTCGGACTCGAACAGCACCGCCTGCTCGACTCCGAGGAAGGCGTCCGGTCCCAGGATCTCCCGCGCCCGGGCGGTGTGGGCCGCGGTGACGTGGTAGGTGTGGGCGCCGGCCGCGCGGTCCCGGGCCAGGGCGAGCATCTTCGGCCCGTACGCGGCCAGTACGCGCCGTATCCGCGGCGCCGGCTCCGCCGCGCCGGCCGCTGTCCGCCCGTCGGCCGTCCGCTCGTGCAGGGCGTCCAGTTCGTCGAGGTAACCGGCCATGGCGGCGAGCGGCTTGACGCCCGGCCGCTGTTCACCCCCGAAGCCGAGGCCGAGGACGTGCCGGCCGGGGTGGGCGTCGGCGAGCAGCCGGGCCGCGCCGTACGTCCAGCGGGCGCCCCGGGACCAGATCTGCGCGATGCCGTTCACGATGTGCAGCCGCTCGGTGCAGGAGAGCAGGTACCCGGCGAGCGTCAGCGCCTCGCGGCCGCCGACCTCCGGGAACCACAGGGCCCGCCAGCCCTGCTCCTCCAGGTCGCGCACCGCCTCGCGCATCCGCGCGGCCGGCAGGTGCTCGAAGTCGAACGTGTAGACCCCGAACGTCCCGAGGTCCAGCCCCTCCAGGCTGCCCATGGCGTCACATCCCCTTGTCGCACGTGTCGTCCGAACGCGATGGACACGCCTCGGACATGCCCTCGCGGATACGTCCGCCGGGCATCGCCGGACATGTCTCACCCGGTGTCCATCGATGAATCGGAATATCGCAGATTTACGATGTGAAGCGCAAGGGTCCGCCGACGCCGAGGCCGGGACGGGGGAGCGAGCCGCCGATGCCGGGGACGGGGAGGAACAGGGGACGGAACAGGGGGACAGGGGGGAACAGGAAAGAGCGGCCGTCACGCCGCCGCGAGGAGTGCCGGAAGCCTCAGAGGGTCCGCCCCAGAAGTTCCACGAGTTCCGCGATGCGCCGCTCGTCGCGCCGGTAGTGGGTCCACTTGCCGACGCGTGTCGCCCGGACCAGGCCCGCCCGCTGCAACTCGGCCATGTAGGCCGACACCGTGGACTGGGCCAGCCCCGCCTTGGCCTGGAGGTGGCTCACGCACACCCCCACCTCCGCCGGGTCCGCGATCGCCCGGTCCATGGGGAAGTGGCGTTCGGGCTCGCGCAGCCACAGCAGGATCTGCAACCGCATCGGGTTCGCCAGCGCCCGCAGCGCGCCGACCAGGTCGGGGTCCGGTGCGATCGCAGTGTCCGCCATGCGTCGGAGTATAGGTCGGCCGGTGCCGGTCACCCGCCCGCCCGCCGGCCGCCGTCCGGCCGCTCCGCGGTCCCGGTGTCCTTTCGCCCCGCGGCCCCGGCGTCCGCCCGGCCGGTCACCAGCACCACCTCCAGGGTGCGCGGCCCGTGCACCCCCTCGACCCGGTCCAGCTCTATGTCGCTGGTGGCGGACGGCCCCGAGATCCACGTCAGGGGCCGGGCGGGGTCGAGGCGTTCCAGGGCCAGGGGCACGGAGGCGACCACCTGGTCGGGGACGCGCACGACGCACACGTGGTGGTCGGGGACGAGGGTGATGCGGCGGCGGCCCTGGTCGGGGGAGCCGTCCAGGACGATCGTGCCGGTCTCGGCGATCGCCACCGCGCAGCCGGTGACCACGCTGTCCACCCGGTCCAGTTCGTGCGGGGTGCTCTCCGCCCGGTCCGGCACCCGCGCCGCCCCGGTCGCGCTCAGCCAGTCCGCGTCCAGGCCCGGCGGCACCAGCACCGACCGCGTGCCGCGCCGTGCCAGCAGGCGGGCGATCAGTGACGGGAGCCCGTCGGCCGCGCAGCGGTGCACCACCGCCCGGTAGTCGGCGAGGTTCTCCGCCAGCAGCTCCACCGTCTCCTCGGCGCTCCGCTCGCCGTGCGCGCGCAGGTAGCCGCGGTCGACCGCCCGCTCGTAGGGCGTGTCGTCGTGCGGTACGTCCGCCAGGGCCCGCCGCACGCGGCCCAGGATCCGCTCCCTGCTGTTCACCGTGCCGTGTCCTTTCCGCCGCGGGTGCGCTGCCACCAGTCCCGGAACGGTTCCGCGGGCAGCGGCGGCAGGTCGCGGGAGTCGGTCCAGGCCCGCCCGGGGCCGGGCAGGGTGCGCGGGGCGAAGCGGCGGGAGCGCGCGGCCAGCCGCTGCCCGGCGCGCAGGACGCCCGGCCGGGTCAGCGCCCAGCGGGCCGCCCGCATGGCCGCCCGTTCGGCGGCGTGCCCCCTGGCCGGGCGCAGCACCACCCGGTTGCCCTGCCGGACCGCCTCCCCGCCCTGCACGACCCGCTCCCGCAGGTGCACCAGCACCTCGGGGATGTCGATGGCGACCGGGCACACCTCGTAGCAGGCGCCGCACAGCGAGGACGCGTACGGCAGCGAGGCGTCGATCCCGCTCGCGGTGCCGCGCAGCTGGGGGCTGAGGATGGCGCCGATGGGCCCCGGGTAGACGGAGCCGTAGGCGTGGCCGCCGGCGCGTTCGTAGACCGGGCAGACGTTGAGGCAGGCCGAGCAGCGGATGCAGCGCAGGGCCTGGCGGCCGACGGTGTCGGCGAGGGCGTCGGTGCGGCCGTTGTCCAGCAGCACCAGGTGGAACTCCCGCGGCCCGTCGGCGGTCGCGGAGTTCGTGGTGCCGGTCCACAGGGACGTGTACGGGTTCATGCGCTCGGCGGTGGAGGAGCGGGGCAGCGTCTGCAGGAACACCTCCAGGTCCCGCCACGTGGGCACGACCTTCTCGATGCCGACGACCGAGATCAGCGTCTCGGGCAGGGTCAGGCACATCCGGCCGTTGCCCTCGGACTCGACCACGACCAGCGTGCCGGTCTCGGCGACCATGAAGTTGGCGCCGGAGATGCCGACCCGGGCGCGCAGGAACTTCTCCCGCAGGTGCAGCCGCGCGGCTTCGGCGAGTTCGGCGGGCTCGTCGGTCAGGCCCTCGGGGGCGGGACGGCCCCACTCGCCCATCTCGGAGCGGAAGATGTCCCGGATCTCCCCGCGGTTGCGGTGGATGGCGGGCACCAGGATGTGGGAGGGCCGGTCGTGGGCCAACTGCACGATCAACTCGGCCAGATCGGTCTCGTAGGCGCGTATGCCAGCCGCCTCCAGAGCCTCGTTCAGGCCGATCTCCTGCGTGGTCATCGACTTGACCTTGACGACCTCCGACTCGCCGGTGGCCTTCACCAGGTCGGTCACGATCCGGTTGGCCTCCGCGGCGTCGGCCGCCCAGTGCACGGTGCCGCCGGCCGCCGTGACGGCTTGCTCCACCTGCACGAGGTAGCGGTCGAGGTGACGCAGTGTGTGGTCCTTGATCTGCCGGCCCGCCTCCCGCAGCGCCGCCCAGTCGGAGACCTCGGCCACCGCCGCGGCCCGCTTGGCGCGGATGGTGTGGGTGGCGTGCCGCAGGGTGCCGCGCAGCCTGGCGTCCCGTACGGCCTCCCGCGCGGCCTGCGGGAAGGCCGGGTGGGCGGGCGGGGCGGACGCGGGCATCCCGACGAACGTTGTGGTCGTGCTCATGCCGCAGGCTCCTCCTCGGTGCTCGCCAGGATCTCCGCGATGTGCACCGGCCGCATACCCGTGCGCAGCCGGGTCATCAGGCCGCCCAGGTGCATCAGGCAGGAGTTGTCGGCCGCGCACAGCACTTCCGCGCCGGTCGAGGCGGCGTTGCGCACCTTGTCGGTGCCCATCGCGGCCGAGACGTCGGCGTTCTTCACCGCGAACGTGCCGCCGAAGCCGCAGCACTCCTCCGCGCCGGGCAGCTCCACCAGCTCCAGTCCCCGCACCGCCCGCAGCAGCCGCCGGGGCCGCTCGCCCAGGCCCAGGCCGCGCAGCCCGTGGCAGGTGGGGTGGTAGGTCACCGTGTGCGGGTAGCAGGCGCCGACGTCCGTCACGCCCAGGACGTCCACCAGGAACTCCGTCAGCTCGTACGTCCTGGCCGCCACGGGCGCCAGCGCCGCCGCGAGCGCCTCCCCGCGCCCCTCGGCGCGCGCCCGCTCGCCCATGCGCGGGTACAGCTCGCGCACCATCGCCCCGCACGACCCGGACGGGGTCACGATCGCCTCGTAGCCGCCGAAGACCTCGCCGAAGTGCCGGGCCAGCGGCTCGGCCTCGTGGCGGTAACCGGTGGTGTAGTGGGCCTGCCCGCAGCACGTCTGGGCGGTCGGGAAGTCGACCTCGACGCCCAGTCTGGTCAGCAGTTTCACCACGGCGCGTCCGGTGTCCGGATACAGCGTGTCGTTGACGCAGGTCAGGAACAGGGCGACGCGCATCGTGGCTCCTCGTTCGTCGATCATCGGATCGGTCGCAGCCTAGTTCCGGGGCGGCCGGACGGCCCCGGAGATGCGGACGGTGGTTCCGGGGAGGCTCGGACGGCGGTCCCGGAGAAGCTTGGACGGCGGTCCTCGAGGGAGGGGAGCATGCGGATCACCGCGCCGCCGGCCGCGCCTCGGCGGCCCGCCACCGGTGGGTGTCCCCGCGCGGCTCGTACCGGGCCGGCGGCTGAGTGCGGGCCGGCCGTGCGCGCATGCGGGCGCGGTCGTCGGCCGGGCCGTGCGCGCGGGCCTGCACCAGGACGTTGCCGAGGGCGGCCGCCTCGGCGGGACCGGCCACCACCGGCAGCCCGCAGGCGTTTGCGGTCAGGTGGCACAGCAGGGCGTTGCGGGTGCCGCCGCCCACCCCGTGCACCACGTCGACCGGGTGGCCGGCGAGCCGCTGGGCGTCCTGCACGGCCCGGCGGCGGGCGAGCGCGAGGGAGTCCAGGACGCGGCGGGTGGTCCGCAACTCCAGCCTCGCCACCGGCTGAACCGGCACCCCGGCACGGCACGTGATCGCGGCGTGGGCGGCACATGTGCTGGACTGGACCGCGGCCCGACCACCGACCGACCACCCCGGGAGCCGTGTTGACCGTCCGCTACCGCCAGCCCGGCGTCGTCCTCACCGACCACCGCTTCACCGTCCCCCTCGACCACGCCGACCCGGACGGCGAGACGATCGAACTGTTCGCCCGCGAGGCCGTCGCGAGCGACCGGGCGGACGCCGGGGACCTGCCGTGGCTGGTCTACCTCCAGGGCGGCCCCGGTTTCGGCGCGGACCGCTTCGTCGGCAGGCAGTCCTGGCTCGGCCGCGCGCTGCGGGAGTTCCGCGTGCTGCTGCTCGACCAGCGCGGCACCGGCGCCTCCACGCCCGCCAACCGCCAGACGCTCCCGCTGCGCGGCGGCCCCGAGCAGCAGGCCGACCACCTCACCCGCTTCCGCGCCGACTCCATCGTCCGCGACTGCGAGCTGATCCGCCGCCGGCTGACCGGCGGCGCCCCCTGGACCGTCCTGGGCCAGAGCTTCGGCGGCTTCTGCACCGTCACCTACCTGTCGCTGGCCCCCGAGGGCCTGGACACCGCCCTGATCACCGGCGGGCTGCCCTCCCTCGACGCGCACGCCGACGACGTCTACCGCGCCGCCTACCCGCGCATCGAGCGCAAGGTCCGCGCCCACTACGCCCGCTACCCGATGGACGTGGAGCGGGCCCGCCGCATCGCCGGACACCTGCTGGAGCACGAGGTGGTGCTGCCGAACGGCTACCGGCTCACCGTCGAGGCGTTCCAGTCCCTCGGCGCGCTGCTCGGGCGGCGCGAGGGCAGTCACCGCCTGCACTACCTCCTGGAGGACGCCTTCGTGCGCACCCCCGGCGGCATACGGCTGTCCGACGCCTTCCAGGAGGAGGTCCAGGGCCTGTTGTCGTACGCGGGCCACCCCCTCTACGCCGTGCTCCACGAGGCCATCTACGCCCAGGACGCGCGGCCCACCGCGTGGGCCGCCGAGCGGGTGCGCGCCGAGTTCCCGCAGTTCGACGCGGCCAAGGCGCTCGCCGGGGACGGGCCGCTGCTGTTCACCGGGGAGAGCGTCCACCCCTGGATGTTCGACTGCGACCCGGCGCTGCGCCCGCTGCGCGAGACCGCCGAACTGCTCGCCGCCCGCACCGACTGGCGGCCCCTGTACGACCCGGCCCGGCTCGCCGCCAACGAGGTGCCCGTCGCCGCGGCCGTCTACCACGACGACCTGTACGTCGACACCGCCCACTCGCTGCGCACCGCCCGCGCGATCCGCGGCCTGCGCACCTGGGTCACCGACGAGTTCGAGCACGACGGGGTGCGCACCGACGGCCCGCGCGTGCTGGACCGGCTGCTGGCGCTCGCCCGCGGGGAGGCGTGAGCGCCGCACCCGAGGCGGTCGGCGGGCGGAGCGTGGCCCGCGGGCGCGGTGCGGTCGGCGGGCGCAGTGTGGGCAGTGTGGTCGGGGGAGCACAGTGTGGTTCGCGGGCGCGGTGCGGTCCGTGGGCGGAATGCGATCTTCCGCCTGTGGGCGGCGCCCGCTGCGGTTAGGCTGCGCCCATGACCGAGCCGCAGCCGGATCCGCCCGTTGCGCCGCCGCAACTGGAGCCGATGCCCGAGGACTGGCGGCGGGCCCTGGCGGTGGTGGCCCACCCCGACGATCTGGAGTACGGCTGCGCGGCCGCCGTCGCCGCCTGGACCGACGCGGGCAAGCAGGTCGCGTACGTGCTCGCGACCCGCGGCGAGGCCGGCATCGACACGCTGGAGCCGGAGCGGTGCGGCCCGCTGCGGGAGCGGGAGCAGCGGGCCGGCGCCGCGGTCGTCGGCGTGTCGGTCGTGGAGTTCCTGGGGCACCGGGACGGCGTCGTCGCGTACGGTCCCGCCCTGCGCCGTGACATCGCCGCCGCGATCCGCCGCCACCGCCCCGAACTGGTGGTCACCCTCAACCACCGCGACACCTGGGACGGCAACGCCTGGAACACGCCCGACCACGTGGCCGTGGGCCGGGCCACGCTGGACGCCGCGGCCGACGCCGGCAACCGGTGGATCTTCCCCGAACTCGCCGCGCAGGGCCTGCAGCCGTGGGGCGGGGTGCGCTGGGTCGCCGTCGCCGGATCCGCCACCCCCACGCACGCCGTCGACGCGCGCCCCGGTCTGGAGCGGGCGGTGCGTTCCCTGTTGGAACACCGCACCTACATCGAGGCGTTGACCGACGAGGACCCCGAAACCCACGCCCGCGGCTTCCTCACCCGCGTCGCCACCGCGGCGGGCGAGCGGTTCGGCGGGACGCCGGCGGTGGCGTTCGAACTGTTCAGCAGATGACGACGGGCGGCCGAGGGTGAGGAGGGACGCATGACGACGGGCACGGACGAGCCGGCGGAGCGCTTCGAGGAGCACCGCGGGCACCTGAAGGCGGTGGCCCACCGCATGCTGGGCTCCCTGACCGAGGCGGAGGACGCCGTCCAGGAGACCTGGCTGAGACTCAGCAGCGCGGACACCGGCGACGTCCGCAACCTCGGCGGCTGGCTGACCACCGTCACCGGCCGGGTCTGCCTGGACCTGCTGCGCTCGCGCGCCGCGCGCCGCGAGGAGCCCATGGACGACACCTTCGTCCCGGACCCCGTGCTGCGGCCCCTGGGGCGGACCGATCCGGAGCAGGAGGCGCTGCGGGCCGACTCGGTCGGGCTCGCCCTGCTGGTGGTGCTGGAGACGCTGGAACCGGCCGAGCGGGTCGCGTTCGTGCTGCACGACCTGTTCGCCGTGCCGTTCGACACCGTCGCGCCGATCGTGGAGCGCTCCCCGGCCGCCGCCCGGCAACTGGCCAGCCGCGCCCGCCGCCGGGTGCGCGAGGCCACCCCGTCGGCCGACCCCGACCCCAGGCGGCAGCGCAGGGCGCTGGAAGCCTTCCTGGCCGCCTCGCGCGCCGGCGACTTCGAGGCGCTCCTCGGCGTCCTCGACCCGGACGTGGTGCTGCGCGCCGACTCCGGTGTCCTCGCGCGCGGCGCGGCCGCCTCCAAGCTGGTGCGCGGCGCCCGGCCCGTGGCGGAGAACGCGTTCGTCTTCCGCCACTACGCCCACCTGGCCCGGTTCGTACTGGTCAACGGGGCGGTGGGGCTGGTCACGGTGAGCGAGGGGCGGCCGCTGTCGGTCACGGCCGCCACGGTCGCCGACGACCGGATCACCGGCCTGTACATCCTGGCCGACCCCGAGCGGCTGGCCCGCCTGGAACTGCCGGAGTCCACCGGCTGAACCGGGCGGCGCGTTCCCGCGGCGGTGCGGGCCGCCGGAACCGGTGCGGGCCGTCGGAACCGGTACGGGCCGCCCGGACCGGTTCGGGCGGCCCGCGACGGTCCGGGCCGCCCCGGTCGGTAGGGTGGAGCCCATGCCTGATCGAACGTCCGGCCGAGAGACGCTGCGGGGCGACTGCGCGCGGTGCTTCGGGCTGTGCTGCGTCGCCCTCCCGTTCGCCGCGTCGGCGGACTTCGCCCTCGACAAGCCGGCCGGGACGCCCTGCCCGCACCTCGGCGGCGACCACCGCTGCGGCATCCACGCGGTGCTGCGGCGGCGCGGCTTCACCGGCTGCACCGTCTACGACTGCTTCGGTGCCGGCCAGAAGGTCTCCCAGGTCACCTTCGGCGGACGCGACTGGCGCGGCGGGCCGCCCGGGCACGCCCGGCAGATGTTCACCGTCTTCCCGGTGATGCGGCAGCTGCACGAGATGCTGTGGTACCTCGCCGAGGCGCTCACCCTGCCCGCGGCCCGCCCCGTCCACCCCGACTTGCGCCGCGCGCTCGCCGACACCGAGCGCCTGACCCTCGGCACGCCCGCGGAGCTCGCCGCGCTGGACGTGGCCGCGCACCGGCGGCGGGTCGACGCGCTGCTGCTGCGCACCAGCGAACTGATCCGCGCGGCCGCGACCCCGGGCGGCGGCCGGCCGGGCCGGAGGAAGGACCGCCGGGGCGCAGACCTGGCCGGGGCCCGCCTGAAGGGTGCCGACCTGCGCGGCGCGACCCTGCGCGGCGCCTGCCTCATCGCCGCCGACCTCACCGGTGCCGACCTGACCGGCGCCGACCTCATCGGCGCCGACCTGCGGGATGCGGACCTCACGGACGCCGACCTGACCGGTGCGTTCTTCCTCACCCAGCCGCAGCTCGACGCGGCCCGCGGCAGCGCCAACACCCGGCTGCCGGCGTCGCTCGCCCGGCCCGCGCACTGGACCGCGCAGAGCTGACGGCCGCGTGCCGCGCCTTTTCCGGTGCGCCGCCGCCCTGGCGCCGCACGCCTCCCTGCCCGGCGCCCGCACGCCTCCCTGCCCGGCGCCCGCACGCCTCCCCGCCCGGCCCGGCGGACGCGCGGACGCCCCGCGCACCGCCTACCGCGGCAGCGCGCAGGCGGCGAGGGGTGAGGGGAACGGCCGTCCCGCGAGGCGCAGCGCCCCGCTCGCGCCGTCGACATGGAAGACGCTGACGCCGCCGGAGCGCTGGTTGGCCGCGAACAGCAGCCCGCCGTCCGGGGAGAGGGCGAGGTGCCGCGGGAAGTCGCCGGCCACCGGCACGGTGCCCAGCAGCTCCAGCCGGGCCCCGGCCGCGTGGACGGCGTACCGGGCGATGGTGTTGTCGCCCCGGTTGGCGAGGAACGCGTGGCGGCCGTCGGCCGTCACCACGAACTGCGCCGGGTAGTTGGGGTCGGCCCCGCTGCCCGTGGACTGCGGCGCGCCGATGGTCAGGCGGCCGCTGTCCGGGTCGTAGGCGCACACCGCGACCGTGTCGTCGCTCTCGTTGGCCAGGTAGGCGTACCGCCCGCCGGGATGGAAGGTCAGGTGCCGCGGTCCGGCGCCCGGCCGGGTGTGCGCCCGGGCGACCTCGGTGAGCGTGCCCGCCCGCTCGTCGAGGCGGTAGGTGTACACGGTGTCGGTGCCCAGGTCCACGGCGAGCACGTGGCGGCCGTCCGGGCCGGTGATCACCTGGTGGGCGTGCGGTCCCTGCTGCCCCGGGCCGGGCGCGGGGCTGGTGTGCCGCACCAGGTCGGTGCGCTCGCCGAGCCGGCCGGAGCCGTCGACGGGGTGCACGGCCACGCTGCCGGAGGTGTAGTCGGCGCTCAGCAGCCAGCGCCCGCCCGGGTGCACCGACAGGTGGCAGGTGCCCGCCCCGCCGGTGGCGCGGGTGCCCAGGATCCTGCGGTCGGCGAGCCGGATCGCGGTCACCGCGCCCTCGGGCCGCTCCTGGGCGGCGTACAGCGTGTGCCCGTCCGGGTGCACCGCGAGGTACGACGGGTCGGGGACGCCGGTGAGGGTGCCCCGGTGCGTGATCCGGCCCGTCGCCGGGTCGTAGGCGGCCAGCGCGATGCCGCTGCCGCCGCCTTCGGCAAAGGTGTAGGTGCCCAGGTACAGCGGGCGGGGCCCCGAGGGTCCGGCGGCGCGGCGCGGCGGGGCCGTGCCGGGGCGCGGGCTGCTCGCCGGGCGCGCGGGCGCCGCCCGGTCCGCGTCGCAGGCGGACACGAGCACCGCCGCCGTCAGTCCCGCGAGCGCCCCGGCGGCACGGCGCCTGCTCCAGCCGCCGTGCGCCGCCGCTTCCTCCACCCCGCCGCCCATGCGCTGCACCTCAGGTCGTCGGCCACCCGGTCCCGGACACCTTCGCCCGTCCGGGCCGCCCGGCGCAAACCCGTGGGCGGCGGTGTCACCTGCCGCGCGACCGGCGCGGCGGGCTCACCACGAGCCGTCCTGCACCGGTTTGCCCGGCGCGTCCTTCAGCGGGGTGATCTGCTGCGCGGACGGCGGCTGCCACGGGTCGAGGTCGTCGCCGAGCCAGTCGCCGACCGGCTTGACCGCCTCCAGGGCGGGGGCGGGGGAGAGGTCCTCGCCGTCCTGGTCGTAGTAGTCGAACCACGGCAGGCCGGCCCGCGTGTACGCCGCGCGGTCCACCGGTGACGGCGGCGGCTCCTCGCCGGTGATACGGCGCCACTCCGGCGGCGTCACCAGGTGCACGAACACCCGCCCGGCGGGCTCCTCGGCCCAGTCGCCCGGCGGCCGCTCGTCCCGGTACACCTCCTGCCGCATCGACCTGCCGACGCCGAGACCCAGCGACGCGGGGCTCCGGGGCGGGCCGCCCGCCGGCGCGGGGGCCGCTCCCGGAGCCGGCGGGGCCGCCCCCGGAGCCGAAAGGGCCGCCATCGGGAACGCCGCGCCGCCGTACCCCCCAGGAGGGGCGGCGGCCCTGCGGGCCCGCTCCTGCGCGGCGCGCGCCTCGCGCCACGCGGCCAGTTTCCCCGGCCGCAGCGGGAAGGACTGCACCTGCACCCCGCCCCACACCTCCTCGCCGGTGACCTGGCCCTCGACGGTGGCACCCAGGCCCAGCGGGACGGCCACGAACTGACGGACCGTGCCCGTACCGGAGTTGATGCCGTCCAGCCACGGCTGCCGGGGCAGCACGAGGTAGTTCTGCGGGTCCCGGGTGAGGCGGTCGCTCCACGGCCGACCCGACACGGCGCACACCTTGCCCGCGCCGACCTGCAGCGCGGCCGGTTCGACGGTGCCGGCGAAGCTCAGCCACATCGCCTCGCGCAGGTACATCGGCAGCAGCACGCCGCCGCGGGCCCGCATCCGCTCCGGCGCGGTGTCCGGGAAGTCGCTCACCCGCCGCAGCGGGAACTCGCCCAGCCCGGGCGGCAGCGGATGCGTGCCCGTCTCCGGCAGGCGCAGCGTGCGCACGAAGCGCACCGCCACCCCGCCCGGCAACCGCAGTGTGTTCCCGTCGACCCGTACCGTCGTGCCGTCCACCGGCCGCTCCCCTCACGTCGTACCCATCTGGCGTCGGACGACGGCCACACGGACCGACTTCCTCGACTTCAGGAACGCCGGCCGGCCGGTGCGCGGTTCCCCCGCCGGCGCTGCGGCAGCCCCACGCGCTCCCGCAGCCGGGACAGGCGCGACAGGCGCTCGCGCTGCTCCCGGGTGTGGCGGTCCAGCTCCTCCAGCAGCCGGCGCGAGCGGTGCTCGGTGTCCAACTCGTCCAGCATACGGTTGACCTCGGTCAGCACGGCGCCCAGCAGCTGCCACTGGCGGGCGTCGCGCTGCACCTCCTCCAGCAGCAGCTGGGCCAGCTTGTCGCGGGTGGCGGCGGCCTGCCGCAGCTCGGCGGCCAGCCGGTCCTCGGCCGACTCGGCGCTGCGGCTGACATGGGTGGTGACCAGCACCGCGAAGCTGACCACCGCGTCGGCGACCTCCGACAGCAGCTCCTCGACGACCTCGCCGATGTGCGGCGGGAACAGTGGTTCGGGATCGCGCTGCTTGGCCAGGTCGGTGAAGGTGCGGGCGAGCACCCGCAGCACGACCGTGCAGATCTCCAGGGTGTCCAGGCCGGTGCGCAGCACCACCCGGTGCAGCAGGCCCTCCCGCACCCGCGGGTTGAGCCGCAGGCTGTCCTCGGCCTGCCGCAGGTCCGCGTCCACCTCGGCGATGTCGTGGTCGAGGCGGCGCGCCTCGTGCAGCCGCTCGGTGGTCCGCTCGACGCGGGTGCCGCGGCCGGCCGCCTCCTCGCCCAGGCGCAGCATCAGCCGCCGCACCCGGCGGGCCAGCCCCTCGATCGACTCGCCCGCCTCGTCGACCCACACCGGCGGCGGCAGCAGCAGGTTGGAGACCATGCCGACCGTCGCGCCGATCAGCGTCTCCACGATCCGCGCCCACGCGGTGCTGCCGACGGTGGTCACGCCGAGCACCAGCATCGCGCTGATCGCCACCTCCTGCACGAACTCGTGCACCCGCACCAGGTGGCCCACGGCCAGCGCCGCCACGACCACCAGCGCCAGGCTCCACCAGGTCAGGCCCACCAACTGGCTGAAGGCGATGGCGACCAGTACGCCCGCCACCACCGAGTTCACGCGGCGGATGCCCGTCTTGAGGGTGGCGTAGAGGGTGACCTGGACGACCAGCAGCGCGGTCAGGGGGGCGGTCAGCGGCGCGGGCTCCGGACTGAGGTGCAGCGCGACGACGTAGGCGATCGACGCCGCGGTCGCGGACCGCAGCGCCTGCACCACCGCCGGGTCCCGGCGCCGTTTCACGTACCGCTGGAGGGACACCGACCACTCACGTACATCTTGCATCGTCAGCGACTGTTCCCCTTCTCCGGGCGTGTGAACGTCTGGAGGGACATACGCGTACGAAACAGTGGACGCCTCGTGGGGCGGGGGCGGTTTCCCGGAACGTTTTCCGGAAACGTTTCCGGGAACCAGTATCCGGCTTCCGGAAAACCGGTGTCCGCCGGCTTGCGGAGAGCCGGTGTCCGGCTCAGCGGGACAACTGGTCGAGGAAGGCGAAGAGGTTGCCCGTGGTGCGGGCGATCTGCTCCTCCAGGGTCAGGCTCTCCTCGAACCGCGTACCGGACTCGGGGACCTTCCGGCCGCGCAGGTACAGGGAGCAGGCCAGGTCGGTGCAGATGTACAGCCCGACCGAGTTGCCCTCGCGGCCCGCCGCGCCCGCCTTGCGCGCGGTCATCAGGGAGACGCCGCCGCGCGGATGGGCCGTCAGGCACAGCGAGCACAGACTGCGGTGCAGAAAGCCGCGCTGCGCGGTGGTGACGCGCAGCGCCACGCCGACCGGCCGGCCCTCCCGCTCGGCGACGAGATAACCGCGCTCGGGCGCGCCCGGATCCCGCCAGCCGAGGAAGTCCAGGTCGTCCCACGGGCGTTCGGCGAGGTCGCGGGGGAGCGGCAGGCGCTTGGCCTCGCCCTTCGAGCAGTTGATGAACGAGGTGCGGATGTCCTGCTCGGTGAGGGGTCTCATGAGGGAGGGCTTTCTGCTGTCCGGGCGAATACGCCTAGAGGTTCTAGGCAAGCGCCTAGGGTAGGAAGGCGGGAGGGAGGGGAGCCAGCGAATTTCGCCGGCACCGACACCGGCGACGACGGCCTCACCGTCTCGGAGTTGCGCCGCCCTCTGACTACCGCTGACTACCGCGGCCCCGAGTGCGTCGCCCTCGGTGTCCGCCCGGCCGGCAAGGCGGCCGGCCGCCGGGCGCCGGGGCGCTCGCGTCCGGCGATCGGGCGGCGGTATCGTGCCCGGGCGGAAGGTGATCGACGGGGCGGTACGGGTCCGGAAGGAGCCGCATGGCGGGGCGCGGCGGGCGCACGGTGCGCGACCTCAGGCGGGGCAACCGCGCGGCCGTGCTGCAACGGCTGTACTTCGACGGCCCCCTCAGCCGCCTCGACCTCGGCCCCGCGACCGGCCTGAGCTCCGGATCGATCAGCAACGTCGTCGCCGAGCTGATCGCCGACGGGCTGGTCGAGGAGGCCGGCAGCGTCGGCTCCGATGGCGGCCGCCCCCGCACCCTGCTGCGCGTCTCGCCCGCCGGCGGCCACCTCATCGGCGTCGACGTCGGCGAGACCCGGGTGCGCGTGGAGCTGTTCGACCTCGCCCTCACCGAACTCGCCCGCACCGAACGGCCCCTGGACGAGCGGACGTACGCCGCCGACACCGTCGCCGGGCACATCCGCGACGGTGTCGCCGAGGTCCTCGCCGCCACCGGGGTCGCCGCGCGCGGCCTGCTCGGCGTGGGCATCGGCGTGCCGGGCATCGTCGAGCCCACCCCCGACCGGGGCGCCGTCGTGCACGGGCAGACCGTCGGCTGGGACGCGGTGCCGCTGGAGGCGCTGCTGCGCGCCGGGCCCGGCCTGCCCGACTCGGTGCCCTGCTTCGTCGACAACGGCGCCCGGACCCTGGGCCAGGCCGAGATGTGGTTCGGTGCCGGGCGCGGCGCCCGCAGCGCCGTCGTCGTCCTGCTCGGCTCCGGCATAGGCGCCTGCCTGGTCACCCCGGACGCCGAGCACGGCCGCGCCCTGGAGTGGGGGCACCTGACCGTGCGGGTGCGCGGGCGCCGCTGCCGCTGCGGGGCGCGCGGCTGCCTGGAGGCCTACGCCGGCGCCGCCTCGCTGCTGGCCCGCTGGCGCGAGCAGGGCGGCCGGCCGCCCGCCGGCGCCGACGAGGAGACCGCGCTGGCCGCGCTGGCCGCCGCCGCCCGCCCGGCGGACGGCACCGCCGCCGACCCCACCGCGCAAGCGGTGCTGGAGGAGGCCGCCGAGTACCTCGGCGCGGGCCTCGCCGACCTGGTCAACCTCTTCCAGCCGGAACGCATCCTCATCGGCGGCTGGGCCGGTCTGACCCTCGGCCCGCAGCTACTGCCGGAGATCCGCCGGCACGCCGCCGCGTACGCGCTGCGGCACCCGGCCCGCAAGGTGACCGTCGACATGGGGCGGCTCGGGCCCGACGCGGTGACCGTCGGCGCCGCCGTGCTGCCGCTCGCCGACTTCTTCGCCCGCGGCGGCCGCCGCGCCGAGCCCGCCCCGTCGAGCCCGCCGCCCGCCTGGCACGCCGCGCTGGGGGAGCGGGCCCTGCACTGACGTTTCGGTGATCACCGCGGTGGTACCCGCGCTGTTCGGACACCACCTCGGACACCACCGGGTTCGAATACCACCGGGTTCGGACACCACCGGCCGCAGGCCGCGAGAGCAGGCCCCGGACGACCTGGAGGACCTGGAGGATCCGGAAGCCCCGGATCCCGCACACCCGGACCCCAAAAGCCTCGGAAGGAGGACACCGTGGCCGCACACCGCGACGAGGGCCCCGGCGAGAACGGCACGCCGATCCCGCGGGACCTGCCCGACCAGCAGACCGGCGCCGGCGAGGACCCCTGGGAGGTCTCCTCCGAGAACGTCCCCGGCGGCACCGGCGGCCAGGAACAGACCGACGTCCCGGACACCGACGAGGGCGGCACCGGCCGGCAGGGCGCTCCCCGGACGGGCGCCGGCCGGCAGGAGCAGCCGGTGTCGGAGCAGCAGGAGCATCCGCTGCCGGACGAGCCGTCCGGCTGACCGCGGCATCACGGCGGCTTCCGGCACCGGGCAGGCCGTACGTCAGCACCGGGCAGACGGGAAGGCCGTCCGGTCAGCTCCGGGCAGACGGGAAGGCCGTCCGGTCAGCACCAGGCAGGCCGCCCGGCCCGCCCGTTCGGCCTGCCCGGGCCGGGTCAGCCGACCTTGCCCGCGTGCAGCGGCTCCGTCGCCGCGCCCTCGCCGTTCCGCACGCCCCGCAGGAACTCCTGCAACGCCTCGGCCGCCGAGTGCTCCGGCTCCCAGCCCAGTTCGGTGCGGGCGCGGGTGCAGTCCATCAGCGGCAGCCGCAGCACCGCGTCGAACAGGTGCGGGGAGGCCGGCAGCAGGTGCAGGCCCCACGCGGCGGCGATCGCCGACCGGGCCGCCGTACGCGGCAGCCGCACCGGTTTCGCGCCGAGCATCTCGGCGAGCATCCGGGCGTCCACCGTCGGCTCCGCCGCCAGGTTGAAGGCGCCGCGGGCCGCGGAGAGCACCGCCGTCCGGTAGGCGCGGGCGGCGTCCTCGGTGTGCAGCGCCTGCACTCGCAGTCCGGGGACGTCGGGCAGGAACGGCAGCAGCTCCGGGCGCAGCAGCGGGCCCGGCAGGAACCTGCCGCCGAAGATGCGGCGCTGCTCGCTCGCCGACTCCCGTTTGAACAGGAACGCCGGGCGCATGCGCACCACCCGCACCTCGGGGTGGTCACGCTCGAAGATGTCCAGGGCGCGCTCCAGGTACGCCTTCTCCCGGCAGTACGCGGCGTCCGGCCAGCCGTGCGTGGGCCACGACTCGTCGACGGCGCGGTCCTTCGGGCCCGGTGAGTACGCGCCCACCGAGGAGGCGTGCACGAGCGTGCGCACACCGGTCGCGGCCACCGCCTCGAACACCCGGATGCCGCCCAGCACGTTGGTGCTCCAGGTCGTGGCCGGGTCGTGCGTGGGCTGGAACGCCCACGCCAGGTGCACCACCGCGTCGGCGTCCGCGAACTCCTTCACCAGGTCGGCCTGTTCGGAGGAGAGGTCGACCGCGGACCACTCGGTCTTCGGGGGCGACCAGTCCGGGATGCGGCGAGCCAGTCCCCGTACCGACGCGATCCGGGGGTCCTCGCCCAGCAGCCGCACCACGCTCGTGCCGACGTTGCCGGTGGCGCCGGTGACCACCACCCTGCTGCCCGCTGCACTGCTCACCTGCGGCTCCTCTCGGCGGTTCCACGAAGGGGCTACCGAGTACCCCGGCCGGCGGCGAGGCACGCGGCCCGCGCCCCGCGCCGCGCCGGGCGCCGGTCCCGGACCCCGCGGGGGAGCCGGGCCCGCAAGAGGAGCGGGATCCCGCGGGAGGAGCCGGAGCACCAGGGGGAGCCGGATCCCTCAGGAGGAGAAGGCGTCCACGCCCGTCAGTTCCGCCGACAGCCGCCACAGGCGGGCCGCCTGCTCCGGGTCGGTCGCCCAGTCCTTCACGCCGACGCGCTCGCCGCTCGCCGGGGCGGGCTCGGCGATGTCGCAGTCCTCCAGGTACACCCCGCCCTTGCCGTCCAGTTGCGGCGAGGTGGCCGCCCACACCTGGGTGGCGGCGCCCTGCTGCGGCGTCTTGAAGACCTCCGGGTGCAGCAGGTTGCCGTCCTCGTCGATCCAGCCGAGCCGGACCATCTCCTCCTTCGGCAGGTGCCGCTGCAGCGGCGTGAGAATGCCGCCGGGGTGCAGGGAGAAGGCGCGCACGCCCGCGTCCCGGGCGAGCCGGTCCAGGTGGACGGCGAACAGCACGTTGGCGGTCTTGGCCTGGCCGTACGCCTGCCACTTGTCGTAGCCGTGCCGCCAGTGCGGGTCGTCCCAGCGGATGCCGGAGAAGTGGTGGCCGCGCGAGGAGACCGACACCACCCGCGCGCCGCCCGGGGCGATCGCCGGCCACAGCCGGTTGACCAGGGCGAAGTGCCCGAGGTGGTTGGCGGCGAACTGCAGCTCCCAGCCGGGCCCGACCCGGGTCTCCGGGCACGCCATGACCCCGGCGTTGTTGATGACGATGTCGACGGTGCGGCCGGAGGCCAGGAACCGTTCGGCGAAGCCGCGCACGCTGTCCAGGTCGGCCAGGTCCAGCGCGTCGACCTCCACGCCGTCCAGCCCGGCCAGCGCCTCCTGGGCCACGGCCGGCCGCCGCGCCGGCACGACGACGCGGGCGCCGGCCCGGGTCAGCGCCCGGGTGGTCTCCAGGCCCAGACCGGAGTAGCCGCCGGTGACGATCGCCAGCCTGCTGGTGAGGTCGATGCCCTCCAGGACCTCGTCGGCGGTGCTGCGCGGGCCGAAACCGGAACCGATCTTCTGCTGCGGGGTATTCGTGTCCGTGTTCATGCCGGGAACGCTACGGATTCGAGCGCTCTCCAAGTCAAGGCGACGCCCCGCGGCACGTCCCCTGACGTGGAAAGGCCCCGACCGGACGGGGGAAGGCCGGTCGGGGCCGTTCGGGGGCGGGCACGGAGGGCGGTCGCCTCTCGGCGAAAGGCTCCACAGGGCTTCAGCTGAACGATCGTCCCTGTGGGCGAGGGGTGAGGCCCGGGGACACTGTCCCCTCCGTACCCACGGGTGGTTCAACGTGGCCGGCGTCGTCCGGTGTTCCCCGACCTGCGCCTGCTCGGGGTGAGGTGCCTCACTGCGGTTGGCTCTCCCGCCGGTCGCCGGGGACGGCCTCCGCCCAGATGTTCTCCGCCTGCAGCAGCAGCGTGCCCAGGACCGCGGTCCGCGCCGAACTCCGCCCGGCGTGCTCGCGCAGGCTGTCCTGCAGGTTGCGGTGGAGCTCCTCCAGCGCCCGCCCCGTACGGTCGTCCACGGGAGCGGTGTCCCGCCGCCGCAGCAGCCGCTCGCTCTCGGCGCGGCAGCAGCCGGCGATCAGCTCCAGCAGATCGGCGTAGGCGCGCAGCGCGCGCTGTGCGGGCGGGGCGGACGTGCGCGCGTCGTCGGCGGCGGCCACCAGGGCGCGCGTCAGGGCCGTCACGTGCCCCGCGACGCGGCCCCACCGCTCGTCCTCGGCCTCGTCGGGGAGATGCAGCGGCACCCGGTGCAGGGCGCGCAGCCAGCCGCCGGTCAGCCGGAGGCTCTCCCGGCTCCAGCCGCGCGCCGAGCGCAGCGCCTCCCGCCGCCGCTCCAGCCGGTCGGCGGCCCGCGCCCAGCCGGCCGCCGTCGACGCGTCCCAGTCGCCGTCGCGCAGGCCGGCGGCGACCGTGCACAGCGTCTCGCCCGTCTCCCGGGCCAGCGCCGCCAGGTTCTCCCGGACGTCCCGCAGATGCACCGGCGGCAGCACGAGCGCGTTCACCGCCACCCCGATCACCGCGCCGAGGGCCGCCTGCAGCAGCCGATGCCCGACGGCGGAGGCCGACACGGCACCGGAGGCGAGGGTGAACACGGCGGTGGTGGCGGCGTAGATGCCCTGGTCGCCGAAGCGCGGCCAGTTCGCCAGCAGCATCAGCACCGGCACGGACAGCGCGAGCGCGCCCAGCGTGTCGCCGGTGACCCACTGCGCGGCCGACGCGAGCAGCGCGCCCGTGGCCAGCGCGGTGAACTGCTGTGCCGCCTGCCGCAGCGAGGAGTAGACGGTGGCCTGCACCAGCACCAGCGCCACCCACGGCGCCATCAGCGCCATCGGGTCGCCGAGCCAGTCCGCCGCCACCAGCCACGCCAGCAGCGCCGCCCCGGCGGCCTTCAGCGACTGCACCACCAGGTCGCGCTCCCGGCCCGGCTCGTGCCAGGCCCGCCGCGCGGCCCGCCCGACGCCGGCCGCCTCCTCCCGCACCGCCTCCGCCACCCGTCCCGCAGTCTCCCTCGCGCGCATCATCCGATGCGGGTATCCGAAGATCGGGGGGTGTCAAGCACGCGGATCGTGATGGATGCGTCACGTCGCGACGGCCGGGTGCTGCGGCCGGGTGTCGTGACAGGGTGCCGCGGTCGGGCGTCGTGACAGGGTGCCGTGGCCGGGTGCCGTGGCTGGGTGTCGTGACAGGGTGCCGTGGCCGGGTGCGTCCGCGTGCCGGGCCGTCACCCCGGCACGTCGCCCAAGGGGCTGTTCTCCAGCTCCGCCAGCAGGTGCGCCGGGTCGTCGTACACCGCCTTCGCGCCCGCCTCCTCCAGGTCGCGGCGCGGGATGCCGCCGGAGAGGACGGCCACGCAGGTCACCCCGGCCCGGCTGCCGGCCCGCATGTCCCACACCGTGTCGCCGACGAAGACGGCCCGTTCGGCGGGCACGCCGGCCAGGTCCAGGGCGTGCCGGACCGGGTCGGGCGCGGGCTTGCCCGCGTCGACGTCGTCGGCGCCGGCGGTCGCGGTGATGGCGTCGTCCGCGTCGAGCGCGCGGCGCAGCGCGGACAGCTCCGCGCCGCCCGCGGAGGTGGCCAGCACCACCTTCCAGCCGTCGCCGTGCAGGCGCCGCAGTAGCCGGGCCGCCTCCGGCAGGGCGGGCAGGCGGTCGAAGTACTGCCCGTACAGCGCCTTGTGCGCGGCGTTGAGTTCGGCGTCCCGGCCGGTGTCGCGGTCCTCGCCCAGCAGACGGGCGATCAGGTCGGTGCCGCTGAGCCCCACGGACCGGTGGACGGCGTGCATCGGCACGTGGTGGCCGGCCTGCCGGAACGCCTCCCACCAGGTCACGACGTGCAGATGGTTGGTGTCCACGAGGGTTCCGTCCACGTCGAAGACGGCGGCACGATCCATCCGGAGTCCTTTCGTCCGGCGCTGCCCGAGCCGGATACGGCCGGGTACGCCACGTACGGTCGGGTACGGCCAAGTACCACGTCAGCCGCCCGCCACGCCGGCCGGCGGCCGCCGCCTCGGCCTCCGGCCCTCGCAGGTACCCGGGCACCTGCCCGGCCGGCGCCTCGAGGGGATCCGTCGCCCCCTCCTCCCCTGCCCGGGTTCCCCGGTGCCGCGCGGGCCGCACGGCACCGCTCCCGCCGCGCCTTCAGGACCCGCGGCCGGTTTGCCCCTTACACCCCCGGGTACTGCGAAGCCTCGTCCGTATCACGCCGACAGCCGACACGCCGACAGCCGACACGCCGGAGCACCGGCACCGGCGCACCGGCACGTCGGCACATCCGCTTCCGGAGGAGGCCAGCATGTCCGACCCCACCGACTCCCCCACACGCGTGGCCGTCGTCACCGGGTCCGACTCCGGCATCGGCCGGGCCACCGCCGTCCGCCTGGCCGAGGCGGGGATGGACATCGGCATCACCTGGCACCGCGACGAGGAGGGCGCCGACCGCACCGCCGAGGAGGTGCGCGCCCGCGGCCGGCGCGCCGAGGTCGCCCAGGTCGACCTGACCCGGCTGCCCGAGGCCGCCGACACCGTCGACGAGCTGTGCGAGCGGCTCGGCCGCGTCGACGTGCTGGTCAACAACGCCGGCACCGGTACCGCCACGCCCTACCTGGAACTCGGCCTCGACGACCTGCGGCACGTCCTGGACGTCGACCTGGCCGGGCCGTTCCTGTGCGGGCAGCGCGCGGCGCGCCGCATGATCCGGCAGGGCGACGGCGGCCGCATCGTCAACGTCACCTCCGTCCACGAGCACCAGCCGCGCGTGGGCGCCGCGCCGTACTGCGCCGCCAAGGGCGGTCTCGGCCTGCTCACCCAGGTGATGGCGCTGGAGCTCGCCGAGCACGGCATCACCGTCAACGCGGTCGCGCCCGGTGAGATCGCCACCCCGATGACCGGGCAGGAGGACGTCGACGTGCACACCGAGCACCGCCCCGGCGTGCCGCTGGGCCGGCCCGGTGACGCCCGCGAGGTCGCGGCCGTGATCGCGTTTCTGGCGAGCCCCGAGGCGTCGTACGTCACCGGCGCCTCCTGGAGCGTCGACGGCGGGATGCTGCGCATGGGCCCGATGGCCGGCTCGCACCTGACCGGCGACGACTGGCGGCGACCCTGAGCCGATGGCCGTGCGACTGCGTACCAGCTCCTGCGACCGGCCCGGGTACACCCGCGTCCGCTGCGGGCGCGGCTTCCGCTACCAGGACGTCGACGGCAAGCCGCTCACCGACCCCGGGACGCTGGCCCGGATCCGCGCGCTGACCATCCCGCCCGCCTGGAAGGACGTGTGGATCTGCCCCTGGCCCAACGGGCACCTGCAGGCCGTCGGCACCGACGACGCCGGTCGCCGCCAGTACCTGTACCACGAGGAGTTCCGCGCCCGGCAGGAGCAGGCCAAGCACGAGCACGTGCGGCAGGTCGCCCACGCCCTGCCCGAGCTGCGCGCCAAGGTCTCCGCCGACCTCGCCGGACGCGGCCTGAGCCGGGCCCGGGTCACCGCCTGCGCCGTACGCCTGCTCGGCCTGGGCTTCTTCCGCATCGGCAGCGACCGGCACACCAGGCAGAACGAGACCTACGGCCTGACGACGATGCTGCGCGAGCACGTCACCTGCGGCCGCGGCGAGATCGCGTTCTGCTACCCGGCCAAGGGCGGCACCGAACTCGTGCGGGCGCTCGTCGACGAACAGGCCTACGCCGTCGTACGGGCGCTGCTGCGCCGCCGCCGCGGCGGGGACCGGCTGCTGGCCTTCTGGGAGCGGGGCGCCTGGCACGACCTGCACGGCGCCGACCTGAACGAGGCGCTGCGCCGGCTGGCCGGCACCGACATCACCGCCAAGGACTTCCGCACCTGGCACGCCACGGTGCTGGCCGCGGTGGCCGTCGCCGTCACCACCCGGGACGCCCGGGCCACGCCCGCCGCGCGGCGCCGGCAGATCAGCCGGGCGGTGAAGGAGGTCAGCCGCTACCTGGGCAACACCCCGGCGGTGTGCCGGGCCTCCTACATCGACCCGCGGGTCTTCGAACTGTTCGAGCAGGGGGAGACGATCGCCCCCGTGCTCACCCGGCTGGGCGAGCACGGGCACTTCGGGCGTCCCGCGACCCAGGGCGCCGTGGAGGCCGCGGTGCTGGAGCTGCTGGAGGGCTGACACGCGCCGCGCGGCCGGACCCGGTCCCGTTCTACTCTGGATGCGTTCCAGGAGGCTCCCGTTCCCCGCAGGATGCGTACGAGGAGGCCGGAGACATGACCGAAGTCGCGAGCCCGCACATCCCCCGTCCGCGCATCCTGGTGCTCGGCGTGCAGCCGGGCAGCCCGCCGTTCCGGGTGGTGGAGATCGACGGAGAGGTGGTCGGCGAGGCCCGGAAGATCACCGACGTCCTGGAGGCCGCCGCCGCGTTCGGCATCCCCGTCCACGACCTGGACGACCCCGACGTCATCCGCTGGGTCGGGGGCGACAAGTTCACCTGGGCGGCGCACTAGGACGGTGCACCGGCCCGCCCCGTGCGGCACCGCGGCGGCGCCCGGCGGGGCGGTGCCGGGCGCCGTCTCTTCGCCGGGCCGTGTCCTCGCGACCTCAGGCGTGCCGCCGCCGCGCGTGCACCGCCCGCCCGAGCCGGCGGCCCAGGAGCAGATGGCCGGCAAGCGCCCCGGCGGTGTTGAGGATGACGTCGTCGATGTCGAAGGCACGCCCGGTCACCAGCGCCCCCTGGGCGAACTCCACCAGCAGCATCACGATCGCCGTCAGCAGCAGCACCCGCAGCAGCCCGCGCGTCCGCGGCGCGACGACCGGCACCAGCACGCCGAACGGCACGCCGAGCAGCAGGTTGCCGCCGATCTGCTTGACCGCGTCGCGCAGCGCCGGCCGGTCGAGGTAGGCGCGCAGCGAGCGGCCCGGGTGCAGGTTGGTGTGGGTCAGCGCCGCCGACGCGGGGGACGGCTCCAAAGTGAGCCGGGCCAGCACCACCGCGAACACCACCATGAAGACGAAGGCGCACAGCATCGCCAGCAGCCGCGCCGGCCACGGCAGGCCCCGCCGCCCGGCGGGCTCCGGTTCCGGTGCGGGCGCGGCGGGGCGGCGGCGCAGGACGCGGCGCCATGAGCGGCTCCCGGCCGACTCCGGGGGCTGTGGTGCGGGCTGCGGCGCGGTCTTGGTACCGCGTAGACGGAAGGCGGTGCGGGCACGTGCGGCGGCGCGGGCCATGCGGTCCTCCAGTCGGCAACTTCCTTGCGTGGTACGCCGGTTACCCACGAAGAGGCCGACGATGCCGCCGCCCGTACCGGTGGTCCCCGGCTGCTTTCGCCGTGCGCGGGGCGGTCGCCCGCGGGCGTGCCGTGCGCCGTGGCGGTGGTGCTGCCCGCCCCTCCCGCACGGCCGGCGCGAGCGGTGCCTCAGGTGCCGTAGGTCACGTGCACCTCCTTGAAGCCCAGGGAGTGCAGCAGGCCCTGGAGCATCCCGGTGGTGTTCTTCTCGGCGCGTGCCGTCAGGCCGCTGTCCCTGGCGGCCTCGCCGATGTGCTTGACGGCGAGTTTCTGCACGGCCTGCTCGCCGTTGGGGTTGTCGGAGAACAGGTCGCCGAGCCGGTCGAGCAGCCCGCGCTGCTTGGAGACGGCGTAGGAGTGGTCGGGGTCGAGCGCCGGCCTGCCGAGCCGCGCGTGCGGCAGGCGGATCGTGGCGGACGTGCGGTCGTCGTCGACCGTCACGTCCCGCTCGCCCACCGAGCCGAGGTCGACGTAGGCGTCCACGGTGCCCGCGCCGACGTACAGGGTGCGGGTGCCGCGGATGGCGTCGGGCAGGTACTTGGCGTCCTTCTCCAGGTCCACGACGACCTGGAAGTTGCCCGAGGCGGCGTCGTAACGGCTCATGTCCTGGAGGGACTTCAGCAGGGCGGGACCGGAGCGGTCCCGTGTCTCGGTGCCGAACAGGTCCCTGAGCCCCGGCAGCAGGCTCAGCCGGATCCCGGCGAACAGCACGACCAGCACCACCACCAGGGCGGTGAGAGCCTTCACCCAGCCGGGCACGCGCCGTTTCCCGGGACGCCCGGTGGTCTCGGGGTCCTTGAGGGAAGTCGTCATCGCGACGGTCCTCCTTCCTGCCCCTGCGCATGCCCGGCGACGGCCCGAACAGACCGCCCGCGGCCCCGGATACGCCTTCTTGCGGGCGTACGCGGGCGTACATGGGCGTACATGGGCACGAACGGTCCGCGCCGGACCCGGAGCCGGCGCACGACCGGCCGGCGGCGCACCGGCCGGCCGGGGGGCGTCACCGGGGGCCGGACATGGTCTCCGGCAGGTTCAGGGCCGCCTCCAGGGTCGGCTGGGGCGGCAGCAGGCGGCTCAGGCCGGTGACCCGCAGCACGCGCAGGGTCAGCGGATGCGTGCACACCAGCCGCAGTTCGCCGCCGGCCCCCAGCACCCGGGTGCGGGCCCGGTACAGCAGGCGCAGCCCGGAGCAGTCGAAGAACTCCACCGGGCCGAGGTCGATCACCACCCGGGCCGCCGGCCGCTGCGTCACCCGGTCCAGGTACGGGGCGATCTGGGTGGCCGCGGCGAAGTCGATCTCACCGTGGAACTCCAGCACCGTGTACCCGCGCTCCCGGTGGACGCGCAGATGCCGGGTGAGCGGTGCGGGTTCGTGCTGCACGACGACATCGCCTCCCACCGGCGGGCGCCCGGACGCGCATGACCGCCCCCGCTCTGCAAGTTACCCTCGACGGACTGAATTTGAGCATGTTCGATTGTCATATGTCTTTGAATTCCGGCCGAGTTCGTCCGTGTCCTACGGGACAGCTACGGGACAGCGGCGGGCGGTGGGCGCGGCACGCCGGAGCGCGGCAGCGCCTGCCAGGACTTTCGCCAACGTCCGCCGCACTCGCGTGAAGTGACGAACTATCAGGAAGTGGAGAGGTGCACGGGGGCGGGACACGTCCGGTGGCCGAGTGAACCGGCCGTGCCGGGATATCCGGACGAGTACGGGCGGCGGGACACGACCGCCCGCGCCCCGGACCTCGCGGAGGAGACCATGGCACTGGTGACAGCGGGATTCCTCGTGCTCGACTGCGCCGAGCCCGAGAAGCTCGCCGAGTTCTACAAGGGGCTGCTGGAGGGCGAGGAGACCCACACGACGGCCAACCGGGTGGAGATCAGGGGCGCCGACGGCACCCGGCTCGCCCTCCGCCGCGACGTGAACGCCACCCCGCCCAGCTGGCCCCGCCCGGAGAACTCCCTCCAGGCCCACCTGGACTTCCAGGTGGCCGACCTGGACGCGGCCGAGCGCCGCATCGTCGGCCTCGGCGGACGTCCCCTGGAGACGAGGGAGCCCACCGGGCCGCACGAGGAGCGCGGCTACGCCGACCCCGCCGGCCACTCGTTCACGATCCGCCTCGGCCCGTCCGCGGCACCGAAGCAGGGCTGACGGCCCGCACGGCAGCGGCGGGACTGACGCCCCGGCACGGCAGCAGCGGGGCTTGACGGCGCCGGCACGGCAGCGGCGGGGCCGACGGCGCCGGGCACGGCAGGGGCCGCGCACCGGACGGCCGCCGGAGGGCGGCGGCGTCCCGTGCGCGGCCCCGCGGTGCGGCCCCCGCCGCCCCGCCGCCCGCTCAGTCGCGGCCGGCCTTCTCCTTCGTGGGCCACACGCCGGTGGACCGCTGGATGGCCTTGGCGCCGGTGCGGTCCACGGCGCTGCGGACGACGGCGAAGATGGCGCCCTGGACCGCGGCGGCGAGCAGGACCTCGCCCCAGCCGCGCTCGGGGTCGAGGGCGTCGGGCGCGTCCTCCTCGTGCCGCAGGGCCTTCCACGTCGCCTGGAACGCCTTGCCCGCGAGCGCGCCGCTCAGCCAGCCCAGCGCGAAGCCGAGCGGCTGGTAGGCGAGGGAGAGCTTCTTCTTTTTCCTGGCCACCTGGTCCTCCTTCGGTACGGACAAGTCCTCGGTGGGAGTGAGCGGTCGGGTCGGTCGGTCAGTCGGTCAGCCGACCGGATCGGACGGATCGGCCGGTCGGCCGGCCGCGGCCGGCCGGCGGGGGCCTTCGGGGCCGTGGGGCCGGCCCTGCGGCGGTACCTCCTCCGCGGGGCGCACGGGGCCGAGCGGCGTGCCGTCGCCGAACGGCCGGCCGCCGAGCTCCTCGCGGTGATGCGGCGTCAGCCACCCGCCGAGATCGGGGCCGAGCGGCACGATGCGGCTCGGGTTGATGCCGGTGTGCACCTGGTAGTAGTGCCGTTTGATGTGGTCGAAGTCGACCGTGTCGCCGAACCCCGGCGTCTGGAACAGGTCCCGCGCGTACGCCCACAGCACCCGGTCCTCCGCCAGTTTCCAGCGGTTGCACTTGAAGTGGCCGTGGTAGACGGCGTCGAAGCGCACCAGCGTGGTGAACAGCCGGATGTCGGCCTCGGTGAGGGTGTCGCCGACGAGGTAGCGCCGCCGCTCCAGCCGCCGGCCCAGCCACTCCAGCCGCCGGAAGACGGCCGTGCAGGCCGCCTCGTACTCCTCCTGCCCGGTGGCGAACCCGGCCCGGTACACACCGTTGTTGACGTCCTCGTAGACGTCCGCCGTCACCGCGTCGATCTCGTCGCGCAGCGCCCGCGGGTACAGATCCGGCGCGCCCTCGCGGTGCAGGGCCGTCCACTCGGTGGCGAGGTCGAGGGTGAGCTGCTGGTAGTCGTTGGTGACCAGCTTCCCACTGGGCACGTCCACGACCGCCGGAACGCTCACCCCGCCCGGGTAGCCGGTCTCGCGCCGGTCGTAGGCCTCGCTGAGGAACCGGATGCCGAGCACCGGGTCGCAGCCGCCCGGGTCGAGCGTGAACCGCCAGCCGCGGTCGTCCTGGATCGGATCGGCGATCGCCAGGGACAGGGCGTCCTCCAGGCCGAGCAGCCGCCGCGAGATCACGGCGCGGCTCGCCCACGGGCAGGCCCGGCTGACGACCAGCCGGTAGCGGCCCGCCTCCACCGGCCAGCCGTCCCGGCCGTCGGCGGTGATCCGGTCCGCGAAGTGCGCCTTGGAGCGCCGGAAGGGCCTCCTGCCGTACGCGCTGTTGCCGCCGTCTGCGGCGTCGCCGCCCATGCCGCCTCCTCGCCGTGTGCCCGCGGCCGTATCCGGCCCGGCCGTATCTCTTCCCGCAGGACGCGTTCCCCGTTTTCCGCCGGCGGCACGGTGTGATCCGCACCGGCCCGGGGCATCCGGCGAACGTGAGCGGCACACCTTCGGAGCAGAGGACGGACAGGGATCGGGACAAGGACCGGGAAACGTGCCGGGAAACGGATCGGGGAAGGGACCGGGGAAGAGGCCGGGAGACCGCCCGCACGGGTGACCGGGCGGCGACCGGTCGGAGCAGTGCGGACAAGGGGGGCGCGGCGGACCGCAGGACGCGCGTGACCGTGCTGGTGGCGCTGGGCGCCAACCTGGTCATCGCGGCCGCCAAGGCCGTCGGCGGCCTCCTCGCCGGGTCGCCCGCGCTGCTGTCGGAGGCGGCGCACTCCGTGGCGGACAGCCTCAACGAGGTGTTCCTGCTGGCCGCGCTGCGCCGCAGCCGGCGCCCCGCCGACCGGCGCCACCCCTTCGGCTACGGCAAGGAGCGCTTCTTCTGGTCGCTGCTCGCGGCCGTCGGCATCTTCGTCATGGGCGGCTGCTTCTCCTTCTTCCAGGGCGTCGAGGCGCTGCGGGGCGGCGCGGAGGAGAAGTTCAGCGGCTACGTCGCGGGCCTGATCGTGCTGGGCGTCGCCCTCGTCGCCGAGGGCGTGTCCCTGCTGCGCGCCGTCTTCCAGGTGCGCCGCCAGGGCGGCACGGCCGGTCTGCGCGACCCGGCGCTGCGCACGGTCGTCGCCGAGGACGGCACGGCGGTGTTCGGCGTGACCCTCGCGATCATCGGCATGGCCCTGCACATGGCCACCGGGCAGGTCGTGTGGGAGGCGTCCGCCTCGCTGGCGATCGGCGTGCTCCTGGTCTACGTCGCCTACCGGCTCGGCAAGGAGGCCCGCGACCAGCTCATCGGGGAGGCGGCCGACCCGGAGGCGAGCGGCCGGATCCGGGCGCTGCTGCGGGCCCAGCCCGAGATCGACAGCGTCGAGGCGCTGTTCACCATGAAGATGGGCCTGGAGTCGCTGCTGGTGGCCGCCCGGATCGACCTGGCGCCGGGCCTGGACAGCGAGCGGGTGGAGGAGATCTCCATGCGCATCAAGCGCTCCATCGCCCGCACCGTCCCGCAGGCGGACCAGATCTTCCTCGACGTCACCGACCGGCCCGCGCGGGGGGCACGGCAGAGCCCCGCCGCGACGGGGGAACACGGCGGGGCCTGACCCACGCGTTCCCGGCGGGCGCCGGTTCATGCCCGCCGGGCGGAAATTCCTTCCATCCGGCCGCTCCCGGGCGTCTCCAGCCGCTCCCGGGCGTCAGCCGCCGTCGGCCGGCTCCAGCACGAACACCGGGATCCGCCGCGACGTCCGCTCCTGGTACTCGGCGTACGGAGGGAAAGCGGCCACGGCCCGCTCCCACCACGCGGCCCGCTCCTCCCCGGTGACCTCGCGCGCGACGACGTCCCGCTTCACCGGCCCGTCCCGCACCTTTGCCCGGGGATCGGCTTTGAGGTTGAAATACCACTGCGGATGCCTCGGCGCCCCGCCCTGCGAGGCGACCACCGCGTAGCGCCCCTCGTGCTCGACCCGCATCAGCGGCGTCTTGCGCAGCTTGCCGCTGCGGGCGCCCCGGGTGGTCAGCAGCACCACCGGCAGTCCCGTGTCGCGCAGCGTCGTGCCCTCGGTGCCGCCGGACCTCTCGTACAGCTCCACCTGCTCCCGCACCCACCCGGCCGGGCTCGGCTCGTACTCGCCCTCCAGAGGCATGGCCACCGTCCTCCTCGTCGGTTGCTCGTCGGGTGCCCGCCGGTCGTAAAGACCCGTTGTGCGGGCTGTCCCGTACGGCGCTTCAACGCGCCGCCGCGCGGCTTTCCTCCACGGCGGGCCGGGCGGTGGCGCGCCGCGCGCGGAGCGGTGCCGGAGGCGACCGCGCGCCTAGCGTGCCCCCGGCACCCCCCGGCACCCCCCGGCACCCCCCCGGCACCCCCCGGCACCCCCCGGCACCCACCGACGATCTTCGGCCAGATCCGGCGGGTCCGCGATCTGGCCGAACTTCGCGTCGCCGGATGGATGCCCCGGGCATCTAATGAGCAGCGGCACGCCCCCCCCACAGCCTGCGAGGTCATCCATGACAGACGTGACGCACCAGCCCGGCCCCGTCGCCTTCCCCCAGGACCGCACCTGCCCCTACCACCCGCCGTCCGCCTACGACCCCCTGCGCGCCGCCCGCCCGCTGACCCGGGTCACCCTCTTCGACGGGCGCACGGCCTGGCTGGTGACCGGACACGCCGCCGCCCGCGCGCTGCTCGCCGACCCGCGGCTGTCGTCCGACCGCATGCGTCCGGACTTCCCGGCGACCAGCCCGCGGTTCGCGGCGCTGCGCCGCCGCCGTCCCGCGCTGCTCGGCGTGGACGACCCCGAGCACCGCGCCCAGCGCCGCATGCTGATCCCCGGCTTCAGCCTCAAACGGACCGCCGACCTCAGGCCGCGCATCCAGCGCATCGTCGACGACCTGCTGGACGCCATGATCGCGCAGGGACCGCCCGCGGAGCTGGTGAGCGCGTTCGCCCTGCCCGTGCCCTCCACGGTGATCTGCGCCCTGCTGGGCGTGCCGTACGCGGACCACGAGTTCTTCGAGGCGCAGTCGCGCCGGCTGCTGCGCGGCCCCGAGGCCCGCGACGTCGAGGACGCCCGGTGCCAACTGGAGTCCTACCTGGGCGAGTTGATCGACCACAAGCGCAAGGAGCCCGGGGCGGGGCTGCTGGACGAGCTGGTGCACGAGCGGCTGATGCCGGGCGAGGTGGACCGGGCGGAACTGGTCACCCTGGCGCTGATCCTGCTCGTCGCCGGCCACGAGACGACCGCCAACATGATCTCGCTGGGCACCTTCACACTGCTGCGGCACCCCGAGCGGCTGGCCGAGCTGCGCGACGACCCGCGGCTGGTGCCGGACGCCGTGGAGGAGCTGCTGCGGCTGCTGTCGATCGCGGACGGGCTGCTGCGGGTGGCCCGGGAGGACGTCGAGGTGGAGGGCACGACGATCCGGGCCGGGGAGCCGGTGGTGTTCTCGACCTCCGTCGTCAACCGCGACGAGCGCGTCTACCCCGACCCCGACGCCCTGGACTGGCACCGCCCGGTGCGCCACCACCTCGCCTTCGGCTTCGGCATCCACCAGTGCCTGGGCCAGAACCTGGCCCGCGCCGAGCTGGAGATCGCCCTGCGCACGCTGCTGACCCGGCTGCCCGGCCTGCGCCTGGCCGTCCCGGCCGAGGAGATCCCGTTCAAACCCGGCGACACGATCCAGGGGATGCTGGAACTCCCCGTGACCTGGTAAGAGGCTCCGCCCATGCACATCGACATCGACACCGGCCGCTGCATCGGCGCCGGCCAGTGCGCCCTGGCCGCCCCCGCCGTCTTCACCCAGGACGACGACGGCTACAGCACCCTGGTGCCCGGCCGCGAGGACGGCGCCGGCGACCCGATGGTCCGCGAGGCCGCCCGGGCCTGCCCGGTCGGCGCCATCACCGTCACCGAGGGCTGAACCCGGGGCGGCCGGGTGCCCGGACGGCGGCCTTCCCCGCCGGACCGGGCACCGCCGGCTTCAGCCGGCGCAGCCGCTCCGGGGCGGCGATCACCTCGTACGCCGCCACCCGGCTCGCCCACGACCTCGACCCGCGGCACGCACAGCAGCCGCCCGCCCGGCGCCACCACGGCCCCGACCTCGCCGTCGACCAGCGCCGGCGCCGCGTGCCGGGCCCGCTCCCGCAGCAGCACCGTGCCCTTCGCGACCGCCCGGGCCCCCGCAGCTCGGCCGGCGCCCCGGGCGGCAGCACCGCCGGGTCGGCCCGGCGCACCACGTCCGGCGCCGGCACGGCGAGCAACCCCGCCAGGTCGCCGCCGCGCGCCGCGGCGAGGAAGGCGTCCACCACCCGCCGCTGCCGCCGCAGCTCCGCCTCCGGCACGGCGGGCGTGCCGCGCACCCGGCGCCGACACGGCCGGCGACTTTGTGACCCGGCGCCTGACCGCCCGGTTCGCCGCGGTGTGGCGCGAACGGCACCCGGCGGGGCGGTACCGGTACCGCGATCCGGCCGCCGCCCCGGTGCCGGCGCTGACGGCGGCGTACACCACGCTCGGGCGGCGGGTGGAGCGGGCCGGCTTCGTCCCGCCGGCCGAGGTGCCCGCCCTGGTGCGCGACGCCGCCGAGGAGCGCGAGTGGGCGCTGACCGCACCGCCGGCCGAGGAGGTCGCGGCGGCCGGCACGCTGCTGCTCGGCGTGCCGATGGACAACTTCTCGGTGCCGGCGGCGCTGAAGGCGTGGATCGACCGGGTGAGCTTCCCCAACGCGTTCACCGGCCCGGACGGCGGGCGGAGCCCGCTGCGGGAGACACGTGTCGTGGCGGTCATGGCCCGCGGCGGCGGCTACGGTCCCGGCGCGCCCCGCGCGAGCACTGCGACTTCCAGACGCCCTACCGGAAGGCGTACTTCGCCCGCCTCGGCGGGCCGGCGCACCACCTGCACCTGGTGGCCGCCGAACTCACCCGCGTCGACGTCCTGCCGCAGCTCGCCGGCCTGGAGCACCTGGCCGCCGCCTCCCTGACCGCCGCGCGGCAGGCGGTGACGGCGCTCGCCACCGCCTGAACGGCGGACACCGGGGTGCTGCCGAAAGAGCCCGCAGCGGCCGTGGCGCGGGGGCGCGCTTCCGCGGGCCGTGGCGCGGGGCGCGGCCCCGGTTCCCGGACGGTCCGTGCGGCGCGGAACCCCGTGCCGCACGGACCGGCACCCGCGCTCCCTCCAGCAGCCGGATTCGCCAATCCGTTCCCTTTTCCGCCGGGTGTTCCAGGGTTGTCGCGGGCCGCCCCCGGTGCCCGCCGGACGGCCCGGACCGGGACTTTTCCCCGAGGGCTCCGAGAAAGCCCCGCGGAATTGACAGAATGTCAAAGGCGGGCTTCGTGCGGGAAATGCGCGAAACCGCCGGATCTCTTGTTTCCGCTCGCCGGCCTGTGCAAAGGTGAGCACCGTTCAAGTGCGGGCCACGGCCGTTGCGCCGCACGCACAAGGCCTTTCCCGTCCGCCCCGCGCGCTTCACGAGAGCCGACGCGGATGAGTGTTCGGGATGCCGAAACCCTGGTACGGACTAATTTCGCGGTGCCCTGAGAGGAATGCAGCCGTGCACGACGCAGGCCTGTCGAATTCCCCCGAAACCGGTTCCTCCGGCGCGTCCGGCCACCGGTTCGAGGTGACCGACGAGCAGTTGAGCGCCGAACTGAGGAAGTGGACCGGGGCGACCCCCGCCCCGCGGCCCGTCGGCGAACTCCTCGACCGGCACTGGGAAGCGGCCTTCACCTACGCCCGGCTGTGCACCGACGGCCCCAGCGCGGCCGGCATCCTCACCACCGCCGCCTTCACCCGGCTCTTCGGCGAGGTCCTGCGCCAGGCCGGACCCACCTCCTCCTGGCGCCCGCACCTGCTGCTCGCCGTCCGCCGGATCGCGGCCGAGTGGGCCGGGGACCACCGCCGCGAGATGCTCCACCCGCGGCTGCGCGTCCCCGGGGAGGACGCCGAGCAGGTGGCCGCCCGGCTCCTGCCCCCGCCCGGGCGCCGCGTCGTCACCCAGGCCTTCCCGCGCCTGCCCCAGCCCGCCCGTGCCCTGCTGTGGCACACCGAGGTCGAGGCCGAACCGCTCGCGATACCCGCCGGCCTGCTCGGCCTCGACGAGGACGGCGCCCACCTGCCCCTGCGGCGGGCCCGCGAACGGCTGCGCGAGGAGTGCCTGCAGGTGCACCGCGAACTGGCCCCCCGCGCGGACTGCGCCCGCTACGCCCGGCTGCTCGACGTCACCTACCGGCGCCCCGGCGTCGGGATCGACCCCGACCTGCGTCAGCACCTGGCCGACTGCGCCCACTGCCGCGACACCGCCGACCAACTGGCCCACTTCGTCGGCTCGCTCGGCACCGTGCTCGCCGAGGGCGTGCTCGGCTGGGCGGCGGGGGAGTACCTCCGGGCCCGCGCCGAACCCGCCGCGCCCGAGCAGGGGCCGGTCTCCCCGCAGACCGCCACCGAGGCCCTGTACGCCGGCGGCACGGCACCGGGGTTCCCCGCCGCGTCCCCGGCGCCCGAGCCGCACGCCCCGGTCGGCGGCGAGTCGTTCACCGAGCCGGCCGAGCCGCCGTACGGCCCTGCCGCCGCGCCGCCCCACGGTTCCGCCGGCACGCCGTACGGCCCCGCCGCCCGGGAGGCCGGTCCGGCCGGTGACGTCCGCCGTCCCCTCCCGCCCGAGACGCACCCGGCGCCGCCCGCCACCCCGCGCGGCGCCGGGGACCTCTCCGGTCTCCCGCGCCGCGCGGGCCGACGGGCCCGGCGCGCCGCCCGGCGCCGCCACCTCGCGGTGACCGTCGCCGCCGCGAGCGGGCTGGTCGTCCTGCCCCTCGTCCTGTGGTCGGCGCTCGGCTCCTCCGACGGCGCCGGGCCCGAGCCGGCCGGGGCCGGCGCCTCCTCCGGCCCGGCGAGCCCCGCCCCCTCGTACGCCGGGTCGTCGGACACGTCCCAGGGGACCCTGCACGGCCGGCTCCACAACGTCGCCTCCGGCCTGTGCGTCGGCCTGGAGGGCGGCAGGGCCGTCGAAGGGGCCGAGGCCGAACTCACCTCCTGTTCCTCCGGCCGCACCCGGCAGTGGGTGTACGAGCCCGACGGGCTGCTGCACGACGTCACCGCCCCCCGCCTGTGCCTGGACTCGCACCTCGGCTACTCGGTCCGCCTGGCCCCGTGCCCCGGCGCCTCCCGCAGCGACGGGAAGAACGTGCGCTACGACTTCACCCTGCAGGGCCTGCTCGTCCCGCGCTGGAACCAGGACCTGGCCCTGACCCCCGCCGCCACCGACGGCTCCGGCACCCTGGTGCTGAAGAACCGCACCGACGACCCCGTCCAGCGCTGGATGATCGACACCTCCGAGCCCGACCTGCAGATGGCGGCGGTCGACTGGGACGGCGAGCCGACGGCCACCCCGGCGCCCCGGACCACGCCCACGCCCCGGCCCCCGGCGTCCACACCGGCCGCCCGCACCCGGAAACCGTCGGCCGCCCCGGCCACCACCCGGCCGGCGCCCACCGCCTCGGCCTCCTCCGGCGCGTCCTGCTCGTACGCCGATCCGTACGCCTGCTCCTGGGGCGGCGGCTACGGACCCCACGGGCCGGGCGGCGGCTACCGGGAGGGCGGCTACGGATATGGCGGCTATGGCGGCTACGGCTATGGCGGCTACGGGTATGGCGGCTACGGATACGGCCGCCGCTGAGGGGAGCGCACCGCTCAGCGGCGGTGCGGCGGAGGCGGCGGGGAGGGCGGCAGGGTCCCCAGACCGGGTGCCTCCTCGGGCCACACCAGCAGCACCGGGCAGGGCGCGTGGTCGACGACGAACCGGGCGGCCGGGCCCAGACTGTGCGGGCCCAGCCGACGGCGCTCGCCGTCGCGGGCCAGCACCAGCAGGCCGGCGCCCTCGGCGGCGGTCACCACCTCCCGCTCGGCGCGCCCGGTGCGCTCCTGCCGGACGCACGCCCGCCCCAGCCGGGCGGCCGCCGCGTCCAGCAGTTCCCGCGCGGACGCGCCGCTCAGCTCCGCCACCCGTTCGCCGGGATCGCGCACGGGCCGCGCCGCCCGGCCGAGCAGCCCGGCCAGTGCCCCCTGCGCCAGCGCGGGCGCGTCCTCGCCGGTCACGTGCAGCAGCGTCACCTCGGCGTCCTCGGGCGCGTGGGCGCGCACCGCGTCCACGCAGGCGGGCCAGGTGCCCTCGACGAGCCAGGCGATCACACGCATCCGGTCGGGCCTCCTCGCGTCAGCCGGTCCACGCCGGTCACAGCACCCGCAGCGCCCCCCACAGTGCCACCACGGCCGCCGCGAGCGCACCCGGCACGACCAGCAGCCCCAGCGCGGTGAACTCCCTCAGGTCCACGCCGTGTCCGTGCCGGTGCAGGATACGCCGCCACAGCAGGGTCGCCAGCGAGCCGGCGTACGTCAGGTTCGGGCCGATGTTGACGCCGAGGAGCACGGCCAGCACCGCGCCGACGCCGGAGGAGGCGGCCGGCGGCAGCAGGACGAGCACCGCGGGCAGGTTGTTGATGAGGTTGGCCAGGACCGCGGCGAGCGCCGCGAGGGCGAGCAGCGCCGGCAGCCCCGTGCCGTCGGGCAGGACGTGCCGGAGGGCGGAGCCGAGACCGTTGTCGACCACCGCCCGCACCACGACGCCGAGGGAGAGCACGAAGGCCAGGAAGGCCGGCGCCGCGGCTTTCACCACCGTCCGCACGGTGGCCCGCCTGCAGATCAGGGCGCGTCCGGCGAGCGTCAGCGCCCCGGCCAGCGCCGCCCACGCCGGTTCGACGCCGAGCGCGGAGGCCACCACGAAGCCCGCCAGCGTGCACACCACGGTGACCAGTGCGAACAGCGGCAGACGCGGTGCCTCGGCCGGGTTCGGCGGCGGGGCGGCCGCCGCCAGGTCGCGGGCGAAGAAACGCCGGAGAACGACGTACTCGACGCCGATCGCCGCCAGCCACGGCAGCGCCATCAGGGCCACGAACCGGGTGAAGCTCAGTCCGCTCGCCGCGAACGCCAGCAGGTTGGTCAGGTTGGACACCGGCAGCAGCAGCGAGGCCGTGTTCGACAGGTGGGTGCAGGCGTACACGTGCGGCTTGGGCCGGGCGCCCATGCGCGCGGCGGTGGCGAACACGACCGGGGTCAGCAGCACGACCGTGGCGTCCAGGCTGAGCACGGCGGTGATCACCGAGGCGAGCGCGAACACCGCGGTCAGCAGCCGCCGGGGCCGGCCCGCCGCCCAGCGGGCCATCCACGCCCCGCACGCCCGGAACAGCCCCTCCACGTCGCAGAAGTGCGCCATCACCAGCACCGCGGCCAGGAACCCCACCACCGGCCCGAGCCGCTCCGCCTCCGCCCGGGCGTGGTCCAGGGAGATCGCCCCGGTCGCCACGGCGATCCCGGCGGCCGGTACGGCCGTCACCGCCTCCGGCAGGCCGAAGGGCCGCACGACGGCGCCGGCCAGGACGGCGACGAGCAGGACGACGGACAGGGCCTCGGCGAGCGGGGTGTTCAGGGCTCGGTCCTCCGCGACGGGATCAACAGGGTCGATCGGACGTGATCGGTGATGCCCCACATGAAACCCCACGGGAGAACGGGGCGGTGCGGGGGGGACCACGGGCATGCCCGCGCGACCGCCGCCGGAGGAATTCGGCCGGTACCGGACCCGCCCCTGGACCCACCCCGGGGCCGCCCCCGGCCCGGACCCGGCCCGGACCCGGCCCCGGACCCACCCCCGGAGCTGCCCCCGGGCCGGACCCGGCCCCGGCTTCGGCCCCGGGCCCGGCCCCGCTCAGGGACCCGTGCCGGGGCTGAACGGCGTCAGCCGCACCGACGACGCGTTGCCGCCCACCGGTACCTCGCCGCCCTTCCACACCACCTTCAGCGGGTCCCGCTCGTCGGGCGGCGTGACGACCAGCGCGGCCGGCACGGCGGTGCGGGCGCCGCTGATCTGCGGGTTGGAGAAGGACAGGCCCGCCCAGGCGCTGCGGCCCGGCGGCAGCGTCACCCGCGTGGGACGGGCGGGGGAGCGCACCGGGTCCGGGCCGAGCCGGCGGCCGGCGGCGTCCACGAAGGCGGCGCCGGGATAGCCGTACACCGTGCAGGTGCGGCCCGAGACGTTGGTGAGGACGACCGGGAAGTTCTCCTGCCCGGCGCCCGGGTCGTTGCGGCCCACCGAGGCGCGCAGCTCCGAGGTGTGGCAGCGGGTGCCGCCGGCCGCGGCCCGCCCGCCGCCCGCGGAGGCGGAGGGTGTGCCCGCGGCGGGCCCCCGGCCGGCGGGGGTGCCGGTACGGGCGGAGGGCGTGCCCGGCGCGGAGTCCGCCGGGCGGCCCGGGGCAGACGTGGCGGACGTGGCGGGGGCGGTGCCGGCGCTGCCGGTCGCGGGGGCGGCCGTGCCGGACAGGGTCTGCGGCCCGCCCGCCGTGGCGCCGCCGTCGCCGCAGCCCGTCAGCAGGCCCAGCGCCGCCGCGCCCGCGAGGAGGGCGGCGGCATGCGCGGGCCGGAACGTGCGGAAGGGGGTCATGGTCTCCGGCCTCCTGAGGGACGTCGTGTCTCTTCACGGGTTCCGATGCGCGCACCGCCCGAAAAGTTCGCGGACCGCTCGGTTCGGTCGTCTGCGTGCCCTTCCCGCCGTCCCGGTTCACCGCCGGATCCGCACGGAGCGCAGGACGGCGTCGGCGGCCGGGGCGCCGTCGTGCCGGCGCACCTGCACGTAGACCTGGGGCCGCCGGGCGCCGCTGGCCGGGGTGAGCGCGGCCTCGGTGACCACGTCGCCGGGGCGTGCGCAGTCGCGCCAGGTGCGCACCCGGCCCCGCCAGGGGCCGCCGCTCCAGGCGCGGGAGCCGGTGTAGCGGCAGCCGGGATGGGTGACGGCGGCCACCGCGGCGGCGAGGTCGCCGTGCCCGCCGGCGTCGGTGAAGGCGCCGACGAAGACGCCGTCGACGGCCGCGCCCAGGTCCGTCCAGCGGTCGGGGTCGTCGGCGACGACGAGCCCCGGCTCGTGCCCGGCGGGCAGGCCCAGCACCCGCGGGTCCCAGCCGCCGCCGCGCAGCCCCCGCCCCCAGCCGGCGGGGACCGTGGCGGTGACCCGGCCGGTGGTGTCCGCGACGCGCACCTCACGGCCGCCCCCGGCGGGCCGCTCCGCCAGGGCCACCACCGTTCCCGCGGCGCCGGCCGCGACGAGGACGGCGGCGGCGCCGGCGAGCAGCCGGTGCCGCCCGCGCGGCCGGGCGGCACCGGCCCGCGGCGCCAGCCGCTCCAGCTCCGCGGCGAACGCCGCCGCCGAGGGCCAGCGCCGCCGCCGGTCCACCGCCAGCGCCCGCAGCAGCGCCCGCCGCACCCCCGGGTGGAGGCCCGGGCGCAGCCGGTCCGGGCGGACCACCCGGCCGGGCGCGGCCGGGGTGGTGCCGGTGACGAGCCGGTAGCCGAGCGCGCCCAGGCCGTAGACGTCGGCGCGCGCGTCGATGCCCGTGCCCGGCTCGGCCTGTTCGGGCGGGCGGTAGCCGGCCGAGCCGGCGGCCTGGGTGAGCCCGGACGCCTGCGCGAGGCTCTTGGCCAGGCCGAGGTCGGCGAGGAGCACCCGCCGCGAGCCGTCCGGCGCGGCGGCCAGCAGCACGTTGCTCGGCTTGATGTCCCGGTGCACGATGCCGGCCTCGTGCAGCGCGGCCGCGCCGCGGGCGGCCTCCGCGGTGAGCCGCAGCGCCTCCGGCACCGGCAGCGGGCCCGCGGCGGCCAGGTCGGCGAGGGTGCCGCCGTCGGCGTACTCCATCACGAAGTAGGGCCTGCCGTCGGGGAGTTCACCGATGTCGTGGACCTGCACCACCCGGTCGGAGGCGGCCTTGCGCAGCAGCCGCGCCTCGGTGAGGAACCGCTCGCGCACGTCCAGGCGGTGCGCCCAGTTCTCGGCGAGGACCTTCACGGCCACCGGGGCGTCCAGCACCTCGTCGCGGGCGAGCCAGACGACGGCGAAGGCGCCGGTGCCCAAAGGCCGTTGGAGGCGGTACCGGCCGATCCGCTCGAGCGGGTGCATGCTCTTATCATGCCCAGGGGAGATCACCGGCGACCGGCGGTGAGGGGAGCGGGCCGTGCACGACGAGGCGCTGACCGAGGACCTCGCGCGGCGCGCGGCCGCGGGCGAGACGGCGGCGCTGGAGGCGCTGCTGCGCGCGCTCGGCCCGGAGACGGTGCGCCGCTGCGGGCGGTTCCTGCCGTGCCGGCAGGACGCCGAGGAGGCGGCGCAGGACGTGCTGCTGCAGGTCGCCCGGCGGATCTCCACGTTCGAGGGCCGCAGCCGCTTCTCCACCTGGCTGCACACCGTCGTCGCCAACTGCTGCCGGCAGAAGTACCGCGAGCTGAAGCGGCGCGCCGCCGAGCAGCCGGCCGCGATCGAGCCGGCCGCGCACGTCGACCCGCGCACCACCAGCGTCATCGCCGGCTCCCGCGTCGACCTGCTGGAGGCGCTGGAGCGGCTGGAGCGCGACCACCCGCACCTCGTCGCGCCGCTCGTCTACCGGGACATCTGTCAACTGGAGTACGCCGAGGCCGCCGAACGCCTCGACCTCCCCCTGGGCACCCTGAAGTCCCGGCTGCACGAGGCCCGCCGGCGGGTGCGGCCCTACCTCGGGGGCGCGGAGTGAGCCAGCCGCCGGGCCGCGCGCCGGCCCGGCCGGTGCGCGGCCCCGCCCCGGGGGCTCACTCCTCCGGCAGCCCCAGCTCCGCCCAGATCGTCTTGCCCTCGGCGGTGTGCCGGCTGCCCCAGCGGTGGGTGAGCTGGGCGACCAGCAGCAGCCCCCGCCCGCCCTCGTCCCACGTGCGGGCGCGGCGCAGGTGGGGCGCGGTGGGGCCGGCGTCGGACACCTCGCAGATCAGGGTGGCCGCGTCGTGGATGAGGCGCAGCCGGATGGGCGGGGCGCCGTAGCGGATGGCGTTGGTGACCAGCTCGCTGACCACCAGTTCCGTGGTGAACGCCGCCTCGGTCAGCCGCCAGGCGTCGAGCTGGTCGACGACCTGCTTGCGGATCGGGGCGACCAGCGCCGGGTCGGCGGGGATGTCCCAGGTCGCCACCTGGTCGGCGGGCAGGCCGCGGGTGCGGGCCAGCAGCAGCGCCACGTCGTCCGGGGCGCCGCCCGGCGGCAGCAGCGTGCGCAGCACCCGGTCGCAGGTCTCCTCCAGGGAGCCCGCCGCGTGCTCGTACCCCGCGAGCGCCTCGCACAGCAGCCGGTGCCCGGTCTCCGCGTCCCGGCCGTGACTCTCGATCAGCCCGTCGGTGTAGAAGGAGAGCACCGTGCCCTCGGGCAGGTCCAGCTCGGCCGACTCGAACGGGAGCCCGCCCGTGCCCAGCGGCGGTCCGGAGGGCAACGGCACCGGCCGGGGCGGGCCGCCCGGCGGCAGCATCACCGGAGAGGGGTGGCCGGCCCGGGCGAGGGCGCAGCGCCGCGAGACCGGGTCGTAGACCGCGTACAGGCAGCTGGCCCCGACCTCCCCGGGGCGGCCCTCCTCGCCGGACTCCGCGGACAGCCGGGTCACCAGGTCGTCGAGGTGGGTGAGCAGCTCGTCCGGGGGCAGGTCGATGTCGGCGAGGGTGCGCACGGCGGTGCGCAGCCGCCCCATGGTGGCCGAGGCCTGCACGCCGTACCCGACGACATCGCCGACGACCATGGCGACCCGCATGCCGGACAGCGGGATCACGTCGAACCAGTCGCCGCCCAGCCCGGCCCGGGCGGCGGGCAGGTACCGGGAGGCCGCCTCGACCGCGGCCGTGCGCGGCAGGCTGCGCGGCAGCAGGCTGCGCTGCAGGGCGAGCGCGGTCTCGCGTTCGCGGGAGAAGCGGCGGGCGTTGTCGATGCAGACGGCGGCCCGGGCGGTGACCTCCTCGGCCAGCAGCACGTCGTCCTCGGTGAACGGGTCGGGGCGGCGGAAGCGGGTGAAGACGGCGACCCCCAGGGTGATGCCGCGGGCCTGCAGCGGCACGGCCATCGTGGAGTGGACGTCGCGCTCCCCGGGCCCGCCGTGGCGCCGCTCGTCCCGGGACGGCCACCGCTCCGGGCCGGCCGGCGGCGCCGGGACCACGACCGCCCGGCCCGCCAGCAGCGCGGCGGCCTGCGGCGAGGACGCCGCGTACTCCTCCGCCGTGCCCGTCCCGGTCGCCGCCTCGGGGCCGTCCGGGCCCACCGAGCGGTACGCGGTCCGCCGCAGTACGACCGGCGGGGCCGGCCGGCTCGGGGGCTCCCCGCCGTACTGCCCGGGGTCGAGCAGGTCGACGCCGACGAAGTCGGCGAGCGCGGGCACGCACACCGTGGCCAGCTCCTGCGCGGTCCGGGTCACGTCGAGGGTGGTGCCGATGCTCACGCTCGCCTCGTTGAGCAGCTGCAGCCGCTCCCGGGCGAGGTACTGGGAGGAGAAGTCGTGGACGGTGACGCACACCCCGCGCACCCGGTTCTGCGCGTCGGTGACCGGCGCCATCCGGGCCAGCCAGGCGTGCGCCCGGTGCTCCCCGGTGGCCTTGAGGTACGTCTGCATCTCGCGGGCCCGCCCGGAGGCCAGGACCTCGCGCAGGTACCGTTCGAACTCGGCGTTCTGCGGCCGGTCGCCGATGTCGATGGCGCGCAGGCCGCGCAGCCGGTCGGCGGGCAGGCCGATGAGGGCGGCCATCGCCTCGTTCACGCCGTGGATGCGCAGCCGCTCGTCGAAGACGACGGTGGCGCACGGGGACTGGGACAGGGCGGCCCCCGTCAGCGGGTCGTCGGGCCGGCCGCCGGGGGCGTCGGGCAGCGGGCAGACGGCGAGCCAGGCGCCGTCCCCGCCCATGCGGTGCGCGAGCAGCCACACCGGTACGGCGCGCCCGTCGCGGTGACGCAGCGTGAGGGGGCCGCTCCAGCGTTCCCCGTCGGGCGGGGCGGACACGGCGGTCCCGGCGGCCAGGAGCCCGGCGGCCGGGCGGCCGACGATCTCGGCGGGGGAGTAGCCCAGCAGGTGGCGCGCGCCCTCGTTCCACCCGGCCACGGTGCCGGAGGCGTCGATGACGGCCCGGGCCGCGGCGGGATCGTCGAACGGGTTGTCCGGGCTCATCGTCGCCACTCCATCGCGCCCACTGTCCGTGACAAGCGTGTCACGTGGATTCCAGCCTAGTGCGTCGCCGTCCGGCGCGAACCGCACCCCCCTGGTCACGTGCGCCGCGACCCCGGCTCGTGCGCGCCGCGGCCGCCGGGACCGGGCGCGCGCCTTCGACCGGGGTGCGGTCTCCTTCACCGTCGACCGGGTCGCGGTCTCCCGCACCGTCGGCGCCGCCCGCTGCCTGCCCGCGTCCGCCGCGGTGCCCGTGGAGGACGGCGAACGGTACGTGCCGGTGGAGGGCGCCAGGGCGGACCGGGCCGGCACCTCCGGCACGCCGACGGTGATCACCTTCGACGCGGTGCGCGGCTCCCGGATCCGGCTGAATCTGACGAGTGCTCACCCGGTCGTGTCCTGAGTCGTGTCCGTGCCATTGACGGGGCGTCATGTCGGCAACCAGCATGGCCCGCACCTACTTTTGGGAGCGCTCCCATACCGTCGGGGCGCCACCCGCACCTCCCCCTCGCGAGGAGACCCGGACGTGAAACGACGACGCAGAACCACACTGCTGTGCGCGACGGCCCTGCTCGCGGCCGCCCTGACCGCCCTGCCCGCCGCCCCGGCCGGCGCCGACGAGGTGGAGCAGGTGAAGAACGGCGGCTTCGACGGCACCAGCGCCCCCTGGTGGACGACCGGCAACCTCACCGCCGGCCTGTCCGACGGCAGGCTGTGCGCCGACGTCCCCGGCGGCACCGCCAACCGCTGGGACGCCGCCGTCGGCCAGAACGACATCGCCCTCGCCAAGGGCGAGTCGTACCGCTTCTCCTTCTCCGCCTCCGGCGCGCCCGAGGGACACGTGGTGCGGGCGGTCGTGGGGCTGGCGGTGGAGCCGTACGACACCTGGTACGAGGTGAGCCCCCAGCTCGGCGTGTCGGGGAACACCTACTCCTCCACCTTCACCTCGCCGGTCGACACCGACCGGGCCCAGGTCGCCTTCCAGGTGGGCGGCGCCGCGCAGACCTGGCGGTTCTGCCTGGACGACGTGTCGCTGCTGGGCGGGGTGCCGCCGGAGAAGTACGAGCCCGACACCGGTCCGCGGGTCCGCGTCAACCAGGTCGCCTACCTGCCCCACGGCCCGAAGAACGCCACCCTCGTCACCGAGGCGACGCGGAAGCTGCCCTGGCAGTTGAAGAACGCCTCCGGCACCACGGTCGCGCACGGCTGGACCACCCCGCGCGGCACCGACGCCTCCTCCGGGCAGAACGTGCACTCCGTCGACTTCGGCGCCTACCGCGGCCGCGGCACCGGCTTCACCCTGGTCGCGGACGGCGAGACCAGCCGGCCCTTCGACATCGGCACCGCCGCCTACGAGCACCTGCGCCTGGACTCGCTGAAGTACTACTACACGCAGCGCAGCGGCATCGCGATCCGCGACGACCTGCGGCCCGGCTACGGCCGCCCCGCCGGCCACGTCGACGTCGCGCCCAACCGGGGCGACGGGCACGTGCCCTGCCAACCCGGCGGCTGCGCCTACACCCTGGACGTCACCGGCGGCTGGTACGACGCCGGCGACCACGGCAAGTACGTCGTCAACGGCGGCATCGCCACCTGGGAGCTGCTGAGCACCTACGAGCGCGCCCTGCTGGCCCGCACCGGGAAGCCGGGCAGGCTCGGCGACGGCACCCTGGCGATCCCGGAGAGCGGCAACAAGGTCCCCGACGTCCTCGACGAGGCCCGCTGGGAACTGGAGTTCCTGCTGAGGATGCAGGTGCCGGACGGCCAACCGCTCGCCGGCATGGCCCACCACAAGATCCACGACGCCCAGTGGACCGGCCTGCCGCTGCTGCCCGGCGACGACCCGCAGCCGCGCGAACTGCACCCGCCCACCACGCAGGCCACGCTCAACCTGGCCGCCACCGCCGCGCAGGCCGCCCGCCTGTACCGGCCCTACGACCGGGCGTTCGCCGACCGGGCGCTCACCGCCGCGCGCAAGGCGTGGACCGCGGCCCGCGCCCACCCCGCGGTGTACGCCGACCCCGACGACGGCGTCGGCGGCGGCGCCTACCCCGACGACGACGCCACCGACGAGTTCTACTGGGCGGCCGCCGAGCTGTATCTGACCACCGGCGAGAAGCAGTTCGCCGACTTCGTCCTCGGCTCCCCGCTGCACACCGCCGACATCTTCGGCAGCCGCGGCTTCGACTGGGGACACACGGCCGTCGCGGGACGGCTCGACCTCGCCCTCGTCCCCAGCCGCCTGCCCGGCCGGGACGCGGTGCGCCGGTCGGTGGTCGAGGGCGCCGACAAGCACCTCGCCGCGCTGGACTCGCAGCCGTACGGCATGCCGTACGCGCCCGAAGACACCCTCTACGACTGGGGCTCCAACCACCAGATCCTCAACAACGCCGTCGTCCTGGCCACCGCCTACGACCTCGCCGGCGCGGCCCGGTACCGCGACGGCGCGCTGCAGAGCATGGACTACGTCCTGGGCCGCAACGCGCTCAACATCTCCTACGTCACCGGGTACGGCGAGGTCAGCTCGCACCACCAGCACAGCCGCTGGTACGCCCGTGAACTCGACCCGAACCTGCCCGACCCGCCGAAGGGGACGCTCGCCGGAGGACCCAACTCCGGCATCCAGGACCCCTACGCGCAGAGCAGACTCCAGGGCTGCGTCGGCCAGTTCTGCTACATCGACGACATCCAGTCCTGGTCGACGAACGAGACCGCGATCAACTGGAACGCGGCACTCGCCCGCATGGCGTCCTTCGCCGCCGACCAGGGCCGGGACTGACCCCGGCGCGCGCCGGCGGCCGGAGCGGACGGCGCCCCTCGTGCCGCACCGCTCCGGCCGCCGGCCGGTACGGTCCGCGCGCCCGGTGCCCGGTGCCCGGCGGGGCCCGGGCGCGCGGACCCGCGGTACCGGAGCTCCTGCCCTGTGACCTGCGGCTATTTACGCGCAAGTACCCGAGCGGTACCGTGGGGGGCATGCCAGCTCTCAACGTGGAGTTCAGCGACCGCGAGCTAGAGGACCTGCGGCAGATCGCCAAGGAGCGCGGTACGTCCATGAAGGCGCTCGTGCGGGAGGCCGCCGCCGCCGACATAGCCCGCCACCGGGCCCTGCAGGAGGGCGCCGAGGCCTTCCGCCGGTTCTTCGCCACCCACGCGGACGAGTTCGCCGCGGCCTTCCCCGACGACGAACCGCCCACCGGGGGCGAGGGACGGGCCGCCTGAGCGATGACCCATCCCGTCATCCACATCGACGTGCCCTGGCTGCTGCAGCGCCACGAGGAGGTGCTGCCGGACCAGCCCACCGTCAACGACTTCTCCGCGCTGGTGGCCGCCGTCGCCCGCCACCGTGTCGACCCGCCCCGCCTGGGTGTGGACTCCGACCCGGCCTGGCGGGCCGCCGCCCTGCTGCACACCCTCGCCGTGCTGCGGCCCCTGCCCTCCGCCAACGCCCGCTTCGCCTGCGCGACGGCCGTGGCGTACATGTTCGTCAGCGGTGTCGGCATCGATCCGCCCTACGGGGCCCTCGTCGACCTCGCCCGCGACCTGATGTCCGGCAAGACCGACGTCTACGGCGCCGCCGACCGGCTGCGCTCCTGGCAGATCTGAGCAGATCTGACCCGCCGGGGGCGGCGGACCGCCCCGTCGGCCGCCGGCCCGGGGCGGGGGAAGGGGCCGGCGGCCGCTGCGCGCAGGAGAGCCGCCGTTCCTGCGCGGGCCTCCGAGGAAGGGCCGTTCCCAGTGCACTACGCCGGGGCGCGCGCCGGGAGGGTGCGTGACGCGCCGGCGCGTGCGCGTGGTTCACACGGGGCGCACAACCGCTCGAACGCCGGTGCGGAAAGCGCGGGTTGGCGCCGTGCGCGGCGGCGTTCCCGCGGCGCCGGCGGACCCTGGCCGGCCACGTCCCGCACCGGACGGCCCGTCAGGACGCCCACCGCCTTTTCCGCACCGCGGCCGGCGCGCTGCGCACCGGGGATTCCCGAGTGCGGGGGCTTCCGGGTGACGCCGCCGCGGGCGGTCACGCCGGGTCCTCGACGAGGTCGGCGGCACGGACGGTGGCGGGGGAGGCGTGCCCGGCGAGGGCCAGGGTGAGGTCGAACTCGGCCAGCAGGCAGCGGATCACGTGCTCGACGCCCGCCTGCCCGTCCAGGCCCAGCCCGTACACGTACGGCCGCCCCACGAGCACCGCCCGCGCGCCCAGGGCGAGCGCCTTGAAGACGTCGTCGCCGGTGCGCACACCGCTGTCGAACAGCACGGCCGTCCGGTCGCCGACCGCCTCGGCCACGCGGGGCAGCGCGTCGGCGGCCGCGACCGCGCCGGCGACCTGGCGCCCGCCGTGGTTGGAGACGATCACCCCGTCCATGCCGGCGTCGGCGGCGGCCCGGGCGTCGTCCGGGTGTAGGATGCCCTTCAGCACGATCGGGCCCGCCCAGTTCTCCCGCAGGAACGCCAGGTCCGGCCAGGTCTTCGACGGGTCGGCGAACATGCCGACGAAGTGCGCCACCGCCGCGTTCATGTCCTCCTGCGGCGGCTTGGCCAGGCCGGCGCGGAACGCGGGGTCGGAGAAGTAGTTGGCGGTGCCCACGCCGTGCAGGAACGGCAGATAGGCCTGGTCGAGGTCGCGCGGCCGCCAGGCGAGCAGCGGCGTGTCCAGGGTGACGACCAGGACGGAGTACCCGGCGGCCCCGGCGCGGCCCAGGAAGCTGCGGGCGACCTCGCGGTCCTTGGGCCAGTACAACTGGAACCAGCGCTCGGCGTCCCCCATCGCCTCCGCGACCTGCTCCATGGGGGTGCTGGAGGCGGACGACAGGACGTACGGCACGCCCTGCGCGGCCGCGGCGCGGGCGGCCGCCGGCTCGGCCTCCGGGTGCATGATCGACAGCACGCCGACCGGGGCCAGCGCCACCGGCGCCGGCAGCGTGCGGCCCAGCACCTCGACCGACAGGTCCCGCTCGTGCACGTCGCGCAGCATCCTGGGCACGATCCGGCGCCGCCGCAGCGCCGCCCGGTTGGCGCGGGCCGTGCTGCCGTCACCGGCGCCGCCCGCGACGTAGCCGACGGGGCCCGGGCCGAGGCGCTGCTCGGCCAGCGCCTCCAGGCGGGTCAGGTCGGTCGGCAGCCGGGGTACGGCACCCGTCAGCCCGTTCAGGTAGATCTCGTACTGGAAGTCGGCCCAGTGCCGCGCCATCCGCGCCTCCCCGCCTCGTCGTCGAGTGCTCCCGACGATACCGACCGGTAGGTGCGGCGGGGCGCCCGGTCCTCACCCGCCGTTCCCCGCACCGCCGTCCGCGCCGTCCTCCGCGTCGTCGTCCCCCGCACCGCCGTCCTTCGCGTCGTCGTCCTCCGGCTGCGCGTCGGGCCCCCGGGCCCGCACCCGCTGCACGTGGTCCAGGGACTCGCGCAGCTCGGTGAGCCAGTCGTCGGCGTGGCGCCGTACCAGGCGCACGCACCAGGCCAGGGCGTCGCTGCGGCTGCGGGCCACGCCGCTCGCCACCAGGGTGTCCAGGACCTGGCGCTCCGGCTGGCGCAGCCGGGTCATCACGGGCGCCGCGAGGTGCGTGAACAGGGCGCGGCGGCCCGCGCACTCCACCCCCCAGGACACCTTGCGCCCGAAGCGGTGCTCGGCCTCGCGGGCGACGGCCATCCGCTGCTCGCGGGTGCGTTCCCGGAACTCCTGGACGCGGCCCTGGACGGCCGCGTCCCGCTCGGCGTCGGAGACGCCCTCGGCGAGGCGGGGACCGGGGATGCGGCCGATCACGGTGATCTCCTCCCGGTCGGCCACCACCTCCACCAGGTCCTCGAAGAGGTCGTCGGGCAGGCGGCCGGTGAACCAGCCGCGCAGCCTCTCCTGCTGCTCATTCGTAATCATGTAATGACGATTACTCGCCCTCTCCATGAACACAAGGGGTCGCCCAGGAGTCCGCCGAGAGCGGAAGCGGAATGTTTCAAGACGATTAACGAGCGGAGGGATTCGGCCATCCGGCTTGATTCATCGGCCATCGACCGCTCAATTACGGGCTTCGAGCGATCGGACTCTGTGACTTCCCGCCACTGATTCAATACGCAAGGTTACTGAAATCTGCGGGTTCGATGTGTGTTCGACGGCGGACTCGTGCAGACTCACCGCTCGCCGGGCCGGCACCGACCGTGCCCCGTCCGGCACCGGTCCGGACGCCGGCACGAACGGATCCGGCACACACGCAACCGAGCGGAAGGAAGCACACGATGCGCACCACCGCGCGCTGGGCGGCAACCCTGGGGCTGACGGCCACCGCCGTCTGCGGCCCCCTCGCAGGACCCGCCCTCGCCGCCCCGGCGGGACTGTACGCGCCCTCGGCCCTGGTGCTGACCGTGGGCCACGGCGAGCAGGCGGCCACCGCCACCCCGGAACGCGCCGTCACCCTCTCCTGCGCGCCGACGCCTTCCGGCACGCACCCGGACCCGGCCCTCGCCTGCGCCGAACTGCGCGGCGCCGACGGCGACCCCGCCGCACTGCGGCCCCGGGACGACGTGCTGTGCACCCGGCAGTACGACCCGGTGGTGGTCACCGTGGCCGGGGTGTGGCAGGGCAGGCGCGTCTCCTACGAGCAGACCTTCGGCAACACCTGCGCGAAGGACGCCTACGGCTCCGGCGTCTTCGCGTTCTGATGAGGACCGGGACCGCGGCTTCCCGGGCTTCCCGGGACCGTGCACGAGACTCGCAGGTGGGGAGTGCGAGCCTCGGGCGCGGGATCGCCCGCGGTCTCGTACCGGGGGCGGCGGACGGAGTGGGGCCGTCCGCCGCCCCCGGGTTTTTCCGTGCGGGCCCCCGCCGGTCCGCACCCTCAGGCCCGCTCGCGGTGGCTGGTGTCGCACCACGGGTAGCGGCGGCTGCGGCGGCAGGTGCACAGGGCCACGCGGAAGCGGTCGGAGGTCACCGTGGTGCCGTCCTCCAGCTCCACCTCCACCGGCCCCTCGACCAGGATCGGGCCCCGGCGCCGCACCGTGATCCGGCAGCGGCCGGCGGGGGCGTCGCCGCGCGGGACGTCGTCGCGCGGGACGTCGTCGCGCGGGGCGTCAGAAGACTCGTTCGGCACGGATCACCACCAGCTCTTCCCTGTCGTCACCGGCGGACAGCAGACCGCGCCGGTGCAGCCACTCCCGCCGCTGCCGCAGCACCGGACCCAGACCGATCCAGTGCCGCCGCACCACGGCGGCCTTCAGACCCGCGGCGCGCAGCTCCGCCAGGCTGCGGCCGGGATCGCTGAGCGCGGAGTGCACCACCAGCAGCGCGCCGCCCGGCCGCAGGTGCGCGGGCGCCTCGCGGCACAGCCGGTCCAGGACGAGCCGCCCGTCGCGCCCCGCGTCCCAGGCCCGGGCCCGGCCCCGCGGGCGGGTGCCGCCGCGCGGTGCGGGGACGTACGGCGGGTTGGCCAGCACCAGGTCGAAGACCCGGCCGCGCACGGGTGCGAAGAGGTTGCCGCGCAGCACGCGCACCCTCAGCCCGGACCGCCACGCGTTGACACGGGTGGTGCACACCGCCCGCCAGGACAGGTCGACCGCCGTCACGCGCGCGCCCCGGCGGGCCGCCGTCAGCGCCAGGGCGCCGCTGCCGGTGCCGACGTCGAGGACGTGCGCGCCGGGCTCCAGAGGCTCGTCGGCGAAGGCGCCGGCCAGCAGGGCCGTGTCGTCCTGAGGGGCGTACACGCCCGGAAGCACCAGGGGATGCACGGCCCCCCGGATGTCCACCGCGCTCATCGGACACCCGCCTTCCCGCCGGTCAGCGGGGTGCGCAGGGAGGAGCGGCCCGCCCGCCACGCGGTCAGCAGGCGGTCGGCGAACCGGTCCTCGACGTACCCGGTGGCGTCGATGCCGAAGACGACGTCGGCGGCCAGGTGCGGCTCGTCGGCCAGCAGCCCGCCGATGACCTCGTGGCGGACCACCTGCTCGTGCACGGCGTCCGCCTCCACGTGCTCGTCGTAGAAGAACTCCGCGGCCGGGCCGGCGCCGGTGCGGCGCATCGCCCGCGCCAGCCGCCGCGAGCCGGGGGAGGAGGTGATCTCGACGGCGGCGAAGTGCCCCACCAGGGCGCCCCGCAGGGCGCGGTGCAGGCCGAGGAGGGACATCAGGTTGACCGTGGCGAGCACCTCGGCGCAGGCCGCGTCCAGGTAGCGGCCGTAGGCCGGGTCGAGGCCGAGGTCCGTCATGAGATCGGCGAACAGGCGGGCGTGGACGCGGTCGGCGCGGCCGCCGCCGTACTCGTCGAACTCCACCGCCGCCATGGCCGCCTTGGCCCGGCCGTGCAGCCGCGGCAGCACCCAGGCGTGCGGGTCGGCCTCCTTCAGGTGGTACAGGGAACGCTGGGCCGCGTACTCGCGCAGCTGCCACAACTCCCCGTCGCGGGCGAGGTGGTGGGTGACGCCGGTGCCGTCGACGGGCTCGACGAGGAGCTCTCCGACGGCGGTCTCGACGTCGTCGTGCACGCGCACGTCGGCGCGCAGCGCGTCGAGGAACCGCCGTTCCAGCGCGGCCCGGACGCGCAGCAGCTCCGGGTCCCACTCCAGGCCGGGGGAGACGCCGGCGAAGCCGCGGTAGTGCAGCTCGTAGCACAGGTACAGCGCCAGCTGCAGGTCGTCCCCGTACGGATCGGCGGTGGCGGCCTCCCGCGCGGGCGGCGGCGCGGCACCGCCCCGCAGGTACTCCAGGACGGCCGCGGACAGCGGGCCCCGGGCGGCCGGCAGGCGGGGCCCGGCGAGGTCGTGCTGCATCCGGTCGAGGACTGCGTGCTCGTGTGCCATGGACGGCGAGTACCCCGGGCGGCGTCTTTCCCGCCACCCGGGGTGCGCGTCGTCACCGGCGCTCTTCCGGCCGCCCGGGGCCGCCCGTCCGGGGCCGCCCGTCCGGGGCGGCCGGCCGGGATGCGCCCGGCCCGGCTCTCACTCCTCGTGCGCCTGCTCCTGGGCGCCGGTGTTGGGGGTGATGGCGTCCCCGGCCTCGCCGGTGCCGCGCCCGCGGCGGTCCGGTTCGCCGGCGGAGGGCTTCTCCACGCGCCGTTCGGCGTCCTCGACCTCGCGGAGGACCTCCTCGAGGGCGGTCGCGGGCTCCTTGCGGGTGTGCTCGGCGTCGTCGGCCACGGTCACTGTCTCCTTCCGCCGTCCGGCGTCTGTACATGTGTCGTCTGTCGTCTGTCGTCTCGCGTCCGCGTCCGCGGGTCCGGGCCGCGGTGCGCGGTGCGTGGTGCGCGATGCGCGGTGGAGAGTCAGGCGGTGCCGGAGGCGATCCGCAGCGGGACCGGCTCCGGCGGCGTGTCCTCCTCGGAGAGGCGGGACATCTCCGCCCACCAGGACGGGCCCTCCTCGATGTGCCGCAGCAGGACGCCCTCGCGGATCGCCCACGGGCACACCGTCACCGTCTTCAGCCCGGTCAGCTTCATCGCCGTGTACCCCACGACCGCCCCGGCCAGACTCTGCGCGGCCCGCGGCGCGGAGATCCCCGGCAGCTCGGCGCGCCGGGCGGCCGGCAGCCGGGCGAGCCGGCCCACCGCCTCGCGCAGGTCCGCCCGGCGCAGCCGCCGCTCGGTGAACGGCCCGTGCCGTCCGGGCGCCGCCCCGCACAGCCGGGCCAGCTGCTGGAAGGTGCGGGAGGTGACCACCGCGGTGCGCGGCCCCTCCCAGCGGATGCGGGCGGCCGCGTCCCGCAGCTGGTGGCGGACCCGGCGGCGCAGCGCCTTGAGCTGCTCGGGCGTCGCCGGGGCCTGCCCGCCGTCCAGGAACTCGTGGGTCAGCCGTCCCGCGCCGAGCGGCAGCGAGGCCACGAAGTCCGGCAGCCGGCCCCGGCCGAAGGCCACCTCCAGCGAGCCGCCGCCGATGTCGAGCAGCGCCAGCGGCCCCGCCCGCCAGCCCATCCAGCGCCGCGCCCCGAGGAACGTCAGCTCCGCCTCCACCTCGCCCGGCAGGGTGCACAGCTCCACGCCGGTGCGGGTGCGCACGGCACGCAGCACCTCCAGCCGGTTGGGCGCGCCGCGCACCACGGCGGTGGCGAAGGCCAGGGACTCGGCCGCACCCCACCGGGCGGCGGTCGCGGCCGCCTGCTCCACCGCCTCGACGAGCCGCTCGACCGCGTCCTGGGGCACCGGACCGCCGGGCCGCACCCACTCCGACAGGCGCAGCCGCCACTTCGCGGTGTGCACCGGCAGCGGCACCCCGCCCTCCGCGTCGGCCACCACGAGCCGCACCGTGTTCGATCCCACGTCCACCACGCTGATTCGCATGCCGCGCGGGTACCCGGATCGGCTGCGCACCAACGGTTGGTTGCCGGAAGGTGACGGAAGGCCGCCGTTCTTCTGCGGATTTCCTGCGGACGGCGGCCCCGCGCGTCAGGGCGCGCGACCGGTCGCGGGGCCCGGCCGGGGAGGGTGGCGCGGGGTCGGCCACGGGCCCGCGCCGCCGCCCCGGCCGGACCGCACACCGACGTCGCCGCCCCGCCGGCTCACGCCATCTGACGCCGTACCAGTTCGTGCAGTCGGCTGCCGGTGTCGGCGAGCAGTTCGGCGGGGGTGCCCTGCTGGACGATCCTGCCGTCCTCCATCACGATCACCCGGTCGGCGTCCAGCACCGTGGACAGGCGGTGGGCGATGACGACGCGCGTGGCGTTGAGCTTGCGGGTGGACTCGATGACCGTGCGCTGCGTCTCGTTGTCCAGGGCGCTGGTGGCCTCGTCGAGGAAGAGGATGCGCGGGCGGCGCACCAGCGCCTGGGCGATCATCAGCCGCTGCCGCTGCCCGCCGGAGATCGCGCCGCTGCCGGAGACGATGGTGTGCAGCCCCATCGGCATCCGCCGGATGTCCTCCGCCAGTCCCGCCATCTCCGCGGCGGCCATCGCCTCTTCCGGGGTGCACGGCTCGGTGCCGCGGATCACGTCCAGGAGGGAGCCGCTGAAGGGCTGCGCGTGCTGCAGTACGACACCGCACTGGCGGCGCACCGCCTGCTGGTCGAGCGCGGCCAGGTCCTGCCCGTCGTACAGCACACTGCCGCTGGTGGGCCGGTCGAAGCCGATCAGCAGCCTCAGCAGGGTCGACTTGCCGCAGCCGCTGGGGCCGACGATGGCGACGAACTCGCCGGGCCGCACCGCGAAGGACACGTCGTCCAGGACCAGCGGCCCGTCGTCGGTGTAGCGGAAGGACAGCCGCCGCGCCTCGATCGCGCCGGACAGCGGGCCGGGCCGGGTGCCGGCCGCGCGCACCTCCGGCTTCTCGTCCAGCACCGGCCGGATCTCCTCGAACAGCGGCAGCGCCGCCACCGCGGAGACGAAGGCGCCGGTGAGCTGGGTGACGGAGGTCAGCAGCATCGTCACCGAGGTGTTGAAGGTGAGGAACGCCGCCGCCGACATCGCCCCGCGCGCCGGCCCGGCCAGCAGCATGAACATCAGCAGCGAGCACACCGGCAGGTACACGGCGCCCAGCACGGTGGTGAGGTTCTTGATGCGGCCCACCTTCTGCTGCAGCTCGCGGCTGCGCGCGAACTGCTGCGCCCAGGCGGCGTACGCGTAGTTCTCCGCCGCCGCCACCCGCAGCTTGGGCAGGCCGCGCAGGGTCTGGAAGGCCTGGTTGTTCAGCTTGTTGGTGAGCCGCACCAGGCGCCGCTGCCAGCGCACCTGCCACAGGCCGAGCCCGAGGAAGACGGCGGCGATCACCACGAGCATGCCGAGCGCCGCCAGCGCCATCGGCACGCTGTACCACAGCAGCAGCCCCAGGTTGACCGCGCCGACGGTCACCGACTGGGCGATCACCGGGGCGACGCCCGCGAGCAGGCGCCGGATGGCGCTGATGCCCATGGCGGCACCGGCCAGCTCGCCGGTGGAGCGCCGGGTGAAGAACCGGGTGGGCAGGCGCAGCAGCCGGTCCCACACGGCGGGCTGCAACGTCGCCTCGATACGGCCCTCCAGGCGCAGCAGGGTGAGGTTCTCCAGCAGCGTGAACGCGGCCGCGACGACCCCGGCGACCATCACCGCCAGGCACATCTGGGCGATCAGGCCGGTCTGCGCGCGCGGCACGTACGTGCCGAGCACCTTGCCCGTCGCGATCGGCACCAGCGCCCCGAGCGCGACCGTGACCAGGCCGCTCAGGAGCAGGTTCGCCAGGTCGCCCGAGGTGCCGCGCAGGCTGAAGCGCAGCAGCCCGAGCGGGCCGAGCGGCCGGTCGGGCAGCGGCCGGTAGAACATCACCGCGCGCGGCTCGAACTCCTCGGCGTTGGCCTTCTCCACCGGCGTCTCCCGCCCGGTCGCCGGGTGCACGGCGACGTAGCCGCCGCGCCGCCACAGCAGCGCGACCGGCGCCCCGGACAGCGCCCGGTGACCGACCAGCGGGCCGACGTTCTCCCGCCACCAGCGGCCCCGCAGCCGGACCGCGCGGGTGCGCACACGGGAGGCCTGCGCGATGCGTTCGACCGGGTCGAGGCGGTCGCTCGCGGTGCCGAGCTGCGACGAGTCGGCGAGGGCGATGCCCGAGGCGCGGGCGACGAGCCGGCAGGCGGCGTAGGTGGCGTCCGCGTCGGCGGCCGTGGTGCGCCGGCCGGAGGAGCGGCCGATGGAGGCCAGCAGCGTCCGGTCGGCCTGCGCGCGCACCGCCTCGCCGGCGGCGATGCCGGCCGCGGCCCGGTCCTCGTGGGCGCGCTCCAGCCGCTCGATCCAGCGGTCCAGCGCGGACAGCAGCCGGTACTGCTGGCCGACCATGCCCTGCCACACCGCCGGGTCGATCAGCAGATCGGCTGCCGCCTGAGCGCCGTACAGCGAGCCGTACTGGACGCTGCCGGGCGGCACCTGCATCCAGAACACGTCGTCGTCCCCCACACCCGCGGGGCCGCCCCCGTCCTTTGCGGGCCGCTCCTCGGCCAGCGGCGCCTGGAAGAGGACGGACAGGCCGCGGCCGACGCCGAGCGCGAGGGCGTACTCCAGCGGGCTGGACTGCGGCGGCACGTACACGGGGTTGCCGTACGCGTCGTACGACCAGGTCTGCGTCTGCGCGGGCTGGTACAGCTCGCGCAGCCCGATGCGGCGCACCACGCAGTCGCGCACCGGGCGGGCCACCAGCGTGTGCTGCGGCCCGGCGACCGGGCCGAGCAGCAGCGAGCCGGGCTCCAGGCGGCCGAGGTGGTGCCAGTGGCCCTGCGCCGCGGCGTCCACCGCGAACAGGTCCAGCGCGCCGGAGACCACCAGCCACAGCACCTGCGGCCCCTGAAGGTCCAGGCGCGTCAGGCCGGTGCAGTCCACTGGCGCGCCCAGTCCGCCGAGCGCGCCGAGGACCACGTCCTGCCCGGGCACGGACTCGGGAACGGACCCGGGTACGTAATCGGGCACGTACTCGGGCACGGGCTCGGGTACGGACGTCATCTCACCGCTCCCTGACCAGCGCGGCGTACGCGCCGCCGCGCGCCACCAGCTCCTCGTGCCGGCCGCGCTCCACGACCGTGCCGTGCTGCAGGACGACGATCTCGTCGCTGTCGCGCACGGTGCTGAGCCGGTGCGCGATCACCACGCAGGCGCAGCCGCGCCGCCGCAGGTTGTCCATCACCACCAGTTCGGTCTCCGCGTCCAGGGCGCTGGTCACCTCGTCCAGGACCAGCACGCTGGGCCGCCGCACCAGCGCCCGCGCGATCTCCAGGCGCTGGCGCTGCCCGCCGGAGAAGTTGCGGCCGTCCTGCTCGACCCGGCTGTGGATGCCGCCCGGCCGCCGCATGACCACGTCGTACAGGGCGGCGTCCTTCAGCGCCTCGACCACGGCGTCGTCGGGAATGGACGGGTCCCACAGGGCGACGTTGTCGCGGACCGTGCCCTCGAAGAGGAAGATCTCCTGGTCGACGAAGGAGACGGAGGCCGCGAGCGCGCCGCGCGGGATGTCCTCCAGGCGCCGCCCGTCGATGCGGATGACGCCCTCCCACGGCGTGTACAGGCCCGCGATCAGCCGGGAGACGGTGGACTTGCCGCTGCCGGAGCCGCCGACCAGCGCCACCTGCCGGCCCGGCCCCACGGTCAGGTCGAACCCGGTCAGCAGCGGCTTGTCCAGCGGGCTGTAGCCGAAGGTGACGTTCTCGAGCTCCACGTGCCCGTGCAGGCGGCGGGTGGACGCGCCGGCGCCGGGGCGGCCGTGCAGCGGGTCGGCCCGGAAGCTCTCGACGTCCTTCAGGCGGGCCACGTCGGCGGCGAAGTCCTGGATGCGGCCGGCGACGCCGTTGAGCCGGGTCAGCGGCGCGGTGAAGCGGGTCACCAGCGCCTGGAAGGCGACGAGCAGGCCGACGGAGAGGTGGCCCTCCACCGCGCGCATGCCGCCGATCCACAGGATCAGCGCGCTGTTGAGCGTCGCCAGCGTCGGCGCGACGACGCCCAGCCACGCGCTCGGCACGCCGAGCCGCTGCTGCTCCTCCAGGGTGGTGGCGTGCTGCCCGGCCCAGGTGCGGAAGTAGCCGTCCTCGCCGCCGGTCGCCTTCATCGTCTCGATGAGCTGCAGGCCCGTGTAGGCGGTGTTGGTCAGCCGCGCCGTGTCCGCGCGCAGCTTGGCCGTGCGGGTCGCGCGCAGCCGTACCACGACCCGCAGGGCGAGCACGTTGAGCAGCGCCACGCCGATGCCGACGAACGTCAGCTGCGGGTCGTAGGTGTACAGCAGCACCGCGTACAGCACCACGACCACCGCGTCCACGCCCGCCGCCGCCAGGTCCCGGGCGAGGGTCTCGGCGACCTGGTCGTTGGACTGCAGGCGCTGCACCAGGTCGGCGGGGCTGCGCTGGGCGAAGAACGTCACCGGCAGCCGCAGCAGATGGCGCAGGAAGCGGGCGCTGGTCAGGGTGGAGGAGATGATGCGGCCGTGCAGCAGGTTGGCCTGCTGCAGCCAGGTCAGCACCACGGTGAGCGCCACGCAGGCGCCCATCGAGGTGAACAGCACCGGCAGCAGCGAGTCCTGACCCTGCATCAGGAACGTGTCGATGTACGTCCGGCTCAGCGCCGGCACGGCCGCGCCGACCACCACCAGCAGCAGGCTCGCCAGCACGGCGGCCGGCAGGGTGCCCGCGGTGCCGCGCAGCCGGGCGGGCAGCGCGCCCAGGACGCCGGGCCGGCGCCCGCCCCGCTCGAAGCCGTCGCCGGGCTCCATCACCAGCACCACGCCGGTGAAGCTGGTGTCGAACTCCTCCATCGGCACGAACCGGCGGCCCTTGGCGGGGTCGTTGACGTACACCCCGCGCCGGCCGAAGCGGCGGCCCATGCCGTCGTAGACGACGTAGTGGTTGAACTCCCAGAACAGGATCGCCGGGCCCCGCACCTGGGCGAGGGCGGCGGTGTCCATCTGCATGCCCTTGGCGGTGAGGCCGTAACTGCGGGCCGCCTTCAGCAGGTTGGAGGCGCGCGAGCCGTCGCGGGAGACCCCGCAGGCGATGCGCAGCTCCTCCAGCGGGACGTGCCGGCCGTAGTGGCCGAGCACCATGGCCAGACAGGCGGCGCCGCACTCGACGGCCTCCATCTGCAGCACGGTCGGGGTGCGCACGGTCTTCCCGCGGCGCGCGGGCACGGGGCGCCGGGGCGGGGCGGCGCGGCGTCTGCCCCGGATTTCCTGGGCGGTGGTCACGGCGGTTGCGGTTCCTGGGCGGGGTCTAGGGCAGCAGCCAGTCGACGGGACGCCGGCCGGCCAGCCGGATCGAGGCGGAGGCCAGGGTCATGGAGTCCAGCCGGAACGGCGGCCCGTCCGCCGTCGACCAGCGGTAACCGCTCTTCGTCGACGAGGACTTCTCCAGCCGCACCCGCACGGCGACCGGCCGGCCCTGCCGGGTGAACTGCTCGCCGAGCTGGCGGTCGCCGAGGTAGGCGGCGATCTGCTGCGGCGACTGGGCGCTGCGGCCCACGGAGACGACCCGGCCGCGCAGCACGCCGTAGCGCTGGGCCGGCACCGACTGCACGGTCAGGTCGACCTGTGCGTGCGCGGGGATCGAGGCCGCGTTCTGCGCGGGGACGTAGACGGTGGCCTGCAGCGGGTCGGAGGCGTGGGCGACCTTCTCCACGGCGGCGACGTCCGCGCCGGTGGACACGATCCGGCCGACGGTCGCGGCGAGCGCGGTGACGCGGCCGGCGGCGACGGCGCGCACGACCTCGTCGCCCCGGCTCGTACGGACCTTCAGCACGGGCGCGCCGGCGGGCAGCCGCTCGCCCTCCCGCGCCAGGACCGCGGTGACCTGGCCCGCGACCGGGCTCTGCAGGACGTAGCTGCCCTCGCCGTGGGTGAGGATGCCCTGCGCGGTGACCGTGGAGGCCACCGAGCCCGTCACCGCCCACACCGACGCGGCCGCCATCGCCACCAGCGTCACCGACAGCACGAGCCAGCCCTGCGGGCGCGCGAGACGCACCGGGAGATCCAGCTCCTCCGGCGACTGCAGCTTGGCGAGGGCCTGCTGGCGGAACTCCACGGACCTCTTCCTCACCTGCGACATGACTCGACCGACGGTCGCCCGCGGCGAGGGGGACCGAGGGGACGCGTCGGTGTCGAAAATGCATGGGTCCCCCCTGTTCGAGCGCATCCGAGAGCTCGGGGAGCGCACGGACCCGAAAGGGCGAGCACGCTCGCGCCCTCGGCGCCGGCTCTCCGCGCCCGGAGGCGAACCGCGCCCGGAGGCGAACCGAGCCCGGAAAAAAAGGGGGATGAGTCCCGGAGCCGGGGGGTGGCCCCGGGACTCGGTGGCGCGAGGCCGAAATCAGAGGCCGGCGACCAGGTTGGTGACCGGGGCCGTGTTCAGGCCGGTGGTGCCCTCGACGGTGTTCACCGCCGTGTCGACCAGACCGGTGACCGGGGCGACGCTGTCCACCACGCCGGTCACGGTGTTCACGGCGTTCACGGAGAGGCCGCCGGAGACGTTGTCGAGCTCGGCGTCGGAGATCTCGACGGTCTCGACCTGGGGGGTGGAGTTCATGATGGAACTTCCCTTCGTATGGCTGTTTCACAAGGGGGGAGCGGCCCCCTCTGGGGGACAGATGGACGGCCGCGGTCGCGGGGGCGTCGGGCGCCCGTGTCCGGAGCCCGTCCGGCCCCCGCGGTGCGATGGATCAAAGCACGCCCCCGGCGCGCGCTTCCAATCAACCACCCCGCCCACCAGGGCAATTGACCTTTGCCGACCGCCAACCGTGCAGACGTGGGCACGGCTTTCCGGCAACTCCTCCACATGCCTCACGGCATCGACGCACCCCGTCGCGCGCACCTGCCGCGGCGAATCCGGCACTTGGCGTCAAAGGCGCGGCGCGGCCCGGCGGACGCGTCCGCTCGCGGGGCCGGCGGTGACGTGGTTGGAAAGCCACTGTGCAGATTCACTGAAGCCCGGATTCCGCCCGCGGTCGTCAACCGAACGTGAACGATCGGATACCAGGTGTGGCGAGATCGTCTCGGTCCGTATCGGCGCGCGTCCCGTTCGGGGTCCGCGCGCGGTACGGCGGGCGTGGCCGAATCGCCGCCCCCCCGACCGCGGGCGGCGAACGGAATTGAACGCTCCGCGGAGTGCGTGCGTACCACCTGCCAGCCAGGCGCGCCCCAACAAGCCGTCGTACGACGGCAGATGACCCCGTCCCCCAGGAGGTCCGGAAGTTGAGTCACAAGCGAATCCCCAAGCGGAAGGCCGCGATAGCGGCGGGCAGCGCGGTGGCGCTCGGGGCCGCGGCCCTGCTGCTGCCCCACGCCAACGCCTCCCAGGACGGCGCCGCGGGCAACGCGGCCCCCAGAACCCTGAAGGCGCAGGACGCCTCCGCCCTCGCCGCGCGGCTCGCGAGCACGCTGGGCGACTCCCTGGCCGGCACCTACTACGACAGCGCCAAGCGGCAGCTCGTCGTCAACGTGACCGGCGACGACACCAACGCGGCCGCCGCGGCCGAGCGGGCCGGCGCCCTGGTCCGCCACGTCGACAACAGCACCGCCGAACTCAAGGCCGCCGCCCGCACGCTGCGGACCAAGGCCACCATGGCGGGCACGGCCTGGGCCATCGACCCGCGCACCGACAAGATCCTGGTCACCGCGGACAGCACCGTCACCGGCGCCCGCTGGGACCGGCTCCAGTCGACCGTGCGGAGCCTCGGTTCCGGCATGGCGACGCTGAAGAAGTCCTCCGGCACCTTCCGCACCTTCGCCTCCGGCGGCGACGCCATCTTCGCCCAGGCCGACGGCGGCACCGTCCGCTGCTCCCTCGGCTTCAACGTCACCGCCGACGACGGCAGCCCCGCCTTCCTGACCGCCGGGCACTGCGGCGTGGCCGCCAAGCAGTGGTCCGACACGCAGAACGGGCAGCCCATCGCCACCGTCGACCAGGCCCAGTTCCCCGGCAACGGCGACTTCTCCCTGGTGAAGTACGACGACCCCGCCACCCAGGCGCCCAGCGAGGTCAACGTCGGCAACGGCCAGACGGTGCAGATCACCCAGGCAGCCGAGGCCACCGTCGGCGAGCAGGTCTTCCGCATGGGTTCGACCACCGGCCTGCACGACGGCCAGGTCACCGGCCTGGACGCCACCGTCAACTTCCAGAGCGAGACCGACCCCAACGGCGTCGACACCGTCACCGGTCTCATCCAGACCAACGTGTGCGCGGAGCCCGGCGACAGCGGTGGTTCGCTCTTCACCCAGGACGGCAGCGCGATCGGCCTCACCTCCGGCGGCAGCGGCGACTGCACCGCCGGCGGCGAGACCTTCTTCCAGCCGGTCACCACCGCCCTGCAGGCCACCGGCGCCACACTCGGCGACAGCGGCGCCGGCGACGGCAACGCCGCCGGCAACGGAAACGGCAACGGTGCCGGCAACGGCAACGGCAACGGCAATGGCAACGGCGCCGGCAACGGCAACGGCGCCGGCAACGGAAACGGCAACGGTGCCGGCAACGGCAACGGCGCCGGGGACCAGGCGGGCGGCGACCAGAGCGGCGGCGACGCCTCCGCGACGCCCGGCGACGGGACGGGCGCCGGCGCGCAGGACGGTTCCGGCGCGCAGGACGGCTCCGGCACCCAGGACGGCTCCGGGCTGACCGCCACCAACTGAGCGCGCCCACCCCACGCCACCCCCCACCGGCCACCGGCCCGGCCTCACCCAGCGGTTCCGGCCGGGACGGTGCACCGGTCCGGCCCTCCGGCGGGAGGGCCGGACCGCCGTTTTGCGGGGCGGACGCCACGGATCGGCGGGGGCGGCGGAGCAGGGCGGAACGAAAGGCACCCGACGCGGCCCCTACCGGGCCCGCAGCAGGAGCAGCGCGATGTCGTCCGCCCGCCGCCGCGCCGCGTCGCTGCGCGCCAGCAGCCGGTCGGCCAGTTCCTCCAGCGGCACGTCACCGGCCTCGTGCAGACAGCGGACCAGACCGGCCAGGGCGTCGTCGAGGTCGACGTCCGACGCCTCCACGAGCCCGTCGGTGTACAGCACGAGCACCGTTCCGGGCCCCAGGCCGATCCCGGTCTGCGGGTACGTCGCCTCCGGGTCGATGCCCAGCAGCGGTCCCCCGGCCGGCTCCAGCACCCGGGCCCGCCCGTCCGGGTCGCGCAGCAGCGGCGGCGGGTGCCCCGCGCGGGCGACCATCGCCTCCTCGTGCGCGGTGTCCAGCCGCAGGTACAGGCAGCTGGCGAACAGTTCGGTGCCCAGCTCGATCAGCAGCCGGTTGGTGCTGCTCATGACCTCCCGCGGCGACTGGCCGGCGGAGCAGTAGGCGCGCACCGCGGTGCGCAGCTGCCCCATCAGCCCGGCCGCGGTCACGTTGTGCCCCTGCACGTCGCCGATCATCGCCGCCGGCAGCGGCCGGGCGGGCGCCAGGTCGTAGAAGTCGCCGCCGATGTCCATGTCCTGGGCGGCGGGCAGGTAACGGGCGGCCGCCTCGATGCCCGGCAGCTGCGGCAGCGAGTGCGGCAGCAGCGCGCCCTGCAGACCGTGCGCCACCCGGTGCGTGGCGTCGTACAGCTGGGCGCGCTCCAGGGCCTGTGCGACCAGCCCCGCCAGACTCGTCAGCACCGCCCGCTCCTCGCCGGAGAACCGGCGGGGCCGGAGGTAGGCCAGCACACAGGTGCCCACCGGGCGGCCGGAGGTGATCAGCGGCAGATACGCCCAGGCCGAGAACTCCCCCAGTCCGGCGCGGGCGGGCGGACAGGCGCGCACCAGCTCCTCGGGCGTTTCGAAGAACGCCGGCTCCCCGCCGACCAGGGCCCGCCCGTTCGGGGCCCGCGTGATCACCTGCATGCCGTCGAACTGCTCGACGGTGCGCGGGTCCGCGTAGCCGTGGTGGCCGAGGACGTGCAGCCGCCCGGCCCGGGAGGCGAGCAGCACCACGCCCCGGCAGCCCACCGCCGGGGCGATGTCGTCCGCGACCAGCCGCAGCACGTCCCGTACCCCCACCGCCCGGGTGAGCGCCTCGGTCAGGCTCAGCACCTGCGAGATGGTCACCAGCCGGGACAGCCCGACGCCCGGACCGGGTCCGTGCTCGTCCGGTCCGTGCTCGTCCGGTCCGTGCTCGTCCGGCGCGGGTGCCGACCGGGCGTGGTCGATGCGCACCGTCAGCCCGGTGTAGCTCGGGTACAGCCGGAAGGACAGCCGTTCGCCGGGCGGGCGCAGCGCGGTGAACGACGTGACGCGCTGGCTGACCAGCGCGGCCCGGTAGCGGTCCTCGTGCACCGGGTCGTCCAGCCACGGCACCGCCGACCACAGCTCGATGCCGGGGAGGGCGTCGGCCGACGTGTCCATCAGATCGGCGGCGGCCTGGTTGGCGTAGGCGACCCGGCCGTCCAGGTCCAGCGACACCAGCCCGTAGGGCAACCGGGACACCATGCGGGCCGCCTCCGCCGTGTCGGCCGTGTCGGCCGCGTCAGGCGCCCCGTCCGGCGGGGACGCGGCCGCGCCGGGTCCGTCCGGCGGGGACGCGGCCGACGGATCGGCCTCCCGGGGCGGCCGGCGGTCGCGGCGCAGGGCGCGCTCCAGCCCTCGCGCCATCCGCGCGCACGCCGCGGTGAGCCGTTCCCGCTCGTGCTCCGACAGGTCGGGCGCGTGGGCGGCGGGCCAGGTGAGGAACACCGCGCCGTACACGGCGCGCTCCGTCGCCACCGGCAGCGCGGCGAGCATGAAGGGATAGGGCAGCACCAGGGCGACGCGCGGATAGCGGCGCGCCATGTCCTGGTCGCCGCCGACCCACACCAGCCGCCGTTCGCGCACCGCGTCCGCCACCGGGACCGGCGCGTTCAGCCCGACCCGCTCCCACGGCGCGGCGAACGCCCGGGGCAGCCCCGCCATCACCGTCATCTCCAGGACCGGCTCGCCCGGCACCAGCAGGTAGACCGCGCCGGAGTGCGCCCGCACCTCGTCCATCACCGCGGTCAGTTCCCGCGACAGCAGCGGCCGGTCCACCGGCGTGCCGGCGGCCGGGGTCGGCCGTACCGCCCGGGGCTCCCCGTCCGACACGCCGACCACCTCCTTCACGGCCGCGCGACGGCCCCCCTGCATCAAGCCTCTCTCCCGGCGGCCCGCTCCGCACGGCGAGCGAGCCGTGCGGAGAAAGAGCGGGAGGATGCGGAAGGCCGCGCAAGAACCGCGCGGATACCCCGACCGCCCCGACTCATGCCCCCACACTCGGTGCGCGCCGTGGCGGCGGGCGCCGAACGCGCGCCCCCGCGCACCCCGTTGGCCGGTTTTTTATGTCCGGGGTGTGTCCGGACCGTAAACAATTGGGCACGCGCTCAAACGCTCCCGCAGCAGCGGGGGACACACCGAACGCGAACCGAGGGGGCGGAGTGATCCGGGTACTTCTGGTGCACGACACGTGTCTGGTGCGATCGGTCCTGGCGGAGTGGCTGCGCCGGGAGCCCGACCTGGGCGTGTACGACACCTCGTGGCGCGGCGCGCCCGGCGCGGTGCGCTCGGTGCGGCCGGACGTGTGCGCGGCCGACCTGGACTCCTGGGACGTGCGCGGCGTGCCGCCGCTGGCCGAACTGTGCGCCCAGCGACCCGGCGCGACGGCCCCCAGGCTGCTGGTCCTGGCCACCACACGGCGTCCGGGGCTGCTGAAGCGGGCGATGGAGGCGGGCGCCGCGGGCTTCGTGGACAAGGAGGGCTCGCCGGACAGACTGGTGCGCGGCATACGCCGGGTCGCCGAGGGGGACCGTTTCGTCGACGACTCGCTGGGCTTCGGCTTCCTCAGGGCCGCCGAGATGCCGCTGACCCGCCGCGAACTGAGCGTGTTATCCCTGGCCGCCGAGGGGGCGTCCGTCGCCGAGATCGCCAGGAGGCTGCACCTGTCCCACGGGACGGTGCGCAACTACATGGCGGCCATCACCCGCAAGACCGGTGCCCGCAACCGCATCGACGCCATCCGCATCTCGCAGGGCCAGGGCTGGGTGTGACCGCGGCGGCGCCGGCCCGGCACCGGGCTCCCACGCCCCCACCAGCTCCCGGTAGAGGGCCGAGCGGCGCAGCAGCTCCTCGTGGCCGCCGTACGCGGTGTGCCGGCCGTCCATGACCAGCACCCGGTCCGCGCGCCGGGCGGAGCTGATGCGGTGCGCGACGACGACCAGCGTCCCGCCGCTCCGCTCGCGCAGCGCCCGCTCCGCCCGCGCCTCCGCCCGCGGATCCAGGTGGCAGGTCGCCTCGTCCAGCAGGACGAGCGGCGCGGGCGACAGATAGGCCCGCGCCAGCGCGATCAGCTGCCGCTCGCCCGCCGACAGCGCCGCCGGGTCCACCCGGGCGCCCGGCCCGCCGAGCGCCTCCAGCAGCGCGCCCGCCCCGACCGCCTCGGCGGCCGCGCACAGCTCCTCCTCCGGCACGGAGTCCTGCCGCAGGTGGGCCAGGTTCTCGGCCAGGGTGCCGGTGAACACGTAGGCCTCCTGCGGGACGAGCACCCGCAGCGCCCGCGCGGCCGGTGCCGGCTCGCCGTACACGCGCACCTCGCCGCGCCGCGGCGGCAGCAGCCCCGCGGCCAGCGCGGTCAGCGTCGACTTCCCGATCCCGCTCGGGCCGACGACGGCCAGGTGGGTGCCGTGGGGGACGGTGAGGTCGAGGTCGCGCAGCACGGGTTCGCTGTGCGGGCCGTAGGCGAAGGTGACGCGGGAGAGGACGAGAGCGGGGGCGCGGGAGCGGCGGCGGCCGGACGCGGGGGCGGCCGGCGGTTGCGGGGGCGGAGCGGTGGGCGGCTGCGGGACGGTCGGGGCGGGGGTGGTCGGCGGTTGCGGGGCGGAGGCGGCGGGGGCCAGGCGGCGCAGGACGACGGTGAGGCGGGCGCCGCTCGTGCCGAGCCCGTGGACCAGGTTCTGCAGGGCGGGCAGCAGGGACTGGGTGACGTAGGCGAGCGCGCCGACGAGGGCGCCCGGGGTGACGCCGCGGCGCAGCAGCCAGGGCGCCGCGGCCAGCAGCAGGACCACGGGCAGGTGGCCGCCGACGGCCAGGGACGTCACGCGCAGCGCGCCCCAGCGGGCCAGGGCGTGCGCCGCGCGCAGCTCGGCCTCGATCCGCCCGGTGAGGTCGCCGGCGACGCGTTCCTCCGCCCCGGCCGCGGTCACGTCCCGCAACCCGGCGCAGACGGTGCCCAGTTCCCCGGCGAGGGCCTCGTCGGCGGCGAGGAACGCCGCCTGGCGGCGGGCCAGCGGCCGCAGCACGGCCGCGAACAGGGCCACCCCGGCGAGCAGCGGCGGCAGGACCACCAGCAGCAGCGGCGGGGCGAGCGAGGCGAGGCCGGCCAGGGCGCCGGCCGCGGTGAACACGAAGGACCGCGCGACCATGACCAGCCCGGCGCAGGCCTCCCGCGCGATCTCCACCTGCTGGGTGAGCCCCGACAGCGCCCCCCGGTCCGCCTCCCGCACCCCGCGCCGCACCACGTGCGTCACCAGCCGGTCCCGCAGCGGCTCCACCAGCGCCGCCACGGCGCCGTAGACCCGCCCCGTCCCGTACGCCCCGGCCGGCACCCCGAGCCCGGCCACCGCCAGCCAGCCGAACCCGGTCCCGGCCCGCCCGGCGAGGAATCCCTCGTCCAGGGCCCGCGCGAGGGCGTACCCGAGGAGGAACGTCTGCCCCGCCTCCAGCACCGACCAGGCGGCCAGCCGCAGCAGCACGGGCCACCGGGCGCGCCCGAACCGCAGTCCCCGCCGCAGCATCCCGGCGTCCGGCGCCCGGCCGGTCACGTCCGCCGCTCCTCTGTCCCGGGGTGCCGCGGGCCCGGTGCGCGGTCGCCGCCCGCTCCGTCCGCGCCGTCCGCGTCGACCGCTCCGTCCCGGCGGCCGAATCGATCCGCCCGGCCGAGGGCCGCCGCTTCCCCGCCGAGGGCGCCCACCGTCTCCTCGCCGGGGGCGCCCGCCGCCTCCCCGGCGAGGGCCGTCGTCCCGCCCCCGCCGGGAAGTCCCGCCCCGTCCCCGCCGGAAAGCTCCGCGTCGTCCCCACCGGGAACCTCCGCGTCCCCACCGGGAACCTCCGCGTCACCCTCGTCCCGGAACACCGCCCGGTACCCCGGCAGCCGCCACAGCCGCGCGTGCGGGCCCACGGCGCGTATCCGCCCGCCGTCCAGCCAGGCGACCGCGTCGGCGCGGGCGGCGGTGGCGGTGCGGTGGGCGACGAGGAGCCGGGTGGTGCCGGTGCCGGGGCGCAGCAGGGCGTCGGTGACGCGGCGCTCGGTGACGGTGTCGAGGCTGGAGAGGGCGTCGTCGAGGACGAGGAGACGGCCGCCGCGGGCGAAGGCGCGGGCGAGGCCCAGGCGCTGGGACTCGCCGCCGGAGCGGGGCGCCGCGGCGCAGGGGGTGGCGTAGCCGTCGGGGAGGCGGCGGACGAAGGCGTCGGCGCAGGCCGCCCGGGCGGCTTCCCGGACGCGGGCGGGGGAGGGGTCGGCGAGGCCGAGGGCGAGGGCGTCCTCGACCGTGGTGCCGAGCAGGGCGGGGCGGGCGAAGGCGTAGGCGACGGCGCGCCGCAGCTCCTCGCGGGTCAGCTCGGCGAGCGGCACCCCGTCCAGCAGCACTTGGCCGGTGTCCGGATCGGCCAGCCGGCCGGCGAGCGCGGCCAGCAGCGACTTGCCCGCGCCGGAGCGGCCGACCACGGCGAGCGTCGTCCCGCCCGGCACCACCAGGTCGACGCCGTCGAGGACGGTGCGGCCGCCGCGCCGGGCGGTCACCCCGCGCAGCTCCAGCCGCCCGGGTCCGGGCGGCAGCCGCCGGTTTCCGTGGGCGGGCGCGGGCTCGGCCAGCACCTCGGCGAGCCGCCCGGTCGCCGCCCGGGCCCGGGCCAGGCCCGCCAACTGCCCGACCAGCACGCCGACGCCGGCCGCCAGCACCGCGTACCGCGAGGCCGCCAGTACGTTGCCGACGCTGATCCGGTGCCGCGCGACCAGGGCGCCGGCCACCGCGACCACGCCCAGCTGCAGCAGCGGCGCCACGGCCGTCGCCCGCGCCGCGGCCCGCCCCTGCGCCCGCCACATGCGGTGCCCGGCGCGGTTCAGCTCGGGCAGCGGAGCCAGGATCCGAGCCGTGTCCTTCTCCTGCGTGTCCGCGGCCCGGATGGTGCGGGCGCCGTCGATGGCCTCCGCCAGCGCCGAGGCGATCCGGCCCTGGGCGCCCTGGTAGTCGGTCACGCTCGCGGAGGTGTCCCGGGCGACCGCGCGCAGCAGCAGCGCCAGCACCGGCGCCCCGGCGAGGAACACGGCGGCGAGCCAGGGGTCGATCAGGCCGAGCGCCACCACGCCCCCGAGGGGACCGGCCGACGCGGCGAGCAGGGCGGCCAGCGCGGCGGGCGCGGTGGCGGCCTGGGCGGCGTTGCCGACGAGGCGGGCGACCAGGTCGCCGGGGCCGAAGCGGTCGGCGGCCCGCGGGCCCACGGCCAGCACGTGCCGGACCAGCAGGCGGCGCAGCCACGCGCCGGTACGGGCGTCGGTGGTGCCCTGCAGCACGGTCTCGGCCACGTCCAGCACGGCGATCAGCACCACCAGGGCGGCGCAGTACAGGGTCCAGCGGGCCGCGGGGGCGTGCGCGAGCAGCAGGTCGAGGGTGCGGCCCAGCACGGCCGGCAGCAGCAGGCCCGCGCCCGTGGCGGCCGCGCCGACCAGGCACAGGACTGCGCAGCGGGCCCGGCCCCGCCGGACGGCCGAGCGCAGCAGCGGCCCGGCCGCCTCGGCGCGGGGGGCGGTGGCGGTCGTGTCCGCGCGAGCGGCGGTGGCGGTCGTCGTCATGGGCACGGCCTCGCATCCCGGATGTGGCGGGACCCCGGGCGGCCCCTCCCGTGTCGGGAGAGAGCCGCCCGGGGCCGTGGACCGACGGTGCGGGTCAGAGGCAGAGCAGAACGCTCGTGGTGCTGACGCAGGAGAGCAGGCTGGCGGTGCTGGCGTTGCCGGTGTGCTCCTCGGACTCCATCGTCTGCAGATCGAGCAGTGCCATGTCGTGTCCTTTCGACTCCATGGGAACGGGGTTGTGTCACGATTCCGCGGATGCGGAACCGCGTTCGTGGGGCCGCGTCGGCGGCGGGAGGAACGGCAGGTGGGCGTCCGGGGCGCCGTCGAGCGCCGCGCCGAGCGCGAGCAGGCACCCGGCCGTTCCGGTGGCGAGGTCCATGGACAGCCGCATCATCTGGTGGCCGGGGAAGGCCAGTTGGCCCTGGTAGGCCATGGCGAACCAGCCGAGCCCGGCGACCTGTTCGGCCAGTCGCCGCCCGGTCGCGCCGGGCGTGGTGGTGCGGCTGAGGTGCAGGATCATTCCGGCGCGGCCCTGGAAGAGCCCGGGCTGCGCGTAGAAGCGGGAGGTGGCCGCCCGCAGGATGCCCTCGCGGACCGGGGCGAACTCCTCGGCCGCCCGCGGGTCGCAGGCGAGGTAGTCGTCGACGACCATGCCCACGCCGACGCTGCCGTCCCCCAGGTAGGGCAGGGTGCGCCAGCCCTCGTCGACCTCCAGGCCGCCGCCCTTCTTCTGCACCACGCAGCACTCCAGGTCCCGGCGCAGCGCCTGCCCGGCCGCGTCCAGCAGGGCGCGGTCGCCGGTGCGCTCGTACTGGCGCAGCAGCAGCAGCGCGGGTCCGCTCGCGCCGCGCAGCAGCCCGGCCCGGCGCCGGGGCGCCTGCGCGGGCGGTTCGGCCAGGCGCCGCAGCAGCAGGCCGGCGGCCTCGGCGGCACGCTCGGCGAGCTCCTTCTCGCCGGTGGTGTCGGCCAGCGCCCCCAGGACCAGGCCGAGCCCGGCCAGGCCGCCGCGCAGGTCCGAGGAGAGGTTCTGCCACCGCTCCCTCAGCACCGCCTCGACGAGGTCGAGGGCGCGCTGCCGGTGCCCGAGCCGGTCCAGGACCAGGGCGACGCCGGCGAGCCCGTCGTACAGGCCGAGCGGGGTGCCGGGCGGGGGCGGCGCGGTGCGGGCCAGCAGCCAGCGCTCGCCCTCCTCGTAGCGGTCGGCGCCGGTGGCGGCCAGCGCGTACAGCACGCCGGCCGCGCCGTGCGCGAGGCCGAGGCCGCCGCCGTCGGAGAACTGCGCGATGTCACCGGGGAAGAGCCGGTCGGTGCGCTCGGGCGTGGCGGAGGCGAGGATCGCCTTGACCATCGAGTCCCGGCTGTGCGGCCAGTCGCCCGGCTCCACCAGCGAGGGCGACTCCACGGGGGCCGCGCCGGGGGAGGTGTTGCGGGTGATCTCCGCGACGGCCTCGTCCAGGAACGCGCGCGGCACGTCCGGGAACTGCCGCGCGATCACCTCCGCCAGGTGCGCCGCCTTGCCCCGGTCGACCACGAACAGTGTGGTCACCGGCAGGAACAGGGCCAGCCGCAGGCACGCCAGCGCGTATCGGTCGACGTCGGTGCCGGTGCGGTCCGGCGGCGCGAAGAAACCGGGGTGGGCGACGATCTGGCGCCCGCCCTCCTCGATGGGCGCCGCCGCCTCGAAGTCGATCAGGTGGACCGACTCCTCGTCGGGGGTGACCATGATGTTGAACACGTGCAGGTCGTTGAAGACGATCCCGCGCGCGTGCACCGCCGCCACGGCCTCCTCCACCGCCCGGTGCACGCGCAGCGCCCACCGCGTGTAGGCGGCCACCGCCTCCGGGTCCGGGTCCGGCGTGATCAGCGGGTGCCGCTCGGCGAAGAAGGAGTTCAGCGGCCGCCCCTCGACGTGGTCCATGACCAGGAACCGGTGCCCGCCCAGCTCGAACCAGTCGCGCACCTCCGGCACCACCCCGGTGCCCGCGACCCGCTCCAGGGCCCGCTTCTCCCGCTCCAGCCGGGCCACCGCGTCGGCGCCGTCGGCGGCCAGGCCCGCGTGCGGGCGGCCCTCCTTCAGCACCACCTTGCGCCCGTCGCGGGTGTCGGTGCCCGCGTACACCCCGCCGCCGTTGGAGAAGTGCAGCGCCTTCTCGATCCGGTACGGCAGCTCGCCCAGCGTCGTCGCCGCGCGGGCCGCCAGGTGCGGCTTCAGGAACTCCGGCAGCGTCACCCACTCCGGAAGGTGGAACGACGGCGTGCGCCGGTCCGGCACCAGGCGGCCCTCGCCGTCGCGCACCGCCGGCACCAGCGAGCCGCGCTCGTCGACGACGAAGGTGCGGGCGAAGGCGCCGTAGCGCACGTACAGTGGCCCCTCGTGCCAGCGCAGGTCGGTGAGGATGTACGGCCCGTCGAGGCCCTCCAGCAGCGCGCCCAGCTCGCGCAGCACCGTGTGCAGCTGCTCCTCGCCGTCCGGGTAGACGGTGACGAACTTGCCGCTGCCGTCGCGGGGGGCGTACTTGGCGTTGCGCAGGTGCAGCAGGTGCGGCGACGGCACGAACTTGAACGGGATGCGGCGCGGCACGCAGTAGTCCCACACGACCGACGCGATGTGCTCGGCGTTCTCCCGGGTGGCCGACGCGTGGATCTTCCAGCCCTGTGCCGGGCCGGACACCGGCCGGCCGTCCTCGCCGAGCGGCGTCAGCGTCAGCCAGTCGCCGATGCGGGCCGCCTCCCAGCCCTCGGGCACCGCCCGCCGGGCCGTCTCGAACAGCGGCGCCGTCTCCTGCCCGGCACCGGGCAGCCGGTCCGGCGTATCGTAGAAGTGCCGGTCGGCGAGCGCGTACACCTCGTAGCGCTTGTCCATGCCGCCCCCCTCCTTGGCCTGCACCAGAGCCTTCCAGGCGGGGGCGGGCCGCCGACAGTCACGCCTGTCACGACCTCACCGTGCGGAACGCACGAGTCAAGAGATGTTCGATGATGTTCGAGCGCTCCGCCTCGCCGGAGCATCGGCCGCCCCTCCCGGGCGGGACGGCCGGGAGGGCATACCCGGCCACAGGGGCTGCGCACCGGGCCCATACGCGCTGTAATGGCCAACGTGGTCAGTGAGGGTGCGGGGGTACGCAGAGCGGGAACGATGCGTGTAGAACTTGCCCTCAAGTCGATCACGGCCGAGCCGGATTCGCCGGAGCGGCTGCACCGCGTCCTGGAACAGGCCCTCGTCTTCACCGACGCCACCCTCGCCGCCGTGTACAGCCCCGGCGACGGCGGCGACCCGCTGTGCCTGCGCGAGTCGGCCGGCGTGCCGCTGACGCTGTACGGCCTGCGCGACAGCTACGCCGCGACCGGACGGTCCCCGGTGGCCGACGCCCACCGCACGCGACAGGCGGTGTGGCTCAGTTCCCAGGACCTGGCCGAGAGCGCCGGGTGCCGCCGCATGCCGGCCGGTGACATCTGCCTCGGCGCGCTGCCGCTGCGCGGCGCGGGCGGCGGCTGCCTGCTCGTCGTCGGCGAGAACCCGGGCGGCTTCGACTGCGAGGACCGCACCTGCCTGGAGCTGATCGCCGACGCCGTCTCCTGCCCGGGGACCGCCGCGGCCGAGGGCGGCGGGGGCGAACTGCCGGCCAACGCCTTCAGCCTCGCCGTCGACACCGGGCGGATCGAGGTCGGCGACGAGATCCTCGGCCTGTTCGGGCTGGACCGCGCCGACTTCGACGGCCGGGTGGAGACACTGCTGCGGCTGACCGTGCCCGACGACTTGCCGGCGCTGATGTCCGTGGTGGAGGCCGACCACATGTCGCTGGGCGAGCGGGAACTGGAGTTCCGCGTCCTGCAGCCGGCCGGCCCGCCCCGCTGGCTGCGGCTGCGCGGCCACTTCGAGCCGGCCGCCGACGGCCGTCCGGCCCGGCTGACCGGCACGGTCGCCGACGTCTCCACCGTCCGCCCGGGCGTCACCGACGTCGCCCGCGTCCAGCGCCTCGCCGCCGCCCTGGCCACCGCGGGCACGGTGAGCGACGTCAGCCAGGCCGTCGTCGCCGCCCTGCGCGAACCCCTGCAGGCCGACCGGATCGCCCTGGCCGAGCTGGAGAACGACCGGCTGGTCGTCACCGTCCTCGACCCGCCCGACCCCGAGGCCTGGCCCGACCTGTGGCGCCTGGAGTGGCGCACCGAGTGGCCCGACGCGCCGGTGCAGGCCATGCCCACCCTCGCCGCCGCCCTGCGCGAGGGCCGCGCCCGCATATGGCCCGCCGGGACCGCCCTGGAACCCGCGCTCGCCGAGGTCGGCCCGGGCGGCCTCGCGGTCCTGCCGCTGCCCGCCGACGGCCGCATGACCGGCTGCTGCCTCATCGGCTGGGACAACCCGCACGACTTCGGCCCCGACGAGCGCGCCCTGCTCACCGCCTCCGCCGGCCTGGCCGGGCAGGCCCTGCTGCGCGCCCACGCCTTCGACGCCGAGCACGAACTCGTCGGCATGCTGCAGCGGGCCCTGCTCCCGCACCGCCTGCCCCGGCTCCCCGGCGGGGTCGCCGTCGCCCGCTACCTGCCGGCCACGCAGGGCCTGGAGGTCGGCGGCGACTGGTACGACGTGATCCCGCTCGCCGAGCACCACGTCGCCCTGGTCATCGGCGACGTCCAGGGGCACAGCGCCGACGCCGCCACCCTCATGGGCCAGATGCGCACCGCGCTGCGTGCCTACGCCGTCGAGGGACTTCCGCCGGACGTGGTCGTCTCCCACGCCAACCGCCTCCTCGTCGACCTGGAGACCGATCTGTTCGTCACCTGCGTCTACGTCGACGTCGACATGGAGGAGGGCACCGCCTGGTGCGTGCGCGCCGGGCACCTGCCGCCCGTGCTGCGCCATCCCGGGGGCGGCACGGAGATTGCCGAGGTCGAGGGCGGGCTGCCGCTCGGCGTGGTCGCCCAGACCGACTTCCCGATGACCCCGCTGCGGCTGCGCCCCGGCACCCTGCTCGCGCTCACCACGGACGGCCTGGTGGAGTCCGCCGACACCGACCTCGACGTCGGCCTGAACCGGCTCTCCCGCGCCCTGGCCGCCGCCGACCCCGCCCACCTCGGCCCGGTCGCCGACGCCCTGCTGGCCGACGCGGGCCGCGACGACGACGTGGCGCTGCTGCTGATGCGCTACGACGGCATGGCGGTGCGCCCGCTCCGGGAGAGCTGGACGGTGTGGCGCGTGCCCGAGGCCGTCCGGCACGCCCGCCGCTTCACCCGGCGCACCCTGCGCCAGTGGGGCGTGCGCGAGGAGACCGACGTCATCCTGCTGGTCGTCTCCGAGCTCGTCACCAACGCCCTGGTGCACACCGACGGCCCCGTCCGCCTCTACCTCACCCTCCTCGGCAACCGCCTGCGCGTCGCCGTCGCCGACACCTCGCCGCGCACCCCCGTCAAACCGACCAGGATCGGCTGGGAGGCCACCGGGGGCCGTGGCATCCTCCTCGTCGAGGCCATGTCGGCGGCCTGGGGCACGGTGCCGGCCGGCGGCGGCAAACAGGTGTGGAGCGACATCCTGCTCGGCGGCTGACCGGGCGGCCGGCCGCCGCACCCACCCGCCACCCGGGTGCGCGGCGCGCCCCGCACGGCAGGTCGGCCCCGGGCCCCGCCGCCCGGCGCCTAGGGTCCTTGCCCGTGCCAGACACCTTCGACCCGGACACCTTCGACGCGGACGGCTTCGCCGAACTGGTCGCGCGGCAGCGCGCGGTCGACGAGGCGCACGACAGAGTCGTGCAGCTGCGCGAGACCTACGGCCCGCCCGCGCACGCGCCGTGGACGGGCGCGCAGCGAGAGACCTACGAGACCGCGTGGCGGGCCTGGCGCGACCTGGCCCGTGAGACCCAGGCCGCGGTCGAGGCGTACGCCCGCCGGGCCGGCCGGCCGCGCACGGTGGTCCAGGCGGAGGTGGAGCGGGCGGCGCAGCAGTCGCCCGAGGAGTGACCGCCGGGGCGCGCGGGGGGTGTGCGGGGGAGGCGCGGGAGCGGTGACGTGGCGTCCGCGGTCCGAGGTGCCGCCGTCAGCCTCCGCCGTCCGGGTGGCCGCCGTCCGGGTGATCGTCGTCCGGGGCCGGCGCCCGGGCGACGCACGCCTTCGCCGCGATGCGGCGCCGGCCGGTGTCCCGGACGCGTCGGCCGACGTCCGGGCGACGCCGCGCCTCAGTCCTCACCCCGGACGATGTGCTCCTCGGCGCCCGGGCGCTCCTGGCCGGCCGGGTCGCCGTCGGCGACGGCGGGCAGGCAGGTGCGCACCCCCTTGCCGCGCAGGCGGTGGGCCTGTGCCCAGCCCGTCTCGGGCAGGCGGAGGGCGGACGGGGTACCGGTGGGGCACTCGGACTGGACGATCACGTCAACTCACTTCTTCCTGCTGCTTCCTACGGGTTTCCGCTGGTTCCCGCCGGCTCCCGCCGGCCGTTCCGCCACCGCTCACCGGCCGCCGGAGCCGCCGCTGCCGAACGACCCGCTGGAGCCGGGATCCCAGCGCGGCCGGGACTGGTCGTCGCTGCGCCGGCTGCCGGAGGTCAGGTCGTGCGGTCCGAGCCGTTCGCCGTCCTCGGAGCGCGGCACCTCGTCCGGTTCGCGCATCTGCCGGCCCTCGTGCACCGGCCCGGCCTCCGGCCCCGTCGGGTGCGCGCCGCGCCGGCCGGGCCCGCGCGGTTCGTCGCGCCGCACCCGTACGCCGAGCCGGACGGCCCACACCAGGGCGGCGGCGATGATCAGACCGCCGGCGACCACGGCGATCATGCCGACCGCCGAACCCGACGCGGCCAGCATGCAGTGGCTCGTGTCCATGCGGTGCGGGTACCCCCGGGGCGCGGGCGAACACCGCCGGGCGGTATCCGGACAAACACGCGGCACGCCACCGCAACCGACAGGTAAAGGCGAGGAAGGGCTCATCCGGACGATCACCGCTAAGGTGAGGCAGATGAAGGCTCTCGTGCTGTCCGGCGGCTCCGGCACGCGGCTGCGGCCGATCACGTACACCTCGGCCAAGCAGCTGGTGCCGGTGGCCAACAAGCCCGTGCTCTTCTACGGGCTGGAGTCGATCGCCGAGGCGGGCATCACCGAGGTCGGCGTGATCGTCGGCGACACGGCCGCCGAGATCCGGGAGGCGGTGGGCGACGGGTCCCGCTTCGGGCTCGACGTCACCTACATCCCGCAGGAGAAGCCGCTCGGCCTGGCGCACGCGGTGCTGATCGCGCGGGACTGGCTCGGCGACGACGATTTCGTGATGTACCTCGGCGACAACTTCATCGTCGGCGGCATCACCGACCTCGTCGAGGAGTTCCGCCGCCACCGGCCGGACGCGCAGATCCTCCTCACCCGCGTCGGCGACCCGCGCGCCTTCGGCGTCGCCGAACTCGACGCCTCCGGGCAGGTCGTCGGGCTGGAGGAGAAACCCGCGCACCCCAAGAGCGACCTGGCCCTGGTCGGGGTGTACATGTTCACCCCGCGGGTGCACGAGGCGGTGCGCGCCATCAGGCCGTCCTGGCGCGGCGAACTGGAGATCACCCACGCCATCCAGCACCTCATCGACACCGGCGCCGCCGTGCGCTCCACCATCGTCAAGGGCTACTGGAAGGACACCGGCAACGTCGCCGACATGCTGGAGGTCAACCGGACCGTCCTGGAGACCGTGCCGGGCCGTCTCGACGGCGAGGTCGACGCGGCCTCGGAGACGGTCGGCCGGGTGGTGGTGGAAAGCGGCGCCCGCGTGGTCAACTCGCGCATCGTCGGCCCCGCCGTCATCGGCTCCGGCACCGTCATCACCGACTCCTACATCGGCCCGTACACCTCCATCGCGGAGAACTGCGAGGTCGCCGACAGCGAACTGGAGTTCTCGATCGTCCTGCGGGACGCCTCGATCCGCGGGGTGGGCCGGATCGAGTCCTCGCTGATCGGCCGGCACGCCGAGGTCACCCCGGCCGCCGGACCGCCCAACGCCCACCGACTCGTCCTCGGAGACCACAGCAAGGTGCAGATCCGTTCATGAACCTCCTCGTCACCGGCGCCGCCGGGTTCATCGGCTCCCACTACGTCCGTGCGCTGCTCGCCGACGACGCGCCCGGCGCGCCGCGGATCACGGTGCTGGACAAGCTGACCTACGCCGGCATCCGCGACAACCTCCCGCCGGAGCATCCGCGGCTGCGGTTCGTGCACGGCGACATCCGTGACGCCGAGCTGGTCGGCACGCTCATGGCCGAGGCCGACCAGGTGGTGCACTTCGCCGCCGAGTCCCACGTGGACCGCTCCATCGCGGGCGCCGACGACTTCGTGCTGACCAACGTCGTCGGCACCCAGGTCCTGCTGGACGCGGCCCTGCGCCACGGCACGGCACCCTTCGTGCACGTCTCCACCGACGAGGTGTACGGCTCGGTCGCGACCGGCTCGGCGAGCGAGGAGGCGCCGCTGCGGCCCAGCTCCCCGTACTCGGCCTCCAAGGCGTCCTCCGACCTGATCGCGCTCGCCTACCACCGCACCCACGGCCTGGACGTGCGCGTCACCCGCTGCTCCAACAACTACGGGCCGCGGCAGTTCCCCGAGAAGGTCATCCCGCTGTTCATCACCAACCTGCTGGACGGCAGGAAGGTCCCGCTGTACGGCGAGGGCCTCAACGTGCGGGACTGGCTGCACGTCGAGGACCACTGCCGGGGCGTGGACCTCGTGCGCACCCAGGGCCGGCCCGGCGAGGTGTACAACATCGGCGGCGGCACCGAGCTGACCAACAAGGAGCTCACCGGGCTGCTGCTTCAGGCGTGCGGCGCGGGCTGGGACATGGTCGAGCACGTCGAGGACCGCAAGGGACACGACCTGCGCTACTCCGTCGACTGGACCAAGGCCCGCACCGAACTCGGCTACCGGCCGCGCCACGACTTCACCGCCGGCCTCGCCGAGACCGTCGCCTGGTACCGCGACCACCGTGCCTGGTGGGAGCCGCTGAAGCGGCGCGCCGCCCTGGGGGAGCGGGCATGAGGTGGCTGGTGACCGGCGCCGGCGGCATGCTCGGCCGGGACGTCGTCGATGAGCTGCGCCGGCGCGGCGCACAGGTCACCGCCCTGGACCGGGCCGGGCTGGACATCACCGACGCCGGCCGGGTGGCCGCGGCCCTCGCCGGGCACCGGCCCGACGTCGTGGTCAACTGCGCCGCGTACACCGCCGTCGACGCCGCCGAGAGCGACGAGGAGACGGCCCTGAGGATCAACGGCGACGGCCCCCGCCTGCTTGCCCGCGCCTGCGCCGCGTACGGCGCCCGCCTGATCCACGTCTCCACCGACTACGTCTTCTCCGGCGAGGACCGCTCCACCCCGTACCCCGAGGACCACCCGCCCGCCCCGCGCACCGCCTACGGCCGTACCAAGCTCGCGGGGGAGCGGGCGGTGCGCGAGGAACTGCCCGAGGCGAGCGCGATCGTGCGCACCGCCTGGCTCTACGGCGTCCACGGCCGCAGCTTCGTGCGCACCATGATCGATCTGGAGGCGCGCCGGGACACCGTCGACGTCGTCGACGACCAGCGCGGCCAGCCCACCTGGAGCGCCGACGTGGCCGCCCGCATCGCCGACCTCGGCCCCCTGGTCGGGCCCGGCCTGCACGGCGTCTTCCACGCCACGGCCTCCGGCGAGGCGAGCTGGTACGACCTGGCCCGCGAGGTGTTCCGGCTACTGGGCGCCGACCCCGGCCGGGTGCGCCCGGTCGGCAGCGACGCCTTCCCGCGCCCCGCGCCCCGCCCGGCCCACAGCGCCCTCGCGCACGGCCGGTGGCGCGAGGCGGGTCTGGAGCCGCTGCGGGACTGGAGGACCGCGCTGCACGAGGCGCTTCCCCTCCTGCGCAAGGAAACCGCCTGATCCGCACACCGAGCCGCTTGATCCGCACCCCATGTGATCCGTGAGGAAACCGACCATCCCCTGATCCCCGAACCCCCGATCCCCCGACGAGGAGTCGCCCCCGTGAAACGCCACGAGTTCCTGCGGGAGCTGCACAAGGTCTGCGCCAACCGCAACTACCTGGAGATCGGCGTCAACGACGGCCGCAGCCTGCGGCTGTCCCGCGTGCCCACGATCGCGGTCGACCCCGCCTTCAAAGTCGTCACGGAGCTGCGCTGCGACCTGCACCTGGTGAAGGCCACCAGCGACGACTTCTTCGCCCGCGACAACCCCCTGGCCCACCTCAGGGGCGGCCGCCACCCGCTGCGCAACCTGGCCCGCAACCGCAGCCCGTTCGGGTACTGGAGGCGCACCACGCTGGACCTGTCGTTCATCGACGGCATGCACCTGTTCGAGTACGCGCTGCGGGACTTCGTCAACATCGAGAGGCACTCCGACTGGGCCAGCGTCATCGTCTTCGACGACATGCTGCCGCGCAGCGTCGACGAGGCCGCCCGGAACCGGCACACCGACGCCTGGACCGGCGACGTCTACAAGCTGATCGAGATCCTCGGCCGCTACCGCCCCGACCTGGTGACCGTCCTGGTCGACACGCAGCCCACCGGGCAGATGCTGGTCTTCGGCGCGGACCCCGGCAACACCGTGCTGCGCGACAAGTACGACGAGATCGTCGCCGAGTACGACGTGCCCGACCCGCAGAAGGTCCCCGAGTCCGTCCTCGGCCGGGTCTCGGCGGTCAAGCCCGAGACGCTGCTGGGCGCCGGCTTCTGGGCGCCGCTGGTGCGCGCCCGCAACCGCGGCACCAAGCGCTCCCGCGGCTGGGAGCCGCTGCGCCGCGCCCTGCAGCAGACGGTCACCCGCTGACCCCGGCGGTGCCGGGCCGTCCGCGCGGCCGGCCCGGCACCGGGCCGCGTCAGTCGCCGGGCCGCTGCCCGGCGCGCAGCCGCGCGTAGTGGGCGGTGCAGTCCGCGTACGACGGCAGCAGCCCGGCGCGCTCCGCCTCGGCCAGGGAGGGCGCCCGCAGGTCCTGCTCGGACAGCAGCGGCTCGACGCCCTCCGGCCAGGCGATGCCCAGCTGCGGGTCGAGCGGGTGCACCCGGTGCTCGCGCTCGGGCGCGTACCCCGTGGAGCACAGGTAGATGACGGTGGCGTCGTCGGTGAGCGCCAGGAAGGCGTGCCCGAGGCCCTCGGCGAGGAACACCGCGTGCCGCGTGTCGTCGTCCAGCCGCACCGCCTCCCACCGGCCGTAGTCCGGTGAGCCGACCCGCAGGTCGACGATCACGTCCAGCACCGCGCCGCGCACGCACGTGACGTACTTGGCCTGGCCGGGCGGTACGTCGGCGAAGTGGATCCCGCGCAGCACGCCCCGGCGGGAGACGGAGCAGTTGGCCTGCGCCAGGGTCAGGTCGTGACCGGTGGCCTCGCGGAACTCCCGGCCGCGGTACCACTCGTGAAAGGTGCCCCGCTCGTCGGGGAAGACCTTCGGCTCCAGGATCCAGGAGCCCTCGATGTCCAGCGCCCGCACGGTGTCAGGCCCTCCTTCCGTGTCGTGACCCGGCGGCGGCCGCCGCCCTCCTCCGGATGCCGCCGAGCACGCGCCGGGCCCGGCCGGCCAGCCGCCGCAGGACACCGGGACGCGGCGGACGGCTCACCCGGACGCGGGAGCCGGAGCGGTGCAGCAGGAACGGCAGCGGCAGGAAGCGCGGCTCGGCGGCGTCCGGGGCGAGGCACAGCTCCGGGTGCCGGGGTGCGCCCGTCAGCCCGGCCGGCGGCAGCGCGGCCTGAAGGACCGCGCCGGTGCCGTCGGCCGACAGGGTGCCGGACACCTCCAGCGGCGCCGCCGGTCCGGTGAGCCGCAGCAGCGCCTTGGTGTCGCCGGGGACGTGCAGCGGCAGCGGCACCCGCAGCCGTTCGCCGGCGACGGTGACGTCCTGCGGGCGGACACGGCCGAGCCCGAGGCTCTTGCCCGCCCGGTCGACGTCGAGCGCGAGCGTGCCCTGCCGGGCGGTCCAGTACGGCAGGACGACGTGACCGCCCACGACACCGGCGTACGGCGCGGGCCGGTCCTGGCGCGGGGCCGGGCCGAGCCGGCACTCCTGGGTCCAGCTGCCGAGCCGGACCCGCACGAAGACGTCCCACAGGCCGCCCCACAGCGGCACCCCGCCCGCCGCCGCGGCCGGATCGACGGTGGCCGCGGCGCGCAGCACCAGACGGACGCGGCCGTCCCCGGCGGGCACCTTCTCGCGGGTGAAGTCGGCCGGCTGGAAGAACTGGGCGGCGCTGGAGCGCTCCCGCACCAGCAGATCGACCCTGGCCTGCGCGAGGCGGGCGGCGGCGTCCGCGCCCAGCAGGTCCGCCGCCTCGGCGACGTCGTGCGGGGGAGTGTCGAAGGAGACGGTCCCGGGCTCGGCGGGCGCCCGGAGCGGGGCGCCGTCCACGGTGAGTTCCGCGGCGAAGCCGACGTGCAGCGTGCCGCCCCGCCACTCCACCCGCTCCGGCCGGGCCGCGGGCCGCAGCGCGGCCTCCCAGCGGGCCAGGGCGACCACGTCGTCGAACCGGCCCTCGGCGATCAGCGCGGCCACGATCCGCTGGGCCGGCTGCAGCCCGGCCGCGACACCGGGGCCGAAGCGCTCGACGACGACCGTGTGCATCTCGTCGAACAGCTCCCGGCGGTAGTCGACGGGCAGGGCCAGCAGGCGGCGGCCGCGCATCCGCTCCACGATCTCGTTGCGCAGCCAGCGGCGCAGCAGCCGGTCGCGCAGCGGCCCGGGCTCGGTGTACCGCTCCACGACGTCGAGGGCCTCGCGCAGGTTCTTGAAGTAGCCGGCCGGGTCGAAGCGTTGGAAGCCCGCGTTGGAGGCGTCGTCGCGTCGGACGTGGTAGTAGCAGACGTAGTCGCTGAGCACGGAGACGTTGTCCGCGCGCAGGTAGGCCTCGGTGACGAAGACGTGGTCCTCCAGGCGGCGTCTGCCCTCGGGGAAGCGCAGCCCGATGCGGTCCAGGAACGCGCGCCGGAACATCTTGTGCGGGGTGAGGCTGTCGATCAGCGGCGCGTTCTCGACGGTGGCGCGGGGGCGGTTGACGCGGAACAGCTCCACCGGCACCGGGCGGCCCTTGCCGGCCATCTTGCCGACGACCACGTCGGCGCCGTGGGCCACCCCGTAGTCGTACATCCGTTCCAGCGCCTCGTCGCCGAGGTAGTCGTCGTTGTCGACGAACATCACGTACTCGCCCCGCGACGCGGCGATGCCGACGTTGCGGGGCTTGCCGGACCAGCCGGAGTTCTCCTGGTGGATGACCCGGACGTGGGGGTGTTCGGCGGCGAGCGCGTCCAGCCGGGCGGGGGTGCCGTCGGTGGAGCCGTCGTCGACGAAGATCACCTCGTAGGCGTCGGGGGGCAGCGACTGGCGCAGCAGGGAGGCGACGCAGTCCTCGATGTAGGGACCGGGGTTGTAGACGGGGACGATGACGCTGACCTTGACCGGCATCCGGCTTGGCCCCCTTAGGTTGTCGCCTGCCGTTCGACGGGTGGCACCGTGTACGTGGCCTGATGCTAACCCGGACATCTGTGCGGCGAATGTCCACAACTCTCCCGGAGTGACGGCAGGACGCGGAACACGGCGCTCACCGGTGGATGGGGACGGTTCCCCCTCCGCGCGTCAGCGGTGCGTTGTGGCCAGGAGCGCCGGAATCCCGGCGGTGCCGCCGGTCTCGCCCGGACGGGGGAAGATGCGTCGGGTGCGGGCCGCGCGGTCCGCCTCCCGGCCGGCGGGTATCGGTTCGGAGCTCATGGCCATGTCAGCCGTTCCAGGAGCGCCGGCGCCTGGAGGACGGTGGCCCGCTCCTCCTCCACGCAGCGCTCCTGCAGGGCATGGGCCGGCCACTCCTCGCGCACCTGCCGGCCGCCCTCGATGCGGGTGCGGCCGCCCTCGATGCGGGTGCGGCCGGCCTCGGTGAGGGTGACGAGCCGGCGGCGGCCGTCGCCGGGGTCCGGGGTGCGCCGGATCAGCCCGTGGCCCTCGAGGGCGGCCAGGGTCGCGGCCGTGGCCCGCACTACGCTGGAGACGTGCGGCTGCTTCTCGTGAGCGACACCCACCTGCCCCGGCGCGCCAAGCGGCTTCCCGAACCGCTGCTGGCCGAACTGCCGCGCGCCGACGTGGTCGTGCACGCCGGCGACTGGGTGGACGCGGCCACCCTGGACCTGCTGGCGGAACGCTCCCGCCGCCTGATCGGCGTGTACGGCAACAACGACGGCCCCGACCTGCGCGCCCGGCTGCCCGAGGTGGCCCGCGCGGAGCTGGACGGGCTGCGTCTCGGCGTCGTGCACGAGACCGGGCCCGCCCGGGGGCGCGAGGCCCGCTGCGCCGCCCGTTTCCCGGACCTGGACGTGCTGGTCTTCGGCCACAGCCACATCCCGTGGGACACCACCGCGCCCACCGGACTGCGCCTGCTCAACCCGGGTTCCCCGACCGACCGGCGCCGTCAGCCCTTCTGCACGTACATGACCGCCACCGTGGCCGGCGGCGCGCTGGCGGAGGTCCGGCTGCACCGGCTGCCGCCGCGGACGGCGGGGTGACCGCCGGTGCCGCCCCACACCCGGCAGACGTGAACGAAACGCCCAACACCCGGCAGACGTGACCGAACCGCACCACACCCGGCAGACGTGGGCGCACCGTCTCCGGCTCCACCCGCGGCACCGCCGGCGACCGGTACGGCCGCCGGCGCGGGCCGCGAAGCCGGTCAGCCGGCCGGCGGCGAGGTCCAGTCGGCGGCCACGTGCCCCAGCCGTACCCGCTGCGGGTGGTCGCCGACCGGCACGGACACCGTCTTGCGCCCGGTGGCGAAGTCGATGGCCGTGACCCGGTCGGCGCCGCTCTCGGAGACGACGCAGTCCTTGCCGTCGCCGCTGACGGTGGCCCAGTACGGCTTGGAGGCGGCGACCAGCGGGCCCTCCTGGAGGGTGGCGCGGTCGACGACGGTCGCGTAGTCGTCCATCGTGCCCGCCACGCACAGCTTGGTGCCGGAGGGGTTCATCGAGATCCCGTGGTGGCGCGAGTCGTTGACCCAGGTGGTGCGGTCCTCGCTGGTCGCCGGGTTCTTCGGGAGGGTCTTGACCCGGATGATCCGGTCGGTGGCGACGTCGTACTCCAGGAAGCCGTTGAAGAAGGAGACCTGGAAGTACAGCTTGGACTCGTCGGGGGAGAAGACGGCGGGGCGGACGGCGTCGGAGAAGTCCTTCAGACCGGCGGCGTCCAGGCGCTGCCGCATGTCGACGACCCTGACCTGCCGGTAGGTGTCCGCGTCGACGACCGTGATGTGCCGGTCGCCCTTCGTCCAGTCCCAGCCCGGGTCGTCGAGCGCGGTGTTGACGTCGCCGATGGACATGTTCCAGAGGTACTTGCCGTCCTTGGTGAAGATGTTCTCGTGGGGCTTGTCGCCGGTGGCGAAGGAGCCCAGCTCCTTTCCGGTGCCGATGTCGAGCACGTGCACCTTGTTCGCCGTGGAGGCGGAGACCGCGACCCGGGTGCCGTCGGGGGAGACCGCCATGTGGTCGGAGCGGTAACCGGCCACCGGGAAACGCCAGTTGATCTTTCCGGTGGCGAGGTCGAGGGAGACGACGTCGGCGAAGCTGGGCCGGGAGACGACCACGGACTTCCCGTCCGGGGTGGAGTACATGTCGTCGACGAACTGGTCGTGGCCCTCGCCGACGCTGTTGCGGATCGCCTGGAAGTAGATCCACCGGACGGGGTCGGCGTTGATCTCCGCCATCCGTTGCGCCTTGTCGGGAACGACGTTGATGCGGCCGATCCTCGCGAAGTCGCCGGAGGACTCGATGACGTCCGCGGTGCCGTCCCAGTTGTTGCCGACGAACAGCACCTCGCGCAGGCCGGGGGAGGGGTCCGCGGTGGCGGCGGACGCGGGCGCGGCGGCCAGCAGGGCGAGGGCGGCGGCCATGGAGCAGAGGTGCCCGGGTCTGAAGGCAGGCATGGGGATGTACTCCTCGGGGGTGTGGGGGAACGCTCGCGCGGCGCGGCGGCTCCGGGCGCGGCGAGCCGAGGTCCGTAACACGCGAGCCGGAGAATCTGAACACGCGTGCATTCAAAAGAACTTACTGAAAAGTAAGGAGGGGGTGGCCTTCTCCACAAGACTGCGTACACGACAAAATTGGCCGCCGGGCGGGACGGCCGCGCGGACGAGGGGAGGGACCGTGGCGGGCAGGCTGAGGGGGCCGACCGGCCGCTACGCCGGGAAGTCGGCCGCCGAGCGGCAGGCCGAACGCCGCCGCCGCTTCCTGGACGCCGCCCTCCAACTCTTCGGCGACAGCCCCGGCTTCCGCGGCACGACGGTGGCGGGACTCAGCGAGGCGGCCGGTCTGTCGACACGGCAGTTCTACGAGGAGTTCCGCACCCTGGAGGACGTCCTGGCCGCCCTCCACCTCCAGGTCAACGACTGGGCCGAGCAGGCGGTCCTGGCCGCCTCCGCCGACGCCGCCCACCTCCCGCTGCCCGAGCGCGCCGCCGCCCTGTTCCGGGCCTACGCCCGAAGCGTCACCGCCGACCCGCGCCGCATCCGCATCACCTTCGTCGAGATCGTCGGCGTCAGCCCCCGCCTGGAGCGGCAGCGCCTGGCCCGCCGCGCCCGCTGGGTCGACCTCATCTGCGCCGAGGCCGACGCGGCCGCCGCCCGCGGGGAGGCCGCCGCACGCGACTACCGCATCGCCGCCACCGCCTTCATCGGCAGCGTCAACGGCCTCCTCCACGACTGGAACGCCGGCTGGGTGGACGCCACCCTGGACGAGGTCGTCGACGAACTCGTCCGCCAGCTCCTCGCCGTCCTGCGCCCCCCGGACTGGCCGGGGTCCGGCCGCCGCACCGCCCACCGCCGGGAGGAAGGGAGCGGTCCCGCCGGGTAGGAGGCGGGCGGCGCGGCGCCGGAGCCGGCGTACCGGCACCGTCCCCGGCGCCTCCCGGCCCCTCCCGGCTCCGGCTCCGGACTCCCGGCCCCCGGCCCTCGTCCCCGGTCCCCCGTCCCCCGGCTTCCGTCTCCGCTCTACGCCGAGCTCACCCCGCTCGTGGCGAGGCCGAACACCCCGCCGACGACCAGCCCGGCACCCAGCAGCTCCGGCAGCACCCACCAGCCGGTCCGCACGTGCTCCTCGTACACGAGCACGCCGAGCAGCAGGCTCACGGTGGCGTCGCCGAGGGTGAGCGCGGGCTGGGAGGCCACCAACGGCCCGCCCTGCATGGCGTGGCCCAGCAGCAGCACGGCGCAGACGCCGGCGGCGGCGAAGCCGTAGGTCTGCCAGGCGGTGAGGAACCCCGTGACACCGTCCTCGGCGAGGACGTGCACCGCGGTCTTCATCAGACCGGCCGTCACCGCGAAGCAGATCGCCGTGGCCGCGCCGAGGCAGCCGGCCCGCGCCCTGCCGGGCGGGCGCCTCAGCCCGGCCGCGGCCAGGACGAGGACCGCGGCCGCGCACCCGACCAGGACGGGAAGCCACCGGTCGAGGGACACGCGCGTGCGGTTGCCGGCGGGCGAGGCGGACAGGAGCGCCAGCGCCAGCCCGGCGACGACGACCGACACGTCCCGCACCTGCGCGCCCGGCAGGCGCCGGCGCGTGACGAGCGACGCGAACAGCAGGGCCAGCGGCAGTTCGAGGACGAACAGCGGCTGGACGAGGGAGAGCGGACCGGTGGCGAGGGCCACCGCCTGCCACACCCCCGCGGCGGTCATGGCCAGGACGCCGGCGAGCCAGACGGGGCGCCGCAGCAGGTCGCCCACCAGCCGGAGGCGGAACCCCGAGGACTGCTCGACCGTGAGTGCCGCGCGGCGCTGCAGCACGGTGGCGAGCGCGTTGCAGCACGCGGCGAGCAGCGCGAACAGGGTCGGCAGCACAAAGCCCATCCCCCGATCCTCACCGGTGCGCCGCACCGGCCCGCGGCGACACGGCAGACGGCGGCACCCGTCCGTCCGGCCGGCCCAGCGCGCCCGGACGCGACGCCGCCCGGCCCCGGGCGCCGTGGCGCCGGCGCGAAGACCGGGCCGGGCGGCTGGGCGGCCGGGCGGGGACCGTGCGCCCCCTGTCCGACACCCGCCTGCTCACCCGCCCGCTTCCTGCTTCCGTCCTGCTCCCTGCTCTGCGTCCTCCGCTCGCCTGCTCGCCTGCTCGCCTGCCCGCCTGTCCGCCTGTTCGTCCGTTCGCCTGTTCGTCCGTTCGCCTGTCCGCTCGTCTACTCGTCCCAGACCTGGACCGTGATCTGGTCGACGATCTTGCCGTCGCGCAGCGACAGCATCGACTCGGCCAGCACCCGCACCCCGTCGGGGTACTCGCAGGACTCCACGAAGGCGGCGTGGTCGCCCTGGACGACGCACTGCTCCAGCCGGTGGGTCATGTTGCGGCCGTAGACGTCGTTGAGCATCATGCCGATCTCGTCACGGCCGTGCAGGACCATCGGGCGGCTGGGCTGGGCGTTGCGGTCCACGATGCGGATCTCCGCGTCGTCGGCGTACAGCGACAGCAGCGTCTCCGCGGTGTTTCCCTCGATGCCCCGGCGCAGTGTCTCCATGTCGAAGACGGGGCCTGCCGCGATGCCCATGATGAACCTCCTTGACGGGACCGCGGCCCGCCGGCGACGGACCGCGAACGGCCCCAGTACGAGGGTCCTCCGCCGGACCGGACCCGGCAAGCGGAACCCCGCCGGGCGCCGCATCGTGTCGCCGGCGATCAGTCGCGCGTAGGGTCGGAGGCACGGACGGACACCGCCCGACGCGACGGAAGGAGCCGCCACCATGGCGCAGGAAGTACGCGGTGTGATCGCCCCCGGGAAGAACGAGCCCGTGCGCATCGAGACCATCGTCGTGCCGGACCCGGGGCCGGGAGAGGCGGTGGTGAAGGTGCAGGCGTGCGGTGTGTGCCACACCGACCTGCACTACAAACAGGGCGGCATCACCGACGACTTCCCCTTCCTCCTCGGCCACGAGGCCGCCGGCGTGGTGGAGTCGGTCGGCGAGGGCGTCACCGACGTGGCGCCCGGCGACTTCGTGATCCTCAACTGGCGTGCCGTGTGCGGTCGTTGCCGGGCCTGTCGGCGCGGGCGGCCCTGGTACTGCTTCGACACCCACAACGCGCGGCAGAAGATGACCCTGACCGACGGCACCGAGCTGTCCCCGGCCCTGGGCATCGGCGCCTTCGCCGACAAGACCCTGGTGGCCGCCGGCCAGTGCACCAAGGTCGACCCGGCCGTCTCCCCGCAGGTCGCCGGGCTCCTCGGCTGCGGCGTGATGGCGGGCATCGGCGCGGCGGTCAACACCGGTCAGGTCACCCGCGGCGACTCGGTCGCCGTCATCGGCTGCGGCGGCGTCGGCGACGCGGCCATCGCCGGGGCCCGCCTGGCGGGCGCCGCGAAGATCATCGCCGTGGACATCGACGAGCGGAAGCTGCGCACCGCGCGGACGATGGGTGCCACCCACACCGTCAACTCCCAGGAGACCGACCCGGTCCAGGCGATCCGCGACCTGACCGGCGGCTTCGGCGCCGACGTCGTCATCGACGCCGTCGGCCGCCCCGAGACCTACCAACAGGCCTTCTACGCCCGCGACCTGGCCGGCACGGTCGTCCTCGTCGGCGTGCCCACCCCGGAGATGAAGCTGGAGCTGCCCCTGCTCGACGTCTTCGGCCGCGGCGGCGCGCTCAAGTCCTCCTGGTACGGCGACTGCCTGCCCTCCCGGGACTTCCCCATGCTCATCGACCTGCACCTGCAGGGACGGCTGGACCTCGCCGCGTTCGTCACCGAGACCATCCAACTGGACGAGGTGGAGAAGGCGTTCGAGCGGATGCACCACGGCGACGTGCTGCGCTCGGTGGTGGTGCTGTGACGGCCGCCCGCATCGAACGCCTCGTCACCTCGGGCCGGTTCACCCTCGACGGCGGCACCTGGGACGTCGACAACAACGTGTGGATCGTCGGCGACGACCACGAGGCCGTCGTCATCGACGCCGCCCACGACGCCGACGCCGTCGCCGAGGCCGTCGGCGACCGCCGGCTGACCGCCATCGTGTGCACCCACGCCCACAACGACCACGTCAACGCCGCACCCGCGCTCGCCGCGCGCACCGGCGCCACCATCTGGCTGCACCACGACGACCTGCCGCTGTGGCAGCAGACCCACCCCGACCGGGACCCCGACGCCTGGCTCATCGACGGCCAGGTCATCGAGGCCGCGGGCGCCGACCTCACCGTCCTGCACACCCCCGGCCACGCGCCCGGCGCGGTCTGCCTGTACGACCCCGGCCTGGGCGTCGTCTTCACCGGCGACACCCTCTTCCAGGGCGGCCCCGGCGCCACCGGCCGCTCCTACTCCCACTTCCCGACGATCATCGACTCCATCCGCGACCGCCTGCTGACCCTGCCGCCCGAGACGAGGGTCCTGACCGGACACGGCGAGGAGACCACCATCGGCGCGGAGGCGCCGCACCTCCAGGAGTGGATCGCGCGGGGGTACTGAGAGCCGCCGGGGCGCGGCGCCGCGGGGGGTGCGCGGACCGGAGCGGCAACGCTCCCGCGCACCGCCCGGCCGAAGACGACGGGAAGACAGGGGGAAACGGCAGAAAATGGCAGAAAACGGCAGAGGGCGACAGGGACGACAGGGACGACAGGGAAGGACGACGGGAAAGGCCGCAGGAAAAGACGACAGAAGATGTCCGGCTTCCACGCGAGCCTGGGACGGCGCGGCGCACCACGGCACACGTCGGCACGAGGCACGCACAGGAAGCAGACAGGAAGCAGGAGGCCGGACATGTCACGTCCGCTGGACGGCAGGGTCGCGCTGGTCGCCGGGGCGACGCGCGGAGCGGGGCGCGGGATCGCCGTCGAACTCGGCGCGGCCGGCGCCACCGTCTACGTCACCGGACGCACCACGCGCCGGCGCCGCTCGGAGTACGACCGCCCCGAGACCATCGAGGACACCGCCGACCTGGTCACCGAGGCCGGCGGAAAGGGCATCGCCGTCCCCACCGACCACCTCGAACCCGCGCAGGTGCGGGCGCTGGTCGAGCGCGTCGACCGGGAGCAGGGCCGCCTCGACGTCCTCGTCAACGACATCTGGGGCGGCGAGACCCTCTTCGAGTGGGACACCCCCGTCTGGGAGCACGACCTCGATAAGGGCCTCAGGCTGCTGCGGCTCGCGGTGGACACCCACGCGATCACCCTGCACCACGCCCTGCCCCTGCTGCTCCGCCACCCCGGAGGTCTGGTCGTCGAGATGACCGACGGCACCGAGGAGTACAACCGCACCACCTACCGGGTGTCCTTCTTCTACGACCTGGCCAAGGCGGCCGTACTGCGCATGGCCTTCGCCCTCGGCCACGAACTGGGCCCGCGCGGCGCCACCGCCGTCGCGCTCACACCCGGCTGGCTGCGCTCGGAGATGATGCTGGACCACTTCGGCGTCACCGAGGAGACCTGGCGCGAGGCCCTCGACCGCGTCCCCCACTTCGCCATCTCCGAGACGCCCCGCTACGTCGGCCGCGCCGTCGCCGCCCTCGCCGCCGACCCCGACCGGGCCCGCTTCAACGGGCGGTCGCTCTCCAGCGGCGGCCTCGCCCAGGTCTACGGCTTCACCGACCTCGACGGCAGCCGCCCCGACGCGTGGCGCTACCTGGTGGAGGTCCAGGACGCGGGCCGGCCGGCGGACACGACCGGATACCGCTGACGCGCGCATCCCCGCCCGAACCGCCCGGGCGGGGACGTGTGTCACCGTTTCGTCCCAGGCCGACCCCCCTACAACCGATGCCCCCGGACGCGGGTCTAACGTACAGGGACCGCGGGATGCGATCCGACGACCGCACGGAGGGGGAGGCCGCACACGATGGGAACCGCACGCAGACGAGGCGCCGCGGCGCTGGGTGCCACCGCGCTGGTGGCGCCGCTCACACTCGCCCTGGGCGCCGCACCGGCGCAGGCCGCGAGCTGTACGACGCAGACCGGGCCGTACCAGAAGCAGGTGGAGAAGTTCCTGGGCCGCCCGGTGGACGGCAGGCAGTCCTCCGCCGACTGCAAGGCCATCCAGGCCTTCCAGAACAAGCACGGCATCACGCCCGCCATCGGCTACGCCGGCCCGGTCACCTGGGGCGTGATGGACCTGATGAACAAGCAGAAGGCCGTGGGGAACAACCCCAACAAGGACGGCAAGTGCCCCACCGACAAGGGCCGTATCGCCTGCGTGAACCTCACGCTCCAGCTCAGCTGGATCCAGGACGGCAGCCGGCTGGTGTACGGCCCCGTGCCGGTGCGCACCGGGCGCGACGGGTACGAGACCCGCACCGGTCTGAAGAAGATCTACTGGCGGGACATCGACCACGTGTCGACGGTCTACCACGTGCCCATGCCCTACAGCCAGTTCTTCGACGGCGGGCAGGCCTTCCACTCGGTCAACCTCAGCATGTGGAATCCGCCCGGCTCGCACGGCTGTGTCAACATGACCACCGCCGACGCCAAGAAGTACTGGTCGCTGCTGAAGACCGGCGACGACGTGTACGTCTACGGCCGCAAGCCGGGCACCTGACGCGGCACGGGCACCCGGCCGGACCGTACGGAGGGGACGTCACGCCTCGGGGGCGTCCCCGAAGTCGGGGATCTCCAGCCGGACTCCGCCCCGCAGGGCGGACTGGTGCGCGACGATCCCCGGCAGGGTGTAGCGGGCCGCGACCCACGCGTTCACCGGGGGCAGGCTGCGGGTGTTGACCGCGGTGACGAAGTCGTCCACCAGGAAGTGGTGGCTGCCCTCGTGCCCGTTGGGCAGGTGGTCGAACTCCCGCGGCAGCCGGGAACGGTCGTGGATCGGGGCCGAGCCCGAGGTGAAGGCGGCCCGCAGCTCGGGCGCCACGTGCTGCAGCGACGGGTCGTCGGGAGCCAGGGTGGGCTTGGGCTCCAGCAGCTCGGAGATGTCCTTCACGCCCTCCTTGTCCTGCCACAGGGCGACCGTGGCGAGCTGCTCCATGCTCCCCTCGGTGCCGAAGAAGCGGAAACGGGACTCGCGGATGTGCGAGGGGTAGCCGACCCGGCGGAACTCGTTGGTGCGGAACGAGCCGCCGCCCGCCACCTCGAACAGCGCGGTGGCGTTGGAGAAGTCGTTGCCGAACCGGCTGACCTCCTTGTCGAACACGCCGTCGCCGCGGTCGTCGACGACACCGATCGCGGACACGCTCACCGCGTGCGTCCGCCAGGCCCCGAGCACGCCGCCGACGGAATGGGTCGGGTACAGCAGCGGCGGGTAGCTGGCGGTGGCCTTCCAGTCCTCGCCGCCGCTGTAGCGGTAGGCGTCGTAGAAGCCCAGGTCCATGTCGTGGACGTAGTCGCCCTCGGCGTAGAACAGCCGCCCGAAGGCGCCCTCGGCGATCCGTTCGCGGGCGTACACCGTCGCCGGGTTGTACTGGCTGGTCTCGCCCATCATGTACGTCAGCCCGGTCGCCCTGACCGCGTCGATGATCGCCGCGATCTCCTCCACGGTGATCGCCATGGGCACCGCCGAGTACACGTGCTTGCCGGCGTTCAGGCCCTGCAGCACCAGCGGGCCGTGCGTCCAGCGCTGGGTGAAGATCGCCACCGCGTCGACGTCCTGGGACTCCAGCATCGCCTCGTAGGAGGGGAAGGTGCCGGCCAGGCCCTCCGCGGCGGCGAGCCGCTCGGCCCGTTCCGGGAGCAGGTCGGTGACGTGGACGTCGCGGACGCCGGGGTGCGCCTGGAACAGCTTGGCGAACGAGCCGGCGAACTGCCCGGCGCCGACGATGCCGAGGGAGAAGGTCATGGATGCGTGCCCTTCACTGGTCGGGACTGCTGACTCACTGGGAGAGGATCAGGTTGATCTGGGCGGTGGTCTTCTTCAGGCTGCCCACCGGCGCGCTGCCGTTGTAGACCGCCTGCATGGCCGGCGCCATCAGCGCGGTCACATCGGCCGCGTAGTCCGTGATCGGGTAGGTGAAGGTCCTGAAGTTTTTCTTGTCGGCGACCGGCCGGGTGAAGGCCGTGACGTCGATGCCCTTCTTCCGGTAGGCGGCGATCGCGGCCCGGGTGCCTTCGGGCGTGGCCGGGAAGACGATGCCGTAACGGCCCACCGTCTTCTGGCACTTGTCGGACGACAGGTACTTCACCCACTTGATCGCGCCCGGCTTGTTGCGGGCGTTCCTGGTGATCGAGTCGGCCAGGCCGTTCATCATGGTGGCCCGCTTGCCGCTGGGGCCGACCGGCGTGAACGCGGTACCGATCTTGACGCCCTTGAAGCCGTAGTACGTCGATATCATCCAGGCGCCGTCGAAGGCCATCGCGGCCCTGCCGGAGGCCACCTGCGCGTTGGCCTGGTTGGCGCCGCCGCTGTAGGCCGTCAGCGGGGCGAGGTATCCCTTCTTCGCCAGGCCGAAGTACCACTTGATGGTGGACTGGAAGGTCTTGCTGTCGTACTGGTACTTCGTGCCCCACCGTGCCTTGTCGGTGTAGTTCCAGCCGGTGGAGCCGGTGAACGGGCTCCACTGGGTCTGCCCGTCGCCGTATCCGGCGCCGTTGGTGGCCAGGCCGTACACCTTGACGTGGTTCCTGTCGAAGCCCGGCTCGTCACCGCGGCGGCCCTTGGCGTCGATCGTGAGGTGGGCGATCGCCTTCTCGAAGCTGCCGCCGTCCTTCGGGTTCCAGTCCAGGCTGTTGAGTTTCTCGGGGGTGAGCCCGGCCTGGTCGGTCATCTTCTTGTTGTAGAAGAGGGCGACCGTGTCCCAGTCCTTGGGGGCGCCGTAGCGGTGCCCGTCCTGCGCGATCCAGTTGTCGGCCAGCCCCTTCTGGTAGTCGGAGGGGTTGATGCCGAGGTCGTCCAGCGGCTCGAGCACCTTCAGGTCGGCGAACTGGCCGAACTTCTGGATGTGGTCGGTGAACACGTCCGGCTCGGTGCCCGCGATGAAGCTCGCGGTCAGCTTGGTCCAGTAGTCGTCCCAGCCCAGCTGGGTGATCCGGACGTTCAGGCCCGGGTTCTCCTTCTCGAAGCCCTTGGCGCAGGCCTGGTAGGCGGGCAGCTGGTTGGCGTCCCACAGCCAGTACGTCACCGTGTTCGGCCCGCTGCCCTGGGCGCCATTGCCGTTCGCGCACCCGGTCAGGGACAGCGCGAGCGCGCCCGTCAGCGCAGCGACTGTACGAATTCGCATGTCTGTCCCCTCACTTGATCCCGGTGAAGCCGATGGAACTGACGATCCGGCGGGCGAAGCAGGCGAAGAGCACCAGCATCGGCAGCGCGGCGATGAGCGTCGCCGCCATCAGACCGGACCAGTCGTAGCCGCTCTGCGGGGTCTGCGCCCGGAAGATCGCCAGGGCCACGGTGAGCACCCGCGAGCTGTCGCTGTAGGAGACCATCAGCGGCCAGAAGTAGTCGTTCCAGGACGTGATGTACGTCAGCACGCCCAGCGTCAGGATCGGGGTGGACGCCATCGGCAGCATCACCTTGAAGAAGACCCGGATCTTCCCGGCGCCGTCCAGCAGCGCCGCCTCCTCCACCTCGCGGGGGATGTTCATGAAGAACTGCCGCAGGAAGAAGACCGCGAACGGCGTCATGAACATCGTCGGCAGTGCGATGCCCAGCAGGCTGTCCACCAGGCCGAGTTGCTTGATGAGCACGAAGTTCGGCAGCAGCGTGAAGATGGACGGCACCATCAGGCCGGCCAGGAACAGCGCGAACACCTTGTCCCGGCCGCGCCAGCGCAGCCGCGCGAAGGCGTACGCGGCCATCGCGGAGAAGAACACCTGGCAGACGGTGATCAGCGTGGAGACGAACACCGAGTTGAGCAGGTAGCGCCAGAACTTCAGCCCGCCGCCCGCACCGCCCTGGGCGATCGCCTCAGCGGTGGACTGCAGGCCGAGGGCCCGCTCGAAGCCCCCGAGCGTGAAGTCCACGGGCAGCGGGTCGCCGGGGTGCGCGGCGAGCGCGGGGTTGGCCGACAGCGCGGTGCGCAGGATCCAGTAGAACGGCAGCAGCGTCACGAGGACGATCGCGCCCATCACCGTCCAGGCGGCGATCCGGCCGACGGACGGCCTGCGCCGTACGCGCACGGGGGGCGTGGTGGTGGCCACGGCAGCCATGTCGGTCAACTCCCTTCCGTCAGCCGAGGTCGGTCCGGCCGGCCCGGGTGAGCCGGTACTGGATGATCGTGATCGCGGTCAGCACCACCAGCAGGGCGACCGACATCGCCGAGGCGTAGCCGAACTGGAAGCGGCCGAAGGCGGCGCCGTAGAGGTAGAACTGGAGCACGTTGGTGGCGTTGGCCGGACCGCCCTGTGTGGTCACGGCGACCGTGTCGAACACCTGGAACGAACCGATCACCGTCATGATCAGCACGACCGCCAGCACCGGACGCAGCAGCGGCAGCGTGATCCGCCAGAACATCCGCCACTCGCCGGCGCCGTCCACCTTCGCCGCCTCGTACATGTCGTTGGGGATGGCCTGCAGACCGGCGAAGAGCAGCAGCGCGGTGTAGCCGACGTGCCGCCACACGTTGATCAGGGCGATCGTCGGGATGGCCCAGTGCTCGTCGGCGAGGAACGGGATGTGGTCGAAGCCGAGCGCCCCGATGATCTCGTTGCCGATGCCGAGCTGGGTGTCGAGGATCCAGAGGAAGACGATGCCCGCGACGACGTTCGACAGCAGGTACGGCGCGAGGACGATCCCGCGCAGCACCGCCGACTGCGACAGCCGCTGCAGCAGTACGGCGATGGCCAGCGCGGCGACGGTCTGCACCCCGATGTTGATCACCACGTACTCGACGGTGACCCACAGCGAGTTCCAGAAGATGGGGTCGTTGACCATGCGGACGTAGTTGTCCAGACCCACCCACTCCGCGGGGGTCAGCAGGTTGTAGCGGGTGAAGCTGAGATAGATGCCCCGCAGCGTCGGCCAGAGCAGGAAGACGAGGAAGCCCAGCATCGCCGGGGCGACGAACAGCGCCGCCAGGCGCCCGTCGCCCCCGTCCTCGCGCGTCCTCGCCCCGCGTGCCGTCGGTGTGGTCGGGGCTCCCTCCGCACCGCGCAGCGGCAGACTGGGCGGAGGGCTGCTGGAGGCGATGGTCATCGGTGACTCCCTCGTCCGCGGCGGCTCGTCCTGGATGGCCACTTACTTTCAGTGCGGAAGAATCAACGCGTCAAGAGGTGTGCAGAAATCTTTCGTCTCGGAGGATTCCGGCCTTACAGTGACCTCGTTGATTTCGTGACGAAAAAAATTGGGGGAGTGCGACGTCCATGACCGCACGCATGGCCAGCTGGCTGCCGCTGAGCCCGGGCGAACGCGCGGTGGCGATCGAGGTGCTGGTGCACGGGCCGCTGTCGCGCACCGAGCTCGCCCGGCGGCTCGGCCTGTCGGCCGGCAGCCTCACCCGGCTCACCAAGCCGCTGATCGAGTCCGGCCTGCTCGTCGAGACGCCCGAGAACGGCGCCCCGGCCGCCGGCCGCCAGGGGCGCCCCTCGCAGCCGCTCGACGTCGTCGCCGACTCCCGCTTCTTCGTCGGCTTCAAGGTCACCGAGGACATGGTCTACGGCGTCGTCACCACGCTGCGCAGCGACATCGTCGCCCGCCTCGACCGCCCCCTGACCACCCACGACCCCGGCCGGGTGGCCGACCTGCTGGCCGCGATGACCGGCGAGCTGGCTGCCGGTTTCCCGCCCTTGGGGGGCGTCGGCATCGGCGTGGGCGGACTGGTGCGGGAGCGGTCGGTGGTCGCCGAGTCGCCCTTCCTGCACTGGCGCGACGTACCGCTGGCCGCACTGGTGGAGGAGCGCACCGGGCTGCCGGCCGTCGTGGAGAACGACGTCGCCGCCCTGGTCGAGGCCGAGACCTGGTTCGGCGCCGGCCGCGGCCTGGACCGGTTCGTCGTGCTGACCATCGGCGCCGGCCTCGGCTACGGGCTGGTGCTGGGCGGCAGGCGGGTGCCCTGCGCCGAGGAGGACCGCGGGTTCGGGCGGCACTGGATCATCGATCCGTACGGCCCGCTCACCCCCACCGGCGAGCGCGGCAGCGCCGTCTCCCTGCTGACCATCCCCAGCATCCGCTACCAGGTTCAGGCCGCCACCGGCCGGGAGACGACCTACGAGGAGATCCTCGCCGGCGCCGCCGCCGGTGAACCCATGGCCGCCCGGGTCGTCGGCGAGGCGGCCCGGGCCCTGGGCATCCTCGTCGCCCAGATCGCCAACTTCGTCATGCCGCAGAAGATCCTGCTGGCCGGTGAGGGCGTGGGGCTGATGGACGTGGCCGGCGACACGGTGCGCACCACGCTGCGCGCGCACCGTCATCCGATGGCCGCACCCGTCGACCTGGAGGTCAGGGTCTCCGACTTCCACGACTGGGCGCGCGGCGCCGCCGTGCTGGCCATCCAGGTTCTGGTGCTCGGCGCCGTGGAGGCGTGACCTGCGCAACTCCCGCCGGGGACAAGCCCGTGGGACGTGAGCAGCGACACGTCCGCGATATCCGTGTTGTTCGGTTTTTACTCACTCCGCCTTCACGCCGGGCCCCGTATGCTTCACAGCATGTCCACCACTCCTGAACCCGTCTCCGAGCGATCGGCTGCCGAGGTCAACGAGGAGATCCGGGCCCTGTGGCTCCGGTCGGGCGGGACACTGAGCGTCGAGCAGCGCGAGGAGTACCGGCGGCTCGTCCTGGAATGGGCGGCCGCCCTGCCGCGCCCGGCGAAGGCCGCCTGACCGCCTACCCCGCCCCGGCCCGGATTTCCGCGGCGGGGTACCCCCTGAGCGGGCCGGCGCCCTTCTCGCGCGGCCCCCGCCGTCCGCCGCGGCGTCGTGAACTCCTTCGATTCCTTTCGATCACTCTCGATCACTTCGGCGGTCCGCCGCCCGGCCGCCCCGCCGTGTCGGCGCGAGCCGGGCCGGTGCCGTTCCCCCGGCGCCGTTCCCGGCCGGCCCGGCGGCCCGTCACCCCCACATCGTCGAGTAGTGGCGCCGGAAGTCCCTGCGGTCCTGCTCCGCGCGGATGTACCGGGTCGCCACCAGCGCGATCAGGCTGCCCGCGATCACCAGCAGCCCGGGGCCGGCGTTGCGGCGGTCGGTGAGGCGGGACAGCAGCGTGGTGCCCGACGCGCCGCCCGTCATCGGCGCCGTCGCACCGGGCGCGGCCGAGCCGGGGGCCGCCGCGCCGCCCTGCGCGCCCGAGGAGCCGGGCGTGGCGGAGGGCGAGCCGGTCCGGCCGGTGGTCTCCTGGGCCGAGACGATCAGTTTCACGCCGAGCGCGGACAGTGCCTTGGTCACCGGCTGGAAGAACGTCGTCCCGCCGCTCGCGCAGTCGCCGCTGCCGCCCGAGGTCACCCCGAGGGCGATCCCCTCGGAGAACAACGGGCCGCCGCTGTCGCCGGGTTCGGCGCACACCGTGGTCTGGATCAGGCCGGTGACGGTGCCCTCCGGGTAGTTCACGGTCGCGTCCAGCCCGGTCACCTCGCCGTCGTGCAGCCCGCTGGTGCTGCCGCTGCGGAACACCCGCTGCCCCACGGCCGCCTCGCCGGCCCCGGTGATGCGTACGCCCTTGCCGCCGCCGACCGCCACCACGTCGGCCCCGTCGCCGGCCCGGCCGTCGGCGTACTGCACGAGGGAGAAGTCGCTGCCGGGAAACGTGCCGGCGACCGTCTTGCCGAGCTGCCGCGCGCCCTGGTTGTCGGCGAACCAGATCGAGCCGGTGGGCCCGCAGTGCCCGGCGGTGAGGATGAAGTCGCTGCGCCCGTCGGTGACGTTGAAGCCGGCCGAGCAGCGCCCGTTCGTGGACAGGATGGGCTGCGCTCCGTTGAGCCGGGTGGTGAAGGCGCCCCGGGTGCGCTCCATGCGGACGTAGCCGCCGATGCCGTGGGCGACACGGGTCAGCCGGGACCAGTCGGCGGCGGAGACGGTCCGGTCGCCTTGCACCACCACCTCGTTGGTCCGGTAGTCCACCGACCAGGCCGTGCCCGCCACCCGGGGTGCGGCCCGCAACGCGGCCGCCGCCGCCTTGAGTTGGCGCATGCTGTGGTGCACCATCTTCGCCTCGGCCCCGGCCTGCCGCACCTGTGCCGCCGCACGGGCGTCGGTGACGGCGACGACCGGCCGCCCGTCGGCGGCGATCCAGGTGCCCGCCGTGCGGTCCGTGCCGAGCCGGGAGACGAGCTGCTCGCCGACGCCGGCGGCCGGCTTCGCCAGGGTGCGCGGAGCGGCGGTGGTGCCGGGCGGTTCACTCGCCACGGCCTGGGTGACCATCACGCCCCCGAGCAGGAGTCCGCCGACGGCCGCCAGCCGTACCACTCGCTTGACGAACCGTCGTCGTGCGTGCCTCATGGATGGCTCCCGAACCTGCGAACGTGCGGCGTCGACACCGCGGGGCACTCCGGTCGTCGAGCGCCCCTCACCTCCATACGTGCCGGAACGCGGGCGTGTTCAGCGCGCGGGTCTTCATCGCGGCACGTGCGGGCACGGGTGTTGCGCGCGCACTCACAGGTGTTGGGCGCGTACCGGGGCGGGCCCGGAACCGACGCGGTGGCCGGGGAGCGCTTCCCGGGCCGCCCCGGGCTCGGTCGCGACCGGGCCCAGGCGGTACCAGCTGCGCCGGTCGCCCCAGACGGAGTCGGGGCCGACGTAGGGCCGCAGCAGCGCGGTCAGGGCCGCCTCGCCGCGGCCGTTGAGCTCGTCGGAGGCGAGCTTGCGGGCGATGCCGGCGAGGAAGTCGGCGAGTTGGACGCGGGCGTCCCGGCGGGAGTCGACGAGCCGCAGCCCGGCCAGCGGGATCCCGGCCCGCCGGGCCTCGTGCACGATCCGGGCGACGCGGTCCGGGGTCAGTACGTTCTGCTCGTCGTGCACGAGCCGCACGGCACGGCCGTCCGCGCTCCAGTGGGCGGCGGTGCGCAGCAGGGCGGGCACCAACGGGTTGAGGACGGGCACGGCCGTCCGCGGGGCGAGCACCAGACCCGAGCGGACCGCCCCCGCGCGCGGGCGCGCCGCCGCGAGCCGGGCCAGGACGTCCGCCGCCTCCGCGCTGGCCCGGGTGCGGTCGAGCGCGCCGAGCGCGTGGAAGAAGTTCTCGACCGGCGCCGCCGGGTCGCCGGCGTTGCGGCCGCGCAGCAGTCCGTTCGACGCCGCCAGGAAGCGTCGCCACGCGCTCTCCCCGAAGACCTCCGCACCCGCCCGGAACAGGGCCGCCGCGTCGAGGACCTCCGGGCCCGCCCGGAACGGGGCCGCCGCGTCCGCCGCCCCGCCGAGCAGCAGCGTCACCGCCCGCTCGACGACGAAGAACGCCTTCTCCGTCAGGTCCACATGGGCCCGCCCGTGCAGCGGGCCGCTGGGGGAGAGGAACCACTCCAGCACCGCCCGGTGCTTCTCCCGCAACAGGTGGGTGGCCTTGTACTCCTCCGCCGGCGAGCGGATCCGGTCCCGGACCTCCTGCACGTACGCCGCCGCCTCGGCGAGCGGCATGCACACGCTGGCGTGGGCGAAGACGTCGGTGTTGCCGGTGGTGAGGTTCTCCCCGTCCGAGCCGGACTCGTCGCACGCCACCTCCGCGGCGCCCGGCGGTGTCCCGCCGCCGTTCGCCGCCCGTACCGCGTCCCCGTCTTCCCCGCCGTCTCCGTCGTCCCCGTTGTTCGTGCTCACACCGCAGCTCCCTGTCGCCCGTGCCGTCTTACAGGATGATCCCCCGAAAGAGGGCGGGCGACCCCGGTGAAGGGCCCGTTCGCGGGCGGCGGGCACGCCGGAGGCGTCCTCGGGGAGCCGTCGGCCGTACGGCACGGCGGGCCACGCGCGCCGGCTCCGCGCCGTCCCGGCGCGCTCCCGTCACCGCCGCGTCCCCGGATGCGGGTGCCGCGGGTGCCGTCGGGCGGAACTCCGCCGACCGCGCGCACCGTTGGCGCGTGGCGGCCCGGCGTGCCGGTGCTCCCGCGGTACCGTCGTCGTCAACTCCCCGACGGGACGGCGGCGTTGTGCGGACACGGCGCGGCACCGCGCCACGGGAGCCTGGGGGCGGACGGAGAAAGCCGTCAGCTCCAGGCGCGGTAGGGCTCGTCGACCAGCTGGAAGACCGGCTCGCCGCGCACCGGGTCCTTGGCGGTGGACAGCCGCACCCGGTCCCCGCAGTGGATGCCGACGGGGGGACCCATCACGCGGCCGCGGACGACGAAGCCCTCGGCCATCTCGATCAGCGACACGTTGCGCGCGGCGGGCGTGTTGCGGTGCACCACCGTGGAGTGGCGGACCGTGCCGGTGCCCGCACTGCGCTCCGTGCGCAGGTCGCTGCCCCGGCACACCGGGCACAGCACGCGGTGGTACATCGCGGTGCCGCACCAGGTGCAGCGCTGGTAGTACAGGGCCTCCCCGCCGGGGGCCTCGGGCTCGAGGACGCCCGCCGGGGCGCCGGCTGCCGGGTGCGCGGCATGTGCTGAGTGCTGGTACACGCTGGTCAACTCCCTGTCCTGGCGCGGATGATCGCCTGCGCTCGGCCGGAATCCCGCGTGCGCGGTCACCCGTGCACGCACGTGCGCGGCTGGCGTGCCACCGTGCACGAGGTCAGAGTATGGCACGCAGTGCCACTCGTAAAGGTACTGCGTACCCTCGATTTTCGCGGATCTCCCGGCGGCACCCGGCGGCGGCGCCGGACTCAGTCGCGGCCGAGCGCGGACTCGATCTCCTGCACCACCCGCCACAGCGGTGCCGCGCGCCGCGACACGACGACCACCACGTCGTCGCGGCCGTCCGGGCGCCCGCCCTCCGCGGCACCGGACGCATCCGTGCCGCCGAAGGCCTCCTGCACGTACCGCAGCGCCCGGTCCACGGCCGCCTCGGCGTCGCCCTCCCCGTCCGCGCGCAGCCAGGAGCGCAACGCGTTGTTGTGCGCGGCGACCACGGCGGCCGCGATCACGTCGGCCCGCAGCGTCCCGTCGGGCAGGCCGGCGAACCGGCCGCGCAGGTACCCGGCGAACGCCCGCTCGTAGCGCCACACCACCGACAGCTCGTACGCCCGCAGCCCCGGCACCTTCTTGGTGAGGCGGTAGCGCTGCACCGAGAATGCCGGGTTCTCGGTGTACATGCGCAGCACCAGGCGGGCCGCGTCGCACACCCGCCGTACCGGGTCCTCGTCCTCCTCCCCGGCGGCCAGGAAGGCCGTGGTGTCGGCCAGGCACCGCTCGTGGTCGGGGAAGACCACGCCCTCCTTGGAGGGGAAGTAGCGGAAGAACGACCGCCGCCCCACCCCGGCGAGGGCGACGATGTCGTCGACCGTGGTCTGCTCGAAGCCGCGCTCCAGGAACAACTGGAAGGCCGCGGCGATCAGGGCGTCCCGGATCGGCGGCTTCTCAGCCTTTTCGACCTTCTCGGCCTTTTCGACCTTCTCGGCCTTGTCGTTGCGGCGGGGTGCCGCACTGCTGGAGCTCATGAACGGGAACGTAGCACCCGGCCGCGCCGAATGGCACTCAGTGCTGCCGAATGGCAAGAACAGGGAACTCAGTGCGCTCCTGAGGCGGTGGCCGGGGCCGCGCTGAACCACGCGGGCGCCCGGTACGTATCACTGCGCGGGGATGGACCGCCCGTGCACGGCCGAGCACACCGCGCACACCGCAGAGCACATCGCAGAGCGCACCGCAGCGAAGGAGTGCAGCGTGTCGACACCCTCCGACCCGGGACCGGCCGGCACCGCCCGGCCGCCCCTGGAACCCATCCGCGTCATCCGCCCCCGCCGTACGGACACCCTCGCCGAACTCATGCGGGAGCTGGACGAGCTGACGGCCGGCGGCCCCCCGGCCGGGCCGCCCGCGCAGCCGCACCCCGGCGCCGAGGACGACACCCGGGAACTCCCGCCCGTCCCCGAGGCCCCGCGCACCTCCGGCCGCCCGTCCGGCGCGGTCCCGCGCCGGACGGGCGCCGTCCTCGCCGTCCTCGTCGTCGCCGCGGCGGCGCTCGTCGGCTTCGGTGCCGCCGCCCTGCTGCCGCCGCACCGCCACGCCGCCGCGGCGGCGGCCCCCCACGCGTCCACCGCGCCCCCGGCGCCGAATCCCACCACCGCCACCGCCACCGCCACCGCAACTGCCACCGTCACCGCGTCCGTCCCTGTCACCGCATCCGCCTCCGCCGCGCCCGCGGACCCGGACGGAGCCGGCACCCTGCGCCGGGGGGACACCGGCCCCCAGGTCGCCGACCTGCAGCAACGCCTGCTGCGCGTCCCGGACGTCTACACCGGCGGCTCCACCGACGGCCGCTACGACGCCGCTCTCGAGGCGGCCGTGGCCCGCTTCCAGGAGTGGTACGGCATCGTCGGCGACGAGACCGGCGTCTACGGCGACGACACCCGCCGCGCGCTGGAGTCCCGCACCTGACCGGTGGGGCTGACCGGTGGGCCTGACCGGCGGCCGGCCGAGATGGCGCGGAGGAACCGGGGTAGCAGCGGAACATGGCTGATACGGACGTGTTCACAGGACGGCTGGACCCCGACATGTGCGTGGTGACGGCCGCGGCCGACGGGGAGCGGGACGGCTGCCTGGTCGGGTTCTCCTCGCAGTGCTCGATCAGCCCGCTGCGGTACGCGGTGTGGCTGTCGCGGGTCAACCGGACCTTCCGGGTGGCCTGCCGCGCGGACGTCCTCGCCGTGCACCTGCTCACCCGGGACCAGCGCGACCTGGCCGAGCTCTTCGGCGGCCGCACCGGGGACGAGGAGGACAAGCTCGCCCGCACCGACTGGGTGCGGGGATACGGCGGGGCGGTGGTGCTGCGGGACGCGGCGGCGTGGTTCGTCGGCCGGGTCGTGCGGCGCACCGACGGCGGCGACCACGTGGGGTTCGTCCTGGAACCGGTCGAGGTCGGCGGGGAGCGGCGGGACGGGACACCGCTGCTGCGCCTGTCCGACGCCGTCACCATCCGGCCGGGCCACCCGGCCCACTGAGCACCGGGCCCACTGAGCACCCGGCTCACTGAGCACCCGGCCCACTGAGCACCGGGCCCCGGGCACCGCACCATCGCGTGAAAACCCGCGGCGGCGGGAGTGGCGCGCGCCGCGGCCGGGCACAGGAGCCGTGTCCGATCCGGCGGGGCCCGTGCCGCGCCGGCCGCTCCGAACCGAAGGCCGTGCCCATGAGCGGCTCCCGCATCCCCGGCCTGCTGCTGCCGGCCGTGTTCCTCCTGGCCCTCGTCGTGGGAGCCGTCTGGTACGTCCGGCACCGCGACGACGACTGACCGCCCTCCCGCCGCCCGGCCGGGACCGACCGCCGAACTCCGGGCGGCGGGAGGGGAGATGCAGAACCCGGGGAACCTAGCCGGTGTCCGGGACGCGGATGTCCACGACGCACACGTCGTCGCGCCACTCGCCCTCCAGCATCGCCGCGAGCAGCGGGCTGAGCGAGTGCTGCCCGTCGCCGGGGCCTGCGGCGGCCCCGGCGAGCCGGTCCAGGCCGGCGTCCAGGCCCTCGCCCGGCCGCTCGACCAGCCCGTCGGTGTACAGCAGCAGCCGGTCGCCGGCCCGCAGCCGCACCTGAGCCTCCTCGAACACCGGGGACGGCGTGGCGCCCAGCAGCACGCCGCGCGGGCGGTCCAGGTAGCGGGCGCGGCCGTCGCGCAGCAGCAGCGGCGGGAGGTGGCCCGCCTGCGCCCACCGCAGCCGGCGCTCGTCCGGGTGGTAGCGGGCCAGCACCATGGTCGCGTTGGCGTGGCTGTCCCGGGTGTGCAGCAGCAGCGTGTTGAGCCGGGACAGCGCGTCCGTCAGCGACGAACCGGTGATGATCATGCCTTTGGCGGTGAAGCGGAGCTGGGCCATCGTGGCGACGGCGTCCAGGCCGTGCCCGGTGACGTCACCGACGACGAACAGGGCGTCGCCGTCGGGCAGCGGGATGGCGCTGAACCAGTCGCCGCCGACGTGGATGCCCGACTGGGCGGGCAGGTAGGCGACCTCCACCCGCAGCCCGGCCAGGTCGACCGGGTGGCGCGGCAGCGGCAGCAGCGCGTGCTGCAGCCGCCCGGCCAGCGTGCGCTCCGCCTGCAGCACGCCGTGCTGCGCCAGGATCGCCCGCTCGCTCTCCACCAGCGCCAGCTCCGCGCTGCGCTGCGCGGTGAGGTCCTGCACGATGCCGTGCACCTCCAGCGGCGTGCCCCGGTCGTCCGGCACCACCTCGGCGACGGCCCGCAGATGCCGTACCCCGCCGGCCGTACGGGCCCGGATCCGGAACGGCACGTCGAAGGGCCGTCCCTCGGTCAGGAGCCGGTGCACGGCGGCGGAGAGCTGCGGCGCGTCCTCGGGCAGGGCGAGGCCCGCCAGTTCCTCCAGGGCGGCCGGGCCCTGCGCCGGGTCCCGGTCGAACAGCGTGTACACCTGCGAGGACCAGGTGATCTCGCGGGTGGCGAGGTTCCAGGTCGCCCAGCCGACGTTGCCCAGCCGCTGCAGGTCCGCCAGGCGCTGCTCCCGCCGGTCGGAGGAGTCGTGCCGCACCCAGGTCACCACCAGCGCGTCACCGCCCTCCAGGCGGACCGCGCGCACCGAGTACGCGGCGAGCTCCCGGCCGCCGGCCGCGGCGTCCTGCCGCGCGAACGGTTCGCCCTCGTACGGCTTGCCGGTGTCCAGCACCGTCAGCCAGCCCTGCCACAGCGGGCTCCCGGCGATGGCCGGCCAGCACTCCAGCACGCGCAGGCCGAGCAGCTCCCGCCCGGCGCGTCCGACCACGTCCACGGCGTGGGGGGTGGCCGCGTCGATACGGTAGTCGACGACCTCGCCGGTCGGCGCGCGCAGCGGGGAGAGCAGCAGGGTGGTGCCCGGCAGGGCGTCGAAGAGGGACTGGACGACGGTGCCGGTGCCCCCCGCGGGCAGGCGCGGGCGCGTGCCGAAGGCGCTGATCCGGCCCGCGCAGAGCCGGGTGGCGGCCAGCAGCAGCTCCCGGGCGCGCGGCGTGAACGGCCCGCTGCGGCGGCGCAGCACGCCGATCGCCACGTCGGCGACGTCACCCGTCACCACCGGCAGCCAGGCGCGCGCCCGCCACCGGTCGGGCGGGTCGCCGATCAGCAGGTACCGCTTCCGGTCCTGCCCGGCGTCCTCCAGCCAGCGCGGTTCGCGGGTCGCGAGCACGTCCAGCGCGACGATCCCGCTCACCGGCGGTATCCGGCGCCACTGGTCGGCGAGGGTGTCCTCGACACCGGCGTACCCGGTCAGTTCCAGCCCGCCCGAGGGCGGCCGCCGGTAGATCAGCACCGCGTCCGCGGCCACGGCCGGCCTGAGGTGCTCCAGCAGCTGCCGGGCGAGGTCCTGCGGGGTGGCCACGTGGACCAGGGCCAGGCCGAGGCGGGCGAGGACGGCGGCGTCCGCGCGGTCCAGGGCCGCGGGCGGACGGGGCGGCGCCTCCTCCGCCTCGTCCACGGGGGTCTCCGACGCCGCACCGCCGAGGAACGGGGGCGTCAGGGACCCGAGGGTGATCCAGCACTCCTCCAGCAGCGTGCGGGCGCCCGCCCTGGCCCGCCGCAGCAGCTCCTCGTACGCCGCGTTCGGCGAGCACCCGGTCAGCGTCATCAGCGCACCCTTGGCCCGCTCCAGGACGGCCGAGGTGGCGACCAGATCCTGCAGCCGGTCCGTTTCGGCACGCTGCCCGGCCACGACCTTCGCCGGCGCCGCCATGTCGGGCACGGCGCCGGAGTCCGCGGGCAGCGCGGGCTCGCTCGTCACGCCACGAGCATGGCACATGCGGCTGCGTTCGATCGCGGCCTCGTCGCCGTTTCTCGCAGTGAGGCCACCCACGGTCCGCGCCGGATGTGCCGGATGCGCCGGAGCGCCGGAGCGCCGGACGCGCCGCCCCGGCCGCGGCGCCGTCCGGGCCGCGGCGGTGCCCCGGTCCGCGGCGTCGCGCGACCGGTGGGACGCGACCGGTGGGACGCGGGCGGTGGGACGCGGGCGGCGGCATCGCCGTCAGCGGTCCGGCGACGGATACAGCCAGTGCCACAGCAGCCGGCTCAGCAGCGGCATCACGGCGAAGGTCAGCGTGGGCAGCAGGAGCACCGGGAACACGGCGGCCCGCAAAGGCAGAGGCCAGCCCATGCTGCGCGGGGTGACCAGCCACTGGACGAGCAGGGTGAAGGGATAGGCGCCGAGGAACGTGGTGAGCGCCATCTTCCAGCGCGGCGGGGACTGCACGGTGGTGCCGGGCAGGCTGAACCACGTCTCCATGCCGGTGGTCGACTGCCGCTCGCTGCTGACCTCGGTGGCGACCGGTTCGATCCTGCGGTGCCACTCGGCGCGTTCGGCGGAGCCGAGCCACGCGGTGAGGCGGTGGGGGTCGGAGAAGCGCAGCACCGCGTGGAAGCGGTGGCCGCCCTCCGGGCGCAGCCAGGCGATGCCCTCGTTGCCGGGGAAGCGCCGCGCGCAGCGGGTGATGCCGTGCGTCCACTCCTGGAACTCGTCCTCGTGGCCGGGCCGCACCTGCCAGGTGAAGACGGTGGTGACCGGTTCGCCGCGGGGAGCGTGGGGGGTGCTCATGGTTTCCCCGTGTGCCACGCGGGCGCCGGCTCATGCCCCGCGCGGCGGCGGCCGGCGGTCAGCGGCCGGCGCCGCTCTCCACCAGGGCCCGGGTGACGGCGCGGACGCTGCGCGCGATGTGCTGCAGCTGCAGCACCTCCGCCGCGTACAGCTTGATCGTGTGCTCGATGACCGACTCGGGCATGCCGTGGCGGGGGAGGTCGGCGCGGGCGGTCTGCAGGGCGGTGCGGGCGACCCGGATCTCCTGCTGCACCTGGAGTTCGGCGTGGCGGGCGAGCAGCACGGGGTGGCGGATGAACGCCGGATAGCCGGCGTAGCGCGCGGGGACCAGCTCGCGCAGCCATCTGACCGCCGAGCGCTCCCAGTCGTAGCTGCCGGGCGTCTTGACCTGGCAGGGCCAGTCCGGGCTGATGCGCGTGGTCGTCAGGGGCATGGTCATCGCTTCCGGTGTGCGGCGTCGTGTGGGGTGGTCCGACGGGGCGGGCGGCCCCGGCCTAGGGGATGACCGGGGCCGCCACGGGCTGGCGCGGCGGCGCCGCCCGGCCGAACGCCCCGGGCGCCGTCGCGGGTGGGCGAGCCGGGCTCGGGGTGTTCGCACAGGAGCCCTGCGCGGTGGACGAGGCCCGTGCGGCGGGTGGAGCGGGGGTGCGCATGGGCGGGTCCGTCGGCTTTCTGGCGGGCTGGTGCGGGCCGGATGCGGTTCCGGTGGGCCGGACCGCGTGAGCAGTATTTATATATGCCGTCCGCTTTGCAAGACGTATGAAAACATTCATGCGGATCTGAGATCGGTACGACGCCACCGGTCCGCGCGCGGCGGATCGGATCCGCAGGTGCGTGGCCGGGGCCCGGAGGTGTGGCGGGCCGGGTCCAGAGGTGCGTGGCCGGGGTCCGGAGGGCCGGCGGGTCAGTCCCGCAGGAAGAACTGGTGCTGGTCGGCGATCTGTTCGTACTCCTCCAGCCGGGCCTGGGTGCGCTCCGGATCGGCGTCGGTCATGGCCTGCAGCAGCGCGGCGCACAGGACGCCCGGCGCGGCGTAGGAGTCGAAGACGAGGCGGGAGCCGGTGCCGGTGGCGAAGGTGGCGTCGGCCTCGTCGGCCACCGGGCCGAGCGCCAGGTCGGTGACGAGGGCGACCCGCAGCCCGGCGTGCCGCGCCACGCGCACGGCGGCGAGCGTCTCCTGCGCGTGCCGCGGCATGGAGAACGCCAGCACCCAGGTGCCGCCGGCCTCGCGGGACTGCAGCAGCGCGTCGTAGGCGACGGAACCGCCCCGCGTCACCAGCCGCACGTCGGGGTGGATGCGGCGGGCGGCGTAGGCGAAGTACTCGGCGAGGGAGGCGGAGATGCGCAGGCCGAGCACGGTCAGCGGCATCGACGCCGACAGCGCGCGGCCGATGTCGATGATGCGGCCGGGGTCGGCGAGGTCGCGGCGGAGGTTCTCCAGGTTGGCGATCTCGGCGTCGACGGCGGCCTGGAGCTCGTTGGCCCGGTCCTCGTCGGCGCCGGGGCCGCCGGCCAGCGTGCGCAGGGCGATGGTCTGCAGCTTCTCCCGCAGCGCCGGGTAGCCGCTGAAGCCGACCGCGGCGGCGAACCGGGTCACGGAGGGCTGGCTGACCCCGACCCGGTCGGCGAGCTCGGTGATCGACAGGAACGCGGCCTCGGCGATGTTCTCGATCAGGTACTGGGCGATGCGGCGCTGCCCGGGGGACAGGTGGGGGCCGTCGAAGAGCTCCCTGAGCTGGGACGTCGGCGCGGCCTCCGCTTCCGGAACCGTCTTTCCCGAGGTGATCGCGGATGCCTGTGCGCGAGCCTGCTGCGGCGATGGCACTTCAGGCACCTCCTTCATGTCCCACGGAGATTCAACATAGCTCACCCCCACCGCGCGGCCAGGGGCCCGCGCGCCGGTCCCGGCCACCCGTCCCGCGCCCGGGGATAGAGGAGCGGACGGCCGGGACCGATGGGGAGGAAGGACGGGGAGGGAGGGCGGAGAAGGACGAGCGGAACGGGCGGGCGGAACGGGCGGGCGGAACGGTCGGGCGGATGGATACCCGCGCCCCGTGCGGGAACCCGCCGCAGCGACAGACGCCCCGGCCGCAGGCCCGGGGTCCCCCGATGCGAGGAGCGGACAAGCGATGACCGTCCCCGAGGAGAACCGGTCCAAGACCGGCACCACCGACGCCTTCCTGGACGACCCGGAGGGCCGCGAGCAGCGCGAGGAGCGGGAGTCGCAGGGCGGCACCGGCCGGACCCTGCGCGAGGCACTGGAAGAGGCGCAGGTGCGCCCCGAGGACTTCACGGAGGAATGACGATTCGGGCAGGTGACAGGCGATGAGCGCACTGAGCGCGCTGGAACAGGCCCTGGAGAGCCGGTGGGAGGCGCTCTGGGCGCGGATCACCGACAAGGAGCCCGTCGAACTCGTCGAGGCCCTGTGCCGCGAGTGCGACGGCAACGCCGTCGTGTGCAGCGAGACGCGGGTGGTGGTGCCCAACGCCTACGAGGTCGAGCTCGCCGACTACGTGCACGACGAACTGACCCGCCACGGCAGCCGGGTGGGCCAGGCCCTCACCGACAGCCTGGCCCGGCACGCCGAGGCCCACGGCTACGAGTGGGCGGGCCCGCTGACGGTGCGCGTCTCCCGCTCGGCCCGCGTCCCCAACGGCCGCTACCGCGTGACCAGTCGCGTCCTGACACACGTGAGCGCCGCCGCCTTCGACGCCCCGGCCGACGCGGGGGCCGGGCGGGCGGGCCGCTGAGAACTCCGGGGCGGGCGGGGCCGGTTGGGCCGGTCCGGCGACCCGGGCGATGACCACCGGGACCACCGCCGACGGGGCGAGGACCCGGACGGACCGCGGGCCGGGACGGGACCGCAGACCCGGACGGACCGCGGGCCGGGACGGGGCCGCAGACCCGGACGGACCGCGGGCCGGGACGGGGCCGCAGACCCGGACGGACCGCGGGCCGGGACGGGGCCGCAGACCCGGACGGACCGCGGGCCGGGACGGGACCGCAGACCCGGACAGACCGCAGACCCGGACAGACCGCGGGCCGGGACGGGACCGCAGACCCGGACAGACCGCAGACCCGGACAGACCGCGGACCTGGACGGACCGCAGGCCTGGACGGACCGCAGGCCTGGATGAACCGCGGGCCGGTACGCGGCGGACGGCAGACCCGGCCGGGCCGGGTTCCCGGCCGGACCGCGGGACGCGGCCGCTCCCGCGGTGCCCGGGCCGGGCGGAGCGTTCGTCGGCTCAGCGCCGGTAGATCGTGATGGAGTGGCCCACGTCGTCCACCGGCCGGCTCGTCGCCAGCAGCGCGGCCAGCCGCCCCCTGGCCTTGGCGGCCGCCGAGTCGGACACCGCCAGCACCCCGCGCACCCGGCGCGGCGGGACCGTGCGCGGGTCGGCGGCGTGGATGCCGTAGAACGCGGGCACGCCGCTGCCCTTGTACACCAGCCAGATCCGCTGCCCCGGGTACTTCTCGCGCAGCCGGTCGGCGAGCCGCCCGAGATCCTGGCCCCAGTCGACGTTGGAGTCGTGCAGCAGCCGGTGGGTGCGGGCCGAGCCGCCGAACGCCTCGTTGGCGTACGGGAGATAGAACGGGTACGTCGCCAGGGAACTGGCCGCCGCGAACGCGGTCAGCGCCGCGACCGCGGGACGCGGCCACCGCCCGCGCACGGCGAGCAGAGCGCCGGCGGCCACCGCGAGCAGCATCGGCACGAACAGGGCGTAGCGGGTGCCGAAGTCGCGGGAGGAGCGCATCGCCGCGGTCAGTAGCACCGCCCCGGGCAGCAGCACGTACGGCGCCGCCGGGCGCAGCCGCCGTACCGCGCACAGCGCGACGGCGCCGGCCGCGCCCAGCACCAGCAGGCCGAGCGGCGTCTTCACCAGCAGCGCGGCCGGCAGGTAGTACCAGCGCGAGCCGGTGTACAGGTGACCGAACAGGTAGCCCTGCCACGGGTAGTCCTCCAGGCCGAACTGCACCCGCATGCCGTCCCGGTAGGCCGGGGGCAGCGGCAGCAGGTCGACCAGCAGCGCCCGCGGGCCGTGCACGGCGGGCACCGGCTGCTCGGGCCGCCAGCGCAACCGCGGGTCGACGGCCAGGTAGCAGGCCCACACGACGGCGACGGCGACCGCCGCCACCCCGGCCGCCGCCGCGGCGCCCAGGGCGAGCGTCCGGCCCCGCGCGGCACGCGGTCCGCGGCCCCGGGCCGCCGCCACCGACACCACGGTGAGCAGGAGCACCACGGGGACGGCCGGGAGCATGCTCATCTTGGTGGCCACCGCCGCACCCAGCGCGGCCCCGGCGAGCGGCAGGTACCGGCGGGGGCGGCGCCGCGCCCGCCACAGCAGCCACACCGAGGTCAGCGCGAAACCCGTGGCCGGCGCGTCGAGCGTGGCCAGCGCGCCGTGCGCGAGGACGTCGGGGGAGAAGGCGTACAGGGCGAGGGCCGCCAGGCCGCCCGCGGTCCCGGCCAGATCGCGGCCGAAGGCGAACACCACCAGCCCGAACAGCAGCGTCAGCACGATCACCGGCAGCCGCGCCCACAGCATCACCCGCCACGGGTCGTTGCCCGACTCGTACAGCAGGTGCCGGCCCAGCCGCCCCTGGTCGCCGGTGAAGGACGCGTCGTAGTGCGGGCGGGCGACGGCGACCCCGGCCGCGATGACGAGCTTGCCCAGCGGCGGGTGCTCGGGGTTGTAGCGCAGGCGGTGCTCGTGCAGGTAGCTCGCCGCGGTGCCGACGTACACCGGCTCGTCGATGGTGGGGGTCTGCCGGGCCGCCTGGGTGAGGGCCGCGGCCGCCGTCTCGGCCAGCAGTACCGCCACCACGAGCGGCACCAGCCACCGGCGGCGCCGCCGTGCCGCCGCGCGCAGGCGGGCGGGCAGGGAACGTCGCGGCCCGGGTGGCCCGCCGCCGGGGCCCGCCTGCGGTTCGAGGACCTGCTGCCGTTCGTGCGCCATCGTCCGCCCCGCGGTCACGGCCCCGGGGCGCGCACCCGCAACCGGCGCCACGCCCGCCGTGGCACCGGCCGCGGTCCCCGGCGACGTCACCGCATCATCCAGTCGTACCGGCAGACCTTCCGCCGTGCCCACGGATACGGCCCGCGGCCCCGGGAAGTTCATCCCGGCCGCCTCGATCTGCCTGCCGTGATCTGGCCGCCTCGATCCATCTGCCTCGATCCGGCCGCCCCGATCCGCTCGCCGGGCCGCGCCGCCTCCTCCAGCGGCTCCGACCGCCTTTCGGGAGGCGCCTGTTCAGGCCGTGTCCAGCCGACCGCCAGGACAGTGACGCGCCAGTCAGGACGGTGACGCGCCCACCACAGGACGGTGACGTCCGGCCCCCGCGCGCAGGCTAACCGACCGCGCCCGGCACTTCGGACGGGTCCGGCACCGCCGTGGGCGGCACCAGCAGGTCGGCCCGGTCCCGGGTGGCGGCCACCAGTTCGGCGTTGCGCCGGTCGCTGCCGTGCACCCAGGCGACCGCGGCGTCGCGGGGCTTGCCGAACCGCTCGTGGCGGGCGACCAGCCGGCGCACGCGCTCCCGCTCCTCCAGCTCGCAGAACCACACCTCGTCCAGCAGCGGCCGCACCCGCGCCCACGGCCCGTGGTCCAGCAGGAGGTAGTTGCCCTCCGTCACCACCAGCCGGGCCGACGCCGGCACCGGGATCGCGCCGGCGAGCGGCTGCTCCAGCACCCGCTCGAAGCCCGGCGCGTACACGGTCTCGCCGTCGGCGTCCTCGCGCAGGCGGCGCAGCAGCGCCGCGTACCCGGCCGCGTCGAAGGTGTCCGGCGCGCCCTTGCGGTCCAGGCGTCCCAGCCGCTCCAGCTCCGCGTCGGCGAGGTGGAAGCCGTCCATCGGCACGTGCGCCACCCACGGCTCGCCCGTGCCGTTGAGGGCCCGCACCAGGTGCTCGGCGAGCGTGGACTTGCCCGCTCCGGGACTGCCGGCGATGCCGAGGAGGGCCCGCCGCCGGCCGGCGGCGAGGCGGCGGGCGCGGTCGAGGAGGTCGTCGAAGGTCAGCGGCACACGGCCGAGTGTGCCATCCCCCGGCCGCACGGCACCGGCCGGGCGGCGGAACGGGCGGGACCCGGTCGGCCGACGGAGACGACGGGACCCCACCGGCCGGTAAGCCGGTAAGGACGACGGGATCTCGCCGGCTGGTAAGGATGACGGGGCTTCGTCGGTTGTCGAATATGGCGGGACCTCGCCGGTTGGTAAGGACGACGGATGTGGCACTCGACACCGGCTGGAAGCCGATGATCGGGGAAAGGTGCCTGTATGACGAAGCTCGGTCTGCCCGACGGGATCCTGGCCTGCCTGTTCGACCTCGACGGGGTCGTCACCAGGACGGCGGTGGTGCACGCGGCCGCCTGGAAGGAGACGTTCGACGCGTTCCTGCGGGAGCGGGAGGGCGAGGACTTCCGGCCGTTCGACAGGATCGCCGACTACGACGAGTACGTCGACGGCCGCCCGCGTGCCGACGGGGTGCGCAGCTTCCTCGCCTCCCGCGGCATCGAACTGCCCGAGGGAGGACCCGACGACCCACCGGACGCGCAGACGGTGCACGGCCTGGGCAACCGCAAGAACCAGCTCCTGCTGGAGAGGATCCGCACCCAGGGCGTGGAACCGTACGAGGGCACCCTGCGCTACATCGAGGCCGCCCGGGCCCAGGGGCTGAAGACGGCGATCGTGTCCTCCAGCGCCAACACCCGCGACGTGCTGCGCTCCATCGACGCCGAGCACCTCTTCGACGTCCGCGTCGACGGCGTCGTCGCCGCCGAGCGCAAGCTCCCGGGCAAGCCGCACCCCGACACCTTCCTGGCCGCCGCCCACGACCTGGGCGTCGAGGCGGCGCAGGCGGCCGTCTTCGAGGACGCGCTGGCCGGCATGGACGCCGGCCGGGCCGGCCGCTTCGGCTACGTCGTCGGCGTCGACCGCGTCGGCCAGCGCGACGCCCTCTACCGGCACGGCGCCGACGTCGTCGTGAACGACCTGGCGGAACTGGGAGGCGACAAGTGATCACCCAGGGGGCGTTCTCGGTCGAGCCGTGGACCGTGCGCGAGACCGAACTGGCCCTGGACGTCCTCGCGCAGAGCGAGTCCGTCTTCGCACTGTCCAACGGGCACGTCGGCTGGCGCGGCAACCTCGACGAGGGCGAACCGCACGGCCTGCCCGGCAGCTACCTCAACGGCGTCCACGAACTGCACCCGCTGCCGTACGCGGAGGCCGGCTACGGCTATCCCGAGTCCGGCCAGACGGTCATCAACATCACCAACGGCAAGATCATCCGGCTGCTCGTCGACGACGAGCCGTTCGACCTGCGCTACGGCCGGCTCGTCGCCCACGAGCGCACCCTGGACCTGCGCCACGGCGTCCTGGAGCGCACCTGCGAGTGGATCTCCCCGGCCGGGTCCCGGATCCGGGTGCGCTCCACCCGGCTGGTCTCCCTCACCCAGCGCGCGATCGCCGCGATCGCCTACGAGGTCGAGGCCGTCGACCACTCCGAGACCCGCGTGGTGATCCAGTCCGAGCTGGTCGCCAACGAGCAGCTGCCGGAGACCGCCGGCGACCCGCGCGCCGCCAAGGCCCTGCAGGCGCCCCTGGAACCGGAGGAGCACTTCTCCGCCGGCCACCGGCTGCGCCTGGTGCACCGCACCCGCCACAGCGGCCTGCGCGTCGCGGTCGCCGCCGACCACACCGTCCTCGGCCCGGAGCGCACCGACACCAGCGTCGAGTGCACCGAGGACGTCGCCCGGCTCACCGTCACCTCGGTGCTGAAGCCGGGGGAGCGGCTGCGGGTGGAGAAGCTCGTCGCGCACGGCTGGTCCGGCACCCGCTCCCTGCCCGCGATGAGCGACCAGGTGGACGCCGCGCTGGCCGCCGCCAAACGCGGCGGCTGGGCGGGCCTGGCGGCGGAGCAGCGCGCCTACCTCGACGACTTCTGGTCCCGCGCGGACGTCGAGGTGGACGGCGACGAGGAGATCCAGCAGGCGGTCCGCTTCGCCCTCTTCCACGTCCTGCAGGCCGGCGCCCGCGCCGAGCGGCGCGCCATCCCCGCCAAGGGCCTGACCGGGTCCGGCTACGACGGGCACGCCTTCTGGGACACGGAGATGTTCGTACTGCCCGTGCTGACCTACACCTCGCCCGACGCGGTGGCCGAGGCGCTGCGCTGGCGGCAGAGCACCCTGCCCGCCGCCCGCGAGCGCGCCGCCCAACTCGGCCTGCAGGGCGCCGCGTTCCCCTGGCGCACCATCGAGGGCCAGGAGGGCTCGGCGTACTGGCCCGCGGGCACGGCCGCCTTCCACGTCAACGCCGACATCGCCGACGCCGTCGTCCGGTACGTCGCGGCCACCGGCGACGAGGAGTTCGAACGCGACACCGGCGTGGAGCTGCTGGTGGAGACCGCCCGCCTGTGGCGCTCCCTGGGCCACCACGACCACCGGGGCGCCTTCCACATCGACGGCGTCACCGGCCCCGACGAGTACAGCGCGCTCGCGGACGACAACACGTACACCAACCTCATGGCCCGCCGGAACCTGCTGGCCGCCGCCGAGGCCGTCGAGCGCCACCCGCTCCAGGCGGAGCAGCTCGGCGCCGACGAGGAGGAGAGCGCCTCCTGGCGGGACGCCGCCGAGGCGATGAACATCCCCTACAACGAGGAGATCGGCGTGCACGAGCAGCACGCCGGCTTCACCCGCTACCAGCGCTGGGACTTCGCGCGCACCCGGGCCGACCAGTACCCGCTGATGCTGCACTTCCCCTACTTCGACCTGTACCGCAAGCAGGTGGTCAAGCAGGCGGACCTGGTGCTGGCCATGTTCGCCTGCCCCGACTTCTTCGACGACGAGCACATCGCCCGCAACTTCGCCTACTACGAGCCGCTGACCGTGCGGGACTCCTCCCTCTCGGCGTGCGTGCAGGCCGTCATCGCCGCCCAGGCCGGCCATCTGCGGCTCGCCTACGACTACACCGTCGAAGCGGCGCTGATGGATTTGAAGGACCTGGAGCACAACACGCGCGACGGACTGCACATCGCCTCGCTGGCCGGCACCTGGATCGCGCTGGTGGCCGGCTTCGGGGGCATGCGCCGCGACAACGGCGCCGTGCGGTTCGCGCCCCGGCTGCCGGAGAAGTTCCGCCGGCTCGCCTTCAACCTGCAGTTCCGCGGCCGCTGCCTGCGCGTGGAGATACAGCAGGAGAGCGCCACCTACGTCCTGCTGTCCGGACCGTCCCTGACGATCCGCCACCACGGCGACCCGGTCACCCTCACCACCGGCGCCCCGACCACCCTGCCCGTCCCCCCGGTCAAGCCCCTGCCGACCCCGGAGCAGCCGCCGCACCGCAAGCCGAACACCCGCTGAGCACCGGCCGTGGCGGGCGGGCGGCCGACCGCCCCGCACGACACGGAAAACCACCCGGACGGGCAGAAGAAACAGCCGTGTGGGCCCCTGACGCCCGGTGTCGGCACGACGGCGGCCGCGCAACAGGGTTGGGTTGCCTCGATCTGATTACGCACCGCCCGACGGCCTGGCGGAGCGGTGCTCGCCTTCCGGCGGGCGCCGCTCCGGCTGCGCGGCGGGTACCGAACGAGGAAGCCGATGGCCACACACGCGACCGAGCCCGTCTCCCCCGTACCGGTGGCGGAGCGCCGCAGCCGGGGACAGGTGATCGTCTCCTGGATCACGACGACGGATCACAAGAGGATCGGGCACCTGTACCTGATCACGTCGTTCGTGTTCTTCCTGATCGGCGGGGTGCTGGCGATGGCGTTGCGGGCGGAGCTGGCGCGGCCGGGGCTGCAGCTGATGTCGACGGAGCAGTACAACCAGGCGTTCACGATGCACGGCACGATCATGCTGCTGCTGTTCGCCACACCGACGTTCGCGGGGTTCGCCAACGCGGTCATGCCGTTGCAGATCGGGTCGCCGGATGTGGCCTTTCCGCGGCTGAACATGCTGTCGTACTGGCTGTTCGTGCTGGGCGGGCTGATCGTGCTGGGCAGTTTCCTCACCCCCCAGGGGGCGGCGGACTTCGGCTGGACGGCCTACACGCCGCTGTCCGGGCCGGTGCGCGCGCCGTTCGAGGGCGCCGATTTGTGGATCATGGGGTTGGCGCTGGCGGGGTTCGGCACCATCCTGGGCTCGGTCAACTTCTTGACCACGATCATCTGCATGCGGGCGCCGGGGATGACGATGTTCCGGCTGCCGATCTTCACCTGGAACGTGCTGCTGACCTCGCTGCTGGTGCTGCTGGCCTTCCCCGTTCTGGCGGCGGCGCTGCTGGTGCTGGAAGCGGACCGCAAGTTCGGCGCGCACGTCTTCGACGCCCAGTACGGCGGGGCGATCTTGTGGCAGCACCTGTTCTGGTTCTTCGGCCATCCGGAGGTCTACATCCTGGCGCTGCCGTTCTTCGGGGTGATCAGCGAGGTGATCCCGGTCTTCGCCCGCAAGCCGATCTTCGGCTACATGGGGCTGGTGGGGGCCACCATCGCCATCGCGGGGCTGTCGATGACGGTGTGGGCGCACCACATGTTCGCCACCCAGGCGGTGCTGCTGCCGTTCTTCTCCTTCCTGACCTATCTGATCGCCATTCCCACCGGGGTGAAGTTCTTCAACTGGATCGGCACCCTGTGGCACGGCTCGCTGTCCTTCGAGCCGCCCATGCTGTGGGCGGCCGGTTTCCTGGTCACCTTCCTCTTCGGCGGGCTGACCGGGGTGATCCTGGGCTCGCCGCCGCTGGACTGGCACGTCACCGACAGCTACTTCGTGGTGGCGCACTTCCACTACGTGCTGTTCGGCACCATCGTGTTCGCGATGTTCGCCGGGTTCAGCTTCTGGTGGCCGAAGATGACCGGCACCATGCTCGACGCGCGCCTGGAGAAGATCCATTTCTGGACGCTGTTCGTCGGCTTCCACACCACCTTCCTGGTGCAGCACTGGCTGGGCGCGATCGGCATGCCCCGCCGCTACGCCGACTACCTGGCCGCCGACGGCTTCACCGCGCTGAACACCGTCTCCTCCATCGGCGCCTTCCTGCTGGGCGCCTCCACCCTGCCGTTCCTGTACAACGTGGCGAAGACCGCCAGGAGCGGGCGGCGGATCACCGTCGACGACCCTTGGGGCTACGGCCGCTCGCTGGAATGGGCCACCTCCTGCCCGCCGCCGCGGCACAACTTCCTCACCCTGCCCCGCATCCGCTCCGAATCCCCTGCCTTCGACCTGCACCACCCCGAAATCGCCCACTACGACCAGCAGGAGAACGCCGGCCGCCGCGACGCCTTCGACCCCGCCGGCCGCCCCGGACTCCGCCCATGAACCGGGACCGGACCGGCCGCCCGCCCGGCGAGGCCGGCCAGGCCCTGGCCGCCCAGGCCGAGGGCTACCTCCAGGCCCGCGCCCACCACGCCCAGGCCCGCCGCGAGGCCGCCGCCCTGTGCGCACGCCTGCCCTGGCTGACCACCGCCCAGGCCGACGAGGTCACCCGCCACTACATCGAGCAGCGCCTGGACCTCACCCGGGAGACGCTGCGCACCATCGTGCACCGGGCGGAGCAACTGCAGGGGGAGTACGAGGCCCGCTACGCGCTCCTGCGCCGCGCCCTGCTGCGCCGCCACGCCGCCGGCGCCTGCGCCCTGCTGGCCTGCGCCGTCGGCCTCGGCGCCGCGCTGGGCACGGTCACCCGCTGATGACACCCGCTGGTGACCGGATTGACCCCTCGCCCCCGGATCACTCGCGGGAGGACGATCAAGGACGATCAAGGACGAGCGAGGAAGGGGAGGGACGGCATGCAGGGCATGCAGGGGGAGTTTCCCGCCGAGCCGTGGCGCCTGCGCGGTGACCTGTACGCGGGGCTGTGGCTGGTTCCCGCCGCGCGGATGCCGCACTGGCCGCTGCCCGACGGCGCGCGCCCGCTGTCGGTGGCCGGCCGGCGGATGGTCGTGCTGTTCTGGGCCGACTACCGGCCGGAAGGCGTCCTCGCCTACCGGGAGTGGCTCGTGGCGCTGCCCGTGCGGCACGGCCGCACGGTGGCCGCGACCGCCGTACAGGCCTGGGTGGACAGCGAGCCGTCCCGGGCCGGCGGGCGCGCGCTGTGGGCGGTGCCCAAGGAACCGGCCGAGATCACCTTCACCCCGGTCGGTACGCCCCCGGGGCGCGGTGGCGTACTGACCCGGCTGCGTGCCACGACCCGGGATCCCGAGACGGGCGAGGCCGACGCCACGGGCGTCTACGACCGCGACGTGCTCCGGTGGCCGTGGCGGCCGGCCGTACGCGCGTACCTGCTGCAGCGGGCCGCGGACGGCACGCACCGCAGGGTGCCGTTGTACCTGCGCGGGCGCCCGGCCTGGGGCCGCGCCCGGCTGACCGCCGACCCGCGCGGCCCGCTGGGATACCTGGCCGGCCGCACACCGGTGGCCGCGCTCGCGGTCCGCGACTTCGTCTTCGTCGTCGGCCGGAGCGGCCGGTCTTCCGGCTGACCGTCCGGAGGAACGGCCGACGGGGCCGGCGGGGCCGGCGGGGTGCGCACCCGTCGCGGATCGACGCGGTGCCGCGCCGTAAAAGCCCGCGCTCACGCGGTCTCACGCGGCGTCGTGCGCGGCGAACTGCTCCAGGACGCCGTGCGGCGCGTCGTCGCGGAAGAGCAGCCGGCCGCTTCGCACGGACAGGGACGCGGAGACCTCGCTGCGGGGGAACATCCTCTTCTCGTAGCCGGCCGGCGCCGCCTCGACGTCGCCGTGGTGGTCGCCGTCGCCGGAGCGGACGTGCGCCGCCCCGGCACTCGCCGGTCCGGACCGGACTGGTGTCAGTCCAGGAGCCCGTCCGCCCGCAGCCGGGGCAGGATGTGCTCGCCGAGTGCCGGCGACAGCCGCAGGCCGTCCCCGGTGCCGGTGATCCACCGCAGGTGCGCCAGTTCGGCCGCCGGGCGCGGGACGCCGTCGATGTCCGTCGTGAAGACCGTGAGCCGCAGGGGGACGCCCTCCAGGGCCGCGCGTGCCTCGACGCGCATCAGCAACCGCGGCGCCACCGGCCGTACGCCCAGTTCTTCCCCGAGTTCACGGGTGAGTGCCGCCTCGGGGGTCTCGCCGGGGTCGGGCTTTCCGCCGGGCAGGTAGAAGACGTCCGGGGCGGCGCGCTTGCTGACGACCAGGAGGCGGCGCCCTTGGACGATGACGCCCGCCGCGACCACCAGCGGGCCCTTTCCCTTTCCGGTTCCTCTTCTTCCTCTTCCGGTTTCTTCTCCGGGGGCGCCCGCCGGGGCGCCGGATGCCGTGCTCTCGTCCGCCATGCGGCGATTCTCCCAGCCGGTGCGCCCCCGCCCCGAGGCCCTTTCGCGGCGGCGCGCGTCAGGCGCGTGGCTGTATCCCGCGCGCCACGGTTGATCGCTTCGAGTTAATTTGAGCGTGTCTTTCCGTGTATGCGGCGGTCCGGGTCTTCCGGTGCCGCGGGCGACGGCAGGAGGACGATGGCCCACAGCGCGCACGCCGCCTGCGCCGCGGCGCCCGCCGCCGTGCCGCGACGTGCCCGGCGCGGCCGCGGCCGCGGCCCGCTCGCCGCCGTGGCCGCCGCCTTCGTCCTCGCCCAACTCCTCCTCGTCCCACCGGACATGGGCCTGGGCTGGGACGAGACGGTCTACGTCAGCCAGGTCGGCGGACACGCCCCGGCCGCCTTCTTCAGCGCGCCCCGCGCCCGCGGCGTCCCGCTGCTCGTGGCACCGGTCGCCGCCTGGTCGTCGTCCACCGCGCTGCTGCGCGTCTACCTGGCCCTGCTGTCCGGACTCGCCCTCCACCTGGCCCTGTCCGCGTGGCGCGGGCTGTTCCCGGTCCGCGTCCTGGCTCTGGCCGGGGCCCTGTTCGCCTCCTTGTGGATCACCCTCTTCTATGGCCCGCAGGCCATGCCCAACCTCTGGGTCGCCGTCGGCGCCCTCGGCTGCGCCGGCTGCTTCCTGCGCGCCCGCGACGATCCCCGCGCCCGGGCCCCGGTGTGGGCCGCGGCCGGCTGTGCGGCGCTCATGGCGTGGATGCGGCCGATGGACGCGGTGTGGGTCACGGCGCCGCTCCTCGTCCTCGCCGCGGCCCGCCGGTCCCGGCGGCTCCTCGTCGCCCTCGTGGCCGGACTGGCCGCCGGGTCGGCCGAGTGGGTCGTCGAGGCCTGCACCGGCTACGGCGGTCTCGTGCGGCGGCTGGCCGACGCCTCCCGCATCCAGGGCGGCCTCGGCCCGCACGCGGCCGTCCTCGACCAGCTGCGCAGCCTGACCGGGCGCACCCTGTGCCGGCCGTGCGACGGGCCGCTGCCCCATCCCGCCGCCTACGCCTGGTGGCTCGCCCTGCCCCTGCTCGCCGCCCTCGGGGCGCGGGCCGCGCGCCGCGCCCGGCGCCCGGCGCCCGCCCTCGTGGCCCTGGCCTGCGCCGCCGCGGCCGCCTTCCCCTACCTGTTCCTGATCGACTACGCGGCGCCCCGCTTCCTGCTGCCCGCCTACGCGCTGCCGGCCCTCCCCGTCGCCGACGGGCTGCTGGACCTGGCCGCCCCGGCGCGGGCCCGGTGGCGGCCACTGGCCGCGTCGCTGGTGGCGCTGGGGCTCGCCGGGCACCTGGCGGTGCAGTACGCCGTCCTGCGCCACGTCGTGGACCGCACCGTCGCCGACCACCGCACCTGGGCGCACACCGCCGCCGCGCTGCACCGCCTCGGCGTCCGCCCGCCCTGCATCCTCACCGGCGACCAGGCCCTGCCGATCGCGTTCCTCGCCGGCTGCTCCTCCGCCGCGACGAGCGGCCCCAACGCCAACACCACCGCGGCCCGGCTCGCCGCGACCGCCCGCCGCGAGCCGGTGGCGGTCCTCGTCCCGGCGGGCGCGCTCCCGCCGGCGTACGCCCGTGCCTGGCCCGTCCACCGGGTCGGCGGCCTGCGCGTCCACGTCGCCCCCGCGGCCCGCGCACCGGCCCCGGTTCCGGCCCCGGTTCCGGCCTCGGCCCCGGTCCCGCAGGGCCCGAATCCCGCGCCGGGGCCGCTCCCGTGATCCTCCCCGGGGTGCCGACGACGTCTGCCCTCTCGCGGGGGTCGAGCGGGATTCCGGCGACACGCGAGCGATCCGGCCGGGGTGCGCGGGAAGGGGGTGGCCCCGCCCGGCGCATCCGGCCGACCCCGGCCGACCCCGGCCGACCCCGGCCGACTCCGGCCGACTCCGGCCGTCCCCCGGCCGCCCTCACCGGTGACGGCGGTGCGGTCGGCTCACGGACCGCCGCCGTCCCGGGCCGCCGCACTCCGCGCGCTCTCCCGCCCGTCCCCGACGAGCGACCCCGGCAGCCACCGGGCCGCGGCGCCCCCGCACGCGCCCAGCCAGCCGGCGGCGAACAGCCAGCCGCCCAGCACGTCCGTGAACCAGTGCACCCCGAGGTACACGCGGGTCAGCCCCACCAGCAGCCCCCAGCAGCCCGCGGCCAGGCACAGCGGGGTCCGCCCGCGCGGGGCGCGCAGCCGCAGCGCGAGCACCAGCAGCCCGGCGGTGAGCGCGGCGGTGGTGGTGTGCCCGGAGGGAAAGGCCCAGCCCGTGGCGTACGCGTCCCACTCCGGCCGCGGCGGGCGGGGCCGCGCGACGAACTCCATCACGCCGTGGCGCACCGCCTGCCCGGCGGCGAGGCAGCCGACGCCCAGCGCCGCCGCGACCGCCCGCTGCCGCGCCGTGCGCCCCGCGACGGCGGCGGCCAGGAGCACCAGGGCGTACGGGATCACGCCCGTCCCGGTGGCGGTCACCCCGCGGGCGAGGGCCACCGCCGCCGCGGGCCGGTGGCCGGCGCACCAGGCGAGCAGATCGTGGTCCGGGAAGAGCGGGGCGCCGCCGCCCCCGATCACCACCATGCCCAGCAGGCCGAAGGCCACCCACGCGCCGAGCCCCACGCTGCCGGCGAGGTCGGCGGCGTCCCTGCGGTTCACGAGCGGGCCCCTTCGACTGTGTCCCTGCGGTTCACGAACGGGCCCTTCCGACTACCGCCGTGTAGACCGTCTACGGAAGTGTAGACGAAGGAGTGCGGTCCCTTTCCGGTCGATGCCGAGAAGCGGCGGGCGGGGAAAGGCGGACGGGGAGGATCGGGCGGGGAGGATCGGGCGGGGAGGACCGGACGGGAGTGACCTCGGCGCGGCGGGGCACCACAGTGCTACGGCGTTCGCCGTGGTGCGGACTCGCACCGGAGGGTGGAGAGCGCATGGACGTGCTGGCCCGGCTGGACGTGTACCAGCGACGGCACCGGTGGGCGGGACTGCCCCTGGCGGTGACGTACAAGTTCTACGACGACCAGGTCGCCTACCTGGCCGCGCTGCTGACGTACTACGGCTTCGTGTCGCTGTTCCCGCTGCTGCTGTTCCTGGTGGCCCTGCTCAGCGCCGCCCTGAACGGCAACCCGCACCTGCAGCAGTCGGTGCTGAACTCGGCGCTGAGCGAGTTCCCGGTGATCGGGAACCAGATCGGCGACAACATCCACTCCTTCCACGGCAGCGGGATCGCCGTGGGCGTGGGCATCGCGGGCAGCGTCTACGGCGCGCTGGGGGTGGCGCAGGCCGCGCAGCACGCGCTGAACAAGATCTTCGCGGTGCCGCGGCACGCCCGCCCCGACCCGCTGCGCTCCCGGCTCAGGGGCCTGACCTTCCTGCTGCTGCTCGCGGCCGGCCTGTTCGCCACGACGACGCTGTCGGCGGCGGACTCCGCGGCGGGCATCGCCGGCACCCGCCTGGCGGGCGGGGTTCGGGTCGTCGTGGTGGCCGCGAGCGTGCTGCTCAACGCCTTTCTGCTGATGGTCAGTTACCGCCTGCTGGCCCGGCGGCGGCTGCCGTTCCGGCTGATGTACGGCCCGGCGCTGGGCGGCGCGTGCGCGTGGCAGGCGCTGCAGTGGGGCGGGTCGTACTACGTCGGGCACGTCCTGCGGGGCGCCACGGCGACGTACGGCATGTTCGGGATCGTGCTCGGCCTGCTGGCCTGGATCTACCTCGGCTCCGTGGTGTACCTCACCACGGCCGAGATCGCCGCGGTGCGCTGCCTGCGGCTGTGGCCGCGCAGCCTGCTGACGCCGTTCACCGACCGGGTCCACCTCAGCTCGGGCGACCTGCGCGCCTACCGCTCGTACGCCACCACCGAGGCGTTCAAGGGCTTCGAGAAGGTCTCCGTGCACTTCGACCCGCCTCCGCCGCCCGTGGTCGGCGAGGGGAAGGAGGCCGGCGACGGCTGAGGCCCGCCGCCGCGCGGAACTCAGGGTCTTCGGGGCGGGGCGGTGCTGTGCCGCACGACCAGGTGGGTGGCGAGTTCCAGGCGCAGGGCGGCCGTGCCGGACCGGGCGGGGCGCAGCAGCATGCGGGTGGCCTCCTCGGCCATCTGCCGCAGCGGCTGGTGGACGGTGGTGAGGGCCGGGCTCGACCACTGGGCGAGCGGGACGTCGTCGTATCCGACGACCGACAGGTCCTCCGGCACGCTCAGGCCCCGCAGGCGGGCCGCCTCCAGCACGCCGAGCGCCTGCAGGTCGCTGCCGGCGAAGATGGCGGTCGGCCGGTCGGGGCCGCCCAGCAGGTCCATGGCGTGCTCGAAGCCGCCCCGCACGTGGAAGTCGCCGAAGCGCACCAGGCGCGGATCGGCCTCCAGGCCCGCCATGGCCAGGGCCGAGCGGTAGCCGTCGAGCCGGGCCAGGGAGCACATCATGTCCTCCGGCCCGGTGATGATCGCGATGCGCTCGTGCCGGTACGCGGTGAGGTGACGGGTGGCCGCCAGGCCCCCGGACCAGTTGGCGGAGCCGACGGAGGGCACGTCGGGGTCCGGGTCGCCGGCCGGATCGACGATGACGAACGGGATGGCGCGCAGCCGCAGTTGCTCCTTGACCTCCTCCGGCAGGCTGGAGAAGACCAGGACCACGCCCAGCGGCCGGCGCCGCAGCACCCCCTCGACCCACTCGGGGCCGGGCGCGTGCCAGGTGCCGCACTCGGTGAGCGCGACGGTCACCCGGTGCTCCTTGGCGACGTTCTCCACGCCCCGGATCAGCTCCATCGCCCAGATGCTGTCCAGCTCGTGGAAGACGAGTTCGACGAGCGGGGCCCGCGGGGCGCCCTTGGGGCGGCGGCGGTAGCCGTGGGCGGCGAGGAGCTGCTCGATCCTGGTGCGGGTCGGGCTGGAGATGTCCGAATGTCCATTGAGGACTTTCGAAACTGTCGACAGTGACACCCCGGCTTCCCTGGCCACGTCGGCCAGGGTGACCTTGCCGTCCACCTCGTCTTTTTCGCGCATACTCGAAGGATAGGGCACGCCTCCGGTAACGGTTTGGATGCATGCATGCACGACCGTTGACCAAATGGCCTGCCTGCTCCTACTGTCCGACGGCAAGTTATTTCGGCGATGTTGTCGAAACTTTCGAAAGGTGGGGCGATGAAGACACGTGCGCGGTGGCCCAGACTGCTCGCCTGCGGTGCCGCCCTGGCGCTGACGGTGAGCCTGTCGGCCTGCGGCAGCGGCAGCGGCGGGGGCGGGGGCGGCGACGACGGGAAGATCCACATCCTCGTCTACGGCGACGCCAGCAACAAGGTCGAGAAGCAGATCGTCGCCACGTTCAACAAGACCTCGAAGGTCAAGGCCGTCCTCGACACCATCCCCGGCGCCGACTACCAGCAGAAGCTGCAGACCATCATCAACACCCCGCAGGCCCCGGACGTGTTCTTCAACTGGGGCGGCGGCAGCATCAAGCCGTTCGTCAAGGCCGACCTGCTGATGCCGCTGGACGACTTCATCAAGGACGACCCCGGGCTCAAGGACAACTTCCTGCCCTCGGTGCTCAGTAGCGCCGTCCTGGACGGCAAGTCCTACGGCGTCCCCATGCGCGGCACCCAGCCGGTGCTGCTCTTCCACAACAAGAAGGTCCTCGCCGACGCCGGTGTGCGGCCGCCGAAGACCTGGGACGAGCTGCTCGCCGCGGTCAAGACCCTCAAGTCCAAGGGCGTCACCCCGATCGCCCTGGGCGGCGGCGACCAGTGGCCGACGCTGATGTGGTTCGAGTACGTCTACGACCGGGTCGCCGGCCCGGAGCTGTTCCGGAAGGCCGTCAACGGCGACAAGGACGCCTGGGCGAGCGCGGACAGCAAGAAGGCCCTGGGCATGATCCGCGACCTGGTGGAGGCCGGCGCCTTCGGCACCAACTACGACTCGGTGAAGTACACCAACGGCGCCTCCCCGGCGCTGGTGGCCCGCGGCAAAGCCGCCTTCGAGCTGATGGGCTCCTGGTACTACGCCCAGCAGCAGCAGGACGCCAAGGACTTCGCCGAGAAGGGCCTGGGCTACACCGCCTTCCCGACCGTGCCCGGCGGCAAGGGCGACCCGTCCGACATCGTGGGCAACACCAACAACTTCTACTCGGTGCTGAAGAAGACCAAGCACCCCGAGGCCGTGGAGAAGTTCCTCAAGCTCATGTACTCCGACGAGTTCGTCAAGGCCCAGCTGGCCATCGGCAACCTGCCGACCACGACCAACACGCCGAAGTTCCTGGACACCTCCGCCAGCCCCGCCTACGCGCGCTTCCAGTACGACCTGGTGAAGAAGGCCCCGTCGTTCCAGCTGTCCTGGGACCAGGCCTACCCGCCCTCGGCCAACGCGCCCATCCGCCAGGCCGTGCAGCAGTTCTTCAACGGCCAGTTGGACACGGACGGCTTCATCAAGGCCATGCAGGCCCTCCCGACCGAGTGACCCTCCCATGACCACACAGATGACGAGCCCTCCCGCCGTCGCCGGGCCGGTGCGCAAGGCCCGGCGCGCGGAGAGCTCCTACGTCGCCCGCGTGGGGCGCCCGGGCTTCGCCTGGGCGCTCCCCGCCACGCTGTTCTTCGCCGTGTTCGCGATCGTGCCGCTGATCATGGTGGCGGTGCTGTCCTTCATGAGCTGGAACGGCCTCGGCTCGCCCGAGTTCGCCGGCCTGGACAACTGGCGGCGGGTCCTCGACGACCCGGTGATGATCAAGAGCATCTGGCTGACCCTGCTGCTCACCGCGCTCGGCGTGGCCGTCCAGACCCCGCTGAGCATCGTGCTCGGCGTGTGGGCGGCCGGCCCGCAGCGCAACCGTGCGGTGCTGTCGGCGATCTACTTCATCCCGCTGCTGCTGTCCTCCACCGCCGTCTCGGTGCTGTGGCGGGCGCTGCTCGACCCCAACTTCGGCATCCCCGCCCAGGTGACCTGGCTGTTCGGCGACGGCAACCTGTTCGGCGAGCAGTCCACCGCCATCGGGGTGCTCGCCTTCGTCAGCACCTGGCAGTTCACCCCGTTCCACACCCTGATCTACCAGGGCGCCGCCCGCGCGATCCCGCCGGTGCTGTACCAGGCGGCCGAGATCGACGGCGCGGGCCGCTACCGGCAGTTCTTCCACATCACGCTGCCGCAGCTGCGCACCTCGGTCATCACCTCGATGATCATCATGATCGTCGGCGGGCTCACCACGTTCGAGACGGTCCTCATCCTCACCCAGGGCGGCCCGGGCACCGACACCACGATCAGCGCCTACTACATGTACCAGAAGGCCTTCAAGGGCTTCGACTTCGGCGCCGGCGCCGCCATCGCCCTCGTCCTGGTGATCGCGGCCACGGTCGTCTCGCTGATCGTCGTGCGGGTCTCCGGCTACGACAAGATGCGCAGCACCATGGAGGGCGTGTCATGAGGCGACGCCCCCACTACCTGGCCGGCGCCGGCTCACTGGTCTGGCTGTTCCTGGTCGGCCTGCCGCTGTACGTGATGCTCGCCGCGACCCTGCGCACGCACGCGGACTACGCCGGCAACGGCCCGCTGGCCTTCCCCAAGAGCTTCACCCTCGACCACTACACCGGGGCGTTCGACTCGGGCTTCGGCCGGTACTTCCTCAACACGATCGTCGTCACCGTGTGCGTGGTCGGCCTGGTGCTGCTGCTGGTGCCGCCGCTCGCCTACGCGATCGTGCGCAGCACCAGCCGGATCACCTCGCAGATCTTCCGGCTGTTCCTGCTGGGCCTGGCCATCCCCGCGCAGGCCGTGATCGTCCCGATGTTCTACCTGATCAGCAAGGCGGGCCTGTACGACAACCTCCTCGGGGTCATCCTGCCGACCGCCGCCTTCTGCCTGCCGATGTCGGCGCTCATCCTCAGCGGCTCCATGCGCGACATCTCCCGGGAGCTCTTCGAGGCCATGGCCATGGACGGCGCCACCCCGCGGCGGATGTTCTTCCAGCTGGTGCTGCCGCTGTCCCGGGGCGGACTCGCCACGATCGTGGTGTTCTCCGCGCTGCAGGCCTGGAACGGCTTCCTCTTCCCGCTCGTACTGACCCAGTCCGACTCCACCAAGGTGATCACGCTGGGCCTGTACAACTTCCAAACCTCGCACAGCATCGACGTCCCCGGACTGCTGGGAGCCGTGGTGCTGTCCATGGTGCCCGTCCTGCTCGTCTACCTGTTCGCCCGCCGAGCCCTGGTCCGGGGACTCATGGGCGTCGGAGGAAAGTGACCGCCAACGTGGCAGTTGAGACCACTCCCGAAACCCCCGTCTGGAACGATCCCGCCCGCGACGTCGACACCCGCGTGTCGGCCCTGATCGACGCCATGACCCTGCAGGAGAAGATCGCCCAGCTCTACGGCGTCTGGGTCGGCGCCTCCGCCGAGGGCGGCGAAGTCGCCCCCCACCAGCACGAGATGGAGGAGGCCGTCGACCTGGAGTCCCTGCTGCCCGCCGGGCTCGGCCAGCTGACCCGCCCCTTCGGCACCGCCCCCGTCGACCCCGCGCTCGGCGCGCTGTCCCTGCTGCGCACGCAGCGGCGCATCGCCGCCGCCAACCGCTTCGGCATCCCCGCCGTCGCCCACGAGGAGTGCCTGGCCGGCTTCGCCACCTGGCGCGCCACCGCCTACCCCGTCCCGCTGTCCTGGGGCGCCACCTTCGACCCCGGCCTGATCCGCCGCATGGCCGCCGCCATCGGCCGGGACATGCGCTCCGTCGGCGTCCACCAGGGCCTGGCGCCCGTCCTGGACGTGGTGCGCGACGCCCGCTGGGGCCGGGTGGAGGAGACCATCGGCGAGGACCCCTACCTGGTGGGCACCATCGGCACCGCCTACGTCCAGGGCCTGCAGTCCGCGGGCGTCGTCGCCACCCTCAAGCACTTCGCCGGCTACTCCGCCTCGCGCGCCGGACGCAACCTCGCCCCCGTCGGCATGGGCCCGCGCGAGCGCGCCGACGTGCTGCTGCCGCCCTTCGAGATGGCCGTGCGCGAGGGCGGCGCCCGCTCCGTCATGCACGCCTACACCGACACCGACGGCATCCCCGCGGCCGCCGACGAGGACCTGCTGACCGGGCTGCTGCGCGACACCTGGGGCTTCGACGGCACCGTGGTGGCCGACTACTTCGGCATCGCCTTCCTGCACACGCTGCACGGCGTCGCCGGCGACTGGGCCGACGCGGCGCACGCCGCGCTGCGCGCCGGCGTCGACGTGGAGCTGCCCACCGTGAAGACCTTCGGCGCGCCCCTGGCCGAGGCCGTCGCCGAGGGCCGCGTGCCGGAGTCCCTGATCGACCGCGCCCTGCGCCGCGTGCTGACCCAGAAGGCCCACCTCGGCCTGCTGGACGCGGACTGGGACCCGGTGCCGGCCGCCCTCGCCGGCGCCGACCTCGACGACCCGGAGTCCCTGCGCGGTTCGGTCGACCTGGACACCCCCGAGAACCGGGAGCTGGCCCGCGCGGTCGCCGAGGAAGGGATCGTGCTGCTCGCCAACGACGGCACTCTCCCGCTCCACCGGCCGCGCCGCATCGCCCTGGTCGGCCCGAACGCCGCCGAGCCCACGGCCGTCCTGGGCTGCTACTCCTTCCCGCTGCACGTCGGCGTCCACCACCCGCACGTCCCCGCCGGCCTGGACCTGCCCACCCTTCAGGACGCCCTGGCCCGCGAGTTCCCCGACGCGGAGCTGACCGTGGTGCAGGGCACCGGCGTCGACGACGGCGACGTCCTCGGCATCGCCGAGGCCGTGGCCGCCGCCCGCGACGCCGACGTGGTGATCGCCGCCCTCGGCGACCGCGCCGGCCTCTTCGGCCGCGGCACCAGCGGCGAGGGCTGCGACGCGGAGTCGCTCGCCCTGCCCGGAGCCCAGCAGCAGCTCCTCGACGCGCTGCTCGACACCGGCACACCCGTGGTCGCGGTGCTGCTGGCCGGCCGGCCCTACGCGCTCGGCCGCGCCGTGGACGAGGCCGCGGCGATCGTGCAGTCCTTCTTCCCCGGCGCCGAGGGCACCACCGCCCTCGCCGGGGTGCTCAGCGGCCGCACCAACCCCTCCGGACGGCTGCCCGTCAGCGTCCCCCGCGGACCGGGCGCCCAGCCCGCAACCTACCTCGGCGCCCGCCTCGCCCAGGCCAGCGAGGTCTCCAACATCGACCCCACGGCCGCGTTCGGCTTCGGGCACGGCCTGTCGTACACCTCCTTCACCTACGGCGACCTCACCGTGGAGAACGAACAGGCCGGCACCGACGGCGAGTTCCGTCTCGCCCTGACCGTCCGCAACGACGGCGAGCGCCCCGGCGCCGAGGTCGTCCAGCTCTACCTGCACGACCCGGTCGCCAGCGTCGTCCAGCCCGTGCAGCGCCTGGTCGGCTACACCCGCGTGCCGCTCGCGCCCGGCCAGGCCCGGCGGCTGCGCGTGACCGTGCCGGCCGACGTGGCCTCCTTCACCGGCCGCGACGGGCGCCGCGTGGTCGAACCGGGGGAGCTGGAGCTGCGTCTGGCCGCCTCCAGCACCGACGTCCGCCTCACCGCGCGGGTCACCCTGACCGGGCCGGAGCGGCACGTGGACCACACGCGGCGCTTCCACGCGGTCTTCAACCCGGTGCCGTAGAACGGCCCTCGGGTCCGGTGCCGCGGCCCGGGCCTGGATGCGCCGCCGCGACCGGCCGGGCGGCGGCGACCGGCTCCCCGGGCCGAGGCCCGGGCTGGGGCCCGGGCCGGCGCCTGCCCCG
>NZ_BMWH01000007.1 GCF_014651135.1 Streptomyces echinoruber
TTTCCCTTCGGTGTTTCCGACTCTATCAGATCTTTTCTCGACCTGATCCCCAGTCAGCGGGGTTTGTCTTCCCGGCCGTTGGGCCGTTCCGACGTGTTCCACCTTAGCGGACTCCCCCCGCGATTCCAAAATCGCTCCGGATCCCGGATCGCTGTGCGGGAATTGAATTCGGGCACGCCGAATTCGACCCCCTGGGAGAGGAGATCTTGCTGAGGTTGGGATGCCGCACGAGCGGCGGAAGGTGTGCCGCGGAAGCCTCCGGCTCCCGACAACCCGAAGAACCTTACGGATCGGGGCGGGGCATGTCAACCGGCTTACGTCTCCGGCGGATCGGCCGGCCGGTGGGCCGGCCGGCCGTGTCAGCCGTTGGTGCCGGAGGCCAGTTCGCGGCTGCGGTCGCGGGCCGCTTCCAGGGCGGCGATGAGGGCGGCGCGGACGCCGTGGTTCTCCAGCTCGCGGATGGCGTTGATGGTGGTGCCGGCGGGAGAGGTGACGTTCTCGCGGAGCCTGACCGGGTGCTCGCCGCTGTCGCGGAGCATGACGGCGGCGCCGATCGCGGACTGGACGATCAGGTCGTGGGCCTTGTCGCGGGGCAGGCCGAGGAGGATGCCGGCGTCCGTCATCGCCTCGACGAGGTAGAAGAAGTACGCCGGTCCCGAGCCGGACAGGGCCGTGCAGGCGTCCTGCTGCGACTCGGGGACGCGGAGCGTCTTGCCGACGGCACCGAAGATCTCCTCGGCGTGGGCGAGGTGGTCGGCGGTGGCGTGGCTGCCGGCGGAGATGACGGACATGGCCTCGTCGACGAGGGCGGGGGTGTTCGTCATGACGCGGACGACCGGGGTGCCGGCGGCGAGGCGCTGCTCGAGGAACGCGGTGGTGATGCCGGCGGCGCCGCTGATCACCAGGCGGTCGGCGGGGACGTGCGGGGCGAGCTCGTCGAGGAGCGTGCCCATGTCCTGCGGCTTGACCGTGAGGATCAGGGTGTCGGCGGACTTGGCGGCCTCCGGGTTGGTGACCGGGGTGACGCCGTAGCGGGTGCGGAGTTCCTCGGCGCGTTCGGGACGCCGGGCGGTGACGAGGAGGTCGGCGGGGGACCAGCCGGCGCGGATCATTCCGCTCAGGAGGGCTTCGCCGATCTTGCCGGTACCGAGGACTGCGACTTTCTGCGTCATGGGGCCATCCTCGCACCGGGGGTGCGGGGGGCGGCGGGTTTGTCCGGTGGGCGGAACGCGGCACGGCGGCCGGGCGGCTACGCCGTACGCCTCCGCAGCGTCGCCGCGCCCAGCGCCAGGACCAGGACCGCGCAGCCGGCGACCACCAGCACGTCCCGTACGAACGTGGCGGTCATATCGGTGTGGTGGAGGACCTCGTTCATGCCGTCGACGGCGTAGGACATGGGGAGGGCGTCGGAGATGGCCTCGAGGGCGGGGTGCATGGCGGAGCGGGGGGTGAAGAGGCCGCAGAGGAGGAGCTGGGGGAAGATCACGGCAGGCATGAACTGGACCGCCTGGAACTCGGAGGCCGCGAAGGCCGAGACGAAGAGGCCGAGGGCCGTGCCCAGGAGCGCGTCGAGCAGGGCGACGAGGAGCACGAGCCAGGGGGAGCCGGTGACGTCCAGGTCCAGGAACCAGAGGGAGAGGCCGGTGGCCAGGGCGGACTGGACGATGGCGAGGGCGCCGAAGGCGAGGGCGTAACCCGCGATGAGGTCGGCCTTGCCCAGGGGCATCGCGAGGAGGCGCTCGAGGGTGCCGGAGGTGCGTTCGCGCAGGGTGGCGATGGACGTCACCAGGAACATGGTGATGAGCGGGAAGATCCCCAGGAGCGAGGCGCCGGTGGTGTCGAAGGTGCGCGGGCTGCCGTCGAAGACGTAGCGCAGCAGGACCAGCATCAGGCAGGGGACCAGCAGCATCAGTGCGATGGTGCGCGGATCGTGGCGCAGTTGGCGCAGGACCCGCGCGGCGGTGGCGGTGGTGCGGGCCGGGGTGAGGGTGCTCATCGGGTGCTCTCCTGTGCGCGGTCGTTCTCCCGGGCGCGCTCGGCTTCCGGTGCGCGCTCGGCTTGCTGGGCGCGGGCCTTCGCCGCCGCCTCGTCGACCAGGTGCAGGAAGGCCTCCTCGACCGTGTCCGTGCCGGTGTGGGAGCGCAGCGCGTCGGGGGTGTCGTCGGCGAGGAGGCGGCCCTCGCGCATGAGCAGGAGGCGGTCGCAGCGCTCGGCCTCGTCCATGACGTGGGAGGAGACGAGGAGGGTGGCTCCGCGGCCGGCGGCGGTCTCGTGGAAGAGGCGCCACAGGTCGCGGCGCAGGACGGGGTCGAGGCCGACGGTGGGTTCGTCGAGGACGAGGAGTTCCGGCGTGCCGAGGAGGGCCACGGCGAGGGAGACGCGGCTGCGCTGGCCGCCGGAGAGGTTACCGGCGAGGGCGTCGGCGTGGCTGGTGAGGTCGACGTCGGTCAGGACGCGGTCGACGTCGTGGTGGCGTTCCTCGGGGGGCCGGCCCGGGGCGAGGATCGCGGCGAAGTAGTCGAGGTTCTGACGGACCGTCAGGTCGTCGTAGACGGACGGGGCCTGGGTGACGTAGCCGACGCGGGTGCGGTTGGCGGCGTGGCCGGCGGGGTTGCCGAGGACCTCGAGGGTGCCGGTGACCTTGGCCTGGGTGCCGACGATCGCCCGCATCAGCGTCGACTTGCCGCAGCCGGAGGGGCCGAGGAGGCCGGTGACCTGGCCGCGCGGGACGGTGAAGCACAGGTGGTGCAGGACCGTGCGGGAGCCGCGGACGACGGTGACGTCCTCGGCGCGGACGGCCGGGGCCGCGGGGGTCGGGGCGGGTGGGTCGGAAGCTTTATTCATCACGCGATGAATAATGCTCCCGGCCCGGAGCCGCCGTCAAGACGTCAAGCCGTCAAGGCGTCAAGCCCCCGGACCATCAGGCCGTCAAGCCGCCGGGCCGCCGCGGGGACGGTGGTCAGGGAGTGCGGGCGAGCAGCAGTTCCACGTCGTAGACCTCCTCGACGGTGCCGTCCGGGAAGGCGGCGAGCAGGCGCTCGCGCTCCTCGGCGAGGAAGACGGGCGCGCGGTCGGCGTGGACCAGGAAGATCGAGTGGCTGCCGATGTTGGCCAGGTGCGTGTCGACGGGGACGCGGCGGCTCCAGCGGACGCGGCGGCGGACGAAGTCGAGGCGGCCGGTGGGATCGGCCCGGCGCGGGTCGAACGCCGCCCTCCGCTCCCGGGGGCGCTCCCCGGCGGCCCGGACGCCGAAGTACCGCTCCACACGCCGCGACTGCTCCACGATCCACGGCACGTCGAAGGCGTGGGTGTTCCACCACAGCGCCAGCGCCCCGCCGGGCCGTAGGACGCGCAGCGCCTCCGGCACCGAGCGGACGGGGTCGGTCCAGTGCCAGGACTGCGCGTACGTGATCAGGTCGGCGCAGGCGCCGGCGAGGGGGAGGGCGTTGCCGTCGCCGCGCAGGACGGGTACGCCGGGCAGGGTGCGGCGGAACTGCAGCGCCATGCCCTCGCCGGGCTCCACGGCCACCACGTGCGCGCCGCGCGCGTGCAGCAGGGCCGTCGCGATGCCGGTGCCGGCGCCCACGTCCACGACGCGGGCGCCGGCGAGAGGACGGCCGGTCAGCTCCTCCAGTGCGTCGAGGAGGGCGGGCGGGTAGGACGGGCGGTTCGCGGCGTACTGGGCGGCGGCGGAGTCGAAGGAGCGGGCGCGGGCGGCGTGGAGGCCGGAGGGGTTCGTCGTCATGCGGTCATGGTGGCGACGGCGGACGCGCGGCGCCGGTGCTTTTCCGGCTGCCTGCTGCCGGACCCCGCCGGACCCTGCCGGGCCCTGCCGGGCTCTGCCGGGCCCTGCCGGCTTCCGGGGGACGACGGTCGCGTTCCTCGGTGCGGCGCGACGGTCGTGCGCCGGGCTTCGCGCGCCCGATCACCCCTCAAGGACACCTGAGGACACCCGAGGACGTCTGAGGACGTCTGAGGACGTCTGAGGACGTCTGAGGACGTCAAGAGACGCCAAAGAACACCCGAGGGTGTCCCAGGACGTCCCAGGACCGCCCTAAGAGCGCCGTCCCCTGCGCGCCGGGTTGCCCGTCCGGCGCGTGCTGCGCCGCGCGTACGCCGCGCGGGCGCGTTCGTAGTCCTCGCGCAGGAGCTTCTCGCCCGGCGCCTCGATCAGGGAGCGGAGGAAGTAGGCGAGGAGGGAGCCGACGAAGCCGATGGTCAGCAGGCCGCGCAGGGAGGCCTGGCGCTCGGGGTCGGCGGCCGTGCGGCGGGTGAAACCGTCCCAGGTGTGGCGGAAGGCGAGGGCGGTGCACACGGCGAACATGACGACGACGAGGGCGATGACGAAACCGCCGACGTCGGCGATCCGCAGGCCCTGGTAGGCGAAGCGCAGCACCAGGCAGGAGCCGGCGGCCGCGGCGAGGGAGCCGACGGCGACGCCGACGCGGCGCGCCGCGTAGCCGCCGTCGTGGCGCACCCAGGTGGTGCCGAAGAAGCGGAGGGGCTCGGGGCGGGGGCCGCCCGGGGAGCCCGCGGGAATGTCGGAGGTGTCCGGTGTGCCGTGCTCGTCGCTCACGCGTCGATTATGACCCCCGATGCCGCGGGCTCCGCGGGACGGCGTGCGGGTCAGCCGCAGCGGGGCGCCACGTAGCCGTCGCTGCCGGTGTGGACGTAGGCGTCGGAGACGTAGCCGTCGCCGATGTTGTCCCAGATGTTGCTCGTGCCGTAGTAGCCGCTGACCGTGGTGCCCGGGGCCTGGCAGTAGATCGGCACGTTGGCGCCCTCGGGCAGGATGCGGACGATGCTGTAGCCGGTGCCGGGGCCGCTGCGGACGTTGAGGCGGACGCCCGGGGCGACCGGGTAGGAGCGGACGGCCGCGGCCTCGGCCGTGACCGCCCGGGTGTTCTGGGTGTTCTGGGTGTTCTGGGTGTTCTCCTGAACGGCGCCGGTCGTCTCGGCGGGTTCGACGGACATGGAAGGACCTCCCCCGTTGCGTCCCATGCGGTGCATGGGAATCCGTTGTCGCACCGACTGGGACGCCGGAACACCCGTGTGCGGTTCGCACGGGGACGCGTGTACGCCTCCTCCGTCTCGTCAATGTCATCGACTAGGCTCCCTGCGTCGCGCGCGCGGACGAACAGCACGGGGGTGGTCCATGGCGCACCTGCCCGAGTACGCCGGTCACTACCGCCTGGAGTCCTGCCTGGGCTCCGGCGGCATGGGCGTGGTGCACCTGGCGCGCAGCGCCTCCGGGATGCGGGTCGCGGTGAAGGTCGTGCACGCCGAGTTCGCCCGGGACGACGAGTTCCGGGGCCGGTTCCGGCAGGAGGTGGCCGCGGCGCGGCGGGTGAGCGGCGCGTTCACCGCGCCGGTCGTGGACGCCGATCCGGAGGCCGAACGGCCGTGGATGGCGACGCTGTTCATCCCGGGGCCGACGCTGTCCGAGCACGTCAAGAACGACGGGCCGCTGCCGCCGGACCGGCTGCGCCGGCTGATGGCCGGGCTGGCGGAGGCGCTGCGCGACATCCACCGGGTGGGCGTGGTGCACCGGGACCTCAAACCGAGCAACGTGCTGCTCGCCGAGGACGGGCCGAAGGTCATCGACTTCGGCATATCCCGGCCCAAGGACAGCGAACTGCGCACCGAGACCGGCAAGCTGATCGGCACGCCGCCGTTCATGGCGCCGGAGCAGTTCCAGCGGCCGCGCGAGGTCGGGCCGGCCGCCGACGTGTTCGCGCTCGGCTCGGTGATGGTGCACGCGGCCACCGGGCGCGGTCCGTTCGACTCCGACAGCCCGTACGTCGTGGCCTACCAGGTCGTGCACGACGAGCCGGACCTGACCGGCGTGCCGGAGAGCGTCGCCCCGCTGGTGCGGCGCTGCCTCGCCAAGGAGCCGGAGGCCCGGCCGACGCCGGACGAGCTGATGCGGGAGCTGCGGGCGCTGGCGGCGTCGTACGACACGCAGGCGTTCGTGGCTCAGCCGCGCACCGGGGAGCTCGCGGAGCCGGCCGCGGCGCGCCTCGCGGACCCGGCTCGGGCCGCGGCGGAGCGGGGGGAGGAAGCGGAGGAAGCGCAGGCGGCAGCACCGCAGGCCGCGACGGAGCAGGCCGCGAAACCGCGGGCGGCAAAGCCGCAGGCGGCGGAATCACCGGCAGCGGAGCAGGCGGCGGAGCCGCCGGCCGCGCGGGAGCACGCGCGGGAGCCCGGGCGGAGTCCCCGGCGGCCGCTGCGGCGGGCCGGGCTCGTCGCCGGGGCGTTGGGGCTGGCCGTGGGCGCGGCGGTGGCCTCGGTGCAGTTCCTCGGGGCCGGGCCCGGGACGGGCGGCGGCGCCGGTCCGCGCACCACGGCCGCCGGGTTCACCGGGTGGGAGACGGCCGCCCCGGGCAAGAGCACGGGCATGCCGCAGTGCTCGTACGGCGCCGGGGAGCTGGTGTGCGCGCGGCCGGGGCTGGTGTACGCGCTGGATCCCGCCGACGGCGCGGTGCGGTGGCGGCACCCGGTGGCCGCGACGGTGCGCGGCGCGCCGCCGGTCGTGGCGGGCGGGCTGGTGCAACCCGCGCTGGACACGGGACGCCGGCTGGAGGCCCTCGACCCCGGCACCGGCCGGGTGCGCTGGAAGCGGACCGTGCCGGCGTACGGCGCGATCCGCTACGCGGGCGGCACGATCCTGCTGACCGGCACCGACGGGACGGTCACCGGCGTCGACGCCGCCTCGGGCGACTCCCGGTGGACGCGGCGGATCCCGGGGCACGCGATGCCGCTGTTCTCCTCCTTCGCCGGGGACCCGGCGGCGTACGCCGTGACCACCTCCGGCGACGGGACGCGCACCCGGGTGACGGCGGTGGACCCGGAGACGGGCGAGGTGCGGTGGGACACCCGGCTGGCCGGGTCCCTGAAACCCGTCGGGGCGGCGGGCGACACGGTGACCTTCGTCGAGACCGACCCGGTGTACGGGTACGCGCGGGCCGTGGTCCGCTACGCCCCGGCGACCCGGGCGGTCCGCCGGGTGGCGCTGCCCGTGCGGCTGGACGGCGCCCTCGCCACCGTGCACGGGGACACCGTGTACCTGCTGGCCGCCGGGGGCGCGCTGGAGGCCGTCGACCTGGGCGCCGGGAAGCGGCGGTGGCACCTGGAGACGTCCGTCAGCCGCGGCTCGGAGCCGGTCGTGGCCGGCGGGCACGTGTACCTCACCGCGGCCGACGGGCGGCTGCTCGCGGTGGACGCCCGCGGCGGGCGGCTGCTGGGCGAGACCCGGCCGCGGCTGGGTGCCGCCGCCGACCGGGTCGTGGCGGCGCTGCCGGCCCCGGTGGCCGCCGGCGGGCGCGTGTACGGGGCCGCGCCGGACGGCACCGTGTTCGGGCTGGACGGCGCCTCCCCCGCGGACTGGTGACGTACGGCGCGCCGTACCGGCCGCGGGTTCGGCCGAGCCCGATGGCGTACGGCGTGACGTCCCGGCCGCGCGGGTTCAGCCGAGCTTGCCGACGTCCCGCACGGCGCCCTTGTCGGCGCTGGTGGCCATCGCCGCGTAGGCGCGCAGGGCCGCGGAGACCTTGCGGTCGCGGTTCTTCGGGGCGTAGGCGCCGTTCAGCGCCTGCTCGCGGCGGGCCAGTTCGGCGTCGTCGACCAGCAGCTCGATGGAGCGGTTCGGGATGTCGATGCGGATGCGGTCCCCGTCCTCGACCAGGGCGATCAGGCCGCCGGAGGCCGCCTCGGGCGAGATGTGCCCGATGGACAGGCCCGAGGTGCCGCCGGAGAAGCGGCCGTCGGTGATCAGCGCGCAGACCTTGCCCAGGCCGCGGCCCTTGAGGAACGACGTCGGGTGCAGCATCTCCTGCATGCCCGGGCCGCCCTTGGGGCCCTCGTAGCGGATGACGACGACGTCGCCCTCCTTGACCCGCTTGTTGAGGATCTTCTCGACGGCCTCCTCCTGCGACTCGCAGACCACCGCCGGGCCCTCGAAGGTCCAGATCGACTCGTCGACGCCGGCGGTCTTCACCACGCAGCCGTCGACGGCCAGGTTGCCCTTGAGCACGGCCAGGCCGCCGTCCTTGGAGTAGGCGTGCTCCACGGAGCGGATGCAGCCGTTCTCGGCGTCGGTGTCGAGGGCTTCCCAGCGCTCGGACTGGGAGAACGCCTCGGCGGAGCGGACGCAGCCGGGCGCCGCGTGCCACAGCTCGACGGCCTCGGGGGACGGGGAGCCGCCGCGCACGTCCCAGGTCTTGAGCCAGTCGGCCAGGGACGGGCTGTGCACGGCGTGCACGTCCTCGTTGAGCAGGCCCGCGCGGTGCAGCTCGCCCAGCAGGGCGGGGATGCCGCCGGCGCGGTGCACGTCCTCCATGTAGTACGTGCGGTCCTTGGCGACGTTGGGCGCGACCTTGGCCAGGCACGGCACGCGGCGGGAGACGGCGTCGATCTGCTCCAGGCCGAAGGGCACGCCGGCCTCCTGGGCGGCGGCCAGCAGGTGCAGGATCGTGTTGGTGGAGCCGCCCATCGCGATGTCCAGGGCCATGGCGTTCTCGAACGCGGCGAAGGTGGCGATGCTGCGCGGCAGGACGGAGTCGTCGTCCTGCTCGTAGTAGCGGCGGGTGAGGTCCATCACCGTGCGCGCGGCGTTCTCGTACAGGGCGCGGCGGGCGGTGTGGGTGGCCAGGACCGAGCCGTTGCCGGGCAGGGCGAGGCCGATCGCCTCCGTCAGGCAGTTCATCGAGTTGGCGGTGAACATGCCGGAGCAGGAGCCGCAGGTGGGGCAGGCGTTCTCCTCGATGCGCAGGATGTCGGCGTCGGAGACCTGGTCGTTGGCGGCGTCCGCGATCGCGTCGATCAGGTCCAGGGTGCGCACCGTGCCGTCGACGAGGGTGGCGCGGCCGGCCTCCATCGGGCCGCCGGAGACGAAGACCGTCGGGATGTTCAGGCGCAGGGCGGCCATCAGCATGCCCGGGGTGATCTTGTCGCAGTTGGAGATGCAGACCAGGGCGTCGGCGCGGTGGGCCTCGACCATGTACTCGACGCTGTCCGCGATCAGGTCGCGGGAGGGCAGCGAGTACAGCATGCCGCCGTGGCCCATGGCGATGCCGTCGTCGACGGCGATCGTGTTGAACTCGCGCGGGATGCCGCCCGCGGCCTTCACCGCCTCGCTGACGATCCGGCCGACCGGCTGCAGGTGGGTGTGGCCGGGGACGAACTCGGTGAAGCTGTTGGCGATCGCGACGATCGGCTTGCGGCCGATGTCCTCGCTCGGTACCCCGGAGGCGCGCATGAGGGCGCGGGCGCCCGCCATGTTGCGGCCGTGGGTGACTGTGCGGGACCTCAGCTCGGGCATCGTCGCTCGCTCCTTCGGGATCCACCGGAAGGTTCCGGGGTGCTCCGGAGAGTGCTCCGGAGGGTTCTGACGGAGTCGAGCGTACGCCGGTCATCCGCAGGGCGGGACGAGTTGTCCGTCATCCGGGACGCGTGTCCCGGACGGCGGGCCGGGCCGTCCCGGGGGCGGTCGAGGGCCATGAGGTGCTCCTGCACCACAGAGGTCAGGGGCCTGTGAGGTGTGTCCCTGCGCTACGGGGATTCAGGGCCTCGCGAGGTGCGCCCCTGCACCACGGGGATTCAGGGCCCCGCGAGGTGCGCCCCTGCACCACGGGGATTCAGGGCCCCGTGAGGTGCCCCTGCACCACGGGCGCCAGCCGCTCGACGATCCGCTCCACGTCCGCCGACGCCAGCGGCTCCACCTGGATCACGTACCGCAGCATCGCCGTGCCGACCAGCTGCGCCGCCGCCAGCTCGGCGCGCAGCTCGGCGTCGGGGACCTCCAGCCGGGCGGCGACGCGCCGCATGATCTGGCTGACGACCATGCGCCGGAAGACGGCGGCGGCGGTGTCGTTGGTCACCGCGGAGCGCACGATCGCCAGCAGCGGGGCCCGGGTCACCGGGTTCTCCCACACGCCGAAGACGAACCGGGTCAGCCGCTCGCCGACGCCGTCCAGCGGCCCCTCGGCCAGCGTGTCCGGCATGCCCGCGGCGGGCGCCAGGGCGATCTCGACGGCTGCCTCGAAGACCTGCTCCTTGGTGCCGAAGTAGTGGTGGACCAGGGCCGGGTCCACCCCGGCGGCCTTCGCGATGCCGCGCACCGACGTCTTCTCGTAGCCGCGCGCGGAGAACTCCTCGCGGGCCGCCGCCAGGATGCGGTCCCGGGTGCCGGCCGCCTCGGTGCGCGGGGGGCGCCCGCGGCGGCGGGCGGCGGCCTCGGTCATCGCCGCTCCGCCCGCGCCGCCCGCGCCGACCGCTCCGCCCGTGCCGACCGCTCCGCCCGCGCCGCCCGCACCGGCGAGGCCAGGTGCAGCCGGGTGAAGGCCAGCGCCTCCGCCAGGTCGGCCTCGCGTTCCGCGCCGGACATGGCGCGGCGGGTGTTGACCTCGAGGACGACATGGCCGTCGAAGCCGCTGCGCGCCAGCCGCTCCAGCACCTCGGCGCACGGCTGCGTGCCGCGGCCGGGCACCAGGTGCTCGTCCTTGGCCGAGCCGCGGCCGTCGGCGAGGTGGACGTGGCCGAGGCGGTCGCCCATGCGGTCGATCATCTGCAGCGCGTCGGTGCGGGCCGTCGCGGTGTGGCTGAGATCGATCGTGAAGTGCCGGTAGTCGTCCTTCGTCACGTCCCAGTCCGGCGCGTACGCGAGCATCTCGCGGTCGCGGTAACGCCACGGGTACATGTTCTCGACGGCGAACCGCACATCCGTCTCGTTCGCCATCCGCCAGATTCCGGCGACGAAGTCGCGCGCGTACTGGCGCTGCCAGCGGAACGGCGGGTGGACGACGACCGTGCTCGCGCCCAGCTTCTCCGCGGCCGCCTGGGCGCGGCGCAGCTTGGTCCACGGGTCGGTGGACCACACCCGCTGCGTGATCAGCAGACAGGGGGCGTGCACGGCCAGAACCGGGATCTGGTGGTAGTCGCTGAGCCGGCGCAGCGCCTCGATGTCCTGGCTGACCGGGTCGGTCCACACCATGACCTCGACCCCGTCGTACCCCAGGCGCGCGGCGATCTCGAAGGCCGTCGCCGTCGACTCCGGATACACGGAGGCCGTGGAGAGCGCGACCTTCGCATCCGGGACGCGTACGACTGGTTCTGCCACGAGGGACAGGGTACGGGGTGGCTCCGGCGGAGTGGCCGGGGACGGTGAGGATCGGCCACGGGCCGTCCGGGTGCCGTACGGCCTGGTCCCGCGCGTCCCGGTGCCGTCCGTCCTGCTCCCGCGCGTCCCGGGCCCGGTGCGCCGGTGCGCCGCGCGCCCGGGTCCTGTGAGGGGTGTCACCCCGCTGCCAGGTGGTCCAGACGCCGCAGGATCACGCCCTCCCGCAGCGCCCACGGGCAGATCTCCACCGCCTCCACGCCGAACAGGTCCATCGCGGCCTCCGCCACCAGCGCGCCGGCGAGGATCTGGCCCGCGCGGCCCTCCGAGACGCCCGGGAGCCGGGCGCGCTGGGCGGTGGTCATGGCGGCGAGCCTGGGGACCCACGCCTCCAGGGACGTGCGCTTGAGCTCGCGGTGGACGTAGAGGCCCTCGGCGGAGCGGGCGGCGCCGCCGATGCGGGCGAGCTGCTTGAAGGTCTTGGAGGTGGCGACGACGTGGTCGGGCCGGCCGAAGCGGGCGAACTCGACGACCGTACGGGCGATCTCGGTGCGCACATGGCGGCGCAGGGCCCGCACGTCGTCCGGATCGGGCGGGTCGCCGGGCAGCCGGGCGGCGGTGAGCCGGCCCGCGCCGAGCGGCAGCGACACCGCGGCGTCGGGTTCCTCGTCGATGCCGTAGGCGATCTCCAGGGAGCCGCCGCCGATGTCCAGGACCAGCAGGCGCCCGGCCGACCAGCCGAACCAGCGGCGGGCGGCGAGGAAGGTGAGCCGGGCCTCCTCCTCACCGGTGAGGACCGTCAGCTCGACACCGGTCTCGGCGCGCACGCGGGCGAGGACGTCGTCGGCGTTGCGGGCCTCGCGCACGGCGGAGGTCGCGAACGGCAGCAGGTCCTCGACGCCCTTGTCCTCGGCGGCCCGCAGCGCGTCGCGGACGACGGCGATCAGTTTGTCGACCCCTCCGGGGCCGATGGCGCCGCTGTCGTCCAGGAGTTGCGCGAGCTTCAGCTCCGCCTTGTGCGAGTGCGCGGGCAGCGGGCGCGCGCCGGGATGCGCGTCCACCACCAGCAGATGCACCGTGTTCGAACCCACGTCGAGGACACCGAGTCTCATACCCGGAACGCTACTGCCCGGCGGACGGCGGGCGATGCCGGGAGACCCGCTCGAGACCTGCCCGGAGGAGCGCCGGAGCGGTCCCGGGCCGCGTGGTGCGCGACTTACCCTGGACGCGTGCCAAAGACGAACAAGGCGAAGCCCGGAAAAGCCGCGAAGCGTGAAAAAGCCGTAAAGGCGGAGGAAGCGGGGAAGGCAGGGAAAGCGGCGAAGGCCGGAGAAGCCGCGAAGGACGCCGGTCCCGTGCGGGGCGACGGACCGGGTCCCGTGCGGGGCGACGGACCGGCCGGGGCGGCGAGGAGGCCGGAGCGGCCGCCGCTGCCGCTCGCCGAGCCCGACGAGCAGGGGCTCGACTTCCCGCGCGCGTGGGTGGAGTTCCCCGACCCGGCCGACGACGAACAGGTCTTCCGCTGCGACCTGACCTGGCTCACATCACGCTGGAACTGCATCTTCGGCCGCGGCTGCCAGGGCATCCAGGAAGGCCGCTCCGACGACGGCTGCTGCACCCTGGGCGCGCACTTCTCCGACGAGGACGACGAACGGCGGGTCGCCGAACACGTGGCGCGCCTCACGCCGGACATCTGGCAGCACCACGACGAGGGCACCCGGCACGGCTGGGTCGGCGAGGACGACGAGGGCTCCCGGCAGACCCGCCCCTACCAGGGCTCCTGCATCTTCCAGAACCGCCCCGGATTCCCCGGCGGCGCCGGCTGCGCGCTGCACATCCTCGCCCTGCGCGAAGGCCGCGAGCCGCTGGAGACCAAGCCCGACGTGTGCTGGCAGCTGCCGATCCGGCGCACCTACGACTGGATCGACCGGCCCGACGACACGCGGGTGCTGCGGGTGTCGATCGGCGAGTACGACCGGCGCGGCTGGGGGCCGGGCGGCCACGACCTGCACTGGTGGTGCACGTCGGCGGTCTCCGCACACGGCGCGGGCGAGCCGGTGTACCTCTCCTACCGCGCCGAGTTGACCGAGCTGATGGGCAAGGCCGGTTACGACCGGCTGGTGGAGCTGTGCGAGCAGCGGCTCGCGGCGCGCCCGCTGCTGGCCCCGCATCCGGCGGACCCGCGCCCGGCGGACCCGGATGCGGTGGATGCGGACGCGGTGAATCCGGACGCGGTGGATGCGGACGGGTGAATCCGGACGCGGTGGACGGGCCGCGGACGGCGGATGCGGCGGGCCCCGCCCGCTCCGGGCGCTCCGGGCAGGGGGCCGCCGGTCCCGCGGAGGCGGGCGACTGAGGCCCGCCGGGCGCCGCGTACGGCAGACACCGCCGGGCGCCGCGGGTGCCGCGGGTGCCGCGACGCCCGCGGGCGCTACGGGTGCGAGGACGCCGCCGGGCCGGAATCGCCGCCGCCGGCGGCAGGCTCCGTCGGGTCCCCGGGGCTGGCGGAGGGCGGGCCGGACGGGGAGGGCGGGCCGGATTCGGGCGACCGCGAGGGTTCCCCCTGCTCGCCGGAGCCCGGAGGAGGGCCGCCGGGCGACGGGTCGGCGGGGGCGGGGGCCGAGGCGGTGGGCACCGGGCCCCGGTCGTCCCGGTCGGAGGGAGCCGGCAGGCCGCCGGGACCGGCCGGGCGGGGCCGCGACGGGCGGGCGGGCTCGGGGCCGTGCCCCTCGATCGTGACCACCGCGCCGGCGGGCGAAACCGCCACGCGCGCGCTCCAGCGGCCGGTCGGCTCGCGCAGGTGGTCGACGTACACCTCGACCGTGAACGTCTCGCCGGGCCGCAGGGTCCCCGACGACCGGCTCAGGTCGAGCCAGGGCGCCGTGGTGGACGCGGACCAGCGCACCGGGGACGGCCCGTACGCGGTGAGGGTGATCAGCGTGGTGCCGCCGCTCTGGGCGGCCGTGACGGTGAGGCGCCCGGCACCCTTCTCGCCCCTGCCGGAGACGCCGACGACCTCGACGGAGACGTCGGTGCGGGCACCGGGGCGGGTGCGGGCGTCGCCGGTGTTCTCGTAGCCGCCCGCCGTCTCGCCGCCGAGGGCGCCGGGGTCGTGGGCCTCGCTCGCGGTGGCGGGGTGGCCGTTCGCCTCGCCGGCCGGGGTGCCCCGGTAGGCGGCCCACAGGGCGAGCACGGGGGCGGCGACGACGGTGGCGACCACGGTGGTGGTGACGGCCCGCGCGCGCATGCGGTCACGGCGGGCGGCGCGGTCCTTGGGGTCCATGGGGAAGCCGCGCCGGTCGAAGCGGGGAGCGGTGCCCCGCGCGCGCGTGGGGTGCGCCATGGCCGCGTGCAGGGCCGCGCGGGGCGCCTCCAGCACGGGCAGCTCGGCGGGCGTGACGCTGGTGCCGGGCCAGCGGCCGGGGACGGCGCGCTCGGCGGTGCGGCGGCAGCGCGGGCAGTCGTCGACGTGCCGGACCAGCTCCCGGCGCAGGGCCGGGCTGAGCACCAGCCGGTGGTCGCCGGCCAGGTGGGCGACGCCCGGGCAGCCGCCCAGTTCCACGACGGCGAGCGCCGCGCGCGTGCGCTCCACCTCGCAGGCGGCCGAGGCCAGCAGGTCGCGGGTGGCGGCCAGGTCCCGGCCGAGGACGGCGGCGACCTCCTGCGCGGAGAGGTGGTGGCGCACCGCGAGTTCGAGCGCCTCCCGCTGCTCCGGGGTGGTGCCGGCCGCCTCCGGCCAGGCCAGCTCGGCCAGTTCGCGTCGCCGCCGCTCCTGCTCCTGCGCGCCGGCGGGCACTTCACCGGGGCGCGGCCCGTCGTGCCCGGCGGCGCCGGGGCGGCCCGCCGCGTGGGTGGCCCGGCGCTTCCGCCTGGCCTCGGCCAGCTCGCGCAGGCACGCCCAGCGGGCCAGCGCGTACAGCCAGGCGCGGTGTTCCCCGGCCGCCTCGGGGGCGCGGGCGCCGCGCCGCTCGGCCAGCGCGAGCACGTCGCCGAGGGCGGCGGTGGCGGCGTCGTGGTCGCACAGCACGGACAGGCAGTAGGTGAACAGGCCGTCCAGGTACGGCTCGTAGCGCGCGGGCGGGCGCTGCGCCAGGGTGCGCGCCGCGGCCCGGTCGCGCGCCTCACGGTGCGCCCGGTGCGCCCGGTGTGTCCCGGTCGTGCGGGTGGAGGTCTCCGTACTGCTGCTCGTCACCCGTGCGACCGTAGGGGCCCGGGCACGGTCCTCACGGCTCCCCCGAGCGCTTTTAATTCGTACGGGTGAAACGATCCCTCAATAGGGGACAGGAACGATTCGCTCCGTGGCCGGATCGCGATGGCCCGGCCCGTTCCCGGCGGCCGGTCGGCCCGGCAACCCGACGCCCCGGCGGCCGGCCCCGGCGGCCGGCCCCGGCGGCCGGCCGGCCACCGGGGCCGGTGGTCGACCGGTGACCAGGGACGCCAGGGACCGCGGTCGACCGGTGACCAGGGACGCCAGGGACCGCGGTCGACCGGTGACCAGGGACGCCAGGGACCGCGGTCGACCGGTGACCAGGGACGCCAGGGACGGCGGTCGACCGGTGGCCAGGACCGGCGGTCGGCCGCTGGTTGTCAGTGCCGGCGGTTACGGTTGCGGACATGGCTGCCCGTACGAAGACCGCCAAGGACCGCCCGTCCTACCGCTGCACGGAGTGCGGCTGGCAGACGGCCAAGTGGCTCGGCCGCTGCCCCGAGTGCCAGGCCTGGGGCACGGTCGAGGAATACGGCGCGCCCGCGGTGCGCACCACGACGCCGGGGCGCGTCACCAGCGCCGCCCTGCCCATCGGCCAGGTCGACGGCCGCCAGGCCACCGCGCGCCCCACCGGTGTGCCCGAGCTGGACCGGGTGCTCGGCGGCGGCCTGATCCCCGGCGCGGTCGTGCTGGTGGCGGGCGAGCCCGGGGTCGGCAAGTCGACGCTGCTGCTGGACGTGGCGGCCAAGTCGGCGAGCGAGGAGCACCCGACGCTGTACGTGACGGGCGAGGAGTCCGCGAGCCAGGTGCGGCTGCGCGCCGACCGCATCGGCGCCATAGCCGACCACCTGTACCTGGCCGCCGAGACCGACCTCGCCGCGGTGCTCGGCCACCTGGACGCGGTCAAGCCGTCGCTGCTGATCCTCGACTCGGTGCAGACGGTCGCCTCCCCGGAGGTCGACGGCGCCCCCGGCGGCATGGCCCAGGTCCGCGAGGTCGCCGGCGCCCTGATCCGCGCCTCCAAGGAGCGCGGCATGTCCACGCTGCTGGTGGGCCATGTCACCAAGGACGGCGCGATCGCCGGCCCGCGCCTGCTGGAGCACCTGGTCGACGTCGTGCTGCACTTCGAGGGCGACCGGCACGCGCGTCTGCGCCTGGTGCGGGGCGTCAAGAACCGCTACGGCGCCACCGACGAGGTCGGCTGCTTCGAGCTGCACGACGAGGGCATCACCGGCCTGGCCGACCCCAGCGGCCTGTTCCTGACCCGCCGCGACGAGCCGGTGCCCGGCACCTGCCTGACCGTCACCCTGGAGGGCCGGCGCCCCCTGGTGGCCGAGGTGCAGGCGCTCACCGTGGACTCGCAGATCCCCTCCCCGCGCCGCACCACCTCCGGTCTGGAGACCTCCCGCGTGTCGATGATGCTGGCGGTGCTGGAGCAGCGCGGCCGCATCAGCAGCCTGGGCAAGCGGGACATCTACTCCGCGACGGTCGGCGGGGTGAAGCTGTCGGAGCCGGCCGCGGACCTCGCGGTGGCGCTCGCGCTGGCGTCGGCGGCGAGCGACACCCCGCTGCCGAAGAACCTCGTCGCGATCGGCGAGGTGGGTCTCGCGGGGGAGGTGAGACGGGTCACGGGCGTGCAGCGCCGGCTCGCCGAGGCGCACCGCCTGGGCTTCACACATGCGCTGGTCCCGGGCGATCCCGGCAGGATTCCGCCGGGGATGAGGGTGCTGGAGGTCGCCGACATCGGGGACGCGCTGCGGGTCCTTCCGCGCTCCCGTCGGCGAGAGGCCCCACGGGAGGAGGAGGACCGCCGGTAGACTTTGCCCTGGTCTCGCCCGTCCGTACGAACCGAGAGTGCGACACGGGAGCGCCTGAAGAACCTGCGACCGGAGGAGTGCAGTGGCAGCCAACGACCGGGCGGCAGCTCCCGGAAAGTCCGGCGGGAGTTCCGGTGCCGATGGCCTGATGCGCGCCTCACTGAGCGCGGTGGCACCCGGCACCCCGCTGCGCGACGGCCTCGAGAGGGTGCTGCGCGGCAACACCGGCGGACTCATCGTGCTCGGCTGCGACAAGAGCGTCGAGGCGCTGTGCACGGGCGGTTTCGTGCTGGACGTCGAGTTCACCGCGACCCGCCTGCGCGAGCTGTGCAAGCTCGACGGGGCGCTCGTGCTCTCCACCGACCTCTCCAAGATCCTGCGGGCCGGCGTGCAGCTGGTGCCGGACCCGACGATCCCCACCGAGGAGACCGGCACCCGGCACCGCACCGCGGACCGCGTCAGCAAGCAGGTCGGCTTCCCGGTCGTCTCGGTCTCCCAGTCGATGCGGCTGATCGCGCTCTACGTCGACGGGCAGCGGCGCGTCCTGGAGGACTCCGCGGCGATCCTCTCCCGCGCCAACCAGGCCCTGGCCACCCTGGAGCGCTACAAGCTGCGCCTGGACGAGGTCGCCGGCACGCTGTCGGCGCTGGAGATCGAGGACCTGGTCACCGTCCGGGACGTCTCGGCGGTCGCGCAGCGCCTGGAGATGGTGCGCCGCATCGCCACCGAGATCGCCGAGTACGTGGTCGAGCTGGGCACCGACGGGCGGCTGCTCGCCCTCCAGCTCGACGAGCTGATCGCCGGTGTCGAGCCCGAGCGCGAACTGGTCGTCCGCGACTACGTCCCCGAGCCCACCGCGAAGCGCTCCCGCACGGTCGAGGAGGCGCTCGCCGAACTGGACGCGCTCAGCCACGCCGAGCTGCTGGAACTGACCACGGTCGCCAAGGCGTTGGGCTACACCGGCTCGCCCGAGTCCCTCGACACCGCCGTCTCCCCGCGCGGCTTCCGCCTGCTGGCGAAGGTGCCGCGCCTGCCCGGCGCCATCATCGACCGCCTCGTCGAGCACTTCGGCGGCCTGCAGAAGCTCCTCGCCGCCAGCGTCGACGACCTGCAGACGGTGGACGGCGTGGGCGAGGCGCGGGCGCGCAGCGTGCGCGAGGGCCTGTCGCGGCTGGCGGAGTCGTCGATCCTGGAGCGGTACGTCTGACCCTGGGGCGGCACGACCGGGCTCCGGGGCGGCGCGGTCCAAGCTTCTGGAGCGGTGTGTCCGGGCCTTGGGACGGTACGTCCGGGCTTCTGGAGCGGTGCGTCCGCGCGCGGGCGCGCGCTGCGAGCTGCCACCCGCTGAGCGGGCCCAGGATTTGGGTGCGTCCGCGCGCGGGCGCGCGCTGCGCCCGCGCGACCGCTCGACCGGCGATGCGTCCACTCCGGCGGGCGGCGGTCCGCGGCCACCGGGCCGGCGCCGCCCGGCGGGGTCAGTCCGCCGACAGCACGAACGACGTCCGCGCCTTCTCGAAGCCCGGCACCTTCACCTCCACCAGGTACGTCCCGGCGCCCGCCGATCCCGCCCGCGGCGTCGCGCACCGCGGTGCGCTCGGCCCGCGGTCCCACCGGACGGTGTAGGTGACGGTCCCGTCCGCCGGCACCCGGTAGTACCGGCTCCCGGACACCTTCGGGCAGTCGTCGGACGCCCAGAACGGGTCGTCGGCGCCGGCCTTGGTGATGGTCAGCACCGCGTGCTCGGGCGCGAGGTCGATCTTGCAGTCGTGGCCGGAGGTGTTCTTCGCGGTGAGTTCGACGGTGGGCGTCTTCCCGGGCGCGTAGGTGTTGTGCACGCTGCGCAGGTTCAGCTTGACGACGCTGGGTGTGCAGGTGGGCAGCGTGGAACCGGCCGGCAGTGAGGCGGCCGCACCGCCCCCGCCGCCGGAGCCGCCCTCGGAGACCGTCACGCCGGTGCCCGCGGACCCGCCGCCGGACGCGGAGCCCGCGCCCGAGCCGCCCGAGCCGCCGCTGCCGCCCGACGCTCCGCCGGAGCCCGTACCGGACCCCGAGCCCGACCCCGCACCGGAGCCGGAGCCCGATCCGCCGGAGCCCGATCCGCCGGAGTCCGACCCGCCCGACCCGTCGCGACCGCCCGGGTGCTGGCTGATCGCGGGCCCGGAACCGGAGGGACCGGGGGTGATCGTCGAGGGTGCGGGATGCTTGCCGTTCGACCCGTCGGCGCCGTTTCTGCCGCCTCCGCCGCCGGAGGTGACGATCCAGGTGATCAGCAGCGCCAGCAGGACGATGACGGACAGAACGACGATCCTCCGTCGCCAGTAGATGGAGGAGGGAAGCGGCCCGACCGGATTGCGCAGAGATCCCACGGCGCAAACTGTACGAGAGATCGGCGCGTTCCCCCGTCCCACCCGCCGCACGGACCACAACTTTTCCCGATCATCATTTTGATAACGGCCGTTCGGAGCACGGCCGTTCACCTCCGCACGGCAGGACCGGCGGCGCCGCGGGGCGGAACCGCCCGGCTCCGCGGAGCAGGAACCGCCCGGCTCCGCGCGGCCACCCCGATGGCGCCGTACGGCGGGTCAGCGGCGCACCACACCCGCGTGGCCGTCCGTCACCTCGCGCACTTCGCCCCTTTGGCGTGGCAGGATCGAAGCGCCATGACTGCTCCCACCACCGACGCCGCCCCCTCGGGGAACGACGGCGCCCCCCTCGGTCAGAACCCCGGCCACGCCCTGCACACCCCGGTCATCACCTGGTTCGACGAGCACGCCCGCGACCTGCCCTGGCGGCGCCCGGAGGCCGGCCCGTGGGGTGTGATGGTCAGCGAGTTCATGCTCCAGCAGACGCCGGTGAACCGTGTGCTGCCCGTCTACGAACAGTGGATGGCCCGCTGGCCGCGCCCCGCCGACCTCGCCCGGGAGTCGCCCGGCGAGGCGGTGCGCGCGTGGGGCCGGCTCGGCTATCCGCGCCGCGCGCTGCGGCTGCACGGCGCCGCGGTGGCCATAGCGGAACGGCACGGCGGTGACGTGCCGACCGACCACGCGCAGCTGCTGGCGCTGCCCGGCATCGGCGAGTACACCGCGGCGGCGGTGGCGTCGTTCGCGTACGGGCAGCGGCACGCGGTGCTGGACACCAACGTGCGGCGCGTGCTGGCGCGGGCGGTGACCGGCGTGCAGTACCCGCCGAACGCCACCACGGCCGCCGAGCGCCGCCTGGCGCGCGCCCTGCTGCCCGAGGACGAGCGGACCGCCGCCCGCTGGGCCGCCGCCTCGATGGAGTTGGGCGCGCTGGTGTGCACGGCGAAGAACGAGGCGTGCCACCGCTGCCCGATCGCCGCGCAGTGCGCCTGGCGGCTGGCGGGCAAGCCGGAGCACGCCGGCCCGCCGCGGCGCGGCCAGACCTACGCCGGGACCGACCGGCAGGTGCGCGGCAAGCTGCTGGCGGTGCTGCGGGAGGCGCACGCGCCGGTCGCGCAGGCGGTCCTGGACCGGGTGTGGCACGACCCGGTGCAGCGGGCGCGCGCCCTGGACGGTCTGGTCGCCGACGGTCTGGTGGAGCCGCTGCCGGGCGGGCTGTACCGGCTGCCGCTGACCTGACCGGCCTGACCCGCCGCCCTGCCGCGTTGCCTTGCCGCCCTGTCGCGCTGATCCGCCGTCATGTCACGGGCGTACGGCCGCCACCGGGCCGTACGCCACCGAACGAACCACCTCACAACCGCCCAATTCCGGGCGCCTCCTTACCCAGATCCGACGGCTGTTACACAACCGACGCACAGCCGAGTGACAGTCGCGGGCCGGCTCGGACAGCGCCGTGACACGCCCTCCGTAGTTTCTTCTCCGATCAGATGGATCCCGGCCGCTGCGGACGAGTGCGGCACCGGGAGGCCGGCGGCAGGAAGAGCCCGCCGGAACGGGGAATCGGAGGGGTTGACCATGGATCAGGGCGAGGTGCTCGAGTTCGAGGAGTACGTCCGCACCCGGCAGGACGCGCTGCTGCGCAGCGCGCGCCGGCTGGTGCCGGACCCGGTCGACGCCCAGGACCTCCTCCAGACCGCGCTGGCCCGCACCTACGGGCGCTGGGAGAACATCGCCGACAAGCAGCTCGCCGACGCCTACCTGCGCCGGGTCATGATCAACACCCGGACCGAGTGGTGGCGCGCCCGCAAGCTGGAGGAGGTGCCCACCGAGCAGCTCCCGGACGCCTGCGTGGAGGACGCCGCTGAACGGCACGCCGACCGGGCCCTGCTGATGGACGTGCTGAAGGTGCTCGCCCCCAAGCAGCGCAGTGTCGTGGTGCTGCGACACTGGGAGCAGATGTCCACCGAGGAGACGGCCGCGGCCCTCGGCATGTCGGCCGGAACGGTCAAGAGCACGCTGCACCGGGCGCTCGCCCGGCTCCGCGAGGAGCTGGAGGCGCGCGATCTGGACGCACGCGCGCTGGAGCGTGAGGAGCGGGAGCGTTGCGCGGCCTGACGTCCGCGGGGCCCCACCCCCGGGCCCGAGACACCGTCCGGGCGGGAATCACGGCGGCGGCTGTCCTGGCCGTCCTCGCCGCCCTCGCCCTCTCGGTCTCCGCGTGCGCCACCGGCGGCACCGGCGCCCGGGACGAGGGACCGGCCCACGCCGAGGCGGCCGGGGGCACCGGGGCGGCCTTCTCGCCCGCTCCGTCCGAGACCTTCCGGCGGGTGAACGCGGTCCAACTGGTCAGGCGGGACCCGCAGGTGTCGGCCGCCGTGAAGCGCGCCCTCAAGCCGTGCTCCGGCGACGAGTACCCCGTCGACGTCTCCTACGGCGACCTCACCGGCGGGCCCGCCGAGGACGTCGTCGTCAACGTCCTCACCTGCGGCGACGCGGTGGGCGTCGGGTCGTACGTGTACCGCCGCGAGAACGGCGCCTACCAGAATGTCTTCAAGAGCGAGGAGTCCCCGGTCTACGCCGAGATCGACCGGGGGGATCTGATGGTGACCAAGCAGGTGTACGAGAAGGGCGACCCGGTCTCGGACCCGTCGGGCGAGAACGTGATCACGTACCGGTGGGTCTCGGGGCGGTTCGTGCAGGAGGACTACCACCACACCGACTACAGCACCGTCGTCGGGGGCGACCCCTCCCCGGCGCCCGGGCACTGACCGGACACCGGGGAGGGGCGCGGACCGCGCGCCCTCACACCCCGCCTGCCCGGCCCGCCCGTCCGGCACACGGCACCGGACTCCGGCCCACCGCACGGGCACGACACGAGACCACGAGACCGCGAGACAGAGAGCAGAGAGCAGCACCGGGATGGCAGACCAGACCCACGTCCTGTTCGTCGAGGACGACGACGTCATCCGCGAGGCCACGCAACTCGCCCTGGAGCGGAACGGCTTCGTGGTCACCGCCGTGCCCGACGGGCTGTCGGGCCTGGAGGCGTTCCGGGCCGACCGCCCCGACATCGCGCTGCTGGACGTCATGGTGCCCGGCCTGGACGGCGTGAGCCTGTGCCGCAGCATCCGCGAGGAGTCCGTCGTGCCGGTGATCATGCTGTCGGCGCGCGCGGACGCCATCGACGTCGTGCTCGGTCTGGAGGCGGGCGCCGACGACTACGTCACCAAACCGTTCGACGGTGCCGTGCTGGTCGCCCGGATCCGGGCGGTGCTGCGCCGCTTCGTGCAGGCCGGCGCGGCGCGGGCGGACGCGGGCGGCCCCGGGACCGGCGGGGTGCTGACCTTCGGCGACCTGGAGGTCGACACCGAGGGCATGGAGGTGCGCCGGGCCGGGCGGCCGGTGGCGCTGACGCCGACGGAGATGCGGCTGCTGCTCGAGTTCTCCTCCGCGCCGGGCACCGTCCTCTCCCGCGACAAGCTCCTGGAACGGGTGTGGGACTACGGCTGGGGCGGGGACACGCGCGTGGTCGACGTCCATGTGCAGCGGCTGCGGCAGAAGATCGGCCAGGACCGCATCGAGACGGTCCGCGGCTTCGGCTACAAGCTGAAGGCCTGAGCGGGGCGGGGATTGGGCGACGGCATGCGGGGGATCGTACGGCGGCTGGTGCCGCGGCGGCTGGCGCGCGACGGCGTCCGCACCGGCCTGCGGTGGAAGCTCAGCGCGGCCATCGCCCTGGTCGGCGCGCTGGTGGCGGTCGCGCTGAGCCTGGTGGTGCACAACGCCGCCCGGGTGTCGATGCTGGACAACGCGCGTGACCTGGCCGTCGAACGGCTGCAGATCGCCCGGCGCAACTACGACCTGTACCGCCGGCCCAACTTCCCCGACGTCCGCGTCAACGACCCGCGCCTGCCGGCGCCGCTGCGCCGGAAGGTCGAGGACGGCCGCTGGGCGACGTACGTCGGCGACGACGGCCACGGTGTGCCGGACATCTGGGCGGCCGTGCCCGACAAGGACGGCAAGGTGCTGTCCCTGCACACCCGGCTGACCGACCGCAGCACCGGCATCCTGAAGGACCTCGACCAGGCCCTGGTCATCGGCTCCGTCGCGGCCGTGGTCGGCGGCAGCGCCCTCGGGGTGCTCATCGGCGGGCGGCTGTCGTCACGGCTGCGCCGGGCCGCGGAAGCCGCCCACCAGGTCGCCGGCGGCGAGTCGGAGGTGCGCGTGCGGGACGCCCTGGGCGGGATGTTCCGGGACGAGACCGACGACCTCGCGCGGGCCGTGGACGCGATGGCGGACGCGCTGCGGCAGCGGCTGGAGGCCGAGCGCCGGGTCACCGCGGACATCGCGCACGAGCTGCGCACCCCGGTGACCGGGCTGCTGACCGCCGCCGAACTGCTGCCGCCGGGCCGGCCCACCGAGCTGGTCCTGGACCGGGCGAAGGCGATGCGCACGCTGGTGGAGGACGTCCTGGAGGTCGCCCGCCTCGACGGCGCCTCGGAGCGGGCCGAGCTGCAGGACATCATGCTGGGCGAGTTCGTCGCCCGGCGGGTGGCCGCGAAGGACCCGGACGTCGAGGTGCGGGTGGTGCACGAGTCGATGGTGACGACCGACCCGCGCCGCCTGGAACGCGTGCTGTTCAACCTGCTCGCCAACGCCGTCCGGCACGGCAGGCCGCCGATCGAGGTCACCGTCGAGGGCCGGGTGATCCGCGTGCGCGACCACGGCCCCGGCTTCCCCGAGGACCTGCTCGCCGAGGGCCCGAGCCGCTTCCGCACCGGCAGCCGGGACCGCTCCGGACAGGGCCACGGCCTGGGCCTGACCATCGCCGCCGGCCAGGCCCGCGTCCTGGGCGCCCGCCTCACCTTCCGCAACGTCCGCCCCGCCGGCGCCCCGCCCCACGTCCCGGCCGAGGGCGCGGTCGCCGTCCTCTGGCTGCCCGAACACGCCCCGACCAACACCGGCAGCTACCCCGTGCTGCCGGCGCCGGGCCGGTGACAGCTCCGGGCCGGTGACAGCTCCGGGCCGGTGACGGCGCCGGTTCCCGACGGCGGGACGCCGGGGCCGCGCCGCTGTCAGCAGGCCCACTCCTTCGACAGGTCCAGGCCGCCCTCGCGGGGCTGGACGAAGGAGAACCAGTTGCCGGAGTCGTCGCGCAGCACGGCCTCCGTGCCGTAGGGCCGCTCCTGGGGCTCCTGCAGGAACTCCACGCCGCGGCCCTTCAGCTTCTCGTAGTCGCCGTGGATGTCGTCCGTGGTCAGCGCGCCCGCGCCGAGGACGCCCTTGGCGACGAGCGTGCGGACCATCTCGGCGGACTCGGGGTCCATCGCGGGCGGGCCGGGCACCATCAGCGTCAGCTCGACGTCGGGCTGGCCCGGGGCGCCCACGGTCAGCCAGCGCATGCCGCCCTCGCCCATGGTCAGGTCGGTGCGGACCTCCAGGCCCAGCTTCTCGGTGTAGAACTCCTTGGCGCGGTCCTGGTCGAGGACCCAGACGGTGGAGATGGCGAGTCCCTTGATCATGGCGTGCTCCTCCGAGTGCGGTGATGGGCGGATGCGGTGACGGGCGGGTGCGGTGACGGCTGTTCACGGTGCCGGTCTTCACGGTGCCGGTCCCGCCCTGCCCCGCCACCGTAGGCAGCCGGGCCGTCACCCCGCTTCTCGGGAATTGCGCCGTTGCGCGCCCTGGTCCGGCCGGCCCGGAGCGGTGCGGAAGCCGCCGGCCCACAGCATCGCGTAGCAGCCCGGTATCAGCGCGGCGCCGCGGCCCACGTGCTTTTTGCGGTACTCGGTGGGGGTCAGCCCGGTCCACTCCTTGAAGCGGGTGCAGAACGTGCCCAGGCTGCTGAAACCGACCAGGTGGCAGATCTCCGTCACCGTCAGGTCGGCGGTGCGCAGCAGGTCCTGCGCCCGCTCGATGCGGCGGTGCGTCAGGTACTGGCCGGGCGTCTCGCCGTACGCCTCCTTGAAGGCGCGCAGGAAGTGGTAGCGCGAGTACCCGGCGTGGGCCGCCACCACCGCCAGGTCGAGCTCCGGGTCGGACCATTCCCGGTCCATGACGTCCTTGGCCAGCCGAAGCTGCCGCAACCTGTCCATGCGCCGATGGTGGCACCCACCACTGACAACGGCCCGCCGCGCGGGCGGCGGCCGCGCGGCGGGCGGGCCGTGCACGAACGGGGCCCGTGCACGGACGGCCCGCGCGCGGCGGACGGCCCCGTACACGGCGGAAAACCCCCGGGGCGGACACCGACCGGGGGCTTTCGCTCGTCGCGCGGAGGGTCAGACCGCGTCGACCACGGGCGTCCTCGGCTCGGCGGCGGAGTCCGCCTGGGCGTCCGGTGCGTCCTTGCCCGCCTTGGGGCCGGCGCCGCGCAGCGGCACCTCCTTCACGAACAGGGCCGCCACCAGCACGACCACCGCGATCACGGAGCCCAGCAGGAAGGCCGCGTGGGTTCCGGAGGACACGGCGTGCTGGTAGGCCTCCCGGGCCGCGGCCGGCAGCTTGGCGAGGCTGGCGGCGTCGAGCTGCGCCGACTTCTCGGTGATCTTCGAGCCCAGCGCGCCGGCCCGCTCGGCCATGACGTCCTGGACGCGGTGGTTGAACAGCGCGCCCATGATCGACACGCCGAAGGACGAGCCGAGCGTGCGGAAGAGGGTGGTGGAGGAGGACGCGACGCCCATGTCCTTCATCTCCACGCTGTTCTGCGCCACCAGCATGGTGATCTGCATCAGGCAGCCCATGCCGAGGCCGAGGACGGCCATGTACAGGCCGGAGGTCAGCCGCGAGGTGCCGGTGTCCATGGTCGACAGCAGGAACATTCCGACGATCATGAGGGCGCCGCCCGCGATCGGGAACGCCTTGTAGCGCCCGGTGCCGGTGGTGATCCGGCCGGCGATCATCGACGTCACCAGCATCGCGCCCAGCATCGGCAGGAGCAGCAGCCCGGAGTTGGTCGCGGACGCGCCCTGCACCGCCTGCTGGTACAGCGGCAGGAAGAGAACGGCGCCGAACATCACGAATCCGGTGATGAAGCCGATGAGCGACATCAGCGAGAAGTTGCGGCTGCGGAAGATGTGCAGCGGCACGACCGGTTCGGCGGCCCGGGTCTGCCAGAACACGAACCCGACCAGCGCGGCCACGCCGATCCCGATGAGCTCCATGATCCGCGCGGACGTCCAGGCGTACTCGGTGCCGCCCCAGCTGGTCATCAGCACGATCGAGGTGATGCCGACGGTCAGCAGCACCACGCCGAGGTAGTCGATGCCCGCCTCGGCCCGCTTCTTCGGCAGGTGCAGCACCGCGCTGATCAGCAGCAGTGCGACGGCGCCGAGCGGCAGGTTGATGTAGAAGGCCCAGCGCCAGCCCCAGTTGTCGGTGATGGTGCCGCCGACCAGCGGCCCGCCGATCATCGCCAGCGCCATCACCGCGGCCATCATGCCCTGGTACTTGCCGCGCTCCCGCGGCGGCACCAGATCACCGATGATCGCCATGACGCCGACCATCAGACCGCCCGCGCCCAGGCCCTGGATCGCGCGGAAGCCGATCAGTTCGCCCATGTTCTGGGACATGCCGCTGAGCGCCGAGCCGATCAGGAACAGCACGATGGACGACATGAACGCGCCCTTGCGCCCGTACATGTCGCCGAGCTTGCCCCAGATCGGGGTCGAGGCCGCGGTGGCGAGGGTGTAGGCGGTGACCACCCAGGACAGGTGCTCCAGTCCGCCCAGGTCACCGACGATCGTCGGCATCGCCGTACCCACGATCATGTTGTCCAGCATCGCGAGCATCATCGCGATCATCAGTGCGAGCAGGACGACCCGCACGCTGCGGGGTTTCCCGCCGGAGTCCGTCGCTATCGCCGCTTGTTGTGCCGTGTCCGCCATCGTTTCCAGTTCCCCCTGGTTCGACTACTTACTTGCCGCCCGGCTAGTTGACTACACTCAAGGAAGGTAGACCCGGAACTAGCCGGGCGTCAAGTAAGTTTCCGGGGAGCGCGAGGAGCATCGGGATGGGCGGCACGACGGACGGCACCAGGCGGCAGCAGCGCCGCGGCGACACGCGCCAGCGCATCCAGGACGTGGCGCTCGACCTCTTCGCCGAGCAGGGCTACGAGAAGACCTCGCTGCGCGAGATCGCCGAGCACCTCGGCGTCACCAAGGCCGCTCTCTACTACCACTTCAAGACGAAGGAAGAGATCATCGTCAGCCTCTTCGAGGACCTGACGAAGCCGATCCAGGAGCTGATCGAGTGGGGCAAGGGCCAGCCCCACAGCCTGGAGACGAAGCAGGAGATCATCCGCCGCTACAGCGAGGCGCTGCGCGACGCGGCCCCGCTGTTCCGCTTCATGCAGGAGAACCAGGCGACCGTACGGGAGCTGCGCATCGGCGAGCTGTTCAAGAACCGCATGATCGAGATGCGGGACATCATCGTCGATCCCGACGCCGACCTGGTCGACCAGGTCCGCTGCATCAGCGCCATGTTCACGCTGCACGCCGGGATGTTCGTCCTGCAGGACGTCAAGGCCGACCCCGAGGAGAAGCGCAGGGCCGTCCTCGAGGTCGCCACCGACCTGGTCCGGCAGGCGCACGCGGGTACGCGCCCCGCCTGACCCGGTCGCGTCAGACGGTCACGCCCCTGGCGCGCAGGAAGGCGACCGGGTCGACCGCCGAGCCGTAGTCGGGCGTCCTGCGGATCTCGAAGTGCAGGTGCGGGCCGGTGGAGTTGCCGGTGTCGCCGGACCGGGCGATGTGCTGACCGGTGGTCACCACCTGGCCGATCCGCACGTCGATCCGGGACAGGTGGGCGTACTGCGAGTACGTCCCGTCGGCATGCCGGATCACGACGGCGTTGCCGTACGCGGGCCCGTCGCCGGCCCCGTTCGGCCCCGCCTTGACGACGGTCCCACCGTGCGCGGCCACCACGTCCGTGCCGATCGGGACGGCGAAGTCCTGCCCGCTGTGCCGGGCGTGCCAGTGGCTGCCGGCCTGGTTGAAGCGCGCGGAGAGCCGGTACGTCTTCACCGGGTCGATCCAGGAGGCGGCCCTCCTGGCGGCGGCGGCCTTCCTGGCCTTGGCGGCGGCCTTCTTCACAGCGGCGGCCTTCCTGGCGGCTGCGGCCTTCTTGGCGGCGGCCGCGACCTCGGCCTGCCGGGCGGCCTTCGTGGCCTGGGCCGCTTTCGCCGCCTTCGCCGCCTGGGCGGCCTGGGCCGCCTTGGCCTGCGCCACGGCCTGCGCCCGCACGGCGCCGGCGGTGCTCTCCGTCCCGGGCACCGCGGTGACGCCGACGGCGACCGCGACCCCGGCCCCCAGCGCCACCGACGCCCCCAGCCCCGCGGCCATCACGGCCGCACGGGTGCGGATCGGGAACGTACGGAACGGGCGGGCGGTACGGAAGCTGCGGAGCGTGACGCGCTGGAACATGCGAAACCTCGGGGACGGGGACGAAGAAACCCCACCCGGGACACGCGGGGCGTCCGCCGGGTGGGCCATCCTTTGGTACCCCGGAGGTACAGAAACCCCAAAAACGACCATCTACGACGGAAATTAGTTGATCGCGACGAAGGTCGCCGAATCACCCGCTCGATTCCCCGCCGACCGCGCCGTTCCCGCGCCGTTCCCGCGCCACCCGGCCCACTATTCCGCCTAGTAACGGACATTTCGCCTGTGTGGCATATCACCGGTGCCCGCGACGGGAGGACCCGGACATGTGACCGGGGCTACGCTGATCAACGCGCCCGTGCGCGGTGCCGTACCGACCCGCCGTCAGGACCGAGGAGCCCCCGACGACATGGAACCGGCGACCCTAGGCGTCAAGCTGGCGTCCAGCACCGTCACCCCGCTCGTCAGGAAGCTCTTCGTCTCCGAGGGCCCCGGCGCCGGTCTCGTCGACCGACCCGTGCGGATCTCGGGCTTCGTCTCCTTCCGGGGCGAGAAACGCACCCTGGAGCGGCCGGATCTGGACAGGCTCGCCGCCGAACTGGTCCGCCAGGCCCTGAAGTCCGGCGAGCGCCCGGTCTGCGCCGACGAGGAGCCGTCCGTCGTGCACGCCCTCGCCGACACCCTGCACGCCCTGGGCGACCTCACCATGACCGACGTGCAGGCGGTGGAGCTGGGCCACGAGGCCCTCGCCGCCCGGCTCCGCGCGGCCGCCGGCCACCCGGAGCGGCACCTGTCCCGCGACGCGGGCCTGTTTTATGAGCAACTGCTCGCCACGGCCTGCCTGCACATCCTGCACTTCTTCACCCAGCGCTCCACCTTCGTGGCCCGCACCCTGGTCGAGCAGTCCCGGCGGCAGCGCGAACTCGTGGCCAAGGTCGACGCGTTGATCGCCCGCATCCCGCCGGCGGGCGGCCGCGACACCGAGTTCGAGCAGCGTTACCTGTCGTACGTCCGCACCCGGCACGGCCGGTTGACCATCTACGGCATCGACCTGCACAACTCCCCCGACCGCTGGCCCCTGGACACCGCCTACCTGAGCCTGCAGGCCCTGGGCCCCGACGACGACCACGCCACCGGGCCCGACGGGTTCGCCGTCGCCTCCACCGCCTCGCCGGTCCCCGCCGAACAGGCCCTGGCCGAACACGACCGGGTGCTGCTGCGCGGGGTGGCCGGCTCCGGCAAGACCACCCTGGTGCAGTGGCTCGCGGTGACCGCGGCCCGCGGCGAGCGCGGCGACCGCGTCCCGTTCGTCCTCCCGCTGCGCACGCTGGCCCGCCGCCCCGACGGCCTGCCCGCGCCCGACGCCTTCCTGGCCGCCGTACGCGTCCCGTTCCACGCCGTCCAGCCGGAGGGCTGGGCGGACCGGGTGCTCGGCGCCGGGCGGGGCCTGCTGCTGGTGGACGGCGTCGACGAGATCCCCGAGCGGGACCGGGAGCGCACCCGGCGCTGGCTGCGCGACCTGCTCGACGTCTACCCCGGCAACCGGTGGCTGGTCACCTCCCGCCCCTCCGCCGTACGGGAGGACTGGCTGACCGCGGACGGCTTCACGGAGCTGGCGCTGTTGCCCATGAGCCGGGACGAGGTGGCGGCGTTCGTCGCCCGCTGGCACGCCGCCGCCCGCGCCGACGCCGCCGAGGCCGACGCGGAACGCCTCGACGCCTACGAGCGCGGTCTCCTCCAGGCCCTGCGCATCCGCCCGGACCTCGGCCGCCTGGCCACCAATCCGCTGATGTGCGCGCTGATCTGCGCCCTGCACCGGGACCGGCACGGCTACCTCCCGGACGGCAGGCAGGAGTTGTACGACGCCGCCCTGTCGATGCTGCTGGTGCGGCGCGACGAGGAACGGGACATGTTCCCGCGTCAGGGCCCGGGGGAGGATCCCGGCGCCGGCGTCCGCCTCGGCGAACTGCCGCAGATCCAGCTGCTGCAGCGGCTCGCGTACTGGCTGATCCGCAACAACCAGTCGGAGATGGACCGCGAACGCGCCGAGCGCATCGTCGCCGACGTCCTGCCGTCCCTGCCCGCGGCCGCCGCCCAGGGCGATGCCCGGGCGGTCCTCGGCCACCTGCTGGTCCGCAGCGGCCTGCTGCGCGAACCCGCCCCCGGGACTGTGGAGTTCGTCCACCGCACCTTCCAGGACTACCTGGGCGCCAAGGCGGCGGTGGAGGACGGCGACTTCGGCCTGCTGGTGCGCAACGCCGCGGACGAGCAGTGGGCGGACGTGCTCCGGATGGCCGTCGCCCACGCCCGGCCGCGCGAACGCGCCGCCCTGCTCACCGAGTTGACCGAGTCGGCCCGCCGTCTGGAGGGCCCCGCGGCCACCCGGGTGAGGCTGCTGGCCCTGGCCTGTCTGGAGCACGCCACGCAGCTCGACCCGGCCGTGCGGGCCGCCGTCGAGCAGGACGCCGCCGCCCTCGTCCCGCCCCGGACGACCGAGGAGGCCCGCGCCCTGGCCTCCGCCGGCCCGCTCGTGCTGGAGCTGCTCCCCGGGCCCGAGGGGCTCGACGACGACCAGGCCCGCGCCGTCGTCGTCACCGCGTCCCTCGTCGGCACCGACGCGGCCCTGCCGGTGCTCGCCCGCTTCCGCTCCCACCCGTCGCTGGAGGTGCGCGCCCAACTGACCTGGACCTGGCACCGGTTCCCGGCCCGGCGCTACGGCCGGGAGGTCGTCGCCCACCTGCGCCCGGACGAGCTGTTCTTCAGCGTCCACTCGGCCGAGCACCTGCGTGTCCTGCGCGAGCTGGGCGGCCGGCCCGCGCTCCAACTCGTCGGGGACATCCCGCCGGCCGCGCTCCGCGAGGGGATCGACCCCGAGGTGACGACCCGGCTGCACGTGCGGGACAACCACGCGCTGACCGAGGTGACCTGCCTGACCCACCTGCGCCTCGACTACCTCGACCTCAACAACTGCCCGCACGTCGACGACCTCGCGCCCCTCGCCGGCCTGCCGCTGGGCTGGCTGTCCCTGCAGCGCCTGCCCGGTCTCGAGCGGCCGGGGGCCCTGCACGCCCTGTCCGGCTCGGCCACCCTGCGCGCACTCGACGTCGGCGTGCTGCTGGACGCGGAGTCACTCGACGCCGCCCTGCCCCGGGACGTGGCCCTGCGCTACCTGCGCCTCACCAAGCACGCCCTGGTGCGCACCGGCCTGCGCGGTCTGCACCGGCTCGTCTCGCTGCGGCAGTTGAGCCTCGCCTCGCTGATCCGGCGGCTCGGCCCCGAGGACTACGAGGAGGTCGCCCGGCTCCCCGGGCTGACGGATCTGCGGATCGACTGGGCGGCGACCGGGGGCTGGGCCGGACCGCCGCTGCCGAACGTCACGAGTCTGCGCCTGAACAGGCTGACCGGCGAGGAGGACCTCTCGCGGCTCGGGTCCCTCTTCCCCCGCCTCGGCACGCTCACGGTGGTCCCCGCCCCGGAGGTCGCCGAGCTGCCGGACCACCTCCTGGCCCACCTCCCCGTCCCGCCCGCCGTCGTGCGCCTCCACCGGGTGGTGTGACGCACGTCTCTGTACACCTACCGTCCGGTAACCCTACGGTTCCCGTCGCGCCACCCTCACCACCGATCATGCCCATGACACTCACAGAGGTGTACGTACGGACGTGAGAGGACCCCGCCCATGCCCCGACGACCCCGCCGGACGCGCCGCGTCACCCTGACCGCCGTCTTTGTGGCCGCGCTGGCCACGCTGGCCGCCCCCACCGCCGCCCAGGCCGCGACGACGGCCGCGTCGGCCACCACCGCCACTACCGCCACCGCGCCGGCCACCACCACCGCCACCGCGACGGCCGCCGCCGTCGACTACGCCACCTGGCAGAGGGACTGCCAGGCCGTGATGGACCAGGCCCTGCCCTACCTGAAGGAGCGGATCGCCGCCGCCAGGCCCGGCGAGAAGCAGGCCGTCGTCTTCGACATCGACAACACCACCCTGGAGACCGACTTCGGCTTCAGCTACCCGCAGTCCGCCAACAAGCCCGTCCTCGACGTCGCCGAGTACGCCCAGGACCACGGCGTCTCCCTGTTCTTCGTCACCGCGCGCCCGGGCATCCTCTCCGCCCCCACCGAGTACAACCTGAAGCATGTCGGCTACCGGGTCTCCGGGCTGTACGTGCGCGGCTTCGCCGACCTGTTCAAGGACGTCGCCGCCTACAAGACCGCCCAGCGCGCCGCCATCGAGGCGAAGGGCTACACGATCATCGCCAACATCGGCAACAACACCTCCGACCTGACCGGCGGGCATGCGGAGAAGACGTTCAAACTGCCCGACTACGACGGGCAGCTTTCCTGAACGGCCGGGCCGCCCCCCCGAGTCTCCTGAAACGAGCCTCCTGGAAAGGGAAAAGGGGCCGCCCCGGAACCGAAGTCCCGGAGCGGCCCCTTTCCCGGTGCCGCGCGGCGTCACCCCCGGAGGGTCACCCCCGGTGAGGTCACGCGTCCTTGCTCAGGTTGGGCCCGCCACCGGCCGCCTGCTCGATCGGCGGGACGTCCGGCAGGGCGGCCTTCTCCTCACCGCGGAAGGTGAAGGTCTTGGCCTCGCCCTCGCCCTCGGTGTCCACGACCACGATGTGGCCGGGGCGCAGCTCGCCGAAGAGGATCTTCTCGGAGAGGGAGTCCTCGATCTCGCGCTGGATGGTGCGGCGCAGCGGCCGCGCACCGAGCACGGGGTCGTAGCCCTTCTGCGCGAGCAGCTCCTTGGCGGACTGGGAGAGCTCGATGCCCATGTCCCGGTCCTTCAGGCGCTCGTCCACCTTGCTGATCATCAGGTCGACGATCCGCAGGATGTCCTCCTGCGTCAGCTGCGGGAAGACCACCACGTCGTCGACGCGGTTGAGGAACTCGGGCCGGAAGTGCTGCTTGAGCTCGTCCGACACCTTGTTCTTCATGCGCTCGTAGTTGGTCTTCGTGTCACCCGAGGCCGCGAAGCCCAGGTTGAAGCCCTTGGAGATGTCCCGGGTGCCGAGGTTGGTCGTCATGATGATGACCGTGTTCTTGAAGTCCACGACCCGGCCCTGGGAGTCGGTCAGGCGACCGTCCTCCAGGATCTGCAGCAGCGAGTTGAAGATGTCCGGGTGGGCCTTCTCGACCTCGTCGAAGAGGACCACGGAGAACGGCTTGCGGCGGACCTTCTCGGTCAGCTGGCCGCCCTCCTCGTAGCCCACGTAGCCGGGGGGCGAACCGAACAGCCGCGAGACCGTGTGCTTCTCGCTGAACTCCGACATGTCGAGGGAGATCAGCGCGTCCTCGTCGCCGAAGAGGAACTCCGCCAGCGCCTTGGACAGCTCGGTCTTACCGACACCGGACGGGCCGGCGAAGATGAACGAGCCACCCGGACGCTTCGGGTCCTTCAGACCGGCACGCGTACGGCGGATCGCCTTCGACAGCGCCTTGACGGCGTCGTCCTGGCCGATGACCCGCTTGTGGAGCTCCTCCTCCATGCGCAGCAGGCGGGAGGACTCCTCCTCGGTGAGCTTGAAGACCGGGATGCCCGTGGCGGTGGCCAGCACCTCGGCGATCAGGTCGCCGTCGACCTCGGCGACGACGTCCATGTCGCCGGCCTTCCACTCCTTCTCCCGCTTGGCCTTCGCCGCCAGCAGCTGCTTCTCCTTGTCGCGGAGGGCGGCCGCCTTCTCGAAGTCCTGGGAGTCGATCGCGGACTCCTTGTCGCGGCGCACGGCCGCGATCTTCTCGTCGAACTCGCGCAGGTCCGGCGGAGCGGTCATCCGGCGGATCCGCATACGGGAACCGGCCTCGTCGATGAGGTCGATCGCCTTGTCCGGCAGGAAGCGGTCGGAGATGTACCGGTCGGCCAGCGTGGCGGCCTGCACCAGCGCCTCGTCGGTGATGGAGACGCGGTGGTGGGCCTCGTAGCGGTCGCGCAGGCCCTTGAGGATCTCGATGGTGTGCGGCAGGGACGGCTCGGCGACCTGGATGGGCTGGAAGCGGCGCTCCAGGGCCGCGTCCTTCTCCAGGTGCTTGCGGTACTCGTCCAGGGTGGTCGCGCCGATCGTCTGGAGCTCGCCGCGGGCCAGCATCGGCTTGAGGATGCTCGCCGCGTCGATGGCGCCCTCGGCGGCACCCGCACCGACCAGCGTGTGCAGCTCGTCGATGAACAGGATGATGTCGCCGCGGGTGCGGATCTCCTTCAGGACCTTCTTCAGGCGCTCCTCGAAGTCACCGCGGTAACGGGAGCCGGCGACCAGCGCGCCGAGGTCCAGCGTGTACAGGTGCTTGTCCTTGAGGGTCTCGGGCACCTCGCCCTTGACGATGGCCTGCGCCAGGCCCTCGACGACCGCCGTCTTGCCGACGCCGGGCTCGCCGATGAGGACCGGGTTGTTCTTGGTCCGCCGGGACAGGACCTGCATGACCCGCTCGATCTCCTTCTCGCGCCCGATGACCGGGTCGAGCTTGGATTCGCGGGCGGCCTGGGTGAGGTTCCGGCCGAACTGGTCGAGCACCAGGGACGTGGAGGGCGTGCCCTCGGCAGGCCCGCCGGCCGCGGCGGTCTCCTTGCCCTGGTAACCGGAGAGCAGCTGGATGACCTGCTGCCGCACCCGGTTGAGGTCTGCGCCCAGCTTGACCAGGACCTGGGCGGCGACGCCCTCGCCTTCGCGGATCAGGCCGAGCAGGATGTGCTCCGTGCCGATGTAGTTGTGGCCCAGCTGAAGGGCCTCGCGGAGCGACAGCTCCAGGACCTTCTTGGCACGGGGGGTGAAGGGGATGTGCCCGGACGGGGCCTGCTGGCCCTGCCCGATGATCTCCTCCACCTGCTGGCGGACCGCCTCGAGCGAAATCCCGAGGCTCTCCAGGGCCTTAGCGGCGACACCCTCACCCTCGTGGATCAGACCCAGGAGGATGTGCTCGGTGCCGATGTAGTTGTGGTTGAGCATCCGGGCTTCTTCCTGAGCCAGGACGACAACCCGCCGCGCGCGGTCGGTGAACCTCTCGAACATCGTTAATCGCTCCTCAGAGCGGTCAGGCAGTAAGGGGGCTGTCCCCTCCCTGTCCTTCCGCAGCTTAGTCCCGCAAGCGGGGACCGCTCATTCCAACTGCCGACACCGTCCGGATCACCTCCGCTGCCGCGGAGACAGAGTGGCTGCCTCCTGACCCCGAACGCCGACACTTGCTCCAACCCGATGGTGCGAGACGATGTTCCCGCAGGCCAGGCAGATACCCCAGTCGCCAGTACGCCCATGGCGAACGGAATCCTCTCCGACCCGCGCGTCGCCCCCTCCCACTAGGGATGTCTTACCCGTACGGACTGACAGTCCATGCGGCGCGCACCGGTTCCCTCCGCTACGGGCGAACAACCTTGCGCCCTCCCCCGCCCCCGCGCATCCCCGATTTCGTGATGGAGAGCGCACACCCACGCACTCCGCGTAACCCGCACGGCTCCGCGCCGGTTGCACCGGTCATGGTCGGCACGGCGCCCACGGTCCCCCTCCCCCGCCGCCCGCAGGACCCGGGCGGCGGGCCGCACGCGCGGCTGCGGGACTGGTACGAGAACGGCCTGGGCTGGGTCACGGTGCCCGGCACGCCCGTCCGCCTCGCCGTCGGTCTCCGCTTCGACGTCCTGGACGCCCCCGCCGAGGCCGGCCGCGCCGCCCTGCGCCACCTGCGCCCCGACTCCCCGGTGGCCCTGCACGGGGACCGGGTGCGGCTCCTGGTCGCCCCGGGGAGCGCCGAGGAGCTTCCCGGCGTGCTGGAGTGGCTGGAGTGGGGCGCCCTGGCCCGGGACCTGGTGGCGCTGGGCGAGGGAACGACCATCGAGGCGCCGTGGCCGCAGCGGGCCGAGGCGCCGTGGCCGCGGCGGGACGGGGAGCGGGAGCCGGGGTGGTGCGAGGCGCCCGGGCCGGAGCCCTGCGACGCGTCCGTCCCGGGGCCGTGCGAGGCGCCCGGGCCGCAGGGCCGGCGGCCCGGGCGGGTGAGGGAGTCGCCCGGGGCGTGCGCGGAGCCGCCCGGGGCGGTGCCGGGTGTGCCCGGGTTCACGGCGCTCTCCGTGTGGAACGGGGCCCTCCGTCTTCCCGGGCAGCGGGAACACGCGCGGCCGCTTCCCCTGAGCCGCGCTGGTGGGCCGGGGGCCGCCGTGTGGATGCGGCCCCCGCAGCCGGGGTGCGAGGTCGGGGCCTCGCTGCCGACGCTGTCGGCGGTGGGACGCGCCGACGGCGCCCCCGATCTCGTACGTGTCGTGGACACGATGGCGACGTGGTGCCACCGTCTCCGGCTGCGACGCGCCCGCGCTCAGGCGTTGGCCTTCTCGTAGGCCTCGCGGATGGAGGCGGGCACGCGCCCGCGGTCGTTGACCTCGTAGCCGTTCGCCTTCGCCCAGGCGCGGATCGCCGCGGTGTCCTGGCCGCCGCCGGAGGCGGCGCGGGCCTTTCCGCGCCCGCCCGAGGTGCGGCCTCCGGTACGACGACCGTGCTTCACATACGGCTCGAGAAGGCTGCGCAGCTTGTCCGCATTCTCGGTGGTGAGATCGATCTCGTACGTCTTGCCGTCCAGTGCGAACGTCACGGTCTCGTCCGCCTCGCCACCGTCGAGGTCGTCGACAAGAAGGACCTGAACCTTCTGTGCCACCGGATTTCCTTTCATCGATAACGTGAGGGCCGGGGGTCGCCGGCGTCCGCCGTTTCACCGGCCCCTGTTATATGCAGTACTGCAGTACATCGGAAAGCAAACCGCTTTTGCCGGAAAAACACAAACCCCTGGGAGAGACTCCGGGGGCACACCCGCCCGGAAATATGTGCGTTTCGGACATAGGGAACCGCACTGAGCGGTCGAAGATCACAGATGCAGAAGCATCCGGCTGTTGCCCAAGGTGTTCGGTTTCACTCGTTCGAGGCCCAGGAACTCCGCGACGCCCTCGTCATAGGAACGGAGGAGCTCCGCGTAGACATCGCTGTCGACGGGCGTCTCGCCGATCTCGACGAAGCCGTGCTTCCCGAAGAACTCCACTTCGAAGGTGAGGCAGAATACGCGGCGCACGCCGAGCCAGCGTGCGGTCTGCAGCAACTTCTCCAGCAACTGATGGCCCACCCCGGCGCCCTTGAGGCCGGGCAGGACGGCCAGCGTGCGGACTTCGGCCAGGTCTTCCCACATCACGTGCAGGGCGCCGCAGCCGACCACCTCGGCGTTGTCGTCCCGTTCTGCGACCCAGAACTCCTGGATGTCCTCGTAAAGGGTCACCGTCGCTTTGTCGAGCAGGATGCCCTTGCGCACGTACATGTCGACGAGCCGGCGCACGGCCGGGACATCGCCGGTCCGGGCGCGCCGGACGGTGATGGCTTTTGCGGTGACTTCGGGGCGCTCAGCTGGCATGTCCGGACGTTATCGCCCGGCGCGCTCCGGAGCCGAGCCGGGGTTGCCATCGCTCTGGGCGTTCTCTCCGTCGCTCTCCGGGTTCCGCGTGTTCCCGCTCCTGTTCCCGCTCTGCGGCTTCTCGTCCTCGGCTCCGCCCGTTTCCGGACCTTGAACGATGCGGATGGCGTCCCGCAGTGCCCGGCGCTGCTCGTCGCTCATCATCCCGAAGAAGGCGACGAGAGCGGCGGCGGGGTTGTCGCTCTGCGCCCACGCGTCGTTCATCAGCGCGGCGGCATAGGCGGCACGCGTGGAGACGGCCTCGTAGCGATAGGCGCGTCCTTCCTCCTCGCGGCGCACCCAGCCCTTCTGATGGAGATTGTCGAGAACGGTCATCACCGTGGTGTACGCGATGGACCGTTCCTGCTGCAGATCTTCCAGGACTTCCCGAACGGTCACCGGGCGGTTCCACTTCCACACCCGCGTCATGACCGCGTCTTCGAGTTCTCCCAAGGGGCGAGGCACACCTCAGAACAATAGTGGGAGATCCCCCCAAGAGCGTGCCGAAAGCCGCTCAATGTGACAAATGGGGCAAAAGGGGCGATGTGCGACGGCTCAGGCGTCTCAGGCGTCGGTGTGCGGGGCGCCGGCCCGGTGGGCGCCCTCCGCGCGCGCGAGCGCGGCGTCGACGGCGGCGTCCTCCTTGGCCTTGTTGGCCCCGCCCTGGGTCTTCACGATCACACGGATCAGCCCGATGAAGAACGCGGCCATCACGACCGGGGGCACGAGCGCGGAGACGTAGTCCATGTCTCCAGGGTAGCCACGGGGACGGCGGGGAGCCGGGCGGCCCCCCGCCGGGTCGTGCCTCAGACCGCCGCCAGCCGCTGGGGCGGGTCGGCGGGCGGCGCGGCGGGCTTGCGGCGCGGGAAGACCTCGCCGGGGGTGGGGACGGGGCGGCGGGCCGGCCTGGGTGCGGCGGGGGCCTGGTCGGGCTTGGCCGGAGCCGGGCGCCGGCCGGGCTGCTCCTCGGGCTTGCCCACCGGGTCCTTGTCCCTGTCCTTGCCCTTGTCCCTGTCCCTGTCGTCCTTGTTCCTGTCCCTGTCGTCCTTGTTCCTGTCCTTGTCCTGGCCGGACTCGTCCGCGCGGGGACCGGCAGGGGCGGCGCACCCGGACGCGGACGCGCCCGCCGGTGCGGCGGGGCCCTGCGCGGCGTCCGACAGGCCGCCGCGCAGGGCGAGGAGGCGCGTGCGGGAGGCGGGGACCGTGGCGGCTCCGGCCGCCGGAAGTGCCGAGGCCGCCGGGGCCGCCGGAATCGCCGGGGCCGCCTCGGGGGCCGGGCGCGGCGCCGTACGGGCCAGGCGGGCGCGGACGTCCCGCTCGGCGAGGGCCTGGCAGCGGTCGAGCAGGGCGGCCGCCCGGCCGTTGCCGCGCAGGGCGCGCAGCGCGGCGAGGTCGTCGGGACGCGCGCGGTAGCCGGCGCCCAGCGCCTCCTCCAGGACCGTGAGATAGCCGACGACGGTGCCGGGCAGGGCGGCACGGTACCGGGCGACGTCGGCCACGAGGAAGGCGCGCAGCCGGGCGCCCTCGCGCATCGCCTCGTCGAGGGACTCGGCCAGGCGCAGACAGGCCCGGACGTCCTGCGCCGAGGCGGGGGCGGGGTGGAGGGCGAGGGCGAGAGCACGGCGGAGCACACGCAGCTCCTCCGGCGCGAACGCCATGCCGCCGCGGGATCCGTATGGCGTGGGCATGAGCCGACGGTACGCGCCAACCGGACAAACGAGATCGAAATGGGCGCGCGTGGCGCGGGAGCCACCCGGGTGGGGCAGCAGGACGCCCGCCGCCCGCGCCCCCGCCCGTGTCCCGGCCGGTCGGGGGCACCCGGCCGCGAGGGCTCCCGCTCCGGACCGCGCGCGGCGCGAGACGCGCGGCGCGAAGCGCGAGACGCGCGGCGCGAAGCGCGAGGGCTCCGGCACCGTCCCGCGGTGCCTGGTGCCGGACCCGCGCAGCCCCGCAGCCCCTCCGTACTCCCCCGCTCCGCCCTTCCGCTCCTAAAGCCGCGACACGTTCCGCTCGTACACCAGCCGCAGCCCGATCAGCGTCAGCCACGGCTCGTGCTCGTCGATCACCGACGACTCGCCCAGCACCATCGGCGCGAGCCCGCCCGTGGCGATCACGGTCACGTCGTCGGGGTCGTCCGCCAGCTCCCGGGCCATGCGGGTGACGACGCCGTCGACCTGGCCGGCGAAGCCGTAGACGATGCCGGCCTGCATGGCCTCGACCGTGTTCTTGCCGATGACGCTGCGCGGCCGGGCGACCTCGATCTTGCGGAGCTGGGCGGCCTTGACGCCCAGGGCCTCGACGGAGATCTCGATGCCGGGGGCGATGACCCCGCCGACGTACTCGCCGCGCGCGCTGACCGCGTCGAACGTCGTCGCCGTACCGAAGTCCACGACGATCGCGGGACCGCCGTAGAGCTCGTTGGCGGCGACGGCGTTGATGATGCGGTCGGCGCCGACCTCCTTGGGGTTGTCGAAGAGGATCGGGACGCCGGTCTTGACGCCGGGCTCCACCAGGACGGCGGGCACGTCGCCGTAGTAGCGGCGGGTGACCTCGCGCAGCTCGTGCAGGACGGAGGGGACGGTGGCGCAGATGGCGATGCCGTCGATGCCGTCGCCGAGCTCGTCGCCGAGCAGCGGGTGCATGCCCATCAGGCCCTGCATCAGAACGGCGAGTTCGTCGGCGGTGCGGCGCGCGTCGGTGGAGATGCGCCAGTGCTCGACGATGTCCTCGCCGTCGAAGAGGCCGAGGACGGTGTGGGTGTTGCCTACGTCGATCGTCAGCAGCATGGCCGGTCCCCGCTTCCCTACTCCGCCTGCCCGGCGGGCTCGGCCGCGCGCAGGTCCAGGCCGATGTCGAGGATCGGCGAGGAGTGGGTGAGGGCACCCACGGCCAGGTAGTCGACGCCGGTCTCGGCGTACGCGCGCGCGTTGTCCAGGGTCAGCCGGCCGGACGCCTCCAGCTTGGCGCGGCCGCCGGCCATCGCGACGGCCTCGGCGCACTCGGCGGGCGTGAAGTTGTCCAGCAGGATCAGGTCGGCGCCGGCGTCGACCACCTCGCGCAGCTGCTGCAGGGTGTCCACCTCGACCTCGATCGGCACCTCGGGGAAGGCTTCGCGCACGGCCTTGAACGCCTGGGCGACGCCGCCGGCGGCGACCACGTGGTTGTCCTTGACCAGGGCCGCGTCGGACAGCGACATGCGGTGGTTGAGGCCGCCGCCGCAGCGCACCGCGAACTTCTCCAGCGCGCGCAGGCCCGGGGTGGTCTTGCGGGTGTCGCGGACCCTGGCCCCGGTGCCCTCCAGAACGTCCGCCCAGGCGCGCGTGGCGGTGGCGATGCCGGACAGGCGGCACAGCAGGTTCAGGGCGCTGCGCTCGGCGGTGAGCAGGTCGCGGGTGCGGGTGGTGACCGACAGCAGCTTCTGGCCGGGCTCGACGCGGTCGCCGTCGTCGACGTGCCGCTCGACCTCGAACTCGTCGCTGCACACCACCGAGATCACCGCCTCGGCGACCCGCAGGCCGGCCACCACGCCGGCCTGGCGGGCGACGAAGTCGCCGGTGGCGACGGCGTCCTCGGGGATGGTCGCCACCGTGGTGACGTCCACGCCGTGGTCCAGGTCCTCCTGGATGGCGAGGTGGGCGACGTCCTCGACCTCCAGGGGGTCGAGTCCGGCGTCGGCCAGGAGCCGGGCGAGCGCGGGGTCCAGGCCGCACTCGTCGGCGTACTCGGCGTACTCGTCGGGGCCCTCGCCGTTGTCCGCGCCGCAGGCGCAGCCGTCGCCGCAGCCTCCGGTCGAGGCGAGGGGGAGGTCGGTGTTGCTCACGTCGGTCACTGCTCCTGGGGACGGTGGGGCGCGGGAGACGCCTGGGGACGGGTCGGGGGGAAGTCTGCTGTGTCGGTGGTCCGCACGGCCAGGGTGCGGTCCGGGTTGAGCCGTACGACGATGTGGCGGCGCCAGGCCGTGTCGTCCCGCTCGGGGCGGTCCTCGCGCCAGTGGCAGCCGCGGGTCTCCTCGCGCAGCCGGGCGGCGGCGACCAGGACGCGGGCCACGCACAGCAGGTTGGTGGCCTCCCAGGTGTCGACACCGGGCTCGGCCGTCTTGCCGTGCACGTCGAGGGCGTCGCGCGCCTCGGTGTGCAGCCGTTCGAGCTGGTCGGCGGCCTTCTGCAGGGACTCGGCCGAGCGGAGCACGCCGGCGCCCTCGGTCATGATCCGCTGGATGGCGAAGCGGGCCTCGGGGGCGAGCAGGGGGTGGGCGGGCTTCGCCGGCTGCGGGACGGGCTCGGGCACCCGCGCGGGCAGACCGCCCCCGGCACGGCCGGCCGCGATGTCGGCGGCGATGCGCTCGGCGTACACCAGGCCCTCCAGGAGGGAGTTGGAGGCGAGGCGGTTGGCGCCGTGCACGCCGGTGCAGGCGACCTCGCCGCACGCGTACAGGCCGGGGACGGTGGTGCGGCCGCGGGAGTCGGTGCGCACGCCGCCGGAGGCGTAGTGGGCGGCCGGGGCGACCGGGATGGGCTCGGTGACCGGGTCGATGCCGTGGGCGCGGCAGGCGGCCAGGATGGTCGGGAAGCGGTGCTGCCACATCTCGGCGCCGAAGTGGCGGGCGTCGAGGAACATGTGCTCGGCGTCCTGCTCCCGCATGCGGCGCATGATGCCCTTGGCGACGATGTCCCGGGGCGCCAGCTCGGCCAGCTCGTGCCGGCCGACCATGAAGCGCACGCCGCCGGCGTCGACCAGGTGGGCGCCCTCGCCGCGCACCGCCTCGGAGACCAGGGGCTGCTGGCCCTCGGCGTCCGGGCCGAGGAACAGCACCGTCGGGTGGAACTGCACGAACTCCAGGTCGGAGACCTCCGCGCCGGCCCGCAGCGCCAGGGCCACGCCGTCGCCGGTGGACACCGCCGGGTTGGTGGTGGCCGAGTAGACCTGCCCCATGCCGCCCGTGGCCAGCACGACGGCGGGGGCGTGCACGGCGCCCACGCCGTCGTGCTGGCCCTCGCCCATGACGTGCAGGGTGACGCCGGCGGTGCGGCCCTCGGCGTCGGTGAGCAGGTCCAGCACGAGCGCGTTCTCGACGGTGCGCACCCCGCGTGCGCGCACGGCCGCCACCAGCGCGCGGGAGATCTCGGCGCCGGTGGCGTCGCCGCCCGCGTGGGCGATGCGGCGGCGGTGGTGGCCGCCCTCGCGGGTGAGCTGGATGCCGCCCGCCTCGTCGGTGTCGAACCGGGCGCCGGTGGAGATCAGCCGCCGTACGGCGTCGGGGCCCTCGGTGACGAGGATGCGCACGGCCTCCTCGTCGCACAGCCCGGCGCCCGCGACGAGGGTGTCCCGCAGGTGCTGTGCGGGGGTGTCGCCCTCGCCGAGGGCGGCGGCGATGCCGCCCTGGGCCCAGCGGGTGGAGCCGTCGTCGAGGCGGGCCTTGGTGACGACGACGGTGTCCAGGCCGGCGGCCTGGCAGCGCAGGGCGGCGGTCAGGCCGGCCACGCCGGAGCCGACGACCACCACGTCCGCCGGGATCGACCACCCGGGGGCGGGCGCGTGCAGTCGTATGCCTGTGCTGGTCACGAGGCGGCTCCGAAGGTGAGGGGGATGTTGTCGATCAGCCGGGTCGTGCCGACCCGGGCCGCGACGGCGAGGACGGCCTCGCCGGTGAAGTCGTCGGGCACGTCGGTGAAGTCGGACGGGTCGACGAGGGCGAGGTAGTCCAGGCGCAGAGGCGGATCGAGGCGGGCGGCCTCGTCCAGCACGTGGCGGGCGGCGGCCAGCACGGCCTTGGGGCCGCTCGGCGCCGCTTTGGCCACGGCCTCAGCGTCGGCGGCCGCGCGGGCCTCGCCCAGGGCGCTCAGCGCCTCGGCGCGCGCGTGCGTGGAGGGCACCTCGCGGGCCCGCGCGCGCAGCGCCTCCTGCGCCACGTGCCGGTCCCGGCCGGCGAACAGGGCGCGGGAGAGGGCGAGCGCGGTGCGCCGCTCCTGCGGGGCGAGGTAGCGGTTGCGGCTGGAGAGGGCCAGCCCGTCCTCCTCGCGCACGGTGGGGACGGCGACGATCTCGACGGGGAAGTTCAGGTCGCGCACCATGCGGCGGATCAGGGCGAGCTGCTGGGCGTCCTTCTGGCCGTAGAGGGCCACGTCCGGGGCGGTGAGGTGGAGCAGCTTGGCGACGACGGTGAGCATGCCGTCGAAGTGTCCGGGCCGGAAGGCGCCCTCCAGGCGCTCCCCCATGGGTCCGGCGCTGATCCGGACCTGGGGTTCGCCGCCGGGGTAGACCTCCTCCACGGAAGGGGCGAACACGACGTCGGCGCCCGCCTGTTCGGCGAGCTTGACGTCGGCCTCCAGGGTGCGCGGGTAACGGTCGAGGTCCTCCCCCTGCCCGAACTGCAGCGGATTGACGAAGACGGTGACGACGACCTCGCCGTCGCGGCCGACGGTCTCGCGCGCGGTGCGGATCAGGGTGGCGTGGCCCTCGTGCAGAGCGCCCATGGTCATCACGACGGCGCGGCGGCCCACGCGTGCGCGGGCACGCAGCTCGTCGGCGGTGCGCAGCAGGGCTGTGGTCATCGCAGGTCTCCGTTCTCGGGCGCGCCCGCACGCGGACGGCCCTCGGGGGCGGTGGGGGACGCGGCGCGGGCGGCGCCGGGCGCGTGCGGCGGGCGTCCGGTCGTACGGGGCCGGGCGGTCGCGCGGGGCCGGCCGGTCGCGCATGGCCGTACGGCCGTACGGGGCCGTCCCGTCGTACGGAGCCGTCCCGTCGTACGGGGCCCGCGCGCGGGCCGGGAAACGGGCCGCAGGGCGCCGCCGCTGGGGAAACCGGCCCGGGTCACGGCGTGTTCCCCGGGGTGCCCTCGGGCCCGGCCGCGCCGCCCGTGCCGTGCGCGCCGCCCGTGCCGTCGGCGAGGACCTCCAGCAGGTTCTCGGCCAGCTCGGGCTTGAGCAGGCCGTGGGCGAGGGCGCGGTCGGCGGTGGCGCGGGCCATCGCCAGGTAGCCGGCGACGGTCTGCGGGGAGTGCCGGCGCAACTCGGCGACGTGCGCGGCGACGGTGCCGGCGTCCCCGCGCGCGACGGGGCCGGTCAGGGCGGCGTCGCCGGAGCGCAGCGCGTTGTCGAGGGCGGCGCCGAGCAGCGGGCCGAGCATCCGGTCGGGAGCCCCGACACCGGCCGTGCGCAGCAGCTCCATGGCCTGGGCGACCAGCGTCACCAGGTGGTTGGCGCCCAGGGCGAGGGCCGCGTGGTACAGCGGGCGCATCTCCTCGGCGATCCACTCCGGCTCGCCGCCCATCTCGATGACCAGGGCCTCGGCGGCCAGCCGCAGTTCCTCGGGGGCGGTGACGCCGAACGGGCAGCCGGCGAGCCGCTGCACGTCGACGGGGGTGCCGGTGAAGGTCATCGCCGGGTGCAGCGCGAGCGGCAGCGCGCCCGCGCGCCGGGCCGGGTCCAGCACGCGCGTGCCGTAGCGCCCGGAGGTGTGCACGAGCAGCTGCCCCGGCCGCACCGCCCGGGTGGCGGCCAGGCCCTCGACCAGGCCGGGCAGCGCGTCGTCGGGGACGGTCAGCAGCACCAGCTCGGCCCGCTCCAGGACCTCGGCGGGCGGGACCAGGGGCACGTCGGGCAGCAGTTGCGCGGCGCGGCGCCGGGAGGCGTCGGAGACCCCGGAGACGGCCACCGGGCGGTGCCCGGCGAGTTGGAGGGACGCGGCCAGCGCGGGACCCACGCGTCCGGCGCCCACGACGCCGACGGTGAGCCGCGCGGGGCGGTCCCTGGGGTCTGCCTGCTGGAATGTACTCACGCGACGGCGGCCTTCCCGTTCCAGTCCGCTCGGGGTACCGGACGATTTCTCGTCATGTTAACGCGATCGGTTCGAAGGGTGTTCGGCCGTCCACGGACCGTGGGCCTTCGTGACGCTCCGCCGCCGCGCGCGGGCCGGGCGGAAACACGGAAAACACGGGAAACACGGGTGACCGCGAGCGGCCGCCCGCGGGATGATCCCGGCCATGAGCGACACGGCGGACACGGCGGACGACGGTAGTACGACGGCACGGAACCGAAAGCCCGCGGAAGCGGCCGCGGAGGGGGCAGGGGCGGCCACGGAGGAAGAGCGGACGGCCACGGACCAGGAAGAGCGGGCGGCATCGGACGAGGAACGGCGCGCCGCGCTGCGCGAACGGCGCCGCGCCGCGTGCCGGAGCGTGCGGCGCGTCCTCGCCCGCCCCGGTTACCTGGGCACCCTGCGCGAGCGGCTGGCGCTGCTGGAGCGGGCCGGCGAGGTGTACGACCTCGACGAGCGCGGCGACCTCTACGGCGACGGCGTCGTCGAGGCCCTGGAGCGGAAGATCGCCGGGCTGCTCGGCACCGAAGCAGCCGCGTTCTTCCCCACCGGGACGATGGCCCAGCAGGTCGCCCTGCGCTGCTGGGCGGGCCGCACCGGCAACCCGGCCGTCGCCCTGCACGCCCTCGCCCACCCCGAGGTGCACGAACGCCACGCCCTGAGCCAGGTCACCGGGCTGCGCCCGCTCCACGTCACCACCGAGCCGCGGCCCACCACCGCCCGGGAGGTGCGCGAGCTGCCCGAGCCGTTCGGCGCGCTCATGCTCGAACTGCCGCTGCGGGACGCCGGTTTCCTGCTGCCCACCTGGGAGGAGCTGTGCGCGGTGGTGGAGGCGGCGCGCGAGCGCGACGCGGTGGTGCACGTCGACGGCGCGCGCCTGTGGGAGACCACCGTCCACTTCGGCCGCCCCCTCGACGAGATCGCGGCCCTGGCCGACAGCGTCTACGTGTCCTTCTACAAGTCCCTCGGCGGCTACGGCGGCGCGGCCCTCGCCGGGCCGAGCACGCTGGTCGACGAGGCGAAGACCTGGCGGCACCGCTACGGCGGCCAGGTCTTCCAGCAGTTCCCGACCGTGCTGGCGGCGCTCGTCGGGCTGGAGCGGGAACTGCCCCGGCTGCCCGACTACGTGCGGCACGCGCGCGTGGTGGCCGCCGCGCTGCGCGAGGGCCTCGCTGCGGCCGGGGTGCCGTGGGCCCGGGTGCACCCCGAGGTGCCGCACACCCACGAGTTCCAGCTGTGGCTGCCCTACGACGCCGACGTCCTCGCCGAGGCCGCGGTCCGCACCGCCGAGGAGACCGGGACACTGCTCTTCGCCCATGCCTGGGACCCGAAGGGCCCCGGCCTGGCCTGCACGGAGGTGTCCGTGCAGGCCGCGGGGCTGGAGTGGACGGCGGACGACGTGCGGGCGGCGGTGGGCGACTTCGCGGCCCGGCTCGGCGACGGTTTTCCGGAGGGCGTCCCCCGCCAGGTCCGGTAGGTACGGCCGTCGGGTACGGCCATCGGGTACTGCCGTCGGATACTGCCGGACCCGACGGCCGGGTCGCACCGCGGGCACGGGGTCGCGCGCCGCGGGAGGGTGTTCCGGGGTGCGCCGGAGCGTTCCAGGGCGTTCCGGGGCGTTCCGGGGAGGGCTCAGTCGAACCGGATGTGCCGGAGTCCGACGCGCGCCTGCCGCAGCCGGTTGCGCACCGCCCCGTCGGGGTTCGGGGCGAGCGTCAGGCCGGCCCGGGCGGCGACGATCTCCGCCGTCCGCGGCACGCTCGTGTGGTCCGTCCACACGTGCTCGGCGAACTCCGGCCCGCGCAGCCGCTCCAGGCAGTGGTCGAGCTGCCGGACCGCCCAACTCTCCCTTCCCAGGCCCGCCTTCTTCCCCGCGGCGAACTGCAGCAGGTGCCCGAGGCCGCGTTCCCGCAGCCGCCGCAGCACCGTCTCCCGCTCGGCGAGCAGCGTGAAGTGCCGTACGTCATGGCCGAGTTCGTGCAGCCGCCCGACGGTCTCGGCGAAGTGGCGGGGGTCGGTGACGGTCATGGGCGCGATGACGACGCCGGGGTGCCCGCGCAGGGCCAGGTCGAGCACCTCGACCACACCCCGCCGCCAGGAGACCAGGTCCCGGAAGTCGCCCCGCAGCGGCGGCGGCAGCACCCTGCGCAGCCCGAAACCGGCGTGCTCCGGATCGCAGACCACGCTGCCGGGCAGGCGGCGCCGGATCTCGTACGCGGTCTGTGTCTTGCCCCCGCCGAAGGGGCCGTTGATCCACAACAGCATCGAACGCTCCCGGCCTTTCCTCCGTCAGCCGTGCCCGGTATCCCGGTCTTCCGCCCGTCAGCCGTGCCCGGCGCCCCGGTCTTCCGCCCGTCAGCCGTGCCCGGTCCTCGGTCTTCCGCCCGTCAGCCGTGTCCGCCCGCCCGCACCAGCCCCGTCTCGTAGGCGAGGACGACCACCTGCACCCGGTCCCGCAGCCCCAGCTTGGTCAGGATGCGGCCCACGTGGGTCTTGACGGTCGCCTCCGACAGCACCAGCCGCTGCGCGATCTCGCCGTTGGACAGGCCCTGTGCGACCAGCATCATCACCTCCCGCTCCCGCTCGGTGAGCCGCTCCAGCTCCTTGTGCTGCGGCCGCCCGCCGGGCGAGGGCAGCATCGGTGCGAAGCGGTCCAGCAGGCGGCGGGTGGTGGAGGGCGCGACGACCGCGTCGCCGCTGTGCACGGCGCGGATCGCGGCGAGCAGGTCGCCGGGCGGCACGTCCTTGAGCAGGAAGCCGGAGGCGCCCGCCTTCAGCCCGGAGAAGGCGTACTCGTCGAGGTCGAAGGTGGTCAGTATGAGCACCTTGGGCGGGTCGGGCCGGACGCAGATGCGGCGGGTGGCCTCCACCCCGTCCAGCTTCGGCATGCGCACGTCCATCAGGACGACGTCGACGGACGTGGACTCCAGCGCCCGCAGGGCCTCCACTCCGTCGCCCGCCTCGGCGACGACCTCCATGTCCGGCTGCGCGGCGAGCACCATCCGGAATCCGGTGCGCAGCAGCACCTGGTCGTCGACGAGCATCACGCGGATCGGCATGGCGGCATCCTCCGGTCGGTCGGCTGGTCGTGCACGTGTCGGCGGGCGGGCTCGAGCGGCAGCTCAGTGGGTGGGCTCCAGCGGCAGCTCAGTGGGCGGGCTTGAGCGGCAGCAGGGCGCTGATGCGGAAGCCTCCGCCGGGGCGCGGACCCGCGTCCAGCGTGCCGCCGACCATACCGACCCGCTCGCGCATGCCGATCAGCCCGTGGCCCTGCCCGTCCAGGCCGCCCTCCTCGTACAGCTCGTGCGGGGCGCCCTTGCCGTCGTCCTCCACCAGCAGGCCGAGTCCGTCGTCGAAGTAGACCAGCCGCACGCTGGCGCCCACGTTGGGGCCGCCGTGCTTGCGCGTGTTGGTCAGCGCCTCCTGCACGATGCGGTACGCGGTCAGCTCGACGCCGCTGGGCAGCGGGCGCGGGGTGCCCTCGACCTTGAAGTCGACCGGCAGCCCGGATGCGCGGCACTGCTCGACCAGCTCCTCGATCTGCCGCACGTCGGGCTGCGGAACGTACTCGCCGGCCTCCTGGTGCTCGCCGGTGCGCAGCACGCCCAGCAGGCGGCGCATCTCCGCAAGAGCCTGGCGGCCGGTGGAAGAGATGGTCTCCAGGGCCTTCTTCGCCTGGTCGGGGGCGGAGTCGAGGACGTAGGCGGCGCCGTCGGCCTGCACCACCATCACCGACACGTTGTGCGCCACCACGTCGTGCAACTCGCGTGCGATGCGGGCGCGTTCGGCGGCGACCGCGACCTTCGCCTGCGCCTCGCGCTCCTTCTCCAGGCGGGCGGCGCGCTCCTCCAGCTGCGCGAAGTACGCGCGGCGGGTGCGCAGCGAGTCGCCCAGCACCCAGGCCAGGGCGAACGGCACGCTCTGGAAGACGACGAGGGCGAGGTTGCCGGCGAAGCTCGTGTGCTCGTTCGGCCAGCGAAGCTGCGCCAGGGGCGCGGCGCACAGGCCGGCGGTCAGCCCCAGCCGGGAGGCCCAGCGGGCGCCGGTCGCCGCGACCGTGTAGACGATCACCAGCAGGGCGAAGTCGGCCGGCAGCGTCTCGACGTCCACGGCGAGCTGCGCCACCCCCACCGCGGCGGCCAGCAGCAGCATCCTCTCCGGCATCCGGCGGCGCAGCGTCACGACGACGCCGAGCACGACGCTCACCGCCATCGCCGCGGCCAGGGAGCCGTGGCGGTCCGGCGCCCCGTTGATGCTCGACGCGCTCACGCCGGACATCGCCAGCAGGACGAGGGCCCAGAAGCCGTCGACCCACGTCGGGTGCCTGCGGAGGAAGTCATAGAGGCGCTGCACGTAACCCAGCGTAGGGAAGCGGGATGCGTGCAGGAGTCAACCGGAGGACCGATCCCGGCCCGATACCCGTACTCCCCAAGGTGGAGGGTGGCCGGTGCGGGATGCTTAGCCTTGCCGTGTGACGGGCGAGACGGCAGGTGGACGGGCGGACGCGGCCGCGGGCGACGCGTCCCGCGGCCCGCAGGACCGGCGGGACGAGCGGGACGAGCGGGACGCGCGAAACGCGCAGGACTGGCGGGGCTGGCGGGCCGCCATGGCCGAGGCGCTGTACGGGCCCGGCGGGTTCTACCGGCGGCCGGAGGGCCCGGCCGGGCACTTCCGTACGTCCGTGCACGCCTCGCCGCTGTTCGCGTGGGCGGTGGCGCGGCTGCTGTGCCGGGTGGACGAGGCGCTGGACCGGCCGCCGCGGCTGGACTTCGTGGACATGGCGGCCGGGCGCGGGGAGCTGGCCGCCGGGGTGCTGGCCGCGCTGCCCGAGCCGGTGGCGGCCCGCACGCGCGTGTGCGCCGTCGAGATCGCCGACCGGCCCGCCGGCCTGGACCCCCGTATCGAGTGGCTGCCCGAACCGCCGCCGGGCGCCCGGGGGCTGCTGTTCGCCAACGAGTGGCTGGACAACGTCCCCCTGGACGTCGCCGAGGTGGACGCCGCGGGCGCGGCGCGCCTGGTGCTGGTCGCGCCGGACGGCACCGAGCGGCTCGGGCCGCCGGTGGCGGGAGCGGACGCCGCGTGGCTGGCGCGGTGGTGGCCGCTGCCCGCCGAGGAGGGGCGGCGGGCGGAGATCGGGCATCCCCGGGACACGGCATGGGCCGGGGCGGTGGCGTCGCTGGAGCGGGGGCTCGCGGTCGCCGTGGACTACGCGCACACGGCGCACGCGCGCCCGGCGTACGGGACGCTCACCGGCTTCCGGGAGGGGCGGGAGACGGCGCCGGTGCCCGACGGGTCGTGCGACCTCACCGCGCACGTGGCGCTCGACGCGTGCGCCCTGCCCGGCGGGCGCGTCCTGACGCAGCGCGACGCCCTGCGCGCCCTCGGCCTGACCGGCGCACGCCCCCCGCTCGCGCTCGCCTCCACCGACCCCGCCGCCTACGTGCGCGCCCTCGCGCGCGCCGGCGAGGCCGCCGAGCTGACCGCGGCCGGCGGGCTCGGCGACTTCGGCTGGCTGCTCCAGCCCGTGGGCCGCGGGACGGCCGGCCTGCTCGACGACCTGTTCACCGGCCTCACCGCCCCGGCAGCCCCATCCGTCTCGGCCGATCCAGCCGACCCGGCAGCCTCATCCTCCCTATTTGTCGATGTCGCCGACGACGAAGAACAGTGACCCCAGGATCGCCACCATGTCCGCCACCAGCGTCCCCGGCAGCAGCTCGGTCAGCGCCTGGATGTTGTTGTACGACGCCGAGCGCAGCTTGAGCCGGTACGGCGTCTTGTCGCCCTTGCTGACCAGGTAGTAGCCGTTGAGCCCGAGCGGGTTCTCCGTCCAGGCGTAGGTGTGTCCCTCGGGCGCCTTCAGCACCTTCGGCAGCCGCTGGTTGACCGGGCCGGGCGGCAGCTCGGCGAGCCGGTCCAGGCAGGCGTCGGCCAGGTCCAGCGAGTTGTGCGTCTGCTCCAGCAGGCACTCGAAGCGGGCCAGGCAGTCGCCCTCGCGCCGGGTGACGACCCGGAGGGTGTCCTTGAGGTCGGCGTAGGCCAGGTACGGCTCGTCGCGCCGCAGGTCGAAGTCGACGCCGGAGGCGCGCGCGATGGGCCCGCTCACGCCGTAGGCGTGCACCGTCTCGGGCGTGAGCACTCCCACGCCCCGTGTGCGCCCCCGGAAGATCTCGTTGCCGAGGACGAGGTCGTCGAAGACGTCCATGCGGGAGCGCACCGCGGCGACGGCGGCCCGCGCCCGCGTGGTCCAGCCGGCCGGCAGATCCTCCTTGAGGCCGCCGACGCGGTTGAACATGTAGTGCATGCGCCCGCCGGAGACCTCCTCCATGACGTTCTGCAGCGTCTCGCGCTCCCGGAACGCGTAGAACACCGGCGTGATCCCGCCCAGCTCCAGCGGGTAGGAGCCGAGGAACATCAGGTGGTTGAGCACCCGGTTCAGCTCCGCGAGCAGCGTGCGCGTCCACACCGCGCGCTCGGGCACCTCCATGCCGAGCATCCGCTCCACGGCGAGCACCACGCCGAGCTCGTTGGAGAACGCCGACAGCCAGTCGTGGCGGTTGGCGAGCATGATGATCTGCCGGTAGTCGCGGGCCTCGAACAGCTTCTCCGCGCCCCGGTGCATGTAGCCCACCACCGGCTCCGCGCGTGTGATGCGCTCCCCGTCCAGCACCAGCCGCAGCCGCAGCACGCCGTGCGTGGACGGGTGCTGGGGCCCGATGTTGAGCACCATGTCGGTGCTCTCCGCGGCACCGCCGATCCCGACCGTGGTCTGAGTCGTGGGGGTCATGGAGACAGTTTCCCCTACGTCCCCCGAGCCCGTGGAGACGGGGAGCCGCGAGAAGCCGGCGGGCGGGGCGCGCCGGTGCGGTGGCGGGGGTGACGGGGGTACGGCCTGGCCGTCACCGACGTGGTGTGCGCGGCGCGGCACGGGCTGCTGCGGCGCCGCCTCGCCCGCGTCCCGCACGCCAGGGTGCGGAGCGTACGGCTCGCCCAGGGGCCGTGGCAGCGGCTGCGGCGGGTCGCCGACGTCCCCGTCGACACGGGCGCCGGCCGGACGGTCACGGCCCGGCTCCGGGACACCGGCGAGGCCGCGCGCCTGTTGCACGCGCCGGCGGCGCGCCCGCGCACCGGGCGGCGGGGGCGCGGCCGGACCGGTGGATGACGTAGGGACGCGCCACGCGCGCGGGGCCGCCGGTCTCCCCCGCACTCGGGTGCCGGCGCCGCCGGTCTCCCAGCGCGCGAGTGCTGGTGCCGCCGGTCTCCCCCGCGCGTGCCCGTGCGCCCCGTACCGTTCCGCGGCCGTGCCACGGCGCCCCGCGGGGCCTGCCGCCGCCTCACGACGCGGCGCCCCGGCCCCGGCCCCGCCCCCGACGCCGCGTCACGACACCTTGCTGCGCAGCCCCTGCAGGTCGATCTGCTCGGTCTCGTCGTGGGCCGTCAGGTCGATGACCTGTCCCACACCGCGCGCGTCCTCGCCGGCCGGCTTGTAGCGGGACTCGGTCTCGGCCTTGTGCAGGGCGAGGGCTTCCTGGCCGACGACGTCGGCGAGGTCCTCGTTCTGCACGCCGCCCAGGCCGGCGGCGGCGGACCGCTTGGGCGAGCCCTTCTTCGTGCCGAAGAAGTCGAAGCCGCCCTCGGCCGCCGGGGGCCGCACCGGGGCGGGCGGTACGACGGCCTTCGCGGGCGGCACGGTGAAGTGGCCGGACGGCTGCCGCCCGGGGACGCCGCCGCGGGCGGCCGCCTCCGGGGCGGCCGTGCGCCGGTGCCCGTCGGCGGCGGCCGGCCCGTCCCCGTCCCGCTCCCCGTCCGCCTGCGCCTCCGCCTCGGACGCGGCCGCCCGCCGCTCGGCGGAGGCGTCCCGCGTCCGCTCGTCGTCGTCGGCGCCGGCGAGCCGGGCCAGGGCCTGGGCGGCGCGCTGGAAGAGGCGGGCGCCCTCGGGCGAGGAGAGACCGGTCTGCGCCGGGGCGTCCTCGGGCGCCGGCCCGGCAAAGCCGTCGGCGTTGTCGGTGGCATCGGTGGCGCCGGCGGCGTCGGTGTCCTCGGCGGGCACCGCGGCCTCCAGTTCGAGCAGGCGGCGGCCCTCCAGGGCGCTGGCGCGCTCGGTCTCCGCCGTGGCGTACCGGCGCAGCAGCGCCGCGTGCTCGTTGCGCAGGGCCGCCAGTTCCGCGCGCTTGGCGCGCAGCTTCTGCTCCAGCCGGCCGCGCAGTTCGCGGGCCTCCTCGAGGTCGGTCTCGAGTTCGGCGAGGCGTTCCTCGAAGCGCCACTCGTCGCTCGCACGCGCGCGGACGAGGTCGGCGACGCGCTTGCCCGCCTGCACGTCCCAGCGGCGCATGACGGCCGCGCCGACGAGTGCCGTGGCCGCCGCGACCGCGGCCAGGGTGCGGAGCACCGCCGGCTCCGTGAACAGCCAGGGGCCGAGGGCGCACACGAGGGAGACGCCGGCGATCGCCGCGGGAGGAAGCATTCTGTGCAGGGGCGGGGAATGGCGGTGACGTCCACGTGGCATGGCCAGAAACTTACCGCGCGTAGGCGAATCGTGGTGCCCCGCACCGTAAAAAGACAGCCATACCCGAGTGTTCACAGTGCGTCAGCTCTCCCCCGCGCGGAAGAGTGAATTCGAAGTTTCGCCGATTCCCGCCCGTTCCGGGATCGTCTCCCGCCCGTTCCGGGATCGTCACCGGTCGTCGAGCCGCTCGCTCAGCCACTGCAGCGCGGCCGGGATCTCCCGCCGCCAGGTGGTGAAGTTGTGGCCGCCACTGTCGAGGATGATCGACGAGATACCGGTGCGGCCGGTCGCCTTCACCCGTTCTATGAACTTCAGCGTGTCCTTGTAGTTCGGCTCGCCGGCCCTGCTGCTGGTGACGAGCAGCGAAGTCGCGGGCGCCCGCAGGTGCTTGAGACACCACCACAGGTCGGAACGATTCTTCAGGTCTTTGTTCCGGTGGAACAGATCCCCCGTCGTCGGATCGGTCGGCGCCTTGTAGTACGCGGACAGCCCCGCGCCCGCCGCGTACACCTCCGGATGGTGCAGCGCCAGTTTCAGCGCGCAGTAGCCGCCGGTGGAATCGCCGATGATCCCCCACCCGCCCGGCCCGCGCCCCACCCGGTAGTGCGCCGCCACGGCGTCCGGCAGGTCCCGCGCGAAGAAGGACTCCGCCCGCGGCCCGCCGGGCACGTCCACGCACTCGGTGTCCCGCGGCGGCGCCACCGTAGGCCGCAGCATCACCAGGACCATCGGCCGCATCCGCCCGTCCTTCGCCAGCGCGTGCGCCGTGTGCGGGTAGTGCAGCTTGTCCACCAGCGCCCGGGCGGTGCCGGGGTAGCCGGTGAGCACCACGGCCGCCGGGAACGTACGGGTGCGGTACCGCGGCCGGAAGTACTCCGGCGGCAGGTACACGTACGCGGGCACGGTCAGGTGCGTGGTACGGCCGGAGATCTCGACCCGCTGGATCCGCCCCGCCGTCCCGGGCCGCGCCCCGCCGGCCGCCGGCAGGTCGCGCGCGTCCGTCACCCGCAGCGCGCCGCCCGCGCCGCCGGCCACCGTGGCGTGGTCGACGACCACGCCCTGGGCGGTTTCCCGCCCGAGCAGGTCGGCCCAGTCGGCGTAGAACCCGAAGGCCTGGTTCACGGCGAGGCCCGCGGTGGCGAACAGGGACAGCTGCGTGGCCAGCAGCAGGCCGATCCGCCCGCCCACCGCCCGCCAGCCGCGCCGCGCGAGCCGCGGCCAGCACCACACCGTGCCGGCGAACAGCGCCACCGCACAGCCGACCGCCAGCACCAGCACCTTGTCGCTCGTCAGACCCATGGGCTCCTGCCTGCGTCGTCCCGCCCCGGGCAGCCCGCCGACGCACTCTTGACACGAGCTTGCCCCGGGCTTTTCCCGGCCTTTGAATCGGCTTTCCGATGGGGAGTGAACCTGTATCCCCGAGACACCGTCCTAGAGGGCGCAATGTCGCCGGATGCCCGAATCGGCACCGGATCCAAGGTCTCTCGCAGAACTACGGGATGCGATGTCTGTCAGGACAGATGGGGAAATGTCGGAAGCGGTTCCAGGCCGATCCGGACGTGCGCGGCGCGCGCTGAGAGCTCCGCGTCCCGAGGCCGTCCCCGCGCTCGTCGGCCGGGCGTGCGCCCTGGTGGGCCTTCTGGACATCGCCGCCGGGGTCTTCCCCCGGTTCCGGCACAGCCGTATGCACCACCTGGTCGAGGTGCTGCCCGGCGCGCTCGGCCCGTTCGCCGCCGCCCTCTCGCTCAGCGCGGGCGTGCTGCTCCTGCTGCTCGCGCACGGCCTCAAGCGCGCCAAGCGCCGGGCCTGGCGGGCCGGGGTCGCGCTGCTGCCGGCGGGCGCGGTGGCGCAGTTCGTGTACCGGCACTCCGTCGTCGGCGCGCTGATCTCCCTCGCCCTGCTGGCCGTACTCGTGCGGTACCGCAGCGCCTTCTCCGCCCTGCCCGACCCGCGCAGCCGGTGGCGGGCGCTGGCGAACTTCGTCCTCATGAGCGCCGGTTCCCTCGTGCTCGGACTGGTCATCGTCAGCGTCCACCCGCACCGCATCGTCGGCGACCCGAGCCTGGCCGACCGGCTGACGCACGTCCTGTACGGCCTCTTCGGCTTCGAGGGCCCCGTCGACTACCAGGGCGACACCTCCTGGACCGTCGGCTACTCCCTCGGCGCCCTGGGACTGCTCACCGCCGTCACCACCATCTACCTGGCCTTCCGCCCCGAACACCCGGCCGCGCAGCTCACCGAGGAGGACGAGGCCCGCCTGCGCGCCCTGCTGGCCGGGCACGGCGGCCGCGACTCCCTCGGCCACTTCGCGCTGCGCCGCGACAAGGCCGTCGTGTTCTCCCCCAGCGGCAAGGCGGCCGTCACCTACCGCGTCGTCTCCGGCGTCATGCTGGCCAGCGGCGACCCCATCGGCGACGTCGAGGCCTGGCCCGGCGCCATCGAACGGTTCATGGACGAGGCCAGGGCCCACTCCTGGACCCCCGCCGTCGTCGGCTGCTCCGAGACCGGCGCCCAGGTGTGGGTGCGCGAGACCGGCCTGGACGCCCTCGAACTCGGCGACGAGGCGGTGGTGGACGTCGCGGATTTCTCGCTCGCCGGACGCGCGATGCGCAACGTCCGCCAAATGGTCAAGCGCATCGAGCGGGCCGGCTACGAAACCCGGGTACGGCGCGTCCGTGACCTCGGCGAGGCCGAACTGGAGCGCATCCGGCGCGCCGCCGACGCCTGGCGCGGCACCGAGACCGAGCGCGGCTTCTCCATGGCCCTCGGCCGCATCGGCGACCCCGCCGACGGCGACTGCCTCATCGCCACCGCCCACAAACCGGACGCCGAACCGGGCCCCCACGGCGACCTCAAGGCGATCCTGCACTTCGTGCCCTGGGGCCCCAACGGCGCCTCCCTGGACCTGATGCGCCGCGACCGCTCGGCCGACCCCGGCATGAACGAGCTGCTCATCGTCGCCGCGCTGCAGGCCGCACCGAAGTTCGGCATCGAGCGGATCTCGCTCAACTTCGCCGTGTTCCGCTCCGCGCTGGCACGCGGCGAGAAGATCGGCGCCGGCCCGGTGCTGCGCGCCTGGCGGGGACTGCTGCTGTTCCTCTCCCGGTGGTTCCAGATCGAGTCGCTGTACAAGTTCAACGCCAAGTTCCAGCCGCGCTGGGAGCCGCGCTTCGTGGTCTACCGCACCGCCGCCGACCTGCCGCGCCTCGGCTTCGCCTACCTGCGCGCGGAGGGCTTCGTCGACCTCGCCCTGCCGCTGCCCCGCTTCCTGCGCCGCCGCGCCGCCGCCCCGCGCCCCTGCGCCCACCGCACCCCCGAACGCGAACCGGCCCACCGCGACATGCAGACGGCCTGACGCCCCGGGGATCCCCGACCGACCCGGGCGGAAGCCCCTCCCCCTCCCTCCACCCCGGGGGGCTTCCGCTTGGGCCATGCACCGCCGGGGAGCCTGCGGCCGACGGTGCCGGGACTCGCGGCCGACGATGCCGGGACTCGCGGCCGAAGCCCTCGGGAGCTCGCGGCCGACGATGCCGGAGGCGTGCAGCCGACGCCGCCGGAGACTCGCGGCCGACGCCGCCGAGGACCCGCAACCGGCCCCGCCACCCCCCGGCCCACCCCGGCCCACCCCGGCCGCCGGATGCCACCCGTGGGCCTAGGCTGAACGTATGAGCAAGCAGAGCGGACGCGGGCACGTCGCAGGGCTGCCGGAGTGGGACCGGTGCGCGGTGATGGGCGTGGTCAACGTCACCCCCGACTCCTTCTCCGACGGCGGCCGCTGGTTCGACACGACGGCCGCCGTCAAGCACGGCCTCGACCTGGTCGCCCAGGGCGCCGACCTGGTCGACGTCGGCGGCGAGTCCACCCGCCCGGGAGCGACCCGCGTCGACGAGGCCGAGGAACTGCGCCGCGTCGTCCCCGTCGTCCGCGGCCTCGCCTCGGAAGGCGTGACGATCTCCGTCGACACCATGCGCGCCTCCGTCGCCGCACAGGCCCTCGCCGCCGGCGCCACCCTCGTCAACGACGTCAGCGGCGGCCTCGCCGACCCCGACATGGTCCCGGTCGTCGCGGACGCCGGCGTCCCCTTCGTCGTCATGCACTGGCGCGGCCTGCTGCGGGGCGAGACCGTCAAGGGCGTCTACGACGACGTGGTCACCGAGGTCGTCGACGAACTGCGCGCCCGCGTGGAGGCCGTCCTCGCGGGCGGCGTCGCCGCCGACCGCGTCATCGTCGACCCCGGCCTGGGCTTCTCCAAGGACGCCGAGCACGACCTCGCCCTCCTCGCCCACCTCGACCGCCTGCTCGCCCTCGGCCACCCCCTCCTCGTCGCCGCCTCCCGCAAACGGTTCCTCGGCCGCGTCCTGGCCGGCCCCGACGGCACCCCGCCCCCCGCCCGCGAGCGCGACGCCGCCACGGCCGCCGTCTCCGCGCTCGCCGCGCAGGCCGGCGCGTGGGCCGTACGGGTCCACGAGGTGCGCGCGACGGCGGACGCGGTACGCGTCGTACGCGCCGTGCAGCAGGCGCGCACGACGCACGACACGCCCGAAGGAACCCGGTGAGCGCCCCCCACACCGACGTCGAGGACGTCGAACTCGCCAACACCGCCTACTACGAGGCGCTCGAGCGGGGCGACTTCGAGGAACTGACCTCGCTCTGGCTCACCCCCGCCGACCTGGGCATCGACGAGACCTACCACGACCCGGCCGACGCCGCCGTGATCTCCTGCGTGCACCCCGGCTGGCCGGTGCTCACCGGCCGCGGCGAGGTGCTGCGCTCGTACGCCCTGATCATGGCGAACACCGACTACATCCAGTTCTTCCTCACCGACGTACACGTCTCCGTCACCGGCGACACGGCCCTGGTGACCTGCACGGAGAACATCCTCAGCAGCGGACCCGCCCCCGAGGGCAGCGACGGCCCCGGGCCGCTCGTCGGGCAACTCGTGGTCGCCACCAACGTGTTCCGGCGCACCCCGGCGGGCTGGAAACTCTGGTCCCACCACGCCTCCCCCGTCCTGGCCGAAAACGACGAGGACGAGGACGACCGGGCCGACGGGGCCGATGACACCCCCGCCTGAGCGGGTAGGCGCCCTGAGGACCGCCACACGGTTGGAGCCCTCCGTCCCTGGGTAGGGGCGCGGCTACCGACCCGTGAGCTGCCGGCCGCACCGGGGGAAACACGCGGTGAACCTCCGGAGCCGCCGGCCCGGCGCCGCGCCCCGCGGCCCGGCACCGTCCGTGCCCGCAGGTAGATTCGGTGGCGGCCGACGGCGCCGACCGCATCCGGCGCCATTGGCCGCAACCGACGAGTGCAGGAGTGATTCGCGTGGATCGTGTCGCGCTGCGCGGCCTGAAGGCCCGCGGGCACCACGGGGTGTTCCCCAGGGAACGGGAGGAAGGCCAGACCTTCATCGTCGACCTCGTCCTGGGCCTGGACACCCGGCCGGCCGCGGCCGACGACGACCTGGCGAAGACGGTGCACTACGGCATCGTGGCCGAGGAGGCCGTGGCCGTCGTCGAGGGCGAGCCCGTGAACCTCATCGAGACGCTCGCCGAGCGCATCGCCCAGGCCTGTCTGAAGCACGAGGGGGTCCAGGAGGTCGAGGTCTGCGTCCACAAGCCGGACGCGCCGATCACCGTCCCCTTCGACGACGTGACCGTCACCATCACCCGGAGCCGAGTATGACCGCACCCTTCCTGAAAGGCCCCAGCGACCCGACCGTCCAGCCGGTGCCCGCCTCCGTCACCGAGAAGGTGGACGCCGCCGACACCACCCTGCACAACCCCCAGCGGGCCGTGATCTCCCTCGGCTCGAACCTCGGCAACCGCCTGGAGACCCTCCAGGGAGCCGTCGACGCCCTCGCCGACACGCCCGGCGTCCGGGTCAAGGCGGTCTCCCCCGTCTACGAGACCGAGCCGTGGGGCGTCGAGCCCGGCACCCAGCCGTCGTACTTCAACGCCGTCGTCGTCCTGAAAACGACCCTCCCCCCGTCCTCCCTCCTGGAGCGGGCGCACGCCGTCGAGGAGGCCTTCCACCGGGTGCGCGACGAACGCTGGGGCCCGCGCACCCTCGACGTGGACATCGTCGCCTACGCCGACGTCGTCTCCGACGACCCGCAGCTCACCCTGCCCCACCCGCGCGCCCACGAACGCGCCTTCGTCCTCGCCCCCTGGCACGACATCGACCCCGAGGCGCACCTGCCCGGCCGCGGCGCCGTCGCCGCCCTCCTCGGCACCGTCACGCGCACGGGCGTCGCACCCCGCACGGACCTGGAACTCCGGCTGCCCGAGTAACCGTTAAGGTCAAGACGGCCGCGCGCCGGCCACCACCGAGGACGGGCATGGGCTGAAGGGACACCGTGAGAGAGCTGCGCATCAGGGTGCTGGCCGGTCTGTTCGTCGCCGCCGGGGTGCTGTCCTGGGCGGGCGCCCGCCTGTGGAACGCGGTGGGGACGCTCCCCAGCGTCCCCCTGGCCGCCCCGATCGTCCTCGCGCTGATCGCCGTCGTCCTGCTCTCCACGGCCCTGTCCCTGCGCGCCCGCCTCAAGGCCCAGCGCGAGCGCGTGCCCGACGCCAAGGGCGTCGACCCCCTCATGGCCGCCCGCGCCGTCGTCTTCGGCCAGGCCAGCGCCCTGGTGGCCGCCCTCGTCGCCGGCATGTACGGCGGCACCGGCGTCTTCCTCCTGGAGCTGCTCGACATCCCGCCCCGCCGCGACCAGGCCATCTACGCCGGCCTGTCGGTCGTGGCGGGCATCGGCGTCATAGCGGCCGCCCTCTTCCTCCAGCACGTCTGCCGCCTCCCGGAGGACGACGAACACCACAACGACCCGGGAACCGCCCCGGCAGCCTGAGGCGGCGAAGCCGGTGATCAGTCCGCCATGATGAGGCTCATCGCCTCATTGCGGGTGGCGGGGTCCCGCAACTGACCGCGCACCGCCGACGTAATGGTCTTGGCGCCGGGCTTCCGAACCCCGCGCATCGTCATGCACATGTGCTCGCACTCGACGACGACGATCACTCCGCGCGGCTCCAGGATCTTCATCAGGGAGTCGGCGATCTGCGTGGTGAGTCGTTCCTGCACCTGCGGGCGCCGGGCGTACACATCCACCAGCCGAGCCAGTTTGGAGAGGCCGGTGATCTTGCCGTCGACGGACGGAATGTACCCAACATGGGCAACTCCGACGAATGGCACCAGATGATGTTCACACGAGGACATGACCTCGATGTCCTTCACCAGCACCATCTCGTCGTGTCCGAGGTCGAACGTCGTCGTCAGGACGTCCTCGGGCTTCTGCCACAGCCCCGCGAATATCTCCCGGTACGCCCGCGCCACCCGTGCCGGTGTCTCGCGCAGCCCCTCGCGGTCCGGGTCCTCGCCGACCGCGATGAGGAGTTCCCGCACGGCGTTCTCGGCGCGCTTCTCGTCGAACTCGCCGATGCGGTGCTCGCCGGCCAGCGTCACGGGGTCGGTCATGTGGTGCCTCGTTCCTGAAGATGTCCTGCGTGCGGGCATGTCACAGCAATGCCGCGCCCCCCAGGCTAGAACCAGGGGGGCGCGGCATCCATTCCGTGGCCGGTGGGGTGGATCACCCACCCGCTGCCGGGCGGGTCAGCCGTCGGAGCGGTCCTCCGGGGACGGCTCCGGGGTGGCGGTCTCGGTCGTGGACTTGACCGTGCTGATCGACGCCGTCGCGCCGTTCGCGCCGTTGGTCAGGGCCAGCTCCTTCGGGGAGAGCACCGGCGGGCGGGTGGACGGGGTGCGGCGGGAGGAGCCGGTCCAGGCGGGCCGCGGCGGGCGCTTGACGACCGGGGCGAAGATCTCGGCGATCTCCTCCTTGCCGAGGGTCTCCTTCTCCAGGAGGGCGAGGACGAGGTTGTCGAGGACGTCGCGGTTCTCGACCAGGATCTCCCAGGCCTCGTTGTGCGCGTTCTCGATGAGCTTCTTGACCTCTTCGTCGACCAGCGCGGCGACCTCCTCGGAGTAGTCGCGCTGGTGGGCCATCTCACGTCCGAGGAACGGCTCGCTGTTGTCGCTGCCGAACTTGATCGCGCCGAGGCGCTCGGTCATGCCGTACTGGGTGACCATCGCGCGGGCCAGGTTGGTGGCCTTCTCGATGTCGTTCGCGGCGCCCGTGGTCGGGTCGTGGAAGACCAGTTCCTCGGCCGCACGGCCGCCCAGCATGTAGGCGAGCTGGTCGAGCATCTCGTTGCGCGTGGTGGAGTACTTGTCCTCGTCCGGCAGGACCATGGTGTAGCCGAGGGCGCGGCCGCGGGACAGGATGGTGATCTTGTGGACGGGGTCGGAGTTCGGGGAGGCCGCCGCGACCAGGGCGTGTCCGCCCTCGTGGTACGCGGTGATCTTCTTCTCCTTGTCCGACATGATCCGGGTGCGCTTCTGCGGGCCGGCGACCACGCGGTCGATGGCCTCGTCGAGCATCTTGTTGTCGATCAGCTTCTTGTCGCTGCGGGCCGTCAGCAGCGCGGCCTCGTTCAGGACGTTGGCGAGGTCGGCGCCGGTCATGCCGGGGGTGCGGCGGGCGACGGCCTCCAGGTCGACGTCGGGCGCGACGGGCTTGCCCTTCTGGTGGACCTTGAGGATCTCCAGGCGGCCCTGCTTGTCGGGCCGGTCGACGGCGATCTGCCGGTCGAAGCGGCCGGGGCGCAGCAGGGCGGGGTCGAGGATGTCGGGCCGGTTGGTGGCGGCGATGAGGATGACGCCGCCCTTGACGTCGAAGCCGTCCATCTCGACGAGCAGCTGGTTCAGGGTCTGCTCGCGCTCGTCGTGTCCGCCGCCGAGGCCGGCGCCGCGGTGGCGGCCGACGGCGTCGATCTCGTCGACGAAGACGATCGCCGGGGCGTTGGCCTTGGCCTGTTCGAACAGGTCGCGGACGCGGGAGGCGCCGACGCCGACGAACATCTCGACGAAGTCGGAGCCGGAGATCGAGTAGAAGGGCACCCCGGCCTCGCCGGCGACGGCGCGCGCGAGCAGCGTCTTGCCGGTGCCGGGCGGACCGTAGAGCAGGACGCCCTTGGGGATCTTGGCGCCGACGGCCTGAAACTTGGCCGGTTCCTGCAGGAACTCCTTGATCTCCTGGAGTTCCTCGACGGCCTCGTCCGCGCCGGCGACGTCGGCGAACGTCGTCTTGGGCGTGTCCTTGGTGATGAGCTTGGCCTTGGACTTGCCGAAGTTCATCACCCGGGAGCCGCCGCCCTGCATCTGGTTCATCAGGAACAGGAAGACGACGACGATGAGGACGAAGGGCAGCAGCGAGAGCAGGACGCTGACGAAGGGGTTCTGCTTGGACGGCGAGACCGTGTAGCCCTTCGGGATCTGCTTCTGCTCGTACTTGTTCTGCAGCGTGGTGGCGATGTTGACGCCTTGGTCGCCGATGTAGCTGGCCTGGATCTTCGAGGCGCCGCTGACCTTCACACCGTCCTTGAGCTGGACCTTGATGGTCTGCTCGTCACCGGTGGTGAGCTTGGCCGACTCGACCTTGTTGGTATTGATCGCCTGGACGACCTGGCCGGTGTCCACCGTCTTGTAGCCACCGGACGAGCCGACGACCTGCATCAACACGACCACGGCAAGGACGGCCAGCACGATCCACATGACCGGCCCACGGAAGTATCGCTTCACGTCCATCCATACGGAGCGGTGCCGCCCCGTCCCTCCTGCCATAGTGAGTCTGATAAGACAGTTCTTCTGACGGTACCCCAGCATTGCCGTCCGAAGCCGCACGGGACGGCTGGCGATCCCGCCTCCGCTTGCTCCAACGGTTCCGTACCCGCCGGGGTTCCCGGTCCGCGTACGGGTCCGCTCAGCCGCCGTAGACGTGAGGCGCGAGCGTACCCACGAACGGCAGGTTGCGGTACTTCTCCGCGTAGTCGAGGCCGTAGCCGACGACGAATTCGTTCGGGATGTCGAACCCGACCCATTCCACGTCGATGGCGACCTTGGCGGCCTCGGGCTTGCGCAGCAGGGTGCACACCTTCAGGGACGCCGGTTCGCGCGAGCCCAGGTTGTTGATCAGCCAGGACAGGGTGAGGCCGGAGTCGATGATGTCCTCGACGATGAGGACGTGCTTGCCCTTGATGTCGGTGTCGAGGTCCTTCAGGATCCGCACGACACCGGAGGACTGGGTGCCCGCCCCGTACGAGGATACGGCCATCCAGTCCATGGTGACGGGGGTGGACAGCGCCCGGGCGAGGTCGGCCATGACCATGACCGCGCCCTTGAGGACACCGACGAGGAGCAGGTCCTTGCCCGCGTACTCCGCGTCGATCTTCGCGGCGAGCTCGGCCAGCTTCGCGTCGATCTCTTCCTTGGTGATGAGTACCTGCTTGAGGTCGGCACCCATGTCTTTCGCGTCCACCCGCATCACTTTCGGTCGTCCCGCCGGCCGCCTCCCCGAGGGGAGGCCCGAGGGTAGGGATTCAGCCTTGCCGAATCACCAGTCTGCCACCCTGCCGCTGAGCGACGACCTTGCCCGGGAGGTTGATGGCCCCCTGGCCCCGCCAGCCGGTGATGAGCCGGTCGATCTCCTCGATGTGCCGGGCGAAGAGGGAGCCGGCGGGGGCGCCGGCGGCGATGGCGGCGCGGCGCAGGACGCGGCGGCGCACGGCGGGTGGCAGGGCGTGCAGTTTGGCGCACTCCAGCAGGCCGCCGGCGTCGCGCACGCCGGCTTCGGCGGCGGCGGCCCAGGCGTCGAGGGCGTCGGCGTCGTCGCGGGAGAGCTGGGCGGTGCGGGCGAGGGCCTCGACGACGCCCTTGCCGAGCGCTTTCTCCAGGGCGGGCAGGCCCTCGTGGCGCAGCCGGGAGCGGGTGTAGGCGGGGTCGCTGTTGTGCGGGTCGTCCCAGACGGGCAGGGACTGGACCATGCATGCCTTGCGGGCGGTCTGCCGGTCGATGTGCAGGAAGGGGCGGCGGTAGCGGCCGCCGGCCCCCGAGACCGCGGCCATGCCGGACAGGGAACGGATGCCGGAGCCGCGGGCGAGGCCCAGCAGGACGGTTTCGGCTTGGTCGTCGCGGGTGTGGCCGAGCAGCACGGCGGCGGCGCCGTGGCGTTCGGCGACGGCGTCGAGGGCGGCGTAGCGGGCGTCGCGGGCGGCGGCCTCGGGCCCGCCTTCGCGGCCGACGGTGACGGCGACGGACTCGACGGGGCTCAGGCCCAGCTCGCGCAGCCGCTGGGCGACCTCGGCGGCGCGTGTGTCGGAGCCGGGCTGCAGGCCGTGGTCGACGGTGACGCCGCCGGCGCGGACGCCGAGCCTGGGCGCCTCGAAGGCGAGGGCGGAGGCGAGGGCCATGGAGTCGGCGCCGCCGGAGCAGGCCACGAGCACGAGCGGGGAGGGGGTCCGCTCGTGGGGGGTCTGCTGGGAGGCGGGCCGGTCGGCCGGCGTGGGCCGTCCGCAGGTCTGTCCGGGGTGTTGGGGGGGCTGCGGGATCCCTTGCGCGGCCGCGGCCGCGGGCGCGGGCGGCGCGGCGGGTTCCGGGAGGGCCGTGGTGGGCCGGGGAGCGGCCGGGGCGGCGGCCTGCTCGGTGAGGATGTCGTGGAGGACGCGGCGGACCGCCAGGCGTATCGCCGCGACCGCAGGATGGGGACCCATGTCCGGTTCCCTTCGTGAAGCTTGTCCGGGGGTGGGGGCCGAGTTCGGTCACTCAGAGTGTCTCGATGGTGACAGAACCGGGCCGTTCTCCGAGCATTGCACGCCTTCCCCTGGCTCACGGTCCCTCGGACGGGTGATTGGAGGGGCGCTCGCCTGCCGTCGGCCGGATTCCGTCACTCCGTTCCGGCTGTGTTTACGCCTCCACTCCGTTTCGGCGGTGTTCATGCCTCCACTCCGTTTCGGCGGTGTTCATGCCTCCACTCCGTTTCGGCGGTGTTCACGCCTCCGGCCTGCGGTGCACCCGCGCGACCCAGTCCGCCGGTTTGGAGATCTCCGTCTTGGTGGGCAGGGTGTTCGGTGAGGTCCACACCTTGTTGAAGCCGTCCATGCCGACCTCCTCGACGACGGCCCGCACGAAGCGTTCGCCGTCCCGGTACTGCCGCAGTTTGGCGTCCAGGCCGAGCAGTTTGCGCAGGGCCATGTCCAGGCGGGAGGCGCCCTTCTGGCGGCGCTGCTGGAACTTCTCGCGGATCTCCGCGACGGTCGGCACGACGTCGGGGCCCACGCCGTCCATGACGTAGTCGGCGTGTCCTTCCAGCAGCGACATCACGGCGGTCAGGCGGCCGAGGATCTCCCGCTGGGCGGGGGTCTGCACGAGCTCGACGAGGGAGTGCCCGCCGTCCTCCCGCTCGCCCTCCGGCCGGCCGCCGACGAGGGACTGGGCAGCGTCCCGGACGCGCTCCAGGAGCGTCATCGGGTCGACGTCGGTCTCCGCGAGAAACGACTGGATCTCGCCTTCGAGGTGGTCGCGCAGCCAGGGCACCGCCGAGAACTGGGTGCGGTGCGTCTCCTCGTGCAGGCACACCCACAGGCGGAAGTCGTGCGGCTGGACGTCCAGCTCCCGCTCGACGTGCACGATGTTGGGTGCGACCAGCAGCAGCCGGCCGCCGCCGTTCTCCCCGGCCGGCAGTTCGCGGGTGGACGGGGCGAACGTCTCGTACTGGCCCAGCACGCGGGAGGCGAGGAACGACAGCAGCATCCCCAGCTCCACGCCGGTGACCTTGCCGCCGACCGCGCCGAACAGCGCGCCGCCGGGGCTCTGGGAGCGCCGCTGCTGCATCTTGTCCAGCAGCGGTTTGAGAATCTCCCGGAACCCCGCCACGTTCGCCCGGATCCAGCCCGGGCGGTCGACGACGAGGACCGGGGTGTCGTGGGTCTCCTCGCCGCCCATACGAGTGAAGCCCCGGACGTGCTCCTCCGAGGCCTTGGCGTGCCGGCGCAGCTCCGCGACGACGGCCCGAGCCTCGTCGCGGGTGACGTCGGGGCCGGGTCGTACGAGCCGGGTCGCGGTCGCCACGGCGAGGTTCCAGTCGACCATCCCGGGGGATGCGGAGAAGGCAGCGCCACCGATGCTCATGTGTCAACCGTACGGGAGCGCCGCCGGTGCGGGCAGGGCGTGACGACCGGGGGCCGCGCCTTTGTTCGAACGTGGTGGTGCCGCCGCTGTTTGAAGGTGGCGGTGCCGCCGCGGGTCCGCGCCGCCGGCGCACCGCGTCCCGGCCGCCGTCCGCGGGCGGCGGGTCACCGGCAGCCGCACCCCGCCAGTGCCGTCGCCGCCCGGTCCAGGGCCGACTGGGCCGCGGCCGGGTCGGTCGTCCCGGAGGCCAGGAAGGCGAAGGCCAGCAGGCGGCCGGTGCGGTCGACCACGGTGCCGGCGAGGGTGTTGACGCCGGTGAGGGTGCCGGTCTTGGCGCGGACCACGCCGGCGGCGGTGGCGGCGGTGGCGCCGGTGTAGCGGGTGGTGAGGGTGCCGGTGAAGCCGGCGACGGGCAGGCCGGTGAGGACGGGCCGCAGCTCGGGGTGGGCCGGGGAGCCGGCCTGGGTGAGGAGGGCGGTGAGGAGGCCGGCGGTGAGGCGGTCGTCGCGGTTCAGGCCGCTGCCGTCGTGGAAGGCGGCGCCGCCGAGCGGGAGACCGAGCCGCTTCAGCCGGCCGGCGATCGCGGCGGCGCCGCCGGGGAAGTCGGGGCGGTGGCCGGTGGCGAGGGCGGTGTGCCGGGCCAGGGCCTCGGCGATGTCGTTGTCGCTGTGGGTGAGCATGCGCTCGACCAGGTCGGACAGCGGGGGGGAGGAGACGGCGGCGAGGGTGGTCGCGCGGGCGGTGGCCCTGGAGGGGCCGGGCACGGTGGTGGTGATGCCGCGCTCCTTGAGCAGACCGGCGAAGGTGCGGGCCGCGGACGCCGCCGGGTCGGTGTCGCGGGGTGCGGGGCCGGCGGCGGAGCCGTCGGTGCGGGCCTCGTCCACCATCAGGGCGGTAACGGGCGCGAGGTTGTCGTTTACCCCGATGGGGTGAAGTGCGGGGCCGGTGTAGAGCGTGGTGTCGTACGACAGCGTCACCGTGCGCAGCCCGTGCCGCTTCAGGGCCGCGGCCGTCCGGTCCGCCAGCGTGCGCAGGCTCGCCCAGCCCGCGGCGTCCTCGCGGGCGGTGAGGGTGGGGTCGCCGCCGCCCACGAGGACCAGCTCGCGGGTGCCGGGTTCGAGGACGGCGCGGGTGGTGAGGCGGTGGTCGGGGCCGAGCGCGGACAGGGCGGCGACGGCGGTGGCGATCTTGGTGGTGGAGGCGGGGGTCAGCGCGTCGTCGGCGCCCCGGCCGTACAGGAGCCTGCCGGTGGCGACGTCGACGACCGCGGCGGCGCGCCGGGCGCCCAGGGACGGCACGTCCAGCAGCGGGCCGAGGACGCCGGCCAGGGCCGGGCCGGCGGGCGCGGTCCCCGGGCCGTCGGTGCCGCCGGCGAGGCCCACCAGGACGGAGGGGGCGCTGGGCGCGGGGCGGGGCATACCGGACGTACGGCCGTGATCTGCGCCACCCCCGGCGCCCCGGGCCACTGCCCAGTCCCGCTCGGCCGTACGCTGACCGGTGGAGTCCCAGGGACCGGCGGCGGTCACCACACCGGCGGCGAGCGCCAGTCCGGCGGTGGCGGCGCCCGCGGTGTACTGCCAGGTCTTCAGGGGCCGGGTCGTGCTCCTCGCCGTGCGCGCGGGGAGCGGGGCCGCGGCCCGCGTGAGCCGCGCGATCCGCGGTCCCACGGTCTGCGTGAGGCGCGCCACCCGCGGCTTCACGGCCTGCGTGAGGCGCGTGACGTGCGGCTTCACGGATTGCGTGAGGCGCGTGACGTGCGGCTTCACGGACCGCGCCGGCCGGGCGACCGGAAGGTCCGCCGACTGCGTCGTCCGGGCGGCCCGCAGTCTCGCGGTCAGCCGCGCGAGACGCGGTCGCACGGTCTGCGCGGCCCCGGCCAGACGCGGCCGCGCCGCGCGCGCGAGGCGCGCCAGCCGTGGTTTCGCGGCCTGCCACGCCCTCACCTCTGGCACGACCACCAGCCCCTTTCGCGATCACTCACCTGCGTGAGGGACACTTAACCACCAGAACTATGTGCTGATCATGGAGGAGCCACCGGTGGAGTTCGACGTCACGATCGAGATCCCGAAGGGTTCGCGCAACAAGTACGAGGTGGACCACGAGACCGGTCGTATCCGCCTGGACCGCCGTCTCTTCACCTCGACCAGCTACCCGGCCGACTACGGCTTCGTCGAGAACACCCTCGGCGAGGACGGCGACCCGCTGGACGCGCTGGTCATCCTGGACGAGCCCACGTTCCCCGGCTGCCTGATCAAGTGCCGCGCCATCGGGATGTTCCGGATGACGGACGAGGCCGGCGGCGACGACAAGGTGCTGTGCGTGCCGGCGTCCGACCCGCGGGTGGAGCACCTGCGTGACATCCACCACGTGTCGGAGTTCGACCGGCTGGAGATCCAGCACTTCTTCGAGGTCTACAAGGACCTGGAGCCCGGCAAGTCGGTCGAGGGCGCCAACTGGGTCGGCCGCGCCGACGCCGAGGCGGAGATCGAGCGGTCCCTGAAGCGCTTCAAGGAGCAGGGCGGCCACTGATCCGCCGCCGCACCGCCCGCGGACCGCGTGACCCCTGTGGGTGACGCGGTCCGTTCGCTCACCTGTGCACATACTGAGGCTTACGGAATGTGTCGTTCAGGGAGCGTTGCCCAGTGACGGATGCGGAGGACCGCACACCGCAGTCGGACGAGGCCAGGAGCGCGTTTCGCCCTCCGGTCGGAACGGTGGACGGCGACGGTGAGGCGTCCACCACCTGCGAGTTCGCGATTCCGGAGGGGCTGGCCGTGCCCCGGGCGGTGCCGGAGTCGGAGGTCACCTCCGAGTTCGCGGTCCCCGAGGGCCTGAAGGTGCCGCAGCCGTCGGCGGCCGAGCCGGAGGGCTCCGCGTTCAGTCCGCCGAGCACGTACCACGCCCGTACGGCCCCGCCCGCGTTCACCCCACCCACCGGCATACCCGTGGTCACGCTGACCAAGGACCTGCCCTGGCAGGACCGGATGCGCACCATGCTGCGCCTGCCGGTGGCCGAGCGGCCCGCGCCCGAGCCGGTGCAGCGGGTGGAGGACGACGGCGGCCCGGCCGTACCGCGCGTCCTCGACCTGACCCTGCGCATCGGGGAGCTGCTGCTGGCCGGCGGCGAGGGCGCCGAGGACGTGGAGACGGCGATGTTCGCCGTGTGCCGCTCCTACGGCCTGGACCGCTGCGAGCCGAACGTCACCTTCACCCTGCTGTCGATCTCCTACCAGCCGTCCCTGGTCGACGATCCCGTCTCCGCCTCCCGCACGGTGCGCCGCCGCGGCACCGACTACACGCGTCTGGCGGCCGTCTACCGGCTCGTCGACGACCTCCACGATCCCGAGACGCACGTCTCCCTGGAGGAGGCCTACCGGCGCCTGGCGGAGATCCGCCGCAACCGCCACCCCTACCCCGGCTGGGCGATCACCGCGGCCGCCGGGCTGCTCGCGGGCGCGGCCTCGGTGCTCGTCGGCGGCAATCTCGTCGTGTTCGTGGCCGCCGCGCTGGGCGCGATGCTCGGCGACCGGCTGGCGTGGCTGTGCGCGGGGCGCGGGCTGCCGGAGTTCTACCAGTTCATGGTCGCCGCGATGCCGCCTGCCGCGGTCGGCGTCGCCCTCACCCTCGCCCACGTCCACGTGCGGGCGTCCGCCGTCATCACCGGTGGCCTGTTCGCGCTGCTGCCCGGGCGGGCGCTGGTCGCGGGCGTGCAGGACGGGCTGACCGGCTTCTACATCACCGCCTCCGCGCGCCTGCTGGAGGTCATGTACTTCTTCGTCGGCATCGTCACCGGCGTGCTGGTGGTGCTCTACTTCGGCGTGAAGCTGGGCGCCCCGCTCAATCCGGACGCGGCCCTGCACCTGTCCGAACGGCCGCTGTGGCAGCTCGGCGCGTCCATGCTGCTGTCGCTGACCTTCGCCGTCCTGCTCCAGCAGGAACGGTCCACCGTGCTGCTGGTGACCCTCAACGGAGGCGTCGCCTGGGCCGTCTACGGCGCGATGCACTACGTCGGCGACCTCTCGCCGGTCGCCTCCACGGCCGTGGCCGCCGGCCTGGTCGGGCTGTTCGGGCAGCTGCTGTCGCGGTACCAGTTCGCGTCGGCGCTGCCGTACACCACCGCCGCCATCGGGCCCCTGCTGCCGGGATCGGCCACCTACTTCGGGCTGCTGTCCATCGCGCAGAACGAGGTGGACGCGGGCCTGGTGTCCCTGGTCAAGGCCGCGTCGCTGGCGATGGCGATCGCCATCGGCGTCAACCTGGGGTCGGAGATCTTCCGGCTGTTCCTGCGGGTTCCGGGCGCGGACGCGGCACGGCGGCGGGCGGCCAAGCGGACGCGGGGGTTCTAGCGGGTTCCGTGCCTCACGGGGCGCGGCGGCCGTCCTCCCTCACGGGGCGCGGCGTCCGTCCTCCCTCACGGGGCGCGGCGTCCGTCCTCGTCGTACGGGTACGGCCAGTCCTGCTGCTGGGGGTGCGGCCGGCCGTAGTAGTGCTGGTCGTAGCCGTACGGCTGCTGGGGGTGGGGCTGCTGTGGCTGGGGCTGCTGCTGGGGATGGGGCTGGGTGTAGCCCTGGCCGCCGTAACCCTGGTCGCCGTATCCCTGGTCGCCGTATCCCTGGTCGCCGTAACCCTGCCGGTCATAGGTCTCCTGGCCGTACGGCTGGTGGCCGTGCGGCTGCTGGGCGTACGGCCGGCCGTACCCCTGCGCGTCGTACCGCTGCCCGCCGTACTCCTGCCCGCCGTACCCCTGGTCCTGGTGGGCGGGCTCCACGCGGCGCAGGCGGGTCGTGGCGTCGTCCATGAGCGGCGGTGCCGCGGGCTGCTCCTGCGCGGCCGCCGACTCCTGCGCGGCCGGCGCGTTCTTCGCCTTGGAGCGGGCGCGCAGGTACTCGATGCCGATGGGGACGACCGAGACGAGGACGATCAGGATGAGGATCGCCTCGATGTTGTTCTTGACGAAGCCGACGTTGCCGAGCCAGGAGCCGAGGAGGGTCACGCCGGCGCCCCACAGGACGCCGCCGATGACGTTGAACACCAGGAACGAGCGGTACCGCATGCCGCTGACGCCGGCGATGATCGGCGTGAACGTACGCACGATGGGCACGAAGCGGGCCAGGACCAGGGACTTCGGGCCGTGTTTCTCGAAGAACTCGTGCGCCTTGGTGACGTTCTCCTGCTTGAACAGGCGCGAGTCGGGCCGGGTGAACAGCGATGGGCCGACCTTGCGGCCGAACATGTAGCCCGCCTGGTCGCCGAGGACCGCGGCGAGGCAGATCAGGGCGATGGCGGCGGCCAGCGGGAAGTCCAGCTGGTTCGAGGTGATCAGCAGACCGCAGGTGAACAGCAGCGAGTCACCCGGCAGGAAGAAGCCGATGAGCAGGCCCGACTCCGCGAAGACGATGAGGAGCAGACCCCAGATGCCGAACGTGTCCAGCAGATAGTTCGGATCGAGCCAGCTCGGGCCGAGGGCAAGCGTCGTCACGGTTCCGGGCTCCTGACGGTGGGGACGCGGCGGTTTTTCTGATACGGCCGCACAAAGCTATCAACGCCCGGTGTCCTCTCCGGGTTCCACCGGCCCCTTTGGGGTGCGCCGTGGGCCTTCCGGGCGGAAGCTGTGGGACATGGGCATCGATGAGTACGGCGGTGGTCAGGGGCCCCGGCCGGACGTGCTGGTGGTGACGGCGAACGACGTGCCCGGGCACCGGGTCCAGGAGGTGCTGGGCGAGGTCTTCGGGCTGACCGTCCGGTCCCGGCACCTCGGCAGCAAGATCGGCGCCGGTCTGAAGTCGGTGGTCGGCGGGGAGCTGCGCGGACTCACCAAGACCCTCGTCGAGACCCGCAACCAGGCCATGGAACGCCTCGTCGAGCAGGCCCGCGCGCGGGGTGCCAACGCGGTCCTCGCCTTCCGCTTCGACGTCACCGAGACGGCGGACATCGGCACGGAGGTGTGCGCGTACGGGACGGCGGTGGTGCTGGCCCGGGAGTGAGTCCGGCCGGTAGGAGTGAGTCCGGCCGGTAAGAGTGAGTCCGGGTCAGTGCGGGCGCATCCGGGTCAGTGGGGATGAGTCCAGGTCGGCGGGAGCGAGTCCGGGCTGATGGGGGCGATTCCGGGCTGTTGGGGGGGGCGAGTCCGGGCCGGGGCCGGGCGTGTCACCGGCCTCCCGGCCCCGGACGGAACATCTAGGCGGGACCCGGGGCTCCGTTCCGGGCGAGGGCCACCAGCTCGAACGCCGTCCTGCCGTCCAGGGACTCGCGGATGATGTCGGCGTGGCCGGCGTGCCGGGCGGTCTCGCGGATGAGGTGCAGCAGCAGCCAGCGCAGCGAGACGCGCTCGTCCGGCGGGAACCAGGGGGCGTTCGGCAGCGGGAAGGTGACGTCCAGACTGGGCGCCGAGCGGATGAACGCCTCCGTCTCGGCGGCGACCTTCTCCCAGTACTCCAGCTGGGAGGCGACCGTCTCCTCGCCGGTCAGCCGGAAGCACTCGTGCCAGTTCGACTCGTTCCGCTCGACCGCCGGCGGCTCGCCCTTGGCGCGGGCGATCCAGCCCTGTTCGACCTCGGCGACGTGCTTGACCAGCCCGCCGAGCGACAGCTCGCTCGCGCTGGGGGTGCTGCGGGCCTGCTCCTCCGTCAGACCGAGCACGGCCCGGCGGATGCCGCCGCGCTGCTCGTCGAGGAAGGCGAGAAGCGCCCCGCGCTCGTCGCCCGGTGCCTCGGCGCGTACGTGCATGACCATGACAGCCACCTTTCGTCGGGTCCGGTTTTCCTGACACCGACGACGCTACGGCCCCTTGCGGTCAGGTTCTGTCCGCAAGGGGCCCGGCGATGGAAGTGCGGGGCTGAACGGAGGTGAACAGGGGAACGCGGTCGGTCGCGACCGGAACGAGCCGGAATGGCCAGAACGGCCAGAACGGCCAGGACGGTCGGAACGGTCAGAACGGGAAGCCGCTCCGGCCGTGCTGGACCGAGATCCACTTCAGCGTGGTGAAGGCGTCCAGGGTGGTCTCGCCGTTGAGGCGGCCCACGCCGGAGTTCTTCTCGCCGCCGAAGGGGACGAGCGGCTCGTCGTGCACGGTGCCGTCGTTGACGTGGAACATGCCGGTGTCGATCTGCTTGGCGAAGTTCACGCCGCGCTCGACGTCGGCGGTGTGCACGGCGCCGCTGAGGCCGTACGGGGTGTCGTTGACGATGCGCACCGCCTCCTCCTCGCCGTCGAAGGGGATGAGGAAGGCGACCGGGCCGAAGATCTCCTGCCGCAGCAGGGCGGAGTCGGCGGGCACGTCGGTCAGGACGGACGGCTCGACGAGGGTGTCGCGGGTCTCGCCGCGCACCAGGGCGGTGGCGCCCTCGGCGAGGGCCTGCTCGACGGCGCCGGAGACGGCATCCGCCTGCTGGGAGTTGATCACCGGGCCGATCACCGTCTGCGGGTCGCTGGGGTCGCCGACCTTCAGGGACCTGACCTTGGTGACGAACTTCTCGGTGAACTCCGCCTGCACCGAGCGGTCGACCAGGATGCGGTTGGCGGCCATGCAGACCTGGCCCTGGTGGACGTAGCGGCTGAAGACGGCGGCGTCGACGGCGTAGTCGAGGTCGGCGTCGTCGAGGACGACCAGCGCGCTGTTGCCGCCCAGTTCGAGGACCGCGCGCTTGAACTGCGCGGCGCAGACGGTGGCGACGTGACGGCCGACCTTGTCGGAGCCGGTGAAGGAGATGACCTTCGGAACGGGATGCTCCAGGAAGGCGTCACCGATCTCCGCGACGTCCGTGATGAGGACGTTGAGCAGGCCGGCGGGCAGACCCGCGTCCTCGAAGATCTTCGCGATCAGGGAGCCGCCGGTGATCGGGGTGTTCTGGTGCGGCTTGAGGACGACGGCGTTGCCGAGCGCGAGCGCCGGCGCGACCGACTTGAGCGACAGCAGGAACGGGAAGTTGAAGGGGCTGATCACGCCGACGACGCCGACGGGGACGCGGTAGAGGCGGTTCTCCTTGCCGTCGATCGGGGAGGGGAGGATCCGGCCCTCGGGACGCAGCGCCAGGTGGATCGACTCGCGCAGGAACTCCTTGGCGAGGTGCAGTTCGAAGCCGGCCTTCAGGTGGGTGCCGCCCAGCTCGGCGATGATCACCTCGGTGATCTCCCGCTCGCGCTCCTCGATCAGCCGCAGCGCTCTCTCGAACACCGCGCGACGGGAGTAGGGGTTGGTCGCGGCCCACTCCTTCTGGGCGCGGGCGGCCGCCCGGTAGGCCTCGTCGACCTCCTCGGCCGTGGCTATGGTGATCGAGGCGAGCTTCTCGCCGTTGTACGGGTTGAAGTCGATGATGTCCCAGGAGCCTGTGCCCGGGCGCCACTCACCACCGATGTACTGCTGGGCCAGCTCGGTGAAGTAGGACGACATGTGGACCCCTCGAATCCCTCGCCGCGGCGACGACTGCACGGACGCCTGAACAGGCGTCATCGTACGCTCGTTCCAAGCGAGTTGAGGGGGAGCTTCGGTCAACTCGCGGACAACTCGAGGGGTGTCCGCGGGGCCGCCCGTTCCCGGGCCGGCCGGTCACCGGGCCATCCGGCCACTCGGTCTCCCGGTCTCCCGGTCTCCCGGTCACCTGACCACCCGGCCACCCGGTCACTCGGTCATCCGGCTCCCTGATCGTCAGATCAGCTGCAGCAGGCCCCGCAGCAGGTCGCGGCTCTCGTCCGGGCCGGGACTGTCGTGCTGCAGTTCCTTCATCGCCTTCTCGTACTGGGCAACGTCCTCCCCCTTGTCCAGGTAGAGGGCGCTGGTGAGCTGCTCCAGGTAGACCACGTCCGACAGGTCGGACTCCGGGAAGCTCAGGATCGTGAAGGCGCCGGACTCGCCGGAGTGCCCGCCGAAGCTGAACGGCATGACCTGCAGCCGCACGTTCTCCCGCTCGGACATCTCGATCAGGTGCTGGATCTGGCCACGCATCACCTCGCGGTCGCCGTAGGGGCGGCGCAGCGCGGCCTCGTCCAGAACGATGTGGAACTCCGGGGCGCTCTCGGAGACGAGGTGCTTCTGCCGCTCCAGGCGCAGCGCCACACGCTTCTCGACGTCCGCCTCGCTCGCGCCCTTCATGCCGCGCCGGACGACCGCGCGGGCGTAGTCCTCGGTCTGCAGCAGACCGTGCACGAACTGCACCTCGTAGGCGCGGATCAGGGACGCCGCACCCTCCAGGCCGACGTACGTCGGGAACCAGCTGGGCAGCACGTCCGAGTAGCTGTGCCACCAGCCGGCGACGTTCGCCTCCCGGGCCAGGGACACCAGGGACGCGCGCTCCTGCTCGTCCGTGATGCCGTACAGCGTCAGCAGGTCCTCCACGTCCCTCGTCTTGAAGCTCACCCGGCCCAGCTCCATCCGGCTGATCTTCGATTCCGAGGCACGGATGTGGTACCCCGCCGCCTCGCGCGTGATCCCCCGAGCTTCACGCAGTCGCCTGAGTTGCGAGCCGAGCAGCATGCGCCGCACCACCGATCCGGGCTCTCCCGCGCTCACGTTCGTCAGCCTCCCCAACGTCTTCAGGGATCGCAGTCTGCCACTAAAACACTCCGAGCTGTACTCGTCCGGTTACAGATACGGCAAGGAGCCGGAGGCCGGAGGGGCACGGAGACCGGTGGGGACGGGGCGAGAAGGGGCGGCGAGACAGGTGGGAGGCGCGGAGAGGGCAGAAAAAATGGCCGGGAATCGGTACGTCAGCACCTATTTCGGTCGCGTGCACGTGCATCTGCCCTTGCATCTGATGTTCCCATCCGAAACGATGGTCCCGCGCCACCGCCGCATCGCTACGACCGCGAATTCCCGGGAGTGCCTCGCATGGGGACGAATGGATCGACCATGCTCGAGCCGTTACGGCAGGGCCTTCCGCCACTGGATCCCGCGGCCGTGTCCAACGCCGCCTCGTGCGCCCTGCCCGCCCGCCACGACGCGGTGCGCGAAGCCCGGCGCTTCACCCGCGGCACACTGGAGCAGTGGCACGTCGGCGAGCGTTTCGACGACATCTGCCTGGTGGTCTCCGAACTCGTCACCAACGCCCTGCGGCACGCGCTGCCGGCCTCCGCGGCCTCCCCGGTCCGCGCGGCCGGCGAGGTGGCCGCGCCGGGGGGACTCCCGCCCGTGCGGCTGCACCTGATGCTGTGGACGGGACGCCTGGTGTGCGCGGTGCGCGATCCCAGCTACGACGGTCCCGTGGCCAGCGACCCGGACGACTGCTCCGCGGAGTCCGGACGCGGGCTGTTCCTCGTCGACTCCTTCAGCGACGGCTGGGGCTGGCACCCGCTCTCCGGGCCGGTGGGCGGGAAGGTCGTGTGGGCGCTCTTCCGGCTGCCCCAGGACTGGTAGACACAGGGATTTGCAGGACACGGCCCCGCAGGACATGGGCCCCGCAGGACACGGGCCCCGCAGGACACGGGCCCCGCAGGACATGGGAACTTGCGGGGCACGGGGACGTGCAGGGTGCAGGGACTCGTGGAGCACGAGGATGGATGCATGGGGCATGCCGACTGACCGCCCTGCCCTGGTGACCCCGCCCCACGGCTGTCCTTGCGGCCTTCACGGCCGGTCCCACGGCCGGCCCCACGGCGCGGAGGCGCACGCACGGCGGCGCGGGAACGTGCGCACGCCGAAGCGGGCGGGGCCGTCGTACGCGCCGGAGTGCGCCCGCGTGCGGCGGGCGTCCCGCGGCGCCCCGGCGACCCGGCGCCTTTTCCGTTTCCGGATCAGCCCGCGATCAGGTGGTCGAACTCGCCGTCCTTGACGCCCAGCAGCATCGCCTCGATCTCGGCGCGCGTATAGACGAGGGCGGGGCCGTCCGGGAACCGGGAGTTGCGCACGGCCACGTCCCCTCCGGGCAGCCGCGCGAACTCCACGCAGGAACCCTGCGAGTTGCTGTGGCGGCTCTTCTGCCAGGCCACCCCACGCAGTTGCGTGGCCGCCATGCCGTTGTACACGTCGTACCCCCCGCACACGCCGTCGACGTCGTGTTCCACAGGTCGCTCCCCGGTGGTGCACTGGCTGGTGTGGCCATTGGTGCATTGGTCAACTGAACCGGATCATAGCTGTGTTCACGTGCATATGCATGCGCAGATGCACGTGCACGAGGGGTGGTCCCTCGGTTACAGCTCCCCCGAGGACCCGACGCACCCCTTCAATGTTGGACGAGTGCTTCGCCGGAAGCGTTCCCGCCGCACTCGCCCCCCTGGGGCCGCGGAGAGGGTGGGAGAGGGTGCTGGTAGCTTGCTGCGGTCGCTTCCGGCCGGCCTGGCCGGCGGGCCGCAGCAGTTTGGGGGCTTCCAGTGACTTCGGCGACCACGGCTACCACGGTGACCCTCTCACGGCGGACGCGCGGGCCGTCCCGCCGGGCGGTACGCGTCGCGACCGCGGCCGCCGCGCTGGCCGGCGCGCTCGCGCTGACCGCGTGCAGCGGCGGCTCGGGCGACTCGGCGGGCGGCTCCCCCTCCACCTCCGGCACGGCCGCCACGGCGTCGGCCGGCGCGTCCGCGTCCGCCTCCGCGGACACCGGCGGCGGGACGGGCGCCACGCCGTCCGCCGGTGACAAGCTGCAGGGCAGCTGGCTCGCCACCACGGGCGGCAAGGCCGTCGTCCTGGTGTTCAACGGCGAGCAGGCCGGGCTCTTCACCACCGGCGGGACCATGTGCAGCGGCACGGTGGAAGAGCGGGCGGGCAGGCGGACGATCCACCTCCAGCGCACCGCCGGCAACCGGAACCGCGTCGACGGCGTGGTCGATTCCGTCGGCAGGAACACCCTGAAGGTCACCTGGGAGGGGTACGGCAGGGAGACCTTCCGCCGGGCGGAGGGCGGCCGGCTGCCGACGGGGCTGCCGACGGCGGGCTCGGGCTCCTGACCCGGGGTGGCCGCCGGGTCTCCGGTCACACCCGGTACCGGCGAGGCGAGCGAGCCGGACCGGGGCCGGTGCGGGATGATCCTGGGGCATCGTCACGAACCTCAGGGGACCACCTCATGCGCACCTTCCCGATCACGCTCACCGTCACCGCTCTCGCCTCCGCCCTGCTGCTGACCGGCTGCGGCAGCGGCGGTGACGGCGGCGGCAGCGGCGAGAAGAACACGGGGAGCGGGAGCAAGAACGCCGGCGCCGCCGCGTGCCGGCTGAGCGACATCGGCCTGCGGGTCGGACCGGCCAATGCCGCGCCGGTCGCCGGCGACACCGGCAACGTGCCCGTCACCCTGACCAACCGCGGCTCCACCTGCACCCTCCAGGGCTTCCCGGGCGTCAGGCTGACCGCCGGGAGCACTTCGGTGTCCGTCCCCTCGGAGAAGGGCGCCCAGCCGCAGAAGCTGACCCTGCCCGAGAACGGCACCGCCTCCTTCACCCTCACCTACGTGCGGGGCGGAGCGAGCGGCGCCGGCAGCCTCGCCGCCAGGACGCTGACGATCAGCCTCCCGGGCTCCGGCGCCCACCAGAGCCACCCGTGGTCGTACGGCCCGGTCGCCCTGAAGAGCGGCGGCACCCCCGACGCCACGGTCAGCGCTTTCCAGCAGGCCGGGGACTGAGACAGGGACCACGCCCCGGGGGCCGAACGCGGGCCACCGCCACCGGCGGGACTGTCCTACTCCCCACCGCGCCGGCGAGACCTGCCCGGGTCGCGGCCGCAGCCGGTGACAGTCACCCGAGTCCCACCGCGGCGGGTGCCGCCGGCCCCGGCCCCCACCGCGACCGGCGCGGCACCCGTCCGCACCTCACCCGAGAGCTCACCCGAGACCCGTCCGCGCCTTATCCGAGCCGCGGACGGGCCCGCACCTGGGCGCGGTCCGCGGCGCGGGCGCCCTCCGTCCAGCCGGCGGCGTCGTTGACCCCGCGCAGCCGGGTGGTGGTCGTCTCCGGGAACATCCGGTCGAGGCGTTCGGTGACCGCCGCCTCGCGGCTCGCCAGGGCCGGCAGCAGGTCCCGCGCGTCCGCCTCGCCCACCTCGGTCCCGGCGTGCTCGGCGGCGGCCGCGAGGCGGGTGCCTATGCGGTGGGCGTAGGCGGCGAGGAACGACTGCCGGAAGGCTTTCGTGCGCTTCCGGCCGCCCGCGCGCTGCGCCGCCTCCGCCCTGGTCATCGCGGATTCGGCCTGCACGAGCAGCGAGGCGTAGAGGAGCTCGACGGCCTCCAGGTCCGGGGCGAAGCCGACGACGGTGGAGAAGCCGAGGGCCTCGTTCCACACCGCGCGGCAGTGGTTGGCGGTGGCGACCGCGTCCAGCAGCACCGCCTTGGCCTGCTCGTACGGCGGGTCGACACCGATCCGGCAGGCGCCGGGTGCGCCGGTGCCGGAGCCGTCCCCGGGCGTGCGGGCGGCGAGGAGGGCCTCGTCGATGCTGTGCCGGGCCATGAGTTCCTGCGCCTTGGCGGTCAGCGCTTCGGCCTCCTCCGGGTAGCCCGTCGCCTCGGCCTTGGCGAGCAGGGCGCGCACGCGCGTGAGGACGCGGGACTCCGGGCGGGCGCGGCCGGAACCGGCGGCGGGGGCGGATCCGCCGGGGGCCGCGTCCGCGGGGTCCAGGGGTTCGAGGGGAGGCAGGCGCAGCAGCAGCCGGTACAGCTCCAGGACGGCGGTGGCGCGGGTGAAACGGTCGGTGCGGGGCGGCGGGGCGGTGGGAAGCTCGGCGAGCTGGGCGGACCAGCGCGGGCCGCGCGGGCCGTCGTACGGCGCCTGCTCCCGGATCAGCGCGGCGACCAGCCGTACGTGCACCTCGTCCAGCTCGCGCCGCACGATCCGCACCACGTCCGCCGGCTGCCAGCCGCGCCGCCAGGCCGTCGCGACGAACTCCCGCCCGCGCCGGCCCAGTTCGCCGTCCGCCTCCGGGTCGGCGGCGAGCAGGGAGGCCCCGGTGTCGAGGGTGTCGTCGGTCCCGGCGTACAAGGCGGCCCGGAAGGCGCGTTCGACGGTGCTGCTGCTGGTCGTGGTCACGCATCGATCGTGGCACGCGGCGCCGACACGGCGTCCACGCCTGTGGAAAACCTCGCCGCGGGCGCTGCCGCCGCAGCCCCCGCCCGTGCGAAACCCGTGCGAGACCGACGGCGGTCACCGCCCCGGTGCCGCGCCCCGCACCGCCCCGGTGCCGTGCACCGCACCCCCGACCAGCCCGGTCCCGCCCTCCGGAAACCACTCACCGTCGCCTCGCCGCGCGCCGGGCAGGGCGCCCTTCGACACGTCTCCCCGCGCGACGTCCCCGGTCGCCGCCTTCGCGCTCCGCGTCACCCCGGGACCGACATGTTCCTCGTCTCCTTCACCGTCGCGAGGGCCGGGCGGCGCGGGCCCGGAACGTCTTCGGCGGCGCGATCCTCACGGGGCCGGCGGTGCGTGCGGCCGACGGCCGGCCCGAAGCAACCCCCTTTCGTCAACCGGAGGTTGACACCCCCGCCCTGTCAACCTACGGTTGACACATGACGCAGCAGCATCCGGCCATCACGTCCACCGTCCGCCTCGACGACCTCATCGCGGCCATCAAGAAGGTCCACGCGGAACCACTCGAACAGCTCCAGGACGCCGTCCTCGCCGCCGAGCACCTCGGCGAGGTGGCCGACCACCTCATCGGCCACTTCGTCGACCAGGCCCGCCGCTCCGGCGCCTCCTGGACCGACATCGGCAAGAGCATGGGCGTCACCCGGCAGGCCGCCCAGAAGCGCTTCGTGCCCAAGGAATCCACGGAACTCGACCCCTCCCAGGGCTTCAGCCGCTACACGCTGCGCGCCCGCAACGTGGTCATGGCCGCGCACAATGAGGCCAGGGCCGCGCGCCACGCCGAGGTCCTGCCCGAGCACCTGGTCCTCGGCCTGCTCGCCGAATCCGAGGCCCTCGCCGCGCAGGCCCTCGCCGAGCAGGGCGTCTCGCCCGACGCCGGGCGCGCCGCCGTGGCCGCCGTCCTGCCGCCGCCCGCCGAGGACGCCCCCGAACTCGTCCCGTACGGCGCCGCCGCCAAGAAGGCCCTGGAACTCACCTTCCGCGAGGCCCTCCGCCTCGGCCACAACTACATCGGCACCGAACACCTCCTGCTGGCCCTGCTGGAGTACGAGAACGGCGAGGGCGTCCTCAGCGACCTGGGCGTCGACAAGGCGCGGGCCGAGGAGTTCGTGACGAAGGCACTGGCCGACCTGGTGCAGGCGCGCCGGGAACAGCAGGACGAACAGGAACAGCAGGACGGACAGCAGGACGGACAGCAGGGCTAGCCGAAGCGGCCCCTTTCCGGGAAACCGCAGCTCGGGCCGGGTTGTCAGACCCGCCTGCGACACTCGCCGTATGACCGACCGGTGGGCTCTGGCTCCGGCCGAGGACGGTGGCGTGGAGCTCGCCGCCCTCGGTCCGGACGGGCTGCCCGCGGGTCCGGTCACCAGGGAGCCGGACCTCGCCGAAGCCGTGCGCGCCCGTCCCGGCGTCGCACGGTGGGTGTGGCGCTCCACCGCGGAGGTGTACCCGCGCCTGCTCGCCGCGGGCGTGCGCGTGGAGCGGTGCTACGACATCGAGAGCGCCGAGGCCCTCCTGCTCGGCCACGAGGGCCGCCACGGCGAACCCCGCTCGGCCGCCGCCGCCCTGGCCCGGCTGCGCGGCGGCCCCGTACCGCCGGATCCGCCGCAGCGCCCGGCCGCCCCGGGCGCACAGTCGCCCCTGTTCGAGCCGCCGGGCGACCGCCTGCCGCTGACCGATCTCCTGGAGGTCTACGCCGAGCAGCGGCGGCGGCACGACAAGGCGGAGCACCCCGACCGCATGCGGCTGCTGACCGCCGCCGAGTCGGCCGGGACGCTGGTCGCCGCCGAGATGAACCACGTGGGACTGCCGTGGCGCGCGGACGTGCACCGCGCGGTGCTGCACGACCTGCTCGGCGAGCGCTACGCGGGCGGTGGCGAGCCGAAACGCCTGGCCGAACTCGCGGAGGAGATCTCCGCCGCGTTCAGCCGCCGGGTGCGGCCCGACCTGCCCGCCGACGTGATCAGGGCCTTCGCGCAGGCCGGGATCACGGTGCGCTCGACGCGCCGCCGGGAGCTGGCCGCCGTCGACCATCCGGCGGTGCCACCGCTGCTGGAGTACAAGAGGCTGTACCGCATCTGGGTCGCCCACGGCTGGTCCTGGCTGCAGGACTGGGTGCACGAGGGGCGCTTCCGGCCGGAGTTCCAGGCCGGCGGCACGGTCACCGGACGCTGGGTGACCCACGGCGGGGGCGCCCTGCAGATCCCCCGGGTGATCCGCCGCGCGGTCGTCGCCGATCCCGGCTGGCGGCTCGTCGTCGCCGACGCCGACCAGATGGAGCCGCGCGTGCTGGCCGCGATCTCCCGCGACCCCGGCCTGATGGAGGTGGCCGGCCGGGCCACCGACCTGTACCAGGAGGTGTCCGACCGGGCGTTCTCCGGCGACCGCGCCCAGGCCAAGCTCGCCGTGCTCGGCGCGATCTACGGCCAGACCTCCGGCGACGGCCTGAAGAACCTCGCCGCGCTCCGGCGCCGCTTCCCCCGGGCGGTGGCGTACGTCGACGAGGCGGCCCGCGCCGGCGAGGAGGGCCGGCTGGTGCGCACCTGGCTGGGCCGCACCTGCCCGCCCGCGCGCGGGGCGGGTGACGCGTCGGCGGAGGAGGCCGGCCTGCCCCAGGACCCGGACGCCACCGCCACCACCACCGCCACCGCCGCAGCCGCCTCGGACGAGACGGGCTCGCCGGAGTGGGAGCCCGGCCGAGCCTCCGCCGACGCCCGCGCACGCGGCCGGTTCGCCCGCAACTTCGTCGTCCAGGGCAGCGCCGCCGACTGGACCCTGCTCCTGCTGGCCGCCCTGCGCCGCGCCTGCGCCGGCCTGCGCGCCGAGCTGGTGTTCTTCCAGCACGACGAGGTGATCGTGCACTGCCCCGCGCAGGAGGCCGACACGGTCGTCGCGGCGATCGCCGACGCCGCCGCCCTGTCCGCGCGCCTGACCTTCGGGGACACACCGGTGCGGTTCCCGTTCACGACGGCGGTGGTGGAGTGCTATGCGGACGCCAAGTAGCACCCCTGGCGGCACCCGGGCGGCGGCCTGCGGATCACCCGCACCGGCGCATGTCCGCCTCGCCCAGCAGCGCGCGCAGCTCCGCCGCCACGGCCTTTTCGTCCGTGCCGTCCAGCGCCTCCAGCGCGGCACGCCACTGCGCGTACGCCTCCCGGCACCTGCCCTGCTCGCGCAGCAGCAGCCCATGCTGGTGCCGGGCCAGGCCGCCCACGTAGCGGTCGGCGCGGGCGTCGGCGCGGGCCAGCAGTTCCGCGCACTCGCGCCCGGCCCGCTCCAGCCGGCCGAGCTGCCGCAGGGCGCGGACCAGCCCGAGCCGGGTCTGGGACTCGCCGTGCCAGTCGCCGTGGCCGCCGAGGATGCGCAGACTCTCCTCGAAGTGGGCCGCGGCGGCGGCCGGTTCACCGAGGGTGAGGTGGGCGTAGCCGATGTTGCAGTGCGCGGAGTGCTGCACGATGACGGCGCCGATCGCCTCCCCGATGGCGAGCGAGCGCCGGTGCTGCTCGATGGCGGCGCGCGGGTCGGTGTGCTCGTACAGGTTGCCGAGGTGGCTGTAGGTGACGGCCTCGCCGTGGGGGTCGTTGAGCTGCCGCGAGTAGACCAGGCTCTGCCGCAGGGCGGCGCCCGACTCGGCGTAGCGGCCCAGGCCCTCCAGCAGCAGCCCGCGGTTGTTCAGGCAGCGCCGGATCCAGGACAGCACGCCGAGCCGCCGCCAGATGGCCAGCGCCCGGTCGGTGAGCGCGAGGGCCTCGCCGTGCCGGCCGGTGAGGAAGTGCAGCCCGGCCAGGTCGCTCAGCGCGTACGCCTCCGCGGCCTCGTCCTGAAGCCGCCGCGCCGCGGTGAGCGCGGCCCGCCCGAGCACCGCCATCTCGGCGAGGCGGCCCCGGCGCTGCGCGTACGGGAAGAACAGCCGCACCAGGGTGGAGACGTGGGCGACGACGTGTTCGTCGGGTGCGTCGGCGTACCGCTCCACCAGCGCCACGACGTTCTCCAGCTCCCGGTCGCCCCAGGCGAAGGCGTCCTCGGAGCGCGCGAACGGCGCCACGGCGGCGACCTCGGCCGCGTGCCCGGGCGGCTGGGCGGCGGTGGGGCGGCGGCGGTCGTCCTGGTCGAGGCCCGGTTCGACTATCACCGTCATGACGCGTTCGGCGACGGCGGCGTACCAGCGCAGGGCGGTCACCACGGTCCGCCCGGTCTCCCGGCCGTCCCCGGCCAGTTCGCGGGCGAAGTCGCGCACCAGGTCGTGCGGGGTGTAGCGGCCGTACGCCGTCTCCTCCAGCAGCGCGACGTCGACGAGCCGGTCCAGGGCGGCCTCGGCGCGGCGCTCGTCGCCGTCGGTCAGACGGGCCAGCAGCGGTGCCCCGTACACCGGCAGGTCCAGGGCGCCGATGCGGCGCAGCGCCTGGGCCGCGTCCCGGTCGGCCTCGCGCTCGGAGCCGGCGAGCGCGTCGTGGGCCACGGCCAGGGAGCGGCGCACGCTCAGGTCGTCGTACTCCAGGTGGTGCAACCGCCGCTCGGTGGCGGCCAGTTGGTCGGCGAGCACGTCCGGGGTGAGAGCTCGGCGCGCGGCCAGCCGGGCGGCGACGACGCGCAGCGCGAGCGGGAGCCGGCCGGTGAGGTGGACCAGCGGGTGCCCAGCGTGCAGGCCGTCCCGCCCGGAGACCGCGCGCAGCAGGGCCGCGCTCTCCTCACCGGTGAGCGGGGCGAGCGGGAAGCGGCTGGCGCCGTCGAGCGCGGTGAGCGGGGAACGGCTGGTGACGATCACCGCGCAGCCGGATCCCGCCGGCAGCAGCGGCCGCACCTGTGCCGCGTTCGCCGCGTCGTCCAGCACCATCAGCGTGCGTGTCGGCGTGAGCAGCGACCGCAGCAACGCCGCCGCCTCGTCCGGGTGTTCGGGGATCAGCCGCGGCTCGGTGCCCAGGTCGCGCAGCAGCGTGCGCAGTGCCTGACCGGCGGTGAGGGGCGCCACGCCGGGCGTCGCGCCGTGCAGGTTGACGTACAACTGCCCATCGGGGAAACGATTCCGCAGCTCATGGGCGACGTGCAGGGCCAGAGCGCTCTTGCCGACACCGGCCATGCCGCTGACGACGGCGACGGGACACCCGGGAGCGGCGGCCCCCTCCGGACCGGCCGGACGCCCGGCGGCGAGAGCGTCGAGGAGGGCCCTGACGACATCGGTCCGGCCGGTGAAGTGGGCCGGTGCCGGGGGTAGTTGGGCGGGCCGGGGTGGGGTGGTGAGCCTGGTGAGCCCGACGGAACCGGCCAGTTCGGCAGGTCCGGTCGGCTCGGCGGGGCTGGCGGACCCGGCTGTCCCAGCTGACCCGGCGGGGTCGACGGGGTCGACGGGGTCGGCCGATCCGGCGGGGCCGCCGTCTCCGTACGCCGGCTCGTCCTCGGCTCCGTACGCCGACTCGTCCTCGGCTCCGTACGCCGGCTCGTCCTCGGCCCCGTGCGCCGCTTCCGCCACCGGCGACGAAAGCCCGGAGGCAGCCGGCGTCCCCGGCCCGAACGCGCCGGCGGTCTTCCCCGCCCGTCGGCCCCCGGTTCCGCGCGCCTTCGCGACCGCCCCCGCCCGTGCCCCCGGCACCCCGCCGACGGCTGCCCCCTGTTCCCGGGCGGTCCCCGTGGCCGTGTGTTCCCGGGCGGTCCCCGCGGCCACGGGTTCCCGGGCCGTCCCCGTCCGCCGCCCCGCGGCGGTTCCCGCCCGTCCCCCACCGGCCGCGGCTCCGGCCGTGAAGGGGTCACCGCTCTCCCCGGCCGTCCCCCGCAGCACCTCCGCGTGGGCCTCGCGGACGGCGGGGCCGGGTTCGACGCCGAGTTCCTCGATCAGGCGGGCGCGCAGGTCGCGGTGGACGGCGAGGGCCTCGGCCTGGCGGCCGGCGCGGTGCAGGGCGAGCATGAGCTGACGGTGGTAGACCTCGCGCAGCGGATGCTCGGCGGCCAGTGCCGCCAACTCCGGTACGAGACCGGCGAGACGGTCGCCGCCGAGGGCGAGTTCGGCGTCGTAGCGCCACTCCAGGAGCAGCAGCCGCGCCTCCTGCAGGCGCTGCACGAAGGCGTATCCGCCGAGGTCGGCGGGGAGCCCGTCGAGGGGTGCGCCACGCCACAGGGCGAGCGCTTGCGTGCAGGCGCGCACGACCCGCGCCCAGTCGCGCTCGGCGTGCGCCGCGCGCGCCTGCGCGATCCCGCGTTCGAAGAGGTGGACGTCGAGTTCGCCGTCCTCGACGCGGAGCAGGTAACCGGGCGGTACGGCGCGCAGCCGCTCGGGGTCGTCGAGGAGCCGCCGCAGCCGGGTGACGTGGTTGTGCAGGGAGGCGCGCGCGGAGGCCGGCGGGGTGGGGCCCCACAGCGCGTCCTGGAGGGCGCTGACGGAGACGACACGGCCGGCCTCCAGCAGCAGGGCGGCCAGCAGGGTCCGCAGCTTGGGGCTGCCGATGGGGCGGGCCCGGCCCTCGTCGTCGTACACCAGGGGCGGTCCCAGCAGTCCGTACCGCAGTTCGCACCGCACCACGACGCCCACTGCCTTTCCGTGCGGCCGCCGCGGCCGCGCTCCACGGCGAAGACCCGCAGCCACGGCGGAGCACGCGCGCGGGCGCGCGAGGTGCCCGCTCCGGTGCGCCGCCTGACGGGTTTCCGCCCTCTTCCCGACGGTTTCCCGCCACCATCTTCACACCGGTTCGCAGCGGAATCCGCTACTGTTCCGGCCGACTTGGGCCGTCGTCCGGCGACTTCCGGCCGGCCCGAACCGGGCACCGAGACGAACCGTTGGCCACATGTTAGCGATCCGTTGGTGCCGCCTGGTGTGATCGTCACATCGGATCTGGTCCGACGGCGCGCGCGTACGACGCGCAATCGGGGGAGTGTCGCCGCCGCGGCCGGATCCGGGGACACGAGGGCCCCGGTCGGCGGAGGTGAACGACCGGGGCCCTGTCCGCACGCTCCCCGGCCGCCTGCCGGACGGCGGCCCGCCGCCCGCAGGTCAGATGACCGGTGGCCGCCCCAGCCGGGTGAGCCGCCACACCGTCCGCCACCGCATCGGCCGCCGCTCCCCCGCGGGCTGCCGCAGCCCCTCCACGAACCCGCCGCACTACGCCCGCAGTCCGCCCAGGGAACGGGTCCGTACGACGGTGAGCAGCGTCCACACCGCCAGGTGCACCGGGATGAGCGGCAGCGGAAGCCGGCGCCGGACCAGCCAGACCCGGTTGCGGGCCGTGACGCGGTGGTAGATGGCGTGCCGGGCGGGCGAGGTCTTCGGGTGCCGCAGGAGCAGCTCGGGCGCGTAGCGGATGCGCCAGCCGGCGTCGGCGGCACGCCAGGCCAGGTCGGTCTCCTCGTGCGCGAAGAAGAACTCGGCGGGCCAGTCGCCGATCTCCTCCAGCATCGCCATGCGCAGCGCGTGCCCGCCACCGAGGAACCCGGTGACGTACCCGCCGCGCAGCGGATCCGACTTCCCCACCCGCGGCACGTGCCGCTGCTGCGTCTCCCCGTTCTCGTCGGCGATCCGGAAACCGACGATGCCGAGGCGCGGATCGGCGGCGAACAACTCCGCCACGCGGCGCAGCACGTCCGCGTCGACGAGCAGCCCGTCGTCGTCCAGGTCCACGACGACGTCCACGTCCCCGAACTCCCGCAGCCGGGCGAGGGCCACGTTCCGCCCGCCGGGGCAGCCCAGGTTCTCCTCGGTCTCGACGACGGTCACCTCGCCGGGCAGCGACAGCCGGCGGGCGAACTCGGGCAGCCGGCAGCCGTTGCCGACGACCACGATGCGCGCGGGCGCCAGGTCCTGCTTCGCGACCGACTCCAGCAGGGCGTCGACCTCGGCGGGCCGGTTCCCCATGGTCACCACCGCGACCGCGATCCTCGGCTCCGCCATGTCCCTCACCCCGTCCGGCCGACGACGACACCGGCGCGCCGACCGTACGGCGCCCGCCGTTCACCAAGATGTTGCCGCAACGGCCGCGGGTGTACCGGCTCGGCTTTCCTTTGCACCCTTTTTACGGCGCTTTTCCCTCCGCGGCGCCGACGCTTCCCCCGATGCCGCAGGACACGGCACAGTCACGCAACCGCGCCGACCCGCAACCGTACGGGCCCGCTCCCGCCGCCGGCGACGGCGCCGACACCGCGCCCACAGACCCCATGGAACGACGAAAGGCCGACCGGGAAACTCCCAGTCGGCCTTCTCGATGGAGCCGCTTTCGGGATTCGAACCCGAGACCTACGCATTACGAGTGCGTTGCTCTGGCCATCTGAGCTAAAGCGGCGTGCTGCCCGCACCGGGGTGCGCTCGGCAACGTGGGTAAGTCTACACAGGTTCCGGGGGTGCTTCGTACCGGCCCCGGAGGCGGGGCCTCCGGGGAGCGGGGCGGGTGGGCGAGGCTACGAGCAGCGCTTTCCGTCCGCGGGCGGGGTGCCGCGCAGGAGGTAGGTGTCGATGGCGGAGTCGATGCAGGCGCTGCCGCGGCCGTAGGCGGTGTGGCCGTCGCCGTCGTAGGTGAGGAGGCGGGCGGAGGCGAGCTGGCGGGAGAGGGACCGGGCCCAGCGGTAGGGGGTGGCGGGGTCGCGGGTGGTGCCGACGACGAGGATCGGGGCGGCTCCCCTGGCCTCGATGCGGTGGGGTTCGCCCGTGGCGCGCACGGGCCAGTACGCGCAGTTCAGGGCGGCCCAGGCCAGGCCGGCGCCGAAGACCGGGGAGGCCTTCCGGAACTCCGGCAGGGCCTGGCGCACCTGGTCCGGACCGGTGAAGGCGGGCGGGAGGTCGAGACAGTTCACGGCGGCGTTGGCGGCCATGAGGTTGGCGTAGCGGCCGTTGAGGCCGCGCTCGTAGTAGCTGTCGGACAGGGCGAGCAGGCCGGCACCCTGGTGCTGCTTGATCGCCGAGGTCAGCGCACCGCGCAGCTGCGGCCAGGCCGACTCGTCGTACATCGCCGCCATGACGCCGGTGGTGGCGAGCGCCTCGCCGAGGCGGCGGCCGCTCCGGTCGCCGGTGGGGAGGGGGTGGGCGTCCAGCCGCCTGAAGAACGCGCCGAGGGTCTTCGCCGCCCGGGCGGGTGTGGTGCCGGCGCCGCCGAGCGGGCAGGCGCCGCCGTGGCGGACGCAGTCCTTCGCGAAGGACCGGAACGCCGTCTCGAAGCCCGCCGTCTGCTCCAGGTTCATCCGGCGCGCGGGCAGCGACGGGTCCATCGCGCCGTCCAGGACCAGCCGCCCGACCCGGTCCGGGAAGAGCCCGGCGTACGTCGCGCCCAGGAACGTGCCGTAGGACGCGCCCACGTAGGTCAGCCGCCGGTCGCCCAGCGCCGCCCGCAGGATGTCCATGTCCCGGGCCGCCTCGACGGTGGAGACGTGCCGCAGCAGGCGGGCGGCGTGCGCGCCGCAGCTCTCGGCGTACCTGCGGTAGGCCGAGACCAGTTCGTCGGTCTCCTTCCGGTCGTCCGGGGTGACGTCGGTCTGCGTGTACGCGTCCATCGCACGGCCGTCGAGGCAGGTGACCGGCTCGCTGCGGGCCACGCCGCGCGGGTCCATGGCGACCAGGTCGTAGCGGGCGCGGATCGCGGCCGGGTAGCCGACGCCGGCGTACTGCTGCAGGTACGCGATCGCCGAGCCGCCGGGTCCGCCCGGGTTCACCAGCAGCGAGCCGAGGCGCTTGCCGGGGCCCGTGGCCTTCTTGCGGGCGACGGCCAGCCGGACGTCTCCCGCGCCGGGCCGGGCGTAGTCCAGCGGCGCCTTCAGGGTGGTGCACTCGTAGCCGGAGACGCCGCAGGCCCGCCACTTCGGCCGCTGGCCGTAGTACGGCGCCGGCGCGGACGGCGTGACCCGGGGCAGCGCGGCCGGCGCGGCCTCGGCGGCCGACCTCGTGGAACGGCTCGCGGTCGTCCCGGAGGAACAGGCGGACACCAGCAGCGCCGCGGCCGCGAGGACGGCGGCGGCCGTGCGGGTACCGGTACGGACGGCTGGGCGAAGAATGCGGTACATCTGGCGATCGTAACTCTGCGCGACGAATCGAATGCTCTCCGCACGGGAGATGTCCCGGACGGGTCACCCCGTCAACCGGGTGCGCGTCCTGCGGGGGTGCGGCCGGGGACTCGGAGGCGTGGCCGCGGGGCCGGGGGCGGAGGCGTGGCCGCGGGGTCGGGGTCGGGAACGCGGCCGCGGAGTCACGAGGTGCGGTCGCTCGTCCAGGGTACGGCGCCGCGCGCCTCACCCCGCCCGCAGCGCCATCGTCATCGCCTCCACCGCCAGCAGCGGAGCCACGTTGCGGTCGAGGGCCTCGCGGCAGGCGGCGATCGCCTCGATACGGCGCAGGGTGGACTCGGGGGTGCTCGCGCGGGCGAGGCGCTGCAGAGTGTCCTCGACGTCCGCGTTGGCGATCGCCACGCGGGAGCCGAGCTGGAGGGCGAGGACGTCGCGATAGAGGCTGGTGAGGTCGGACAGGGCGAGGTCGAGGCTGTCGCGCTGGGTGCGGGTCCGGCGGCGCTTCTGCTTGTCCTCCAGCTCCTTGATCACACCGGCCGTGCCGCGTGGCAGGCGGCCCCCCTGGGCCGCACCGAGGGCGGCTTTCAGCTCCTCGGTCTCCTTGGCGTCCACCTCCTCGGCGAGCGCCTTGGCGTCCTCCGCCGCGGCGTCGACGAGTTCCTGGGCGGCTTTGAGGCAGCCGCCGACGTCGTCCAGGCGCAGGGGCAGTTTCAGGACGGCGGCGCGGCGCTCGCGGGCGGCCGGGTCGGTGGCCAGGCGCCGCGCCCGCTCGACGTGGCCCTGGGTGGCGCGGGCGGCGGCCGCCGCGACCTCGGGCTCGACGCCTTCTCGGCGGACGAGCATGTCGGCCACGGCCTCGACGGACGGGGTGCGCAGGACCAGGTGGCGGCAGCGGGAGCGGATGGTGGGCAGGACGTCCTCGATCGAGGGCGCGCACAGCAGCCACACCGTGCGGGGGGCGGGCTCCTCCACGGCCTTCAGGACGGCGTTGGCGGACTTCTCGTTCAGCCGCTCGGCGTCCTCGACGAGGATCACCTGCCAGCGGCCGTTCGCCGGGGACGTGAACGACTTGCGGACGGTGTCGCGCATGTCCTCGGCGAGGATCTGCGTGCCGACGGCGGCGACCGTGGTGACGTCGGCGTGCGTGCCGACCAGCGTGGTGTGGCAGCCCTCGCAGAAGCCGCAGCCGGGTGCGCCGCCCAGGGCGCGGTCGGGGCTGACGCACTGCAGCGCGGCGGCGAAGGCGCGGGCCGCCTGGGTGTGGCCCGCGCCGGGCGGACCCGTGAACAGCCACGCGTGCGTCATCTTCGACGCCTCCGGCGGCGGCTCGTCCGCGGCGGCGGCCGTGACCAGGGCGTCGGCGTCCCGGGCAGCGGCGGCGAGCTGCTCGCTCACCCGCTCCTGCCCGACCAGGTCGTCCCACACGCTCATGGGTCACGCCGCCCTTTCGTCATGGTTCGCGGTGCCGGGATCCATTGTGGGGTCGGCCACTGACAACGACGTCAACGGCGGCGACGACGGCGGGCACCCGCGCCAAGCGGGTCTCCGGGCTGCCACAGGGAGGCCAGGACCGGACAGGTCGGCAGCCCGTCCGCCCTGGCTCTCCTGGCCACCCGTCTCCCGGCGCCGGTTCCGCCGAGGGGTGAGCCGTCCGCTCAGCGCCCGCGGCCCTTGCCCCGGCCGTGCCGGTCCTCGTCCTGGGTCTCGTCCTCCCGCGGGCCCAGCAGTTCGTCGGCCAGCGTCGGCAGGTCGTCGAGCGGTGTCTCCTCGGCCCAGTCCGGGCGCGGCCGCCGACGCGGAGTGCCGTCGGGGTCGAGCTGCGGCAGTTCACGCGTGCGGTCCTCGGTGCCGTCGGTGCGGGCGGCGGCCGGTTCGTCGCGGAAGAAGCCCGGCGGGACCCGGTCGGCGGGGTCCTCGCGGCCGACCGGGGGCAGCACCGCCGTCTCGTCGGCGGGACCGGCGGCCCCCGGCGCCTCCGGCTGCGCCTGCGGCAGTACGGCCGTCTCGTCCTCCGCGCCGGGCACCGGCGGCTGCGGCAGCTTCGCCGTCACCTCGGCGTCGGACTCGGCGGGCCGCCTCGGTCCCGGCGCCGCCGAGCCGGCGCGCCCGCCCGGCTGACCCGGCTGACCCGGCTCGTCCCGCACCGGGCGCAGCACCGTCGTCCTGTCGTCGGCCCCCGACGGGCCGGGCGCGCCCGGCGCCGCCTGCGGCAGCACCGCCGTCTCGTCCTCCGCGCCGGTCGGCGTCACCGTCGGCGTCGGGACGGTCGCGGCGTCCGGTGAGACGGCGTCCGGTGAGATGGCGGGCGGCGAGACGGCGGGCGGTGCCGGCGGCCGGGGGCCGGCCTTGGCCGCGGCCGCCGCCTGCTCGGCCGCCCGGCGGGCCTCCTCGGCGCGCCGCAGGGCCTCCTCGGCCTTCTGCTGCTTCTCCAGGCGCCGCGCCTCGGCCTCGGCGCGCAGCCGGGCCTCCTCCTCGGCCTGCCGGCGGCGCCGCTCCTCCTCCGCCTTGCGGCGGGCCTCCTCCTCGGCGCGGGCCTTCTCCTCGGCGAGGAGCCGCTGCCGCTCCTCCTCGGCCTTGCGGCGGGCCTCCTCGGCGCGCTGCCGGGCCTCCTCGGCCTGGCGTTCGGCCTCGCGCCGCTGGGCCTCCTCCAGTTCGCGCCGCTTGCGTTCCTCCTCCTCGGCGCGCAGCCGGGCGAGCTGCTCCTGGCGCTCGCGCTCCAGGCGCTCCTCCTCCGCCTTGCGGCGGGCTTCCTCCTCGGCCCTGCGCCGGGCCTCCTCCTCGGCCTTGCGGCGGGCCTCCTCCTGGGCCTTCCGCTCGGCCTCGGACAGCGGCAGCATCTGGTCGAGCCGGTGCCGGATGACGGTGGTGACGGCCTCGGGCTCCTGGCCCGCGTCGACGACGAGGTAGCGGCCCGGGTCGGAGGCGGCCAGGGCGAGGAAACCGGCCCGCACGCGTGCGTGGAACTCGGCGGGCTCCGACTCCAGCCGGTCCGGCGCCTCGGTGAAGCGCTCGCGGGCGGTCTCCGGCGCGATGTCCAGCAGCACCGTCAGGTGCGGCACCAGGCCGTTGGTGGCCCAGCGGGAGATGCGGGCGATCTCGGTCGGGGACAGGTCGCGGCCGGCGCCCTGGTAGGCGACGGAGGAGTCGATGTAGCGGTCGGAGATGACGACCGCGCCCCGCTCCAGCGCGGGCCGTACGACGGTGTCGACGTGCTCGGCGCGGTCGGCGGCGTACAGCAGCGCCTCCGCACGGTGCGACAGGCCCGCGGAGGACACGTCCAGCAGGATCGAGCGCAGCCGCTTGCCGATGGGCGTGGCGCCCGGCTCACGGGTGAGGACGACCTCGTGGCCCTTGGCGCGGATCCACTCGGCGAGCGCCTCGGCCTGTGTGGACTTGCCGGCGCCGTCGCCGCCCTCCAGGGCGATGAAGAAACCGGTCGGCGACGGGGCCTGCACCGGGTCGTCGCCGCGCACCGCGTCCAGCAGGTCGTGCCGCAGCGGCACCCCGGAGCGGTCGTCGGTCTTCGCCAGCACCAGCACGGCCACCGGCAGCAGCAGCGCGCCGACGAGCATCAGGGTGAACGCGGCGCCGCCGTGGGCGAAGACGAACCTGCCGTTCTCCAGCCGGTGCGGCCCGATCACGGCGGCGACGACGGGGGCGGCCAGCGTGCCCAGGGCCACGCAGACCCGCACCACCGCGTGCAGGTGCTCCGTGGTGCGGGTGCGCCGGTATTCCTCGGTCTCCTGGTCGAGCAGGGCGTGCCCGGTGTTGGCGGCCGCGCCCGCGCCGACGCCGGCCAGGGCGAGGAGCAGCAGCACGCTGGTGACGTCCGGGACCAGCCCGGCGGCGAGCAGCGCCACACCGGTGCAGGCGATGGCGAGCGGCAGCAGCCGGCGCCGCGACAGCGTCGTGAGCACCTTCGGGGCCGTGCGGATGCCGGCGACGACACCGCCGGTGAGGGCGAGCACCAGCAGCCCGTACAGCACCGGGCCGCCGCGCAGGTCCGTGGCGTGCAGGACGGCCACCGAGACCGCGGCGGCGACGGCGCAGGCGACGGCGGCGCAGGCGAACACCAGCAGCGGGAGGGCGCCGGTGCGGCCCTTGTCGACGCCGGTGCCGGTGCGCGGGCGGCGCAGTCCCTCCAGCGGCGACCGCGCGCGGGGGGTGCGCACGGCGGGCAGCTCCAGGTAGGTCAGCACCGACAGGGAGGCGGCGAACAGGCCGGCCGCGACGTACGAGGCGAGGGCCGCGTGGTGCTGGTCGAACCACGCGACGCCGGTGCCCAGCAGGTTGTTCAGCAGCGCGGCGGCGACGAGCGCGGCGGCGGCCAGCGGGATCGCCACGAAGGTGGTGCGCAGCGACAGGCGCCGCAGGGCGTCCATGTGGTCCGGCAACGGCCGCACCGTCGCGCCCTCCGGGGGCGGGGCGGGCAGCAGCGCGGGCGCGGCGCTCTCGCGGCAGACGGTCCAGAAGCGCTCGGCGACGCCGAGGACGAAGACGGTGACCAGCAACAGGGCGAGCGCGTGGGCGGGTGTCCAGTCGATCCACAGGGGGGCGACGATCAGCAGCGCGGCGCGCAGGCCGTCGGCGCCGGCCATCGTCCAGCGCCGGTCGAGCGGACCTTCCTTCGCGGTGAGCGAGTTCAGCGGCCCGAGCAGGACCGCGCCGAACAGCAGGGTGGCCAGCACGCGGGTGCCGAAGACGGCCGCCACGGCGAGCGCCGCGCCCCGGTAGCCGCCGCCGAACGGGCCCTCGGCGATGGCCGCCTGCAGGACGAGCAGGACCAGCACCAGCAGCGCCAGGGTGTCGCCGACACCCGCGACGAGCTGGGCGCTCCACAACCGTTTCACCTGAGGCTGGCGCAGCAGGGCGCGGACGGCGCGCTCGCGGGAGTCGGCGACCAGGGCGTCGTCCGATGCCGTGTGGGGGGCCGTTGGCTGCTCGGCTCGCGTCATGCTTTCAGCCTATCGGGCCCCGCAGACGGGCCCACGGTTGCCGCACGTACCCGCGAACGCGCCGTCACTGAGGTGATATCGGGACGTTGCCTTCACGCACCGGCGGGCGGTGCGCCCCGGGAGGGGCGGGGGCGGCGGGCGGCACGCCCTGAATAGGGACAGCGCGCCCCGGGAGCCCCGGGAGGGGCGGGGCGGCCGGACCGGGCCGCGCGGACCCGGACCTGACGCGTTCTCAGACCGCCCGGCCCCGGCCCTCCCGGGGCCGGGGCCTGCGCGGTCTCAGCCCTCCGCCCCCTTGGCCGCCGTGGTCTTCTTCGCGGCGGTCTTCTTGGTCGCCGTCTTCTTCGCGGTCGTGGTCTTCGCCGCGGTCTTCTTGACGGCCGTCGTCTTCTTCGCCGCCGACTTCGCGGCGGTCGTCTTCTTCGCGGCGGCCTTCTTCGCCGTCTTCTTGGCGGTCCCCTTGGCCCGCTTCTCCGCGAGCAGCTCGAAGGCGCGCTCCGGGGTGATCGTCTCGACGCTGTCGCCGGAGCGCAGGGTCGCGTTGGTCTCGCCGTCGGTGACGTACGGGCCGAAGCGGCCGTCCTTGACGACGACGGGCCGACCGCTGACCGGGTCCTGGCCGAGCTCCTTCAGCGGCGGCTTGGCCGCGGCGCGCCCGCGCTGCTTGGGCTGGGCGTAGATGGCCCGCGCCTCCTCGAGGGTGATCGTGAAGATCTGGTCCTCGGACTGCAGGGAGCGCGAGTCGGTGCCCTTCTTCAGGTAGGGCCCGTAGCGGCCGTTCTGCGCGGTGATCTCCTGGCCGTCGGTGTCGGTGCCGACGACGCGCGGCAGCGACATCAGCCGCAGCGCGTCCTGGAGCGTCACCGTGTCCAGGCTCATCGACTTGAACAGCGAGGCCGTACGCGGCTTGACGGCGTTCTTGCCGCTCTTCGGGGTGCCCTCGGGCAGCACCTCGGTGACGTACGGGCCGTAGCGGCCGTCCTTGGCGACGATCAGGTGGCCGGTCTGCGGGTCGCGGCCCAGCTCGCGCTCGCCGCTGGGCTTGGCCAGCAGCTCCTCGGCGAGCTCGACGGTCAGCTCGTCCGGCGGCAGGTCGGCGGGGAGGTCGGCGCGCTGGTGGCCCTCGGCGTCCTTCTCGCCGCGCTCGACGTACGGGCCGTAGCGGCCGACGCGGACCACGATGCCGTTGCCGACGGGGAACGACGACACCTCGCGCGCGTCGATCGCGCCCAGGTCGGTCACCAGGTCCTTGAGGCCGCCGAGGTGGTCGCCGTCGCCGTTGCCGGCCTCGGCGGCGCGGCCGACGCCGCCCGCGGCGCCGTTCGCGCTCTCGCCGAAGTAGAAGCGCTTCAGCCACGGCACGGCCTCGGCCTCGCCGCGGGCGATGCGGTCGAGGTCGTCCTCCATCTTGGCGGTGAAGTCGTAGTCGACGAGCCGCCCGAAGTGCTTCTCCAGGAGGTTGACCACGGCGAAGGACAGCCAGGACGGCACCAGGGCCGTGCCCTTCTTGAACACGTAGCCGCGGTCCAGGATCGTGCCGATGATCGACGCGTACGTCGACGGGCGGCCGATCTCCCGCTCCTCCAGCTCCTTGACGAGGGTGGCCTCGGTGTAGCGGGCCGGGGGCTTGGTGGCGTGGCCCTCGGCGGTGATCTCCTCGGCGGCGAGCCGGTCGCCCTCGGCGACCGGCGGCAGCCGGCGCTCGCGGTCGTCGAGCTCGGCGTTGGGGTCGTCGGCGCCCTCCACGTAGGCCTTGAGGAAGCCGTGGAAGGTGATGGTCTTGCCGGAGGCGGTGAACTCCACGTCCCGGCCGTCGGCCGAGGTGCCGCCGATCCGCACCGTGACGCTGTCGCCGGTCGCGTCCTTCATCTGGGAGGCGACCGTCCGCTTCCAGATCAGCTCGTACAGCTTGAACTGGTCGCCGGTCAGGCCCGTCTCCGCCGGGGTGCGGAAACGGTCGCCCGAAGGACGGATGGCCTCGTGCGCCTCCTGGGCGTTCTTCACCTTGGAGGCGTACGTGCGCGGCCGCTCCGGCAGGTACTCGGCGCCGTACAGCTGGGTCACCTGGGCGCGGGCGGCGGCGACCGCGGTGTCGCTGAGCGTCGTGGAGTCCGTACGCATATAGGTGATGAAGCCGTTCTCGTACAGCTTCTGCGCGATCTGCATGGTGGCCTTGGCGCCGAAGCCGAGCTTGCGGCTGGCCTCCTGCTGCAGCGTCGTCGTGCGGAACGGGGCGTACGGCGAGCGGCGGTACGGCTTGGACTCGACCGAGCGGACCGTGAAGCGCGTGTCCTGCAGGGCCTCGGCGAGGGCGCGGGCGTTCGCCTCGTCGAGGTGGAGGACCTGCTCGCTCCTGAGCCGTCCCCGGGAGTCGAAGTCGCGGCCCTGCGCGACCCTCCTGCCGTCGACGGTGGCCAGGCGGGCGGCGAACGACGACGGGTCCGACGGGTCGCCCGCGCGGCCGGACGGGGAGCCCCCCGCCGGAGCGAAGCCGGAGGTGGGGGAGAAGGTGCCCGTCAGGTCCCAGTACTCGGCCGAGCGGAAGGCCATGCGCTCGCGTTCCCGCTCCACGACGAGACGCGTGGCGACGGACTGGACGCGGCCGGCCGACAGCCGCGGCATGACCTTCTTCCACAGCACCGGGGAGACCTCGTAGCCGTAGAGGCGGTCGAGGATGCGGCGGGTCTCCTGGGCGTCGACCAGCTTCTTGTTGAGCTGGCGCGGGTTGCGCACGGCCTGCTGGATGGCGTCCTTGGTGATCTCGTGGAACACCATGCGCTTGACGGGGATCTTGGGCTTGAGCACCTCCTGCAGGTGCCAGGCGATGGCCTCGCCCTCGCGGTCCTCGTCGGTGGCCAGGTAGAGCTCGTCGGAGTCGCGCAGCAGGTCCTTGAGCTTCCTGACCTGGGCCTTCTTGTCGGCGTTGATCACGTAGACGGGCTGGAAATCGTGCTCGACGTCCACACCGAGGCGCCGGACCTCGCCGGTGTACTGCTCGGGAACCTCGGCGGCGCCGTTGGGGAGGTCACGGATGTGCCCGACGCTCGCCTCGACGGTGTAGCCGGGGCCGAGGTAGCCCTTGATCGTCTTCGCCTTGGCAGGCGACTCGACGATGACGAGTCGGCGGCCGCCCTGCGCGGTCTCGCTGGTCGGGGACAACTTCTTCGCTCTTCTCTCCGGTCGACGCTGGGTCTCCCCAGGCCTTGGCTCCCGGGGCTCGGGTCGTGCTGTCGTGCTGACGCTGCGGAGTGTGACGGTACATCCCGCCCCCGTGTCAAACGGGAAAAGCCCGCAACGGCCACTCGAACGGTAACCCGACTCGTACCCTTCCTGCCGCCCGGAGGGGGCGGCCGCCCACCGGCCCTCCACGGAGGGTGATTTCCCGGTTACCGGGTTTGTCGTTGTTGGGTGTTTTGTCCTGCGGTGGTCATACGTGCGTCAGGCACCAGGTTCCCAGGATCAGGGCCGCCACGGCGGCCAGGCCCGCGAGGGCGGCCGATGCGACCGGTCTCACACCGGCGGCCACCGGCTCACGGCGGCGCACCCGAACCGCCGTCCACACCAGCAGTGCCCCGCCGAACAGGGCGAACACCATCCCCGTGAAGATCGCCGGGCCGCGCTCCATCCACGCCACCTCCGTCCCGATGCCCCGGACCGGGAGGCTGGCACCCGCGGGCGACAACGCGGCCAACCCCCGGTGAACAGACGGCGGCGCGCCGGGCCGCGGGGCACTTCGGCACCTTCCCCGCCGGGCACGGTGAGTAACCGTCCGGGGACGGTTCACATTCGGACGGCTTCGGCGGTTTCAGCGGCCTCAGCGGCTTCCGTACTCCGGCGGTTGCCGCGGCTTCGACGGCCCCGGGGGCTTTGGCGACTCCGGGGGCTTTGGCGACTCCGGGGGCTTCGACGGCTCTGGCGGCTGCCGCGGCCTTGACGACCCCGGCGGCTGCTGGGGCCCCGGGCGGCTGGGGCTCGGCCTCCGGCTGCCCTCGCCGCGCGCGCAGGGCGCGGGGCGAGGGCAGCCGGGCGCGGCTCTGCGCAGGGGCGGGGCGGCGCGAAAGCCGCCGATCGGCCGGCCGGCCCGAAGTCGGGTCGCAGCCGGCCCGAAGTCGGCTCGAACTCGCCACTGCGGATCCACGGCGCCCTGCGGTGTGCTACGGCTGCCGGGACGCCCCGCCGGTCATCCGGCCGGTCCGGTCACCCGGCCGGTCCGGTCACCCGGCCGGTTCCAGGAAGCCCTGTTCCACCAGCCGCCGGATCTGTGCGGGCGTGCGGTCGCGCAGCAGGACCGGGTCCTCGCCGATCAGCTGGGCGATGGCGTCCAGGATGCGGCCCGCGCCGAGGGTGCCGTCGCAGGCGCCGACGAAGCCCGCGCCGACGGTGTCCACCGTGGTGGCCCGGCGCATGCCGCGCCGCTGCCGCAGCACGACGTGCTCCGGGTCCTCGGCGCCGGGCAGCCCGACCTGCTCCTGCAGGATCTCGGGGGCCAGCGTGAAATGTGCCTCCAGCAGGGCCGCGTCGTCGTGCGCCCGCAGGTAGTCGATGCGGTCGAAGGTCGCGCGGATGGTGTCGCCCAGGGGCTGCTCGACGGGGTGCGGCCACTCCTCGACGAGGATCGACGGCGTGGCCGCGTCGGTCCTGCGCAGGGTGATCCAGCCGAAGCCGACGCTTCTGACCTTGCGCGCCTCGAACTCCTCCAGCCACGCGTCGTAGCGCGCCCGGTACTCCGCCGGGTCGCCGCGGTGGTCGCCGGCGTCCCGCAGCCACAGCTCGGCGTACTGCGTGACGTCCAGCACCTCGCGCTGCACGATCCACGCGTCGCACCCGCGCGGCACCCAGGACCTGAGCCTGTCCTGCCACTCCTCTCCCTCGACGTGCTCCCAGTTGGCGAGGAACTGGGCGAAGCCGCCCGGGGCCAGCCGCTCCCCCGCCTGCTGAACGAGCGTGCGGCACAGATCGTCCCCGCGCATGCCGCCGTCGCGGTAGGTGAGCCGGGCGCCGGGTGAGATCACGAACGGCGGGTTGGAGACGATCAGGTCGAACGTCTCCTCCTCCCCGACCGGTTCGAACAGCGAGCCCTGGCGCAGGTCGGCGGCCGGGGCGCCGGAGAGGGCGAGGGTGAGCGCGGCGATGTGCAGCGCGCGCGGGTTGACATCGGTCGCCGTTACGCGCCCGGCGTGCCGGGAGGCGTGCAGCGCCTGGATGCCGGAACCGGTGCCGAGGTCGAGCGCGGAGGCGACCGGCGTGCGCACGGTGATCCCGGCCAGGGTCGTGGAGGCGCCCCCGACGCCGAGGACGACCCCCTCGTCCCCGCGTCCGATGCCGCCGGCTCCGCCGACCGCGCAGCCCAGGTCGGCAACGACGAACCAGTCCTCGCCGTCCGGGCCGCCGTAGGGCCGTACGTCGACCGTGGCGGCGAGCTCGTCGGCGCCCGCGCGCACCAGCCAGCCGGTCGCCAGGCATTCCTCGACGGGCAGGACGTCCTTCAGGCGCGCGTGCGGCACCGGCTGCTGCAGCAGGAACAGCCGGACCAGCGCCTCCAGCGGCGTGTCGCCGCGGGTCGCCCGCAGTGCCGGCACGGTCTCGCTGCGCGCCAGCGCCGCGTACGCCGGGGCGCCGAGCAGGTCCAGCAGCCCGTCGGCGGTGAAAGAGGCGCCGAGCAGGGCGTCACGCAGCCGGGCGGCGACGTCCGGGCGGTCGGCGGCGGGCAGGTCGGGCAGGGTGGATTCGCTCACGTCCTCATTGTGTCGGCTGGGTCCGACACCGCGCGTCCCGCCGGGCGACGGCCGGGCACACGCCTGTCAGCCGGTGATCATCTCCGCGCGGCGAAGAACGAGGACGGCCGGGCACGCGCGCCTGTCAGCCGCTCACCGCCGGCGAGGCCGTGGCCGCCGAGGAGGTGTTCCGGCAGCTGGCCTGCTTGGCCATGGCCGCGCCGACCTCGCCCTCCTCGAGGTTCTTCAACGCGTCGTTGCCGCTCTTGCTGAGCTTGTCCAGCTCGGTGGCGACATCCTTGAGGCCCTCGGCGAACTTCGCCTGGTCCTTGGTGTTGAGGGCGTCGACCTGCTTCTGGAGGGAGGCGTAGGACGACGAGAGCTGGGTGAGTTCCTCGACGGCGTCCTGCTGCTTCTTCTTGCCGTTCTCGACGTCGGGCGCGCCGGCGTTCCGCACGGCGGCGCCGATCGCCCGGTAGGCGTCGGACATGTCCTGGAAGGCCTGCGCGTCGGTCTTCTGGACCTGTGCCGGCGGGCTGTTGTCCGAGGTCTCCTTCTGGATCGCGGCGTTGGCAGCTCTGATCTTCTGCGCCTGCGGCTTGACCGCGTCGCAGACCTGCTTGGCCCAGGCATCCAGCTTGTCGTTGCCCTTGTCGCCGCCGTCGCTGCTGCTGCATCCCGTCAGTGCCAGTATCAGTACCGCACCGCCGGACAGTGCGGCCGTGAGCTTCTTGTTCACCGGATTGGTCCCTTCCATGGCTCTCGGCCCCGGAACATACACGCCGGACGGGAGACGACCACACGCGGAACGTCCGATTATGAGATCTCTTACAGCTGTTCGCCCCAAGCGAGAGAAGGCTCACGGCGGCACGGCGGGGCGCACGCAGGACGGGCGGGCGACGCCTCAACAGGCATCGCCCGCCCGTCCCTTGAGCTGGGGCTCCTCCCACACCCCCGGGCCGTGTCTACGAAACCACCGCCGGATCCGCCGACTTGTGCTTCCGCTCGACGTCGCCCTCGTCACCCACGGCGGTGCGCCGCCGCTTGGAGACGTAGACCGCGCCGACGATGACCACGAACGCCAGGGCCGCGATCAGTACCCGTACGCCGACGTTCTCGTCGGCGCCGTAGCTGAACTTGATGACGGCGGGAGCGATCAGCAGCGAGACGAGGTTCATCACCTTCAGCAGCGGGTTGATCGCGGGACCGGCGGTGTCCTTGAAGGGGTCGCCGACCGTGTCACCGATCACCGTCGCCGCGTGCGCCTCACTGCCCTTGCCGCCGTGGTGGCCGTCCTCGACGAGCTTCTTGGCGTTGTCCCAGGCGCCGCCGGAGTTGGCGAGGAACACCGCCATCAGCGTGCCCGCGCCGATCGCGCCCGCCAGGTACGCGCCGAGCGCGCCGACGCCGAGGGTGAAGCCGACGAAGATGGGCGCCATGACGGCGAGCAGGCCCGGTGTGGCCAGTTCCCGCAGGGCGTCCTTGGTGCAGATGTCCACGACCTTGCCGTACTCGGGCTTCTCGCTGAAGTCCATGATCCCGGGCTTGTCGCGGAACTGCCGCCGCACCTCGTACACCACCGCGCCCGCCGACCGCGACACCGCGTTGATCGCCAGCCCGGAGAAGAGGAAGACGACCGCCGCGCCCGCCATCAGCCCGACGAGGTTGTTCGGCTGCGAGATGTCCATGATCAGGGTCATCGGCGCGCCCGCCCCGGTCAGCTTCTCGCCCACGTCCCGCGCGCCGGTCGTGATCGCGTCGCGGTACGACCCGAACAGCGCGGAGGCCGCGAGCACCGCCGTGGCGATCGCGATGCCCTTGGTGATGGCCTTGGTGGTGTTGCCGACCGCGTCGAGGTTGGTGAGCACCTGCGCGCCGGCGCCCTCGACGTCGCCGGACATCTCGGCGATGCCCTGCGCGTTGTCGGAGACCGGCCCGAAGGTGTCCATCGCGACGATCACACCGACCGTGGTGAGCAGCCCGGTGCCGGCCAGCGCCACCGCGAACAGCGCCAGCATGATCGACGTGCCGCCCAGCAGGAACGCCCCGTATACGCCGAGGCCGATCAGCAGCGCGGTGTAGACGGCCGACTCCAGGCCGACGGATATGCCGGCCAGCACCACGGTGGCCGGGCCCGTGAGGGACGTCTTGCCGATGTCCCGCACCGGGCGGCGGCTGGTCTCGGTGAAGTAGCCGGTCAGCTGCTGGATCAGGGCGGCCAGCAGGATGCCGATCGCCACCGCGACCAGCGCGAGGATGCGCGGGTCGCCGTCCTTGCCGCGGATCGCGGCGTCACCGACACCGTCGAGGTCGGCGTAGCTGCCGGGCAGGTAGGTGAAGACGGCGACCGCGACCAGCGCGAGCGAGATCACCGCGGAGATGAAGAAGCCGCGGTTGATCGCGCTCATGCCGCTGCGGTCGGCGCGGCGGGGCGCGACGGCGAAGATGCCGATCATCGCCGTGAGCACGCCGATGGCGGGCACCATCAGGGGGAAGGCGAGGCCGTCGTTGCCGAACGCCGCCTTGCCGAGGATGAGGGCCGCGACCAGCGTCACGGCGTACGACTCGAACAGGTCGGCCGCCATGCCCGCGCAGTCGCCGACGTTGTCGCCCACGTTGTCGGCGATGGTCGCGGCATTGCGCGGATCGTCCTCCGGAATGCCCTGCTCGACCTTGCCGACCAGGTCGGCGCCGACGTCGGCGGCCTTGGTGAAGATGCCGCCGCCGACCCTCATGAACATTGCGATCAGCGCCGCGCCGAGGCCGAAGCCCTCGAGCACCTTCGGCGCGTCGGCGGCGTACACCAGCACCACGCAGGTGGCCCCGAGCAGTCCGAGCCCCACCGTGAACATGCCGACGACGCCACCCGTGCGAAATGCGATCTTCATCGCTCTGTGGGAGACGGCGGTGAGATCCTTTTCCGGCTCTCCGGGCGCCGGGGTCGCCTCGCGCGCCGCCGCGGCGACGCGCACATTGCTGCGTACGGCGAGCCACATTCCGATATAGCCGGTGGACGCCGAGAACGCCGCGCCGATCAGGAAGAACACCGACCGCCCGGCACGCTGATTCCAGTCGTCCGCGGGCAGCAGCATGAGCAGGAAGAACACGACGATCGCGAATACGCCGAGGGTGCGCAACTGCCGGGCCAGGTAGGCGTTGGCGCCTTCCTGTACCGCCGACGCGATCCGCCGCATGCCGTCGGTGCCCTCGCCCGCCGCGAGAACCTGGCGCACCAGGACGCCGGCTACCACGAGCGCGGCGACGGCGACGGCCGCGACAACCGCCACGATCACCCGGTTGTCGTCGGTCAGTACGGCAGCGGAGAGGGTGGTGGTGTGGCCCGAGTGAAGGGAGATGGTAAGCCCCGCCATTCGTCCTCCTTGACGCTTGGGCTGAGCTCAAGATGTGGACGGGATTGTAGGTACCGGGACCTGATCTAAACAGGGCGCGGTCATGGGATTCGGCCTGCGTTTGCCTCTCGGTAAATGATCGCCGAACGACCGCCGACCGGATAGCGGTAATACTCCGAACGCATTAATTCCTGATCCGCAGCGGCGCCATTGATCATCACCTGGTCATCACCGCCGATCGTGAAGCAATTCACGTAATGCGCCGTGTGTTTCTGCGGATGAGATCACTCTACGAGCGTGCCGGCGGCGGGGCGACATGCCGAAGGGCCCCACGGTGTGGGGCCCTTCAGTGCAACGGCTCCTTCAGTGCGACGGCGCGCTGTGCGTCCGTCAGGGGAGTACCGCGGTGGGCGGGGTGGTCGGCCAGGTCATGCGGAGCTGCCCGCCGTGCTCGCCGGACCTGACCTCCAGGTCGTCGACGAGGCCGCTGATGACCGCGAGGCCCATGTCGTCCTCCTCGCTCTCCGGCTCGCCCGTGTCGGCGCCGGGGGACCGCTCGCCGGGAGCCGAGTGCGGCGCCTCGTCGCCGACCTCGATGGAGAACTGCTTCTCCTCCTCGATCAGCAGCACCTTCACCGGCGCGGAGACCCCGTTGCTGCGGTGCAGTCCGACGGCACGGGTGCAGGCCTCGCCGACGGCGAGCCTGACCTCGTCGAGGACGGCCTCGTCCACTCCGGCCCTGCGCGCCACCGCCGCCGCCACCAGCCGGGCGGTTCTGACGTGCTCGGGCAGCGCGCTGAAGCGGAGCTCAACGGTGGCCATGCATCCCCCTCGCGACTACGGGCGTGCTCTCGAGTGGCCGGGCCGTCGACGGCCCGGCCACCCCTCGGGTGAACTTCTTCCGTCCCGGGCGCGCCGCCCGGGTCCGGTGGTCAGTCGGTCGCCGCCACCGCTTCCTCGACCGAGGTGTGGATCGGGAACACCTTGGTGAGGCCGGTGATGCGGAAGATCTTGAGAATGCGCTCCTGGTTGCACACCAGGCGCAACGAGCCCTCATGGGCACGCACCCGCTTCAGGCCGCCGACCAGCACGCCGAGCCCGGTGGAGTCGAGGAAGTCCACGCCCTCCATGTCGACGACGAGGTGGAAATTCCCGTCGTTCACCAGCTCGACCAGCTGCTCGCGCAGCTTGGGCGCGGTGTATACATCGATTTCGCCACCGACCTCGACGACCGTACGATCGCCGACGGTACGGGTCGACAGGGACAGGTCCACGGATCCTCCAGCACCTTGCTATCGAGCGGTCGTCCCTCGGGACACCTCGGCTTGAAGCCCCCAGGACGGTTCGCCAGCCGCGATGGCATTCAATCACTTACCGGCAGGCGTGCACGACGCCTTGGTCCCATTGTCCGTCACGCCGGTGACACACTCGGTGCCGATGGCCAAGAATCACCGATCCGATCGACCCCCGACGGACACCGCACCCCGCATGTCGCCGGGCGCGGTCCTGGACCGGCTCGCCTCCGGGCCGAGCCGGGCTTCGCGCATCACTCATACCCAGCACTTGCCCCCGCGCGAGGGCCGCCATGCCGTCTGGCCCGACCGGATCCGCGCCGAGGTCATCGCGGCCGTGCGGGCGGCGGGCATCGAGCACCCCTGGGCCCACCAGGCGCGCGCGGCCGAGCACGCCCTGGACGGCGACTCGGTGGTCGTCGCCACCGGCACGGCGTCGGGCAAGTCGCTGGCCTACCTGGTCCCCGTGCTCTCCACCCTTCTGGACGGCGCCGAGGCCCCGAACGGCCGAGGCGCCACCGCCCTCTACCTCTCCCCCACCAAGGCGCTGGCCGCCGACCAGTGCCGCTCCGTGAAGCGCCTGGCCCGCCCGCTGGGCAACGCCGTGCGCGCCGCGGTGTACGACGGCGACACGCCGTTCGAGGAGCGGGAGTGGATCCGCCAGTACGCCACCTACGTGCTGACCAATCCCGACATGCTGCACCGCGGGATACTGCCCTCACATCCCCGCTGGTCCTCCTTCCTGCGCGCGCTGCGCTACGTCGTCGTGGACGAGTGCCACACCTACCGGGGCGTCTTCGGCTCCCACGTCGCCCAGGTGCTGCGCCGCCTGCGCCGCCTGTGCGCGCGCTACGGCGCCTCCCCGGTCTTCCTGCTGGCCTCCGCCACCGCCGCGGAGCCCGCCGTCGCCGCCCGCCGGCTGACCGGCCTGCCGGTGGTGGAGATCGCCGACGACGCCTCTCCACGCGGTGAACTGGTGTTCGCCCTGTGGGAGCCCCCGCTGACCGAACTGCAGGGCGAGAGGGGCGCACCCGTTCGGCGGACCGCCACCGCCGAGGCCGCCGACCTGCTGACCGACCTCACCGTGCAGGGCGTGCGCTCGGTCGTCTTCGTCCGCTCCCGGCGCGGCGCGGAGATCATCTCCGTGATCGCGCAGGAACGGCTCGCCGAGGTGGACCGGTCGCTGGCCCGGCGTGTCGCGGCCTATCGCGGCGGCTACCTCCCCGAGGAGCGGCGTGCCCTGGAGCAGGCCCTGGACTCCGGCGAACTCCTCGGCCTGGCCGCCACCACCGCCCTGGAACTCGGCATCGACGTCTCCGGCCTCGACGCCGTCGTGATCGCCGGCTATCCGGGCACCCGCGCCTCGCTGTGGCAGCAGGCGGGCCGGGCCGGGCGCGCCGGACAGGGCGCCCTCGCCGTCCTGGTCGCCCGCGACGACCCGCTGGACACCTTCCTCGTCCACCATCCCGAAGCCCTCTTCGACCGGCCCGTGGAGTCCACCGTCCTCGACCCCGACAACCCGTACGTGCTGGCCCCGCACCTGTGTGCGGCCGCCGCCGAGCTCCCGCTGACCGACGAGGACCTCGACCTGTTCGGCCCGGCCTGCCCAAAGCTGCTGCCGCAGCTGGAGGCCGCGAAGCTGCTGCGCCGCCGCGCGACGGCCTGGCACTGGACGCGCCGCGAACGGGCCGCCGACCTCACCGACATCCGCGGCCAGGGCGGCCGGCCGGTGCAGGTCGTCGAGGCGGGCACCGGGCGGCTGCTCGGCACCGTCGACGAGGGCGCCGCGCACACCACCGTCCACGAGGGCGCCGTCCACCTGCACCAGGGCCGCACCTACCTGGTGCGCTCCCTCGACCTGGAGGACTCCGTGGCCCTGGTCGAGGAGGCGAACCCGCCGTACACCACGGTCGCCCGCGACACCACCTCCCTCTCCGTCCTCGACACCGACACCGAGGTCCCCTGGGGGGACGCCCGGCTCTGCTACGGCTCCGTCGAAGTCACCCACCAGGTCGTCTCCTTCCTGCGCCGCCGGGTCGTCACCGGTGAGGTGCTGGGCGAGACGAAACTCGACCTCCCGCCCCGCACGCTGCGCACGCGCGCGGTGTGGTGGACGGTCACCGAGGACCAGCTGGACGCCGCCCGGATCACCCCGGAGATCCTCGGCGGCGCCCTGCACGCCGCGGAGCACGCGTCGATCGGCATGCTGCCGCTCTTCGCGACCTGCGACCGCTGGGACATCGGCGGCGTGTCCGTCCCGCTCCACCCCGACACCCTCCTGCCGACGGTCTTCGTCTACGACGGCCACCCGGGCGGGGCGGGCTTCGCCGAGCGGGCCTTCCACACCGCCCGCTCCTGGCTCACCGCCACCCGCGAGGCCATCGCCTCCTGCGAGTGCGACGCCGGCTGCCCGTCCTGCATCCAGTCCCCCAAGTGCGGCAACGGCAACGATCCGCTCCACAAACGGGGTGCCGTCCGTCTCCTCACGGTGCTGCTGCGCGGGGCACCGCAGGAGACACCGCCGCAGGAGACACCGGAGGAGAAGGCCGGGAGGGCGTAGGCCCCGGCCCGGGGAGTGGTCCCGGCGGATCGGGCGGCACCGGGGCGTCCGGCAGCCGCCCCGGGCCCGCCCGTGCCCTCACCCGCGCGGTGAACGGTCCCTGCCCCGACGCCGCGGTCACGTCCGAGGTGTCGCCGACGAGCGCGCACCGCACGAGCCGGGCGCCCTGGGCGTGCGCCACCCGGTCCGCCCGGGCGCAGGCCGCCGCACCGCCCTCCGCCCAGTGATCCGCCGCCGCGAGCGCCGCCAGGTCGGCGCCTCCGGCCGCGTGGTGCCGGACCACGCACGCGTGCCCCAGGCCGAGCAGCGCGCCGAACACCACGCACAGCGAGGCGATCACAGCGACACTCCAGACCGAGGCGGACCCCCGGTCGGAACGCCACCGCGAACCACTGCCCCGGCCGAAGCGCCGCGCCTTCCCCGCCCACCGCCCCACGGGGCTCGCGGGCACCACCCGGGGATGCGCGATCCCACGTCCGCACAGAGCACGGCTCATCGCCCCACCACCTCCGCCCCGCCCGTACGCTCCTCCATCGCGCCTGTGCTCTGCTCCGTTCCGCCCGTGCTCTCCTCTGCCAGTGCCACGGCCTCCTCCCGCAGCTCGACGGGCAGCCCGTGCAGCAGCGGTGGCCGGGCCGTGACGACCACGCGGACCTGGTCGCCCTCCCGGGTGACCGTGACCCGGGCACCGGGCGGCGCGGCCTTCCGGGCGACCTCGACCACCGCGTCGGCGGGATCCTGGCGGGCCGCCGCGCGGGCCCCCGTACGGGCCGCGTCCACGCACTGGATCTGCGCGGCCATGGCCAGCAGCCCTCCCATGAGCGCCAGCGCGACGAGCACCAGGACGGGCAGTGCCACGGCCGTCTCCGCGGTCACGAAGCCCCGGTCGTCCGCGCGCTCACATCGGGCCACTGAGCGCTCGATTCACGAGTGCCTGCAACTGCGCCTGGACCTGATCGCTCGTCACCACCTTGTAGAGCACCGCGGCCAGTCCGACCGCCGCGATGATGCCCATGGCGTACTCGGCGGTGGCCATGCCCTGGTCCCTGCGCAGAAACGTGCGCAGTCGTGTCCAAACCGTCTTCCACATCTCAACCCCCGTGAGGTTTCGTTCCAGTCGTCAGTGCCAGTGGTTCTCTCGGCCCGGTTGTCGGTGCCAGTGGATCTTTCGGGCCCGGTTGTCGGGCCAGTGGTTCTCTCAGCGGCCGCCTCCTCCCAGCACTCCGCCGGCCAGCCCGATCACGACGGGCAGAACGCCGACCGTGACGAAGGCGGGCAGGAAGCACAGCCCCATGGGTGCGGTGACCAGGACAGCGGCCCGGCGGGCCCGCGCGGTCGCGGTGCGCGCCCAGTCGGCACGGGCGTCGGCCGCGAGCCGGGCGACGGGGCCGGCTGCGGGCAGTCCCGACTCGTCGGCCCGGTGCAGCAGCCGTGCCAGGACCCGAGCCCCCGGTATCGCGGCCAGGCCCCGCCAGGCGTCGGCCGGTGCGCCGCCGAGCCGCACCTCCGCCGCGCCGCGTGCGAGTGCCGCACCGACGGGCCCGCCCAGAGCCTCACCGACGGCCTGGGCAGCGGCCACCGGACCGGCGCCGGCGGCGATGCAGGCCGCCAGCAGGTCGGCCGCCAGCGGCAACTGACGGGCCGCCTCCGCGACGTCGTACTCCTGCGAGGGATCGGCCGCCGTCCGCCGTTGCCGCCACCGCCACAGCACGACCGCGCCGACCGCTCCAAGCCCGACCCCGGCGACGCCGCCGACCAGTACCCATCCCGCACCCACCACGCCGACCGAGGGCAGCCAGCGCCGTACGACGCCGCGCACTGCGGGCCACGGTGTGGCGGACGCCCCGCGCCGCTCTCGTTCCCGATCCAGCAATCCGGCCAACCGCCGCCGGACCCGCCGCCGTTGGCGCACCGCCGTCGGCCATCTCACCGCCGCCCACAGCAGCAGCGTCCCGCCCAGGACCGTCCCCAGCCCGTGGACGACGTCCGTGCTCATCCCGATCCCGCCTTCCCCTCGTATGCCGCCCGGCCCGCCGCGGAGCGCCCGCGTGCCCGGAGCCCGTACCGGTGCGTCCCCCCGACTCGCCCGCTCACGTCACCGCCTCCGCTCCCCGCACGATCCGCAGCGCCCACCACAGGCCCCCGCCCTCCAGCGCGGCGCCGACCGCGAGGCAGCCCAGTCCCGGCGCGGTGTGCAGCAGCACGTGCAGCGGGTCGGCGCCGAGGGCGGTGCCGAGCAGCAGGCCCAGGACGGGTAGTCCCGCGAGCATCACGGCGGTGGCCTTCGCGCCCGCCAACTGGGCACTGAGGTCGGCTCGTTGGTCGCGTTCGGTGCGCAGAGCCCCCTCCAGGCGGTCCAGCCCGGCGGCGAGTCCGGCGCCCCGGTCGACGGCCACCCGCCAGCACGCGGCGAGACCCAGGAGCCCCTCGGCGCCCGGTTGCCGCGCCGCCGCGGCGAGGGTTTGGGGAACGTCGCCGCCGAACCGGGCAGCCGCCAGCACCGCGGCCTGTGCCTCCCCGAGCCCACCGGACTCATGTGCCGCACGCAGGAGGGCCTCGCCCGGCTGGCGTCCGGCCCGCACTTCCCCGGCCAGGACCCCGCACAGGGCGATCACGGCGTCCCCGCGGCGCTCCCGCTCTCGCCGCGCCGTCCTGGCCAGCCGTGCCCGCCGCAGCGCCGGTACCGCGGCGGCTCCGACGAGAAGCGGGATCCATGAGGTGCCCAGGACCGTCAGGACCAGCCCGGCGGCCGGTGCCCACCACTCGGGGCGCGGCGGCCTCCGCAATCGCCGCAGTTCGGTGACTGCACGGTCCCACGGGGACGGTCCGGTCCCCGCCGTTCCTCCGCCCGCCAGGAGCAGCCGGGCCCGCCGTGCGCCGGAGTGGCGCCCGTCCGTCAGCCATGCCGCCATTCCGGCGCACACCGCGGCGGCACCGACAGACAGGTCGTACAGCGATGTTCCCTCCGTGCCCATCACGCCTCCTCACCGCTCGCGCCGCTCGCACCGCCCGCACCGCTCGCGCTGCCGCCACCACGCCCACCGCCGCCACCGGGCCTCGCACGTCTCCAAGCCCCCGCCGGTCTTCCGGCAGGCGCCTGCGAAAACCGGTCGGCCCGCTCCCCCGTGTCACGGCCGTGACTGCCGTGACCGCTGTGATCTTCGTGATCTCCGTGACCGCCGTGACTGCCGTGACTGCCGTGAAGCAGCCCCAGCAGCCGCTCCCACCCGCGTTCGCGGGCGAAGGCCTCCGCCTCCCACCGCAGCGCCGGCACCGTGGTGACCAGGCCCGACGGCTCCCGCTCCAGCACGTGCACCTCATCGATCCGCCGCCGTCCGCTCCGGTCCCGGACGAGGTGCACGATCACCGACAGGGCCGCGGCCAACTGACTGTGCAGGGCGGCCCGGTCGAGTCCGGCCGCCGTGCCCAGCGCCTCCAGCCGCGCGGGGACGTCGGCGGCGGCGTTGGCGTGCACCGTGCCGCAACCGCCCTCGTGGCCGGTGTTCAGCGCGGCCAGCAGATGGACGACCTCCGCTCCGCGCACCTCGCCCACGACGAGCCGGTCCGGCCGCATCCGGAGGGCCTGCCGCACCAGGTCCTCCAGGGTGACGAGGCCGGCGCCCTCCTGGTTGGCGGGCCTGGTCTCCAGGCGGACCACGTGCGGATGGTCGGGCCGCAGCTCCGCGGAGTCCTCGGCGAGCACGATGCGCTCGCCGGGGCCCACCTGCCCCAGCAGGGCGCTGAGCAGCGTGGTCTTGCCGCTGCCGGTGCCTCCGCTGATCAGGAAGGACAGCCGGGCCCGCACCAGCGCCCGCAGCAGCCGGTCTCCACCCGGCGGCACCGTGCCGACCGCGACCAGCTCGTCGAGGGTGAAGGCGCGGGGCCGCACCACGCGCAGGGACAGGCAGGTGCAGCCGACGGCGACCGGCGGCAGCACGGCGTGCAGGCGGGTGCCGTCGGGCAGCCGGGCGTCGACCCAGGGCCGCGCGTCGTCGAGACGGCGCCCGGCCACCGCGGCGAGACGCTGCGCGAGGCGTCGTACGGCGGCCGTGTCGGGAAACGCCACGTCGGTCCGTTCGAGCCCGCCGCCCCGGTCGACCCAGACCCGGTCGGGCGCCGAGACCAGCACGTCCGTGACCGCCGGATCGGCCAGGAGCGGCTCCAGCGGCCCGGTGCCGACCAGCTCGGACCGCAGTTGTTCGGCCGCGCCGAGCACCTCGGCATCGCCCAGCACCCGGCCCTGCTCCCGCAGTGCCTGCGCCACCCGCGCCGGTGTCGGCTCGGCCCCGCTCTCGGCCAGCCACTGCCGCACGCCGTCCAGCAGGCTCCCGCCCGCGCCCGTGCCGCCGCCGGGCCGGGGAACGTCGGTGAGGTTCCTCATGCGGCACCCGCCTCGATCAGTGCGCGCTCCCAGAACACCGTGCAGAAGCGGGCCAGCGGTCCGCGTCCGGAGGCCGCGGGCGGTGCCTTGTCCTCTCCCGGGCGCAGCAGCCCGGGCTCGACGGGCACCTCGCCCGCCAGCGGCAGGCCGAGCAGGCGGGCCACCTCGCGGTCGTCGAGGCCGGGCGCGTGGGGACCGCGTACCGCGACCCGCAGGTCGCGCAGGACCATGCCGACGGCGGACGCCACCCGGCCGGCCGCGGCGACCGCGCGCAGTTCGGCGGGGACCACGAGCAGCCCGACGTCGATCTGTGCGAGGGCCTCGGCCACCCCGTCGTCGACGCGGCGCGGCAGATCGACGACCACGGCGCCGCCACGCCGCCGGCCCGCGGCGAGCACCGCCCGTACCGCCTGGGGCGGAATGGCGACGCGGTCTCCGCGGTCCCAGCTGAGCACCCGTAGCGAGTGCAGCGCGGGCAGCGACTCCTCCAGGGCGCCGCCGCCGACCCGGCCGCGGGACGCGGCGAACGCCGGCCAGCGCAGCCCTTCGGTGGCCTCTCCGCCGAGGAGGACGTCGAGTCCGCCGCCGAGCGGGTCGGCGTCCACCAGGAGGGTGCGCAGCCCCCGGCGCGCGGAGGTGAGGGCGAGCGCGCAGGCCAGCGTGGACGCCCCGGCCCCGCCGCGGCCGCCGATGACGCCGACGGTGAGCGCCGGTCTGCCGACGCCCTCGGCGACATCGGCGATGCGGTCGACCAGCCACTGCTCGCCGTCGGGCAGCATCAGGACGTGGTCCGCGCCGATCTCGACGGCTCGGCGCCACACCCCGGAGTCGTCCTGATCGCGCCCGACCAGCACGACTCCGCGCCGCCGGGCAGCTCCGCGTACGCGCCGCGCGGCGTCGTCGCCGACCAGGACGAGCGGTGCCCCCTCCCAGGTCCCTCTGCGCTCCGGCAGCCCGTGGTGGACCTCGGGGGTGGCGCCGGCCGCGGCGCACAGGCGCAGCAGGTCGTCGAGGAGTTCGGCGTCCTCGGTGACGATGAGCGGCCTGCCCGGCCGGTCCGGGCCGACGGGCGGCGGGTCGTGGGTGACGGATCCGGCCATGGTGCTTCCCCCTTGCTGCATGTCTCGCGCAGCCCCTGCGGCCCCGCGAATCCCAACCGTGTGAAGAACCGGCAACCGGCCGCCCTATGAGCGCCCGATACGAACCGGCCCATACGCGTCCCGGCAAACGGGAACCGGCCACGAACTCGCCGCGAGCCGGACGCGCTGGAATCACGGTGCAGCGATCCGGGAAATCGTGTGGATCTTGGTCAATAACGGTGGACAAGTCGGTGACTGTGAATATCGCCGTCACCCATACCGGTGACGCCTGTACTGACCTCTGTGCGACTCCCGCAGAGCAGCGCTCCTGCTACACAGAGTGACAGATCATGGGCATGACGGATCAAGGGGCGGCAGCAGCCCACGCCGCCAAGCAACCGCGTACAAAAGGAGAAAACCCGCCCGGACATGCGACGACCCCCGCCGGGGGGGAGAGCGGGGGTCGTCTCCACGGCCGACTCGGGGGGGGAGGAGTCGGACCGGGTTAGCACGGTCGCGAACGATCCGTGACTTCCATGGTGTACCCGAGAGCCGTCTCAGGCAAACCCACGCGCCATACCTTACGCCGAATGGGCTGCCCCTATGCTCAGGGGCGTGGAAAACCACTCCTTGTCCCGCACGGCGGCCTTCTTTGATCTGGACAAGACGGTCATTGCGAAGTCGAGCACGCTCACCTTCAGCAAGTCCTTCTACCAAGGCGGCCTGATCAACCGCCGGGCCATGTTGCGTACCGCATATGCCCAGTTCGTCTTCCTCGTCGGCGGCGCCGACCACGACCAGATGGAGCGCATGCGCACGTACCTGTCCAAGCTGTGCCGGGGCTGGAACGTGCAGCAGGTGAAGGAGATCGTCGCCGAGACGCTGCACGACCTGATCGATCCGATCATCTACGACGAGGCCGCCTCGCTCATCGAGGAGCACCATGCCGCCGGCCGTGACGTGGTGATCGTGTCCACGTCCGGCGCCGAGGTCGTGGAGCCGATCGGCGAGATGCTGGGCGCGGACCGAGTGGTGGCCACCCGCATGGTCGTGGGCGAGGACGGCTGCTTCACCGGAGAGGTGGAGTACTACGCCTACGGCCCGACGAAGGCGGAGGCGATCCGGGAGCTCGCCGCCTCCGAGGGCTACGACCTGGCCCACTGCTACGCCTACAGCGACTCCAGCACCGACCTGCCGATGCTGGAGGCCGTCGGCCACCCGTACGCCGTCAACCCGGACCGCACCCTGCGCAAGGAGGCGGCCGCCCGCGGCTGGCCGGTGCTGGACTTCCACCGTCCGGTCCGGCTCAAGCGGCGGCTGCACACGTTCTCCGTGTCACCACGGCCCGCCCTGGTCGCGGCCGTGGCGGTGGGCGCCGCGGCGGCCACCGCCGGACTGGTGTGGTTCGCGAGCCGGCGCCGATCGTCGATCGCCTGACCCGGCTTTCCGGCCACCGCGACCGCCCCAGAACCCAATTCCGCCCGCTCAGTTCCTATTTGAACCTGAAAGTAAAAAGTGCAGTGAGGTCTTCCGCTTGTTCCGGGTCAGGAGTACAAAGGTCTTGAAGGCCCGCGAGAGGCAAGGACATCCGGGAGGATCACCCCCAGACGTATTCGGCTCCACGGACCGAGCATGAACACCGAGCACCCACGCGACGTCGACCCGTCGATTACGGGCCAGCCGCACCAGGTGACGGGCGAAGTTCCCGACCTGATGGGCACGATTCGAGGACGCTTGGTAACTCGGTGATCATGCCAGCGGCGGTACGACGAGTCGTACCGCCGCAACTCTGTCTGGCCCCCGCCGGGGGCCTTTTACCGTTCCGGCCCTTTTCCGGGCCCGCGACGCGCACTCCCGAGCGGCTGCCCGCAAACGGGCCGCCCCGCCCGCCTCAGGCGGCGCCCCGCTGCAGGGCCTCGCACACCGCCGTCGACTCGCGCGCGCCGAGTTCCACCGCCCGGCCGCAGTGGGCGATCCAGGCCGCCATGCCCTCCGGCGTCCCGGAGACGTAGCCCGCGAGGGCGGCCGCGTACGCCTCGCGCCCCTGCTCGGCGTGCCCGACCTCGGCCGGGCAGACGGCCTTGGGGTCCAGGCCGCTGCCGACCAGGACGATCCGCTGGGCGGCGCGCGCCACCAGGCCGTTGTGGGAGGCGAAGGGGCGCAGCGCGAGGAGTTCGCCGTGCACGACCGCCGCGGTCACCAGCGCGGGTGCGGAACTGCCCGCCACGATCAGCTCGGCGAGCCCGTCCAGGCGGCCGGACACCTCGGCCGCGCTCGGCAGCGGCAGCTCGATCAGGGGCTCGTCGACGGCCTCCCCCTCCCGGCGCGGCCTGCCGACCCAGTCCTCTTTGCCGGCCGCGGCCACCAGGTGCAGCCGGGCCAGCACCCGCAGGGGCGACTGCCGCCAGATGGTCAGCAACTGGCCCGCCTCGGCGGTCAGTCGCAGCGCCGCGCCCATCACCCGCGCCTCGGCGTCCCCACCGAAGTCCGTGCGCCGCCGCACCTCCTCCAGGGCCCAGTCGGCCCCGGACAGCGCCGCCGAGCCGCGCGCGCCGCGCAGCGCCGCCTCGGAGGTGATCTCGTTGCTGCGGCGCCGCATGATCCGGTGCCCGTAGACCCGGTCGACGGCCTTGCGGACGGACTCCACGGAGTCGGCCACCCCCGGGAGCGCACCCAGGGCGGCGAGCGGGTCGGCGGTCGCGCCTGTCGTACTCATGAGTACGACCCTACGCGCGCCCTTGCGCGGCCCCTCGAAGGAGTGGTGTTCTTCACTCCCGCTAGCCACGCACAGCAATCACACGACTACTCTTTGTGAACATGAAAATTGCTTTCGTCGGGAAGGGCGGCAGCGGCAAGACCACCCTGTCGTCCCTGTTCATCCGCCACCTCGCGACCGCCGGCGCACCGGTCGTCGCGATCGACGCCGACATCAACCAGCACCTGGGAGCGGCACTGGGTCTCGACGAGGCGGAGGCCGCCGCACTGCCGGCGATGGGGGACCGGCTCCCGCTGATCAAGGACTGGTTGCGCGGCTCCAACCCGCGCATCCCCTCCGCCGAGGCGATGATCAAGACGACCCCGCCCGGCACGGGCTCGCGGCTGCTGCGGGTGCGCGAGGACAACCCGGTGTACGACGCCTGCGCACGAGCGGTGGAACTCGACGGCGGCGCGGTCCGTTTGATGGTCACCGGCCCCTTCACCGACGCCGACCTGGGCGTCGCCTGCTACCACTCCAAGACCGGAGCGGTGGAGCTGTACCTGAACCACCTGGTGGACGGCCGCGACGAGTACGTCGTGGTCGACATGACGGCGGGTTCCGACTCCTTCGCCTCCGGCATGTTCACCCGCTTCGACATCACGTTTCTCGTCGCCGAGCCCACCCGGAAGGGGGTCTCCGTCTATCGCCAGTACAAGGAGTACGCCCGCGACTTCGGCGTCACACTGAAGGTCGTCGGCAACAAGGTGCAAGGACAGGACGACCTCGACTTCCTGCGCGCCGAGGTCGGCGACGACCTGCTGGTCACGGTGGGGCACTCGGACTGGGTACGCGCCATGGAGAAGGGCCGGCCGCCCCGGTTCGAGCTCCTGGAGGACGCCAACCGCCGGGCCCTGCAGGTCCTGCGGGCGGCCGCCGACGCGACGTACGGGCTTCGGGACTGGGAGCGCTACACGCGGCAGATGGTGCACTTCCACCTCAAGAACGCCCAGTCCTGGGGCAACGCGCGCACCGGCGCCGATCTGGCGGAGCAGGTGGATCCGGGGTTCGTGCTGCGGGAGGACGCGCCGGGCGCCGAGGACGCGCCGGGCGCCGAGGGGGCGCGGGGCGCCGGCCGGGCCGCGGACACCGTGGCGACCGCCTGAAAGCCGCCGGTCGTGGGCGCGACCGCCCGCGCGCGACCGGCGGCACGCGGCACCCGTCGCCGGAGCTAACGCCTCTCCGCCGGCCCCCCGGGTACGCCCTTCGGAGCCGGGGCCGGGCGGTCCGACAGGAAGGCCGCCCACCCCTGCTTCGGGGCCTCGCCGACCCGCAGGCCGCGCAGCTTCTCCAGCACCTCCGGGTCCTGGGCGTCGAGCCAGTCGGCGAGCTGCCGGAAAGAGACGCAGCGCACCTCGGGCCTGCCGCACACGTCCTGGACGACCTTCTCGACGGCCTTCATGTAGGTGCCGCCGTTCCAGGACTCGAAGTGGTTGCCGATGACGAGAGGCGCACGGTTGCCGTCGTAGGCCCGGGCGAAGCCCTTGAGCAGGCTGTCGCGCATCTGGTTGCCCCAGCGTTCGTACTGGGCGGGATCACCCTGGGTCCGGGTGCCGGACTGGTTGACCATGAAGTTGTAGTCCATGGTCAACTGCTCGTAGGAGTGTCCGGGGAAGGGCACGAGCTGCATGGACAGGTCCCACAGGCCGTTCTTCTTCCGGGGCCACACCTGGTTGTTGACGCCGCTGCTGTCGTAGCGGAAGCCCAGCTCGCGGGCTGCCCTGACGAAGTTCTTCTGCCCCTCCAGGCAGGGTGTGCGGGCGCCGACGAGTTCCCGGTCGTAGTCGAAGGGCAGCGGGGCCGCGTCCTTCATGCCGGTGTTGGTCTTCCACGACTTCACGAACTGCTTGGCCTGCTCGATCTCGCTCTTCCACTCCTCCACCGACCACTGGCCGACGCCGCCGTCAGCGCCGCAGAAGTGGCCGTTGAAGTGGGTGCCGATCTCGTTGCCCTCCAGCCACGCCAGGCGCAATTGCCGGACGGTGTCGGCGATGCCCTGCTCGTTGTTGAAACCGATGTCCGAGCGGCCCGGCGAGTGCCGCGGCGGCCGGTACAGCCCGCGCTTCTCCTCGGGCAGCAGATAGACGCCGCTGAGGAAGAACGTCATGGTCGCGTGATTGTCCTTGGCGACCTGGCGGAAACGGGAGAACAGTTTCTGGCTGTCCTCACCGGCGCCGTCCCAGGAGAACACCACGAACTGCGGCGGCCTCTGGCCGGGCTTCAGCCGTTCGGGGCGGGGCAGATGAGGCTGGGGCCCGGTGTAGGCGGTGGAGCCGTCGCCGATCAGCTGGACGGCGCTGCCCGGCCGGGGGGCCGCGGGTTCCGCCTTCTGCGGACCGGGGGCTCCTTGCCTCACCCCGTCGCCGGCGCCCGCCCCGCAACCGGCCAGCGACACGGCGCACGCCGCGGCCACGGCACCGACGGCGATCCTCTGGGTGGCGGCCATGTCCCGCTCACCTTCTTCCTTCTCTCGACCAACGCTGACGAGGGCGTTTTCCGGTGACGCACCGGAAGTGCCGACAGCGCCGCCAAGGTCGCACGGATCAGAGAAGGAATGAGCAAGACAAGCCGATTAAATGATTTATTCATCCACTTGAGTGATTCATTGACCCATTCGCACAGAAAGACTATGCCTAGCCTTTACTCGACATTACTATTCATTTACTAGTCCTTGAACTGTGCCACTTCATCCCGCCGCTGTACGCCGTAACCGACGGAGGAGACGGGAACCATGACAGCCTGCGTCCCCACCCGAGCCGAACGCACCCACCAACCCCACAGTCCACCGCCACCCCCGCGCCGCCGCCCCCGCATCGCGGGCGCGGACGTGTCGGCCGCCGTCGCGGTCTTCCTGATCGCCCTGCCCCTGTCCCTCGGCATCGCGCTGGCCACCGGCGCGCCCCTGCAGGCCGGCCTCGTCGCCGCGGCCGTCGGCGGCATCGTCGCCGGCCGGCTCGGCGGCTCCCCGCTGCAGGTCAGCGGACCGGCCGCCGGACTCACCGTGGTCACGGCGGACCTGATCCACCGCTACGGCTGGCGCACCACCTGTGCCATCACCGTCCTCGCCGGCCTCGCCCAACTCGGCCTGGGCTGCCTGCGCGTGGCACGCACCGCGCTCGCCGTCAGCCCGGCTGTCGTGCACGGCATGCTCGCCGGCATCGGCGTGACGATCGCCGTCGCCCAGCTGCACATCGTCCTCGGCGGCAGCCCCGAGAGCTCCGTCCTGGACAACATCCGCGCTCTGCCCGCCCAGTTGGCGGCCCTGCACCCCGCCGCCGTGTCGATCAGCGTCCTCACGCTCGCCCTGCTGCTGGCGTGGCCGCGGCTGCCCGGCCGGGCGGGCCGCCTGCTGCGCACGGTTCCGGCCGCGCTGGTCGCCGTCGCCGGAGCCGCCGCCACCGCCGCGCTCACCGGCCTCACCCTGCCCAGGGTGGACCTGCCGTCCTGGCGCAGCCACGCCCTGGCCGGACTGCCCGAGGGCCCGCTGCCGGGCCTCGTCGCCGCCGTGCTGACCACCACGCTGGTGTGCAGCGTGCAGTCGCTGCTGGGCGCGGTCGCCGTGGACAAACTGGCCGCCGGCCGCCCCGGTACGGCCGTCCGCGTCCCTCGCTCCGACCTCGACCGCGAACTGCTCGGTCAGGGCGCCGCCAACGTCATCTCGGGGGCGCTCGGCGGACTGCCGGTCGCCGGCGTCGCCGTGCGGAGTTCGGCGAACGTGCGGGCGGGTGCCGTCAGCCGGAACTCCACGGTGCTGCACGGCGTTCTGGTAGTAGTCGCCGCGCTGCTGATGGCCCCGGCCCTGGAACTCATCCCGCTCGCCTCCCTCGCCGCCCTGGTGCTGACCGTCGGCATCCAGATGGTGTCGCTGCACCACATCCGCACGGTGACCCGCCACCGCGAGGCACTGGTGTACGCCGCCACCACCCTCGGCGTGGTGCTCCTCGGCGTCCTGGAGGGTGTGGCGCTCGGAGTCGCCGTGGCCGTCGCCGTCGCCCTCCACCGCCTCACCCGCACCCGTATCACGCACGACGAGAAGGAAGGAGTCCACCACGTACGCGTCCGAGGCCAGTTGACGTTCCTCGCGGTGCCGCGGCTCAGCCGGGTCCTGCACCTCGTGCCCCAAGGTGCCCACACCATCGTGGAGTTGGACGGTTCGTTCATGGACCACGCGGTGTACGAGTCACTGCAGGACTGGCAGAAGACGCACACCGCGCGGGGCGGCACCGCGCGGGTGACCGGCCTGTGCGCCGGAGTCCGTGCCCCTTCCGGGGAGTCGGCCGCCTCCGCCGAACTCCACGCCCCGCCCGCCCACGAGTTCCCCGCTCGACCGGAGTCCTCTGAACAACTGGAGTCCTCTGAACAACCGGAGTCCTCTGACCGACTGAAGTCCTCTGATCGACCGGACACACCCACTCAGCCGGACACGCACCCCCGCCCCGCCCGCCCGGAGCCCTCGATCGCAACGGCGCCGTCCGCCGCCCCGAAGCTCCCGGAACTCCCAGAGTTTCCAGGACTCCCAGGGTTCCCAGAGCTCCCCGAACTCCCGAAGCCCCCGGGCAGCCCGAACCCGGCCGGTGGCGCCGGCGGCCACTCGCTGACGAGGGGAATCCGCGCGTTCCAGCGCCACACCGCACCGCTGGTGCGGGACGAGTTGGCGCGGCTGGCCCGCGAGGGACAGCGTCCCCAGCAGCTCTTCCTCACCTGCGCCGACTCACGGCTCGTGACGTCGATGATCACCGCCAGTGGTCCCGGCGACCTCTTCGTCGTGCGCAACGTCGGCAACCTGGTACCGCTGCCCGGCGAGGAGAGCGGAGACGACTCGGTGGCGGCGGCGATCGAGTACGCGGTGGATGTGCTGAAGGTGCGGTCGATCACCGTGTGCGGGCACTCCGGGTGTGGCGCCATGCAGGCGCTGCTCACCTCCCGTCCCTCGGGCGCCCGTACCCCGCTCAGGCGCTGGCTGAGACACGGGCGGCCCAGCCTGGAGCGGTTGTCCGGAGGCGTTCGGCCCCGGCCGAGGCTGGCCGATCGGCGGCCCGCCGACGCGGTGGAGCAGTTGTGCCTGGCCAACGTCGTCCAGCAGCTGGACCACCTGCGGGCGCACGAGGCGGTGGCCCGGGCCGTGCGAGGCGGGGTGCTGGAGGTGCACGGGATGTACTTCGACGTGGGCGAGGCACAGGCGTACCTGCTCACCGAGAAAGAGGACGGGGAAGCGGTGTTCACCCGGGTGACGGCGGACCCGACGAGCACGAAAACCACCCACTCGGGGGCAGGAAGCAGCTCGGGTCCGAGAGGTTCGAGAGGTTCGAGGAGACAGACCCGCACGGAGCAGACGCACAGCTCCGGCTGAGCCAACCGGGTCACTCACGGCCGCTCACGGCCACTCACGCCAACGCGAGCCGGTGAACAACAGAGTTGGGGCGGGAGGAAACAGACATCCAGAACATCCAGAAAAGAGGCGGGCATCCCGGGGAAGCCCCCGGAGGGAGCAGTCACCGGTATCGGTGAAACACCCGCCGACCCCGAACAAGCAGCCACCGACGAGTTCCCGCTCCGTTCTCGCCCACCAGCCCCCGCCCCACCTACCAGCACCCGCCCCCCGACCGGCCGGATCCGCTTCCCAGCACGGCCGAGTCCACCCCCTCCCCTACCAACACTCGCCCTTCGCACATGTGACCCCTTACACCTGAACCCCGCCCCCATCCCGTCCGTGACCTCGGTTGACGGATCATTCACCCGACCGCACACAGGTCTAAACCAATTACCGGATCAGCCCTTGTCACCGAGCCGTCCGGTCTGGTGAGCTGTGGTCTGGGACACAGCGGACACCCTCACTTACGGGAGATGTCGTGAGCAACGAAAGCCTGGCCAACCTGCTGAAGGAAGAGCGCAGGTTCGCACCCCCCGCAGACCTGGCCGCCCACGCCAATGTCACCGCGGAGGCGTATGAACAGGCCAAGGCTGACCGGCTCGGCTTCTGGGCCGCGCAGGCCCGCCGGCTGACCTGGGCCAAGGAGCCGAGCGAGACCCTGGACTGGTCCAACCCGCCGTTCGCGAAGTGGTTCAAGGACGGCACGCTGAACGTGGCGTACAACTGCGTCGACCGGCACGTGGAGGCCGGCCTCGGCGACCGGGTGGCCGTCCACTTCGAGGGCGAGCCCGGCGACAGCCGCGCGATCACCTACGCCCAGCTCAAGGACGAGGTGTGCAGGGCCGCCAACGCCCTCACCGAGCTGGGCGTGCGGAAGGGCGACCGGGTCGCGATCTACATGCCGATGATCCCGGAGACCGTCGTCGCCATGCTGGCCTGCGCCCGCATCGGCGCCCCGCACTCGGTCGTCTTCGGCGGCTTCTCCGCCGACGCGCTCGCCACCCGCATCCAGGACGCCGACGCGCGGGTGGTCATCACCGCCGACGGCGGCTGGCGGCGGGGCAAGCCGTCCGCGCTCAAGCCGGCCGTCGACGACGCGGTCCAGCGCGCCGGCAACGTCGAGCACGTGCTGGTGGTCCGCCGCACCGGCCAGGAGGTCGCCTGGACCGAGGGCCGGGACGTGTGGTGGCACGACCTGGTCGGCCGGCAGCCGGCACAGCACACGCCGGAGGCGTTCGAGGCGGAGCACCCGCTGTTCATCCTCTACACCTCGGGCACGACGGGGAAGCCGAAGGGCATCCTGCACACCTCCGGCGGCTACCTGACGCAGACGTCCTACACCCACTGGGCGGTGTTCGACCTCAAGCCGGAGACCGACGTGTACTGGTGCACCGCCGACGTCGGCTGGGTGACCGGGCACTCGTACATCGTCTACGGGCCGCTGTCGAACGGCGCCACGCAGGTGCTGTACGAGGGCACCCCGGACACCCCGCACCAGGGCCGCTTCTGGGAGATCGTCCAGAAGTACAAGGTGTCGATCCTCTACACCGCGCCGACGGCGATCCGCACGTTCATGAAGTGGGGCGACGACATCCCCGCCAAGTTCGACCTGTCCTCCCTGCGCATCCTGGGCTCGGTGGGCGAGCCGATCAACCCGGAGGCGTGGGTGTGGTACCGGAAGAACATCGGCGGCGACCGGACACCGGTCGTGGACACCTGGTGGCAGACCGAGACCGGGTCGATGATGATCTCGCCGCTGCCGGGCGTGACGGAGGCCAAGCCGGGCTCCGCCCAGCGCCCGCTGCCCGGCATCTCCGCGACCGTGGTGGACGACGAGGGCAACGAGGTGCCCAACGGCGGCGGCGGTTACCTGGTGCTGACCGAGCCGTGGCCGTCGATGCTGCGCACCATCTGGGGCGACGACCAGCGGTTCGTCGACACCTACTGGTCCCGCTTCGAGGGCCGCTACTTCGCCGGGGACGGCGCCAAGAAGGACGAGGACGGCGACATCTGGCTGCTGGGCCGGGTCGACGACGTCATGCTCGTGTCCGGGCACAACATCTCCACCACCGAGGTGGAGTCGGCGCTGGTCTCCCACCCGTCGGTGGCTGAGGCGGCCGTCGTCGGTGCCGCCGACGAGACGACCGGGCAGGCGATCGTCGCCTTCGTGATCCTGCGCGGCGCGGTGGCGGAGACCGAGGACCTGGTCGCCGAGCTGCGCCAGCACGTCGGCGCCACGCTCGGCCCGATCGCCAAGCCCAAGCGGATCCTGCCGGTCGCCGAGCTGCCCAAGACCCGCTCCGGCAAGATCATGCGCCGCCTGCTGCGCGACGTCGCCGAAAACCGCGAACTCGGCGACGTCACCACGCTGACGGACTCCACGGTGATGGACCTCATCCAGGCCAAGCTGCCCAAGGCGCCCAGCGAGGACTGACGGCAGAGGGAGTCGTACGGCCCCGAAGCCGCGGGGCCGTACGGCGGTGGACGCGTGAGCACGGCGGGAGGCGGGAGTAGGACCGCCTCCCGAGGGGCACCCGGTGGCCGAGGCGGCACCGGGTGCCCTTCCATGTCCGGCCCGGAGAGCACTGGCCCCGGCGCCACACCTTAGGTAAACTAATTAAATCAGGTGTGCCGGGAAGTCTGGTCGGCAAGCTGCTCCCTCCTGCCCGACGACGGAGGCTCCCGTGACCACGCCCCGCACCGACCGCTCCCCCATCGGCCGCTTCCGCACCAGCCGCTCCCGCACCGACCGGTCCCGCTCCGCCGCCCCCGTCCGCAGACTCCTGGGACGCCTGTCGCTGCCCGAGCGCACCTTCGTGGCGGACGCCCTGCGCACCGAGACCGTCGGCGGCGTGCTGCTGCTGGCGGCCGCGATCGCCGCGCTGCTGTGGGCCAACATCCCGGCCCTGGGCGACAGCTACCGGGTCGTCGCGCACCACCACTTCGGCCCGGCCGCCCTGGGACTCGACCTGTCGGTCCAGCACTGGGCCGCCGACGGGCTGCTCGCGCTGTTCTTCTTCGTCGCCGGGATCGAGCTCAAGCGCGAGCTGGTCGCCGGCGACCTGCGCGACGTGCGGGCCGCGGTGCTGCCGGTGGTGGCGGCGCTGTGCGGCATGGCGGTGCCCGCGCTCGTCTCCACGCTCACCGCCGCCGTGGGCGGCGGCTCCCTGGCCGGCTGGGCGGTGCCCACCGCCACCGACATCGCCTTCGCGCTCGCCGTGCTGGCCGTCATCGGCACCTCGCTGCCCAGCGCGCTGCGGGCGTTCCTGCTGACGCTCGCCGTCGTCGACGACCTGTTCGCCATCCTGATCATCGCGGTGTTCTTCACCGGCGACCTGGACTTCGCCGCGCTCGCCGGCGCCGCGGCCGGCCTGGCGGTGTTCTGGTTGCTGCTGCGCGCGGGTGTGCGCGGCTGGTACGTCTACGTCCCGCTCGCCCTCGTCATCTGGGGGCTGATGTACAACAGCGGCGTCCACGCGACCATCGCCGGCGTCGCCATGGGCCTGATGCTGCGCTGCACGCCCCGCGAGGGCGAGGACCGCTCCCCGGGCGAGCGCGTCGAGCACCTCGTCCGCCCTCTGTCGGCGGGCCTGGCCGTGCCGCTGTTCGCCCTGTTCAGCGCGGGCGTGTCGGTCTCCGGCGGCGCGCTGGCCGACGTGTTCGCCCGGCCGGAGACGCTCGGTGTCGTCCTCGGCCTGGTCGTCGGCAAGGCGCTCGGCGTCTTCGGCGGCACGTGGCTGACGGCGCGGTTCACCCGGGCGTCGCTCAGTGAGGACCTCGCCTGGGCCGACGTGTTCGCGGTGGCGTCGCTGGCCGGGATCGGCTTCACCGTGTCGCTGCTCATCGGCGAGCTGGCCTTCGCCGGCGACGCGGCCCTGGCCGACGAGGTCAAGGCCGCCGTCCTGCTCGGCTCCCTCGTCTCGGCGGGCGCGGCGACGGTCCTGCTGAAGATACGCAACGCCAAGTACCGCCGGCTGTGCGAGACCGAGGAGCGCGACGAGGACGAGGACGGCGTCCCCGACATCTACGCGCAGGACGACCCGGCGTACCACCTGCGCATGGCGGAGATTCACGAGCGCCGGGCCGCCGAGCACCGCCGGCTCGCCGCGCAGAAGGCCGCCGCCCAGAAGACCGCCCCGCAGAAGGCCGCCGCGCAGAAGGCCGCCGCGCGACGTGCGCTTGCCGAAGTGCCGGGCGGGGCAGGCGGGAAGAACGACGGTCCGGCATGATCTGACGAGACGGTACAAAAGACGGGACCGTACGCAGTCACGCAGAAGCGTGCAGAAGACGGAACCGTACGCAGAAGAGGGAGACCGCGATGAGCGCACCCGACGGCAGCCCGGTCGGCGCCGAACGCACCATCGGCCAGTTGTTCGCCTCGGCGACGGCCGAGTTGTCCGCGCTGGTGCACGACGAGATCGCGCTGGCCAAGGCGCAGCTCAAGCAGGACGTCAAGCGGGGCGCGGCCAGCGGCGGCGCGTTCTCGCTGGCGGGCGCGGTGCTGGTGTTCTCCCTGCCGATGCTGAACTTCGCGCTCGCCTACGGCATCCGCACCTGGAGCGGCTGGAACCTGGCCGTCTGCTTCCTGCTGTCGTTCGCCGCGAACGTCCTCGTCGCCGGCCTGCTGACGCTGATCGGCGTGGTGTTCGCGAAGAAGGCCCAGAAGGGCAAGGGCCCGCAGAAGGTCGCCGCGTCGATGAAGGAGACGGCGGGCGTGCTGCAGAAGGCCAAGCCGCACCCCCGCGAGGTGCACGCGCTGGAGCACCGCAGGCCCGAGGCCCTCGACACTGTGGCACGCTCGTCGTCATGACGGACCCCGCCACCCCTTCGGCGCACCCCACCTCGGTCGCCTCGGTCGTACGCATCGGCATCCCCGGCGGTCACCGGGTGACCCACCGGGACGTCGCCGCCAACGGCGCCCGCTTCCACATCGCCGAGCTCGGTGACGGACCGCTGGTCCTGCTGCTGCACGGCTTCCCGCAGTTCTGGTGGACCTGGCGGTACCAGCTGCCGGCGCTCGCCGAGGCGGGTTTCCGGGCCGTCGCGATGGACCTGCGGGGCGTCGGCGGCAGCGACCGCACCCCGCGCGGCTACGACCCCGCCAACCTCGCCCTCGACATCACCGGCGTGATCCGCTCCCTGGGCGAGCCGGACGCCGCGCTGGTCGGGCACGACCTGGGCGGCTACCTGGCGTGGGTGGCGGCCGCGATGCGGCCGAAGCTGGTACGGCGGCTCGCGGTCGTCTCGATGCCGCATCCCCGGCGCTGGCGCGCGGCGATGCTGCGGGACGTCAAGCAGACCGCCGCCAGTTCCCACATCTGGGGGTTCCAGCGGCCCTGGGTGCCCGAGCGGCAGCTGACCGCCGACGACGGGGCGCTCGTCGGCCGCCTGATCCGGGAGTGGTCCGGCCCGCGCCTGCTCGACGACGAGGCCGTGGAGACGTACCGGCGGGCGATGTGCATCCCCTCCACCGCGCACTGCTCGATCGAGCCGTACCGCTGGATGGTGCGTTCGCTGGCCCGCCCGGACGGCATCCAGTTCAACCGGCGGATGAAGCGGCCCGTGCGCGTGCCCACGCTGCACCTGCACGGCTCCCTCGACCCGGTGGTCCGCGCCCGCAGCGCCGCGGGCTCCGCGGAGTACGTCGAGGCGCCCTACCGCTGGCGGCTCTTCGACGGGCTGGGGCACTTCCCGCACGAAGAGGATCCGGTCGCGTTCTCCACCGAACTGGTCAACTGGCTGAAAGATCCCGAACCCGATCGGTGACCGTGTCGGTACGCCCGGTATCCGGACGTCGAACGCGCATACGGCGAACGGATACTTGCCGCGCGCATAGGCCAATTGGGGCCCTCCGGCTGGGTTATCGACCTTGGGGCGGGGGCACACGTCCGGGTATGGGCTGGACGCACGACTACAGTGACGCAGCGCGCGATCGCCGTTCCGGCGACGCTCTCAACTCCCACCAGCGCGGCACCCCGCAGATGACGGGCACCGACCCGCGGGTGGGCATACCGCACATCCTGCGCCGCCGGGCCCGCTGGGTCTCGGTGCGGCTGCGCCACTCCCGCGGCTGACGGCCCGCCGCACGGCACGCCTCTCCCCCTCTCTCTCCCGCGCTTTCCCCGCGCACCGCCGGCACGGCCCGCCCCTCACAGGGCGCAGCTGTCGCTGTCCACCTGCTGGTCGGCGGTACGGCCCCGGGTGATGTCCTGCCGGATCTCGTCCGCGGTGAGCGCGTAGCCGGTGTCGGCGTCGTCGAGGGACTTGGCGAACACCACGCCGTACACCCGGCCCTGAGGGGTGAGCAGCGGGCCGCCGGAGTTGCCCTGACGGACGGTCGCGTACAGCGAGTACACGTCGCGGCGCACGGTGCCGCGGTGGTAGATGTCCGGGCCGTTGGCCGTGATGCGGCCGCGTACGCGTGCGGCCCGGACGTCATAGGAGCCGTTCTCCGGGAAGCCCGCGACGATCGCGCCGTCGCCGCCGCGCGCGTCCGTGGAGGTGAACCGCAGGGCCGGGGCCTTCAGGTCGGGCACGTCGAGGACGGCGATGTCCCGCCGCCAGTCGTACAGCACGACCTTGGCGTCGTACTTGCGGCCCTCGCCGCCTATCTGGACGGTGGGCTCGTCGACGCCGCCGACGACGTGCGCGTTGGTCATCACCCGGCGGTCGGCGAAGACGAAGCCGCTGCCCTCCAGGACCTTGCCGCAGCTGCGCGCGGTGCCGGTGACCTTGACGATGGACCGCTTGGCGCGGGTGGCGACCGGGCTGCCGGCCAGGGCCGGGTCGGGTGGCCGCACGTCGTTGATGGGCTCGTTGGAGAAGGGGGTGAAGACCTGCGGGAAACCGTTCTGCGCGAGGACCGAGGAGAAGTCCGCGAACCACGTGTCCGCCTGCGCGGGCAGCGCCCGGGAGACGCCGAGCAGCACCCTGGAGGTGCGGACCTCCCGGCCGAGCGTGGGCAGCGTGGTGCCGGCGAGCGCGGAGCCGATCAGCCACGCGACGAGCAGCATGGCGACGACGTTGACGAGGGCGCCGCCGGTGGCGTCCAGGGCGCGGGCCGGGGACCAGGTGATGTAGCGGCGCAGCTTGTTGCCGAGGTGGGTGGTGAGGGCCTGGCCGACCGAGGCGCACACGATGACGACGACCACGGCGGCGACGGCGGCGGTCGTGCCGACCTCCGCGTCGCCCGTCAGGGCGTCCCAGACGACCGGCAGCGTGTACACGGCGACGAGGCCGCCGCCCAGGAAGCCGACCACCGACAGGATGCCGACGACGAAGCCCTGGCGGTACCCCACGACCGCGAACCAGACGGCGGCGACCAGCAGCAGGATGTCCAGCACGTTCACCGCGTCAAGCCTCGCCTCTCACGTTCGCGATCACTACAGGTCGGCCGGGGGTCCGGAAGCGCTCTCCGGAGTAGCACAACAGCACGGGGTCACCCTGTCATGAGCGCCAGTCGAGCGGGACCAGCCTCCCTTGGTCCCACGGCTCCTCCCAGCCCGCGAAGTGCAGCAACCGGTCGATCACCCCGGCCGTGAACCCCCACACCAGGGTCGATTCGACCAGGAATGCCGGGCCTCGGTGGCCGCTGGGGTGGACGGTCGTGGCGCGGTTGGCCGGGTGGGTGAGATCCGCCACGGGCACGGTGAAGACGCGGGCGGTCTCGCGCGGATCGACGACGCCCACCGGGCTGCGTTCGCGCCACCAGCCCAGCACCGGGGTCACGACGAAGCCGCTGACCGGGATGTACAGCTTGGGCAGGACGCCGAAGAGCTGGACGCCCGCCGGGTCCAGGCCGGTCTCCTCCCGGGCCTCGCGCAGCGCGGCCCGCAGCGGGCCCTCGCCGTCCGGATCGCCGTCCTCCGGATCGAGCGCGCCGCCGGGGAAGGACGGCTGCCCGGCGTGCGACCGGAGCGAACTCGCCCGCTGCATCAGCAGCAGCTCCGGGCCGCGCTCCCCCTCGCCGAACAGGATGAGCACGGCCGACTGCCGCCCGGCACCGTCCTCGGGCGGCAGGAAGCGGCTGAGCTGCGGCGGCTGGACGGTCTCGGCGGCGCGCACGACCGGGGCCAGCCACTTGGGCAGTCCCTGCGTGGACAGCGCCACCGGGCTGCCCTGCGTGTCGCTCGCGCGTGTCATCGCCACCCCCGTCGTTCTGCTGGATCCAACGTGCGACGGCCCGGAGATCGTTCCGGCCGGGGGACGGGACCTGCCGTCCCGTCCGTCATCCGGCCCCCAGCGGAGGCGCGGGCCTGCCGCCGGCGTCGAGGTAGGCCTGCGGAGGCCGCAGGCGCTGGCCGGGGAAGCCGCCCTTTTCGTACTTCAGCAGCTTCTTCGCCTTTTCCGGATCGGTCTCGCCCTCGCCGTACGCCGGGCACAGCGGCGCGACGGGGCAGGCGCCGCAGGCGGGCTTGCGGGCGTGGCAGATGCGGCGGCCGTGCCAGATGACGTGATGCGACAGCATCGTCCAGTCGCTCTTGGGGAAGAGCGCGCCGACGGCGGCCTCGATCTTGTCGGGGTCGGTCGCGTCGGTCCACTTCCAGCGCCGTACCAGCCGCTGGAAGTGCGTGTCGACGGTGATGCCGGGCCGGCCGAAGGCGTTGCCGAGCACGACGAAGGCGGTCTTGCGGCCGACGCCGGGCAGCTTGACGAGGTCCTCCAGGCGGCCGGGCACCTCGCCGCCGAACTCCTCCACCAGCGCCTTCGACAGGCCCATCACCGACTTCGTCTTCGCGCGGAAGAAGCCGCACGGGCGCAGGATCTCCTCGACCTCCTCCGGGTTGGCGGCGGCCAGGTCCTCCGGGGTCGGGTACTTCGCGAACAGCGCCGGCGTCGTCTGGTTCACCCGCAGGTCGGTGGTCTGCGCGGACAGCACCGTGGCGACCAGGAGCTGGAAGGGGTTGTCGTAGTCCAGCTCCGGGTGGGCGTACGGGTACGTCTCGGCCAGGATGCGGTTGATCCGCCGGGCCCGGCGCACGAGCGCGGTGCGCGACTCCTCCTTGGCAGGCTTGGCAGGCTTGGCGGATTTGACAGGTTTGGCGGGTTTGTCGGGCTTGGCGGGTTTCCCGGCGGACCCGGGTGCGGCCGTGCCGGCTGGCGTCTTCTTCGAGGCCGCCACCCCCTTTTCCGACGCTTTCTTCACAGTCGCCCGCTTCGCAGCCTTCGCCGGTTTTGCCGGTTCTCCACCGCCCTCGGACCCTTGTTCGCCCAAAGCGGAATCCTGCCGTACAACCACCCGCCCAGCTCCCTCGGCCTGTGCTCTCACCGGCGTTTCGGACACCCGGCCAGCCTAAAGCCCGGCGCCGACATCCGCCCGGGACCCGGAGAATCGGTCCCCGATCGGACCCCTGCCGCATACCCACGGACACCGGTGCGGCATCCTTGTGACAGATCACACTGTTTGGATCGTCCGGCAAAATGGGGACCACGGTCCCCTGTGCAAGTGGGGGAGCACGTTCCCCGAGCAGGTCGACAAGGAGAGAACTCGTGGACGACGTTCTGCGGCGCAACCCGCTCTTCGCGGCGCTCGACGACGAGCAGGCCGCGGAGCTCCGCGCCTCCATGAGTGAGGTGACTCTCGCCCGCGGCGACTCGCTGTTCCACGAGGGCGACCCGGGCGACCGTCTGTACGTGGTCACCGAAGGCAAGGTCAAGCTCCACCGCACGTCGCCCGACGGCCGCGAGAACATGCTCGCCGTCGTGGGCCCCGGCGAGCTCATCGGCGAGCTGTCGCTGTTCGACCCGGGCCCGCGCACCGCGACCGCCACCGCGCTGACCGAGGTGAAGCTGCTCGGTCTCGGCCACGGCGACCTGCAGCCCTGGCTGAACGCGCGCCCCGAGGTGGCCGCCGCCCTCCTGCGGGCCGTCGCCCGCCGGCTGCGCAAGACCAACGACGCCATGTCCGACCTCGTCTTCTCGGACGTGCCCGGCCGCGTGGCCCGCGCCCTGCTGGACCTGTCCCGCCGCTTCGGCGTGCAGTCCGAGGAGGGCATCCACGTGGTGCACGACCTCACGCAGGAGGAACTCGCCCAGCTGGTCGGCGCCTCCCGCGAGACCGTGAACAAGGCCCTCGCCGACTTCGCCCAGCGCGGCTGGCTGCGCCTGGAGGCGCGGGCGGTGATCCTGCTGGACGTGGAGCGGCTCGCCAAGCGCTCGCGCTGACGCCGCCCGGTCCAGGTCGGCCCGGCCCCGGTCGTACGCGCACCCGGTCCCGGTCGTACGCGCGCCCGGTCCCAGACGTACGCGCAAGGGCCCGCCTCCCCGGGGAGGCGGGCCCTTGTCCGTGCCGTGCGGAGGCTCCCGTACGGGGCTAGATCAGCCCGCGTTCCTCCAGGTAGACGAGCTGCGCCCGCACCGACAGCTCCGCCGCCGGCCACAGGGAGCGGTCGACGTCGGCGTAGACGTGGGCGACGACCTCGGCCGGGCTGCGGTGGCCGTTCTCGACGGCCGTCTCCACCTGGGCGAGGCGGTGGGCGCGGTGGGCGAGGTAGTACTCGATGGCGCCCTGCGCGTCCTCCAGGACGGGGCCGTGTCCGGGCAGCACCGTGTGCACCCCGTCGTCGACCGTCAGCGACCTCAGGCGCCGCAGCGAGTCCAGATAGTCGCCGAGCCGGCCGTCGGGGTGGGCGACGACCGTCGTACCGCGTCCCAGCACGGTGTCGCCGGTGAGGACCGCGCGGTCGGCCGGGAGGTGGAAGCTCAGGGAGTCCGCGGTGTGGCCCGGGGTGGGTACGACCCGCAGCTCCAGGCCGCCGACCTCGATGACGTCCCCGGCACCCAGGCCCTCGTCGCCGAGCCGCAGCTCCGGATCGAGGGCGCGCACGCGCGTGCCGGTCAGTTCGGCGAAGCGGGCGGCGCCCTCGGCGTGGTCCGGGTGGCCGTGGGTGAGCAGGGTGAGGGCGATGCGCTTGCCGGCCTGCTCGGCGACCTCGACGACACGGCGCAGGTGGCCCTCGTCCAGGGGACCCGGGTCGACGACGACGGCCAGGGCGGAGCCGGGTTCCGACAGGATCCAGGTGTTGGTCCCGTCCAGGGTCATGGCGGAGGGGTTGGGCGCGAGGACGTTGACGGCCCGCGCGGTGGCGGGACCGGTGCGAACCTCGCCCCGCGGCCGGCCGGGAAGCACTGGTGCGTCCGTCATGCGTAGGGACCTCTCTGGCCATTCTTGCCGGTCTGGGCGGACTTCGGCGCACGGCGCGGTATGCGGATTCCGCTGATTTCAGCCGGTTCCGCCGCTTCAGCCGCTTTCGCTACTTCTGTTGCTTCTGACGCTTCTGTTGCTTCTGGCGCTTCTGTTGCTTCTGGCGTTTCCGCTGCCGGTGCCGCTTCCGTCGTTCTCGTGCGGCCCGCGGTGGCGCCGGGACCGGTCACCCGGGCGTCCCGCCCGGCGCGACGTGCTGGGTGAACTCGTCGTGGCCCGGCCAGGACAGCACGATCTCGCCGTCCTCCAGGCGGGCCTGCGCCAGCACCGGCGTCAGGTCGCGGCCGGGCGCCGCGGCGAGCGCCTCGGCGGCGGTGGCGTACGGCAGGAGCTGGCGCAGGGTGGCGATCGTCGGCGGCATCATCAGCAGCTCGCCCCGGTCGTAGGCGGCCGCGGCCTCGGCCGGGCGGATCCACACCGTGCGGTCGGCCTCCGTGGAGACGTTCCGGGTGCGCTGGCCCCGGGGGAGGGCGGCGACGAAGAACCAGGTGTCGTAGCGGCGCGGCTCGAACTCGGGGGTGATCCAGCGCGCCCACGCGCCCAGCAGGTCGGAGCGCAGCACGAGGCCGCGGCGGTCCAGGAACTCGGCGAAGCTCAGCTCGCGCGCGACGAGGGCGGCGCGGTCGGCCTCCCAGTCGTCGCCGGTGGTGTCGCCGACGACGGTGTCGGGTGTGGGGCCGGCGAGCAGGACGCCCGCCTCCTCGTACGTCTCCCGCACGGCGGCGCAGACGATCGCCTGGGCGGCGGTCTCGTCGACGCCGAGCCGGTGTGCCCACCACGCGCGCGTGGGGCCCGCCCAGCGGACGTGGTGCTCGTCGCGCGGGTCGACGCCGCCGCCCGGGTACGCGTACGCGCCCGCGGCGAAGGCCATGGAGGCGCGCCGGCGCAGCATGTGCACGGCGGGCCCGGTGTCGGTGTCCTTCAGGAGCAGGACGGTGGCCGCGCGCTTGGGGGCGACCGGTGTGAGGGTGCCGGCCGCGAGCGCGCGGATGCGGTCCGGCCACTCCGGGGGGTACCACTGCCCGTTTGCCATGGCCGGAGGCTATCCCGTACCGGGCGGATGTTCGAGTGGCACGATCACCGGCGGTCCCGAGCCCGCTCCCGAGCCCGGTGCCGGTCACGGACCCGGCCGTGGAACCGGCTGCGGACCCGTCGCGAAACCGGTCGTAAAAAATTGGCCGCGGACCGGCCGCGGACACCGACTACGGACCGGCCGCGGAACCGATCATGAAAAACCGGCCGCGGCCCGGCCGCGGCCCCGGCCGTGAAGCTCCGGCCGCGAGGCCGACCGCGGCCCCGGTCGCACAGCGGTCAGGCGGCGTCGGTCAACTCCACCTGGATCTCGACCTCCACCGGGGCGTCCAGCGGCAGCACCGCCACGCCCACCGCGCTGCGCGCGTGCACGCCCTTGTCGCCGAGCACCTCGGCGAGCAGCTCGCTGGCGCCGTTGACGACGCCGGGCTGGCCGGTGAAGTCCGCCGCGGAGGCGACGAAACCGGTGACCTTCACCACGCGCGCGATGCGGTCGAGGTCGCCCGCGACGGACTTGACGGCGGCGAGCGCGTTCAGGGCGCAGGTGCGGGCCAGGCCCTTGGCCTCCTCGGGGGTGACCTCGGCGCCGACCTTGCCGGTGACCGGCAGCTTGCCGTCGACCATGGGCAGCTGCCCGGCGGTGTAGACGTACGGGCCGGAGCGCACGGCGGGCTGGTAGGCGGCCAGCGGCGGCACGACCTCCGGCAGGGTCAGGCCGAGTTCGGCGAGCCTGGCCTCGACGGCGCCGCTCACTGCTTCTCCCGCTTCAGGTAGGCGACGAGCTGCTCGGGGTTGTTCGGCCCGGGCACGACCTGCACGAGCTCCCAGCCGTCCTCGCCCCAGGTGTCCAGGATCTGCTTCGTGGCATGGACGAGCAGCGGCACGGTTGCGTATTCCCACTTGGTCATGCGGCTGACTGTAGCCGCTGTTGTCCACAGGCTCCCGCGTAGGGAGTGCACCGACTGGTTACGCTCGAATACGTGAGCAGGCTCCAGGTCGTCAGCGGCAAGGGCGGAACCGGCAAGACCACGGTGGCCGCGTCCCTCGCGCTGGCCCTCGCCACGGAGGGGAAGCGGACGCTTCTCGTCGAGGTCGAGGGCCGCCAGGGCATCGCGCAGCTCTTCGAGACGGAGGCGTTGCCGTACGAGGAACGCAAGATCGCGGTCGCGCCGGGCGGCGGGGAGGTGTACGCCCTGGCCATCGACCCCGAGCTGGCCCTGCTGGACTACCTCCAGATGTTCTACAAGCTCGGCGGCGCGGGGCGGGCGCTGAAGAAGCTCGGCGCCATAGATTTCGCCACCACCATCGCGCCCGGGCTGCGCGACGTGCTCCTGACCGGCAAGGCGTGCGAGGCGGTGCGCCGCAAGGACCGGCGCGGGCGGTTCGTGTACGACTACGTCGTCATGGACGCCCCGCCCACGGGCCGCATCACGCGCTTTCTGAACGTGAACGACGAGGTGGCGGGCCTGGCGAAGATCGGCCCGATCCACAACCAGGCGCAGGCCGTGATGCGGGTGCTGAAGTCGGCGGAGACGGCCGTGCACCTGGTGACGCTGCTGGAGGAGATGCCGGTCCAGGAGACCGCGGACGGTATCGCCGAGCTGCGCGCGGCGCGGCTTCCGGTGGGCCGGATCATCATCAACATGGTGCGGCCAAAGGTGTTGGACGCGGCCGATCTGGAACTCGTGCGGGCGGTCCCGCGTGCCTCCGTCGCCCGGGCGCTGTCGTCCGCCGGGCTCGGCGGGGCGCGGCGCGGCGGTCACGCCGAGCGGCTCGTCGAGCCGCTGCTCGCGCAGGCCGAGGAGTACCGCGAGCGGTACGTCCTGGAGCAGGAGCAGCGGGGTGTGCTGGGCGAGCTGGGTCTGCCGGTGCACGAACTGCCGCTGCTCGCCGAGGGCATGGACCTGGCGGGACTGTACGAACTGGCGACCGAGCTGCGCAGACAGGGGATCTCATGAGTCCGGACCCGGCCCACGGACGCGACACCGACCGCCTCGCGGCGTCCTCCCCGACGACCGGAGAGTCCCCGACGTCCTCCCCGACGACCGGAGAGTCCTCGGCGTCCTCCGCCTCCGCCGCGGGTGTGCACGATCCCGTCCGTCACCTGGCGCCCGCGCGTGCGCTGCGCGTCGATCCGCTGCTCGACGACCCGGGGACCCGCATCATCGTGTGCTGCGGCTCCGGCGGTGTCGGCAAGACGACCACGGCCGCCGCGCTGGGCCTGCGCGCCGCCGAGCGCGGCCGCAAGGTGGTCGTGCTCACCATCGACCCGGCCAAGCGGCTCGCCCAGTCCATGGGCATCGACTCGCTGGACAACGTCCCGCGCCGGGTGAAGGGCACCGAGGGCGACGGCGAGCTGCACGCGATGATGCTCGACATGAAGCGCACCTTCGACGAGGTCGTCGAGGCGCACGCGGACCCGGAGCGGGCCGCCGCGATTCTGGCCAACCCCTTCTACCAGTCCCTCTCCGCGGGCTTCGCCGGCACGCAGGAGTACATGGCGATGGAGAAGCTCGGCCAGTTGCGGGCCACCGACGAGTGGGACCTGATCGTCGTCGACACCCCGCCGTCCCGCTCCGCCCTGGACTTCCTCGACGCGCCGAAGCGGCTCGGTTCCTTCCTCGACGGGCGGCTGATCCGGCTGCTGACGGCGCCGGCGAAGCTGGGCGGCCGGGCCGGCATGAAGTTCCTCAACGTCGGCATGTCGATGATGACCGGCACCCTCGGCAAGCTGCTGGGCGGTCAGCTCCTGAAGGACGTGCAGACGTTCGTGTCGGCGATGGACACCACCTTCGGCGGGTTCCGCCGGCGCGCGGACGCCACGTACAAGCTGCTGCAGGCGCCCGGCACGGCGTTCCTGGTGGTCGCGGCCCCCGAGCGGGACGCGCTGCGCGAGGCGGCCTACTTCGTGGAGCGCCTCGCCGAGGAGCGGATGCCGCTGGCCGGCCTGGTCCTCAACCGGGTCCACGGCAGCGACGCCGCCCGGTTGTCGGCCGAGCGGGCGCTCGCCGCCGCGGAAAATCTTGAGGACTCCCGCATTGTGGATCAGGAGGACGGGAAGGCACTACTGCGTAACTCTCCCGACACACAAGGCAGTTCTGAATCCTCCACGTCATCCCCGGCGTCTCCCGCGCCCGCGTCAGGGTCCGAGGCCGACTCCCCCGGCCCGGACCAGCTCCCCGACCAGGGCCGGTCGGTGGAGCAGCTCACCGCGGGTCTGCTCAGGCTGTACGCCGAGCGGATGCAGTTGATCGCCCGCGAGCAGCGCACCCGGGACCGCTTCACCGCCCTGCACCCCGAGGTCGCGGTGGCGGAGGTGGCCGCCCTGCCCGGCGACGTCCACGACCTGGCGGGGCTGCGGGACATCGGCGAACGGCTGGCCGCGGCGGGGCAGCAGGCGGCACCACCGGCCGCTGCGGAGGCCGCCGACGCCTGAGCGCGGACGCGTGCGGCTGAGGCGTACGCGCACGTCTGCGGCGGACGCGCACGGCGTTCGACGCTGCGGCGTATGTGACGCCGCAGGCATACGTGACGTCGAGGCGTCCATGCTGCTGAGGCGTACGTGACGCTGCGGCATGCAGGGCGCTGAAGCATGCAAGGCGCTGAGGCGTGCGCGCGGTGCGTGACGGGTGCGTGTGACGCCTGATGACACGTACAGACCACGTACAGACAGCGACACGTACGGATGGCGACACGTACAGACGGCGTCTGCCCCGTACGCGCGGCGTCCGACGCGCGCACGGCGCCCGAGCGTGCGTACGGCTCAGCCCGGCTGCCCGGAGGCCGGAGATGGGCCCGACGGCCCTGGCGCCGGACGGACGCGGACGGCCCACGGCCCGAGGGCGCTTCGGCGGCAGCGGACCGAGGGTCCGCCGACTCCCCGAGGCCCGTCAGCTCACCGCCGCGTAATTCTCGTACACCCGGTCGTCGTCGAGGGAGGAGATGCCCGCCCCGCGCTCGTACTCCATGCGAGCCGTCTCCAGGAGCCGGCGCCACGAGGTGACGGTGGGCCGCCGGCGCAGCAGGGCGCGCCGCTCCCGCTCCGTCATGCCTCCCCACACGCCGAACTCGACGCGGTTGTCCAGCGCGTCCGCCAGGCACTCCGTGCGTACCGGGCATCCCGTGCACACGGCCTTGGCCCTGTTCTGCGCTGCTCCCTGAACGAACAGTTCGTCCGGATCGGTAGTGCGGCAGGCGGCCTGCGCACTCCAGTCGGTAACCCAGCCCATACCGGCGCCGTCCTCTCCCGAATCGAGGCTCCCCCACGGCGGCGGCGGCATATTCACCACCGCCAGTTGAGGACGTTACGGAAGGCGGGCACGGTGCAACACCCCCTTCGGGCCCAATCTTGAATGGCCCGAACGGACTATGGGTAAGCGGCAGATCACCCGGGCGAGTGAGCTGGCGACATACGCGACGTTCCCGGCGAACCAGGACCGATACGGCGCGCCACAGGGGACGTCAAGTGACACACGAGGTCTATTCGGACGCACCGTCAACACGCCCGCGGCGCATCCCCGGCATCCGTCGGTGGCAGGCCCCTGTGGAAGAGGGCCGAGAAGATTCCGAACGTTTCGAGGCCGCCGTACGTATGGATACGTGGCCGCACTGCTGTGACTGCCGGGAGCAAGCTTAGGCCAATGCATGTACGCCTGTCCGGCAAATGGCGAGGGAGGCGGCCGACGCCGGCACGCCGTGCCGTACCGCATCGGTACGTTCGGGACGTATCGCGCGGCCCTTCACCGCGTACCGCGCGGCTCCTCACCGCGTACCGTGCAGTCCCTCACCACGTAGCGTGCCGTCCCTCACCGCGTACCGTGCGGTCCCTCGGAACGCCCCCGGCTTGCGATTAGGCTGCCCCCATGCCAAAGAAGCGCTCGGGCGGCGGCCTCTCGCCCACGCAGCAGGCCGCCAAGTTCCTCGGTGTCAGTGTGCTCGCGGGAGCGGTGCTGGCCGGCATCGCCCTGCCCGCGGCCGGCACGCTGGGGCTGGCGGCCAAGGGTTCCGTCGAGGGGTTCGACGAACTCCCGGCCAACCTCAAGACCCCGCCGCTGAGCCAGCGCACCACGATCCTCGACAGCGAGGGCGACCAGATCGCCCAGGTCTACTCCCGCAACCGCATCCTGGTCGAGCTGAAGGACATCTCGCCCTACATGCAGAAGGCGATCGTCGCGATCGAGGACTCGCGCTTCTACCAGCACGGCGCGGTCGACCCCAAGGGCGTGCTGCGTGCGCTGAGCCGCAACGCCCAGAGCGGCGGCGTCGCCCAGGGCGGCTCGACGCTCACCCAGCAGTACGTGAAGAACGTCTTCGTCGAGGAGGCCGGCGACGACCCGACGAAGGTCGCGCAGGCCACCGCGCAGACCCTCGGCCGCAAGATCAAAGAGCTGAAGTACGCGATCCAGGTCGAGAAGGAGCTCGGCAAGAAGAAGATCCTCGAGAACTACCTGAACATCGCCTTCTTCGGCCAGCAGGCCTACGGCGTCGAGGCCGCCTCCCAGCGTTACTTCTCCAAACACGCCAAGGACCTCAACCTCCAGCAGGCGGCGCTGCTGGCCGGCATCGTGCAGTCGCCGACCCGCTACGACCCGGTCAACGACGAGACGGAGGCGATCCGGCGCCGCAACGTCGTGCTGCAGCGCATGGCCGACCTCGGCGACATCTCCCAGCAGGAGGCGGACCGCGCGAAGAAGACCCCGCTCGGCCTGCACCTCACCCAGCCGAAGAACGGCTGCATCACGGCCGTGAAGGGCGCCGGCTTCTTCTGCAAGTACGTCGAGCACGTCTTCCTCAACAGCCCGGTCTTCGGCAGGACGCGCGAGGAGCGCGCCAAGATCTGGAACCAGGGCGGGCTGACGATCCGCACCACCCTCGACCCGCAGGCCCAGGAGTCGGTGCAGGACTCGATCAGGCAGCACGTCTACAAGTCCGACAAGGTCGCCGCGGCCGCCGTCCTCGTCCAGCCCGGTACCGGCAGGATCCTGGCGATGGGTCAGTCGAAGCCGTACGGCTACGGCAAGAACGAGACGGAGTACAACTACTCCGTCGACCGGGACATGGGCGGCTCCAACTTCGGCTTCCCGACCGGTTCGACGTTCAAGCCGTACGTCGCCGCGGCGGCCCTGGAGGAGGGGCGGCCGCCGACGCAGGAGTACTCGTCGCCGTACGAGATGGAGTACCCGAGCCCGGTGCAGACGTGCAGCGGGCGGCCGTGGAAGAACCTCGAGCACGCCAAGGTCGAGAACGAGAGCGAGTCGGAGGTGGGCCCCTTCCGGCTGAAGGAGGCCATGGCGAAGTCGGTCAACACCTACTTCGTGCAGATGATCTCCGACATCGGCCTGTGCCCGGTGCGGAAGATGACCGACGCGCTGCACGTCGTGCAGGGCGACGGCGAGAAGCTGCCCGAGCGGCCCGCCATCGCGCTGGGCTCGGTGGGCATCTCCCCGCTGCGCATGGCGACCGCGTACGCCGCCTTCGCCAACCGCGGCGTGTACTGCTCCCCCGTCGCCATCGAGTCGGTCACCCGGCGGGTCGGCACCCGGCAGAAGTCGCTGCCGGTGCCCAAGTCGACGTGCTCGCGGGCCATGTCGGAGACGACCGCCGACACCGTCAACACGCTGCTGCGCGGCGTGGTCGACTCCGGCACCGGCCGGGAGGCGGGCCTGTCCGACCGCGACAACGCCGGCAAGACGGGTACGACGGACGAGCGCCGCAACGCGTGGTTCGTCGGCTACACCCCGAACCTCTCCGGCGCGGTCTGGGTCGGCAGCGCCACCCAGAAGGTCAAGATGGTGGACATCACCATCGGCGGCGTCTACCACGACCTCGTCTACGGCGGCCAGGTCCCCGGTCCGATCTGGAAGGACGCCATGACCGGCGCCCTCGCCGGCCAGGACTCGCCCTCCTTCCACCTCGTCGACATCCCCGACGACAAGGACCGCGACAAGGGCCACGGCCACGACAACGGCGACGGCGATGGCAACAACGGTGACAACGGCGGCTTCCTCGGCGGCCTGATCGGCGGCGGCAACGGCGACGGCGGCAACGACGGCGGCGCCTTCCCGACGCCCTCGTTCTCCCTGCCGGGCAACTTCTTCCAGGGGCAGGGCAACGGCGGCGGCAACGGCAACGGGGGCTGGCGCCGACGCTAGCGGCGACGCGACACGGCTGCGGTCCCCGCCCTGCGCAGGGCGGGGACCGCAGCCGTCGGACCGTCGGCGGACCGGCCGCTCAGCCGGCCAGCGCCTTCTTCACCGCGGCGGCGACCCGCCCGCCCTCGGCGCGGCCGGCCACCTTCGGGTTGACGATCTTCATGACGGCGCCCATGGCCTTCGGGCCCTCCGCGCCGCCCGCCTTCGCCTCGGCGACGGCCTGCGCGACCAGTTCCTCCAGCTCCGCGTCGGTGAGCTGCTGGGGCAGGTACGCGGCGAGCACCTCCCCTTCCGCCTTCTCCCGCTCGGCCTGCTCGGCCCGCCCGCCCTGTGCGAAGGCCTCGGCCGCCTCGCGGCGCTTCTTGGCCTCCCGCGTGATCACCTTCAGCACCTCGTCGTCCGACAGCTCCCGCTTCTCCTTGCCCGCGACCTCCTCCTTCGTGATCGCGGCCAGGGTCAGGCGGAGCGTCGAGGAGCGCAGCTCGTCGCGCTCCTTGATCGCGGTGTTCAGGTCGTCCTGCAGCTTGGACTTGAGCGTGGTCATGGCTGAATTGTCGCAGGTGCCGCGATGGGGCGCGCGGAATTACCGGGAGCGCCCCTCGCACGCCCGCGAGCCGGAGGTCGGAGGTCGGCGACCGACGCCGGTGATCGATGACCGACGGCCGACGACCGGTGATCGATGACCGACGGCCGACAATCGGTGATCGATGACCGACGGCCGACAATCGGCCCCCGGTGCCCGGCGACCGGCGAATGACCGACGGCCCGCCGTCCGTCTCAGGCCGCCTGTTCCGCGATCGCCTCCGCGCGCTCCGCCGCCGCCTTGGCCGCCAGGGCGTTGCAGGCGGTGTTGAAGCGCTCCAGGGACGTTGGGCGGTCGGGGCCCAGGACGTACTCCTTGAGGGCGCGGCGGTGCGGCGCCATCGGGTCGTCGTACGGGGCGCGGACCGAGCGCAGGATCTCCGGCAGGCGGGTGCACGCGCGGTCGAGGAGGTAGGCGCCGCCGGCCGTGGTGTACGCGGCCCGGAACTCCTCGTCGGGCAGGTCGCGCGGGTTGGTGAGGACGTACGGCTTGAGACTGGCGACGAAGTCGGCGACGACCGAGGAGATGTCGCTGACGAGGAGGTCCGCCTGGTTGAAGCACTCGTACAGCGTCGGCAGCTGGTCGAGGACCACCTGGTGTCGGACCGGGCCCCGGCTCTCCCAGAAGATCCGGTGCCATGCGGCGCACAGCTCCTGCCACTCGGCCGCGGCCGCGCGGTCCGGGACGCGCGCCTCGCGCATCTGCTGGGCGTCGTCGCCCCGGAGCCGGCCGGACAGTTCGTCGAGGCGGGCCCGTATCTCCCGCAGCCGCGGTCCGGCGGCGGCGAGGGCGGCCTCCGCCTCGGCGGCGCCACGCCGCTGGTTGTCGGCGCGCAGCAGTTCCCGGATCGCCCGGTCGGCGGCGGCCGCCTCGGCCGAGCGCCTGCCGGTGAGCGGGTGCGGCTTGTACAGGACCCGCACCTCCTCCGCGAGGAGCCTTTCGACCAGGGGCACGCCCATGGGGATCAGGGAGGTGTGGCAGTCGTCGTCGCTCCAGCCCTCCCAGGTGGGGGCGTACAGGACGGTGGGCAGCGGGCCGGGGACGTGGTCGGCGTGCAGGCGGATCGGGGCGAGCTGGGGGCGGCCCACCTCGACGATGGCGCTGTCGCTGATGGCGTGCCGGACGCGCCGGTAGCGGTCGCGGCCCGCACGGCCGGCCACCCAGATCTCGTCGTACACCTTGCTGACGCGGTTGCTGCTGGCGAGCTTGTCGCTGTCGCCGTGGCCGATGAAGACGTGCTTGGCCTCGGCGACGCGCAGCATGTGCACGTTCTTGCCGGCGTTGCCCGGGTAGAGGACGACGCGGACGGTGGACAGCTCCAGCTCGGCCAGGTCGTCGGCCCTGGGCACGCAGACCACCGGGATCCAGGTGCGGCTGAGGTAGCGGAAGGAGGCCCGCTCCCGGAGGATGATCACCGGGCGCAGGTCGAGCCGCTCCAGCGTCTCGATCCACATGTTGACCTGGTACATGAAGTCCCGGGAGACCGCGGCGAAGCTGAAGTACAGCGCCACCTCGGGCCGGTACTCGGCCAGCCGGCGGTTGACCTGGGCGAAGACCTCGTCCCGTCCGGGCATCCGGCGCGCCCTGCGGTACTGCCCCAGCAGCGCGACCACGGCCGCGACGCTCGCGCCGGCGGTGAGGGCGAGGCCGCCCCAGGCCGGTCCCCGGGCGCCGGTGGCCAGCGCGGTCAGCAGTCCGGCGTGGGCCGCCAGGTCCAGGTGGAGCAGCTTGCGCAGGAAGCGCCTCTCGAGGAGGGCGGGCGGCTGCTTCGGTATCGGCAGCGCGCTCAGGTCCAGGTTGCGTACCACCAGGGGCAGCACCCGACGCCGGCGGATGGCGTGGTGCACCGCCGTGTACAGCATCGTCAGCGCGAAGTGCGCGCCGAACACGGTGAACGCGGCGACCAGCACCGCGTCCGGCGCGTCCAGCCGGCCGGCCAGGGCCAGCAGCATCACCGTGCGCAGGGCGAACCGCATGCTGCGGTCGAGGTGCAGCGTCGCCAGGCGCCGCACGAAGCCCGGCGCCCGCGCGTGCAGGGCCTCGTCCGCGGCGTACGTCACGGCCGACGCCGCCGCGAAGCCCCACAGCGACGGCAGCAGCGCGCAGACGGGCAGCGCGGCGAAGCCGGCGCCGAGCAGGAGCGCGAGCAGCAGGTCGGTCGCCCCGCGCACGCGCAGGACTCCGCACAACCGACGGATCATCATGGACAGTGCTCCCCCCTCGTGGTTCTTCCGGCCGGACGCGCGGACAGACCTGAGTTCGCCGTGTTCGACAGGGGAAGCGCGGGGAGAGTTGTACACCTCGCGTACGGAAAATGTTCATCTTCTGCCGGCGGCGGAGCGGAACACGTCACCGCGGGAGGTGTCCGTTTCCTCCAGAGGCCGCTTCCTCCAGAGGCCGGTTCCGCCGGAGGCCGGTTCCGCCGGAGGCCGGTTCCGCCGGAGGCCGGTTCCGCCGGAGGCCGGTTCCGCCGGAGGCCGGTTCCGCCGTGGGCCGGGCGGTCAGGTGGTGCCGAAACCCGCCTCGGCCAGCGCCAGCAGGTGCGGGGCCGTCAGCGCGTTGTGCGGGTCGGCGGCGGTGGTCAGCAGCCAGTCGGCCGCTGCGGCGGACTCGCCGGGCGGGACGACCAGCAGCTCCCGGCGCCCTGCGGCGCCGCAGTCCAGCATGATGGCGTGCGTCTCGGTGACGACCCCCGACAGCGCCACCTCGATCACGTGACCGGGCGCCATCACCGTGCGCGGGACGTCGGGCCAGGCCGCCGTGTCCACCGTGACACGGGTGACGGTGCCGAGGCCGGGACCGAGTGCGACGAGCAGCGCCGGCAGCTCCAGTTCCAGCACGTGGCTGCGCGGCCACCAGGCACCGTCCAGCGGGCCGTGACCGGCGTTCGGAAGGAGCCTCAGCCTGGCCGCGGGCATCCGGTACGTACGCGACCCGCCCGCCGGGGCGCCCGCCGCGAAGCTTCCGGTGACGTCCTTCATGCGACCCCTCTCCGACGGCTCCTTGCCGTCCGGCCTCGTCGTGCGCTCGGACCTGGTGTGGTGTCGGCGTGGGCGTTGGTGCTGCCGGTGCCCCGCGCGTCTTCCCGCGGGGGCGGCTAACGGGGTGTGCGCGCGGAGGACCGACGGCCCCGTCCGCCACGACCGCGGCCGGAGGAGCCGGGACCGCGGCCGGAGGGATCGGGGCGTTCGGCGGCCGGCGCGGTGACGGTGACGGGGATCCCGGAGGGCGTCCGGGCGCCGGTGATGCGGTGCAGTTCGGCATCGCCCGGACGGACCCGGGCGGTGCGCGGGGTGATGCCGGCGTCGGCCATCAGCCGGTCCACCGCGCGGCGCTGGTGCGGCAGGACGAGGGTGACGACGGTGCCGGACTCGCCGGCGCGGGCGGTACGGCCGCCGCGGTGCAGGTAGTCCTTGGGGTCACCGGGCGGGTCGACGTTGACGACGAGGTCGAGGTCGTCGACGTGCAGGCCGCGGGCCGCGACGTTGGTGGCCACCAGGACCGTGATGTGGCCGTCCTTGAACTGGGTGAGCGTCCGGGTGCGCTGCGGCTGGGACTTGCCCCCGTGCAGGGCCGAGGCCCGCACACCGGCGGACAGCAGGCGCCTGGCCATCCGGTCCACCGCGTGCTTGGTGTCCAGGAACATGATCACTCGTCCGTCGCGGGCGGCGATCTCCGTGGCGGTGGCGTGCTTGTCGGTGTCGTGCACGTGCAGCAGGTGGTGCTCCATGGTGGTGACGGCGCCCGCCGCCGGGTCGACCGAGTGGACCACGGGATCGTGGAGGTAGCGGCGGACGAGCAGGTCGACGTCGCGGTCGAGGGTGGCCGAGAACAGCAGGCGCTGCCCGTCGGGCCCCACTTGGTCGAGGAGGGCGGTCACCTGCGGCAGGAAGCCCATGTCGGTCATCTGGTCGGCTTCGTCCAGGACGGTGACGCCGACGCGGTCCAGCCGGCAGTCGCCGCGCTCGACGAGGTCCCGCAGGCGGCCGGGTGTCGCGACGACGACCTCGGCGCCGTCGCGCAGCGCACGCGCCTGCGGACCGATCGACACACCGCCGACCACCGTGACGATCCGCAGCCGCAGGGCCCGGGCGTAGGGGGTGAGCGCGGCGGTGACCTGCTGGGCCAGTTCCCGGGTCGGTACGAGGACGAGGGCGAGCGGCTGCCGGGACTCGGCCCGCTGCCCGTCCAGGCGGGCCATCAGGGGCAGGCCGAAGGCGAGCGTCTTGCCCGAGCCGGTGCGGCCGCGGCCCAGGACGTCACGGCCGGCCAGCGCGTTCGGCAGCGTCGCCGCCTGGATCGGGAAGGGCGCGGTCACGCCCTTGGCGCGCAGCGTGGTCAGCAGGCGCCCGGGCATGTCGAGGTCGGCGAACGCCTCCACCGCCGGCAGCGCCTCGGTGCGGACGGCCGGCAGGGCGAACTCCCCCCGGCGGGCGGTGGGCCGCGCCCTCTTCCCGCTCCTGCGCGAGCGGCTGCCCCGCGCGGAGCCCGTGGGGGTTCTGTTCATGGGGAAACCTTCCTCGAAGCGGCGGCACGTGCCGAGTGATTTCTCCCGAGCCCGTTCCTTCCGGTTGCGGACCGCACCAGGAATCCCAGGGCGAGCCGAAGAATCGTGAACCGACCGGTCCGGTCAGTGAGGGGAAAAGACCAGGCGGAACGGAAAGGAAAAACCCGGGAGGCCGAGAGGGGAGGAGAGGGAATCAGGAAGCCGGAGCGAACGAGAGGAAAACGCGAGAGACATGGAAGGCGCGGGAGACGTGGAAGGCGCGGAAGAAATGGGAGACGCGGGAGACGCGGGAAAACAATGGGCTGGGGCCCGCACCCCGAAGTGCGGGCCCCAGCCACATGGTTCGCGTCGGCGTCAGCGCCGGCGCTGGTTCGCGTCAGCGTCAGGCGGGAACGATGTTCTCGGCCTGCGGGCCCTTCTGGCCCTGCGTGACGTCGAAGGTCACCTTCTGGCCCTCCTGAAGCTCGCGGAAGCCGGAGGTGGCGATGTTCGAGTAGTGGGCGAACACGTCGGCGCCGCCGCCGTCCTGCTCGATGAAGCCGAAGCCCTTTTCCGCGTTGAACCACTTCACGGTGCCAGATGCCATATTGAATCTCCCTCGGGGGCAGTGCCGGGATCCGCACTTTGCGGACCCCGAGTCGCCGCTGTGATCACCCCTCCGGAGAATCCCGGAAAGCTCCGCAAAGAAACATGTCTTTGGTAACCAAAACCGCAACTGCCACTACGCTAGCACAGGCTGCCGGAAAATCGCACACCGTACGAAATTCTCCACCTGCCGGACCGCGTATTTCTGCATCGGCCGCGTCAGGTATCCGCACCAGGCCGGGCATCCGCACCGGGCCGGGCATCCGCTCCCCGCTCGTCCAGTTCGCGGCGCATTTCCTCGTTCTGCCGGAGGGCCTCCTCGAGTTGGTCCTCCAGGGCGATGATGCGGCAGGCGGCCTCGATGGGAGTGCCCTGGTCGACGAGTTCGCGGGCACGGGCGGCGATACGCAACTGGCGGCGGGAGTAACGGCGGTGGCCGCCCTCGGAACGCAGCGGCGTGATCAGCCCGGCCGCGCCGACGGCCCGGAGGAAGGCGGGTGTGGTGCCGAGGATGTCGGCGGCCCGCCCCATGGTGTAGGCCGGGTAGTCGTCGTCGTCGAGGTTGCCGGCGCCAGGGGAGTTGTCAGCGGGCATAGCACCTTGTTCCGGGGACGTGGCGAGGAACCCGGGCGCGCGGCACCCGCGCTCCGAGGGCTTCGGCACCGTCTGCCTGATGCGACAACCCTAACTCCCCGGGTCCGGACAAGTGCTCCAGCCACCACAGATTCCCCTCCCTCGCGGGGACAAATCCGAGTCCGACGCGAAACCGCAGCGTGCCACCCGGCGGCAGGAGCAGGCGTACGGTTGAGGTAACCGGGACCTCCGCCGCGCCACGCACCGGACTGCTCGCACGGCACCGCTCCCCTCCCCCGGTTCGGCACCGGTCAGCCCCTCCCGGCCGACCACCCCACCTCGGACGGACGCCGCCCGGCGCCGGGCCGCACACCCCACAGGAGCCGTCATGGACGCCGCCCCACCTCCACTCCACTCCCCGACCTCGGCGACCTCGGCCCGCCTGCGGCTCGCGGCGCAACCGGAGCACGGCAGACAGCCCCGGGCGATCGACGGCGCGTGGTGGCCCCGCTCCTACGACCTGGCGGCCGAACTCCCCGCGCTCCTGGCCGAGTTGCCGCCCGACTGCGGTGAGATCACCAGCGTGACGGTCAGCTCCGCCCTCTGGCCCGCCGGCCCCGCTCGCATACTCGTCGCCGACCGGCCCGTCCGCCTGTGCAGGACGACCCACGCGTCGCAGGACCCGCCCACCATCTGCCTCCTCGCCCCCGGCTGCGGCCGCCTGGACCTCCTGGTGGTGCCGCCCGACGCGTCGGAGACGGACGCGCGGCGCCTGATGGACAGCGTGACCTGAGGCCCTCGCCCGGTGAGCCGGCGGGCCGGTGGAGGGCGGTGCGCGACGGGCGCCGCGGGCGGGGGCCCCGCGCGGGCGGATGATCACTCGGTCCGCCTGTCCCGGCGTATCACCCGTCCCGGCGTATCACCCGTCCCCGCGTATCACCCGTCCCTGCGCATCAGCAGATGACCCCGACGGTACCGCTCCTCCTCGCCCGGCTCGCGCAGCATCCGTCCGACCTCGGTGAACCCGGCCTCGCCGGCCGGCTTCGCGAGTTCGTCGACCGGCCACCGGTAGGCGGTCAGCACCTTGTGGTCGAACGCCGCGACCGGCCCGCCCTCCGACTCGAAGAAGGCGAGCAGGAGGTGGCCGCCGGGCGCGAGCATCCGCCGGAACTCGGTGAGGTACGCGGGCACGTCCCGCGGCGGGATGTGGATGACCGAGTACCAGGACACGATGCCCCGCAGCGTGCCGTCGGCCAGGTCCAGGGCGTCCATGGAACCGACCTCGAACCGCAGGTCCGGGTAGGCCTTGCGGGCCAGTTCGATCATCACCGGCGACAGGTCGACACCGAAGACGTCCAGCCCCAGGTCCCGCAGGTGCGCGGTCACCCACCCGGGGCCGCATCCCAGTTCGGCCACGGGCCCGGCGCCGGTGCTCCGCACGAGTTCGGCGAACGCGGCGAGCACGGCGCGGTCCAGCGGGAGGGCGTCGAGCGCGTCGCGGAACAGTTCGACGTAGCGGACGGCGACGGCGTCGTAGGCGTCCGCGGTCGCGTCGAGGTACGAGGCGGGTTCGGCCACCCCGGACGATAAAGGCGACGAAGGCGGCGAGGCGGGTTCGGTCGGCACGGCCGGCGAGGCAGAAGCGGTCGTCCCAGACGGCGAGGCAGGAGTGGTCGTCGCAGGTGACGAGGCGGGTTCGGTCATGGCCGAGGACACTAGTGCCTCCCCACCGGACCGATGACCGGACCGACGACCGGGCCTACGACCGACCCGTCGGCCAAACCCGTCGAACCGACCCGTCGGCCAGCCCCGTCGGCCAAACCCGTCGAACCGACCCGTCGGACCGACCCGTCGGACCGACCCGTCGGCCAGCCCCGTCGGCCAAACCCGTCGAACCGACCCGTCGGACCGACCCGTCGGCCAGACCCGTCGGCCAGACCCGTCGGCCAGCCCCGTCGGCCAGCCCCGTCGGCCAGCCCCCGGCAGGACATGAACCTGCCGGACACCCCCTAATCTGCACCTGTGACGACCGAGTTGGTCCTGCTGCCCCGAGTCGCCTGGCGTGGACGGGAGATCACCGCGCCCCGGCTGCGCGGGTTGTTGGCGTTGCTCGCGCAGGAGTTGCGCACCGGCTGCAGCACCGGCCGGCTGGTGGAGGGGCTGTGGCCGGACGAGTTGCCGGAGCGGCCGGGCAAGGCGGTGCAGGTGCTGGTGTCGCGGCTGAGGGCGCTACTGGGCGCGGACCTGGTCGTGAGCACCCCGGCGGGTTACCGGCTGGCGCTGGAGGAGACGCGGGTCGACGCTTCGGCGCTGCTGCTGCACGAGGCGGCGAGCGCCGAGCACGCGCGGGCCGGGGACCACGAAGGCGCCCTGGCGCGGGCCGAGGCGGGCCTGGCCCTGTGGGACGGCGGTGTGGGCGCCGGAGCGGGGGAGGATCTGCACGATCCGGTGGTGGCGCTGCGCCTGGACCGGCTCCGGGCGCACCGTTCGCTGGTCCGCTCCCGGGCGCTCGCGCTGGCCCGGACGGGGCGGCGGGAGGAGGCCGCCGCGCCGCTGGCCGAGCTGGTCCGGGAGCGGCCGCGGGACGAGGAGGTGCTGGCGGAGCTGCTGCGCTGCGAGGCCGCCACGGCGGGGCGGGCGGCGGCGCTGAGCCGCTACGACGCCTACCGCCGCGGTCTGCGCGACGAGCTGGGGACCGATCCGGGGCCCGGCCTGCGGGCCGTGCACCAGGAGTTGCTGCGGGCGGACGTGCCGCCCGTCCGCCACGGCGTGCCGCACGAGGCGAACCCTCTGCTGGGGCGGGACACCGACATCGCCGCCGTGGCCGAGCTGCTGCGTCGGGCCCGGGTGGTCACCGTCGTCGGGCCCGGCGGACTGGGCAAGACCCGTCTCTCCCACGCGGTGAGCCGGGCGGCCGAGCAGCCTGTGGTGCACTTCGTCAGCCTGGTCGGTGTCACCGCCGACGAGGACGTGCCCGGGGAGGTGGCCTCGGCCGTCGGCGCCGGGGAGGGCCGGCAGTTCGCCGGCGGCACGGACCAGGACGTGGTGGGCGGCATCGTCGGTGTGCTGGGTCCGGGCCCCGCCCTGCTGGTGCTGGACAACTGCGAGCACGTGATCGCCGGCGCGGCCGGTCTCGTGCAGGAGCTGGTGGCGCGGTCGAAGGAGCTGCGGATCCTGGCCACCAGCCGCGCTCCGCTGGGGCTGACCTCGGAGTTCGTGTACGCCCTGCCGGAGCTCCCCCTGGAGACCTCGGTCGAGCTCTTCGAGCAGCGGGCGCGGGCCGCCCGGCCCGGCGTGGAGCTGCCCGCCGATCAGGTGGCCGAGATCTGCCGCCATCTGGACGGGCTGCCGCTGGCCGTGGAGCTGGCCGCGGCCCGGGTGCGGGTGCTCTCCGTGGCCGACATCTCGCGCCGGCTGCGGGACCGGTTCGCGTTGCTGCGCGGCGGCGCCCGCGACGCACCCGAGCGGCATCGCACGCTGCAGGCCGTGGTCGAGTGGAGCTGGAACCTGCTGGAGCCCGACGGCCGGGCGGCGCTGCGCGCGCTGTCGGTGTTCCCCGGCGGTTTCGCCGAGGACGCGGCGCAGTACGTGCTCGGCGAGACCGGGGACGCGCTGGCCCTGCTGGAGCAACTGGCCGACCAGTCGCTGATCAAGGTGGGCGACAGTCCTTCCGGGGTGCGTTTCCACATGCTGGAGACGCTGCGGGAGTTCAGCGCCGCCCGGCGCGCCGAGGCCGGCGAGGACGAGGGGGTGACCGACCGGTTCCTGTCCTGGGCGCGGGATTTCGGCCGGGCCCACCACGACGTGCTGTTCCGCGGCGATCCGCTGCCCTTCTGGATGCGCCTGCGGGCCGAGCAGGACAACCTCGTCCTGGCGCTGCGGTACGCGCTGGCCCGCGACGACGGGCCCACGATCGCGGCCGTCACCGCCGTACTGGCCTCCTTGTGGGCCACCGACACCCACTACGCCCGGCTCGCCGCGCTCGCCGCCGACACCGGCGGGCCGCTGTCCCGTTTCCGCCCCGGCCCCGAGGACGTCGAACCGACCCGCAGCGCGGCGGCGACGTGCACCGCCAGCCTCTTCATGGGCTACGGCCCGCACGCCGTACGCCATCTCGTCACGCTGCGCCGGCTGCCGCCCGCCCCGCCGGACACCCTGATGCGGGCGGCGGCCGTCGTGCTGTGCGCCGTGCCGGACATGCACCCGCCGCGGTACGCGCGGTTGCGGGAGCTGTGCGACGCCGACGAGCCCCTGCTGGCGGGTGTCGCGGCGGGCGTCGCCAGCTACGTGTGGGAATCCGAGCACGATACGGAACGCGCGCTCCGGTTCGCCCGCCGGATGCTCGACGCGCTGGAGCCGCTCGGCAACCCGGCCATGCACCTGCTCGGCCACGGGCGGATCAGCGAGCTGTGCCTGAAGACCGAACGGGGCGCGGAGGCGTACGACCATCTGCGCGCCGCGCTGGACGCGCTGGACGCGCTCGGCGAGACCGGCAAGGCCGGCGACTGGCTGGACGCGATCGGCGTCCGCTGGGGGCTGGTGCTCGCCTGCCTGCAGCGCGGGGAGGTCGACGAGGCGGAGTACTGGCTGGAGCTCGCCGCCCTGGACCGGCAGCCGGAGCCCGCCCAGATCTACGCCCCCGACCTGGCGGCCCGGGCGGAGATCGCGCTGGCCCGGGGGCTGACCGAGGTCGGGCTCGGGCTGTGGCGCCGGGCGGCGGAGCGGTTGCGGGAGGGCAGCCGGATGCAGGCCGGCGACCCGTTCGTGGAGCAGTGGTCGCTTCAGGTGCAGTCGACCGCGCTGGCGGCGCACGCGCTCCACGGCCGGCTCGAGCCGGTGGCCCACCTGGCCGAGCGGTTGCGGGAACGGCTGCTCGGGATGCTGTCCGGATCCTCGGACGACAGGTCCCCGGTGGAACTGCCGGTGTACGGCACGGTCCTGCTGGCGCTCGGCCTGGCCGGGCTGGCCGCGGGCGACACGACGGCCGTACGGCTGGTGGCGCTGGCGGAACGGATGCCGGTGATGCGGGAGTTCCCCACCCTGTCCTCGGCCCGGTCCCGGCAGGCGGCCGAGGACGCCGACCGGGCGGCGTACGCCGACGCGCGATCGGCGTACGCCGCCCTGGGGCGGGAGGAGCTGCGGGCCACGGCACTGCGCGAACTCACCGCAGCGGCTCGCAGTTGAACCGCGCCCTCACCGCCGCGGCTCGCGGTTGAACCGCGCCCTCACCGCCGCGGCTCGCGGTTGAACCGCGCCCTCACCGCCGCGGCTCACAGTTGAACCGTGTCCTCACCGCCGCGGTTCGCGGTTGAACCGCGCCTTGGACCACAGGTGGCCCAGCAGGGTCAGTCCCAGGCACCAGGCGACGGCCAACGCCGCGTTCCGGGTGCCGATCCCGCTGCCCAGCAGCAGCCCGCGCAGGGTCTCGATGGCGGGCGAGAACGGCTGGTACTCGGCGAACCAGCGGAACCAGCCCGGCATGGCGTCCACCGGCACGAACGCGCTGGACAGGAACGGCAGCATCACCAGCGGCGTCCCGATGTTGCTGGCGCCCTCGGGGTTGGGGCTCACCAGTCCGATGCCGACCGCGATCCAGGTGAGCGCGAGGCTGACCAGGGCCATCAGCCCGGCCGCCGCGATCCACTCCACCGGCGTCGCGTCGGGCCGGAAGCCGACGGCCACCCCGATGGCCAGGACCAGCACCAGAGCCGTCAACGTCTGGATCACGCTGCCGATCACGTGGCCGATCAGGACGGACGCGCGGGAGATCGCCATGGTGCGGAACCGGTTCATGATGCCCTCGGTCAGGTCGGTGGCCACGGACACCGCGGTGCCGAGCGAGGTCATGGCCACGGTCAGCAGCAGAATGCCGGGGACGAGGTAGGCGACGTAGTCGGAACGGTCCGCGTGACCGCCGTTGATGCCGGCGCTCATCACGTCGCCGAAGACGTACACGAAGAGCAGCAGCAGGATGACCGGGGTGAGCAGGAGGTTCAGGGTGAGGGAGGGGTAGCGGCGCGCGTGCAGGAGGTTGCGCCGCAGCATGGTGAGGTTGTCGCGGAAGGCGTGGGTGGCGGCGCTCATCGGACGGTCTCCTTGCCGGCGGACTGGGCGGACTCAGTGGACTGAGCGGACTGAGCGGACTGGGCGGACTTGATGGGCCCGGTGGGCCCGGTGGACCCGGTGGACCCGGCGGACCCGGTGGGCCGGGCGGGGGCGGTGGACCGGTCGGGTACGGAGCTGCCGGTCAGGGCGAAGAACACGTCGTCCAGGTCCGGGGTGTGCACGGACAGCTCGTCGGCCTCGACACCGGCGCTGTCGAGCCAGTCGAGGATGGCGCGCAGTTCGCGCTGGCTGCCGTCGCTGGGGATCTGCAGGGTCAGCGCCTCGTCGTCACGCGTCGTCTCACGCAGCGCGGTCGCCGCCCGCTCGTAGGCCGCCGGATCGGAGAAGCGCAGCCGCACATGGCCGCCGGGGACGAGCCGCTTGAGCTCCTCGGCACTGCCCTGGGCGACGAGTCGGCCGCCGTTGAGCACCGCGATGCGGTCGGCGAGCTGGTCGGCCTCCTCCAGGTACTGGGTGGTGAGAAAGACGGTGGTACCGCCGGAGACCAGCTCACGGATGATCTGCCACATGGTGTGGCGGGAACGCGGGTCGAGGCCCGTGGTCGGCTCGTCGAGGAAGATGATCCGCGGACTGCCGACCAAAGTCATGGCGATGTCGAGGCGGCGCTTCATGCCGCCGGAGTAGGTCGAGGCGGGCTTCTTCGCGACCTCGGCCAGGTCGAACCGCTCCAGCAGCTCGGCGATCACCCGCCGGCCCTCCGCACGGGGAAGGTGGTGCAGGTCGGCCATGAGGAGCATGTTCTCCTCGCCGGTGATCAGGCCGTCCACGGCGGAGAACTGGCCGGTGACCCCGATGGCGGCCCGCACCGCCTGAGCCTCGGCGACGAGGTCGTGCCCGGCGATCCGCGCCTGCCCGCCGTCCGCCGAGATCAAGGTGGACAGGATGTTGACCGCCGTGGTCTTGCCCGCGCCGTTCGGCCCGAGGAGGGAGAAGACCGTACCCGCGGGCACGTGGATGTCGATGCCGTCGAGGACGGTTTTGTCCCCGTAGGACTTGCGCAGCCCGGTGGCCGCGATCGCGAGTTCCTGGTCCGTCGTCGTCATGCCCCGGAGCGTGCGGCCGGGGAGATTCAGAACGACTTCAGCGGGGTTTCAGTCCCCCGGCTCGGGTTTCAGGGGACTGAAACCTGCCGCGATCACCTCAGGCGCGATGCCGGCCGGCCTTCAACTCACCTATGAAAGCGGCCCAGGAACCGGCCCCGAAAACCAGCGCCGGACCGTGCGGGACCTTGCTGTCACGGACGGGGACGACGTCCCGGAACCCGTCGGCCACCTCGACGCAGTTGCCGCCTTCCTGATTGCTGTAGCTGCTCTTGCGCCAGGCGGCGTCGTTCAGATCGGGACGGGACCTTCGCTCCACGGTGGTTGCCCTCCATCACGGATCGGATCATGCCGAGTGACATGAGCGGGGGCAGGGCCGCCGCCCGCAGCCGATCGTAGGTCAGCGCGAATCTCCTGACCTCATCCGGATCCTCGATGAGTTGGCCGTAGTGCGCGCCTTCCGTGTAGGCGATCTCCGAGCCGTCCGGCATGGTGAGCACCGTGAGCGAGCCGCCCATGACCTCGTGCTCGCCCTGGTCGAACGGCAGTACCTGCACGGTGATGTGAGGTTCCGCCGTGGTTCTGAGCAGCCGCGCCAACTGCTCGCGCATCACCGCCTGGCCGCCGACGGGACGCCTGAGCACCGCCTCGTCGAGGACCACCCACAACTCGGGTCGGTCGGGCGTACCGAGGCGCTCCTGTCGCCCCATGCGAAGGGCGACTCGCTCTTCCAACTGCTCCTTGCTGCCGAGTGTTCGACCGACTCCCAGCACCGCCCGCGCGTAGTCCTCCGTCTGCAACAAGCCAGGCACCACATGAGCCGCGTATTCGCGGACGGCCGTCGCCCGCTCCGAGTACTCCATGAACTTCCGCGACCAGTCCGGGAACGCCTCCCGATACACATACGGCCACAGCTCGACCAGCAGGTCGTCCGCGCCGAGAGCGGCGTCGAGCGCCCGGGCCAGCTCCAGCGTCGGTTTCGCCCCGGAGGCGCGCTCGATCTGCGTGATCCGGGTGCCGACGACGTGCACCAGCCGGCCGAGTTCGGCCTGGGTCAGCCCGGCGGCCGTACGGAGTCTGCGGACGCGCGCCCCGAACAGCGCCGCCATCGACGCACTGGGATCAATGCCGTTGGCCAAGGCGTCACTTCCGTTCCTTACGATCCGAAAGGTAATGCTGCGTCACCTTCCGAGCGTAGGCCCGCCGGACGATTCTTGGGCACGGAACGTAACGACTCGCCTACCTCGCGAGACGTCCCCGTGCTCACAGGCAAGGACGGACACGCTGTGCTGACCGGAACGACCACCTCGGGCGAAGAACCGCGAAAGAGCGCCGAGACCGCCGTGGGAGAAGCCGTGGGGGAAGCTGTGGGAGAAGCCGTCCTGCGCGACGGCGGGACCGCCGAACCCCCGTCGCTCGTCGCGCAGTTCGCCTCCTCGCCGCGGGGCGCGCGGCTCGCCCGGCGCCTCGCGGTGCGGCGCATGGAGGAGTGGGGTCACCCGCCGGCGTCGGAGGTGTCGTGCACGGTCGCCCTCGTCGTCGCGGAGCTCGCCGCGAACGCGGTGCGGCACGGCCGCGTTCCCGGGCGCGACTTCGGTCTCCGTCTTGCCCTCGACGAGATGTCAAGCCTGGTGCGGATCGAGGTCTCCGACGCCGCCGCGACAAAACGACCGCCGCTCGCTCCGCCCTCCTCGTACCCCGACGGCGAATCGGGCCGCGGCCTGTTCCTGGTGGACGCCCTGTCCGCACGCTGGGGCTTCGCACTGCGCCGCCCCGTGGGCAAGACGGTCTGGGCGGAGGTGCCGACGGACGCGACCACTCCCTCGAACGGCCTGTGAACTGCGCCACCTCTCCCCCTCCCCCACAACCTTCCGCCTCGGCAGGTCGTCCAACTCGCGCCCGGCGTCGGCAGATGCGCCGGGGTGTCTTCTGTCCCATCTGGGGGGATGTCATGAGTTCTGTCTCCGTCGGGCGCATGCTGCGTCATGGGGCATGTGCCGGAGCCGTGGGGGCGCTGGTCGTCGCCGGTCTCGCGAGCGGGACCGCCTTCGCCGACGGCGAGGCGCAGAGCGATCGGCTGTGGATCCAGGCGCCGTACGAGCAGGCGGTCACCGTCGCTCCGGACGGCGGTACCGCGCCGTACCGGTCGCTGGCGCTGGGCCTGTACCACGACAACGACAACTTCACCGTCACCGACGGACGGCTGACCGTCGACGCCTCCGGACTCGCCGGGGTCGCCGAGGTGTCCTGGCCCGACACCTGCACGCCCAACGACGCCGGCACCGTCGCCGTCTGCGACACCGGGGACGTGCCGACCCGCTACAGCGCACAGGTGGAACTGAAGGTGCGGGCCGCCGCCGGCGCCGCCGTGGGAGCGCGGGGCGCGATCGAGTACTCCGCCGAGGCCACCGGCGGCCCCGACGGCAAGCTCGTCGCCCCGCAGGGCTTCGCGGAGACCTTCGTCACCGTCGGCTCCGGGCCGGACCTCGGCATCAGCGCCCCGCAGGACGTCACCGGCGTCGCGCCCGGCACCACGCTCACCATGCCGTTCTCCGTCACCAACACCGGCAACGAGACCGCCCACGGCTTCCGCGTACGGCTGTGGGCGACGTACGGCCTCGACATCGTCACCCGCTACCCGCAGTGCACCTACACCGGGCCGGACGACGCCGACAACGAGTACCCGTCCATGACGTACGTGACCTGCTCCTTCGACACCGACGTCGCGCCCGGCGCCACCGTGGAGCTGCCGGAGCCGCTGCGGCTCGCCGTCACCGGCCACGCGCTGTACGAGCGGTTCGACTACGAGGTCCAGCCCGGCGGCGACGCCACCGACCTCGACAGCTCGAACAACGGCGGCGCCTGGCGCATCGACGCCGACAACACCGCCGACTTCGCCGTGCACGGCACCGAGGTGAGCGGCGCGGCCGGCGACACCGTCACCGCCGCCTTCCGCTTCACCAACCGCGGCCCGGCCTGGGTCGGCAACGTCAGCTCCGGCGAACCGGCCGCCCTGCTCGACTTCTACCTCCCGGAGGGCACCACCGCCACGTCCGTGCCCGACACCTGCCACAGCGCCTGGGGATCCGGCGACGACCAGGCCGCCGGCCACTACGTCTGCACCCTGCCGGTGTCGGCCAAGCCGGACCTGAAGGTCAGCTTCCCGTTCCAGCTGCGCATCGACCGGGTCGTCCCCGACGCGACGGGCCGTGTCGCCGCCCGCCCCAGCTACGGCACGTCCTTCATCTTCGACCCGAACCCCAAGAACAACTCGGCCAAGGTGGTCGTCAACCCGTCCGCCTGACGGCAGCGAGGGGGGCGAGCCCGAGGCTCGCCCCCCCCTCTTCCGTCCCTCCGTCTCCGCGCCCTACGGCACGTTCCCTCGGCCGGACGGCCCCGCGCAGTTCCTCCTCTTCCTCCTCTTCCTCCTCTTCCTCCTCTTCGCCCCGAACCACCGACTGCAGGGTCATTGCGATCCAGCGCGCCGCCCCTTCTTCGGGCACCGCGCGTTCCGGTCGGCCCGCGTCCGGGTCACCGCGAGACGGTGAGGGCCCGCATCGAGGCGCAGGGGCCGTCCACCGGTTCGCCGTGGGGGGGCGGCTCAGTGGTCGTCGCGGATGGTGGTCGCGATGCCGTTGCTGATCACGACCTCGGCGCTGACGCCCTTCTTGGCAGCCGCCTCCAGTTCGGCCTCGGTGCACTCGGTGCCGCCCTGGCCGCCTTCACTGGTGTTCGTGTCCCCGCAGATGTCGCCGTAACCCCAGATCTTGGTGTCCTCGGAGACGAAGAACTGCTGCTCGACGCCCTTCAGGTCGGAGACCGTGTACTTGCCCGGTGCCAGGTAGGAGACGTTGCCGAACCAGGTGCCGTTGACCCCCTTGCCCTTGTTGATGCCCTCGACGGCGCTCTCACCGGAGGACGAGCCCGAGCCGGAGGACGAGCCGGAGCCGGACGACGAGCCGGAGCCCGCACCCGAACCGGAGGACCCGGAACCCGTCCCGGACCCGGAACCCGTCTCGGACCCGGAGCCCTGCCGGGCGGCACGCCGCTCGGTCACCAGGGTCGCGACACCGTTCTTCATCGTCACGTCGGCGCCCACGGCGCCCTTCTTGGCGGCCGCCTCCAACTGGTCCAGCGTGCACGGCGCGTCCACCTTGGCCCCGGCCTCGCCGCAGATCGTGCCGGCGCCGTAGACCTCGGTGTCGTCGGCGACCAGGAACTGCTGGTCGCCCTTGCCCGGTACGGACACGATGTACTTGCCCGGGGCGAGATAGGTGACCGTGCCGTTCTTGAATAAGCCGCTGACGCCCTTCGGGTTCCCGGAGCCCGGCGTCTTCTTCGCGACCGCCGCCGCCTCCGTTCCGCTCTTGCCGGACGCGTTGTCGTCGGTGCCGTTCTGGCACGCCGTCATCAGCAGCCCGGCGGTGATCGCGGCAGCGGCGACGACGGTCTTGCGCAGGTGGCGGTTCATCACAGGAGATTCCTTCCGGGGCACGGTGGTGGGGAGCCGGCGGCGTTCGCCACCGGTTTCCCGCTCTGTGCTGACTATGAGGAGCCCCGGCACCCGTGGGTTACGCCCGTCGCCCTTTCAGGGCGCAGCCATGACACAGCCGTGACACGGCAACACAGCGGCTATGGACGGCGGTCCACCGACGCGCCGCCTTGCGCCACGCAGGCACGCAGGCACGCGGGCACCTGGCTACGCAGGCACGCGGGCACCTGGCTACGCGGGCACGCGCGCGTGCCCGACCAGCCCACCGAGGCCGCTCACCGGCACTCCAATCCATACGACACCCGGACCGGCAACCCCGGCCTTCAGAGGTCCCAGTGAACCTCTTCCCTCCTGAATAGTCGCAGGTCAGCAGTGCGCGGATGGCTTGGACGGTGCGGCTGATGCGGCGGGTGGAGGAGCGTGCTCTGCGCATGATGCGCCAGGACTTGAGTCGGGCGAAGGCCCGTTCGCCGGTGTGCTGAGTGGAATCACCACGCCAACGACGAAGGGTCCTGCCTCGTCACCACAGCCGCTGACCAGCCCATTTCACCCGCCAGCACAGGGCGCGCATCTCGACGTCAACCCTAGCCTCGACGTTTCGTGGACGGTCCGCCGACAGAGTCGGTGGACCGTTTTCGTGCCGTGGGCGAAGGCTGTGCAGGCCGAGGGCACGAGTGTCGCCTCGTGAGGGCGCCGGGTTCCACTGCTCCGGCTGTTGAGCTGCTGTCGTAGGGACAGGAAAACCCTTGGTCAGCCGGGATTCGGCAGGAGCGCGAGCCGTTCGAGGGCGGCGGTGATGTGGCTGCTCCAGGGCCAGTGCCGGGCCAGGCGGAGGATCCGTCGGCGGCCGGTGATCACGAACTGTCCAGCAGTGGTGACAAGACGGAGCCGCAGGCGGCGGGGCTCCCAGAGCCTGGCGGTGCCGGTCAGGGCGAGCATCGGCATCCTCCCCGGTGCACTGCGCGATCAGGTCCGGGGCGTCGAACGCGGCGAACAGCGCCGCTGGGCTGTGGGAGACTTTCACCTCAGAGGTGCCTTGCCGATCGAGCGTGGTGGAAGCGCGGGAACTCCCATCACCGCAGGTCAGCAGGCACTTCTTCCCATTTCGTCGTCCACAGGCCGACTATCGCACGGCGGATCCGGACCGATGGCCGGGAGACGGGCTCCGATTACCCCGAATGGAGCCCGTCTTTTCCGATCTCGGCGGAGGGCACGAGAATGGAGTACGGTCACCAAAGATCCAATGGGGGCGGAGAGGAGGAACGCGGTGTCGTATGAGCCCAAGCTCGCCGCGGCCCTTTCCGGCGCCACGCTGCGGCAGCTCTCCCACTGGCGCCGTGCTTCCGGTAAGCAGGGCGCGCTCCTCGTGCCGGAGATCTCCGACTCGCGCCCGATTCTGTACTCCTTCCGTGACGTGGTGGCGCTGCGGGCCTGCGTGAAGCTCCGCAAGGAGACGTCGCTGCAGAAGATCCGCAGGGCCGTGGACACGCTCCGGGAGGACCTGGGGGAGCGAGAACACCTGTCCGCCTACGCTCTCGTTGCGGGGCCGGACACGATCTATCTGGCGGAGCCCGAGCAGGCAGTCGATCTGATCAGAGGCGGGAACGTGGTCATCCACCAGTTGGTGGACGTCCTCGCGCCCTTCTACAAGGATGGTCGTCACATCCCCGACCTGCTGAAGCCGCGCGACCACGTCGCCGTCGACTCCGCGGTGCGCGGCGGTGAGCCGGTCATCGAAGGGACGCGGATTCCGGCGGCAGAGGTAGCCGCCCTAGTGAGGGACGGTGTCCCTCCGGACCGGGTCAGCGACTTCTATCCAGGGGTCAGTGCCGCAGCCGCACGCGATGCAGTCGATTTCAGTGACTATGTGGACAGCTACGTCGATGGCTCTCGGCAGGTCGCCGCTTGAAGCTGCTGCTTGACGAGAACGTCCCCAGGCCCATGGCCGAGATCGTGCGCATTCTCCTCACCGCGCACGACGTGGTGCACGTCCACGAGCTGGACGGCTGGGCCGGAACGAAGGACATCGAGCTGTACGCGAAGGCCAAAGCGGAGGGCTTCCAGGCGATCATCACCAATGACGCCAAGCAACTGAACCGGCCCATGGAAGTCGAGGCGATCGCGCGGTCGGGACTCCACCGCATCCAGTACCGCCAGAACAACAAGCACGGCGGCCTGGTCGGCCTCGGCACCGCGATAGCCACCGTGTGTGCCGCGCTGCCGCATGCCATCGCCGAACTTGAAGGGGCCGACGGGCAGCGGCTGGTGTTCCTCACGGCCGTCGACCCCTCGCGCCACAACCGTCTGCAGATCACCGACCCGAAGGCATTCCCGCCGAAGCACTGGCCCACATCCTGAGCCCGGTCGCCCGGCGGCGTCAGCTCCGCGGACTCAGCACCGAACGGCTGCCCTGCGGCCGGCTCGCCTTGCCCTGGGGGCACTGTGGTCCGGAACAGAAACCCGTCTGTGTCGGCAGCCGACGTACCACGTCGTTGTCCGTCACTTCGTACACGTCGATGCGCAACAGCTTGTGCACATGCGCCGGGACACGCTCAACGGCCTTCACGGACGAGGACGGCACCAGTGCGTACCGCGTGAGCGGATTCCTTCCCGTCGTGAGGCACGTTCCTGCCAGGATCGGACGCGTGACATACGTAGTGACCGTGGACACCCGCATTCCGGAGGGCGCTCCGGAGATGGACCCACTTCAGCGCGCGGGCGCCGTGGCGCTCATCGAGGACGGTTTCGATTCGGTCGAGGCCATCGAGGGACCCGACGGCATGGAAGTCGATCTCCTCGACAGCATCGTGGCTGTCTACCCGGGCGGAGCGCTTCTGAAAGTGTTCGTGGACGCTCCAGCCCTCGAATTCGCCGAGGAAGCCGTGCGGTCGGTCGTGGGTGAACTGCTGGAACGCTCTGAGCTGTTGGCCGACTGGCACATCGAGCGATGCGAGGTCGAACTGCACCCGGAGCTCGCACAGGAGAGTCTCGACGCCGCCAACGGCCCCGACGCCCCGCCCGATGATCCGGCTGACCGTAAGGCCCGGCATGCGGGACCTCCCACGGCCGAAGACGACGACTACGACGCGGAGGCACAAGCCGAGACCGTACGCCGTCAGATGCTGGCTCTGGCAGACGAACTGCGCTCCTTTTCACCCGTGATGTTCGGCGTCCTCGATGACGAAGACGATGAGGACGAAGACGATGAGGACGAAGACAGCGTCAGTGAGTTCGCCGTTTCGCCGGAGGACGCCAAACTCGCTGCTGGTGCCTTGGTGTACGCGACGGACATCTTGGTGGACGAGCTGTTCCAGGACGTGCAGACCCTGACGCAGGAGGAGACCAACGCCGCGGAATGCGACGGACCTCTGTGGCACTTCGAGGACCTTCCCGAGCGATACGCCCTCCAGTACGACGCCCGCTTCGCCCGCCGCTTCCTGGTGACGGTGATCGCCATGACCACACGCTTCACGGACGGCAGCTTCCAGCAGTTGAGCTGCGTCGCCGAGGAGCTCGCCTTGAGGCTCCTGCTGAATAGGACGAACGTAACCCTGGAGACCTTCGGGCTGCTCGACGACGGCGTCTCGGCCGCTCTCGACGCGTTCGCGAACAACGTCTACGAGGACATGGATCACGAGTTTCTCTACGACGATTCCATGGACGGAATTGACGAGAGCGCCGTCGGGGCGGCTCTCGGAGTAGCGCCCATGTCGTTCAAGGCGTGGTTCACCCCGTTCAACGAAGGAAGATACGTCCACCCGTTCGCAGCGGACGAATCCGAAGGGGCAGCGCAGTGAGGTGCCCCGAATCCTATGGCTTCATCAGAGGGCCGTACGTGACGTGATGCCCGTTTCGGGCTTTCGGGCGGGGCTGTCGGGCTGGTCGTGGCCTGACCGGGCGGCTACGACTGCGGCTTGGTGAACAAGCCCTGCTCGGACTCGATCAGGATTCCTCGTTCGGCCGGCCGCTTGAGCTTGAGCCGGACGTTGTTGACGTTGTTGGGTGCGATCTCCAGGTCCATCGCCTCACACACCTGCCGCGCTCGTAGCGGCAGGCCGGCTGCGGCGAACACCGCCATGATCTGCTGGTAGGCCGGATGGTCCGGCAGCTTCACGGGCGGCGGTGTCGGCGAGGCCGGCTCGGGCAGCGCCAGCAGCGTCTTGCGGGTGATGCGCACCTCTTCGGCGGCTCGGCCGAACTCCTCCAGTTGCGCGGTGAGTTCCGTGATGCGCGCTCGCGTCGCTTCGGCCTGCGTGGCGATCTCACGCTCTTGCTCCTCCAGACGGGCGAGGACCGCCCCCAGGGCGAGCTCGTCATTGTTCATGCGCCGCGCCAGGTGGGGGTGGAGGTCGCGGTGAGCATCCTGGACATCCGGTCGCTTATGGCCCAGTACACCCCCGACCCGGCCGAGGCGGGCCGGTGTTCGCAGTCGCGGACCAGTCTGGGGTGCAGCATCAAGATCCCGTTCACCTGCTCCACTCGCCACCGGATCGGTTGCGGCACGAACCCGCTGGCTGCCGGGTTGCGCTCGACGACTTCGACGTCGATGCCGACCTTCTTGCCGTGGTCGATGACGGCGGTCTTGAACCCCTGGTCCACCAGGGCCTTGTGCACCGTGTCGGTGTCGGCGGCGACCTTCTCCAGCAGGGCGATGCCGGCGGCGTTGTCGTGCGCGGACGCGGCCGGCACCACCACCGCGATCACCAGGCCGAGGACATCAACTGCCAGGCCGCGCTTGCGGCCCGGGACTTTTTTTGCCGCGTCCCTTCCGGTGGTGCCGGCAAGCACCCCGGTGGCCGCGTGCAGGCTCTGGGCGTCAGGCACCACCAGGCTCGGGTCCGCCTTGCGCCCCCGGCTCTCGCGGACCTGCCAGCGCAGCAGGTCGTGGATGGTCTGGCCGGTGCCGTCGTCACGCCACTTGTAGAAGTAGTACTTCACCGCTCCGGCCGGGGGCAGATCGTGGGGGAGGCAGTCCCACTGGCAGCCGGTACGGAACTGGTAGAGCAGCGCGTTGACGATCTCCCGCATCTCGTAGGCGCCCCGATGGCCGCTGACGGAGGGATGCTGAGCCTTCCAGGAGGCGATGACGGGCTCGATCAGGGCCCACCGCTCGTCGGACAAGTCGCTCTTGCAGGGCTGGCGGCCGCTCACGAAGAACACTCCAGCACGCCAGGACTCCCCCATCAGCCCAGACGGGGCCGCGCCACACGTTCCGGGGACATAAAAAACGACATCACGTCACGTACCGCCCTCTGAGGGGAGCTGGCAGGTTGCTCGCGGTTGGCATGGCACCGACGCCTTTATGACTGGCGTGACAGGTCAGCCACCAAGAGATCGAGGGTGACCTCCTCATGGAGTGCGACGCCGAGGGCGGTCATGGCTGGGGCGAGGTCCGGGTCCCAGGCCGCGCCGACGGGCCGGCCGTCGAGCGGCAGCCGAGGGATTCCCTCGGCCTGGCTGCGAGCGGCCAGATGCTCGTAGTCCTCGGCGCCCATGCGCCATGGCTGGGCTCCGTAGCGTCGGATGATCCGGTTCGCCAGAGCGATGCCCGGCCAGTCGAAGTCGCCGTGGTACGCGAAACGGCAGCCGGTGGCGGCGAGGGCGTCGAGGAGGGTGAGGACCACCGTGGTGGCGCTGCCGGAGGTGCACACCAGGGGCCGGACGCAGGCCGCGTCCGCCGCGGCCTCCACCACGCGCGGGTTTTCACAGATGTGGATGACTGTTCCGGCAGGCAGGTGCAGCCGCAGGTCGTGCAGATCGCGCGGTGTGAGGTGAGCTTCGGCGTGATGGGCGGCCCGCTCTCGCAGGGCTTGCTCCCGCCAGCCCTCGCCGGCGGGCCGCAGTCCGTAGGTCAGCACTGTGCTGGAGACCTCGTCCGGTGTGACGGACACCAGCCGCCACAGTGCGCGCCGGCCGGCCGCGTCGCCGGGGACCTCGGTGTCGTGGGCGAGGGCGATGCCGCGTTGGACGAGGCGTGCGAGCCAGGTGCCGTCGTCCAGGCCGTGCGCGGATCCGGTCGTCAGGGCGGCGAGCTCTCCTCGGCCGCGGGCACCGCCCCGCTCCGGGCCGAGCAGGACGGTCAGGACCTGGACTGCCTGCTGGAGCGTCCGTATCGCCGTTTCGGGTGGCACTCCTCTCGGAATGCCGGTACGGCGCAGGAGGTCGTACCACGGTCGGGTCCAGCCCTGGCCGGCGAGCGGAGAGGCGTCCAGTGCCGAGGCGAGCGACGACCAGACCTGCCGGCGACGCGCCGCGTGGGACGCGCGGACGGCGCGGCGGTCGGTGAGCGGCGGGCCGAGTTCCTGCAGGACCTCTCGGAGCCCGAGTCCGGCCGCCGAGGTGCGCAGTCGGGCGTCGAGCGCGTCGAGGTGCACGGTCACGGCGGCACCTGTGAGGGGCTTGCCCAGCAGCAGGGACAGGTCGTTGCGTTCCTGGGCGTTCACCGCGGTCAGCCGGAGGGATCCGGTGGCCTGCACGCCGTTGCTTTCCAGGCGCCTGCGTACCGCTTCCCAGAGCCGGGTGAGCCCGGGCCCGGCCAGCCAGTCCCGGGTGGCGGCGGGCAGTCTGCTCATACGGACACCAGGCGCCGGTGCCGGCCGTTCCAGGTGTAGTGCAGGGTGGCCACCCCGCGCACATGGGGGTCGCGGAGGCACTCGTAGATGTGCAGCGACGGCACCTCCGGCCAGTTGCCCATGAGTCGTTCACTGGTGAGGACGAAGTCGAGATCGAGGTCGACGAGGATCCGCCCCAGCCGTCCGTGGGTGGGTTCGTCGACCTTGGCGAAGGCGTCGTCGAGCAGGATCAGCCGCGGCGCGTGCGGTGCCGACTCGGCGAGGCTGGTGAAGTGGGCGGCAGCCGCGGCGAAGAGCACGAGGTAGGAGAGCACGCGCTGCTCGCCCTGGCTGAGTCCGGTGCGGCCGGTCAGTTTCCGCCTGCGTCCCGGGGCGGCGTCCTCGACCACGAAGGTGTGGAAGCGGAACCAGTCGCGGTAGTCCAGCGCGGTGCGCAGATGGGCGGCATAGCCGGCTGAGGGGTCGGCCCGCCGGGCATCCTCGATCCGGCGTTGCAGTACCTCGCGGAGCTGCTCGGTCTGCTCGCGCGTGCGCAGGCTCGACGGACTGCGCAGCAGCTCGACGGCGGCCCGCACGTCCGCGTCCACGTCCTCGTCCAGCTTCCACCGCAGCTCCACACCGAGACCGTGGGAGGTGCGTACGGTCCGCAGGGTGTCGTTGAGAGCCGCGACCAGGTTCACCGCGGTGATGACCTGGGCCGAGAGATGGTCGCCGAGCTCGCCGGTCAGGAACCGCTGGAACACCTCACGTTCGCGCTCGGTGAGCCGTCCCCGGGCCTCTGCGGCCTGGACGGCGACGCGCTCACCCACGACCGCGACGTCGTGGGAACCGTGGTCGTCGATCAGGCGGCACACCTTGATCCCGTCGCGTTCCTCCAGTTGCGCGTCGTAGCCACCGGCCAGTTGGTCGCGCAGGTCGGTGTGCCGGTTGAGCAGGGTGCTGTCCGACACCTCGCCTTTCGGGCGGCCGAGGGCCTGTGCCACGGCGTCGGCCAGTGCCCGCAGGGCTCGCAGACGGCTGCGGACATCCATGCCGGGATCGTCCGCCACGTCCTCGGGCAGCGCCGACCGGTCCAGCCCGGCGCCACGCACCACCTCCGGCCGGCCGAGTGCGCCGCGGAGGGCGCTGCCGGTGTCGATGACCGCCGTCTCCTGGCCGGTCAGAGCCTCGCGCAGGCGCTTTTCCTCCTCTTCCGCGCGCACGCGCAGGTCGTGGAGGTGGTCCCGGGTCCGTTGTGCCGTCGGGACTGCCCGGGCGGCGTGGGCGATGCGTTGCCTGGTTTCCTGCTCGCGGGTGAGGATCTCTTCTTCGGTCGACCCGATGGCCTCCTCGCGGGTGCGCAGGTCCTGTTGCGCGGTACGCAGCCCGGTGAGGCGGAGCCGGTAGTTCTCCTCCGCGGCCAGGCGGTCTTTTCGGGCGCGCTCGTACCGCCCGGCATCGGCGCGGTGGGCGCCGATCCGCTCACCCGTGCTGCCGATTGCCCTGCGAAGGTGCCCGACACCGCTGAGCAGAGCAGCCAGCGCTGTGCGGACGCGGTCCAGGTCCGCGGGATCGCTGGGCAGGTCATGGGCGGTGGCGGTGGCATCCGCCTCGGTGCGCGCCGCCACGGCGAGAGCGCGGGCCTCCTCGGCCGACCGTGCCGCGCGGACCGCCTTGGCGGTCAGGTCACGCAGTGTCCTCTCGTCCGACTCGACCCTGCTCCAGGCGCCGGCGAGGTTTCGTGCCCGGGGGAAGTCCTGCTCCGCGGCCCTGAGGGCCCGGCGCCGGGCATCGGCCTCGGTGAGTTCGTGACGGGTGCCGGCCAGCCGCTGTTCCGTCTGGGTGAGCCGCTCCTCCAGCTCGGCGAGGATGCGCCGCTTGGTCTCGGCGCGTACGGCGGCTCCCACGTACTCGGCGACCCTCTTGTGGTGCCGGCCGCCGAGGACGCCCAGGCGCCAGCTTCCGTCGTAGTGCACCGCGTCGTGAGCGGTCGTTTCCGCGGCCGGGGCGAGCGCGATGGCGGCCAGCAGGTGTGCCACCTGCTCGGAGGTGACACCGCAGCCCGGTGGGGGCGCCGGACGCAGGGCCGAGGCGAGGGTCGGCCCGTTCGGCAGCGCGGGAGCAGGACGCAGAAGTGTGTCACGGGTGCGGGGATCGACGAGGGTGCCGTCCGCGCCGACCCACGCGTCCAGGATTCCACTGGCCTCCAGCGCCGCTTCCAGACCGGCCCGGTCGGCGGGGGCCAGGTCGTCCGTGAAGTCCACCAGCCGGTAGAAGGGTGCTCCGCTGCCCGGTGTCCGTTCGGCGACGCGGTGGTACGGGACCGGCGGCTCGGGGTCGGTACGTCGTTCCCAGTCCCGCTTCCGACTCGCCAGGCGGTCGCGCTCTTCGCCGAGTCGGTTGACGGCGAGCGCGAGGGCGTCCCGGCGCTCGGTGAGTTCCTCGCCGTACGGCTCCAGCGCGGCATGAGCGACCTGCCACGCCTGGCTGTCGATGTCGGGCGGCAGCGTGCGGTCCGCGAACGGGGCGTCGGCGGAGCTCTCACAGGCGACCGCGGCATGGACGGCGTCCAGCGGCGGGCAGCCGGGCCCGACGGCGGCCCGCGTACGTGCCACCCACTCGGCGACCCGACGGGCATAGGCACCGCTCTCCTCGGCAGCCTTCTCGCGGCCGGCATCGAGACGGCCGGCGGCCTCTTCCGCCTCGCCCTCCAGCCGTTCCCGCTCGGTGTCGGCCCGCACCGCCCGGGTCCGGGCCTCCTCGGCCCGCGCGGCCAGACGCGTCACCTCCTGCACCATCCGGGCCCGGTTCTTCACGACCGTCTCGGCGTCCTCCAACTGTCCCTGCCAGGACCGCAGCCCGTGCTGCACCGCGGCCGTGTCCACGCGGACGACCGACCGGTGCCGCACGAGGTGCGTCTCCCCGTCCGGAGCGGTCAGCTCCGTCTCGGCGGCCTGGGAGCTGCCTGTGCGGAGCAGGGCCACCGCCGCGCCGAGATGGCCGGTGGGAAGTCCGGCCTTCTCCGCCTGCGTCAGCAGTTCCCGGTGTTCGGTGCCCAGTTCGGCGAGCCGGCTCCCGAGGTGTTCGACCCCGTCGGCCAGCCGCTCCGCCGCGCCCTCCTCCGCGTCGTGTGCGTTGCCCAGGGCGGTGAAGGCGGCCGTGGCGGCAATGTGCAGCGCCTCCACCGTGCTGCGGCGTTCCGACAGTTCGCGCAGGCTGCGATAGGCATGACTGGCGTGCAGGGCGGCGAGATCGGTCCGGGCGGCCTCTTCCTCCTCGCGCAGGGTTTCCAGCCGGGCTTCCGCCTCCTCCTCCCGCGTCCTCAGTTCGCCGGTCCGCTGTGCGGCGTCTCCGGCCGCCCGGCGTCGCTGCGTGAGGACGTCCAGCTCCCGGCTCACCGCCTGGGCAAAGGTGCGCAGGACTCCGGCCAGGTAGCCGCGGTAACTGGTGAGGAACGTGCGCAGCGCCGCGTCGGTGCGTTCCAGGCGGCCGAGTTCGTCCCGGACGGCGTCGAGGTCGTGGAGGTTGCGCGCCACTTTCTCGACCACGTCCTCGTCGAGTCCCGGCAGGGTCTCGCTCAGCAGCAAGGCCAGTCCCCCGTGCTCGATGCGGTCCCCGACCGTGGGGCGCCGCAGCCGGTGGAGGAGCTGGGTGAGGTTGCGGTAGCGGGTCGCGTCGGTGATGCCGAACAGTTCCCGGGCCACCCGGGAGCGGTGGAGGACCGCACGCTCGGTCGTGTTGTCGGAGCCGACGATCTCCTTGAGCCGGTCGACCGGCAGGGGCTTGCCGCCTTCGACCAGACGCAGGTCCTCACCGATGCGCAGTGGGGTGACGAAGAACGTCGGCAGCGCCTTCTGCGTCGACTTCGAGGCACGGATGGCGGCGCCGAGCGTCAGATGGCGGTGGTCGCCGCCGTCGGTCGCGCCCCGGAACTCCACCCACAGGTAGCCGAGGCGGTTGGTCTGCTCGAACCCGTCCAGCATCAGCCAGGCGAGTGTGGTCCGGCCGGTGCCCGTCGCGTCCAGTGCCCGGGAATCGCCGTCCAGCAGATACGGGAGCAGCATTTCCAGCGCCTTGGACTTCCCCGCGCCGTTCTTGCCGCGCAACAACAGCCGACCGTCGCCGAAGACGAACTCCTGGTCGTCGTACTGCCAGACGTTCTGGATGCCCGCGCGGTGCAGCCGGAAGCGGGTGCCGGCGGTCGTCGCGGGGCCGGAACGCGGCAGCGGGACGAGGCCACGCGCATCGGCGGTCATAGCGGCAACTCCTTCTGAACGTCGGCGTTTTTGCCGACCGCGGTGGCGGGGCGCACGGTGACGTGGGTGGCGTAGCGGGCCGCCGCGGCCAGCAGCACCCAGCCGTCGTCGCCGGGCCGTGCCCCACGGACATCGGTCACCGTGCGTCCTTCCGGTGCCTCTTCGGCGTACCCCTCCGGCAGCCCTTCGCCCTCGGCACGCAGCCGGCCGGCGCGGGCCATCAGCCGCATGCGGGCCAGCAGGTCCAGCACGGCCTCCCGCAGGGCGGGGAGGTCCTCCAGGTAGCCGCGCTGCCAGTTGCCGCGCTGCCCGTACTCGGTGACCAACTCGGCCAGCAGGTCGTCCACCAGTCCGTCGGGAACAGCCACTCCGATGACGAGCGTCCCTCCGGTCGCCGGATGTCCGGGCTCCTGCGGCCGAAGTCGCTCCACGAGCCGTTCCACCAGCAGCAGCGCGGCCTGCGCGACGGTTCCGGTGCCCGGCAGACGCAGATCCGTCAGCTCGTCCTCGGGGTCCACCAGAGCCACCCCCTCGGCGCGGATCTCCATCTCCAGGCCGAGGAGTTCGGAGAACGCCTGGGCCTCCCGGCGTTGCCGGGTGCGCAGCCAGTCACGTTCGGCGTCGGTCAGCTCGTCGAGGTAGACGACGGGTGTCTCGACGAGCATCCGGCGCACATAGGTGCGAGGCCCGCCGAATCCCGGGTCCGCCGCTCGTCGGACCAGGTCGGCGCCGTCGCGGGCCTGGGCGAGCGGTCCGGCGACGACGACGCGGGCCAGCTCCCGATCGACCGTGATCAGGGCCTCTCCGCCCGCTTCCTGCGCGAGCGCGGCCACCTGGCCCTCGGTCTCGATGAGGACGCCCCACTCGACCAGCCGGCGCAGCGCCGCGACCAGGGTCCGTTTCCCGGCCGCCCGGCCCGTCTCCGCCAGCTCGATGCCCGCGTCGGCCGCGGCGGCCCTGATGTCGGCCACCAGCTGTGACAGCAGCATCTGTTCGGGGGCGGTCACCAGCACGGACAGGGCCAGCGCCAGGCAGGCGTACGTGTGCGGGGTGAAGGGGGTGCCGGTGGAGCGCTCCAGCCGGTGTCCCGCGCCTGCCCCCAGCCCTGCTTTGAACAGCCGGGCGTAGGAGCTGTCGACCAGCAGACGGTAGCCGAGCACCTGCTGGAACCGTTTGCCCAGCCAGTCGGCGTGCCTGCGGATCAGTGGGAAGAGGTCGGCGTGGGGGCCGTCCGACGTGACCAGCGGATGGGCGAGCAGCAGCCGGGCGGCGCTGCGGCGTTCGGCGGCCAGGGCGACGTCGTGCGTCGAGGGGAGGGTCACGACACGCTCACCTCCGCTTCACCATCGGCGGTGTCGGAGGAGGCACGGCCCACATCCAGCTCCAAGTCGTCCAGCAGCAGGTCGCCGTCGGCCGAGTGCAGGACGCACCGCGCGCCCGCGATGCGTCGCACGGTGAGCCGGATGCCCAGCTCGGTGTCTTCGCTGTGCGCCGCGTCCAGGTCGAATTCCGCTGCCCGCTCCCCGCCTGCGTCGGCGTGGCGTCGGAGCTGCGCGTTCCCGAGTGCGGTGGCCAGCAGCTCGAGAAGCAAGCCGAGCGCTGCCGAGGTGAGCCGCACCTCGGCGAACCGGCCCGAGGCGCTGCGCAGTTCGTCCGCCGCCGCGGCCCGGGCCGCGGCCCGCCGGCGGGCGGCCTTTCGCAGCCGCTGCTTCTGCGCGGAGTGGTCCTCCACCGAGGACGCCCGGCCCCGCTGCGCGCGGCTGCCCCTCTCCCGTAGGGCCACCGGCACCTCGACCACCGGGCCGGTCCACCAGCTCGTATGGGCGGGCACCACCTCGTCGGTGGCCGGGGGTATGCCCACATGGCGGGCGCCGTACAGCCCGAAGGCGGCGACGGCGATGTCGTGCGCGTCCTGCGGCGCGGCTTCGTCGAACCACCGGGCCAGCCGCAGCAGATCTCTGCGCCGGGACATCTCCCCGGTGGCCGACCGCAGCATCCGCTTGGCGTTGACGAGCAGCGACTGCAACGCGCGCAGCGTGGCATCCCGCAGTTGGTCGACCTGGCTGCCGTGGCCGTCGGTGTCGTCGAACCAGCCGCGCAGACCCTCCCAGTCCGCCACCTCGCGCCCACGGCTGCGCTGCACCCGCGTCTCCGGGCGGCCGTCACCCTGCGGTGACAGCCCGACGAGGCCCTGCGCGTGGGCGTCCAGCCGGGCCAGCAAGCCCGGAACGTGCGGCCACAGCGTGTCCAGCGCCCCCGAGATCCGGGGTGCGCGGAACGACACGTCCTCCGTGATCGCCTCGACGTAGTCGAGGAGCAGCTCCTTGAAGCCCTGGTACTCGGCGCTGTCCAAGTCGTACCGGGCCAGCACCTGGCCGAGGTAGGCGTAGAAGTCCCGGATGGAGTCGGCGAACTCGGTGAACTGCACGAACAGCGTGCTGACCCGCTCCAGTCCGTCCTGCGGTTCGATGCCGCCGGGCGCGGTCACGAGCTCGGCCAGTTCCCCGAGCCCGCGCTCCACCAGGGCGAGCAGCTCGTTGCTCACCTCGCGGGCGGCATCGGCCTCGGCCAGGACCCCGTCGGCGTCCCGCTGGATCCGCTCACCCAGCTTCGACAGCTGGTAGCGCGAGCGGGACCGCTGGTACTCGCTGATGCTGGACGCCTTCACCGTGTGGCTGCTGCGCAGCAGGTTGCCCCACCGCACCAGCTGCTCCAGCCGGACGGTGAGCGTGTCGGCGTCGAGCCCGGCGTCGGGGCCACCGGCCTGGCGCAGCTTCGCCATGACGTCCGGGACGGCCAGGTCCGCCAGCAGGGTCCCGCAGAAGACCCGCATGATCGCGACGTGCCCCAGCCGCTCGGGCACGCTGAGGTACGTGTACGCGTCCAGCCGCCTCCGCGCCTCGTCGTCGCCGGTGGCCGGCGACGCGCCGGGTACGGGTGGCTCCATGCCTGCGAGGTTACGCGGAGTGCCCGATCGTCGTCGGTGTGTTGCGGTAAATGCTCCCGGGCCGTGCGGAGGCGACAACCGCATCCTCCTGACGGCCGGGGGACACGGAAGCCGCCTGCCACTTCCTGCTGCCGCGGATACGCGCCCAGGGCTGGTCAGGTCCGTCGGCGCTGATCGCAGGTTTGGCTACTTGTGCGGAGGTGTGGGCCAGGGTGTTCCGTTCGCGGCGGCGTCAAGGAGATCGCCGAGGCGGAGCCAGGCCGTGTGCCCCGCGTAGCTGGCCGGACTTGTCGCAAACCGCTGCCATGCTTCGGCGTCGTCGCCAAGGGCGGTGCGTACGACCGAGGTGACCGCTGGGTGCGCTGCCTGGCCGCGGGGTCCTCTGGCTTTGAGGGCGGTCCAGGCGGGCAGGGCGCGGATCAGTTCGGGATCGTCGGTGGGCAGGCTCAGCACAGCGTCTACCCACGCCTCCCGGAGGCGTGGGCCACCGCCCAGGCGTCGGCGGAGGTTCCGCGTGAGGTCCAGCAGTGCGCTCTGCGGGTCTGAGTGGCGCTTCAGCACGTCGGCGAAGGACAGGTCACGGCGGTAGGCATGGAAGGCAAAGGACAGCAGGGCCTTTTCCACGAGGGCGTCGTCGCCTTGATGCCGTCGCAAGTAGTCGTCGAGGACAGCGTCCGGAGCGCCCGCGAGGCCCCGCACAGTGACCTGGTCCGGCTTGCCGAGGGACGCTGCGCGCGCCGGGCCGGGAGCCGGAAACGGTTCGGCGGTCATCCGCTCGATGACGTCAAGGAGTTCACGAGCCTGCTGGGCGTCCGAGTCCGGCCCGTACCCGCCGTAGTCCCGACGCCCGGCCAGCCCTCGTTTCGCCTCCCGGCAGATCAGGCGCACCTTCTCCTTCACCTGCGGGGTGACCACCGGCAGATGCTGCAAGAGGTCGTGCACCCAGCGAAGATCCCTCGCCGAGCGGACCGGCGACTTCGGGTCGGGTTCCCACAGCTCCAGCGCCACGGCCGCGTGCCCGGCGAACTTCTGGGCCAGGGAGGCCAACTGGTCTGCAGAGGCTCGCCAAGTCCGAGGCTCCCCGTACTGCCGTGCCTGGTCGGGGTTGAGGATGTACCGCCACCTACTGTCCGCTGCCCGCGCAGTGCGGGATATGGCAGCCCGGCAGCCGTAGTGCAGACCGTACTCGTCATTCGCCAGGAGCTGGTCGATGCGCTTGTACTGCTGGGGCGTGAGTTCCGCCAGGTCATTTGCGAAGTGCTCGCGCACCTCTTGCTGCGTTGCCCCGTCCCGGCGCATGCGGCACATTCGGGTGGTGAGTACGGAGATCGGGAAGGACGCGAGGTCCTCCTGGGCGATTTCCTCAAGCAGTTCCGGCTCAACGTCCCAGGGGATGGTGCCCAGCAAATGCTCTCGGATGACGTGTCCGGCATCTTTGTCGTCGGACCAGTCGACGAGGAGCCGGTGGTGTTCGGGATGCGCGGTCAGGACCTGCTTCCACATGGTGCGCCAGGCCTGTTCGGCGGCTTCCTGCCTCTCCAGCCATGTCGACGTGTCCTCACCGTCTTCCTCGTCGACGAGAGGATAGGACGGTAGTAGATCGACAGCAGTGGTGATGACGGTGCTGTGCAGTCGGTGCTGTCGCAGCACCAGTTGGGCATCCGTCGGCGTGTCGAGGAGATCGACCGTCATGCGTCGCTGGTGCGGGCTCCGTTCGCGCAGTGCCTCGGCTACGGCGCCGGCCAGGACGTCGCTCGCCTGCGCCGAGCCGAGACGGCCGAGCTGGACGGCGGTGCAGCGCCCCAGCGACTCGTGCCGCAACTGCGGTGTACAGGAGGGGTGCGAAAGAGCCAGCAGCGCCAGATCCATGGGCGGTCCGTAGGGCGGATCCGACTGCGGCGGCTTCCGTGCCAGGTCACTGTCGATCGCGGCTTCCAGCAACCACAACGGGGCAGAGTCGCCGTAGGGGCCGCGCAACAGCGCTTCCAGCAACTCCCGCCGCTCCAGCCCCTCCTCCATCGACCGGGCTTGCTCGGCGGCCATCCGCGCGGGCGGGTCATCCGCCCCGCTGTCCGCAGCGAGCGCGCGCAGGAAGTTCAAAGGAAGACCGGGGGCGGCTCCACCGCTGTCCATGAGGCTCCGATCCATGTCCGAGGAGTCGTCTGAGCGCTCGTCCGAGTCCCCGTCTGGATGACTGCCCGCCTCTTGATCGAAACGGGAGCCGCGGCACTTCGGGACGGAGAACGCCTTCCCATGGTGCAGCAGGGCACTGACAACAACATCGTCCACGGTCGATGCCGGCTGTATCGGGAGTCCTGCGCGGAATGCGTTCCGCCGGCTCTTGGACACTCACCCGCACTCTGCGTACAAGGAGATCGAGGTGGCTCATCGAGCAGCAGACCACCCGGCTTCGCTCGTGCGCCGCCCGCCGGCTGGCGCGCCTCGCCGACGCGGGATCCATTTGCTCGGTAATAGGGCTGATGCTCGCGTGCAGAGGCGGGATGGGGGGGGGACGCCCGGGAGGGATCCCGAACTCGGCTCCCAATTGGCTCCCCGATCGGCCCCGGAACCGATCAGGGGCCCGACCCGCGCCGCGGATCAGGCCCCTGACCTGGTGTTTCTCTGTCGGGGTGGCGGGATTTGAACCCACGACCTCTTCGTCCCGAAGCAACTTGTGCGGGTGCCTGACCTTGGGCCGCTGTGCCTCTCACCTGCACCGATGGTCCGCAGGCGTCCGTGCTCGTCCGCCGCTGTTCGTCGGCGTTGTCACGCAGTTAGGCACTCACTGCTGCGCCGACGCCGAGGACCAAGGCTTCCCTGGCGCCTCGTGTTAACCGCATAGTGCAGGGGTGAAACTGGTGATCACCATCCTGACTGTAGCCAGCGGCGTACTGCCGGCACTTGGCGTCTGGCTGCTGTGGCGGCGGATTGGCGGCCGACGAGATCACCTCAGGCGGAAGCTCCGTAGATACGAAGAGATCATGGGAGATCCTGGACTCTCGGAGGAAGAGCGTAGGAGCAGGCTGAAACGAGAGGTACCCAGCGAGAGCACCATGGGCGACCTTCTGCACATCCGAGAGCGCATCGAGCTTGTCGGTCTTGAGCAAGCCCCAGAGGTCACAGCTCCCGCCGTCCTGGCTTCCATCGGCCTGATGTGCGCAACTATCGCGGGTCTGCTGTCTACGTGGTTCGACTGACCTCGCCACCGTTCACCGCAGGCCCTGCGACTGTGCCCCAAGCGCTGTACAGCCACAACTGATCATCGGCGGTCATGACCCGCGGTCGCCTTATCGATCAACGCCCTGACCTGCTGCTGAGCTGTCGACGTTGGTCATCGTTGAACGCCCACCCACGGCCCCAAGACGGCCCGGGAGGGCGCTCATGCATGACGCGCTTAGGACCGGCTGCCGCTTGGTCTCCTGAAGATCACTGACTGGACTGCATGGGACCTGGTTTACGGGGAGTGATTGAGTGGGTACGGCAGTCCTTATCTTGGCATTCGATCCCGGGGGGGACCATGCGAGTTTCGGAGTACTACAACCTCAACCGCGGACAGGGGGCCCTTGATTTTGTCGACGTAGACACGGTCATGGATGTCCCTGTCTACATTGACCCAAGCACGATCCGTCACCTCTCCGATGACTGGGGGAAAGAATGCATTCACATGCTCACGACTTTCTTCGACAGTGTCCTTGACGCCGTACGGCACGGCGATAAGGCGCGAGCCGATTACCTTCTTGGTAATCTTGGGGAGCCAAACGAAACCCATCTTGGGATTTCTAAGGGAAAGAGCGCTGGGAGGGGGTTTGGTAAGTGGATGCGGGAGGAGTTCGCCTCTAAATTGGCGCAGAGTCAGGCCGCCAAAACAGGTCTCATTGAAGATCTGGAAGACACGGCCTTCTTTATCGATAAAGTCGACAAAGACATAATATCCGATGTTACTACTAACATAATTCGTGGCCCGTTGATCACTTATACACGCCAAATGGCCACCGCTGTCGGTATCCCGCTTGAGGAGGGCGTCGATAGCGGGCCGGTCTGGAATGCTCAGACCTTGGAGTGGGAGAACGGGCTAACCCAGCTGCCTATCGCTGACGGAGAAAAGCTCCTGCTTGTTCCGAAGGTGATCGTACGCCGAGATCTGCACTTGTCGCGGTCGGAGTACTACCGGAATCATCTTGTGCCGACATTGCAGGCCGAAGAAGAGGCTGATCCTCGCAGTAAATTGGTGCGGGTCTTGAAGAGTGGCAAGAGGAAGGTCTACAGGAAGGATGTCGAGGTAAAGTACGGATCCACTAAGCCAGACGTGAGGCGAGAGACTCTAGAACGTCCGTCTGTCTATCGGCACTACAAGGAGGTCAAGGCGCAAATCGCTCCCGACGTGATTTCGCACGCGGAGCTGAGTGAAGCAAGTGGCACTCCAGCGCCGGACTATCGAAAGCTTCTTCAGGCTGTAGTAAGTACTCCGGTCGGGAACGCGGAAGCGAACAACTATCACGCTCGCGTCGAGGCGTTGCTCACAGCCCTGTTCTATCCGTCGCTCATCATGCCGGAAATGGAGCATGAGATTCATGAGGGGCGAAAAAGGGTTGATATCACCTACACCAACAACGCGAAGGATGGGTTCTTCGCCTTCCTGACGCGACACAAAATTCCCGCCCAATATGTCTTCGTGGAGTGCAAGAACTATGGGCGAGAGGTGGGGAATCCGGAACTCGATCAAATCTCATCTCGATTCTCTCCTCTGAGAGGGCGATTTGGGATTCTGGCCTGTCGGTCTTTCGAGGATAAGGAGCGGTTCCTGAAGAGGTGTCGTGATACAGCCCTCGATCATCGCGGGTTCGTCGTCGCGCTCGACGACGAGGACATGTCGAAACTCGTTGATGACGTGGTGGCGGCACTCAACTGGGTGCCCCCTTTTCCGCCGCCTGACGAGCCAGTTATCCCCCCTCGCGTAGAGACCTATCCTCTTTTGCATGAGCGCTTGAAGCTCCTGGTCAGCTGATGGCTGCAGATTGGCACCAGGTCGGTGGAGCGGCTTTGGGCTGGAGCTGATTTGGCGCGAGTGATCATGGCCCATTACGCTGGCCCGCGGATCGGGCAGGTTTGTGAGCCTGCCCGTTAGTGCCCGATCTTGGGCCATGATCTGCGAGGCTCGCGCCAAATTGGCTGCCTAAAGCCGTGGAGCCGACCGGCCTCAGCCACAGAGGGTTTTTCTACCTTCGTCCGCATGCACACAGCGCGCCGCCGGGCGCGGCCAGCCGGGGCGCAGACAGGAGGCAGGCCGCGCCGCAGAGGCGGCGCGCGCCCGCGCCGTGCGCGGGCCTTGATGAACGTAGGGAAAGTTTTACCGCACCTATGATCGGCAACCGCCCGATCGTGGCCTGTCGGCTCGCTGCTCGACTCGGCTACCGTTCCATCCATGCCTTCTGCACTGGACACGCCCCAGGGAGCGGCCCAACTCGCTGAGTCCCTGCTTCCTCCGCTCGGGAACCGCTGGCTGCACACCCAGGCCGTGGCCGCTCGGGCTCGCGAGGCTGCCGCGGCTGTGCCGGAGGCGGACCGGGATCTCCTCGTCGCTGCCGCGTGGCTGCATGACATCGGCTACGCACCCGAGCTGCGTGACACCGGGTTCCATCCGCTCGACGGGGCTCGCCACCTCGAATCGCTGGGCGCGCCGGCGCGCCTGGTGCGGCTGGTTGCCCACCACTCCGGGGCCGTGTACGAGGCGGAACAGCGCGGGCTGTCGGCGGAGCTGGCCGTCTACGAGCGGGAAGACTCCCCGGTCCTCGATGCCCTGATCTTCGCGGACATGACGACCGGCCCCGCCGGGCAGTCTTTCGACTTCGACACCCGGATCGACGAAATCCTGGTCCGCTACGAGCCGGGCAGTGTGGTTCACAACGCGATCAGCAAGGCGCGGCCGTACCTCAAAGGCGCGGTTGAGCGGGCTCTCGGCCGCATGGCCCATCAGCCGATGTAGGGCTCCGAGCGGTCGGCCAGGCCGTGGTCGATCCGCATGCGCATCGACGGGTGGATGTTCAGCTCGTCCAGCTTGCTCGGGTCGACGAAGGCGACTTCCTTGCTCTCGCTGCTCGTCCGCAGCCGGCCGCCGGTGATGCGGGCGTGGAAGCAGATGGAGAACTGCTGGCGGACTTCGCCGTCGTCGTACGCCATGACGTGCCCGGGGTTGGTGTAGATGCCGACGAGGCCGGTCACCTCCACGTCGAAGCCTGTCTCTTCCTTCGTCTCGCGTACGGCTGCGTCGGGGGCCGACTCGCCCAGGTCGACGCCGCCACCGGGCAGGGCCCAGAGGTCGTTGTCGGTCTTGTGGATCAACAGGACCTCTCCGGCCTCGTTGCGAGCGACGACGGTCACGGAGGGGACGAGGCTGTTCGCCTTCGGGGCGTTCGGATCGTTGAAGTAGTCGACACGGGCCATGTGTTCAGCGTTGCACGTCCGAGCCGTGCTATGCCGCCCGGCCCCGCTCCCATGCGTAGTCGAAGCTCCGCATGTAGTGCCGGAAGGTGCGGGCTCCGGGGAGGTACCGGAAGTGCAGCACCGGGTTCTGCCCGGCGGGGGCTCCAAGGACGTGCGGATTCACCAGAACGTCCTCGTCGAACCGGTAGATCGAGTTGTAGAGGATCGTGTCGTGCAGCCGGACCTCGACGCCGGGCGTCGACATGGCGGGCTCCAGGTAGCGGCGGGTTATCCGGGCACGTGCGGCCAGATCGTCGCCGATGCCCTCCTCCTCGCCGCGCCGACGGACCGCCTCGGAGTCGGGGTCACCGAGCAGGATGCGGACCTGGGCGCCGGCCTTCGCCTTCTCGGCGAGCTGGTCGGGCAGGTCCGGGTGATTGTCGAAGAGGAACAGCCCCGCGTAGACGAGGATGTCGACCTGGTCCGTCGCCTTCTCGAACAGGGACGTCCAGAGCGGGGCGGGCACCGCGCCCCGGTGCGGGTAGTACGTGATCAGCTCGGACGCGCTGGCCTTCTCCGCCTGCTTCTCCACTGACGGCCAGAGATAGACCTCGTCGACTCCGAGGAAGCTCGCCGCCTTCCAGCGGTGCCCGCGGTGCGGCGTCCGGCCGGTGGTGATCCACCGTTCGACGCTCTTGGGGTCCACCCCGACGTGCTCCGCGACGGACTGGATCGTCTCGCCCTTCGCTGAAATCGCCGCGCGCAGACGCTCGTTCGCCATGACGTGCCCTTCACTAGGACCGCTGGGGACGTTTTGACGGTACATCAGACGTCCCTAAACGTCCATGCGGACGGTGATGTGTCCACCCCCTCTCACGGTCTCCTGAGATCACCGACGGGATGTCGGTCAACAACTCACCCACTCAGGAGACAAGACGATGCGTCAGATTCCTGTGGACACCTCCGGCGCCACCGTGATGGTTGCCCGGCCCCCGCAGCCGAAGATCCGTGACCGCCGTACCGGCGAGATCGCCACGGACCCCGAGACCGGCGCCTCGATGATGACCGTCGACGTGATGTTCGCCGCGAACGGCGAGGTCGAGATCCTTTCCGTCGCCGTCCCCGAGCCGGGCATCTCCGGTGAGCTGGCCATGGGGACCCCGGTGGCGCTGACCGGTCTGATCGCGCGGCCATGGGAGAACGAGTTCAACGGACAGCGCCGGCACGGCATCAGCTTCCGCGCGATCGCCGTCACGCCCATCGTCGACAGCACCGCACAGCCGAAGGCGGCCTGACCGTGACCGGCTTCACCGTCGCGCTGCTGCTGGTCGCCGTCACCGCTGGTCTTCTGCGGTGGCGGCGCCCCGCCTGGTACTGGCTGACCTTCGGGGTCACCCTCGCCGTGCTGCGGGTCGCCGTCCGCTACCGCTCGGTGATGGACGCCTGCGGGCTGACGGTCCCGCCGTCCCGCTGGCGGCTGGCCCTGGCACGGGCCGCGAACCGACCCGTCCCCGGCCCGCGGGCTCCGCGCATCCTGCGGTTGCGCCCTACCCGCACCGGCCTGGTCCTGCGGCTTGGCCTGCGGCCCGGACAGGACGCCTTCGACGTGGCAGCCTCGTGCGACCGCCTGCGGCACTCCTTCGGCATGTACGGCGTGACCTCGCGTGAGCTGCGCTCGGGCGTCGTCGAGCTGCGAATGACCGGCTACGACGTACTCAAGCGGGTGCAGATGCCGGCCAAGCTGGAGCGCACACCGACGCGCGTTCCCGTCGCCCTGCGGGAGGACGGCGCGGTGCACTACCGCGACTACCGCACCGTCCCGCACGCGCTGACCCTGGGCGCGACGAAGTCAGGCAAGTCCGTCTACCAGCGCAACCTGGTCACCGAGCTGGCCGCCCAGCCGGTCGCCCTGGTCGGTATCGACTGCAAGCAGGGCGTCGAGCTGTACCCGCTGGCCCGCCGCTTCTCCGCCCTGGCGGACAACGCGGACACCGCCGCCGAACTCCTCGACGCCCTGGTGTCCCGCATGGAGGCCGTCTACCAGCTCATCCGCGCCGAGCAGCGCATCACCGCCGACGTGCCGGACGCGGAGATCGCCGCCGACATCTGGGACCTGCCCGAGCACCTGCGCCCGGTCCCGATCGTGCTCCTCGTCGACGAGGTCGCCGAACTCGCCCTGTTCAACACCAGGGAAGAGGAGAAGCGCCGGGACCGGATCATCACCGCTCTCGCGCGTCTCGCCCAGCTCGGCCGCGCCGCCGGCATCTACCTGGAGATCTGCGGGCAGCGCTTCGGCTCCGAACTCGGCAAGGGCATCACCATGCTCCGCGCCCAGCTCACCGGCCGCACCGCCCACCGCGTCAACGACGAATCCAGCGCGAACATGGCCTTCGGCGACATCGCCCCGGACGCCGTCCTCGCCGCCATCCAGATATCACCCGACACCCCCGGCGTCGCCGTGGCCGGTGACTCCACCGGCGGGTGGTCCCGCATCCGTGCCCCGCACACCTCGCTGCGCAAGGCCGTCGACGCCTGCAACCGGCACGCCGAGCTGACCCCGGAACTGCCCGAACTCGCGGCCTTCCGGCCGGTCCTGCCGTCCTTGGCCCCGGTCCCCGAACCAGCCACCGAAACCGCCCCCGCCGTGGCCTGACCCAGACCAGAAAGGAGACCGACGATGCGTGCCGCACTCCGGGTCGACGCCGTGCTCGTACAGGCCGTGATCGCCGGTGCCCTGTCCTTCGCCCACCTGCATGACCTGGCCGCCGCTGCCGGACAGGACGGGTGGAAGGCGTGGGCCTACCCGATCAGCGTCGACCTGCTCCTCGTCGCCGCCTGGCGACGGCTGCGGGCGCTGCGTCCGTCCGGCCAACCGGTCAGGGCCGCGTGGTTCTGGTTCGCCGTCGCGCTGGCCGCGTCCCTCGGCGCGAACGTCGCTACCGCCGGCCTTCTCGACCTCGGCTCCGTACCCGCCTGGCTGCGCATCCTCGTCGCCGGGTGGCCCGCCCTCGCCTTCCTCGGCGGCACCCTCCTCGTCCACCTCCCCGCTCAGGCGGAGGAACCGCAGGAAACCGCGGCTGCCGAACCGGCTGAGGCGGCCGACCCCGAGCACGATCCCGCTGCCGACCCGGAACCCGAACCCGCGTCCGAGCCGGAGCCGGAAGCGGTCAAAGCTCCGGAACCTGCCCAAGCGCTGCCCGTGTCCCCGCCCGCTTCCATCCCGGTTCCGGCCGCGCTGGTCGACCACGCCCGCAAGGTCGCTGCCGACCACCGCACCCGCACCGGATCACCGATCGACACCGACACGCTGCGCGTCCGCCTCGGCGTGCCGCCCCAGCTCGCCGACGCCATCGCCGCCCAACTCGCCTGACGCGGAAGGAAACCGTCGCCATGACGCGTGACCCGGCCGACCTGACCGCCGCCGACTACCTCGACGGCGCCCGCGAGATGGCCGCCGCCCACCGGCCCTACCTCGCCCACCTGCTCGCCGAGGAAGCCGCCCGGCGCACCTCCGATGCGGCCACCGCCGCCGCCATCCGCGCCCGCTTCCCCGACCCGGCCACGACCCGACAGGAGACCGACTGACATGCCCGCCCGCGACTTCTTCCACTCCGTGATGCGGATCGGCCCGGTGCAGATCGGCACCCACCGCGACCGCCACGGCCAGACCAAGCACGCCGCGGTGTGCACCAACGACGGCTGCGGCTGGTCCGCCGACTACTCCAGCACCTCCGCCGCCCAGCTCGCCGCCCGCACCCACCGCTGCAAGGTCCGCTAGGAGGCCACCCATGCAGGTCCCGCTCTGGCTCGCCCTGCTCGTCGTCGGCTACCTCGGCGTCAAGCTCATCCGCCCGCCCGCCTGGCTCATCGCCGTCCTGCTGCTCGGCGGCTTCCTCCTCGCCGACAGCGTCCTGGCCCCCGCCATCGACAGCCTCCTCAAGTAAGGGAGTCCGCTGATGCTCCGCCCCAAGCTCCCCACCATGCCCCTCCCGGCCCGGCCCGGCTCGCCGCCCACCGCCGCCGAGCCGACCACCATCGAGCAGCACCCGCCGACCCCGGCCCCGGCACCGTCCCGGCCCACCATCCAGCTCACCCCCGGCACCGCGCTCGCCCTCGTCGGCGGCGGCACCGCCGTGGTCCTGGTCGTCGGCGCCGTCCTGGTCTCCATGCTCCTGGCCGTCGCCGTCACCGCCGCCTCGGTCGCCGTCTGCGCCCTGGTCGTCCGCTCGCTCGTCAACACCGACGCCAAGCGTCGCTGACCGGTCCCGGAGGCGGACGCACAAGCCGCCAAGCACGCCGCCGCCTTCCGGGACCGCGTACCGCCAGCCAACCGCCATCGCCAAGGAGAAACACCTATGGACCCGCACATAGCCGCGGCTCTGGTGCCGTTACTGGGCTGGGCCGTGCACGGGAGCGTCCTCACCCGCCGTCTGGCCTCCGCCCGCCGCGACCCGCTCACCGGCCTGCACACCCGCGCCGGATGGACCGCCCGCGCCGAGCACTGCATCCGCCGGCACCCGGCCGCGGCCGTCCTCCTGGTCGACCTCGACCACTTCAAGGCCCTCAACGACACCCACGGCCACGCCGCCGGGGACGCCGCCCTGGTCGCCACCGCCGACCGGCTCCGTACCTGGTGCGGCCGGAACGGCACCGCCGGGCGCCTGGGCGGGGATGAGTTCGTGGCCGTCGTCCGCGACCTGGCCGCCGCCGACCTGGACGCGCTCACCGCCGCACTGCACCGGCCGCTGCCCTACGCCGGGACGTCGCTGCCGCTGGCCGCCTCGGTCGGCGTCTGCCGCGTCGCCGAGCTGCCGACGCCGTGCCTGACCGACGCGCTCGCCGCCGCCGACGCGGCCATGTACGCGGCCAAGGGCCGTGGCCGCCGGGGCTCCCGCGCCTCTGGCTGACCGGCCGCCGGGTGGCGCACAAGCCGCCAAGCACGCCGCCACCCGGGGCCGTTCCTTCCAACCGCAATCGAAAGGAACCACCATCATGGCCCAGCACACCTCGCCCGCGCCGCGGATCTGCCCGGCCTGCGACGGCTTCGCCTCCGTCGCCGTCACCCTCGGCGGCCGCGATGCCCGCGGCCACCTGCGCACCATCACCGCCCACTGCCCGGCCTGCCACGGCATTGGCACCGCCCCCGCCCGCCGTGACCGGGAGGGCGCCCGTGCCTGACCTGCTTGATGCGGCCACCCTCGGCGATGTGCTGAGGGTGGCCGCGGCCTCCGACTACCACCGGTGGGAGGACCAGATCCGCCGCACCGGCGGCTGCGCCGACCCCATCCACCTGCGCGGCTGGGTGGTCCACAAGGACAAGACCACCGGCGAGATGCTGCACCACTACTCCACCCAGACCGAGCCGGGCGGGCGGCTGCGCGTGGCCTGCGGCAACCGCCGTGCCTCCCGCTGCCCGGCCTGCGCCTGGACCTACGCAGGCGACACCTACCACCTCATCCGCGTCGGCCTGGCCGGAGACGAGGACAAGGACATCCCCACCACCGTCCGCGACCACCCCCGCGTCTTCGCCACCCTCACCGCCCCCTCCTTCGGCCCGGTCCACAACCGGCCCGACCGCGGCGTCTGCCGCTGCGGCACCCGCCACCGCGCCGACGATCCCGCCCTCGGCACCGCCCTGGACCCGGCGACGTACGACTACGCGGGCGCGGTGCTGTTCAACAACCACGCCGGAGAGCTGTGGATGCGCTTCACCAACCGGCTCCGCCGCGAGATCGCCGCCCGCGCCGGCCTCACCCAGCGACAGCTCAAGGAGTGCGCGCGGCTGTCGTACGGCAAGGTCGCTGAGTTCCAAAAGCGCGGCGCCGTGCACTTCCACGCGGTCATCCGCCTCGACGGCCCCGACGGCCCGGACACCCCGCCGCCGTCCTGGGCGACGGTCGACCTGCTCACCGACGCCATCCGCGCCGCCGCCGCACACCGGTACAGCAGCGTCACCGTGCCCGCCGCCGGAGACCAACCCGCCCGCACCTTCCAGTGGGGCCGACAGCTCGACGTCCGGCCGGTGCGGGCCTTCGGCGACGGCTCACAGATCACCGAGCAGGCGGTGGCCTCCTACGTGGCCAAGTACGCCACCAAGGCGGCCGAGACCACCGGCACCCCGGACACGGCCGTCTACTGCCGCTCGTGCCGGGGAACGGGCCGCTCCCGCCGCTACGACCGCGCCGACTCGGCCCTCGGCCGGTGCACCCCCTGCCGCGGCACCGGCCTGGGCGAAGACCTCGCCCGGCTGGACGTCCCCGAGCACGCCCGGCGCCTCATGGCCGCCTGCGTCCAACTGCAGCCGCTCTACCCCGACCGCCACCTCGCCCGCTGGGCGCACATGCTCGGCTTCCGCGGCCACTTCTCCTCCAAGTCCCGCCGCTACTCCACCACCCTGGGCGCCCTGCGCCAGGCGCGCGCCGACTACCGCGCCGCCCAGGAACGCGCCGCCCTCGGCCTGGACGACGCCGAGCCCGACACCGTCCTGGTCCTGGCCGACTGGCAGTACGCCGGCCACGGCCACACCCCCGGCGAGTCCGTCCTCGCCGCCACCATCGCCCGCAACCTGCACCGCAACCGCGAAACCGCCCGCGAAGCCCTACAGGACCAACTCAGTCAGGAAGGAGCCGCCGCATGACCACCGCCACCCCCGAACTGCTGACCGTCCCCGAGGTCATGGCGCGGCTCAGGCTCGGCCGCTCCACGGTCTACGACCTGATCCGCTCCCGTCGGCTGGTCTCCATCACCGTCGGCCGCTCCCGCCGCATACCCGCCGACGCCCTGCGCGACTTCATCAACCGCGAGCTCGAGGAGGCCGCCTGATGGCCAAGCGACGCAGCCGAGGCGACGGCGGCCTTCACTGGGACGACAAGCGTCAACGCTGGATCGCAACGGCGAGCCTGGGCTACGACCCGACCGGCAAGAGGATCGTGAAGCGGGCCAGCGGCAAGACCAAGACGGCCGCCAAGGAGAAGTTGAAGGAGGTTCTGCGGGATTACGAGGACGGACTCGCCATCGCGCCGACCGGCTACACCGTCGCTGATGCCGTGAACGACTGGCTGGCGTACGGCCTGGCGGGTCGTGATCCGAGCACGGTAGAGAACTGCACGAACCTGTGCCGAACGCATGTCATCCCGGCTCTCGGTGCTCGCAAGCTGCGGGACCTGAGTGCCGAAGACGTCGACCGCTGGCTGGCCACCAAGGCCAAGACCCTTAGCACGCGCACCCTCCAGGCGATCCACTCCTGCCTGAACCGCTCAGTCAAGCGCGCTATGGCGCGGGACAAGGTGAAGCGCAATGTGGTCGAACTGTGTTCGGTACCCCAAGGCCAGCCGGGACGTCCGTCCAAGGCCCTTACCCTCGCCCAGGCCGAGGCGGTACTCAAAGCGGCCGAAGGGACGTCGATGCACGCGTACATCGTTGTCGCTCTGCTGACCGGAGCGCGTACCGAGGAGCTGCGGGCGCTCACTTGGGATCACGTCTTCCTCAAGGGCAAGCCTGACGCCGATCCGCCGCAGCCTCCGCACATCGCCGTGTGGCGCTCGGTCCGGCGCGACGGGGACACAAAGACCCGGAAGTCCCGGCGCACGCTCGCTTTGCCGGCGCGGTGCGTGGAGGTCCTTTGGCAGCACTTCGAGGAACAGGGCTGGGACCGGCTCGCCGCTGGTGACAAGTGGGAGGAACACGGTCTCGTCTTCTCGTCCGCCGTGGGCAAGCCGCTCGACGCGACCAACGTGCGGCGCGCCTTCCGCCAGGCGCTCAAGAACGCCGAAGGGATCAATGCCGACGAGTGGACACCTCGGGAGCTCCGGCACAGCTTCGTGTCCCTGCTCTCTGACCGTGGCGTCCCGCTGGAGGAGATCTCCCGGCTCGTCGGCCACTCCGGAACGGCTGTGACCGAGGAGGTCTACCGCAAGCAGATCCGCCCCGTGATCCAGACTGGTGCCGTGGTCATGGACGGCATCTTCAAGCGGGGTCCGGAGCGGTAGTCACGCAGATAGACACGCAGACGAAACAGGTGAGGCACCTACTGAATTCAGTAGGTGCCTCACCTGGTGTTTCTCTGTCGGGGTGGCGGGATTTGAACCCACGACCTCTTCGTCCCGAACGAAGCGCGCTGCCAAGCTGCGCTACACCCCGGTGTCGCTGCTCGTCGCGGCGACGACGTTTACTTTAGCCCACCGGCGGCTGGAGACGAAATCCGGTTTTGCGGCGGCGGCGGACGGGGTTGGGGCGGGCGTGATCGAGGGCGATGAGGAGGAGGGCGAGGGCGTAGAAGGAGAGGCCGAGGAGGAGGGCGTTGCCCAGGACGTGGCGGTAGCCGTGCCGGGCGACGTCGAGGAAGGGGTAGAGGTAGCGGCCGGGCTTGCCCGGGGGGATGAGTTCGCCGCGGGTGAGGGTGAAGGCCAGGTAGGCCAGGGGGTAGAGGAGCCACGGCGTGGCCTGGCGCAGGTGGAGGCGGCCGGGGGTGGTCAGGAGGAGCCACTCCAGGAGGGCGGCCGCGGGGACGAGTGTGTAGAGGGTGACGTTCGCCGCGTGGTGGAGGAGGGGCGGGGTGGCGGGGGTGGGGGTGATCGCGAACGGAGGGGTGGTGCGGGTCAGGAGCAGGTGGTGGACCAGCGCCGTGATCGTGACGTAGAGGAGCGCGGCGCCGGTCACTCCGGACGGCAGGGGGCGGCGGGCCGTTCTGGCGCGGCGGGCCGAGAGGACCTGGACCGCGGCCAGCAGGAGGGTGCTCTGGACGGCGAAGTGGCTCAGCACGCGGAGGACCGACGGGCCGGAGAGCACTTCGACCGCGACCGCCCCGGCCGCCATGAGGGCGATCAGCAGGCGAACGGCGGCGGCCAGGGGGCGGCGGGTCACGGGGACCACGGCCGCGGCGGGGACGGGGGCATGCGGCAGGGAGGGCATGCCCGGGAGGGCGGGGAGGTCCGGGATGTCCCTGGGTATCGGGGCAGTCATGTCCTCACGCTAGGAAAGCGGGAGGAAACGGGCGATGCGGGTGGGCTGTGTGGGTGAGGGCGGATGGGGGCGGGTGAGGGCGGATGAGGGTGGGTGGGGATCGGTGGGTTCGGAGGGGCCCGGGTGGGGATCGGTGAATCCGGGTGTGCCCTGGTGGGGGTTGAGTGGGGCCGGTGGGGTGGAGGGGGCGAGTGGGGTGGGTGGTCTGAGCAGAGGCAGGGGCAGGGACAGGGGCAGGGGCAGGCCCGGGTGTCGGGGCCGGGCCTGCGGCCGGCTGTTCAGTCCCGTTCCACCAGCGTCAGCAGCGTCGCCTCCGGTGGGCAGGCGAAGCGGACGGGGGTGTAGCGGTTGGTGCCGCAGCCCGCGGAGACGTGGAGGTAGGCGGTGCGGCCGTCCGCCGTGTGGGTGGAGAGGCCCTTCACGCGGTCGGTGTCGAGGTCGCAGTTGGTGACGAGGGCGCCGTAGAAGGGGATGCAGAGCTGGCCGCCGTGGGTGTGGCCGGCCAGGATCAGGGGGTAGCCGTCCGCGGTGAAGGCGTCCAGGGCGCGCAGGTACGGGGCGTGGACGACGCCCATCGAGAAGTCGGCGGACCCGGACGGGCCGCCGGCCACCCGGTCGTAGCGGTCGCGCTTGATGTGCGGGTCGTCCAGGCCGGTCAGCTCGACCGACACGCCGTCGACCTTCAGTGTGCCGCGGGTGTTGGTGAGGTTGAGCCAGCCGGCGGAGTCGAAGCCGTCGCGCAGTTCCTCCCACGGGTTGTGGACGGCGCCGACGACGGGCGGGTTGCCGTTGAGGCCGTGGCGGCCCTGGACCTTCTCGACGAGGTAGCGGGCGGGGTTGCGCAGTTTGGGGCCGTAGTAGTCGTTGGAGCCGAAGACGTACGCGCCCGGGAACTCCATCAGCGGGCCCAGGGCGTCCAGCGTCTCCGGCACGCCCTCGGGGTCGGACAGGTTGTCACCGGTGTTGATGACGAAGTCGGGGCGCAGGCCCGCGAGCGAGCGCAGCCAGCGCTGCTTCTTGCGCTGGCCGCTGACCATGTGGATGTCGGAGACCTGGAGGATGCGCAGCGGGCGCATGCCGGCGGGCAGGACGGGGACGGTGACCCGCCGCAGCCGGAAGGAGCGGACCTCGAAGCCCGCCGAGTAGAGGAGACCGGCGGCCGCCACCGCCGTGATGCCCAGGGGTACTCCGTATCGCGCACGCATGGGCCCATCGTGTCAGGCCCGGGGGCGGGTGCGGTAATTGGCCGTCCGGTGCGCGATGTTGCGATCCCCCGCGTCGAGTGGGGTTCCGTGGAGGCGGTGGCGGCGAGGTCCTCCTCCCGGATCTCGCCGGTGGTCGGCTGTCACGGCATGCCGGCTCCGCATGCCGGCTCCGTCCGCCCGCGGTGTGTTCAGGTGTTCCAGGTCTCGTCGTACGGGTCGTGCGGCGTCGGGACCGGGTGGGCGCCGGTCACCCGCAGGTAGGGGATCGGGCGGTGGTTGACGGGGTCGGTGGTGCGCCGCGAGGTGTAGGTGCCGGTGACCGCGAGCCAGGTGTCCGGCTGCAGGATCGGCGGCACGTGGCCGGTCAGGGCGATCTTGACGGGCTGGGCGTCGGCGGCGCAGCAGGTCAGGGCCATGCGGACCAGGTAGGGGCGGCCCCGGGCGTCCAGGGCGACGAAGCCGGTGACGGTGAGGGGGCGGCCGGTGAGGGAACGGCCGTGGTCGTAGACGGCGCGGGTGGCGTAGTCGACGACCGTGAGGTGCAGGGGGGTGCGGCCGGGCGGCAGGGGCGTGGTGCCGTACGGCTGCTGCAGGGCCGTGCCCGTGCGCATCGCCGAGTAGGAGCCGAGGGCGGGCGGGGCGACGAGGATCAGGGCGAGGAGGGGGAGGACGAGGAGCCAGGAGATGCCGGGCTCGTGGTGCGGGTGTGGGTGCGGGGACGGCTGCGGGTGTGGGTGTGGGGACGGTTGTGGGTGCGGGTGCGGGTGTGGGTCGGGGGTTTTTCCGCGGGTCTGCTTGCGTTCGTACCAGAGGGTCGCCGCGGCCGTGGCGATCAGGACCGCGCCGGAGGCCAGCAGGAGGGGTTGCAGGCCGGGTTTGACGTAGCGGAGGTAGAGGTCGGTGGTGCCGGCGTGCAGCAGGGCGGCGCCGGTGAGGAAGAGGAGCGCGGCCTGGGCGTGGCGGTTGAGGGTCACAGCAGCACCGCCCCGGTCAGCAGGGACACCAGAACCGCCAGGACGAACGTGGCGGGCGCGAAGCGCAGGGCGAAGCCGCGGCCGAAGGTGCCGGCCTGCATCGCGAACAGCTTGAGGTCGATCATCGGGCCCACGACGAGGAACGCCAGCCGCGCCGTGAGCGAGAACTGGGACAGCGACGCCGCCACGAACGCGTCCGCCTCCGAGCAGATCGACAGCACCACGGCGAGGACGGCCAGGGCGAGGACGGCGAGGAACGGATGGGCGGCCGCCCGCTCCAGCCAGCTCGCCGGCGCGACCGCCTTCAGCGTCGCCGCCGCCATGGCGCCCAGTACCAGGAAACCGCCGGCGTGCATCACGTCGTGCCGTACCGAGCCCCAGAAGGCGGCCCCCTTTCCCTCGCCGTGGTGGACGGCGCGGTCCGCGGGGCGCAGCCAGTCGGGGCGGCCCAGCCGCTGCCACAGCCAGCCCATCGCGCACGCCACCAGCAGGCTCGCCACCAGCCGGGCCACGACCATCCGCGGGTCGCGGGGGAAGGCGACCGCCGTGGCCGTGAGCACGATCGGGTTGATGGCGGGCGCCGAGAGGAGGAAGGCCAGGGCCGCGGCGGGCGTCACGCCCCGGCGGACCAGGGCGCCGGCCACCGGGACCGACGCGCACTCGCAGCCGGGCAGGACAGCCCCCGCCGCGCCGGCGACCGGGACCGCCAGCGCGGGGTGGCGGGGCAGGGCGCGCGCGAAGAACGACGGCGGCACGAACACGGCGATCGCCGCCGACAGCAGCACGCCCAGCACCAGGAACGGCAGCGCCTGCACCACCACCGCCGTGAACACCGTCATCCAGGTCTGCATCACCGGCGCGCCCAGTGCCCGGCGGAGCGGGCCCTGGGCGACGACGGCCAGCAGGAGCACCACCGTGAGGAGGAGAGAGGAGGTGAGCGGGGCCCGCTGCTCCGGGTCGGGTGGCTCGGACGCGGAGGAAGGCGGCGCGGGCGCCGGAGGTACGGGCGCCGGAGGTACGGGCGACTGAGGTACGGACGCCGGAGGTACGGACGACTGGGGTACGGGCGCGGGCGGTGCGGACGTCGGAGGTGCGGAGGCGGGCGGCGCGGTGCCGTCGGCCCGCTCCGGCGGGGCTGTGTGGGCGGTGGACACGGTGCGGTACCTCCGGTGCGGCAGGGCGCTGGCTTCCCTCCCCTCCCCTACGGGCGGCCGGGTCCCGGTGTTCAGCCGGGGTGCCGTCCGGGGCGCGGGCGGCGGGAACCGGTCGTCGGCGGTGTGATGTCCTTCAGCACGTGGGGAGCGTTCCGTATCAGAGCGGGCCGGGCGGGCCGGGCGGCGGCGTGTCGCACATGATCGTGTGCGGCGACGACGGGCTCGCGCACCGGCTGGCGGCCGAACTGCGCGGCGTGTACGGGGAGCAGGTGACGCTCGTCGTGCCGCCGGCGCAGCGCTCGGTGCGACCGCCGGTCGTCGGACGCGCCCGGGCGGCGTCCGCGGCGCTGCTGGACCGGATGGTCGGCGTCGCCGTGAACCGCGGCGGCGGCAGCGCCGGGAACGGGGGCGGCGGCAACGGCGCCTCGCTCTCCGGCGCCGACCGGGTGGTGGAGGCCGCCGAGGCCACCGAGGCCGTGCTCGCCGAGGCGGGGGTGCAGCGGGCCGCCGCGCTGGCGCTGGTGTACGAGGACGACGAGACCAACATCCGCGCCGCCCTCACCGCCCGCCGCCTCAACCCGCGGCTGCGGCTGGTGCTGCGGCTGTACAACCGCCGGCTCGGCCAGCACATCGAGGCCCTCCTCGACCAGGCCGCCGCGCTGGCCACCGGTGACACCGACGCGGCCGCCGACGCCGTGGACAACTCGGTCACCGTGCTGTCCGACGCCGACACCGCCGCGCCCGCGCTGGCCGCCACCGCCGTCGCCGGCACCAGCAAGGTCGTGCAGACCGACGGGCTGCTGCTGCGCGCGGTGGAACGGCCGCCGCCCGCGCCCGGCGAGGTCGCCGACCCCGGGCTGTGCACACTGGCGCTGCTGTCGGCGACCAGCTCCGACCCGGCCGGCGCGGACGGGTCGGAGGGCAGCGGGGAGCACGGGCCGCGGCTGCTGCCCGACGAGGCGGCGATCCGTTCCGCCACCGGGCGCGGCACGGTCGTGCTGGAGCAGGTGTCGTACAGCGCCGGGGTGTCGGGCGGGACCGGGCGCGGGACCGTCGCGGGTGCGCTGCCGTTCGCGTCGCTGTTCTCGCCGCGGCTGCGGTGGTCGCTGGCCGGGCTGGTGGGGTGCGTGCTCGCGCTCGCGGTCGCGCTGTGTCTGGTGACAGGGATGCATCCGCTGCGGGCGCTGTACCTGACGCTGCTGGACCTGTTCGCCATCGACGATCCCGCCCTGGGCGCCTCCACCGGACGGCAGGTGCTCCAACTGCTGTCCGGGCTGGTCGGGTTGCTGCTCCTGCCGGTGCTGCTGGCGGCGGTGCTGGAGGCGCTCGGCACGTTCCGGTCGGTGTCGGCGCTGCGCAAGCCGCCGCGCGGGCTGAGCGGGCACGTGGTGCTGCTGGGGCTGGGCAAGATCGGTACGCGGGTGCTGACGCGGCTGCGGGAGCTGGGGATCCCGGTGGTGTGCGTCGAGGCCGGCCCCGAGGCGCGGGGGCTGGCCACGGCGCGGCGGCTGCGAGTGCCGGTGGTGCTGGGGGACGTGACGCAGGAGGGCGTGCTCGAGGCGGCCAAGATCCACCGCGCGCACGCGCTGCTCGCCGTGACCAGCTCGGACACGACGAACCTGGAGGCCGTGCTGTACGCGCGGAGCGTGCGGCCCGACCTGCGGGTGGTGCTGCGGCTGTACGACGACGACTTCGCGACCGCGGTGTACCGGACGCTGCGGGCGGCGCATCCGCAGGCGCTGACCCGGAGCCGGAGCGTGTCCCATCTCGCGGCTCCCGCGTTCGCCGGGGCGATGTTCGGACGGCAGATCCTCGGGGCGATTCCCGTGGAGCGGCGGGTGCTGCTGTTCGCGGCCGTGCGGGTGGGCGGGCTGCCGCAGCTCGAGGGGAAGACGGTCGGTGAGGCCTTCCGGGCGGGGGCCTGGCGGGTGCTGGCGTTGGACACGGCCGGGACGGGGGCGAGTTCGGGAACGGCGTCGGGGGCGGCGAGGGCCGGGGGCGGGACCGGGAGCAGGGTCGGTGCCGGCGCCGGGACCGGGGCTGCGGGGGCGCGTCGGGAGCAGGTGGAGGGGGGCGTCGGGGCGGACTCGCGGTTGCCGTCCGGGCTGCTGTGGGATCTACCGGACACGTATGTGCTGCGGGCGGAGGACCGGGTGGTGCTGGCGGCCACGCGGCGGGGGCTGGCGGAGTTGCTGGGGCGGCGGACGCGGGCGTAGGCCTGCCGGCCGTCTGCCCGGCGGGGTGGGTTTCCTTGCCGCGCCTGGCAAGGCGACTGGCAAGTGGGCGTGGGCTGCGGCCCGGGGGGTGGGGCGCGCAGCCCGGCGCTGACGGGGTGCCTCCCCCAAGCTCTTCGAGCAGGGGGCACCCCCAGCGCCCACCCGTGCCGCCCTGGGGGTGCCCCCAGGCCGTTCAGGCACTGGGGGAGGCACGAATGCCCGCGGATTACTCGCGCTCTCCGCGCCCGCGTCCCGCCCGCACCCCACCCCGCGTCACGTGCCGCCCGCAGCCCCCGCGTTACGCGTGCTGGCGGTGCGACGGATTTGCGGCGGCTTCCAAGTGCCGTGCGGCGAAGTCCAGTTCCAGGCGGACCTGTTTGATCCGTTCGTCGACGACCAGGGAGCCGTGGCCGGCGTCATAGCGGTAGACCTCGTGGACGGCGCCGCGGGATTCGAGGCGCTTGACGTAGTTCTCGATCTGGCGGATGGGGCAGCGGGGGTCGTTGACGCCGGCGGAGATGAAGACGGGGGCCTTGACCTGGTCGACGTAGGTCAGCGGGGAGGATGCCTCGAAGCGTTCGGGGACCTCCTCCGGGGTGCCGCCCAGCAGCGTGCGGTCCATGGCCTTCAGGGCCTCCATCTCGTCGTGGTAGGCCGTGACGTAGTCGGCGACGGGGACGGCGGCGATGCCGAGGGTCCAGGCGTCGGGCTGGGTGCCGAGGCCGAGGAGGGTGAGGTAGCCGCCCCAGGAGCCGCCGGTGAGGATCAGACGGTCGGGGTCGGCGAGGCCGGAGGCGATCGCCCACTCCCGCACCGCCGCGATGTCCTCCAGCTCGATCAGGCCCACGCGGTGCTTCAGGGCGTCCGTCCAGGCGCGGCCGTAGCCGGTGGAGCCGCGGTAGTTGACGCGGATCACCGCGTAGCCGTGGTCGACCCAGGCGGCCGGGGCGGCGGCGAAGGCGTCGCTGTCGTGCCAGGTGGGGCCGCCGTGGATGTCGAAGACCGTCGGGAACGGGCCCGTGGCGCCGGCGGGCTTCTGGACCAGGGCGTGGATGCGGCCGCCGGGGCCGTCCACCCACACGTCCTCCACGGGGACGGAGCCGGGGCACTTCAGGCCCGGCGGGTCCAGGACGACCCGGCCGGAGGTGGAGCGGACCGCCGGGGGGACGGCGGCCGACGACCACAGGTACTCGACGGTGCCGTCGGGGCGGGCCGTGGCCGCGGACACCGTGCCGCGCGGGGTGGGGATCTCCACCAGCTTGCGGCGGGCCAGGTCGTAGCGGAACAGTTCGCTGCGGGCCTCGAAGCCGTGGACGACGAGCAGGGCGGAGCCGTCCGGGTACCACTCGGCGCTGACGTCGCCGGGCAGTTCGAGGGCCAGGTCGATCTCCTCGCCGGTCGCCACGTCCCACACCATGGGCTCCCACCGGCCGCGCCGCTGGTGGCCCACCAGCAGCCGCGTGTCCCCGGCGACCGGGGCGAAGCCCAGTACCTCCAGGCCGAGTTCCCGCGTGCCGCCCTTGGTGTCGTCCAGTTCGGCGACCGGTGTGCCGTCGGGGCGCAGGACGCGCACGGCCGAGTGCATGGCGTCGCCGTGCTCGGTGTGCTCGATGGCGATGAGCGTGCCGTCGTGGGAAAGGTCGCCGACGCCGGCCGACTCGCGGTGGCGGTAGATCTCCACGGGGGCCTCGCCGGTGCGGGCGAGGTGGATGGTCGTACCGTCCTCGTCGGTGGAGCGGCCCACGACGGCGGTGCGGCCGTCGCGGCCGAGGGCGAGGCCCGCCGGGTAGGAGGGGTCCAGGCCGGGCACGGCGATCTCGTCCTCGCCGCCGTGGAAGTGCTGGCGGCGCCAGACGCCGAACTCGTCGCCGTCCTTGTCGTCGAACCACCAGATCCACTCGCCGTCCGGGGACAGCACGCCGTCCGTCGTGCCGTTCGGCCGGCTGGTCACCTGGCGTTGCTCGCCCGTGGCGCGGTCCCAGGCGTACAGCTCGTACGTCCCCGTCGCGTTGGACACGAACAGGGCCCTGTCCGGTGCGTCCTCCGCCCACTCCGGCAGGGACACCCGGGGCGCCCGGAAGCGCTTCTCCCAGTCCGGCATCTCCCCGTCACGCTGCTGTCCGACCCGCTGGTCCCGCGCACTCGACCCGTTGCTCTCAGTCATGGCCCCATACTGCCCGCACCCGCCGACAATTCGCCGGGGAGGTTCCCGGCCTGTGGATAACTTCCCACCATGTCCTCACCCCGCCCCCGCCGGCACCCGCCCCGCCGGCCGGCGGACCCCGCGGCCCGGCCGCCCCCGTCTCCCCGTACCGTGGAAGGCGTGTACCGGTTTCTGCTGACCCCCCGCTGGTGGGCGATCAACCTGCTCGCGCTGCTCGCCCTCCCCTTCTGCGTGTACATGGGCTCCTGGCAGCTGGGCCGGTTCGAGGACCGGGTGCACGAGCACCGGAGCGCGCACGCGCGGGCCGCCGCGGACCGGCGCCAGGCCCCGCGGCCGCTCGCCGAGCTGCTGCCGGTGACGCAGCGGACCGCCGGCAAGCGGGTCACCGCGACCGGGCAGTACGGCCGGCAGCTCCTCGTGCCCGACCGGGAGCTGGACGGCAGGCGCGGCTTCTACGTGCTGACGCTGCTGCGCACCGACTCCGGCAGGGCGCTGCCGGTCGTGCGGGGCTGGCTGCCGGGGAACCCCGGGGACGGGGGCGCCGCGAAGGCGCCGGCGCCGCCGCACGGGCGGGTCACCGTCACCGGGGCGCTGCAGGCGTCCGAGACGCCCGGGGACAACGGCGTCAGCGCCCGCGGGGGCCTGCCGTCCGGGCAGGTGGCCGCCATCAGCGCGGCCTCCCTCGTCAACCTCGTGCCCTACCGCCTGTACGACGCGTGGGTCACGCTCGAGAAGGCCGACGCCGGCATGAGGACCGTGCCGCCGACGGCCCCCGGGAACACCGGGCTGGACCTGAAGGCGTTCCAGAACCTCGGCTACACCGGCGAGTGGTTCGTCTTCGCCGGGTTCGTGGTGTTCATGTGGTTCCGCCTGGTGCGACGGGAGGCCGAGTTCCGGCGGGACGCGGAGCTGGGGCTGGTGGCCGGGGAGGCCACGGCCGCGCAGACGCCCGCCGGGAGCGCGCGGCCCGCCGAAAGCACCCGGCCCGTCGGAAGCGCGGAATCCTCCGGAAGCGCGGAATCCTCCGAGAGCCCGGACTCCTCCGGGAGCGCGCGGTCCGTCGGCACCGAGGTGCAGGGCGTCGGCAAGTAGCGAGCGCTCCGGACTCCAGGGCCCGGGGAGGGGCCCCGGGCCTGCGCCCGCCTACGGCCTACGACCCCGCTGCCCACGCCCCGGCTGCCCTACGACCCGGCTGCCTACGACCCCGCCAGCACCCCCGTCCAGTACACCGTTCCGGCGCACGCGTTCGGCACGGTGGCCGAGGTGCTCGGGGAGCCGCCCTCGGCCGCGTAGGTGACGAGGACGCTGCCGTCGGCGGTGCCGCCCTCGGTGAGGAGCTGGGTTGTGGCGCCGGTCTCGCCGGTGGTGGCCGTGGCGCCCTCGGTGGCGCCGGTGCTGGGCGTCGGCTCGGGGGTGGAGCCGCCCGTCCCGGAGCCGCCGTCCCCGGAGTCGCCGCCCGTGCCGGAACCGCCTCCCGTGCCGGAGCCGCCGCCCGTGGTGGGGCAGGTCTCGGAGGGCACGAAGGCGAACTTCACCTCGTAGGCCGCGCCGGGCGCCAGGACGAGCTGTGGGACGTAGAGGGAGGGGTCGGGCAGGGAGGCGGCCGCGTCACCGGAGGTGTGGGTGACGACGGTGATCTTCGCCTGGTCGGCGGCTCCCTGGGCGATCGCGCCCACCGCGCCGGGGCCGCCGACGGTGCAGCCGGCGGAGGAGGTGTTCGTCACCCGGAAGGTGCCGTAGACGACGCCGGAGGAGTCGGGGCCGCCGACGGCGGCGGTGGCGGAGCCGAGCTGGGCGGCGGTGCAGGCGCTGGTGGAGGCGCCGGTGCCGGAGGACTGGCCGCTGCTCGCGCCGCCGGCGGCGGTGGAGCCCTTGCCCTTGCCGCCGTTCTTGGTGCCGCCCTTGCCCTTGCCGGGGGTCTTTCCGGGGGCGCCGCCGGTGGCCGACTCGCCTCCGCCGGGGTTCTTGCCCCGGTCGTCGCCGCCCTTGGCCTGGGATGCCTGCCCGGCGATGGAGGGGTTGGCGTCGGAGCCGGTGGAGTGGGAGACGTGGACGAGGGCCGGGACGGCGGTGCCGATGAAGAGGGCGGCGGCCGCCATGCCGACGGCGGCCTGCCGCTTGCGCGCCCGGCGGGCCGGGACCGCGCGCCGCAGGTAATCCAGCGTGCCGTCGCGCGGTTCGAGGTCGTCGACCGCCTGGTGCAGCAGCCTGCGCAGTGCCAGCTCGTCCGATTCGAGCCCGTCGGCGGGGCCCTGGTCGTCGGGGCCGTGGTTCACAGTTCCGTTCCCAGCGTGCGATTGCGTGTGCTCTTGCCCGGTGTACGACTCCCCGTGCGCCTGCCGTCGGCCGGTGGGTTCCCCTACCCCCGGCCCGTCGGCGGGCTCCCCCGGCGCCGGTCGCTCGGCCGCCGGGTCCTCCGACGCCGGCTGCTCGGCCGCCGGATCCTCCGACGCCGGCTGCTCGGCCGCCGGCTGCTCGGCCTCCGGCTCCTCCGTCGCCGGCCGTGCGGGCCCCGGCTCCCCCGGCTCCCCCGGTTTCTCCGGCTTCCCCAGCTTCCCCGGCTCGCGCCACTCGTACGGCTCGTGGCGTTCGTGGCGCTCGGCGCCCGCTTCCTCGGCCGGTCCGCCGGCCGGCCTGCCGTTCTCGCTCATGCCGGCGTCCCCATGGCGACCCGGAGGGCGGCGATGCCGCGGGAGCCGTACGCCTTGACCGAGCCCAGCGATATGCCGAGCGTCTCGGCGACCTGGGCCTCGGTCATGTCGGCGAAGTAGCGCAGCACGAGGACCTCGCGCTGGCGGCGCTGCAGGCCCTTCATCGCCTGGATGAGGGAGTCGCGCTCCATCTGGTCGTAGGCGCCCTCCTCGGCGCTGGCCATGTCCGGCATCGGCTTGGACAGCAGCTTCAGGCCGAGGATGCGGCGGCGCAGCGTGGAGCGGGAGAGGTTGACGACGGTCTGGCGGAGGTAGGCGAGCGTCTTCTCCGGATCGCGGACCCGTTTGCGCGCCGAGTGGACGCGGATGAAGGCCTCCTGGACGACGTCCTCGCAGGAGGCGGTGTCGTCGAGGAGGAGGGCGGCCAGTCCCAGCAGGGAGCGGTAGTGCGCCCGGTAGGTCTCGGTGAGGTGGTCGACGGTGGTGCCCACGGCCGCGGTCTCGTCGGCGCCGTCGCGCTGTTGCGGGATGCGGGCGGGCCGCGCTGCGGGCATGGGCGCGATCACCGGCATGCCGCCGAGCGCGACGGGCGTGCGGGAGCGGAGCGCCGGTCGGGGCGGCCGCAGGGCCGTGCCGCGGGTCGCCACGGAAAAGTCGAGTACCTCTGCCACGCCTGTTGGACGCACGTCCCCCCGTGAGGGTTGTACGCCTCGGGGAGGCTGTTGCGGCGCCCTCCGCGGGAGGGTCTCACGCCGGATGGTGCCGCCGACGACGTTCCCGCGTCAGGCGGCACGAAGGAAAGTGCCAGAAATGCCCTCATGCGTCCCGCTCATCCCCTATGTCAGAAACCACGGGGCGTCCCCACGCCCCGGCCTGCCGTCCCGGCGTCCCCACGCCCGGTCGGCGTCGCGCCCCGGAAAAACGTCCGCAAAGACGCTCCCCGCCCTCCGCGCGGTTGCGGAGGACGGGGAGGGAAATCATCGGACGCCGAAGTGACGCGCATCAAGTGGTCCGGACCACTACCCGGCCCCTGTCATACGCCGATCTTACAAATCCCCTGTCTTTCGGCCATGGTGTTTCCGGAAGTAACACGTGCCCATGGCATCTATCCCACGTGACATCCCCCACCTCCTCACCACTGGGACGCCACCGGAGCACCACCGGAACACCCTCGGGACACCGCCGGGGCACCACCGGGGCACCACCGGAGCCCCGGTCACGCGCCCCGCGCTCCCCCGCCCCCGCCCCGGTCGCCCACCACCAGCTCCGCGATCTGGGTCGCGTTCAGGGCGGCGCCCTTGCGCAGGTTGTCGGCGCAGACGAAGAAGTCCAGGGCGGTCGGGTCGTCCAGGGCGCGGCGGACGCGGCCGACCCAGGCGGGGTCGGTGCCCACGACGTCGGCGGGGGTGGGGAACTCGCCCGCTTCGGGGTCGTCGCAGAGGACGACGCCCGGGGCGGTGGCGAGGATCTCGCGGGCCCTGTCGACGGTGACGTCGTTCTCGAAGCGGGCGTGGACGGTGAGGGCGTGCCCGGTGACGACCGGGACGCGGACGCAGGTCACCGCGACCGGCAGGGCGGGCAGGCCGAGGATCCTGCGGGTCTCGCGGCGCAGCGCGGTCTCCTCCGAGGACCAGCCGTCCCGGTCGGCCGTCCCGGCCCAGGGCACGACGTTCAGCGCGACCGGCTCCGGGAACGGGCCGGTGTCGTCGCCGACCGCCCGGCGCAGGTCGCCGGGGCTGGTGCCCAGTTCGGTGCCGGCGACGAGGGAGAGCTGCCGGCGCAGGGTCCGCACGCCCTCACGGCCGGCGGAGCTGACGGCCTGGTAGGAGGAGAGGACCAGCTCGCGCAGGCCGAACTCGGCGTGCAGCGGGCCGAGGGCGACGATCATGGAGAGCGTCGTGCAGTGCGGGCTGGCGACGATGCCGTGCGGCCGCATCCGCACGGCGTGCGGGTTGACCTCCGGAACGACGAGGGGCACCTCCGGGTCGGTCCGGAACACGCCCGAGGTGTCCACGACCACCGCGCCGGCGGCCGCGGCGAGCGGCGCCCACTGCGCCGCGACCCGGTCGGGCACGGCGAACAGGGCGACGTCGACGCCGGCCAGCGCCGTCTCGTCCAGGGCCACCACCTCGACCTCCTCGCCGCGCACGGCCAGCTTGCGGCCGGCCGAGCGCGGGGAGGCGAGCAGGCGGATCTCGCCCCAGATGTCCGCGTGGTGGGACACGATCTGGAGCACCACCGTGCCGACGGCGCCGGTCGCGCCGACGACCGCGAGCGTCGGGCGCGCGGCCCGCGGCGGTGTCATCGTCGTCCGGCCTTCGCCGTGGTACGGAGCCGTAGCGACCTCATCGCCGCCTCATCGCCGCCTCATTGTCGTACGAACCCTCACGTCGGTACCGGCGCCCGGGCGCCGTCAGCGGCCCGTGCCGCCGTAGACGACGGCCTCGTCGGTCTCGGAGTCGAGGCCGAAGGCGGTGTGCACGGCGCGGACGGCCTCGGGGACGTCGTCGGCGCGGGTGACGACGGAGATGCGGATCTCGGAGGTCGAGATCAGCTCGATGTTCACCCCGGCCTCGGACAGCGCGGTGAAGAAGTCGGCAGTGACGCCCGGGTTGGTCTTCATGCCCGCGCCGACCAGGGAGATCTTGCCGATCTGGTCGTCGTAGCGCAGGGAGTCGAAGCCGATGCGGTCCTTATTCTTCTCCAGCGCGTCGATGGCCTTGCGGCCGTCGGTCTTCGGCAGCGTGAAGGAGATGTCCGTCAGACCGGTGGAGGCGGCGGACACGTTCTGCACGACCATGTCGATGTTGATCTCGGCGTCGGCGATCGTGCGGAAGATCGAGGCGGCCTCGCCCGGCTTGTCCGGCACGCCGACGACCGTGATCTTGGCCTCGGAGGTGTCGTGCGCGACACCGGAGATGATGGCCTGCTCCACCTGCTTGTCCCCTTGCTCGATCGGCTCGCTGCTGACCCACGTGCCCGGAAGACTGCTGAAGGACGAGCGGACGTGGATCGGGATGTTGTAGCGGCGGGCGTACTCCACGCACCGGTGGAGCAGCACCTTGGACCCGGACGAGGCCAGCTCCAGCATGTCCTCGAAGGAGATCCAGTCGATCTTCCGGGCCTTCTTCACCACGCGCGGGTCGGCGGTGAACACGCCGTCGACGTCGGTGTAGATCTCGCACACCTCGGCGTCGAGCGCGGCCGCCAGCGCGACGGCGGTGGTGTCGGAGCCGCCGCGGCCCAGCGTGGTGATGTCCTTCGTGTCCTGGCTGACGCCCTGGAACCCGGCGACGATGGCGATGTTGCCCTCGTCGAGAGCCGTCCGGATGCGGCCCGGCGTGACGTCGATGATCCGGGCTTTGTTGTGGACCGAGTCGGTGATGACACCTGCCTGGCTGCCGGTGAACGACTGGGCCTCGTGGCCCAGGTTTTTGATCGCCATCGCCAGCAGGGCCATGGAGATCCGCTCTCCGGCGGTCAGCAGCATGTCGAGCTCGCGCCCGGCAGGCATGGGGGATACCTGCTCGGCGAGATCGATCAGCTCGTCCGTCGTGTCGCCCATCGCGGAAACCACGGCCACCACCTGGTTGCCGTTCTTCTTCGCTTCCACGATCCGCTTGGCGACGCGCTTGATGCCCTCGGCATCGGCTACGGAGGAGCCTCCGTACTTCTGCACGACAAGGCCCACGTGCGCTCCTCGCTCGGTCCGTTTCTCCGCGCCTGCGCGACGCAGGGCGGTGCGGTCGGTTCAGTCTAACGAGCGTCCGAAATCCACCCCCGCGATATCGCATGGTGAGACACCGGGCACCCGCCGGACGGGATCCTGCCCAGCTCACCCGCGGTGATGGTGTGATGTGCGGCTCAGTCGGCGAGGTCCTTCAGCGGCTCGGTGCCCAGGGTGATCCCCACGGGGTCGGGGAGCTCGACGGCCGCGCCGAAGGGGAGCTTCTCCGCGTGGCGGTAGCGGCCGTCCTCCGGCTGGTTGAACACGCCGACCGAGCGGTCGTCCCGGTCGATGAGGAGGTACACGGGGATGCCGGCGGCCGCGTAGGCGTCGGGCTTCTCGACGCGGTCCCGCCGGTGGGTGTCGGAGTCGTACGACGTGACCTCGACCGCCATGAGCACTCCCGTGGCCTCCGACCAGTCGCCGTGCCCCTTCGTGAAGCCGAACGGTGCGAGGACGCCGTCCGGGCGCGCCCGCCCCTTGCGGTAGCTCTCGACCTTCATTCCACGGTCCCCGTACAGCCAGCGCTCCGGACGGTGCTGCATGCACAGGCGCTGCAACCAGGCGATGATCTGGTCGTGGTTGCCCTCGGTCACGGCCTTGACCTGGACCCTTCCGTTGATGAACTCCAGCCGCACGGTCTCCGGGGCGTGGCGTGCCAGCTCCTCGAACTCCTCGACGGACATCTGCGGCCGGTACTGCTCGGTCCTGGGGGTCATGGCGTCGCCTCCTCGACTCCATGGTGCCCGGACCGGCACCTCCCGCACGCTCACAGCAGACCCGCCGCGCGGCGCAGGGCGTTGACCCTCTCGGTGACGTCGACGACCTCGTCCGCGCCGGGCGGGGGGCCGTCGGCGGCGCGCGGGCCGGGGAGGAAGGTGTCCGGGACGTACCCGTACACCGGCCCCTCCGCCTCGATCGCCTCCCGGCACTCGCGGCACAGACCGCCCTCGATCCGGGTCGTCCGCTCATCCGCGTCGCACAGGCCGCAGACCATCAGCACGCGGGACACCCGGGCACGGCGTGCGGCCGCCTGCTGCCGGATCTTCGCCTTCTTCGGCGTCCTCGGTGTCTTCGGGGGCATCTTGCTCTCCAGTCGTTTGCGGGCGAAGCCGCCCGGGTTGGTGACGACGGCCGGGAGACCGTCGGTCAGGGCCCTGGTGATGTCGTGGCGCGTGGCGCCGCGGGACAGCCACTCCGCGGCGAGGGGAACGAGGGCGCGGCAGTCGCCGTCCGAGAGGGACATGCGGGGGTCGGCGGCCCGCACCTCGGCGAGGGTTTCGTACGCGGTGCCGGGCTGCTCCTCCGGCTCGGCGGCCGGTCCGGGCTCGGCGGCTGCTTCAGGCGCTTCGAGCGCATCGGCCGCTCCGGGTGCGTCGGCCGCTTCGGGTGCGTCGGCCGTCTCGACCCGGACCAGGCCCGACATGTACCGGTCGGTCACGTCCTTGCCCTCGCGGTCCCGTACGAAGCCGGCCCACCACTCCTCCGACCTGGGGGTGCGCGACCAGTACGTCCGCGTCACCCAGCGCATCGAGTCGTCCTCGACGGTGATGTGCTCCCGGATCCAGCGCAGGTGGCCGGCGAGCACGATGCGGCCCAGCGAGACGCGCACGGCCTGCTGCCCGTAGCGGGGGTGCACGGCGGCGATCGCCTTGTAGCCCATCGCGTGGCCCTCCCGCAGGTGGTCCACGAAGACGGCGATCTCGCGGTCGCGGAGGTTCAGGTGTGCGAAGTCCGGGTCGGCGTGCGGGTCTTCGTCACCCGCGGAACGCTTCCCGTACCCCGTTTTGGCCATGGGGTGGGACGGGGACGGCAGGACAGGACTAGGGTGGGCGCAAGCCACGATCGAAACCTCGATTCGATCCGTAGGTCAGGCCCCGGAGCCGGTGTTCGTGCACCGACCGGGGCCGATTCATTTGCCGCGAACCTAGAGGCGCTTCACGTTCCGGCGCAAGCCGATCACGGAACGTCACTCTTTCGAGGTAGGAGCCTCAACTCAGGCCAAAGCTTGGTGGGTTGGTTGGTTCTCACCAGCCCAGAAACCAGGGGAAAGAGCTCGAAGCCCGGGGCTCAAGCCCCGGGCGGGAGTGCAGGGCAGAGCGTCGCCGCGCCGGCACCGCGGGCCGGCGCCGGACGCGCCGTACGGGAACGCCGGGCCGCCGCTCCGCCCCTTCCGTCTGCTTCTGCCTGTTTTCGTCTGCTCCGCTGTGCGGGTCAGCGCTGTTTCAGTCCCAGCGTCTCGCCGATCTCCTCCACCATGACGCGGCCGGCCTCCGCCTCCAGGGTCTCGTCGGTGAGGGCCTGGTCGGTGTCGAGGCCGTCGAGTTCCTGGAGGGGCTGGTCGAGGCGGATGTGGGTGACCACGGACTGCAGGGCCCGCAGCACGGCGGAGGCCGTGGCGCCCCAGTTGGAGAAGTAGGAGAACTGCCACCACCACAGTGCCTCGGTGACACGGCCGGCGCGGTAGTGGGCCATGCCGTGGCGCAGGTCGGCGACGACGTCGGCGAGGTCGTCGGAGAGCCGGGCCGGGACCGGGGCCTTGCGGGGCTCGTAGGGGTCGAAGACCTCCGAGTAGACGTCGACCGGCTCCAGCAGGCGGGCGAGGTTCTCGCGGAGTCCGTCGACGTCGTCGTCGGGGCCGACGTCGGGCTCGTAGCGCTCCTCGGGGACGAAGTCCTCGTGCGCGCCGAGCCGGCCGCCGGCCAGCATGAGCTGGGAGACCTCCAGCAGCAGGAACGGGATCGCCGACTCCGGTTCGTCGCCCTTGGCGACCTCCGTGACGGCCACCAGGAAGCTCTCGACCTGGTCCGCGATCTGGACGGCGAAGTCGTCCGGGGCCGGGGTCGTGGCGGGCAGCGTGGCGTCAGACATCGAGCAGTCGTCTCCCCTCGAAGGCGCGGCCGAGGGTGACCTCGTCCGCGTACTCCAGGTCGCCACCCACCGGGAGGCCGCTGGCCAGGCGGGTGACCTTGAGGCCCATGGGCTTGATCATCCGGGCGAGGTAGGTGGCGGTCGCCTCGCCCTCGAGGTTCGGGTCGGTGGCCAGGATCAGCTCGGTGACCGTTCCGTCCGCCAGGCGGGCGAGGAGTTCCCGTATGCGCAGGTCGTCGGGGCCCACGCCCTCGATGGGGCTGATCGCGCCGCCGAGGACGTGGTAGCGGCCGCGGAACTCGCGCGTGCGCTCGATGGCCACGACGTCCTTGGGCTCCTCGACCACGCAGATGACCGACGGGTCGCGGCGGGTGTCGCGGCAGATCGCGCAGTTCTCCTCCTGTGCGACGTTGCCGCAGACCGCGCAGAACCGGACCTTCGCCTTGACCTCCATCAGCGCGTTCGCCAGACGCCGCACGTCCGTCGGTTCCGCCTGCAGGATGTGGAAGGCGATCCGCTGCGCGCTCTTGGGACCGACGCCGGGCAGCCGCCCCAGCTCGTCGATGAGGTCCTGGACCACGCCTTCGTACAACGGACTGCCCTTCGCTTCACTCGGTCGGTACGCACCCGACTTCAGTACGTACGGTAGGTGACCGCCGCCGCCGGGAGGAAGGCGGTGTGCGGGTCGTGCGGGTCACGAACACACGAACCGCGTGCGCCGCGGCCGCGGTCTCACAGCGGCAGGCCCGGGATGCCGCCGCCGCCCAGGCCCTGGGCGAGCGGGCCGAGCTTCTGCGCCTGCAGCTGCTGCGCGTTCTGGTTGGCCGCCTGCACGGCGGCGACGATCAGGTCGGCGAGGGTCTCGGTGTCCTCCGGGTCCACCGCCTTCGGGTCGATCTTCAGCGCCCGCAGCTCGCCGGCGCCGGTCACGGTCGCCTTCACCAGGCCGCCGCCCGCCTGGCCGTCGACCTCGGTCGCCGCCAGCTCCTCCTGGGCCCGCTGCAGGTCCTGCTGCATCTTCTGGGCCTGCTGGAGCAGCTGCTGCATGTTGGGCTGGCCACCACCGGGAATCACGATCAGCTCCTGCTCTCCGACTGCTCTGGGCTCGTGGACTCGTGGGCTCGTTGTTCGTCTCGTGGGCTCGTTGTCTCCTGGCATGAGCCTACGTCGTCCACGCCACCACCGGCGCACCACTCTTTCGAGTGAGTCCGGCCCGGCTCTATACCTGATCAAGGCCCCCTTCCGGGGGGAAAAGCCCCGAAACCCGCCTCTCCGCCACCCATTGGGCGGTAGGAAGGGTCCGGCAGCGCGATCAGAAGGGTCCGGCAGCGCGATCAGCGGGTCGGCAGGGGCCGGCGGACCGGTGGATTCGGTGGACCGGCGGACCGGCGGGTCGGCGGGTCGGCAAGGACCAGCAGGTCGGCGGGTCGGTGGGTCGGTGGGTCGGTGGGTCGGCAGGGATCAGTAGGGGGTGCCGGGTGGGTCAGCCGGAGATGCGGCCCGAGGGTCCGCCGCAGGACGGGCGGGGCGAGGGCGCGGCCGGGCTGCGGCCGGGCGACCTGGCCGGACGGGCGTTCCCGCTCGGCGACTGGGGCGAGCCCGCGCAGCGGCTGCACGAGCTGTACCGGTGGGCGGAGCGCGGCGCGCTGCAGACCGCGGCCTGGTACCTCGCCGACCGGGTGTGGAAGCGGCGGGCCGCACGGGCGCTGCGCGGCGGGGCCGCGGCGGGTGCGCTGGCCGGGGCGGCGCTGCCGCTGCTGGACCTGACCGGCGTGGCCGACGGGCTGGCCGCCTGGGGGTATCTCGCGCTGCTGCTGGGGGCCGCGTGCGTCGCCGGGGACCGGTTCTTCGGGGTGACCTCGGGCTGGATGCGGGACGTGGCGACCGCGCAGGCCGTGCAACGACGGCTGCAGGCGCTGCAGTTCGACTGGGCGGCGGAGAGCGTGCGCGAGGTGCTGGGCCCGGCGGAGGGGACGGCCGCCGAGGCCGCCGAGCGGTGCCTGGGGGTGCTGCGGCGCTTCGCGGAGGACGTGACCGAGCTGGTGCGGGCGGAGACCACCGACTGGATGGTGGAGTTCCGCACCGGACCCGCGCCGCTCGGCATCCAGTCCGCGACGCCCCTCGGGGGACGGCCGGAGACGGGGAGTGCCATGGGGCGCTTCCCGCTGCCGCCGGGGAGCGCGGCCCGGCCGAACATGCCCCGGCAACGGCCGCCGGAGCCGCGGTGACCCGCCGCTGACAGTCGGCTGAAGTCGGCTGACAGTCGGCTGACAGCCGTACACACATCAACAGGCTCCGGTGCGGGGATGCTGTCCCCGTGCGCGCGGGGCACGACGGGTGCCGGAGGCGCCCGGGAAGAACAAGGGGGGATCTTCCATGGCTTCCATGGCTTCACCACGGCCCGTGCCCGGCGGCTTTCCGGACGACGAGGGCGCCGACGACTTCGTACGGGAGTTCCGGCAGGCCGTGGCGCCCGTCGAGCGGGAGTCGCTGGCGCACACCCCGCCGCTGATCGTCCTCGACGTCGGGGCGGAGGAGGCGGGGTACGAGGCCCGGGTGCGCCGGGTGGTCGAGGCGCTGGAGCAGTCCGTGTGGGACCCGCGGGGCACGGGGGACGCGAAGGCGGCGCCGTACGCGCGGGTCACCGCGGGGCGCGACGACGAACTGCTCAGCGGCACCGCCGCCCGGTCGCTCCTGTTCGGCCTGCCGAAGAACATGACGCCGGACCGGCTGCCCGGCTTCTGGCCGCTGTGGGACTCGGTGGACTACATCCGCCGGCACGCCGACGAGCGCCACGCCCCCGGGGCGAACGTGCTGCGCGACCACGCCCACGAGCAGCTGCGCCTGCACCGCAGACAGCGGCGCGAGGGACACCGGCAGGTGTTCCTGTGGGCGCTGGGCGGCGGCGCCGCGCCACCGGCCGGCGGACTGCGCGGCTGGCTGCTCGGCTCGGTCTGGCACGGGCTGACCCGGACCTTTCCCCGCTGGTGCTGGGAGCGGCGCAAGACCGCGCTGCTGGTGCGGTCCGGCCGCCTCGCGCACCGCCGGTACCGCGGCTGGCTCGGCAGGGAGCTCGGCCTGTCCAAGGGCTCCGAGAGCGTGTTCGAGGTGCTGGACGAGGCGGCCGACCGCCACCTGAACCGGCTCGTCCTGCCCCCGGACCACGAGGACTACGAACTCCACCGGGAGTCCCTGCTGGCCTTCGAGAGGCTGCTCACCCGGGCCCTGCTGGAGGACCTCACCCGGCCGCCGGTCGGCCGCCTGCTGCCGCTGCGGCGCCGCCGGACCGCCCGGCCCCTGCTCCTGGTCCCGCTGCCCCGCCCGGACCGGCCGGAGGCCCGGGCCGCCGAACGGTTCCTGCGGGCCTTCCACGAGGAGCAGCCGCACACCGCGCACCGGCCCGGCCCGCTGGTCGTCGCCGTCGGCCACCCCTCCGAGCGGCTGCGGGCCGACCTGCACCGGCCGGAGCCGTGCGATCTGCGGCAGGCGAGCCGCCGGCTGCAGCAGGTCTCGTCCGGCCCGGTCCTGGTGCGGCTGCGGGAGGGGTCCTTCGCACGGGACGGGCTGGTCGTGCGGTCCTGCTCCCCGCGCCGGTACCGGCTCGGCGGGCGCACCGTCGCCACCACGGTGACGACCGGCGCCACTCTGGGCGCGGTCCTGCTCGGCGTCGGGGCGTACGAGCTGCGCGTCGCCACGCCGCCGTCGTACGCCTGCGTCGGCGGCGCCCAGTCCGTGGCCGAGGACGCCCGCGAGGAGAAGATCCCCGTGTCGGCCAGGGCCTGGTACGACGCGGCCCGGAACGAGATCGAGAAGCAGAACAAGCGCGCCCGCCAGTACGCCGCTCGCGGCAAGCGCGTCGTGCGCACCGTCGTCGTCTTCGTCTCCGCCCCGCCCGCCGACGAGGACCAGACCCGCTTCGACGGGATCATCCCGGAACTGCGCGGCATCGCCCTGTGGCAGCGGCAGCTCAACGACGACGCGACCGCCAACACCACCCTGGTGCCGCTCGTCGTCGAGGTCCGGGAGACCGGCGAGACGTTCCGCGACGCGGTGCCGGAAGCCACCAAGCTCGCCGACCAGGTCCGTGCCCAGTCCGGCGCCAAGGACCAGGACCCCGTGGACCGTGTCGTCGGCGTCCTCGGCTACGCGCAGAGCCGCCCGCAGACGCGGGACGCGCTCGCGGTGCTCGACCGGGCCGGCATCCCCGTCGTCGGCACCACCGCCACCGCCGACGAGATGCAGAACGGCGCGGGCACCAACTACTGGCCGTTCACCCCGAACAACTCCACGGAGGCCCGGATCGAGGCGGAGTTCGCCCGCAAGGAGAACATCGTGGCCCGCGACGGCTCCGCCACGCAGTGCGTCCCCGCCGGGCACGCCGTCGTGGTGCGCACCTCCACCGACCTGTACAGCAGGAGCCTGTCCGCCAAGTTCGCCGCCGCCTTCCCCGGCACGGAGCTGCAGTTCGACTTCAGCCAGGAGGGGAAGTTCGCGGCGGACTCGCCCGGCCAGCGGATCACCAGCGCGGGCCTGCTGGCGCAGCAGATCTGCGCGGCGCTCAAGGCACAGCCCGACTCGGTCGTGTACTGGTCGGCGCGCGCGCAGAACTTCGTCGCGTTCGTCAACGCCATGGAACGCGACGGCGCGTGCACCGACCGCACCGTCACGGTCCTCGGCGGCAACGAGCTCACCAACGTCGCGCAGACCGGCATCTTCGCCAACAAGGACTGGCTGCGCCTGTACTACACCGACCACCGGATGCCCTCCGGCGACAAGCGGGCCAGCGCCCCGACCAAGCGATTCGCCGCCGTGTACGACGACTTCGTCAAGAAGACCACGAAGGGCACCGACCCCTGGCGCCAGGACGGCCACGCGGCCGTCTCCTACGACGCCTTCCACGCCCTGTCCGAGGCGGTCGCCGGGGCTTTCCGGGCCGACGCGTCCGTCCCCCTGTCCTCCGTCCGGCAGCAGTTGCAGCAGGGCATCACCTTCGACGGCGCCACGGGGCACATCGCCTACCGGAACTTCAACGCCCCGCCCGCCGACAAGACGCTGGTGCTGCTGCGGCAGGTGGCGGACACCCCGAAGGCCGTGGTGGCGTGCGGCGCCTACAACAGCGGGCCCGCCTACCGGTACGAGAAGCAGGGCGTGCCATGCGAGGCCGGCGCCGGCTGAGACGCGAAGGCGCCGGCTGAGACGCAAGGCGTCGGCTGACGCGCGAAGGCGCCCGAGGTGTCCGGGCGATCGGCGCGCGCTCGGGGGATCGGCGCTCGCCCGGGTGATCGGTGTGCGCTCGGGTGATCGGCGCTCGCTCGGGCGATCGGTGTGCGTCCGGGCGATCGGCGCGCGAGGGAGTCCGGGGCTCCGTCACTGCCTCGTGTAGGTCAGCCGCTCGCCGCTGTCGGTGTTCTCCCGCTGCAGGCTGCCGTCCGGCAGCAGAGTGAGCTCGCTGGCGGCGCCCGGGGTGCAGGCCGAACGGGGCTGCCCGCCGGTCACCGTCGACGGTCCGAGCTCCAACGGGCCGCCCGCGGTGGGCTGTTCGGCGAGCCGCGCGGTGAACACGCAGTGGTAGGTGCCGCCGCCGAGCGGGCCGTCCGCGACGAGCGTGAGCACCGTGTCGCCCACCTCGCCCTGGCTGAGGGTGAGTTGGCGGGTGTGGACGCCGCTCGCGTTGTCGATCGTGGTGGCCCAGGTGCCGAGGTAGGCGTCCGGGACGGCGCCGCCGCCGGCGGACGGGGACGCGGGCGCCGGTGCGGCGGACCGCTCGGTCGCCGGGGTCGGGGCGGGAGAGGTGGGGGACGTGGGGGACGTGCGGGTGGGGCCGGGCGCGGCCTTGTCGTCGGTGCCGCCGCTGCCGTGCCGGAGCAGCGCGTACACCGTGCCGCCCGCCGTGAGCGCGACGACCAGGGCCAGCAGGACCAGCAGCGCGGTGGCGCGGCCGGTGCGGTGGGGCGGCTCCGGCGCGAGGGGCGCGGGCGGGCGGCCGGAGCCGTACGGCGGGGTGGAGCCGTGGGGCGGGGTGGAGCCGTAGGGATGGGGGGCCGCGCCGTAGAAGCCGTGGGGAGGCGGAGTCGGGCCGTGGGGCCCGTAGGGAGGAGTCGGGCCGTGGGGCGGGGTGGTGCCGGACTCGCCGTACGGGCCCGGCTGCGGGTGGCCGTGGGCGGCGGGCCCCTGCGGGGCGCCGTACGGCGGCTGCGGGGCCGGCGGCGGAGCGGAGGACACGATGACGGTGGGGAGGTGGTTCACCGGGGCCGGGGCGGCGCCGGGCCGGCCGGGCGGGGGCGGGGTGGAGGCCGCCGGGGTGCCTCCCGGGGGCGGGGCCTCCTGCGGGGCGGGCGTGTCACCCGGGGCCGAGGTCTTCGCCGGGGCCGGGGCCGGAGTGTCCCCGCGGTCCCGGGTCACCGCCGGCGGCTCCTGCGAGCCTTGTGGCTCCTGCGAACTCTGCGAGCCCTGCGAGTCTTGTGGTTCCTGCGAACTCTGCGAGTCCTGAGGGTCCTGTGGCCCCTGCGGGTCCTCCGCGTCCAGCAGCCGCACCGCGTGCCGCCCGAGCTGGGCCACCAGCGCGCCCGGCAGCCACGGGTCGCGGGAGCGGCCGTCGGCCACGGTGTCGTCGGCGCCGGTGCGGCGCAGCACCTCGGCGAGCGTGGGCCGGGCGGCGGGGTCCTTGCGCAGGCAGGCGCGGACCAGGTCGGCGATGCCCTCGGGCACGCCCGACAGGTCGGGTTCCTCCTCGGCGATGCGGAACATCAGGGCGTGCGCCCCGCTGTCCGCGCCGCCGAACGGGAGCCGGCCGGTGGCGGCGTAGGCCAGCACGGAGCCGAGGCAGAACACGTCGCAGGCCGGGGTGATGCGCAGGCCCCGCACCTGCTCCGGGGCCATGAAGCCGGGCGAGCCGACGAGGGCGCCCGTCCGGGTCAGCCCGGCGTCGGCGACGGTCTCCAGGGCCCGCGCGATGCCGAAGTCGATGACGCGCGGTCCGTCGATGGTGACCAGCACGTTGGACGGCTTGAGGTCGCGGTGCACGAGTCCGGCGGCGTGGATGTCCCGCAGCGCGTGCGCCAGGCCGGCGGCGAGGATGCGCACCGACCGCTCGGGCAGCGCGCCGTGGTCGTGCCCGACGACCTGCTGCAGGCTCGGCCCGGCGACGTACCCGGTGGCCACCCACGGCACGGCGGCCTCGGTGTCGGCGTCGAGGACGGGTGCCGTCCAGTGCCCGCCGACCCGCCGGGCGGCCTCGACCTCCTGCCGGAAGCGGGCGCGGAACTCCTCCTGCTCGGCCAGCTCCCGCCGCACCAGCTTCACCGCGACGGTCCGGCCCCGCTCCGACCGGGCCAGGTACACCTGCCCCATGCCGCCGGCGCCGAGCCGCGCCAGCAGCCGGTAACCCCCGATGTGCTGCGGATCCTCGGGCCTCAGTTCCTCCATGCCGCGCCCCCTCCCCCACTCACCCCCGGTACGCGCGTGAGCGACAGGATACGGCCAGGAAGCGGGGGCGGGGTCCACGGATCCGTAACGGTCGGTGCCGGTTCGGCAACGGCCGCGCCGGGCGTCCGCGGCGGCCGCTCACGGCCCCTCACCGGCACCGTCGGCCTCGTCCGCCGGCCGGCCGATCTCCTCCAGCGCCCGCGACAGCCGCTCCAATACCCGTACCGTCTCGGCCAGTTCCCGTTCCCCGAGGACGTCCGCGAGCCGGTCGGCGCGGGCGGCGTGCCCGGGGCCGATGCGGGCCACGGCCGCGCGGCCCTCCTCGGTGGGGGCGAGGAGCTTGGCGCGGCGGTGGGCCGGGTTGGGCCGGTACTCGGCCAGGCCCCGCTCCACCAGCAGGTCGGCGATGCGCTGCACGCTCTGCCGGGTGATGCCCATGGCGCGGGCGATGCCGGAGACGGGCAGCGGCTCGGCGAGGACGGCGCCGAGCACCTGCCACCGGGCGGCGGTCAGCCCGGCCGGGCGGGCCAGCTCCTCGGCGACGGCCAGGTACTGCCCGTTGAGCCGGAAGACGGCCAGCGCGCTGCGGCTGAACAGCTCCTGGCGGGCGCGGCTCACGCGGCGAACGCCTTCCGCAGCACGGCGAACGCCTCGGGGTCGGAGTCGTGGAAGAGGCGGTACCAGGCGTCGACGACCTCCTCGCCGTAGGCGCCCAGCAGCCGGAAGACCTCCCGGGCGAAGGCGACGGGCTCGGTGGGGCCCGCGGTGACGAGCAGGCCGTCGGTGACGGCGTCGGTCTCCACGTAGCGGGCGGCGCCCCGGTAGCCGGTGGCGGCGAGGTAGGCGGCGGCGCCGCTGGTGTGCCGGCGGTCGTCGAGCAGGCCCTCGCGGGCGAGCCCGGCGGTGGCCCCGCAGATCGCGGCGACGGGCACGCCGGCGTCGAGGAACCTCCGGGCCGCGCGGGCGAACGGGGCCAGGTCGTCACCGCGGTCCCACAGGTCGGCGCCGGGCAGGATCAGCAGGGAGCTGTCCTCGGGGCGCAGGGCGGACAGCGCGAGGTCGGGCTGGACGCGCAGGCCGCCGATGCTGGTGACCGGCTCCCGGCCGGGGCCGACCGTGCGCACCGGGAAGCCGGCGCGCGCGAGGTGGGCGGTGGCGTGGCCGGTCTCCCAGTCGGCGAAGGTGTCGTAGACGGCGAGGTGCACGGGGGTGCGTCCGGTGCTGCTGGTCATGGCTCCTCCTGCGGACCGGGACCGCGGGTTCTCGCGGCAGCGAACCCTTACGACAGCAGACTGTCAAATCGACAGGTTGCTGTCAATGGAGGGAGCTGCACGCCGGGAAGCTGTACGCCGGGAAGCTGTACGCCGGGAAGAGGGCCGCCCGCCGGGAAGGGACTCGCTGGGAAGAAGGCCGCCCGCCGGGAAGGGACTCGCTGGGAAGAAGGCCGCCCGCCGGGAAGCGATTCGCCGGCCAGAAGCCCGCCGCCCGCTCGACAACGTGTCGCGGAAAGCCCCCGACCGCAGACAGGGCGCCGATGTCGCCGCCGTACGGGCCCCGCCTACGCTCCTGGCATGACCGCTCACCCTCAGCCGAACCCCGAGGCCGGGGCCGCCGTCAAGGCCGCCGACCGCGCCCACGTGTTCCACTCCTGGTCCGCGCAGGAGCTCATCGACCCGCTCGCCGTCGCCGGTGCCGAGGGCTCGTACTTCTGGGACTACGACGGCAAGCGCTACCTGGACTTCACCAGCGGGCTGGTCTTCACCAACATCGGCTACCAGCACCCCAAGGTCGTCGCCGCGATCCAGGAGCAGGCGGCGCGGATGACGACGTTCGCGCCCGCGTTCGCCGTCGAGGCGCGCTCGGAGGCGGCCCGGCTGATCGCCGAGCGGACGCCCGGTGACCTGGACAAGATCTTCTTCACCAACGGCGGCGCGGACGCGGTGGAGCACGCGGTGCGCATGGCGCGGCTGCACACCGGGCGCCCGAAGGTGCTCTCGGCGTACCGCTCGTACCACGGCGGCACGCAGCAGGCCGTCAACATCACCGGCGACCCGCGCCGCTGGCCCTCCGACAGCGGCGCGGCCGGCGTGGTCCACTTCTGGGCGCCGTTCCTGTACCGCTCCCGCTTCTACGCCGAGACCGAGGAGCAGGAGTGCGCGCGGGCGCTGGAGCACCTGGAGACGACGATCGCCTTCGAGGGGCCGTCGACGATCGCCGCGGTCGTCCTGGAGACGATCCCGGGCACCGCGGGGATCATGGTGCCGCCGCCCGGCTACCTCGCCGGGGTCCGCGAGCTGTGCGACAAGTACGGCATCGTCTTCATCCTGGACGAGGTGATGGCCGGGTTCGGGCGGACCGGCCGGTGGTTCGCGGCGGACCACTTCGACGTCGTGCCGGACCTGATGACCTTCGCCAAGGGCGTCAACTCCGGGTACGTGCCGCTCGGCGGCGTCGCCATCTCGGCCGAGATCGCCGAGACCTTCGCCCGGCGCCCCTACCCCGGCGGCCTGACCTACTCCGGCCACCCGCTGGCCTGCGCGGCCGCCGTCGCGACGATCCGCGCCATGGAGGAGGAGGGCGTCGTGGAGAACGCCCGGCGGCTCGGCGAGCAGGTCGTCGGCCCCGGCCTGCGCGCGCTGGCCGAGCGGCACCCGTCGGTGGGCGACGTGCGCGGCGTCGGCATGTTCTGGGCGCTGGAACTGGTCAAGGACCGCGAGACCCGGGAGCCGCTGGTGCCGTACAACGCGGCCGGCGAGGCCAACGCCCCCATGGCCGCCTTCGCCTCCGCCGCCAAGTCCTACGGCCTGTGGCCCTTCCTCAACATGAACCGCACCCACGTCGTGCCGCCGTGCACCGTGACCGAGGAGGAGCTGAAGGAGGGGCTGGCGGCGCTGGACGCGGCGCTGTCGGTGGCGGACGAGTACGTGGCGGCGTAGAACCCGGCGCAGGGCCCGGCGTAGAACCCGGCGCAGGGCCCGGCGCAGGGCCGCCGCCCGCCCGCCACCGCCGTTCCCCCGCCACCGCCGTTCCCCCGCCGCCGTCACCTCCGTCACCGCGCACCGCCGTCACCACTCACCGGCGCTCACCGGCGCACACCCTCGCTCACCTGCGCCGTTGCCGCCGCTCACCGGCGTCCCTCTCCGACCGGAAGCGAACTGGTGTCCAGCTTCCGAACGCGTAAGGTGGCGTGCTCGTAGATATCCATGCGTCCCTGCGGACCTCCACGGGAGCACCCCCGTGGAGCACGTCCGTGGACGTGGATGATGCGAGCACGCCACCCGACGGAGAGGGAGACGCCCGAGCATGCCCGGCAGCAGAGGCACCGGCACCGTGACGCGCAGCACCCTGCGGCAGCAGATCGCCGACGCGCTTCGCGACGAGGTGCTGGCCGGACGGCTGCAGCCGGGACAGGAGTTCACCGTGAAGGAGATCGCCGAGCAGTACGGGGTCTCGGCGACGCCGGTGCGCGAGGCGCTGGTCGAGCTGTCGGCGCAGGGCCTGCTGGAGGCGGACCAGCACCGCGGGTTCCGGGTGCGCGAGTACTCGGCGGCGGACTTCCGGAGCATGGTGGAGGCCCGGAGCCTGATGGCCGAGGGCATGTTCCGGGCCATGGCCGACGGCCGCGGGAAGTACCGGGACCCGCGGGAAGCGCAGGCGGCGGCCGCGCTCGCCGGGGTGCGGCGGCGCGGCGAGGAGGCGCAGCGCGCGGCCGCGGCCGGCGACCTGACCGTACTGGTCGGCTACGACCTGCGGTTCTGGCGCGAGCTGAGCCTGCTGTTCGGCAACCCCTACCTGGCCGACTTCCTGCACCGGCTGCGCCTGCAGTCCTGGGTGTGCGCCGTGCAGCACCTGCGCCGCCTGCCCGACCTGCGCGGCCTGCTGTGGTCGGGCCACACCCGGTTCGTCGACGCGCTGTCGGCCGGCGACCTCGACACCGCCCGTGCCCTGCACGCCGAGCACGACGCCCACTTCCTGTCCCTCGTCGAACGGCTGGCCGCGCGGTGAGCGCCGACCGCGCCGAGGACCGCGAGGACCTCGTGGACCCCATGGACCCCGTGGACCGCGAGGACCTCATAGAGCCCGTGGACCCCGTGGACCGCGAGGACCTCATAGAGCCCGTGGACCCCGTGGATCGCGTGGACCCCGTGGACCGCAAGAACCTCGTGGACCCCATGGACCCCGTGGACCGCGAGGACCATGAAAACCTCACGGACCGTGAGGACCCCGTGGACCTCACCGTCGTCATCCCCGCCTACAACGAGGAGCAGCGGCTCGGCCCCACCCTGGAGGCGATCACCGGCTACCTCGCGGCCACCGAGGACCACTGGGGGAGCTGGGAGGTCGTCGTCGCCGACGACGGCTCCACCGACGCCACCCGTGAGGTGGTCGCCGCCCTGGCCCACCCCCGCGTCCGGCTGGTCGGCGGCGACCGCAACCGCGGCAAGGGGCACGCCCTGCGCGCCGGGGTCGCCGTCTCGCGCGGGCGCCGGGTGCTGGTGACCGACGCCGACCTGGCGGCGCCGATCGAGGAGCTGGAGCGGCTCGACAAGGCCCTCGCCGACGGCGGCCTCGCGGCGATCGGCTCCCGCTCGGTGCCGGGCGCGACGTTCGGCAGCCGCCAGCACCGGCTGCGCGAACTGCTGGGCCGCGCCGGGAACTTACTGATACGCCGGCTCGCGGTGCCCGGCGTCCGCGACACCCAGTGCGGCTTCAAGCTGTTCGACGGCGACCGGGCCCGCGCGGCGTTCGCCGCCTCCCGGCTGGACGGCTGGGGCATCGACGTGGAGGTGCTGCAGTACTTCCGGCGCTCCGGCTGGCCGGTCACCGAGGTGCCGGTGCACTGGTCGCACCAGCCCGGCTCCAAGATCGGCCCGCTGGACTACGCGCGGGTGCTGGCCGACCTGGCCCGGCTGCGGCTCCGCACCCGCCGCACCCCCCGGCCGCCCCGGCCCACCCGCCTGCTGCCCCGGCCCTCCCGCTTGCTGCCCCGGCTTGCCCGCCTGCTGCCCCGGCCCGCCGACCTGCTGGCCGCCGCCCTCTTCCTGCTGCTGGCGCTCGCCCTGTACTCCGGCCGTTTCTTCGACCCCGGTCACCGCTACCTGACCGACTCCCTGCAGGACCAGAACCAGTGGGAGTGGTTCTTCGCGGTCACCGCCGACAACGTCGCCCACCTGCGCAACCCGCTCTTCACCGACCTGCAGGGCTTCCCCGACGGCGTCAACCTCATGGCCAACACGGTCATGCTGGGCCTGTCGGCGCCCCTCGCCCCGGTCACGCTGCTGGCCGGGCCCGCCGTCGCGCTCAGCCTGTGCATGACGTTCGGGCTGACGGCGACCGCGGCGGCCTGGTACTGGCTGATCGTGAAACGGGTGGTGCGGCAGCGCGCGGCGGCCTTCCTCGGCGCGGCGCTGGCCGCGTTCGCACCGCCCATGGTCAGCCACGCCAACGCGCACCCCAACTTCGTCGTCCTGTTCATGATCCCGCTGCTGGTCGACCGCGCCCTGCGCCTGGCCGCCGGCACCCGGGTGGTGCGCGACGGGACCGTCCTCGGCCTGATGGCGGCCTACCAGGTCTTCCTCGGCGAGGAGCCGCTGCTGCTGGCCGCCCTGGGGATGCTGCTGTTCGCCGCGGGCTACGCGGCCGTACGGCGGGACGTGGCGCGGGCGGCCTGGCGCCCGCTGCTGCGCGGGCTGCTCGTCGCCGCCGCGGTGTGCCTGCCGCTGGTGGCGTTCCCGCTGTGGTGGCAGTTCGCGGGCCCGCAGAGCTACCACGGCATCCGGCACGGCGACGATGTCGGCAACAGCCCGCTCGCGCTGATCTCCTTCGCCGAGCGCTCCCTGCTGGTCGGCGACGCGGCCCGCGCCGACTCCCTGTCCCCCAACCCCACCGAGCAGAACGCCTTCTACGGCTGGCCCCTGCTCCTGCTGGCCTTCGGCGTCACCGTACGGCTCTGGGAACGCCCGCTGGTCAAGGCGCTGGCCTTCACCACGGTGGGCGCGGCCCTGCTCTCCTTCGGCCCGCGCTTCCGCCTCCCGCTGACCAACACCGTCTTCCCCGGCCCCTGGGCGCTCCTGCGCCGCCTGCCGCTCTTCGAGTCGGTCATCGAGGGCCGGGTCGCGATGGTGTGCGCCCCAGCCCTCGGCATCCTGCTCGCGCTCGCCGTGGACCGGCTCGCCGCCGCCCCCTCCGCCGGCACGCTCTACGGCGGCCTGCTCGCCGTGTGCCTCGCCCTGCTGCCGATCGTGCCGGCCCCGCTGAAGGCCCAGGACCGGGCCCAGGTGCCGGCGTTCTTCACCGACGGCACCTGGAAGCGGTACGTCCGCCCCGGCGAGAGCCTGGTCACCGTCCCGCTGCCCGACGGCGGCGACGCGGAGGCCCTGCACTGGCAGATCGCCGCCCACCTCGGCTTCCCGCTGCCCGGCGGCTACTTCAACGGCCCCTACGGCAAGGACCGCATCGGCATCTACGGCGCCACGCCCACCGCCACCGGCTACCTCTTCCGCGAGATCGGCACCACCGGTGTCGTACCGGCCCTGGGCCCGGCCTGGCGCGCCCGGGCCCGCCACGACCTCGCCCGCTGGCGGGCGGGCGCCCTCGTCCTGCCCCCGCAGGAGCACGAGGACGCGCTGCGGCGGGCGGTGCGGAAGCTGGTGGGCCGTCCCGGTAAGTGGACCGGCGGAGTATGGGTATGGGACCTGCACGGGGGAACCTGACCGGCGACCGCACCGATACCCTTCATCTCACCTCCTGACACCTCTTGCCCTACGTCTGCTCCGGGAGTCCTCCTTTGGCCTGTGACCTGTGGCTGGTACCCCTCGTCGACGTGTTGTGCCACACCCCCGACAACCCGTTCGCCGAGGAACTCGCGCAATACAACAAGGTGCTCGCCGAGAACGGCCTGCCGCCGGTGCCGGTGTACCAGTACATGCCGGGCCTGTCCGGCGACGTCGCCCCGGTGGCCGGCTTCGACTACGACGCGCTGCACTTCCTGCGCCGCGCCTACCTGCTGCAGGTCTGCGGACTGCCGGTGACGCCGGTCGACGAACTCGGCGGGGACTACGAGCAGTTGCTGGAGATGTTCGAGTCCACGGCACAGCAGTCCCACCTGGTGTGGCACTACGACCACGCCGGCGCCTACGTCCCCCTCGACTTCCCCCGGCCCCTGGCCGACGACGAACTCCTCGCCGGCGGCGGCCCGCTGGGCTCCTCCCAGGGCCTGCTGCGCGAACTGGAGTACGTCGCCCCCGTCATCGGCATCGACCCGGCCAACCCGCCGGCTCCCCCCGCCCCGCCCCTGGGCCCCACGGAACTGGAGGAACCCGCCGTCCCCGCCCCCTACGACCCCAGCCCCTTCGCCCGCGAACGCCACGTCTGGCTGGGCCTGCACGCGGCCGCGACCCGGAGCCTGGCCCAGGGCTCAATGATCGTCTTCAGCTGACGGCCGACGGCACGGCCGTCAGTGGTGCACCTACGGTGCGCCTGCGGTGCATCCGGGCCTCCGGGACGCCCCTTCCGCAGCCCCTCCAGCCTCCAGGCGCATCACCGGGGTGATCCCCACCTCGGCTTTCAGCCCGACGAAGAACGACTCGGCGATCACGAGCACCTGCACACCGTCCGTCACGCCGAACACCTCCGTCCCGCCGAACACCGGGCAGCGGCACCGCCGATCCTCCGCCGACCACACACCTCACGGCAGACCCGGATCGACCACCTCGGCACACCGCGCATTTCCCAACCCCGCGCGCAAAATTGGCGCCACGTTCGAACTACCTTGAACTACGCTTCCAGGACGGCTCCATCACCCTCCCCCGCCCTCGCTGCCGACGGCCGGATCTACCGTGAGGAATCGCATGTCCCTCTTGCTGCGCGCTCCCCAGGAAGCGGCATGCTGGGAGTGGGAACTGGACGACTTCGCGCCCCCTGGTCTCGACTCCGCGTTGATGACGGCAGCCCGTATGTCTGCCGTGCTGCGGGACCACCGCCTGCTTTATCCCCAGTTCCTGGAGTGGATGTGGACGGTGCACGGGCACGGCGGCACCGGCGTGATCACCAGGCTTGTCACGTCGGGTCCTCTGCATGAAGGGCAACTCTCCCGAAGGGTCCGGGAGAGCAAGCCTGTAGGACTTCCGGATGCCGAGCCCGGTGTCATCCAAGTCTTGGGTACCGGTACGTGGTTCGACGCCGAAGGCAAGGAGCATCAGGAGAGCGACCTCGTCGTCCTGAGTGTCTACCCCGACCAACTGCACCTGGCTGCCGAAGTCGCCGTTTTCCATGACATCTGGGACTACTGCGACTTTCACGGGAACCCGCACCCGGAGGTGCAGAGACGGAACGCTCCGCGATTGAGTGCGGCGCTCCAGGCTCTTGAGAAGCTTCTTGACGCGCCCGCCGTTCCAGGTGATGCCACGTACTTCGGCAAGGCAGAAGGGTACGGACTCGCTGAGCCCGACCTGATCGACGGTCGCGGCCCCGACCTGACCGACATGCTCTGAACACACCGTTGACAGCGCCTTCGTATCAGCGCGCCGATGAGGACTGAGACAGTGAAGAACTGGGCTGTCATCCCGGGCGCCAGGAAATCGAACCAGGCGGCGATCGACGACATCAAATCAATCGTTGAAAAGAATGGCTGGACAGATGATGTCATCTGGTACCCGTAACGGTTGGCTTCCCTCCAGGTTTCCACCAGACGAGACTGCCGCGCAGCGGCTTCGGGAATGGCTCGAAGAAGAGGGCGGCCTCGATGCAGTCGGGATCGATCTGAGTGGCGCCGACCTTTCTCACGGCGCATTCTGGGAGTCATGGTTCACCGGCGCGAAGCTGGTGAATACAAAGCTTGTCGGCGCAGACCTCTACCGCTCCGACACGCAGGGCGCCGATTTCACCGGAGCCGACCTCACACGCTGCTCTCTGATACGCGTCAACATGGACAACGCAATACTGGTAAACGCGGTACTGGACGGAGCCGAACTCGTGAAGGCGTCATCGTGCGACGTTGACGCCTCCGGGGCGAGCTGCCGCGGAACCGAATTTGTGGACACATTCCTCATCAACACAAATTTCCGCAGCGCCGATCTGCGAAACGCCGTTTTCGAGGAAAACTCGTTCAAGGTGACGCTGGACGAGGAGACCAGACTGGAAGGCGCGAGCGGAACAGTGTTCGGTCCGGCGGTCATCATTGAAGGACAAACGCCTCGTGAGCTGTCCGGAGACACGTTGGAACAATGGATTCGCAGCAGGGGAGGAAACCTGCGCGTCCTCAAGCCCGCGCGGAGCGTGACCTGATGGCAGACCGCAGGAAATGGCTTCCCGCACGGTTCCCGCCAGACGAGACTGCCGCGCAGCGGCTTCGAGAGTGGCTTGGGGAAGAGGGCGGCCTCGACGTCATGGGGCTCGGCCTGAGTGGAGCTGACCTTTCTCACGGAGACTTCTCCGAGTCGTGGTTCACCGACGCGAAGCTGGTAGGTGCAAAGCTCGTCGGGACGGATTTCTACCGCTCGGATCTGCAGAGAGCAAACCTCGACGGAGCTGATCTGACGGATTGCTCCCTGGTGCGCGCCACTTTGGACGATGCCATCTTGAGGAATACCGTGCTGGACAGGGCCGACCTAGTAAAGGCATCCCTGTATGGCGTCGACGCCTCCGGGGCGAGCTGCCGCGGCACCGAGTTCATGGGATCTGTGCTGATTTATACCAACTTCTGTGGCGCCGACCTGCGCGACGCCGTTTTCGAAGAAAACTCGTTCAAAGTCACGCTGAACGATGAAACCAGATTGGAAGGTGCAGCGGGAACGATTTTCGGTCCGGCGGTCATCGTCGAAGGACAAACATCCTGTGAGCTGTCCGGAGCGGCGCTGGAGAGATGGCTCCGCGACAGGGGCGGAGACCTGCACGTCATCGCTCCGCGAGGCGTGACTCGGTGACAGGACGCAGGAAGCAGCGTTCCGCCCCGTACGACCATCGGAGACCGTCCACGTGACCAAGGACGTCATTGCCCTCACCTCGAAGATGCCGGACACCCGTTCCCTGCTGGCCGGCTTCTTCGCGGGCGGACCCGAGCTGGGTCTGGCCGCCGACCAGGACGGTGCCGTCGTTCGGCTGTGCACGCCCGTCGGCCGCCCCCTGGTCGCCGTGGAGGCCCCACTACTCGTCCACACACCCGGTGAGGCGGAACGTCTCCTCGGTCCCGAGGTGTCCGCTCCCGCGCCGCCCTATCCGTCGACGTCCTGACCGAGTCGATGGCCGTCGTCCTCTCCGACCGTCCCG
>NZ_BMWH01000008.1 GCF_014651135.1 Streptomyces echinoruber
CGCGCCGGGCGCGGGCGGGCGGCGGCGCGCCGGGCGCGGGCGGGCGGCGGCGCGCCGTGGGCGCCGTACGGCCGGGCCGGCCGCGTGTCGCGGCGGTCGGCCCGGAGGGATCGGCGCCGGCGGGGCTAGCGTCGGTCGGGATGGTCGGCCGGGAGCGGTGGGAGGACAGGGTGGCGGAGCGAGGGGAGCGGGCGGTGCCGGACTCCGTCCTGACGCGGATCGGGCAGGTGGTGATGCTGCATCACGCGGGGGACCGCGAGGAGGCCCGCGGCCGTCTGCTCGACCTGTGGGCGGAGATCGGCGAGGACGGCGACCCGCTGCACCGCTGCACCCTGGCCCACTACCTGGCCGACACCCAGGACGATCCGGCGGACGAACTCGCCTGGGACCTCAGAGCGTTGTCGGCGGCGCAGGAACTCGCCGCCGCCGTCGGCGAGGCGGGCTTCTGCGAGGCGGGCTTCTGCGAGGGGGCTTCCGGCGAGGCGGGACCCGGTGAGGCGGGACCTGGTGAGGCGGCTTCCGGTGAGGCGGGACCTGGTGAGGCGGCTTCCGGTGAGGCGGGACCTGGTGAGGCGGCTTCCGGTGAGGCGGAGGCCGGGTCCGCGCGTGCCCTGCAGGTCCGCGCCCTCTACCCCTCCCTGCACCTCAACCTCGCCGCCGACTACGTGAAGCTGGGGCGCCGCGAGGCCGCCCGCCTCCACCTGCGGCGGGCCCGCGGCGCCGCCGGCGCCCTCGCCGACGACGGCTACGGCGAGGGCGTGCGCGCGGCGATCCACCGCCTGGCCCTCCGCCTCGGCGAGGAGGACGTCACCGGGGACGACGGGCCGTGGGGACCGCCCCGGCAGGAGCCCTGAGGACGGCCGTCGGACGTGCATGCGCACGCGCATATGCGCATACGCGCATATGCGGCCGCGCCGGCCGCCCGGGTGCGGGGCGGCCGGCGCGGCCCGTGCGGGGAGCCGGCGTCAGCAGTAGAGGTTGCCGCCGGGGTCGACGCCGAGGATGGCGGCGAACCGCTGGTAGGTGCTCACCCGGCTCTGCACCTGCGCCGGGTTCCTGCCGTCGCACTCCAGGGAGCCGTTGATGGAGCGGATGGTCTGGCCGAAGCCGGCCTGGTTCACCATGGCGTTGTGCGGGGTCATCGTGCCGGGGCCGGACTGGGTGTTCCAGTACCACAGGCCGGTGCGCCAGGCCACCGCCGCGTCGTTCTGCACCAGCCAGGGGTTGTTCAGCAGGTCGATGCCGAGGGCGTCGCCGGCGGCCTTGTAGTTGAAGTTCCAGCTGAGCTGGATGGGGCCGCGCCCGTAGTAGGCCGCCTGGCCCGCCGGGCAGCCGTAGGGCTGGCTCCAGTCGCAGTACGTCGGGTAGTTGGCGGTGTTCTGCTCCACGACGTACACCAGGCCGCCGGTCTCGTGGCTGACGTTGGCGAGGAAGGCGGCGGCCTCCTGCTTGCGCACGGTGTCGCTGCCGGTGTTCGCGAAGCCCGGGTAGGAGCTGAGGGCCTGGACGAGGCCGCTGTAGGTGTAGAAGCCGTTCCGGTTCGGGAACATCTGGTTGAACTGCGCCTCGCTGACCACGAAGCCGGAGGCCGCGACCCGTCCGGCGGCGGCCTGGGCGGGGGTGGGAGCGGGGGCGGTGGTCAGCACGGCGGCGAAGAGGGCGACGAGCACGGCACCCACCGCACGGCGGCGGGGCGAGGGGCGTCGGGTCAAGAGCCGTCTGATGCGCGAGGACATCGCGGACGTCACTCCTTGGTCGTGTCGTTGAGTGGGGGGTGGTGTGCCCGGGCGCCCGCGGGCGGGCCCGGATGGGGCGCATGTGGGCATGCGCATGCCAAGCAGGAGGCCGACGGCCCCGAAACCGGGGGAGTCGGGTGTCGGCCGCGCTAGGTCTAGACCATGGCAGGCGGCTTCCGGAACAGTCAACTCCGGTGGCGCGAAAGCCGCTTCGTGGCCAGGACCGTACGCCCGGATCCGGCCGCGCCGCACGGCGCCCGCTCAGCGGTCCGTGTGGCGGTCGGCGCCTTGCCGAGCGAGGTGGCGTGCCAGGGGTTGCGGATGCCCTCGGCGCTGCGCAACTGCAGGTGCTGGGTGCCCTGCACGGTCGGCACCAGCGGCACGTCGGTGCCGTGCGGGACGCGGCGACGGCGGGCAGGCCGCCGCGTTCCGCCCCCCGTGCCGAGCGGCTCGTCGTGGAGCAGGTCCGCCGGTTCGCGAGCGGACGGACGCCGCTCCACCCCGTGGCGCGGGACCGGCCTCCGCGCGGCCGCCGGCCCGGGCGTCCCGAGCCGCCGCCGTCCCCTCCCGGTCCCTCAACGCCCGTACACCTGCTCGCAGATGACCGCCTCCGGGCTGCCGGGGCGCCAGCCGCCGTAGCGCTTGCCGAGGCCGCACACGCCGGCGTCGCCGGGGAGGTTCCCGGGGGCCGGCGGGCGTGGGCCCGGGGTGCGGCCGTGGGGCCGGTCGTGGGGCCGGCCGTGGTGGGGCGGCCGCGGACGGGCGTGCGGATGCGGTCGCCGGTACGGCCGGGGGTGGGGGTGCGGGGGCGGCGGGGCGGTGCGGCGGGCCGCCGGAGGGCCGGCCGGCGGCGCGGGCCGGGGGGAGCCGACGCGTTCCAGGGCCTCGCGGGCCGGTGCCTGCGCCAGGCGCGGTCCGCCGGTGCCGTCCGGGCCGGTCCGGGAGGGTGACGACGGGGCGGGCGAGGGTGCCGGGGAGCCGGGCAGGGGCGGCCGTTGGACCGTCGTGCAGCCGGAGAGGCCACAGAGGGCCGCCGCGGCCACGGCGATCAGGAGCGCTGCGGCGGTCGTCGTTCGATGCACCCGCGTCACTCTGCCGCCTCCGCGGTGCCGGGGTGCGGCGGACGGCGGAAGAACGCCCCGCACGGGTGATCTCCGTGCCCGTACGGCGGGCCCGGGCCCGGCGGGGCCGACGGCGTCGGTCGCCGGTGACGTCAGTCGCCGGTGGCGCCGTCGAGGCGTTCGCGGATCAGGTCGGCGTGGCCGTTGTGCCGCGCGTACTCCTCGATCATGTGGGTGTAGATCCACCGCAGGGTGAACGGCTCGCCGGTGGACCGGCTCCTGCCCCGGGAGAGGTCGTCCAGGGCGAGGCCGGCCGCGTTGTGCCGGGCGTGCCCGATCTCGGTCTGCCAGGTGGTGTACGCGTCCTGCCAGGTGTCGGCCCCGGTGACGTGGAAGTCGCCGTCCGGGTCGGCGTCGCTGCTGTAGACGGGGCCGGGGTCGTCGCCGGTGAGCACCTTGCGGAACCAGTGGCGCTCCACCTCCGCCATGTGCCGCACCAGGCCCATGAGGGAGAGCGGGGACGGTTCGACGGCGGCGGTGCGCAACTGCTCGTCGGTGAGGCCCTCGCACTTCCAGGCCAGGGTCTGCCGGTGGTACTCCAGCCAGCCCTCCAGCATGGTGCGTTCGTCGGCGTTCAGGGCGGGTTCGCGGCGCTCGGTCGTCATCCCCGCATCCTTCCCCGGTCCGCCCCGCGGCCGCCAGGCGTTTTTCAGCGGCCCGTCCGCCCCGTCATCGCCTCCAGCAGTTCCCGCAGACTCGCCCGCACCTGCTCCGGGCTCGGCACCTCGGCGTGGAACGACCCGGCCACGCAGGCGAACATCAGCCCCTCCGCCCAGGCCACGAGCGACAGCACGTGCCGGGCGGGGTCGGTGGAGCCCAGCGCCGTGACCAGGGCGGTGAGCCGGTCGCGGAAGCGGGCGCCCGCGGTGTCGTAGTACGCCCGCAGCTCGGGCCGGCGCGTGGCCTCCAGGGCGAGTTCGTAGCGGGCGCGGGTCAGGTCGCGGTTGCGGGTGAGCGCGCGGTGCGTCGCCAGCGCCAGGGCGTCGGCGAGTCCTTCGAGGCCGTCGCGCGGGTCCGGCATCTCCTCCGGCGACAGGACTCTGGCCTCCCGGTCGGCGAGCCGCCGCACCGCCAGCTCCAGCAGGGCCTGGCGGGTGCGCGCCACGTTCGAGGTGGAGCCCTGCGGGAGTCCGGCCGCCTCGTCGACCGCCCGGTGCGTCAGGCCGCGCAGGCCCCGTTCGGCGAGCAGGGCGAGGGCGGTGTCGGCGACGAGGTCGGCGCGGGAGGTGCCGGTGGTGCGTGCGGCCATGGACAGCAACCTACCCCGGTCACTACATCCGTAGTACAGTCGGCGCATCGGAACACTACGGCTGTAGTGGGCGGTCGGCGGGCACCGGGAGGAGCCATGGCGCAGTCGTCGCGCGCCGTCGTCATCGGCGGCGGCATCGGAGGTCTGACCGCGGCCGCGGCCCTGCACCGGCGCGGCTGGCAGGTCACCGTGCTGGAGCGGGCCCGCTCCCTGGAACCGGTCGGCGCGGCCGTCTCGCTCGCCCCCAACGCCCTGCGCGCGCTGGACGTCATCGGCGCCGGCGACGAGATCCGCGGCCTGGCCGCCTGGCAGGGCGAGGGCGGGGTGCGCACCCCGCGCGGGCGGTGGCTGGCCCGCACCGACGCACGCGCCGCCGCCGAGCGGTTCGGCGGACCGCTCGTCCTGCTGCACCGGGCCACCCTGATCGCCGCCCTCGCCGCCCGCCTGCCGGACGGCGCCGTGCGCACCGGCGCCCCGGCCGCCCTGGCCGACCCCGGCGGCGCCGGCCGGCCCGCCCGCGTCACCACACCGGCCGGCGAACTGACGGCGGACCTGGTGGTGGCGGCCGACGGCGTCCGCTCCGCCGTCCGCCGAACCCTGTTCCCGGACCACCCCGGCACCGTGTACTCCGGCTTCACCACCTGGCGGCTCGTCCTGCCCGCGCCCGGCGCCGGCTTCGCGCCGCACGAGACGTGGGGGAGGGGCCGCCTGTGGGGCACGCAGCCGCTGAAGGACGGCCGCCTCTACGCCTACGCCGCCGCCGTCACCCCGGCCGGCGGGCGCGCCCCCGACGACGAACGGGCCGAACTGGTGCGGCTGTTCGGCTCCTGGCACACCCCGATCCCGGACATCCTGGCCGCCGCCCGCCCCGAGGACGTGCTGCGGCACGACGTGCACCACATCGCCGTACCGCTGCCCGCCTTCCACCGCGGCCGCACCGCCCTGCTCGGCGACGCGGCGCACGCCATGCCGCCCACGCTCGGCCAGGGCGGCAACCAGGCCGTCGAGGACGCGGTGGTGCTCGCCCACCACGCCGCCCCGCACGCCCCGGACCTGCCCGCCTACACCGCCGCCCGGCTGCCCCGCACCACCGGCATCACCCGGCAGGCGGTACGGATCGCGCGCCTGAACCTCCTGCGCGACCCGGTCGGCGTCACCGTGCGCGACGCCGCCCTCGCCGCCCTCTCCAGGGCCGCGCCCGGACTGCTGCTGCGCGGCTTCGACGGGATCGCCGACTGGCGGCCGCCGGTCCGGGCCGCCGCACAGGGGTGCGGCCGGGTGTGAGCGACGCCGTATGCTGCCGGGCACGGGCAGGATCGTCGGGCAGGAGCGTGGGGAGGCACAGGTCGTGAAGGTCGGCTGCATCGGACTCGGCGACATCGCGCAGAAGGCGTACCTGCCGGTGCTCGGCACGCTGCCGGACGTGGAACTGCACCTGCACACCCGCACCCCCGCCACCCTCGCCCGCGTCGGCGACGCCCTGCACCTGCCCGCCGGGCAGCGGCACACCGGCCTCGACGGCCTGCTCGCCCAGGGCCTGGACGCCGCGTTCGTGCACGCCCCCACCCCCGCCCACCCGGAGGTCGTCACCCGGCTGCTCCAGGCGGGCGTGCCGGTGTACGTCGACAAGCCGCTGGCGTACCACCTCGCCGACTCCGAGCGGCTGGTGGCGCTCGCCGAGGAGCGCGGGGTGTCGCTCGCGGTCGGCTTCAACCGGCGTCACGCCCCCGGCTACGCGCAGTGCGCCGAGCACCCGCGCGAGCTGATCCTGATGCAGAAGAACCGCATAGGGCTGCCCGAGGACCCGCGGACGATGATCCTCGACGACTTCGTCCACGTCGTGGACACGCTGCGCTTCCTGGTGCCCGGCCAGGTCGACGACGTGACCGTGCACGCGCGCGTGCGGGACGGGCTGCTGCACCACGTGGTGCTGCAGCTCGCCGGGGACGGCTTCACCGCGATCGGCGTGATGAACCGGCTCAGCGGCTCCGCCGAGGAGGTCCTCGAGGTGTCCGGGCAGGACAGCAAACGGCAGGTCGTCAACCTCGCCGAGGTGATCGACCACAAGGGCCAGCCGACCGTGCGGCGGCGCGGCGACTGGGTGCCGGTGGCCCGACAGCGCGGCATCGAGCAGGCGGTGCTGGCCTTCCTCGACGCCGTGCGCGCGGGCAAGCTGCTCAGCGCCCGGGACGCACTGGCGACCCATGAGCTGTGCGAGCGGGTGGTACGCGAGGTGCTGCGGCACTCCGGCCCGGCCGCCTGAGCACCCGCAGCGCCTCGACCGCGCAGGTCAGGCCCAGCACCAGCAGCGCCGCGTGCACCGCCCAGTCGCCGAGGCGGACGTAGAGCGTGCTGCCGTGCGCGAGCGGCACGTCGAAGACCCGCGCTGTGTGGGCGTCCGTGCCGATCCAGGAGCCGACGCGCTCACCGTCCGGCCCGTACACCGCGGAGACGCCGGTCAGCGTCGCGTGCACCATGGGTCGGCCGGTCTCGGCGGCGCGCAGCGCGGCCAGCGAGGCGTGCTGCGCGGGCGCCCAGCTGTGCTGGAACGTCGAGGTCGACGACTGCGCCAGCAGCACCTGGGCGCCGTCCCGCGCCAGGTGGCGGCTCATGTCGGGGAACGCGGACTCGAAGCACACCATCGGGCCGATGCGCAGACCGCGGCCGGCGTCCATCACGACCTGGTGCGTGCCGCGCCGCCGGTCCTCGCCCGCCGCCTTGCCGACGGCGGTCGCCCAGCCGAGCAGGGAGCGGGCCGGTATGTACTCGCCGAACGGCACGAGCCGCATCTTGTCGTAGCGGTCGCCGGTCGGGCCGTCGGGGCCGATCAGCACCGAGCTCTTGTAGATGCCGGGCCGGTCCGAGCGGCGGGCGTCCACGTTCACCAGCAGGTCGGCGCCGACCGCGCGGGACAGCGCCGCGAGCCGCCGGGCCAGGTCGGGCCGGTCGCCCAGGTCGTGGCCGACGCTGCTCTCGCCCCACACCACCAGGTCCGGGTGCCGGCCGGCGAGCCGGCGGGTGAGCCGCTCCTGAAGGGCGAAGCGGTGCTCGGCGCTGTCCGCGCCGGCCACGACGCCGGGCTGCACGACGGCGATGCGCACCTGCCCGGCGGGCGCGGGACGCGGCGCCCAGGTCCAGGCGGCCGAGGCCGCGGCGGCGGTGGCCGCGAGCCCGGCCACGGCCGGCAGCCGCGCGGAGCGGACGGCGACGAGCACCGCGACCGCGACGTTCACGGCCACCAGCAGGAAGCTCACCAGCCACACCCCGCCCACCGAGGCCAGCCGCAGCGCCGGCGCCACCTGCCACTGGGTGGCGCCCAGCATGCCCCACGGCCCGCCCAGGCCCTGCCAGGAGCGGACCAGCTCCACCGCCAGCCAGCCCGAGGGCAGCACCACGAGGGCGGCCGCGCACCGGCCCGGTGAGGGCGAGCCGCCCAGGAAGCGGCGCACCAGCCAGCCCCACGGCGCCCACAGCACGCCCAGCAGGGCCGCGAGGACGACGGTGAACACGTTCAGACTCGGCAGCAGCCAGTGGTGCACCGCCAGCATGAAGCCCAGGCCGCCGCACCAGCCGTCGCAGGCCGCCCGCCGCCCGGTGGGAGCCGTACGGGCGAGCAGGATCCACGGCACGAGCACGACGGGGGCCAGCCACCACAGCGACGGCGCGGGGAACGCGAGCGTCGGCAGCGCGCCCGCCGCCGCGGCGACGGCCGAGCGCCGCCACGGGGAGGCGAGCAGCCGGCCGGTGGTCCCGGTGATCCCGGTGGTCCTCATACGACGCCTCCCTGCCCCGTACTGCCTCCAGTGTGCGGGTCTGCGTGCGATCTCGAACAGAGGGCCTGGGTTTCACCGATCACGGTGGGTCAGTGCCCGGTGGGGCGCGAGATATCCCGGTGGGGCGCGAGATATTCGCTGGTCCCCCGTGGCGGCCGCGTTCCACCCTGGGCGGCATGAGCGAACAGTGCGTGGAGGAGCAGTCCGCGAACGAACAGTTGGCGGATGAACAGTTGGCGTATGAACGGAACAAACGGAATAAAGAGAGCGAACGGAACGAGCAGAGCGAACGGCCGGACGTGCGGGAGCCCACGTACCGGGTGCGCGCCCGCCACACTCCGGACACCCTCACCGTCTACCAGGCCTATCGCCCCGCGATCGGCGGCCCGGCGGCGCGCACCGGGCGCTTCCCGGCGTCCTGGAAGCGGGACCGCATGACGTGGATCAAGCCGTCGTTCCTGTGGATGATGTACCGCTGCGGATGGGCCCTGAAGGAGGACCAGCAGACGGTGCTCGCCGTCGAGATCTCCCGCGAGGGCTTCCTGTGGGCGCTGCGGCACGCCTGCCTGTCGCACCACGTGCCCGCCCTGCACGGCGACGCCGCCGCCTGGAAGCGGCAGTTGCGGCAGGCACCGGCGCGGGTGCAGTGGGACCCGGAGCGGAACCTGCACCTCGATCCGCTGCCGCACCGCTCGCTGCAGCTCGGTCTGGGCGGGGAGGCGGTGGAGCGGTACGCGGACGAGTGGATCCGCGGCATCGAGGACGTGACGCCGCTGGCGCGGGAGATCCACGCCCGGGTGCGGGCCGGTGAACTCGAGCGGGCGGCACGGCTGTTGCCGAGGGAGCGGCCGTATCCGCTCGACGACGCGGTGCTCGCGCACCTGCGGCCGTGACGCGTCTGCCGGGCCGCCCGCACCCGCTGCGGCCGTGACGTGCCTGCCGGGCTGCCCGCACCCGCTGCGGCCGTGACGCCTGCCTCAGGCCGCCTCGACGACCTCGCCCCGCACCGCGGCGGCCCACTCGACGACCAGCAGTTCGTACTCCGCCCGTTCCTCGGGCGACAGGGATCCGCCCGCGCGCAGCCACAGCGCACGGATCTGCTCGTTCACCTCGGCGGCAGAGCGCACGGAACCACGGGCTTCGGACTCTGGGGACATGGCCACAAGCCTAGGGGCAAGCACTGACACTGCGCTACCGGACGGCTACGCACTCCGTGGCCGGCGGCTCGTCTCCCGTGCCCCGCCGGGCGGTTCAGTCCGCCGACTCCGCCGCGTGCGGGCTGAGGACGTCCGCCGAGACCAGGCCGATGATCGCCAGGCCGAGCGCGAGGCGGTACCAGACGAACGGCATGAAGCTCTTGGTCGAGATGAACTTCATGAACCAGGCGATCACCGCGTACCCGGAGGCGAACGCGATCACCGTCGCGAACAGCGTCGGCCCCCAGGCCACGTGGTCGCTTCCCATGGCGTCCTTCAGCTCGAACACACCGGAGGCCAGCACCGCGGGCACGGCGAGCAGGAAGGAGTAGCGGGCCGCGGCCTCCCGCTTGTAGCCCATGAACAGGCCGCCGCTGATGGTGGCGCCGGAGCGGGAGACACCCGGGACGAGGGCCATGGCCTGGCAGCAGCCGTAGATCAGGCCGTCCCTGACGCCCAGGTCGGCGAGGGTCTTGCGCTGCTTGGGCAGCCGGTGCCGGCCGCCGGTCTCGTCGCGCGCCGCCAGCCGGTCGGCGACGCCGATGACGAGCCCCACGACGATCAGCATGGTGGCGGTGACCCGCAGGTCGCGGAACGGCCCCTCGATCTGGTCCTTCAGCGTCACGCCCAGCACCCCGATGGGGAGGGAGCCGACGATGACCAGCCAGCCCGTCTGCGCGTCGTGGTCCTTGCGCATCGCCCGGTCGAACAGCGAGCGGAACCAGGCGGAGACGATGGCGCCGATGTCCTTGCGGAAGTAGATCAGCACGGCGGTCTCCGTGCCGATCTGGGTGATGGCCGTGAAGGCCGCACCCGGGTCCTGCCAGCCGGAGAAGGCTGCCGTCAGCCGCAGGTGCGCGCTGGAGGAGACGGGCAGGAACTCGGTCAGCCCCTGGACGAGCCCGAGGACGAGGGATTCAAACCAAGACATGGAGTACGGAGTCCAAGTGCCGATCGGGTCGGGGGCGGCGGACGCACCGGGCCCGCCGCACGATGATCAGATGTGCGCAGGGGCAGCGTAGCGGCCCCGGACGGCGGCTCTTTCACAGGGGTTTCACCGACCGGCGCCCGACGGCGGAGTGCACGGCGCCGGGGGCGCCCGACGGCGGGGTGCGTGACGGCGAAGTGTGCGACGCCGTGCGCGCGGAACCGTGCGCAGCGCCGGGCGCACGGTGTCCCGCTGCGTCCCGCTACGCCGCCTCCGGTCCCGCCACCGTCCAGCCGGGGGCCTGCGGGCGGGCCGTCAGGTCCTCGTGGCGCACCGGCTCGCCGCAGCAGCCGCAGGTGACGACCGGGACCAGGGCCCGGCCGCAGGAGTGCTCCAGCACCATGGGCCGCTCGCCGTCGGCCCGCAGGTGCCGGTCGCCCCACGCCATCAGGGTCAGCAGGACCGGCTCCAGCTCCAGGCCCGCGCGGGTGGGCCGGTACTCGAAGCGCTGCGGGCGCTCGCTGTAGGGCCGCCGGGTGAGGACGCCGGCGTCCACCAGGCGCCGCAGCCGGGCGGCCAGCACGTCGCGCGGGGCGCCGATGTTGCGCACCAGCTGGTCGAAACGGCCGTTGCCCAGGCACACCTCCCGCAGCACCAGCAGCGAGTACTTCTCGCCGACCAGGGCGAGGGTGTCGGCGATCGAGCAGGGGCGCGGGTCCTTCGTGGCGGCCATGGGCCCAGTCTACGAGTGGGTTTGTTTTTCCAACTCTCCAGGTTATGGTGGATCCAGATTTCCTACTCACTGGTAATCACCCCATTACCGGCAACCGCCCGGCGGAGCGGCCGGCGCTGCGGCGGCCGGGTCATCGTTTCGGCGGCCAAGGAGGCCCGCGCATGCGTGACGCAGTCATCGTCGAAGCAGTCCGCACCCCCATCGGCAAGGGCAAGCCGCACGGCTCCCTCGCCCACGTCCACCCCGTCGAACTCCTCGCCCACACCCTGCGCGCCCTCGTGGAGCGCTCCGGCGTCGACCCGGCGCTGCTCGACGACGTCATCGGCGGCACCGTCGACCAGGTCGGCGAGCAGGCCATGAACACCACCCGCTACGCCGTGCTGTCGGCCGGCTTCCCGGAGTCGGTCCCCGCCACCACCGTCGACCGCCAGTGCGGCTCCTCGCAGCAGGCCGTGCACTTCGCCGCCCAGGGCGTCCTCTCCGGCGCCTACGACCTGGTCGTGGCCTGCGGGGTGGAGTCGATGAGCCGCGTGCCGATGTGGTCCAACGTGCCGCCCGGCGCGGACCCGTTCGGCCCCGGCGTCGCCGCGCGCTACCCGGACGGCCTGGTGCCGCAGGGCATCAGCGCGGAACTCGTCGCCGCCAAGTGGTCCCTGAGCCGGGCCGAGATGGACGCCTTCGCCGTCTCCTCGCACCGCAAGGCCGCCGCGGCCTGGGAACGGGGCCTGTTCGACGCCGAAGTCGCCCCGCTGGACGGCGTCTCCCGCGACGAGTGCGTGCGCCCGGGCACCACCCCGGAGATCCTCGCCGGCCTCAAACCCGCCTACTACGACCCCGCGTTCGCCGAGCGCTTCCCGCAGATCGAGTGGAACGTCACCGCCGGCAACGCCAGCCCGGTCAACGACGGCGCCTCGGCGGTGCTGATCGCCTCCGGCGAGACGGCGGCCCGCCTCGGCCTGCGCCCGCCGGCCCGGCTGCACAGCTTCGCCGTCACCGGCTCCGACCCCCTCCTGATGCTCACCGGCGTGATCCCGGCCACGGAGAAGGTGCTGCGCCGGGCCGGCCTCGACCTGGACGACATCGGCCTGTTCGAGGTCAACGAGGCCTTCGCCAGTGTCGTTCTGGCCTGGCAGCAGGAGACTGGCGCCGACCCGGACCGGATCAACGTGCACGGCGGTGCCCTCGCGCTCGGCCACCCGCTCGGCGCGAGCGGCACCCGGCTGACCACGACGCTGGTCCACGCGATGCGCGAACGCGGCGCCCGCTACGGGCTGCAGACGATGTGCGAGGCGGGCGGTCTGGCCAACGCCATGATCCTGGAAGCCGTCTGACGGGGCGTCGGCCCCGGGGCCGTCCGGCGATACGGCGGTCCGGCGATACGGCGGTCCGGCGATACGGCGGTCAGCGCGGGCGCAGGTGGTGGCGTTTGCGCCACGCCACCACCGCACCCCCCAGTGCCGGTACGGCGATGCAGGCCATCGCCGCCAGGAAGGCGGGCGACGTCGGCGCGGACGCGCGGGCGCCGGCGACGGCGTACGCGGCGGTGTTGGGCAGCGAGCCGAGCCCGGTCGCCAGCAGGAAGGGCAGCCAGCCCATGCGGGAGACGGCGGCGCAGTAGTTCGCGGCCCAGAACGGCACACCGGGGAAGAGCCGCGCCACCATCATCGAGCGGAACCCGTGCCGGCTGAGCTGCCCGTCCGCCGCCTTCAGCCAGCGGCCCCGCAGCAGCGGCCGCAGCGCGTCCTGCCCGAGCACCCGGCCCAGGCCGAAGGCGATCCCGGCGCCGAGCACCGTGCCGGCCAGCGCCGTGGCCAGGCCCAGTTGCGAGCCGAACAGCGCGCCCGCCGCCAGGTTGAGCAGCGGCCGCGGCACGAACGCCACCGTGCACAGCCCGTACGCCACCGTGAACACCAGCGCCGCCGCGGCGCCCCCGGCCTGCGGCGGCCAGCCGTGCGCCAGCAGTCTCTGCGGCTGGAACAGCAGCACGGCCGACCCGGCCGAGGCGAGCAGGAGGAGCAGCAGGGACAGCCGCGACCAGGGCGACAGCAGGGCTCTCACACAGCGCGCGGCCGGGCCCTCCGCGGCGGTGGGCGGCAGGGGACGGACGGGCGCGGCGGCGGGTACCGCGGCATCAAGGACATCGCATGCATGACGCGCATCACGCACATCGCGCACATCGAGCACATCACGGACACCGTGAACACCGTGAACACCGAGGACGTCGAGCTCCGTGGTCGCGGCCCGGGGAGAGGCCGCGGCGGTGCCCCCAGAGCGGTTGGTGGCATCGAGCATCCAGCGACGGTAACCGACGGACGTGTGTGATCGCCGTATGGTCCGTCTCATCGACGTGACGGGTGGGCGAACTCACGAAGGCCCGCCGGACGCGGAAGCCGCCCGTTCCCGGGCGGGCGTCCGGTCCGCCGGCGGCGCGGCGGGCCTTCCGCCCGGGACGGCACAATGAACCCGTGACCGAGCCGATCCCCGTGACGCGCGCCGTCGACCACGGGATTGCGAAACTGCTGCCCGACATCGACCGTGAGCGGGCGTGGTTGCTGACCGTCGACGGGGCGCCGCAGTCGTACGTCGACCTGGACGCGCCCACCCACCTGGAGTTCGAGTACGCCCGGCGGCTCGGGCACGTCCTGGACACCCTCGCCGAGCCCGGCCGCCCGCTGGACGTGCTGCACCTCGGCGGCGGCGCGCTCACCCTGCCCCGGTACGTGGCGGCGACCCGGCCCGGCTCCCGGCAGGACGTCGTGGAGGCCGACCGCGGCCTGCTGGAGCTGGTCACCACCCACCTGCCGCTGCCGGACGGCGCCGGCATCGCCCTGCACACCGCGGACGCCCGCGCCTTCGTGGAGGCGGCCCCCGACGCCGGCGCGGACGTGCTGATCGCCGACGTCTTCGGCGGCTCCCGGGTGCCGGCCCACCTGACGACCCTCGCCTACGCCCGCGAGGCCGCGCGCGTGCTGCGTCCCACCGGCGTCTACCTCGCCAACCTCGCCGACTCCGCGCCGTTCGCCTTCCTGCGTTCCCAACTCGCCACGTTCGCCGCCGTGTTCGAGGAGCTGGCGCTGATCGCCGAGCCCGCGGTGCTGCGCGGCCGGCGGTTCGGCAACGCTGTCCTGGCCGCCGCGCACCGCCCGCTGGACACCGCCGCCGTGGCCCGCCGCACCGCCTCCGACGCCTTCCCCGCCCGCCTCGCCCACGGCGCCGCGCTGCGCGACTTCATCGGCGCGGCCGCACCGGTGCGCGACGAGGACGCCGTACCGTCACCCGTGCCCCCCGACGGCGCGTTCGGCATCGGCTGACCCGGCGGGCCGTGGGGGATCGGCCGACCCGGCGGGCCGTGGGGGACCGGCCGGAGTGCCGGCCACCGGCCGGTCGCGACGGGCGAGTTCGCGGACCTCCCGCACCCCCAGGACAGCGGCCGTGACCAGCACCACCAGCGCCGAGCAGCCCCACAGCGCCGCCGTGCGCCCGAAGGCCCGCTCCGCCGGGCCGGCCAGGGCGGTGGCCACCGGGACGAAGGCGACGGAGCCGAACCAGTCGTAGGCGGAGACGCGCGAGAGCCTGTCCTCGGGGATCTCCTGGTGCAGCGCGGTCATCCAGGACACCCCGAACACCTCCACCGTCACCCCGGCCACGAGCATCACCGCGCACAGCGCGCCCGGCGGCACCGGCACCGCCAGGGCCGCGGAGGGCAGGGCGAGCGGGAACACGCACAGGGTGCCGGCGAGCAGCAGGCGGCGCGGGCGCCAGCGGGTCATGAGCAGGGCGCCGGCGACGGTCCCCGCGCCGAACGCGGCCAGCGCCAGCCCCCAGGGCGCCGGGCCGCCGAGGCGGTCGCGGGCGACCAGCGGGCCGTAGACGGCCTCGGCGGCGCCCACGACGGCGTTGGCGACGGAGAACTGCAGGACGATCGCCCACAGCCAGGGCCGGCCCGTGACCTCGTGCCAGCCCTCGCGCAGGTCGGCCAGGAGGCCGCCGCCCGGGGCGCGCGGCGGGACGTGCCGGACGTCGAGGAAGGAGCGCAGCGCGGCGGCGACGGCGAAGGCCGCCGCGTCCAGGGCGAGCACCCAGCCCGGGCCCAGCGCGGCGACCAGCGCCCCGCCGAGGGCGGCGCCGCCGAGCGAGGCGCCCTGGACCGCCATCCGGAACACCGCGAACGCGCGGCCGGCGTGCTCCCCGCTCACCGAGGCCATCAGCATGCCCTCGGCGGCCGGGTTGAAGAACGCCTGGCCGGTGGCGCCGAGCGCGGTCAGCAGGACCATCTGCCACAGGCGCGGCGTGCCCGCCAGGACGAGCGCGGCGAAGGCGCCCTGCGAAAGGCAGTTGAGGGTGTTGGCGGCGACCATCACCCGGTGCCGGGGCAGCCGGTCGGCGACGGCGCCGCCGATCAGCAGGAACAGCACCAGCGGCAGCGTGCGGGCCGCCGCCACCAGGCCGACGTCCCCGCTGTCGCCGCCCGCGTCCAGCACGGCGAACGCGGAGGCGATCAGGGCGCCGTTGCCGCCCAGGTTGGTCACCACGGCCGCGGCCGTCAGCAGGGTGTACGTACGGCCGGCCCAGGCGGGCCGGCGGGGGCGTCGGAGGGGTGGGATACCGGTGCTCACCCGCCGACTATCGCCGCCCGGGACCCGGCCCGCCAAACCGTTTGTCCGCGAGCGGGCGCGCTCCGGCCCGAGCCGGGCGCGATCCGGCCGGGACCGGGCGGAATCGGGTGTGATCGGGTGGGCCCGCTCCGGGGCCGGGCGTGCCCGGGCCGGGGCCGGATCGCGCCCGGCCCCGGCGGGCGCCGGTCAGCCCTCCGTCGGATCGCCGTGCAGCCGGACCGTGCTGAGGATCTTCAGGATCGTCGCCTTGGGCACCTCGCCCTTGACGCCCTTGGCGCCGTAGAAGTTCCAGGAGACGAAGTCGCCCGCCGAGTTCTTGAACCCGAACGTGACGGCCTTGCCGTCGGAGGCGCACTTGCCCTTGCGCGGCGTGTTCGTCGACCAGGCCCAGGCGAGGCTGCCCTTGACGCCCGACTTGGTGGTGTAGGGCGTGGCCTTCTTGTCGAAGCCGATGCTCTTCTTGTCCGGCTGCGTGTAACCGCCGTAGACCCACCAGGGGACCGTGTTGACGGCGACCTCGTCGGTGTTCTTGGCGCCGCTGCCGCCCTTGGTGCCGGCCACGGCCAGCGGAGTGTCCTCCGTGGTGCCGTCCTTGTCGTCGTCGCTCGTGCACCACTTCGACTTGTACTCGGCCGGCGCCGACATGGCGATGAGCGGCTTGGCGTCCTGGGACTTGTCGTCCTCGAACCCGACGGTGAGACCCGGGGACTGGACCTCCCAGTCCGCCGGCACGTCGAAGGCCGTGCCCCACTTGGGGTTCACCACGACCTTCCAGCCCGGGACGGTCGGCTTCTCGGTCTCGGTGCCCCGCGGGTTGTCGTCCGAGCCGGAGGCGGACGCGGTCGGATCCGCGGACGCCGACGTCGACGCGCCGGCCTTGCCGCCGTGCGTGCCGTCCGCCTTGTCGTCCTTGTCCCCGCCGAGCACCAGGAACCCCGTGACGCCGGCGGTCACCACGACGGCCGCCGCCGCCACGATCGCCACCACCTTCGTGCGGTTTCCGCCACCTCCGCCCTGCGGCGGCTGCGGCCCGCCCATCGGCGCGGGAGCGCCCCACTGCGGCTGCTGCGCGTACGGGTTGGGCTGCTGGTAGCCGGGCTGCTGGTACGGATTCGGCTGCGGGTAACCCGGTTGCGGATAGCCCGGTTGCTGGTACCCCGGCTGCTGGTACGGGTTGGGCTGCGGGTTCTGCGGGTGCTGCGGGTTCTGTGGATCCCCCGGCGGCTGCTGTCCTGGCCACATGGGCAGCCACCCTAGTGCCGCCGGAGACACGATTCGGTCACCGGGCTTCGTCAGGGCCGTACCGAAGTGCCGTCGGGCCGCCCCTGTTCACCCTGCCTACTCGCGAGTAACATTCAGGCATGAGCGCAGACCAGATGTCGATCGGCGAGTTGCTCGCCGCCACCGTGCCGATGGTGCGGACGCTGAAGCTGGAGTACCTGGAGACGACTCCGGAGCGGGCCGTGCTGTCGCTGCCGGACCAGAGCGAGTACCGCAACCACGTCGGCGGGCCGCACGCCGGGGCGATGTTCACGCTCGGCGAGTCGGCCAGCGGGGCGATCGTGCTGGCCGCGTTCGGCGACCAGCTCGCGCGGGCCGTGCCGCTGCCAATCCACGCCCGGATCGCGTTCAAGAAGATCGCGCTCGGGCCGGTCACGGCCACCGCGACCCTCGGCCGCCCCGCCGCCGAGGTCGTCGCCGAACTCGACGCGGGCCGCCGGCCGGAGTTCCTCGTGAGCGTGCAACTCCAGCGCGAGGACGGGGCCGTGACGGGCGAGATGACCGTCGTGTGGACGCTCCGCCCCAACAGCCGCCCCGAGCCGGAGGAACAGGCCGGCTGACGCCCGGCCGGCTCCCCGCCGGCCGCCTCCCCCGAGCCGCCCGCCGCCCCGGTGACACGGTCCTCCGGGCCCTGAGCCGCCGGAGCACCGCGGACGCACGACCGTCACCCGCCGCCCGGCCGGGCCGGTGCCGTGCTGTCGCCGAGGGCGGCCTCACCGGGGAAAGCGGGGGAAACGCGGGGGAAATACGGTGCGTACCGCCGTGTGTTGCGCCTACCGGTACGACGCGCGGGACGCCGCGGTGAGGCGGTGAACAGGTACGCTTCCCGGCGTACGCCCTGCCACGGGCGTACGCCGGGAAGCAACGTCGTGCGGCTGCGGCACGTCCTCCACGACGGCGCCGAGCACACGGCACCGCGCCAACGGCACTGCGCCAACGACACCGCGCAAACGGCACTGAGCAAGGCACGGACGCGAGATTCGGGGAGGAACCGGCGTGCACGTCCAGGAATGGCTCGACACGGTCCCCGCGGCCGCCGTCTACGCCGTGGTCGCCCTGGTCATCGGCCTGGAGAGCCTGGGCATCCCGCTGCCGGGCGAGATCATCCTCGTCTCGGCGGCGCTGCTGTCCTCGCGGCACACGGGCGTCGACCCGGTCGTCCTCGGCGCCTGCGCCACCGCCGGTGCCGTCATCGGCGACTCCCTCGGCTACGCCATCGGCCGCAAGGGCGGGCGGCCGCTGCTGGCCTGGCTGGGCAGGAAGTTCCCCCGGCACTTCGGCGAGGCCCACGTCGCCACCGCCGAGCGGTCCTTCGAGAAGTGGGGCATGTGGGCGGTCTTCTTCGGCCGCTTCATCGCCCTGCTGCGCATCTTCGCCGGCCCGCTCGCCGGCGTCCTGCGGATGCCGTACTGGAAGTTCCTCATCGCCAACGTCCTCGGCGGCATCTGCTGGGCGGGCGGCACCACGGCCGTCATCCACTACGTCGGCGTCGTCGCCGAGGCCTGGCTCAAGCGCTTCTCCTGGCTGGGCCTGGTGGTGGCCGTGCTGATCGGGCTGACGTCGATGCTGGTGCTGAAGCGCAGGGCGAAGAAGGCGCAGGCGGCGCTCCGGGAGGCCGAGGAGCCCGAGCCGGTCGCCGCCGGCGAGTAGGGAACCGCGGGCGCTCGCCCTACCGCGCTCCTCGCACGCCGCCCCTCCTCACGCCCCACGTACGCCTTTACCCGTGCTCCCCGCGTACGCCCCTGCTCGCGCCCCACGTCCGCTCCTACTCGCGCTCCCCGCGCTCCTGGTACGCCTCCCGGTGCGTCCTCGCCAGTTCCGCGTACATCGTGCCGTTCAGGCTGATGCCCTCGCGCTCCTCGTCGGTCAGCGGCCGCTTGACCCTGGCGGGTACGCCCGCGACGAGGGAGCCCGGGGGCACCCGCATGCCCTGCGGGACCAGGGCCTGTGCGGCGACCAGCGAACCGGCGCCGATCACCGCGCCGTTGAGGACCGTGGCGCCCATGCCGACGAGGCAGTCGTCCTCGACGGTGGCGCCGTGCACGACGGCGTTGTGGCCGATGGAGACCCGCTCGCCCACGTGCACCGGGAAGCCGGGGTCGGCGTGCAGCGTGCAGTTGTCCTGCACGTTGCTCGAAGCTCCTACGGTGATCCGCTCGACGTCGGCGCGCAGTACGGCGCCGTACCAGACGCTCGCGCCGGCGCCCAGCTCGACGTCGCCGAGCAGTACGGACGTGGGCGCGGTGAACGCCTCCGGGTCGATGTGCGGCCGCCTGCCGCCGATGGCCGTGATCAGCGCCTGGTGCGTCAACGTCGTCTCCCAGTCCGTCTCATGAGTCCGTCTCGTGGGCCCGTCCCGTGGGCCGTTTCCACGGGATTCCACGGGATTCCACGGGAACGGTACGCCACCCGGTGGGGTGAAGATCACAGGGCTCCGGGGACACGGGCGCGGCCCGGTCTGAGTACGGTGAGCGGGTGCCCGAGCGCAGGAACACGTTCTCGTCCTGGCGGCGCCGCCTTCTCCAGCGCGCCGTCCACGCGGCGTGGGCCTGGGTGCAGCGCACGGGGTCGGTGACGGCCGAGCACCCCGGCCGGCTGCGCTTCGGCGCGATCGGAACCGGCACCCGGCTCGCCTTCCCGCTCGGCACGGTCTTCGGCGAGCCGTGGATCCACCTCGGCGCCCACTGCATCATCGGCGAGCAGGTCACCCTCACCGCGGGCCTCATGCCCGACCTGGACCTCGGCCCGGACCCGATCCTGCGCATCGGCGACGGTGTCGTCCTGGGCCGCGGCAGCCACGTCATCGCCGACACCTCCGTCACCATCGGCGACGACTGCTACTTCGGGCCGTACGTCTACGTCACCTCCACCAACCACTCCTACGACGACCCCCACCAGCCCATCGGCAAGCAGTGGCCGCGCATGCAGCCGGTGCGGATCGGCCCCGGCTGCTGGGTGGGCACCGGAGCGGTGATCCTGCCGGGCGCCCGCATCGGGCGGAACGTGGTGGTGGCCGCCGGAGCGGTGGTGCGGGGCACGGTGCCCGACCACGCGGTGGTCGCCGGGGCGCCTGCCCGCGTCGTGCGGCGCTGGACGGCCGAGGCGGGCTGGCAGCCGCCGCTGCGCACCCCGGCGCCGGTGCCGATACCGGAGGGCGTCACACCGCAGCAACTGTTGGCGCTGGGGGAGTTGGACGCGGAGGGCGCCGCCCGCCTGGCCGGCCTGGAACCGGGGGTCTGACGGCCGGCCCGGCACCGGAGCCGGCCCGGCGCGGCGGGCGTGACGCGGCCGGTGGCCGACGGCAGCGCGCCGAGCGGTGCCCGGCCGTCGGCCCGCCGCCGAAACCGGCCGGACCGGGCGGGCCGGGCGGGCCGGGCGAGCCGGGCGGGCAGGACGGGCCGAAGAGGACGTCGGCGCGGCCGGGGCCCGCAGTGCTGTCCCGCCGCGCCGGGCAGTACAGTTCGGTGAACAATGCGGTACACCCCACCGGGGGTTCACCCCGGTGAGTTGTGTCATCCGCATCCGGAACATTGGACGGAACGTGTCGGACCTCGACCTGCTGACCCAGTCTCTGGCGCGCAACGTGAAACGCTGGCGCACCGAGCGCGGGTTCACCCTGGACGCGCTCGCCGCCCGCGCCGGCGTCAGCCGCGGCATGCTCATCCAGATCGAGCAGGCCCGCACCAACCCCAGCCTGGGCACCGTCGTGAAGATCGGGGACGCGCTGGGCGTCAGCATCACCACGCTGCTCGACTACGAGCAGGGCCCCAAGGTCCGCATCGTCCCCGCCGACCAGGCCGTCCGGCTCTGGCACACCGACGCCGGCAGCTACAACCGCCTGCTGGCCGGCACCGAGGCGCCCGGGCCCCTGGAACTGTGGGACTGGCGGCTGATGCCCGGCGAGAGCAGCGCCTCCGACCCCCATCCCACGGGCACCGTGGAACTCCTCCACGTCACGGCCGGCGAGCTCACCCTCACCGTCGACGGCGCCGACCACCGGGTGCCGGCGGGCGCCAGCGCCTCCTTCGAGGCGGACGTCCGGCACGTGTACGCCAACGACGGCGACGTGCCGACGGAGATGGTGCTGGCCGTGTCCGTGCCGCCGGCGCGCTGAGGTCCGTTGCGGGCCGACCGGCGGCCCGTGGTGAAGCCCGGCCGGGGGCCCGGCGGCTGTTAGCGTGCCGTCATGCGCGCACCGATCGGAGACTTCGACCACGCCACCCCCGTCCCCGACTGCCTCGACGAACTGACCCGTCCGGTCGCCGACGCCGTGCGCCACTGGCGCGGCAGTGTCCCCGCCGACCAGATCCTCTACGTGGACACCGAGCCGCAGTGGGCCGACACCGCCGTCTTCGTCGAGCACTACGGCCGCGACCTGCTCGAACGCTCCGCCAACTGCGTCGTGGTGGCCGGCCGGCGGGCCGGGGAGACCACGCTCGCCGCCTGCGTCGTGCTCTCCACGACCCGTGTCGACGTCAACGGCGTCGTCCGGCGCCGGCTCGGCGCGCGCAAGGCGTCGTTCGCCCCGACGGAGACGGCCACCGGCCGGACCGGCATGGAGTACGGCGGCATCACGCCGATCGGGCTGCCGCAGGACTGGCCGGTGCTCGTCGACTCCGCCGTCGCCGACCTGCCGTACGTCCTGGTCGGCAGCGGGCGGCGGCGCGGGAAGCTGCTCGTGCCGGGCAAGGCGCTCGCGGAACTGCCCGGCGCGGAGGTGCTGGAGGGGCTGGGCGTCTGACGCCCGGCCGGGCGCCCGGCATCCGGCTGGGCGTCCGGCGTCCGGCATCCGGCTGGGTGCCCCGCATCCGGCCGGGCCCGCTCAGGCCGGCGCGTGGTGGGCCAGCGGCAGGTGCGGGTCCGCCTCGCCCGGGGCCGGCGCGGGATCGGCGTGGACCAGGGCCGCGGCGAGGTGGGGCACCGCGTGCAGGAGGGCGTGCTCGGCGGCCACGGCCACCGCGTGCGCCTGGCGTGCCGTCACCTCCCCGTCGACGGCGACCGTGACCTCGGCGCGCAGCCGGTGCCCGACCCAGCGCAGCCGCACCCCGCCCACCCCGCGCACGCCCGGAACCTCCCGCAGCGTCCGCTCGGCCCGCTCGACCAGCGCGGGGTCCACGGCGTCGAGCAGCCGCCGGAACACCTCCCGGGCGGCCTCCCGCAGGACGAACAGGATGGCCGCCGTGATCGCCAGGCCGACGAGCGGATCGGCGAGCCGGACGCCCAGCGCCGCGCCGCCCGCGCCGAGCAGCACGGCGAGCGAGGCGAACCCGTCGGTGCGGGCGTGCAGCCCGTCCGCGACCAGCGCCGCCGAGCCGATCGCGCGGCCCACGCGGATGCGGTACCGGGCCACCCACTCGTTGCCCAGGAAGCCGGCCAGGGCCGCGGCGGCGACGTACGGCAGGTGCGCCAACGGACGCGGGTGCAGCAGCCGCTCCGCGGCGCTGTACGCCGTGAAGGCCGCCGACGCGGCGACGGTCAGCACGATCACCAGTCCGGCCAGGTCCTCGGCGCGCCCGTAGCCGTAGGTGAACCGGCGGGTGGCGGCGCGCCGGCCCAGCACGAAGGCGATGCCGAGCGGAACGGCGGTCAGCGCGTCGGCCGCGTTGTGCACCGTGTCGCCGAGCAGCGCCACCGACCCGGACACGGCCACCACGGCGGCCTGCGCCAGCGCGGTGGCGCCGAGCGCGGCCAGCGACAGCCACAGCGCCCGCATGCCGCGCGCGGAGGACTCCAGCGCGGAGTCGACCTTGTCCGCGGTGGCGTGCGAGTGCGGGACGAGAAGGTGGGTGAGGCGGTGGAGGAGGCGGCGGCGCAGGCCGGGGGAGGGGGCATGGTGCCCGTGCCCGTGTTCGTGCCTGTGCTCGTGTCCGTGTCCGTGTCCGTGCGGGTGGTGGTGCCGGTCGCTCACGTCGTTCCCCTTCCGGTGGGCGGTGGTGGACGCGGCGCGCCCCTGGCGCCATTATGTGCGTATGAGCGCACGCATGCACCTGTCACCTGCACACGATGCGCACCCGCGCACTCCGGGCGAGGAGCAGTTCGCGCTCGCCGCCGAGCTCCTCGCGCTGCTCGGCGACCGCACCCGGTTGGCGCTGCTGCACGCCCTGGCCGGCGGCGAGGCCGACGTCACCACGCTCACCGAGACCTGCGGCGCCGCGCGGCCGGCGGTCAGCCAGCACCTGGCCCGGCTGCGGCTGGCGGGGCTGGTGAGCACCCGCAAGGAGGGGCGCCGGGTGATCTACTCCCTGCGGGACGGGCACCTGCGCCGGCTGGTCGACGAGGCGCTGAACGTCGCCGACCACCGGCTGAGCGGCCGGCCCCCGCACGACTGAGGCGCGCCGGGCGCGCGGGGCGGCCCGGCCGCGGGAGTCCCGGGAGCGGCCGGGATCAGCCGGGATCAGTAGGCGCCGATGCCGAGGTACTGCTCCGCGAACGCGGTCGCGGCCGCGCGGGAGGCGAACAGGCGGTGCAGGCGGGCGCGCGCGGTGCCCGCGCGGTAGGCGTCGCCCGCCGCGGCCCCGTGGTACAGCTCCGCCAGCCAGTCGGAGAACTCCTGGTAGTCCCACACCCGCCGCAGGCACGCCGCCGAGTAGCCGTCCAGTCCGCCGTCCTCGCCCCTCGTGAGGTACGCGACCAGCGCGTCGCCGAGCAGGAACGCGTCGTGCAGGGCCAGGTTCATGCCCTTGGCCGCGATCGGGGCGATCAGGTGGGCCGCGTCACCGGCGAGGAACAGCCGCCCGAACGCCATCGGTTCGACGACGTAGTCGTGCATGTCCAGCACGCGCTTCTCGATCAGCCGCCCCTCGGTCAGCGGTGGCCGGTCCGCCGCGGCCAGACGCTCCTGCAGCTCGGCCCAGACGCGTTCGTGCGGCCAGTTCTCCGGGTCGTCGCCCGGCGGGCACTGCAGGTAGTAGCGCGTGACCTCCGGGCTGCGGGCCATGTGCCCGGCGAACCCGCGGGGATGGCAGCCGAACAGCACGCAGTCGGAGGACGGCGGCGCCTCGGCGAGCAGCGCCAGCCAGCCCGTGCCGTAGTCGTGCCGCGCGATGCGCGCGTGCGGCGGCAGCGCGGCCCGGGTCACCCCGCGCGCCCCGTCGCACCCGGCGACGAACGCGCAGTGCAGGACGCGCCGCTCGCCCGTCTCCGGGCACAGGTACGACACCGACGGCCGGTCGGTGTCGTGGTCGTGCAGCCGCACCTCCCGCACGCCGAAGCGGACGTCGCCGCCGCGCACGTCGGCGTACTCGCGGACCAGGTCCGCCACCAGCAACGGCTGCGGATAGACGTAGTGGTGGCAGCCCGTCAGGTCGGTGTAGTCGAAGCGGTGGCGCCGCCCGTCGAAGCGGAACTCGCACGCGGTGTGCCGCTGCGCCCGGCCCGGCAGACCGCCTGCCAGGCCCCGCCGCTCCAGGGCCCGTACGGCCCACTCCTCGACGATCCCGGCCCGGGGCCGGGTCTCGATGAACCGCCGTGTCCCGGTCTCCAGGACCACGCAGTCGACACCGGCGGCCCGCAGGATGTTGCCGACGGTCAGCCCGGCCGGGCCCGCTCCCACGACGACGACCGAAGTCCGCTCGGCGGACGGGGAGTTGGGATGGGGTGAGGAGATCATCCGGGCATTATGACCCCGGGGCGGTCCGGGCGGGACGCTCAGCGCAGACGCGGGATCTCGATGGCCGGGCAGCGGTCCATCACCATCTCCAGACCCGCGGCGCGCGTACGGGCGTACGCCTCCTCGTCGATCACGCCGAGCTGGAACCACACGGCCTTCGCGCCCTTGGCCACCGCCTCGTCGGCGATCGCGCCGGCGAGGTCGCTGTTGACGAAGACGTCGACCACGTCCACGTCGAAGGGGATGTCCGCGAGGGAGGCGTACCCCGGCTCGCCGTGCACCGTCTCCGCCTTGGGGTGCACGGGCACGATCCGCTTGCCGAACCGCTGCAGCACCCGCGCGACGCCGTGGGCCGCGCGCCGCGGGTTCGACGACAGGCCGACGACGGCCCATGTGTCACCGAGTTCGGTGAGAATCCTGCGCACAGTCGCGTCGTCGCCGTACACGGCGGCCTCCTCGGGCCTCGGGGGAGCTCTGTGAAGGGGACAACGGTCCGGGACGGGAGGTGATTCCCGGCGGGGGCGGGCGGGCCGGCGCCCGCTGTCCTCCTCGGCCCGACGGGCCGCGACGGATCGCCGAAACCGAACAAATTTTTGGTCGAACAAGAGTTCCCGTGGCGTGGGCGGCGGGCATCCGGCGTGCGGCCCGGCGCCTCTCGCCCGGGGCCTGTCGCCCCTCGCCCGGGGCCCGGCGTGCGCGTCCGCATAGGCTGGGCGGATGCAGGACGAGTACCGCACCCTCGCCCGCGCGGGCGTGCACGAGACCGAGGTCAACCGCTCCCGCTTCCTGTGCTCCCTCGCCCCCGCGGCCACCGAGCGGGAGGCGCAGGACTTCGTCGCCGCGGTCCGGGCGCGGCACGCGGACGCCACCCACAACTGCTGGGCCTACGTCATCGGCGCCGACGCCGCGATCCAGAAGGCGAGCGACGACGGCGAACCGGGCGGCACCGCGGGCGTCCCCATGCTGCAGATGCTGCTGCGCCGCGACATGCGGTACGTCGTCGCCGTCGTCACCCGCTACTACGGCGGCGTCAAACTCGGCGCCGGCGGCCTCATCCGCGCCTACGGCGGCGCGGTCGGCGCCGCCCTCGACGCCCTGGGCACCGTCACCCGCCGCCGCTTCCGGCTCGCCACGGTGACCGTCGACCACCAGCGCGCCGGCAAGGTCGAGAACGAACTGCGCGCCGCCGGCCGCGACGTGCGCGGCGTCCGCTACGGCGAGTCGGTCACCCTCGAGCTGGGCCTGCCCGAGGCCGACGTGGACGCCGTGCGCGCCTGGCTGGCCGACCTGACGGCGGGCACGGCGCGGTTCACGCTGGGCGGGGAGGCGTACGGGGACGCCTGACGCGGAGGCCGCCCCCCCGTCCCGGGGGCATGCGGGCGACATGCGCACGACATGCGGGCGACATGTGCACGACGGACGTGCGCCGGGCGCACGACGGGCGTGCGGCAGGCGGCCGCGACGGACCGATACGCGAGTGACCGCCCGTGGTGTCAGCTCCGACCGTTAGTCTTCGGGGACCATGAGGCTGCTGCACACGTCCGACTGGCATCTGGGCCGCGCGTTCCACCGGGTGAGCCTGCTCGACGCCCAGGCCGCGTTCGTCGACCACCTGGTGGCGACGGTGCGCGAGCACGGCGTCGACGCGGTGCTGGTGTCGGGCGACGTCTACGACCGGGCGGTGCCGCCGCTGGCCGCGGTGGAGCTGTTCGACGACGCGCTGCACCGCCTCGCCGACCTCGGCGTGCCCACGGTGATGATCTCCGGCAACCACGACTCGGCCCGCCGCCTCGGCGTCGGCGCCGGCCTCATCGGGCGCGCCGGCATCCACCTGCGCACCGACCCGGCCGGCTGCGGCACCCCGGTAGTGCTCGAAGACGCGCACGGCCCGGTCGCCCTCTACGGCCTGCCCTACCTCGAACCGGCCCTGGTCAAGGACGAGTTCGGGGTGGAGAAACCGGGCCACGAGGCGGTGCTGGGCGCCGCCATGGACCGGGTGCGCGCCGACCTCGCCACCCGCCCGCGGGGCACCCGCTCCGTCGTCCTCGCGCACGCCTTCGTCACCGGCGGGCAGGCCAGCGACAGCGAACGGGACATCACGGTCGGCGGTGTCGCCGCCGTCCCGGCCGCCGTCTTCGACGGCGTCGACTACGCGGCCCTGGGCCACCTGCACGGCTCCCAGGCCCTCACCGAGCGGGTGCGCTACTCCGGCTCCCCGCTGGCGTACTCCTTCTCCGAGGCCGGCCACCGCAAGAGCATGTGGCTGGTCGACCTCGGGCCCCGGGGAGAGGTCCGGGCCGAACGCGTCGACTGCCCGGTGCCCCGGCCGCTCGCCCGCCTGCGCGGCCGCCTGGAGGACCTGCTCGCCGACCCCGCCCTGGAGCCGCACACCGGCGCCTGGGTCGAGGCCACCCTCACCGACCCGGTGCGTCCCGCCGAGCCCATGGCCCGGCTCACCGAGCGGTTCCCGCACACCCTCAGCCTCGTCTTCGACCCCGAGCGGGCCCCCGAGGAGCCCGGCGTCTCCTACGCCCGGCGCCTGGCCGGCCGCAGCGACCAGCAGATCGCGGAGGACTTCGTCGCCCACGTGCGCGGCGCGGGCCCCGACGCGCACGAGCGGGCCGTGCTGCGCGAGGCGTTCGACGCCGTACGCGCCGACGCGGCCGTCCGCGAGGTGGCCCGGTGACCGCCGCGCCCGCGCACCACACCCACGGGGAGACCGGATGAGGCTGCACCGGCTCGACATCACCGCCTTCGGGCCCTTCGGCGGCACCCAGAGCGTCGACTTCGACGCGCTGTCGGCCGCCGGGCTGTTCCTGCTGCACGGACCGACCGGCGCCGGCAAGACCTCCGTCCTGGACGCCGTGTGCTACGCGCTGTACGGCGCGGTCCCCGGCGCCCGCCAGAGCGTCTCCGGGCAGGGCCTGACCCTGCGCAGCGACCACGCCGCGCCCGGCACCCGCACCGAGGTCCGCCTCGACCTCACCGTCGCCGGGCGGCGGCTGGAGATCACCCGGCAGCCGCCGTGGGAACGCCCCAAGAAGCGCGGCGCGGGCACCACCGTCGAGAAGGCGCAGACCTGGCTGCGCGAGTACGACGCCACCACCGGCACCTGGAAGGACCTCAGCCGCTCCCACCAGGAGGTCGGCGAGGAGATCACGCAGCTGCTCGGCATGAGCCGCGAGCAGTTCTGCCAGGTCGTCCTGCTGCCGCAGGGCGACTTCGCGCGCTTCCTGCGCGCCGACGCCGAGACCCGCGGCCGCCTGCTCGGCCGCCTGTTCGACACCCAGCGCTTCGCCGACGTCGAAAAACACCTCGCCGACCGGCGCCGGAGCACCGAGGCACGGGTGCGCGACGGGGACGCGGCGCTGCTGGCCGTCGCCCACCGCATGCAGCAGGCCGCGGGCGGCGCCATGGACCTGCCGGAGCCGCAGCCCGGCGAGCCGGGCCTGGCCGAGGCCGTGCTGACCGCCGCCGCCGTCGCCCGCAGCACCGCGCGCGAGCAGCTCGCGGTCGCCGACTGCCGGCTGGCCGCCGCCGAGACCGCGCAGGCCGCCGCCGACCAGGCGCTGCAGGAGGCCCGCGAACTGGCCCGGCTGCAGCGGCGGTTCGCCGAGGCGCGGGAGCGCGCCGAGCGGCTCGCCGAACAGGCCGAGGAGCACCGGCGGGCGCAGGCGCGCAGGGAGCGGGCCCGCAAAGCGGAGACGGTGGCGCCGGCGCTGGAGCTGCGGCAGGCCGCCGACACCGAGTACCGCGCGGCGGCGCAGGCCGAGGCACGCGCGCGGGCCCTGCTGCCGGACGGGTTCGCGGACGCCGGCGCGGCCGGGCTCGCCGCCGCCGCACGCCGGGCCGCCGAGGAGCTGGGCGGCCTGGACGCGGCCCGCCGCGCCGAGCGACGCCTCGCCGAACTGGTCGCCGAACGCGCCGACTTGGACCGGCAGGAACGCGCCGACGAGGACGCGCTGCGCGAGGCCGAGAGCTGGCTCGCCGAGTGGGAGTCCACCCGCGCGGCCCTGCACACCCGGATCGAGGCGGCCCAGGAGGCGGCCACGCGCGCCGAGCAGCTCGCCGTCCAGCGCGACCCCGCCCGCCGCCGGCTGGTCGCCGCCCGGCAGCGCGACCAGTTCGCCCGCGACACCGAGGAGGCCCAGGCCCGCGCCCTCGCCTCCCGCGAACACGCGGTCCGGGCCAAGGCGCACTGGCTGGAACTGAAGGAGCAGCGGCTCAACGGCATCGCCGCCGAACTCGCCGCCCGCCTCGTCCCCGGCGAGCCGTGCGCCGTCTGCGGCGCCACCGAGCACCCCGCACCCGCCCGCCGCGGCGCCGGGCACGTCGACCGCGAGGCCGAGGAGGACGCCCTCGCCGCCTACCAGCGGGCCGAGGAGCGGCGCGCCGAGGACGAGCGGCGCCTGGGCGTCGTCCGCGAGGCGCTGGCCGCCGCGACCGCCGAGGCCGGCGACACCCCCACCGACCGTCTCGCCGCCGAGGTGGCGGAACTGGAGGAGCGGTACGCCGAGGCACGCCGTGAGGCCTCCGGCCTGCACGCCGCCCACGAGGAGCTGCGCCGCGCCGAGCAGGAGCGCGAGCAGCGGCTGGCCGCCCGCCAGGAGGCCACGGTGCGCGCCGCCTCCCGAGCGGCCCGCCGCGACACCCTGGAACGCGAACGGGCCGCACTGGAGCAGGAGTTGACGCAGGCCCGCGGCGACGCCGAGAGCGTGGCCGCACGCGCCGCGCACCTGGAGCGGCGCACCGCCCTGCTCACCGAGGCCGCCGAGGCGGCACGCGCCGCCGAGGAGAGCGCCGCCCGGCTGAAGGACGCCGACGGCCGGCTCGCCGAGGCCGCCTTCCGCGCCGGCTTCGACACCCCGCAGGACGCGGCCGCCGCGCTGCTGGACGACACGGCCCACCGCGAACTGCAGCGCCGCCTGGACGCGTGGCAGACCGAGGAGGCCGCCGTGCGCGCCGTCCTCGCCGAGGCGGACACCGCGGCCGCCGCCCAGCGGCCGCCCGCCGACCTCGCCGCCGCCGAGCGGGCCGCGGCCGCCGCGGCCCACCGGGTGCGCGAGGCCGCCTCCGCCCGCGACGCCGCCGCCCGGCGCTGCGCCGAACTCGACCGGCTCTCCGCGCAGGCCGCCGACTGTGCCCGCCGCCTCGCCCCGCTGCGCGAGGAGTACGACCGCGTGGCCCGCCTGGCCGCCCTCACCGCGGGCACCTCCGCCGACAACTCCCGCCGGATGCGCCTGGAGTCGTACGTGCTCGCCGCCCGCCTGGAGCAGGTGGCCGCCGCCGCGACCGTGCGCCTGCGGCGCATGTCGTCCGGCCGCTACACCCTGGTCCACTCCGACGACCGCACCGGCCGCGGCCGCAGCGGTCTCGGGCTGCACGTCGTCGACGCGTGGACGGGCCGGGAGCGGGACACGGCGACCCTGTCCGGCGGCGAGACGTTCTTCGCCTCGCTCGCGCTCGCCCTCGGCCTGGCGGACGTGGTCACCGAGGAAGCCGGCGGGATCCGGCTGGACACCCTCTTCATCGACGAGGGGTTCGGCAGCCTCGACGACCAGACCCTGGACGAGGTCCTCGACGTGCTGGACTCGCTGCGCGAACGCGACCGCAGCGTCGGCATCGTCAGCCACGTCCCCGACCTGCGCCGCCGCATCCACGCCCAACTCGAGGTCGTCAAGGGCCGGTCCGGATCGGTGCTGCGGCAGCGCGGCACCGGCTGACCCACCGCTGACCGGCGGCGCGGCGGGAGCGGATCACCGGGAAGGGACCGGCCGGATCACCGGGAAAGCGTCGGCCGAGGAACCGGCCCCGGCCGGACCACCGGGAAGGGACCGGCCGAGAGACCGGTCCCGGCGGTGGTCCGTGCCGCGGGCCGCCGCGGATCGGAGCCGCCGCGGATCGGAACCGGGGTGGGTCAGAGCCGGGACAGCTCGTCCACCAGGTCGTCCAGGCCCAGCGAGCCCTGGGAGAGGGCCGCCATGTGCCAGGACTTGGGGTCGAAGGAGGCGCCGTGGCGCCGGCGGGCGTTCTCCCGGCCCAGCAGCCAGGCCCGTTCGCCCAGCTTGTAGCCGATGGCCTGCCCCGGCATGGACAGGTAGCGGGTCAGCTCGCTCACCACGAAGTCCGCCGGCCGGCTGCTGTGCGCGGAGAAGAACTCCTGCGCCAGCGCGGGCGTCCAGCGCTCCCCGGGGTGGAAGGGCGAGTCGTCGGGGATGGCCAGCTCCAGGTGCATGCCGATGTCGATGATGACGCGCACCGCGCGCATCATCTGGGCGTCCAGGTAGCCGAGCCGGCGCTCCGGGTCGGTGAGGAAGCCGAGTTCGTCCATGAGGCGTTCCGCGTACAGCGCCCAGCCCTCGGCGTTGGCGCTGACCATGCCGACACTGGCCTGGTAGCGCGAGAGGTCGTGCGCCACGTGCTTCCACTGGGCGAGCTGCAGGTGGTGGCCGGGCACGCCCTCGTGGTACCAGGTCGACACCAGGTCGTAGACGGGGAAGCGGGTCTGGCCCATCGTCGGCAGCCAGGTGATGCCCGGGCGGGAGAAGTCGTCCGACGGGGGCGTGTAGTACGGCGCCGCGGCGCTGCCGGGCGGGGCGATGCGGGACTCCACCCGGCGCACCCGCTCGGCCAGGTCGAAGTGGGTGCCGTCGAGCTTGTCGATCGCCTCGTCCATCAGCGACTGCAGCCAGCGCCGCACCTCGTCGACGCCCTCGATGTGCGTGCCGTGCTCGTCGAGGTGGGCCAGCGCCACCCACGGCGTGGCCGCGCCCGGCAGGATCTTCTCGGCCTCCTGCCGCATCTCGCCCAGCAGGCGGTGGTACTCGGACCAGCCGTAGGCGTAGGCCTCGTCCAGGTCGAGGTCGGTGCCGTTGAAGTAGCGCACCCAGCGGGCGTAGCGCTCGCGGCCCACCACGTCCGGCGCGCCCTCGACCGCGGGCGCGTACACGTCGCGCATCCAGTCGCGCAGCGCCACCACGGCCTCGGTCGCCGAGCGGGCCGCCGCGTCCAGCTCGCCGCGCAGCGCCTCGGGGCCGGTGGCGGCGAACTCCTCGAACCAGCCGCGCCCGGTGCCGTCCGCGTCCGCCCACTCGCCGAGCTGCTCGACGAAGGTGGCGGTGGCGCGCGGTCCGCCGTACAGCTTGCGCTCCAGGCCGAGCGCCAGGGACTCCCGGTAGCCCTCCATCGCGGCCGGCACCGCCCGCAGCCGCTCGGCGACCGCGGCCCAGTCCTCCTCGGTGGCGGTGGGCGTCACGGTGAACACCTGGCGCACCGAGTGGGCGGGGGAGTGCAGGTTGCTGACGGCGCGCAGGGCCTCGTCGGCCTCGTGCACGGCGAGTTCCGCGGTCAGCCGCTCGCGCAGCAGGCGCGCGCACCGGCGCTCGGCGTCGCTGTCCGCGCCGGGCCGCCGCTCGGCCTCCGCCAGGCGTGCCAGGGTGGTGCGCGCCAGCTCCGCGAGCGCCTCCTGGCCCGCGGGGGAGGTGTCGGGCAGTCTGCTCGAACTCTCCTTCACGCCGAGGAAGGTGCCGGTGACCGGGTCGAGGGCGACGAGTTCGTCGACGTAGGCGTCGGCGACCTCGCGGGGCAGCGGGCTTGTGGTCTTGGACATGCGGACCATCCTCGTACGGCGGCCTCGCCCGCGTCACCCCGATTCAGCTCTGGGCGTGTCCGCCCCCGCCCGGGCCGGCGCCGGTGCCGGCGCCCGGCGGCAGCAGGGGCCCGCACTCCCACTGCTGGAAGATCAGCCGCGTCTCCACGCGGGCCACCTCGCGGCGCGCGGTGAACTCGTCGAGCACCAGCCGCTGCAGGTCCGCCATGTCGGCCACGGCCACGTGCACGAGGTAGTCGTCGGGCCCGGTGACGTGGAAGACGGTCCGCGCCTCCGGCAGCGCCCGGATGCGTTCCACGAACGGCCCGACCAGCTCCCGCCGGTGCGGCCGCACCTGCACCGACAGCAGCGCCTGCAGGCCCCGCCCGAGCTTGGCGGCGTCCAGTTGCAGCCGGTGCCCGAGGATCACCCCGGCCCGGCGCAGCCGGGTCACCCGGTCCAGGCAGGTCGACGGCGCGACCCCCACCTGCGCGGCGAGGTCGCGGTAGGTCGTCCGGGCGTCGTTCTGCAGCAGCCGCAGCAGGTGCAGATCCACCGGATCCAGTACGACGGAATCGGCCACCGGCCGAACGTAGCACGGCGCACGGTCCCCGGGACCCGGACGTCGTTCACGCTGCCGCCCATGGACGCAGCGAAGAGGGACGCGCACGACGACGTGCGCACCGGTTTCCGGGCACTTGCCACCGAGGCCGTGCACGCCGGCCGCGAGGACCTGACCGGGCAGGGGCTGCACACCCCGCCGATCGACCTGTCCACCACCTACCCCTCCCACGACAGCCGCGGCGAGGCCGCCCGCCTCGACGCGTTCGCCGCCACCGGTGCCGCCCTGGAGGGCCCGCCGGTCTACGGGCGGCTGGGCAACCCGACCGTCGCCCGGTTCGAGACCGCGCTGGCCCGGCTGGAGGGCACCGAGGCCGCGGTCGCCTTCGCCAGCGGCATGGCCGCGCTGACCGCCGTCCTGCTCGCCCGGGCCTCGCTGGGCCTGCGGCACGTGGTCGCCGTACGCCCCCTGTACGGCTGCAGCGACCACCTGCTCACCGCCGGGCTGCTGGGAACCGAGGTGACGTGGACCGACCCGGCGGGCATCGGGGACGCGCTGCGCCCGGACACCGGGCTGGTGATGGTGGAGTCCCCGGCCAACCCCACCCTCGCCGAGGTCGACCTGCGGGCCGTCGCGCACGCCTGCGGATCGGTGCCGCTGCTGGTCGACAACACCTTCGCCACGCCGGTGCTGCAGCGGCCGGCCGAGCAGGGCGCGCGGCTGGTGCTGCACAGCGCCACCAAGTACCTCGGCGGGCACGGCGACGTGCTGGCGGGCGTGGTGGCCTGCGACGAGGAGTTCGCGCGGCGGCTGCGGCAGGTCCGCTTCGCCACCGGCGGCGTGCTGCACCCGCTCGCCGGCTACCTGCTGCTGCGCGGCCTGGCCACCCTCCCGGTGCGGGTGCGGGCCGCCTCCGCCACCGCCGCGGAACTCGCCCGGCGCCTGGCCGCCGACCCGCGTGTGGCGCGCGTGCACTACCCGCGCATCGGCGGCGCCATGGTCTCCTTCGAGGTGCACGGCGACCCGCACGAGGTCATCGCCGGCGTCCGCCTCATCACGCCCGCCGTCAGCCTCGGCAGTGTCGACACCCTCATCCAGCACCCCGCCTCCATCAGTCACCGCATCGTCGACGCCGACGACCGCCGGGGCGCCGGCGTCGGCGACCGGCTGCTGCGCCTCTCGGTCGGCCTGGAGGACGTCGACGACCTGTGGGGCGACCTGGACCGGGCGCTGGGCGCGTGGGCCCGCCGCCCGCGGGGCGCGACGGAGGAGGCTTCCGCCCGCCACTGACGAGAACAGGGGCCGGCGCGGGGTCTTCGTCCCGGCCCCGGCCCGGCGCAAAACCGCCGCCCGGGGCCGGGCGGGCCCACGGCGGCCACCCCGAACGCCCGGTCCTGAAAGACCAGTTACGAGCGCTCGGTCCCGAACTCCCGCTCCTGAAGACCCAGTTCCGAACGTCCTGTCCCGAAAACCCGGTCCCGAACGCCCAGTTCCGGATCCCCGATCCCGAACGACTAGTCGCGCCGGACGGTCCCGCCCCGCTGCTCCCATGGCAGGGCCGGGGACGTGGCGGCGATGTCCAGGCGGGCCGTGATGACCAGGGTGCCCTCCTCGATCTGGTAGTCGAGGGGGAGGCCCAGGGCGCGCATGGCGGCGACCATGCCGGTGTTGGAGGACTGCGTCACGGCGTACACGCTCTCGCAGCCGGCCTCGGCGGCCATGGCGACCAGCCGGGCGAGCAGTTCGCCGCCGACGCCGCGCCGCTGCCAGGCGTCCTCGACGAGGAGCGCCACCTCGGTCTCGTCGCCGTCCCACAGCAGGTGGCCCAGGCCGACGACGCGCCCGGAGGCGGTCTGCGCGGCGAGGGTGCGGCCGAAGCGGGGGCTGAGCAGGTGGTCGAGGTAGCGGTCGGCGTCGCCGACGGGCCCGTGGTAGCGCCGGCGCAGCGTGTCCGCCGAGCACCGCTCGTGCATGGCGCGGGCCGCCGCGAGGTCCCGGCTGTCGGCCCGGCGGATGGTGAGCGCGTTGCCCTCCGGCAGGGTGAGGACGTCCCGCCCGCGCGGGATGCGCGGACCGAGCCGCGCGTCCAGCTCCACCAGGGCGCGTGCGCGGGCGAACTCGGTCGGGGTGAACGGCAGGTACGGCCGCTCCACGGTGATCACCCCGCCCTCGGGTGCCCGCAGCCGCATGACGGTGTCCTCCAGCACGCCCTCGGCCGGCACCGTCCGCGTGCCGTCGCCGGCCCGGCCGCGCGGCGGGGCGGGCAGCGAGCGGATGGTGCAGCGGCCCAGCAACTGTCGTAGTGCGAGCGGCAGTTCGGCCGGGTCCAGGGCGGTGCGCGCGGCCAGCGCCAGGGCCCGGGTCGGCGCGTCCACCAGGTCGTGGGCGTCGGCCCGCTCGATCCAGGTGCCGGTGCCCCCGGCCCGCTCCACCGCCGCGACGACGTCCCCTCCCGTCAGCTCCTCGGGAGCGCGCAGCAGGAACTCGTCGACCGCGCCCTCGGCCAGCGGGTGCGTCTGCAGGCCGAGGATGTCGATGCGGCGGTCGGCCAGCGCCGTGCACAGGGCGGCCAGCGACCCCGGTGCGTCCTTCACCGTGGTCCGCAGCCGCCACAGCGTGCTCGCCCCCGGCACCCGCCGCGGTGCCGGGGACCCGGTATCCGCCGTCGGCGGCGCGTGCCCGTGGCGGCGTGTCCGCCATGCCCGCAGCGCTGCGGCGGCCCTTCGCCAGGGGTGTGCGGGGCGGTCGTTCTCCGTGTGCGTCACGTCAGACACTTCTCGACTCATGCACCCACTGTGAAGGAACGGTGTTGCGTGATCACGAACGCCTTGTGACTGATGGGTAAAGTTCCCAAAAGTGCGTTTTGTTGAAGTGCGTCATTCTCGTCCGGATCACTGCCCGGCCAGGCCCGGCCGGAGCACCTGCGTGAACAGCACCGTGCCGTCCCACTCGCGCAGCCGCACCGTCAACTCCCCGCTGTCGCCGTCGATGCCGACCTCGCCGAAGAACTGGTAGCCCTGGGCCGGCGAGACGTTGGAGGCGGCCGGCGCCTTCACGAACACCCGGTTCGGGCCGAACGTGCCGTCCAGCGCACCGGCCGGGAAGGCACCGGCGTTCAGCGGCCCGGAGACGAACTCCCAGAACGGCTCGAAGTCCTTGAACGCCGCCCGCGACGGCTCGTAGTGCCGCGCCGAGGTGTGGTGCACGTCGGCGGTCAGCCACAGCGTGCCGGTGATGCGCCGGTGCTTGACGAACCGCAGCAGCTCGGCGATCTGCGGCTCGCGGCCGAGCGGCGCGCCCGGGTCGCCCTGCGCGACGGCCTCGAAGTTCGCCCGGCCCTCCACCCCGTCGGGCACCGCCAGGCCGAGCGGCAGGTCGGCGGCGATCACCTTCCACACCGCGCGCGAGCGGGCCAGCTCCCGCTCGAGCCAGTCCAGTTGCCCGCGGCCCAGGATGCCCTGCGGGTCGGTGGTCTGGTCGTAGGCCCGAGTCGGAGGTCACGTCACCCGTCTGCACGCCCCAGTCGGCGCGGGGCCGTCCGGACAGCGCGAGGGCCGGTGCGGCACCGAGGGCGCCGGGCACGGCCAGGGCCGCCGAGGCGGCCGGCGAGCCGCGCAGCACGCTGCGGCGGCCAGGGAACGACAGGGGCGGGCGGGGGGGCGGGACGAACGGTTCGACATGGATACGCCTCCGGGGACGGGATCCGGCCAGTGGTGCGAAGCCACACCTACGGGGGTGCGGCGGCCCGCACGCGAACGACACGTGAACAACCGCCCCTGGGCTCCCGTCGGCTCGGCCACCGCCCCGCGGACCGTGCCCGCGCACCGAAAGCACCGAAAGCAGCGAAAAGGGAGGAGCATTGCCCCGGACAGGGAGGAGCATTACCCCGGGCGGGGAGAGGGCACCGCCCGTGCGGAGAGGGGCGCATTGCCCCGTACAGGCCGGAAGGACCCGTTCCGCCTGGACAGGGCGCGGCGTGTCGGCTGGGATGGGACCGTGACGACCTTCACCGGAACCGACGTCTTCGAACAGCACCGCCGCCTCCTGACCGGTGTCGCCTACCGCATGCTCGGCCGTGTCGCCGACGCGGAGGACGTGGTCCAGGAGGCCTGGCTGCGCTGGTCCGGCGCCGATCACAGTGAGATCCGCGACCCGCGGGCCTACCTGGTGCGGATCGTGACCCGGCTGGCCGTCGACCGGCTGCGGCAGATCAAGGCGCGCGACGAGGCGTACGTCGGCCCCTGGCTGCCCGAGCCGTACGTCACCGACTACACCACCACCGTCCCCGACGCCGCGGAGCGGGCCGTGCTCGCCGACTCCGTCTCCCTGGCCCTGCTGGTCGTCCTGGAGTCGCTGTCGCCGCTGGAGCGGGCGGTGTTCGTGCTGCGGGAAGCTTTCGGCTACCCGTACGCCGAGATCGCCGCCATGCTCGACCGCGGCGAGCCGGCCGTGCGGCAGCTCGCCGCGCGCGCCCGCAAGCACGTCGAGGAGCGCCGGCCGCGCTACGACGTCGACCCCGCCCAGCGCCGCGACCTGACCGAACGCTTCCTGGCCGCCGCGGGCGAGGGCGACCTGGAGGGGCTGATGGCGCTGCTCGCGCCGGACGTCCAACTGGTCGGCGACAGCGGCGGCAAGGTGAAGGCGCCGGTGCGGATCCTGCACACGGCCGACAAGGTGGGCCGCTTCCTGGTGGGCACCGCCGCGCGCGGCGTACCCGACATGTCCGTGCGCCTGCTGGAGTTCAACGGCGGCCCGGCCGTGCTCGTCCTGTCCGGCGGCGTGCCCGACACCGCCTTCCAGCTCGACGTCGCCGACGGGCGCATCCAGCGCATATACCTCGTCCGCAACCCCGACAAGCTGCGGTCGCTGGCCTGACCCCCGCCCCGCCGGGGCGACGCCCGCGTGTCGGGCGCATGGCGCGCCGCGAACGGTTCGTGAACACCGCGCGACGGCCGACGCGCGCGCCCGCGGCCGGGCCGAGGATGGGTATTGACCGAGGATGATTGGTATTGACCAAGGATGGGGGGCGTCCTAAGGTCGCAGGGAAAACTGCAACAACCTTTCATAAACAAGGGCGCTGAAAAGCCGCCGACCACGGCGACCGCGGAGGATCAGGGTGGGGACCACGCAGCTGGAGTCGGTGCCGGAACCGAAGTACTGGCACCTGAAGACCGTGCTCAGCGAGGCGCTGGACAGCGAGTTCTCCGTGGGCGAGATCCTGCCCAACGAGCGCGACCTCGCCGCCCGCTTCGGCGTCGCCCGCGCCACCCTGCGCCAGGCGCTGGAGCAGCTGGAACTGGAGGGCAGGCTGCAGCGCCGCCGCGGCGTCGGCACGACCGTCGCCCCGCCGCGCGTCGGCGTCTCCGTCGACACCGCCCGGCACGCCTGGCCGGGCGCCCCGGGCGACGCCTGGCAGGCCGTCGACTGCGTCCGGGAGGTGCCGCCCGCGTCCGTCGCCGACGCCCTCGGCACCGGACCCGACGAGCCCGTGCACACCGTGCGCCGGTCCCGCACGTACAGCGGCCGGCCGGTCGCCACCGAGCTGCTGTACGTGCCGCAGGCGTCCGTTCCCGACCTCAGCGCGATCGACGCGCCCGCCGGCGCCGCCCGCGCGCGTGCCGTGCTGCGCGAGCTGCAGCGCCTGGACCTGGAGGGCGAGGACCGCGCCGTGGAGCTCGCCTCGGCCCGCGCGGAGGACGCCCGGGAACTCGACCGCCTCCCCGGCGCCCCCGTCCTTCTCGTCACCACCCGCTTCCACGCCGAAGGCCGCACCGCGGCCCTCTCCCTGGCCACTTACCGCGCCGACACCTGCCGCCTCACCTTCGGCGACACCGGCCGCGTGGAGATCCACCACGGTCCGGAGCGGCAGGCGTCCTGACCCCGCTGCGCCCGCCGCCAACGAGTGCCGGGGCGCCCGCCGCCGGCGGACGCGGGCGGGCCGGCGGGCCGTGCGGCACCCGTCAGCGCCGGGCGGTGACCGTGCCCTCCACCGCGAACAGCTCCTCCTCGACGTGGTCGAGGGCCAGCCGCAGCGCGCCGGTGGCCACGGCGGCCTCCCCGAGCCGCGACAGGACGACCTGCGGCGGGCGCAGGCAGTAGCGGGCGAGTTCCCGGCGCAGCGGCTCCAGGACGCCGTCCAGGCCCGCGGCCCAGCCGCCGACGACGACCAGCTCGGGATCGAGGGCGAGGACGAGCGCGGCCACGTCGTGCACCAGCCGCCGGATGAAGCGGTCCACGGCGGCGCGGGCCCGCCGGTCGCCCTCGCGGGCGAGCGCGAACACCTCGGCGACGGCCTGCTCGTCCAGCGGGTGCAGCGGCTCGTCCGTGGTCGACAGCAGCGCCTCCGGCGCGGCCTCCCGGCCCAGCAGGTGCAGCGCCCCGATCTCGCCGGCCGCCCCGCCGTAGCCGCGGTGCAGCCGCCCGCCGATCAGCGACCCGGCGCCGGGGCTCAGCCCGGCCAGCACGAACACCACGTCGTCGGACTCGGTGGCGGCGCCCTTCCAGTGCTCGGCGACGGCCGCGGCGTTGGCGTCGTTCTCCACCAGCACCGGGCACTTGAAGGAGCGGCTCAGCCGCTCGCCGAGCGGCAGCCCCGTCCAGCCCGGCAGGGCGGTGCCCAGCCGCACCGTGCCGTCCGCCTCGACGATCCCGGGCGTGGCCACCCCGACGGCCCGCAGCGAACCGCGCGGCACACCCGCCCGGCGCAGCAGCTCGGCCACTGCGGAGCGCGCCCGCTCCAGGCGCTCGTCGGCGGTCAGGGCCTCGTCGACGTCCTTGGTCTGGGCGCCGATCACCCGCCCGTGCAGGTCGGACAGGAGCGCGGCGACGCGGTGCGCGCCGATCTCCAGGCCCAGCAGGTGCCCGGCCTCGGCCCGGAACCGGAACCGCCGCGCGGGCCGCCCCTGGCGCCGGGCGACACCCTCCTCGGCCGCCGCCTCGACCACCAGCCCGGCCTCCATCAGGCCCTCGACGACGACCTCCACGGTGGGCCGGGACAGGCCGGTGACCCGGGAGACCTCCGTGAGCGTGGCGCAGTCCGCGGCCCGCAGCGCGTGCAGCACCACCGCGGAGTTGATCCTGCGCAGCAGCGAGGGATCCCCGCCGGTCAGCCGCCCCACCGTCCGTCCTCCCCGCTCGTGCGCGTGTGGCCGGATCGTACGGCACCGCCCGCCCCGGCGACCACGGGCACCGGCCCGCCGGGGCGGACGGTGCCGGGTGCGGCCGCCGGCCTCGTACGGACTCGGCGGACTCGGCGGGCTCCGCGGGAGAGGGCCCGCCCGGGCGTCCGCCGTCCGCGGACGCGGCCGTGCCCCGCCGGGGCGGCCCGCGCCCGGCCCGGCGCCGCGGACCGCCCCGGAACCGCCCGGCATCCCGGCCGGGGCGCCCGGGCCGCCGCAGATCTTCAAGAGCCCTCTAGGCGGAGTCCTCCGCCGCCTGCCGCAGCCGGGCGAACTCCTCCGCCATCGTCTCCAGCGTCCAGTGCGCGTTCAGCCCGCTCGGATTGGGCAGCACCCACACGCGCGTGCCGCCGATCACCCGCTGCTGGGGGCCGACCCGGGCGGTGCGGTCGTCGAACGCGGCCCGGTAGGCGGTGACGCCGACCACGGCCAGCCACCGCGGCCGCCACCGCGCCACCTTCAGCGCCAGCAGCCGCCCGCCCTCGCGGTACTCCTCGGCGGTCAGCTCGTCCGCCCGCGCCGTCGGCCGCGCCACGACGTTGGTGATGCCGAGCCCGTACGACAGCAGCTCCCGCTGCTCCGACGGCTTCAGCAGCCGCGGCGTGAAGCCGGAGCGGTGCAGCGCCGGCCAGAAGCGGTTGCCGGGACGGGCGAAGTGGTGGCCCGTGGCCGCCGTCATCAGGCCGGGGTTGATGCCGCAGAACAGCACCTTCAGTCCGTCCGCGACCACGTCGGGGACGAGCCGGTCGCGGGCGGCCTCGAGTTCGGCCCGGGTGAAGCGGCGCGCGGGGGTCAGAGGATCGCCCCCGGGGTGTACCCGGCGGCCTCCGGGTGCTGCTTGACGATCTCCTCGATGCGGCCGACCACGGCGCCGACCTGGTCGGCGGCGGCACCGGTGAAGGACAGCTTGTCCGCCATCAGGGCCTCCAGCCGCGCCCGGTCCAGCGGCAGCCGCTCGTCGGCGGCGAGCTTGTCGAGCAGGTCGTTGCGCTCGGCGCCCTGCTCGCGCATCGCCAGCGCGGTGGCGACGGCGTGCTCCTTGATCGCCTCGTGCGCCACCTCGCGGCCCACGCCCGCGCGCACCGCGGCCATCAGCACCTTGGTGGTGGCCAGGAACGGCAGGTAGCGGTCCAGTTCGCGGGCGACCACCGCGGGGAACGCGCCGAACTCGTCCAGCACCGTCAGGAACGTCTCCAGCAGCCCGTCCAGCGCGAAGAACGCGTCCGGCAGCGCGACCCGGCGCACCACCGAGCAGGACACGTCGCCCTCGTTCCACTGGTCGCCCGCCAGCTCGCCGGTCATGGAGGCGTAGCCGCGCAACACGACCATCAGGCCGTTGACGCGCTCGCAGGAGCGGGTGTTCATCTTGTGCGGCATCGCCGAGGAGCCGACCTGGCCCGGCTGGAACCCCTCGGTGACCAGCTCGTGGCCGGCCATCAGCCGGATCGTCTTCGCCAGCGAGGACGGCGCCGCGGCGAGCTGCACCAGCGTGGTGACGACCTCGTAGTCCAGGGACCGCGGGTAGACCTGGCCCACGGAGGTGAAGGCCCGCGAGAAGCCCAGGTGCGCGGCGATCCGCCCCTCCAGCTCGGCCAGCTTCGCCGCGTCGCCGCCCAGCAGGTCCAGCATGTCCTGCGCGGTGCCGACCGGACCCTTGATGCCGCGCAACGGGTAGCGCGCGAGCAGCTCCTCCAGGCGGCCGTGGGCGACCAGCAGCTCGTCGGCGGCGGTGGCGAACCGCTTGCCGAGGGTGGTGGCCTGCGCGGCGACGTTGTGGGAGCGGCCGGCCATGACCAGCTCCCCGTACTCCGCCGCGAGCCGGCCCAGCCGGGCCAGCACGGCCACCGTGCGGTCGCGCACCAGCTCCAGCGAGCGGCGGATCTGCAGCTGCTCGACGTTCTCCGTCAGGTCCCGGGAGGTCATGCCCTTGTGCACGTGCTCGTGCCCGGCCAGGGCGTTGAACTCCTCGATCCGCGCCTTGACGTCGTGCCGGGTGACCCGCTCCCGCTCCGCGATCGAGGCCAGGTCCACCTGGTCCAGCACCCGCTCGTAGTCGGCGAGCGCCTCCTCGGGCACCTCCACCCCGAGGTCCTTCTGGGCGCGCAGCACGGCGAGCCACAGCTGCCGCTCCAGGCGCACCTTGTGCTCGGGGGACCACAGGGTGGCCAGCTCGGCGGAGGCGTAGCGTCCGGCGAGGACGTTGGGGATACGGGGCTTGGCGGGTGCGGAAGTCACGTGCACGGATTCTACTGGCGGTTCCTGCAGGTCGGCGCCGCGGGGTGATTCGGCGGAACCTACGAGACCGGGGTCACGGACCCCGTGCCGATCACGGGTGCCGGAACCCGAGCCGGCCACGGGCGCCGGGTCCCGCGCCGGCCGCGCTCACCGGGCCCCGGGCCGGCCACCGCCCCCTACGGCGGCCCCTACGCCGGCCGCTGCGGCTCGTCGTACGGCAGCAGCTCGGGCCGCTTCGGCGGGCGGCCGTCGCCGGAGGAACGGCCGGTCAGGCGGCGGCCGATCCAGGGCAGCAGGTGCTGCCGGGCGAACCGGACGTCCGCGGCCCGGCGTATCCACCAGCCCGGCGGCGGGTCCGCCGGCAGGGGCGTGGCCCACTCCGGGTCCTGCGGCTCGTAGCCGAGCGTCTGCCACACCGCCTCCGCGACCCGGCGGTGGCCCTCGGCGGTCAGGTGCAGCCGGTCCACGTCCCACAGCCGCGGGTCGGCCAGCGCGGGCGCGCCGTACAGGTCGACGACGAGCGCGCCATGCCGCTCGGCCAGTTCGTCGATACAGGCGAACAGGGCCTCCATGCGGGGGCGGAACCGCTCCAGGACGGGGCCCCGGCGGCCGGGGCTGTGCATCAGCACCAGTTGCTTGCAGTTCGGCGCCAGCCGCTCCACGGCCTCCGTCAGCAGCGCCCGCACCCGGCCCATGTCGCACTTGGGCCGCAGCGCGTCGTTCAGGCCGCCCACCAGGGTCACCACGTCCGCCCGCATCGCGGCGGCCGCGTCGACCTGCTCGTCGAGGATCTGCCCGATCAGTTTGCCGCGCACCGCCAGGTTGGCGTAGCGGAAACCGGGGGTGCGGGCGGCCATACGGGCCGCGAGGAGGTCGGCCCAGCCGCGGTAGGTGCCGTCGGGCAGCAGGTCCGACATGCCCTCGGTGAAGGAGTCGCCGACCGCGACCAGGCTGGTGTACGGGGGAGATGTCTGCATGGCGTGAGCGATGGTATCCCGCCGCCCCGGCCGCATACCAAGCGGTCGGTCACCGCTCGCCCCCGCGCCCGCGGCCTCCCGCGCACGCCCCGGTCGGCGTCACCCCGCGCACGCGCCTGCGCCCGCGCCTCCCGGCGGACGCGCACGCCCCCGCGCCCCTCGGCGTACACGCCCGCGCTTCCCGGCGCGCTCACACCTGCTGCCCGAACAGCTCCCGCAGCACGTCCGCCATCGTCACCAGACCCGCCAGCCGCCCGTCCGCGCCGAGCACCGCCGCCAGGTGGGTGCGGCTGCCCCGCATCGCGGTGAGCACGTCGTCCAGCGGCGTGTTCTCCCGCACCCGGGCGATCGGCCGCATGTCGCGCAGCCGGAACGGCAGGTCCCGCCGCGGGGCGTCCAGCGCGTCCTTGACGTGCAGGTACCCGATGATGCGGCGCCCCTCGTCGACCACCGGGAAGCGGGAGAAACCGGAGTCGGCCGACAGCCGCTCCAGCTCCTCCGGCGTGATGCCCAAGCGGGCGTAGACGACCCGCTCCAGCGGCACCACGACGTCCCGCACCGGCCGGCTGCCCAGCTCCAGCGCGTCGTGCAGCCGCTCCTGCGCGCGGTCGTCGATCAGCCCGGCCTCGCCGGCGTCCTTGACGATCTCGGCCAGTTCCGTGTCCGTGAAGGTGGCCGCGACCTCGTTCCTCGCCTCCACCCGCAGCAGCTTCAGCAGCCCGTTCGCGAAGGCGTTGACCGTGAAGATCACCGGGCGCAGCGCCCGGGCCAGCCCCACCAGCGGCGGGCCGAGCAGCAGCGCGCTGCGCACGGGTTCGGCCAGCGCGACGTTCTTCGGCACCATCTCGCCGAGCAGCATGTGCAGGTAGGTCGCCAGCACCAGGGCGATCACGAACGACACCGCGCGGCCCGCGCCCGCGGGCACGCCGAGCGCGTGGAACACCGGCTCCAGCAGGTGCTCGATGGCGGGCTCCGCCACCACACCGAGGACCAGCGTGCACAGCGTGATGCCCAGCTGCGCGGCCGCCAGGAGCGCGGAGACGTGCTCCAGGCCCCACAGCACGGCCCTCGCGCGCCGGTCGCCCTCCTCCGCGTACGGCTCGATCTGGCTGCGGCGCACCGAGATCAGCGCGAACTCGGCGCCCACGAAGAAGGCGTTGACGACGAGGGTCGCCAGACCGATCAGCAGTTGTACCGCGGTCATCGGCCCTGCGCCTCCTTCGTGCGGCCCGCCGGGCCGCCGCGCTCGTCGTCCAGCGGCGCGTGCAGCAGGACGCGCGCGGCCCGGCGGCCGGCGGCGTCCACGACGTCCATGCGCCAGCCGGCGACCTCGATCGAGTCGCCGACGGCGGGGATCCGGCCCAGCTCGGTGGCGACCAGGCCGGCCAGGGTCTCGTACGGCCCCTCGGGCACCCGCAGCCCCACCCGCGTCAGCTGGTCGACGCGGGCCGAACCGTCCGCCGAGTACAGCGCGTGGCCCTCGGCGTCGGCGCCGGCAGGGACGAGGTCGGGCGTCTCCAGCGGATCGTGCTCGTCGCGCACCTCGCCGACGACCTCCTCGACGATGTCCTCCAGGGTCACCACGCCGGCCGTGCCGCCGTACTCGTCGATGACGACCGCCATGGTGCGCCTGCCGGACAGCCGGTCCAGCAGCCGGTCCACGGTCAGCGACTCCGGCACGAACAGCGGCTCGCGCATGATCTCCGCGACGGGCACCCGGGCCCGGCGGTGCGCGGGCAGCGCGAGCACGTCCTTGACATGGGCGGTGCCGATCACCGAATCGAGGGTGCCGCGGTAGACGGGGAAGCGGGACAGGCCGGTGGCGCGGGTCGCGTTCGCCACGTCCTCGCAGGTCGCCTGGGACTCCAGGGCGACGACCCGGACGCGCGGGGTCATCACGTTCTCCGCGGTGAGGTCGGCCAGGTTCAGGGTGCGCACGAACAGCTCGGCGGTGTCCGGCTCCAGGGCGCCCTCGCGGGCCGAGTGCCGGGCCAGCACCGCCAGCTCCTGCGGGCCGCGCGCGGAGGCCAGCTCCTCGGCGGGCTCGACGCCGAGGCGGCGCACCAGGCGGTTGGCGGCGTTGTTCAGGTGGGCGATGAACGGGCGGAAGACGGCGCTGAACCAGCGCAGCGGGTTGCCCACCCGCCGGGCCATGGTCAGCGGCGCGGAGATCGCCCAGTTCTTGGGCACCAGTTCGCCGACCACCATCAGGAACACCGTGGACAGCGCCGTGCCCAGCACCAGCGCGACGGAGGACGCCGTCGCCCGCGAGGCGCCGAGGGCCTGCAGCGGGCCCGCGAGCAGCCGCGCGATCGATGGCTCGGCGAGCATGCCGACCACCAGGTTGGTGACGGTGATGCCGAGCTGCGCCCCGGAGAGCTGGAAGGTGAGGTTCCGTACGGCCTTCAGGGCGCCGGCCGCGCCGCCCTCACCGCGCTCCGCGGCCCGCTCCAGCTCGCCGCGCTCGACCGTGGTCAGCGAGAACTCGGCGGCGACGAACGCGCCGCAGGCCAGCGACAGCAGCACCGCCACCAGCAGCAGGAGCACTTCGGTCACCGGGCCACCCCCCTGCCGGGACCGGACGGGCGGGGAAGGGGCGTGCGGTGGCGCGTACGGGGAGGATCGCCCATGGGCGGACGCTCACAACCTTTCATGGGGGACCGAGTGCTCCTCCCACGGTAAAGGATGAGCAAAGAAGCGGGCGAGGGTGAGCCGGTGACGCGGTCCGGCGTCCACCGGTGAACGGCCGCCCACCGAGCGGCCTCACCCGGTGAGTCTCGTCCGCCGAGCGGTTTCACCCGATGAACGGCCGCCCGCTGAGCGGCCTCACCCGCCGAGCGACTTCACCCGGTGAGCGGCTTGACCCAGCGCCGCCACTGCTCCTGCGGCCCGTACCCGGCCGCCCGCCAGGCGCGGTGCGCCGTCTCGTTGCCGGTCAGCACCATGGCGTCCGCCCGGCGGCCCCCGAGCCGCACGAACCGCTCCTGCGCGGCGGCCAGCAGCGCCGAGGCGATGCCGCGGCGGCGGTGGCCGGGGTGGACCGCGAGCCGGTACAGGTGGCAGCGCCAGCCGTCGAAGCCGGCGATCACCGTGCCGACCAGCTCGCCGCCCAGCTCGGCCAGCAGCAACGCCTCGGGATCGCGGGCGACCAGCCGCTCCACGCCCTCCCGGTCGTCGCTGATGCTGGTGCCCTCGGCGGCCGTCCTCCAGAACGCCAGCACGGTGCCGGAGTCGGCGCCGGTCGCGGCACGGATGCGCAGATCAAGGAGGGCATCACCCGTACGCGGACCAGAAGGGGCATCACTCATGCGCGGATCAGCAGGGGCATCACTCATACGGTGATCCCATCACGCCCGGCTCCCCGGCACGGCGGAATTCCGCTGTGCGGACGCCGGCCGCTCCTCGGCGCGCAGCGCCGCCATCACCGGCGCGAACGCCTCCATCGACGACTCCAGCACGGTCAGGTACGTGAAGCCGTACCGCTCGCGCTGCGCCCGCACCTGGGCGACGATCTCCTCCAGCGTGCCGAACAGGAAGATCGGCAGGCCCAGCACCTGCTCCCGGGTGAGGTCCGGCAGGTGCCGCAGCAGCGGCTCGGCGGCGGCCTCGCGGTCCTCGGTGACGACCACCCGCTGGATCAGCAGGTTCAGCTCGGCGGGCGCGCGCCGGCCGGCCGCGAACTCCCGGTAGCGGGCCATCCGCTCGTCCAGCTCCTCCGCCGTGATCGGCGCCAGGCCGGTCGCGCTGCCGGGCGCCGGCCTGGCCCCGGTGAACGCCGCCACGTCGGCGTGCTCGGCGGTCAGCCGCAGCACGCGGTCGCCGTTGCCGCCGATCAGCAGGGGCACCCGCGCCTGCCGCGGGCGCGGCCGGTGGTCCGGCGAGCCGAGCAGCTTCTCCAGTTCCTCCACGGTGCGCCGCAGGTGGTCCACGCGCTCGCGTGGCGAGCCGAACGGCAGCCCGGCCGTGTCGTGCTCGGCCCGCACGTAGCCGGTGCCCAGGCCGAGTTCCAGGCGCCCGCCGGTCAGCGCGTCGGTGGTGGCCACCTCGCGGGCCAGCAGCGCCGGGTTCCAGAAGCCGGCGTTGAGGACGAACGTGCCCACCCGCGGCCGCTCTGTCGCCTCCGCGGCGGCCACCAGCGCCGGGAACGGCGCGGGCAGACCGAGGTGGTCGGGGACGAGCAGCACGTCGTAGCCGAGCTCCTCGGCGCGGCGGCACTTGGCGCGCCACTCGGCGGCGGAGGCGGGCTCCAGCAGATTGACGCCGAAACGGAACGGACGGGTCATCGGATCTCCCTCATGCGTCGCGCGGCGGTGACGCTCCGTACTCCACCACCTTCGGTGCCGCCGGGCGAGCCGTTTCTGCCCACGGCGTAGGCAGGCCGGCGCCGCCTCACTCGTGGGCGATGGCCGCCAGCACGTTCATCCGGGAGGCGCGCAGCGCGGGCAGCAGCGCCGCCACCACACCGACCACCGCCGAACCGACCACGACCGCGACGATCGTGCCCCAGGGAACGGCGAACGCCGTCATGCCCTCCAGCGCGAGCACCTGCTGCAGGCACACGCCCCACACCAGGCCCAGAGCCAGTCAACGGGACAACCCTGCCGGTCGAGGAGGCCGGCCAGTGGCTGAGGGACCACTTCGGGGACGACCCCGAGCCGAAGGTGGACATCACGCTCATGGCCAGAGAGTCCAATCCCCATGATCTACCGAGAAGTGCTGGAGATCCTGTTTGGTCCCCCCGGCGGCTGAGGGGACGACATAATGCCGCCACATGGGTGACCCCGGCGGCGCGGCAACGCCCCGGGGTCTGGCCAGTCGCGAAGGGACTGACATGAACCAGGTTCTCACGGACGAGAAGCAGAGGCTGCTCACCGCCATCGACGCTGTACTCAAGACGGCGGAGCCCGGACAGCTCCGGGCTGTCGCCTACCTCCGAGTCTCCACCGAGGACCAGAAGAAGGGCTACGGCATCTCCTACACCGGCAAACGCGTGGTCAGGCACATCGCCAAGAAGGGCTGGGCGCTGGTCGATGTCTTCGCGGACGAGGGCTTCAGTGGCAGCCTGGACCATACGCAGCGTCCGGACCTCGGCCGTCTCATGGAGCTGGCCCGGCAGAAGCCGCGCCCCTTCGATCTAGTGGCCGTCCACGAAGAGCGCGCCATCGGCCGCGCCGACCGGGCCTTCTGGCCCTGGGTGTGGGAACTGGAAGACCTCGGCATCTTCACCGCCATCGTCAAGGGCGACTACGACAACACCACCGACGAGGGCCGCTCACGCATGCGCAAGGCGGCCGACCGCGCCGAAGACGAGCGGATCATCATTCGTGACCGCACGCAGGGCGGCCTTCAGGAGAAGGCCGAAGAGGGCGGGTACACGGGTGGTTTCGTCCCCTTCGGGTACGAGGTTGAGAATCAGGGCGTCAAGGGTGAATCCCGCCTCGTGGTCAAGGAAGCGGATCTGCCCACCCTGCGCAGAGCGCGCACGGTCTTCGTGGCCAAGAAGAGCTGGCCCGATACTGCGGCCGTTCTGAACGCCGAAGGGCTCTTCACCCGCTCCGGGAAGCCCTGGAGTCACCGGAACCTGCAGAAGATTATGCTGGGGGACCCGGTCCTCAACTCCAGGATCATCTTCCGCAAGGAGAAGAAGGCGAAGCTGGACCGCGACGGGAAACCGATGTACGGCGAATCCGTCGTCATCGAGCTGCCGCCCATCTTCAGTGAGGAAGAGCGCGCAGAGCTGTTGGAGGCGGCGCAGCTCGTGAAAAAGGCTCCTCCTGTCAGGCGGGGCAGGGTCTACATCCTCAGCAGTCGGCTGATCTCCCCTTGCGGGGAGAAGTACACCGGGCACCTGAAGAACGGGAAGACGCCCGGCTACCGATGCAACGGATCGGCCTCCGCCGGAGGTCACGGCTGCGACTGCCTCTTCCTTGAAGCCGATGTGACCGAAGAGGCGGTGTGGTCCAAGTTCTGCGAGGCGCTGGGCGACATTGAGCGGCTGCGGAAAGTGGCCGAAGACTGGACCGGCGTCAACCAGGGGCAGAACATCAACCACGCCGAGCGGATCGCCGACCTGGAGAAGCAGATCAAGACGCTCCGCAGGACCAAGACCGTCACGATGTCCCTGGCCATTCGCGAAGCCATCGCCGAAGGAGCCACGGACGAAGACGCGGAAGCGCAGGCGGCGGCAGCCGTCCGCCCCCTGAACGAGGAGCTGGCCAGTCTGGAGAGCCTGAAGGCCGAAACGGAGGCGTGGGCGGCCGAGACGGCAGAAGCCGGCCAAAGGGCCAGGGATTTGCTTCAGCTGGCCGAGACGGCCCACAAACGGCTGGAGAACCTGAAGCCTGAGCAGAAGCGGCGCCTTCTGGAGCTGTTGGACACCACGGTCACTGTGAAGGGGAATGCCCGGCAGGGGCGAGCCGGTACACCCTGTGCCCTGGCCGGGTGGTTCCGCGAGAACGGGCGCCTGGTGCCGGAGATGACGGACGAGGCATGGCAGGCCGTGGCCGACCTGTTTCCGAAGCTGCGCAAGTACGACGTCCGGAAGGTCGTCGATGGCCTTCTCTACAAGGCCCGTACGGGCGTGCAGTGGGCCAAGCTGCCTGCAGAGTACGGGCATGGGCCCTCGGTGCACACGATGTGGACCCGGTGGCACAAGACGGGCTTGTGGGAGCAGGCCATGGACCGTCTGGCCGACCGTGGAGGAGTGGAGCCCTTCCGGCCGTGGGTGGCTCCGTCCATGTCCATCCGTACCTGGGTGATTCCGGAGCTGCTGCTAGACGCAGAGCAGAACCTGGGCGGAGGCTTGCGAAGCCGAGCATGACGTACTTGATCACGTCGAGGAAGGTGCCGAGCTGCTCGGCGTCCGACTTCGCCTGCTCGTCGGCGGTCCGGACGTCGTAGGCCGCACCGGAGCCGGCGGTCGCGGAGCCGAGGGCCGCGGTGACCCGCCGCTTGAGCACCGGGTGGCCCACCCCCTCGGCGGCGTCCACGGAGATGCTCGTGGCACGGGCCGGGGAGCCGAGCAGCCGGGTCTGCGCGGTCGGGGTGTCGAGGTAGACGAGGGCGGTCCCCGGGTTGGTGGTGGTGAAGGTGACGATGCCGACGACGCGCACCGTGAAGACGCCGGGCTGGGCCATCATCGTCAGCGGATCGCCGATGTGCACGTGCCGGCGGTCGGCGGTCTCCGCGTCGATCAGGGCCTCGCCGGCGCGCGGGGCACGGCCGGAGGTGAGCCGCACCGCCCGGTGGGGGGAGGGGTACCAGTTGCGGACGACGGTGGGGGCGCCCGTCGTCGGGCCCACCGCGTCGTGGTGCCGGTCGACGACGGTGACCTGGTCGGTGGCCGCGTCCACGTGGGCGGCCGCCACCCCGTCGACCCGCTCCAGGCGGGCCGCGAGGGCGGCGGGCAGGGTCGGGGTGGCGCCGGTGGGGACGGAGGAGCGCAGATCCTGCCGGGGCTCCACGGTGACATCGGCCGCGGTGGAGGCGAAGAGGCGGTCGAAGGTGCGGCCGACGGTGTCGGAGAAGATCAGGCTGCCCGCGACGAACGCCACGGACAGAACCACCGCGAGGGCCGACAGCAGCAGCCGGCCCTTGTGCGCGAGGAAGCTCCTCAGCGACGCCTTCAGCACGGGTCACCCCTCCCCGGGCACCGCGCCGCGCACCGCGTCGAACCGCTTCATCCGCTCCAGCACCGCCTCCGCCGTGGGCCGCTCCATCTCGTCCACGATCCTGCCGTCCGCCAGGAACAGCACCAGGTCGGACCGGGCGGCGGCCACCGGGTCGTGGGTGACCATCACCACCGTCTGGCCGAGCCTGTCCACGGACTGGCGCAGGAAGCCCAGCACCTCCTGCCCGGAGCGCGAGTCGAGGTTGCCGGTCGGCTCGTCGGCGAAGATCAGCTCCGGGCGCGAGGCCAGGGCGCGGGCGCAGGCCACGCGCTGCTGCTGGCCGCCGGAGAGCTGCGCGGGGCGGTGGCCCAGGCGGTCGCGCAGGCCCAGCGTGTCGATCACCTCGTCGATCCACTTCTCGTCCGGCCTGCGGCCCGCGATGTCCATCGGCAGCGTGATGTTCTCCAGCGCCGTCAGCGTCGGAACCAGGTTGAACGACTGGAAGACGAACCCGACCCGGTCCCGCCGCAGCCGCGTCAGCTCCCGCTCCTTCAGCCCGGTGATCTCGGTGTCGCCGATCCACACTTGGCCGGCGGAGACGGTGTCCAGCCCGGCCAGGCAGTGCAGCAGCGTGGACTTCCCGGAGCCCGAGGGCCCCATGACGGCGGTGAACCGGCCGCGTGCGATGTCCACGTCCACCGCGTCCAGGGCGAGCACTGCCGTCTCGCCCGAGCCGTAGGCCTTGGTCAGCCCGCGGGCCCGGGCCGCGGCCGCACCGGCCGGCGCCCGGCCCGGGACATGGTCCGCAGTGGATGTGGACAAGACCGCCTCCTCGCTCCGTTCCGGTACGCGCGCGGTGCGCGGGCCCGGTCTCCGCGGCGCGCGGACCCGCCGGACCCCTGTCCCGGCCGAGGGTAGTGTGACCGGGCGCACACCCGGTATCCCCCCTGGGACCGAGCCGCGCTCCGCCTCGGGTCGGGCCCCGCAGACCGGTGTAAGGGGCATTTTTCGCCCGCGGGCGCGTCCCCGCCGGTGCGGAGCCGGTGGGAGCCGCCACACGGGAACCGTTCCGGCGGGACACCGCCGCGCGCGGCGCGGCCCGGCCCGCTCTCCGGGCGGACGGGAGGAGAAGACCTCCAGGCGGACGGGAGGAGAGGAGAGAGGAAGAAGGAGAGAGGACCGGCTGGTTCAGGCGCCGGCCGGCGGGCGCCAGGCCGTGCCGAGGACGCAGGAGGAGGTGGGCAGGGTCGGGCCCGTCTCCGGGAGCATCAGCCGCCGGTAGGGGCCGAGCACGAAACCCGCGTCGCGCAGCGCGGCGACCGGGTCGCGGGAGAGGTGGCAGTTGCCGTTCAGCAGCGGCCACCCCATGCGGTCCAGGGCGCGCTGGGTGGTCGTCATCGCCCTGCCGCCGCCGCGCCCGTGTTCGAAGAACCGCACCTCGCCGCCGGGCCGCAGCACCCGGCGCACTTCACCCAGCGCCCGCGGCAGGTCCCGCACGCTGCACAGCACCAGCGACACCACCGCCGCGTCGAAGCCCTCGCTCTTGACCGGCAGGGCCTCCGCCGCACCCGGCACCACGTCCACCGGCACCTCCGCGCGCAGCGCCGCCTCGACGGCCAACTGCCGCAGGGTGCGCTCCGGTTCGATCGCCACGACCTCCGCGACGGTGTGCGGGTAGCGCGCGAAGTTCAGCCCGTTGCCCGCGCCGATCTCGATCACCCGCCCCGACAGCCCGGCCAGCAGCCGGTCCCGCACGGATCTCATCCCGAGCCTCGTCTCGGCCGCCCGGCTGACGCGTGCGTAGGAGCGGGCGAAGAGCGGATGGTGGACGGGGTCCCGCCGCACCGTGCGCGGGCGGACGGAGGGGAGCGGCATGGCGACCTCCCGGGACGAGGACGGGCCTTACGGCGATTGTCCCCCGTCCGCGCCTGGCGCACGCCCGTCCGGGACCCGCCCAGTGGTCCCAGTCGGTACGACCGTGACCCGCGCCCCGCGCACGCCCGCCCGGGACGCTCAGCGGGCCGCGTCCGGCGCTCCCGTTTCCGGCGCGTACGCCGCCGGCGCCTGGCGCACCGTGAACGCCGCCGCGTCCCAGGTGCCGTCCAGGCGCGGCGCCAGCCAGCCCGGCGCCGCGGCGCGGAACTCGGCGGGCGCCAGCGCGCCGGCGCCGGCGGGCAGCGCGCCCAGCAGCGGGGCGCCGGCCACCTCGGGCAGGTCGGCGACGTTGCACCGCTCGGCCAGGCCGGGCGAGGGCGGCCAGCTGCCGATCACGACCCCCAGCAACTCGATGTCCCGGGAACGCAGTTCACGGGCCGTCAGCTCGGTGGCGTTCAGCGTGCCCAGCCCGGCCGGGGCGACCACCAGCACCGGGGCCGCCAACTGCGCGGCCACGTCGGCGAGGGTGCCGCCCGCCGCGTCGAAGCGCACCAGCAGGCCGCCCGCGCCCTCGACCAGTACCAGGTCGTGCTCGGTGGCCAACTTGGCGGCGGTCTCGGCCACTTCGTGCGGATGCACCGGGGCCAGTCCGGCCCGGCGCGCGGCCGTGGCCGGCGCCAGCGGCTCGGGGAACCGGGCGACCTCGACGGCTGTTGGGGCGCCCGACAGCCGCGCCGCCTCCTGGGCGTCCCCGCGTTCCCCGGGCCGCAGCCCGGTCTGCGCGGCCTTCAGCACGGCCACCGACCGGCCGGCCGCGACCGCGGCCGCGGCGACGGCGGCGGTCGTGACCGTCTTGCCGATCTCCGTGCCCGTACCCGTGATCACCAGTACCGGCATCTCATCCCTCCCGCGCCGCCGCGCACACCGCGCGCGCGATCCGCGCCACGTCCTCGTCTTCCGTCACGTACGGCGGCATCGTGTACACCAGGTCGCGGAACGGGCGCAGCCACACGCCCTCGCGCACCGCGGCCCGCGTCGCCGCCGCCATGTCCACCGGGTGGTCGAGCTGGACCACCCCGATCGCGCCCAGGACCCGCACGTCCCGTACCCCCGGCAGTCCGGCGGCGGGCGCCAGTCCCTCGCGCAGCCCGGTCTCGATCCGCTTGACCTCGGCACGCCAGTCCTGGCCGAGCAGCAGTCCGATCGAGGCGCACGCCACGGCCGCCGCCAGCGGATTGCCCATGAACGTCGGCCCGTGCGCCAGCACCGGCACCTCGCCCCGGGAGATCCCCTCGGCCACGCGGGAGGTGCACAGCGTCGCCGCCATCGTCAGGTATCCGCCGGTCAGCGCCTTGCCGACGCACATCACGTCCGGGGCGACGGCCGCGTGGTCCGCCGCGAACAGCGCGCCGGTGCGGCCGAACCCGGTGGCGATCTCGTCGAACACCAGCAGCACGTCGTGCGCGTCGCACGCCTCGCGCAGCACCCGCAGGTAGGCGGGGGAGTGGAAGCGCATCCCGCCCGCGCCCTGCACCACCGGTTCCACGATCACCGCGGCCAGTTCGTGCGCGTGCCGCTCCACCAGCTCCCGCAGGTGGCCGGCGTACGCCTCCTCGTACGCGGCCGGCGGCGCGTCCGCGAACACCTGGCGCGGCAGCGCCCCGGCCCACAGCTCGTGCATCCCGCCCTCGGGGTCGCACACGGACATCGGGTGCCAGGTGTCGCCGTGGTAGCCGCCCCGCCAGGTCAGCAGGCGCCGCTTCTCCGGTCGGCCGAGCGAGCGCCAGTACTGCAGGCACATCTTCAGGGCGACCTCGACCGACACCGACCCGGAGTCGGCGAGGAAGACGTGCTCCAGACCCTCGGGCGACAGGTCGACGAGGAGCTTCGCGAGGCGGACGGCGGGCTCGTGGGTGAGCCCGCCGAACATCACGTGGCTCATCCGCGCGAGCTGCTCGCGGGCGGCCTCGTTGAGCACCGGGTGGTTGTAGCCGTGGATCGCCGACCACCACGACGCCATGCCGTCGACCAGTTCGCCCGAGCCGTCCGCGAGCCTGAGCCGCACTCCGCTCGCCGACTCCACGACCAGCGGCTCTTGCCGGCCGGGCATCGGGCCGTAGGGGTGCCAGACGTGCCGGCGGTCCAGTTCCAGCAGCTCGGGCAGGCCGAGCGTGGGCAGGCCGAGGTCAGGCATTGGGCGGCAGGTCCGTTCCGGCGCCGCGGCGGCGGACGGCCACCAGGTCGGTGCGCGGCTCGTCGGCCGACGGCACCGGGGCGGCCGTACCGCACACCCCGCCGCCCTCGTGGCAGGCGGACGGGGCGCTGCCGTGGCAGCCGCCGCCCCTCCGGTGCTCGGGCAGCGTCACCTGGTCGGCGCCCTCCACCTCGAACCCGGCGTCCGCGATCATCTCCAGGTCCGCCTTGCCGGCCTGGCCCTCGCTGGTGAGGTAGTCGCCCAGGAAGATGGAGTTGGCGATGTGCAGGGCCAGCGGCTGCAGTGTGCGCAGGTGCAGCTCGCGGCCGCCGGCGATGCGGACCTCCACGTCCGGGCAGACGAAGCGGACCATGGCCAGGATGCGCAGGCAGCGCTGCGGGGTCAGGTGCCACTCCTTGGCCAGCGGGGTGCCCTCGAACGGGATGAGGAAGTTCACCGGAACGGAGTCCGCGTCCAGCTCGCGCAGCGCGAAGACGACGTCGACGAGGTCCTCGTCGCTCTCGCCCATGCCGGCGATCAGGCCGGAGCAGGCGGACAGCCCGGCCGCGTGCGCCTTGTGCACGGTGTCGACGCGGTCGGCGTAGGTGTGGGTGGTGGTGATGTCGCCGTACGTCGCCTCGGAGGTGTTGAGGTTGTGGTTGTAGGCGTCGGCGCCGGCCGCGCGCAGCCGCTCCGCCTGCCCGTCGGAGAGCAGCCCCAGGCAGGCGCACACCTCGACGTCCCCGTGCTGCTCCTTGATGGCCCTGATGGTCTGCGACACGCGGTCCACGTCCCGGTCGGTCGGGCCGCGCCCGCTGGCCACCAGGCAGACCCGCTTGGCGCCGCCGGCCAGGCCCGCGGCCGCCACCTGCGTGGCCTCCTCGGGCTTGAGCCAGGTGTACTTCAGGATGCCGGCCTCGGAGCCGAGCCGCTGGGAGCAGTAGGAGCAGTCCTCGGGGCACAGGCCGGACTTGAGGTTGACCAGGTAGTTGAGTTTCACCCGGCGGCCGAACCAGTGCCGGCGCACCTTGCCGGCCGCGGCCACCACATCGAGCAGGTCGTCGTCGGAGGTGGCCAGCACGGCCAGCGCCTCGTCGCGGGTCGGCAGCTCGCGCCGAAGCCCCTTGTCCACCAGCGTGTTCAGCAGGTCCATGAGGTCCGATCCTGTCCTACGGGGCCGCCCGGGGCCAAGGAGAGTTTGCACAACACTGACAGATCACCGTGTGGGTATCACCACACCTCGGCCGGACCGTCGTGCCGCTAATGTCTGTGCACTGCCTACAAAAGCACCGGAGGGGCCATGGCGTTCGGCTGGATCGACGAGCAGGCAACGGCGCGCCGCCGCGCCGGACTCGTCCGCACCCTGCGCCCCCGCCCGGCCGACTCGCCGCTGCTCGACCTGGCGGGCAACGACTACCTCGGCCTCGCCCGCCACCCCGAGGTCACCGAGGCCGCCGCGGCGGCGGCCCGCACCTGGGGCGGCGGATCGACCGGCTCCCGGCTCGTCACCGGCACCACCGACCTGCACACCGAACTCGAACGCGAACTGGCCGCCTTCTGCGGCTTCGAGGCGGCCCTGGTCTTCTCCTCCGGCTACGCCGCCAACCTCGCCGCCGTCACCGCGCTCGCCCCGCACGGCTCCCTGATCGTCTCCGACGCGGGCAACCACGCCTCGCTGATCGACGGCTGCCGGCTGGCCCGCGGCACCACGCAGGTCGTGCCGCACGCCGACGCCGACGCCGTGCGCAAGGCCCTGGGCGCGCACGACGGGCCCGCCGTCGTCGTCTCCGACACGGTGTTCTCCGTCGACGGCGACGCCGCCCCGCTGGCCGAACTGGCGCGGGCGTGCCGGGAACACGGCGCGGGGCTGGTGGTCGACGACGCGCACGGGCTGGGCGTCCTGGGCGACGGCGGGCGCGGCGCGCCGTACGCGGCGGGGCTCGCGGGCGCGGCCGACGTGGTGGCGACGGTGACGCTGTCGAAGTCGCTGGGCAGCCAGGGCGGCGCGGTCCTCGGCCCCGCGCGGGTGGTGGACCATCTGGTCAACACGGCGCGGACGTTCATCTTCGACACCGGGCTCGCCCCCGCCGCGGCCGGGGCGGCCCTGGCGGCCCTGCGGCTGCTGCGCCGCGAACCGCACCGGGCGGCGCGGGTGCGCGAGGCCGCGGCCGGGCTGCACGCCCGCCTCACGGCCGCGGGCCTGGAGGCGGTACGGCCGGACGCCGCCGTGGTGTCGGTGCGGGCCCCGTCGCCGGAGGCGGCCGTCGGCTGGGCGGCCGCGTGCCGGGCGGCCGGAGTGGCCGTGGGCTGCTTCCGGCCGCCCTCCGTGCCCGACGGCGTCTCCCGGCTCAGGCTGACCGCCCGCGCCGATCTGACGCGGGAGCAGCTCGACCGGGCGGTCCGGGTGATCGTCGGCGTGCGACCGTGAGTCGGCGTGGCACGGCCGTGCGCCGCAGTCGGGGACCACTCGGGCCGGACGCGGCCGGGATCACCGCACGGCGGTGAGGAACTCCCTCCAACTGGCCGGGGTGAACAGCAGCGCGGGCCCGGCCGGGGCCTTGGAGTCGCGCACGGCAAGCAGCCCGGCCCACGGGCCGGAGGCGGGGCGGGCCGTCTCGACGCAGTTGTTGGCTCCGGTGCTGTAGCTGCTGCGCAGCCACCGCACTCCGAGCAGACGGGTACTGGATGCAAGAGTCCGGGGCGGTGCGGACATGGCGCCTCCTTTGCGCGTCACCCGGCTCCGGCGACGGCGGCGATGAAATCCAGCGATTCCTCGGGTGAAAGAGCGTGTCGCCGAAGGGCGTTGAAGGCCTCGGCATAGGCCCGGAGGTCTTCTTTCCGCTCGAGGTAGAGGCTACTCGTCAAGTGGTCGAGAACGACCACATCCAGATCGGAAGTGCGCGGAAACGAGAAGATGACGAAAGGGCCGGTGACGCCTATGTGCGCTCCCGCGGAGAACGGCAGCACCTGCAGGCGCACGTGCGGCAGCCGGGCCGCCTCGACGAGCCGCTCCAGTTGACGCGCCATCACCTCCGGACCGCCCACCTCCCGCCGCAGCACGGCCTCGTCCAGCACCGCGCTCAGCCTGAGCGGCGGATCCGCCCGCAGCACGTCCTGCCGCGCCAGCCGCACCCGCACCAGCGCGTCCAGACGCTCCTCGGTGGCGCCCTCCACCGCCGCCCGGGTCACCGCCCGGGCGTACTCCGGCGTCTGCAGCAGCCCCGGCACGACCGTGGTCTCCAGCGTGCGCATCGCGCTCGCCTGCGACTCCAGGCTGATGAAGTCCCGGTAGGTGGGCGGCAGCACCCCGCGGTAGGCGTGCCACCAGTGGTGCCGGCCGTCGCCGTCGTCCGAGCCCGCCAACACCACCAGCAACTCGCGCAGTTGGGGATCGCCGACGCCGTAGGCGTCCAGGAGCAGCCGTACGTCGGAGGGTTTCACCCCGCTCGCGCCGGTCTCGATCCGGCTCACCTTCGACTGGTGCCAGCCCACCAGCCGGGCCGCCTCACCGCTCGTGAGACCCGCACGGGCGCGCAGTGCGCGCAGTTCGGCGCCCAGTTTCCGGCGGCGCACCGCGGGGCCGTGCTGCATGGGCCGCTCCCTACTCCGTATGAGCCGCCCGCATACGCTCTGCCGTTGCAGAGTTCACCGCATCGGGCGACAGATATATGCATATCTTGGTGGATCGCCATCCGTACGGGGCGCCGCAGTGGCAGTCTGACGGGCGAACCACCAGTCCGGGACCGTACTCGAAACCGACCGCTTCGCGGGGGACCCGTCGGTCCCGCGGGAAAGGGACGACATCGCCATGGCAGACCATCTGGAAGCCTCCATCACTCTGCCGAGCGATCCCGCCTCGGTCTCCGCGGCCCGCTCCCACGTCGTCGGCACCCTGGCGGAGTGGGGCCTGCCGCCGCAATCCGAGACCGCCGACACGATCCGGCTCATCGTCTCCGAACTGGTCACCAACGCCGTGCAGCACACCTTCGGGCAGTCCCCCACCTTCACCGTCGACCTCGCCCTGGAACGCGACGAACACCTGCGCATCGGCGTCACCGACAGCCACCCCCGCTTTCCCAGACGCCTGCCCGCCGCCGTCCAGCAGGACAACGGCCGCGGCATGGTCATCATCCGCTGGCTCACCGCGGAGAGCGGCGGCCGGATGAGCGTCACGCCCACCCGCGAGGGCGGCAAGACCATCTGCGTCGAACTGCCGTGGACGGTCCGGGCACGAGCAGTCCCGGCGGCCGGACAGCAGGAGGCGTAGCTCCGTCCGTCCGCCCGGTTCCCCGCCCCTTCCCCTCGTCGCCGCCGGTTCCGCCGTTCCGGTCGGTTCGTGGGCCGGACCCGGCGAAGAAGCCGCCACACGTCCTCACTGCCGGCCCTGCTGCGCGGCACGACCGCGGCCCCGGGCCTCGCGCTGACCAGAACGCACACCAGGGCGTGCCCGGGCGTGGCGACCAGTACCGACGGTGCGGCCCCCGCCCGCGCCAGCGCCTCCTCCACCCCCGCCGGGCCGGGTGCCGCGGGGCCATGCTGATCAGCGGCCGGCCAGCCGGCTCCGCCGGCGGCAGCCGACCCGATCCCTCGGCCAGGACGTGCCCCGGCCGGCCCACGTCCTGCAGGCGGTCACCGGCGGTGCACCGGCGGCTCTCGGTGCGACGCTGCTCCTCGAACCGTTGCGGGCGTCCGCTGGGCGCTGACGCGCGCCGCCGGCCGTGCCGGCTCCGGTGAGCCGCCCGCCGGCTGCCGCTCCCCGGTCAGGCCCGCCCGGAGCACCAGGCGGGGCAGCAGCCACCACAGCCCCAGGCACACCAGGAAGGTGGCCGCGCTGGCCGCGATTCCGCCGGCCCGGTCGGTGGTGACGTCGACGACGAGCATCACCGATCCGGTGAACGCCAGCACCAGCACCCTCATGCCGGCCGTGGCCAGCCGCGAGGAGACCTGCACGATGCGCGGCTTGGCGCCGCGCTGGAAGAGCGAGCGGTGCAGGGCCGCGGGCGCCGTGAACAGCGCGGCGGCGAGCACGGTGAGCAGGAGCGTGGCGACGTACGTGGCGCGCTGGACGGTGTCCAGCGACGGGAAGCGCTGCGTGAACGCCAGGGACAGCAGGAACGCGAAGAGGATCTGCACCCCGGTCTGCGTCACGCGCAGCTCCTGCAGCAGCTCGCCGAAGTTGCGGTCGGCGCGCTCCAGCGGCGTCTCGTTGCGGGCCGTGCAGGGCCGGCGCTCGGTGCCGGAGTCCAGGTGTTCCATGCCCTACGGGTAACCGTTCCGGTCCGGGTCAAGCCCGCCCGGACCGGGGGCGGGCGCGCCGGGGCGGCGGCACCGCGGGGCGCCGCCGCCCCGCGAGGTCAGCCGACCCGGCCGTACCAGACGCTCCTGGTCCAGATCTTCTGCAGTCTGACGACGTCGCCGGTCTTCGGCGCGTGCCAGATCTTGTTCTTCCCGGCGTAGATGCCGACGTGGTACACGTTCGACCCCGAGTGGAAGAACACCAGGTCTCCGGCCCTGCGGTTCCTGGCGGAGATGTGCCGCGTCTTGTTGTACTGCTGGGCCGCCGTGCGCGGCAGCTTCTTGCCGGCCTTCTTGAACGAGTACAGCGTGAGCCCGGAGCAGTCGAACCGGTGCGGTCCGGTGGCCCCCCACTTGTAGGGGGCGCCCTTCTTGGACGCCGCCACCTGGAGTGCCTTCGTCGCCGGTGTCGCGGCGGACGCCTCGGGGGCGGCGCCGGGCACCACGAGGGAGCCGCCCACGGCGGCGATGGTCAGGGCCGAGGCCGTACCGGCCCGGGCCATCAGCGACGGGACTCGATTGAGCGCAGTCATGCGCCACCCTTCGTCAGCCGCCTGTGAAGGATGACCTGTCGGATTCGGGCTGGCGAAGTAGCCCGGCCACGTTGCCGCGGCTTCACCCCAAGGACCGCTCGGAGCTTCGGCGCACCAGCGTGCGCATCCGCTCCGGCGACCCGTCGTGCTTGGGTCCTCCACTCCTGCCGGTCCACTCCTGTCGACCCGTCATCCGGGCGGCGGCAGGACTCGGCGTCCGCCCGGACCGCCCCGCCTCTTGTGGCGGGGGCTTGTCGTCGACAGGGATCTTGGCGCATGGATGTCCGAAAAGCCCAACGGAAACGGGGATATGTGGTGTTACTCACCACTCACCCGTTCGGGTGGACATCTGCTCGACCGGCGGCGTGTCCAGATCGTTGACGGGCCCCGGACCAGCGTCGGAACGCCGCGTTCCGGTCGGTGTCCACGCCCGAGGCGCAAGCCGGACGGTCTCGTGGGCGCAGCGGCTTCTCCACCGATGGGGGGTATCCCTTCTGGTCCATCGGTGTCCGCCGAACGGCGTCAACCGGTGTGCTCCGGCGGCACGGTGAGGCGGGCGACGCGCCGCTCACCGTCCAGGACGCGCAACGCCCGGGCCAGGGTTGCGGCGTGCAGCTCGGTTTCACCCCGCTGGTGCATCAGCGCGAGCGCGTCGCGCAGGCCGGCGGCCGTGCGCACCAGCGCCTGGGCGGCCCTGAGGCCGCGGTAGGTGCCGCCGGGCCGCGCCGGGTTGATGCGGCCGAGCAGGTCGACCGCGTCGAGGTAACGGTCGATCAGCTCGGCCTCGGCGCGGGTCAGGGCGGGCAGCGGCGGGAGGTCGGGCGGCAGCATCGGCGGGGTCACCTCGCGCCGAAGACGGCGTCGGTGGCGTCGTCGGCGGCGTCGCGGCGCGACAGGACGCGGTCCACCAGGCCGTACTCCAGGGCGCCCGCGGCGTCCAGGATGCGGTCCCGCTCGATGTCCGCGTGCACCTGCTCGGGGCTGCGGCCGGTGTGGTGGGCGAGCATCTCCTCCAGACGGGTGCGGATCCGGGACAGTTCGCCGGCCTGGATGGCCAGGTCGCTCGCCTGCCCCTCCACCGGTTCCGGCAGCGACGGCTGGCGGAGGGTCACCCGTGCGCCCGGCAGGGCGTGGCGCTTGCCCGGCGTGCCCGCGGCGAGCAGGACGGCGGCGCAGGAGCCGGCCTGGCCCAGGCAGAAGGTCGCCACGTCGCAGCTGACGTACTGCATCGTGTCGTGGATCGCCGACATCGCGGTGAAGGAGCCGCCCGGCGCGTTGATGTACAGCGCGATGTCCTGGTCCGGTGCCTGGTGCTCCAGATGCATGAACTGGGCGATCACGTCGTTGGCCGAGGCGTCGTCGACCTGCGTGCCGAGGAAGACGATCCGCCCCTCGAGCAGCTTGGCGTACGGATCCAGCGTGCGGTGCCCGTAGGCCGTGCGTTCGGTGAACTCGGGCAGGACGTGACGGGCGGACGGTCCGGTCAAGGCGCACCCCTTCCGACGGCTCGCGCTACGGCGGCTCGACTTCTGTAAAAAATGTACAGGACGTACGGTACTCGGCTTCCGTGGATCTGTCACCGGCGCGGCGCCTTGATCGGGGGGGAGGGGCGGCTGCACTGTGACAAATACGGATGAAACGACCGGCTGATTCCGTGTTCGGCGGACAGCCGGCCCGACCCGAGAGGAAACCGTGAGCTTCCGAGTCGGCTTTCTGACGCTCGAGCCCCCGGCGCGCCCCGCGGACCGCCCGCCCGCCGGGACGGCGTTCGTCGTGGTGGAGCGGGGACCGCACGCCGGCACCCGGTTCGGCCTGGACCGGGACGTCCTCTCCGTCGGCCGGGGCTTGAGCAGCGACATCCGCCTCGACGACCCGACCGTCTCCCGCCGGCACGCCGAGTTCCGCCGCGCCCGCCGGGACGGCGGCGAGATCAGCGTCGTCGACGTGGGCAGCCGCAACGGCACGTACGTCAACCAGGAGCGGGTGGACGCGGCCGTCCTCTCCGACGGCGACGAGGTGCTGATCGGCAACGTCCGGCTGCTCTTCCTGCGGCCCTGACCACCCGGTCCGCGGCACCGGGCGACCGGTCCGCGGCTCCGCTCGCCCCGTCCGCGGCCCCGGAGCACCTCGACCGGGACCCGACCGCTCCCACCGGGGTCCCGACCGCTCCCACCGGGGTCCCGGGCGTTCCCACCGGGGCTCCGGCCGCTCCCGCCGAGCCCCGGGCCCCGAGCCGCGTACACGGGCCCGGGCTCCGGCGGCCGCCGCCCGTAAGCTGGACGTATGGCCTACGAGATTCCGGTGACGCAAGCCAGGGCTGAGCTCGCCGACCTCATCAACCGGGTGGTCTACGGCGGCGAGCGCGTGGTGGTCACGCGGCACGGCAGACCCCTCGTCGCCCTGGTCTCCGCCGCCGACCTCGAACGGCTCGAGGAGGCCGAGGCCGCCGGGTCCGCGTCCGCCGACGAGCAGGTGATCGGCACCCTCTCCAGCGTCCGCGAGGCCCCCTCCGCCCCCCGGGGAGGGCGGCAGCAGCGGTTCGGCATCGCGGCCGAGCACCGGGGGCCGGAGGTGCGGTAGCGGGCGTCCCACCGCCTTACGGCCACCCGGCACCCGTCATCCGTCGGGTGGCGGGGCCACGGCCCGGTCGCGCCGCCGTGCGGGGCAAACGGCGGAACGCCGCCTCCGGCACCGGCGTGGAGCACAAGCCTCACCCCGCCACGGGTCGGCCCCGATGAACCGGCTTCTTCCCCCTCCAGGCACCTGCGGACACTCCTGATGCCCGGCAGCACCGCGTCCACGGCGACAGCGACGACGCCGGTCTCACCTTCGCCTGCCTGTTCCTCCCCCTTCCCCTGAGGCGACCACTGGCCGACGGCCAAGACGCATGGCTGAGCCGCATCGACCCGCGCTTGAGCACCGTTACCGGCGACGGTCAGTAATCAACCGTTGAACCCCACGCCGAATACGCGACACCTCACCATGCGAGCCCACCGGTCGCGCCGCACTCCTCGTCCCGGCCGACGGCCGCCCTCGGACACGACCCCCGGGAACTGGACGCCGCCGCCGACGCCGGCCCGGCGACGCCACGGCGGTGCCGGCGCGGTCGGCGGGAGAGGTGGACCGGGCGGCTGGACGGGCCCGCCGTGCCGGCCGGATCCGCCGCCCCCGACGCGCTGCGACCGCGCCGGGTACTGGACGAGGCGCAGGCGGACCCCGGCCGTCGCCCCGCTGAACGGACAGTCACTCTCCGGTTATCGGATTGGCAAAGAAGGTCAACAAACCCTGTTCTCGCAGGACGCACAGAGGCGAGGATCGCGCGTATCCATTCGCAACCATGTACGGGGAGGTCCCACTTGAGGGACAACAGACCCAAAGGCCGGGCCCTGGCGCTCAGTTCGGCCGGGGCGCTCGCCGCCGCGACCCTCATAGCCGGCGCCGTCGCGGCGCCCACCGCGAGCGCCGGCACCCGGCCGGCCCAGGACCGCGAGGCGCGCGGCGCCGCGATCGCCGCCGCCCGCGCCGCCAAGGCCGGGATCGACTGGCAGGACTGCCCCGCCGACTGGGGGCTGGAGAAGCCCATCCAGTGCGGCTGGGTGACGGTGCCGCTCGACTACGCCCACCCGAACGGCAAGCAGATCAAGCTCGCCGTCGACCGCATCGGCAACACCGGCACGCCGCAGGAGCGGCAGGGCGCCCTCGTCTACAACCCGGGCGGCCCCGGCGGCTCCGGTCTGCGCTTCCCGCGCCGGGTCACCACCAAGAACCCGGTGTGGGCCAACGTGGCCAAGGCCTACGACTTCGTCGGCTTCGACCCGCGCGGCGTGGGCCACTCGGCGCCCATCTCGTGCGCGGACCCGCAGGAGTTCGTCAAGGCGCCCAAGATGGACCCGGTGCCGGACAGCGAGGCCGACAAGCTCGCCCAGCGCAAGCTCGCCCGCGAGTACGCCGAGGGCTGCTACGAGCGCACCGGCCGCGCGATGCTGCAGCAGATGACCACGCCGAACACCGCACGCGACCTGGACGTCATCCGGGCCGCGCTCGGCGAGAAGAAGCTCAACTACCTGGGCGTCTCCTACGGCACCTACCTCGGCGCCGTCTACGGCACGCTGTTCCCCGGCCACCTGCGCCGCATGGTCGTGGACAGCGTCGTCAACCCCTCGCGCGAGAAGATCTGGTACCAGGCCAACCTGGACCAGGACGTCGCCTTCGAGGGCCGCTGGAAGGACTGGGAGGACTGGGTCGCCGCCAACGACGCCGCCTTCCACCTCGGCACCACGCGCGAGGCCGTCCAGGCCAAGTGGCTGCGGCTGCGCGCCACCGCCAAGAAGAACCCCATCGGCGGGGTCGTCGGCCCGGCCGAGCTGATCTCCTTCTTCCAGAGCGCCCCGTACTACGACTCCTCGTGGGTGCCGGTCGCCACCGTCTTCAGCAAGTACTACGCCGGTGACACCCAGGCGCTGGTCGACGCCGCCGCCCCCGACCTGTCCGACACCGCGGGCAACATCTCCTCGGAGAACGGCAACGCCGTCTACACGGCCGTCGAGTGCACCGACGCCAAGTGGCCCACCAGCTGGACGAAGTGGGACCGGGACAACACGCGGCTCAACAAGGACTACCCGTTCATGACCTGGGCCAACGCGTGGATGAACCTGCCGTGCGCGACCTGGCCGGTCAAGCAGCGGACGCCGGTGGACGTCCGCACCGGCAGGGGCCTGCCGCCCGTGCTGATCGTGCAGTCCACGCGGGACGCCGCCACTCCCTACGACGGCGCCGTCGAACTGCACCGCCGTTTCCGGGGCTCCCGCCTGATCACCGAGAAGGACGCCGGCTCGCACGGTGTGACCGGCCTGGTCAACCCCTGCATCAACGACCGGGTGGACGCCTACCTGCTCACCGGCAGGCTGGACGCGGCGGACGTGACCTGCGGTCCGCACGCCACGCCCAAGCCGTAGGCAGCGGGCGGCCGCGACAGTCGTACCCGACGGCACGGGGCGGCCGGACCACACTCCGGCCGCCCCTTTTGACGTACCGTCAACTCAACGGCATCCGGGGGAACTTGCGTTCCTTGAGCCCCTGCGCGGCGGCCTGTTCGGCCTTGGCCTCGGCCGCGTACCGGTCGACGTACTCCTGCTCCGACAGCGACAGGATCGCGTACATGATCTCGTCGGTCACCGCGCGCAGGACCGCCCTCTCGTTCTCCAGGCCCGCGTAGCGGGAGAAGTCCAGCGGCTCACCGAAGCGGATGGTCACCGGGCGGATACGGGGGACGACCTGGCCGGGCGGCTGCGCCTCGAACGTGCCGATCATCGCGCAGGGGACCACCGGCACCCCCGCCGTCAGCGCCATCACCGCCACCCCCACCTTCCCCTTGTACAGGCGGCCGTCGTGCGAGCGCGTGCCCTCCGGGTAGATGCCGAGCAACTCGCCCCGGCCCAGCACCCGCAGCCCCTCGCGGATCGCGGCCCGCCCGGCCTCCTTGCCGGAGCGGTCGACCGGGATCTGCCCGGCGCTGCGGAAGAAGAACGCCGTCAGCCGGCCCTTCAGGCCGGGGCCGGTGAAGTACTCCGCCTTCGCCAGGAAGGTGATGCGCCGCTTGAGCACCGCCGGCATCAGGAAGTGGTCGGAGAACGACAGGTGGTTGCCCGCGATGATCGCCGGTCCGGTCTCCGGCACGTGCTCCAGGCCCTCGATGCGGGGGCGGAAGAGCAGCCTGAGCAGGGGGCCGAGCAGCACGTACTTGAGCAGGTAGTAGAACAAGGGCGCTCCTCATCTGTGCGGTCACCGCTGCGGTCATCGCTGCGGTCGCCGCGGCCGGCGGGTGCGCGCGGGCCGGCCGGTGGCGGGCTGCCAGTGCGGGAAGGACCGGGGCGGACGTCCGGCCCCGGTGCGACGGCCCGCGGACCCGCCGCACCGGGGCCGCGCCTCACACCACCGGCTGGTGCGTGTCGCCGCCGCGCGGGGCGTGGCGGCCGTGGAGGTGCCGCCGGTGTGCCCCGCCGTTCACCGCCAGGGCCACACCCAGGCAGAAGATCAGGGCCAGCGCCAGGCCGGCGCAGAAGATCTGCAGCACGTCCATGGTGGCGATGGTGTGGCCGAACACGGTCACCGTGTACTCGGGGCCGCCGGACAGGTTGTCGGCGATGACCAGGCCGGTGAAGGCGCCGGTGGCCGCGAGGAGGAGCAGTCCGACGAGCAGCATGGGGGTCATCTCCTCGGAAAGCGGTCCCGAAAGCTCCCGGCGGGAGCCCCGGAGAAATCCTGTCTCCTCCTCAAGTACCCGTGCCCGCGCAGCCCAGACGGCCCGGGGCCCGCGGAAGACGGGGTACGGCCGGGGCCCGCCCGGGTACCCGGCCGTCGAAGCGCACACGACCGACGAAAGGAGCGCCGTCATGGCCCAGCACGTACGCGACATCATGACCAGCGCGCCGGTGACGGTGGGACCGCAGACCTCGGTCACCCAGGTGGCCCGGCTGATGCGTGACGAGGACATCGGCGCCGTCCTGGTGGCGGAGGGCGACGACCTGCGCGGCCTGGTCAGCGACCGCGACCTGGTGGTCCGCGCCCTCGCCGAGGGCGACGACCCCGACGAGACCACCGTGGCCGGCGTGTGCAGCGGCGACCTGTACACCGTCACGCCGGACGAGGACCTCGACCAGGCCGTGCGGCTGATGCGTGAGCACGCGGTGCGCCGCGTCCCCGTCGTCGACCACGGCCGCCCCGTGGGCATCGTCTCCCTCGGCGACCTGGCCATGGAACGCGACCCGGACTCCGCGCTCGGCGGCATCAGCGCCGCCCGGCCCAACCGGTGACGCGCCACGGGGCGCCGGCCGCGGCCGGCGCCCCGGTTCTTCCGGCGGTCGGCGCCCCGGTCCCGGCGGTCGGCGTCCCGGTTCCGGCCGGCCCGGGGCCCGGCCGGCGCGTCACCCGTCCGGGCCCCGGAGAACCCGCCGCGGACGCCGGCCGGGACCCCGGCGGCACCGGGTGGATTCCGGCCGGTCCGGGCGGGCGGACCGCCGTCAGGCGGCCTGGGCGAGCACCTTCTCCAGCGCCTCCAGCGCCGAGCGGAGCTCCTCCTCGGTGATCACCAGCGGCGGCGCCAGGCGGATGGTGGAGCCGTGGGTGTCCTTGACCAGGACGCCTTCGCGCAGCAGGCGCTCGCCGACGTCCCGGCCGGTGCCGAGGGCGGGGTCGATGTCGACGCCGGCCCACAGCCCGCGCGAGCGGAAGCCGACGACACCGCGGCCGACCAGCTCGGTCAGGCCCTCGCGCAGTACGGCGCCCAGGTCGGCCGCGCGCTGCTGGAACTCGCCCGTCTCCAGCAGCCCGACCACCTCGGTGCCCACCGCGGCCGCCAGCGGGTTGCCGCCGAACGTCGAGCCGTGCTCGCCGGGCCGCAGCACGCCGAGCACCTCCCGGCGCCCGACCACCGCCGACACCGGCACGATCCCGCCGCCCAGCGCCTTGCCGAGCAGCACCACGTCGGGCACCACGCCCTCGTGCTCGACGGCGAGGGTGCGGCCGGTGCGGCCCAGACCCGACTGGATCTCGTCGGCGACGAACAGGCAGCCCTTGCGCCGGGTCAGCTCCCGTACGCCCGCCAGGTAGCCGTCGTCCGGGATGTTGACGCCCGCCTCGCCCTGGATCGGCTCCAGCAGCACCGCGGCCGTGGTGTCGTCGACGGCCTCCTCCAGCGCGGCCAGGTCGTTGTAGGGCACGATGCGGAAGCCCGGCGTGAACGGGCCGAAGCCGGACCGGGCCGTCTCGTCGGTGGAGAAGCTGACGATCGTGGTGGTGCGGCCGTGGAAGTTGTCCGCCGCGACGACGATCGTGGCCCGGTCGGCGGGGACGCCCTTGACCTCGTAGGCCCACTTGCGGGCCACCTTGATGCCGCTCTCCACGGCCTCGGCGCCGGTGTTCATCGGCAGCACCATGTCCTGCCCCGTCAGCGCGGCCAGCCGCTCGGCGAACTCCGCGAGGCGGTCGTTGTGGAAGGCGCGGGAGGTGAGGGTGAGCCGGTCGAGCTGGCGGTGCGCGGCGTCGATCAGCGCGGGGTGGCGGTGGCCGAAGTTGAGGGCCGAGTAACCGGCCAGCATGTCCAGGTAGCGGCGGCCCTCGACGTCCTCCACCCAGACGCCCTCGGCGCGGGAGACGACCACGGGCAGCGGGTGGTAGTTGTGCGCGAGGACGGCGTCCTCGGCGGCGATCAGGTCGGCGGAGCCGCGGGCGGCGCGGACGGGAGCGGTCATGAGCGGATCTCCTGGGTGCAGCACTTGATGCCGCCGCCGGCCTTGTGGAATTCGGACAGGTCGACGGGGACGGGGACGTAGCCGCGGTCGGCGAGCTGATCGGCGAGGGCGGTGGCCCCGGGCGAGATGAACACGTGACGGCCGTCGGAGACGCAGTTCAGGCCGAAGGCCAGCGCGTCCTCGCGGGTGGCGAGCACGGCGTCGGGGTACAGCCGGGCGAGCACCTCGCGGCTGCCGGGGGAGAAGGCGTCCGGGTAGTAGGCGATGTTCCCGCCGTCGCCGTCCTCCTCCAGCACGAACAGCGCCGTGTCCAGGTGGTAGAAGTACGGGTCCACCAGCCGCAGCCCGATCACGGGCCTGCCGAAGAACTCCTGCACCTCCCGGTGGGCCTCGGGCGTGGTGCGGAAACCGGTGCCGGCCAGCACGTACCGGCCGGTCCACGCCAGGTCGCCCTCGCCCTCGCACACCGACTCGGGGTGCTGGACGGCGAAGTCGGCCGCCTTGAACCACGCCTCGTAGGCGGCGGACTCGGGACGGCGCTCGGCGGCGCGGAAGAGGGAGCCGAAGACGCGGCCGTCGAGGGTGAACGCCGCGTTGGCGGCGAAGACCATGTCCGGCAGGCCGGGGACGGGCGACACCTGCTCCACGGTGTGGCCGTGGGCGAGGTAGGTGTCGATCAGGGTCTGCCACTGCGTGCGGGCCAGCTCGGTGTCCACGGGCGTGTCGGGCCGCATCCAGGGGTTGATCGCGTACTGCACGGCGAAGTGTCTGGGTTCGCAGACGAGGAAGCGCCGCCGCCGCGGCACACGGGATTCGGGCACAGAGGGGGTCCTCCGCTTCCTGGGAGATGTCTACCTGGGGTTGACACCACGGTAGAAAGCGACCAGGACGCGCGCCAAGAAATGAAGGCTGCGTGTCCGCGCAGGAACGCTGCGTTCTTCCCCGCTCTCGCGCACGATTCATGCGCCCTCCGGGGCGGGCTGGCTGGCCCCGGCCTCCGGACTGTCCGGGATCAGGTGGGACAGCACCATCACGCTGATCGTCTTCCGGATGAACGGCTCCGCGCGGATGCGCTCCAGCACCTCCTCGAAGTGCTCCACGTCCCGCGCCCGCACGTGCAGCAGCGCGTCGGCGCCGCCGGTCACCGTCATCGCCGCGGTGATCTCCGGATGGTTGCGCACCACCTCCGCCAGCCGCCGGGGCGGGGCCGCGCCCTCGCAGTACACCTCGACGTACGCCTCCGTGCGCCAGCCCAGCGCCGACGGCTTCACCGTGGCCGTGAACCCGGTGATGACCCCGGTGTCGCGCAGCCGGTCCACCCGGCGCTTGACCGCCGTCGACGACAGCCCGACGGCCGCGCCGATCTCCGCGAAACTGGTGCGGGCGTTCGCCATGAGAGCGGTGATGATCTTCCGGTCGAGTTCGTCGAACGGCGCCGGCCTGCTGTTCATGCCCGCACTGTATCCGCACCGCCTCCAGGCATCGTCCGGGCGTCATCCAGGCATCACCCAGGCATTCCCCGGACATCTCCGGCACGGCACCGCCCTGCCCCACAAGCCGGATTCCTCCTACACTCCACGTTCATGCTGCGCGCCCTCGCCGTCGACGACGAACGCCCCTCCCTGGAGGAGCTGCTCTACCTGCTGCGCGCGGACCCCCGCATCGGCAGCGCCGAGGGCGCCGGCGACGCCACCGAGGCGCTGCGCCGCATCAACCGCGCCCTGCAGTCCGGCCCCGGCGGACCCGAGGCCATCGACGTGGTCTTCCTCGACATCCAGATGCCCGGCCTGGACGGGCTCGACCTGGCCCGGCTGCTGACCGGGTTCGCCAGCCCGCCGCTGGTCGTGTTCGTCACCGCCCACGAGGACTTCGCCGTCCAGGCCTTCGACCTCAAGGCCGTCGACTACGTCCTCAAACCGGTGCGCGGCGAGCGCCTCGCCGAGGCCGTCCGCCGCTGCGCCGAGCTGCGCGACACCACCCCGCGCATCCCCGTGCACGAGCCCGACCCCGACCACATCCCCGTCGAACGCGGCGGCGTGACCCGCTTCGTCGCCGTCGACGACATCACCCACGTCGAGGCGCAGGGCGACTACGCCCGCCTGCACACCGGCGCCGGCAGCCACCTGGTGCGCATCCCGCTGTCCACCCTGGAGGAGCGCTGGCGGGCCCGCGGCTTCGTCCGCATCCACCGCCGCCACCTGGTCGCCCTGCGGCACATCGGCGAGCTCCGCCTGGACGCCGGGTCGGTGAGCGTGCTGGTCGGCTCCGAGGAACTCCAGGTCAGCCGGCGCCACGCGCGTGAACTGCGCGACCTGCTGCTGCGCCGGCCCACGAGCTAGTGCCACGAGCCAGCGGAGAGCCCATGCCCCAGGACCCGACCGAGCGCCGTGTCGTCGTCACCGGCCCGCCCCGCCGCGCCCGCCGCACCGCACGGCCCCACCACCCCCGCACCGAGATCGACGAGCTGACCACCCTCGGCGACACCTACGTCCGCTCCCTGATGCGCACCCAGCTGCGCACCGGCCTTACGGTGCTGGCGGTCCTGGTGCTGCTCGTCGGCCCGCTCCCGCTGGCCTTCGCCGCGGCCCCGGGCGCCCCCGCCCTGACCTGGGCCGTCCTCGGCTTCGCCCTCTACGCGCCGCTGGTGCTGCTGGCCCGCTGGTACGTACGGCGCGCCGAACGCCACGAACGCGACTTCGTCCGCCTCGTCGAGGACCGCTGAGCCGCGAGGACCGCCGTGAACTCCGGGTACACCGTCCCCGCCATCGCCCTCGTCGTGGTGACGACCGTTCTCGTGGGCGCCTTCGGCCTGCGCATCTCCCGCACCACCTCCGACTTCTACGTCGCCTCGCGCACCGTCGGCCCGCGCCTGAACGCGGCCGCCATCAGCGGCGAGTACCTGTCCGCCGCCTCCTTCCTGGGCATCGCCGGGCTGGTCCTCACCCAGGGCCCGGACACGCTGTGGTACCCCGTCGGCTACACCGCCGGCTACCTGGTGCTGCTGCTGTTCGTCGCCGCCCCGCTGCGCCGCTCCGGCGCCTACACGCTGCCCGACTTTGCCGAGGCCCGCCTCGCCTCCCGCGCCGTGCGCCGCCTCGCGGGCGCCTTCGTCGTCGGCGTCGGCTGGCTCTACCTGCTGCCCCAGCTCCAGGGCGCCGGACTGACCCTGGCGGTGCTCACCGGGGCGCGGGACTGGCTCGGCGCGGTGATCGTCGCCGTCGTGGTGACCGCGACCGTCGCGGCGGGCGGCATGCGCAGCGTCACCTTCGTGCAGGCCTTCCAGTACTGGCTGAAACTGACCGCGCTGCTCGTCCCCGCCCTCTTCCTCGTCCTGGCCTGGCAGTCCGACGGCGGCCCCCGGCACGCCTTCACCGAACCGGCCGGCCTGCGCGAGCAGCGTGCCGTCCGGGTCGCCGACACCCTCACCCTGCGCCTGGACAGGCCCCTGACCGTCACCGTCACCGGCACCGTCGACGGCCGCCCCCACCGCAAGGCGCCGCTCACCCTCGCGCCCGGCCCGCACCGCATCCACGCCGGCACCCGCCTCACCTTCGCCGACGGCGCCCCCGTCCCCGTGCCCGAGGGCTCCGCCGCCTCCGACCGGGCCCGCGAGGAACGCCCGCTGTACGCCACCTACGGCCTGATCGTCGCCACCTTCCTCGGCACCATGGGCCTGCCGCACGTCGTCGTGCGCTACTACACCAGCCCGCACGGCGTCGCCGCCCGCCGCGCCACCGTCGCCGTGCTCGCCCTGGTCGGCGCCTTCTACCTGCTCCCGCCCGTCTACGGCGCCCTGGGCCGCCTCTACGCCCCCGACCTCGCCCTCACCGGGAACGCCGACGCCGCCGTGCTGGTGCTGCCCGACCGCATGATCGGCGGGCTGGGCGGCGACCTGCTCGGCGCCCTCGTGGCCGGCGGCGCCTTCGCGGCGTTCCTGTCCACCGCCTCGGGCCTGACCATGGCGGTCGCCGGGGTGCTCACCCAGGACGTGCTGCCCTCGCGCGGCGTGCGGCACTTCCGGCACGGCACGGTGCTCGCCATGGCCGTACCGCTGGCCGCGAGCGTCCTGGTCGGCTCGCTGCCGGTCGCCGACGCCGTCGGCCTCGCCTTCGCGGTGTCGGCCTCCTCCTTCTGCCCGCTGCTGGTGCTCGGCATCTGGTGGCGCCGGCTCACCCCGCCCGGCGCGGCCGCCGGCATGCTCGCCGGCGGGGGAGCGGCGCTGGCCGCCGTCACCGCCACCATGGCGGGCTACCCCGGCGCGGGCCCGGTGCACGCCCTGCTCGCCTGGCCCGCGGTGTGGTCGGTACCGCTGGGCTTCCTCACCATGATCCTGGTGTCCCTGGCCACCCCGGGCCGGGTGCCGCCGGGCACCGCGGCGATCCTGGCCCGCTTCCACCTGCCGGAGGAACTGCGCGCGGAGGTCACGGCATGACGGAACGCGGAACGGCCGGGCGGACAGGGGCCGGATGCGAAACGGCCGGGCGGGGAGCGGCCGAGCGGACGGCGGCCGGGCGGGGAGCGGCGAGGTGAGCGGCTTCCTCGCCGGGCTCTGCGTGGCCGTGCTGCCGCTGCTCGCGGCCGGTTTCTGGCTGGGCCGGCGCACCGCCCGCCCGCAGAGCCTCGGCGGACTCGGCACGCCCGTCGAGCACGCCACCTTCCAGACCCTGCACACCGCCTCCCTCGCCGCGCCCCCGCTGCGCGCCGGCCTGACCGAGGAGACCGCCCGCAAGGCCGCCCGCCGGCTGCGCTCCCTGCTCGGCACCGACGCCCTGTGCCTGACGGACGACACCCGGGTCCTGGTGTGGGACGGCGCCGGCGCCCACCACCGCGACGGCATCAAGGACCGCCTCGCCAACGCCCTCGACACCGGCCGCGGCGAGGCCTTCCGCCTCGCCTGCGACCTGCCCGACTGCCCGGTGCGCTGGGCGGTCGTCGCCCCGCTCACCGTCGACGACCGCGTGCACGGCGCCCTGGTGGCCTGCGCGCCCCGCGAGTCCGCGGTCCTCGCCCGCGCCGCCGGGGAGGTGGCCCGCTGGGTCTCCGTCCAACTGGAACTCGCCGACCTCGACCGCTCCCGCACCCGCCTCATCGAGGCCGAGATCAAGGCGCTGCGGGCGCAGATCTCCCCGCACTTCATCTACAACTCGCTGGCCGTGATCGCCTCGTTCGTGCGCACCGACCCCGAGCGCGCCCGCGAACTGCTGCTGGAGTTCGCCGACTTCACCCGCTACTCGTTCCGCCGGCACGGCGACTTCACCACCCTCGCCGACGAACTGCACGCCATCGAGCACTACCTGGCCCTGGTCCGCGCCCGCTTCGGCGACCGCCTCGCGGTCACCCTGCAGATCGCCCCCGAGGTGCTGCCGGTCACCCTGCCCTTCCTGTGCCTGCAGCCGCTCGTCGAGAACGCCGTCAAGCACGGCCTGGAGGGCAAGGCCGGCCGGCGCCACATCCGCATCACCGCCCAGGACGCGGGCGCCGAGGCCCTCGTCGTGATCGAGGACGACGGCGACGGCATGGATCCCGGCCTGCTGCGCCGCATCCTCGCCGGCGAGGCCGGCCACTCGGGCGGCATCGGCCTGTCCAACGTCGACGACCGGCTGCGCCAGGTCTACGGCGACGACCACGGCCTCGTCATCGAGACCGCTCCCGGGGCGGGCATGAAGATCACCGCCCGGCTGCCGAAGTACCAGCCGGGCGTGCACCCGGCCGGCCGCCTCGGCCCGGAGTGAGGCCGCTCAGTTGCCGCGGGAGAGCACCGTGCCCAGGGTGAGCAGCCCCAGGACGACCCAGCCGAACCACAGCCAGCCGTTGCTGCCGAGCGCCACCGTGTAGGCCGTCACCAGGACGAGTCCGCCGACGGTGAGCACCCCCATCGCCTTCGCCGAGCCGGGCATCGCACCACCCTCCCTCAGGGCCTCCCTCAGGGGCCGGTCCCCCTCCATGGTGCCCCCGGTGCGGGCGCCCGCGTGCCGGACCGGCGAAGACCGGCCGGAACCGGTCGGCCGGAGCCGATGGGCTGCAACCGGTCGGCCGCAACCGGTCGGGAACGCCGGCCGCTTTCCGGCCCGGGAGCCCGAAAGGCGCTGTCAGTTCCCGCCGCGCGCGTGCAGCGAGGCCAGGTAGGCGTTGTACGCCTCCAGCTCCTTGTCGCCGTCGCGGTCGGCGGCGCGGTCCGTGCGCCGGGCCTGCCGCTGCTCCGAGCCGTACCACTGGAACAGCAGCGCGATCAGCACCAGCACCGACGGGATCTCGCTGAACGCCCAGGCGATGCCGCCGGCCGAGGTCTGGTCGCCGAGCGCGTCGATGCCCAGCGAGGCCGGCGGATGCGTGAAGGTGTCCACCATCGGCGACGACGCCATCATCAGCGCGATGCCGAAGAACGCGTGGAACGGCATGCCCGCGAACAGCTCCAGCATCCGCATCAGGTGGCCCGGCCGGTGCGGCCCCGGGTCCACGCCGATGATCGGCCAGAAGAACACCAGGCCCACGGCGAAGAAGTGCACCATCATCGCCACGTGCCCCGTTCTGGAGCCCATCAGGAAGTCGAAGAGCGGCGTGAAGTACAGCCCGTACAGGCTCGCCACGAACATCGGGATCGTGAACGCCGGGTGCGTGACGACCCGCAGGTACCGGCTGTGCAGCAGGACCAGCAGCAGTTCCCGCGGCCCCTTGCGCCCGTGCCCCGCGACCGGCAGCGCGCGCAGCGCGAGCGTGACCGGGGCGCCCAGCAGGATCAGGATGGGCGAGAGCATGCTGAGGATCATGTGCTGCACCATGTGCACGCTGAACATGACCATGCCGTAGTCGTTCAGCCGCGTGCACATCGTCAGCCCGACGGTCAGCACCCCGATGCCGTACGCCACCGTCCGGGCCACCGGCCACCGGTCACCGCGCCGCACCAGCCGTGCCACGCCCCACCCGTACAGCGCCAGCCCCACCAGGCAGGCGACCAGGAAGAACGGATCCGCCGACCACTCCAGCCCGCGCCCCAGCGTGAACGGCGGCAGATCCATGGTCATGCCGTGTCCGCCGTGATCCATGTGATCCATCCGCCGGCTCCGTTTCGTGGGGGTTGCGCGCTGTCTGTCCGCCCCCAGCGTAGAACCGCCCCCGGCGACGGCCGTCACCGGGGGCGATGCCACCTGCCCGCTACAGGACGCACTCCGCCTCGGTGTACCGGTCCTGCGGCACCGTCTTCAGCGTCTCCACCGCCTCCGCCAGCGACACCATCACGATGTCGGTGCCGCGCAGCGCGGTCATCCGCCCGAACTCCCCGCGGTGCACCGCCTCCACCGCGTGCCACCCGAACCGCGTGGCCAGCACCCGGTCGTACGCGGTCGGCGTGCCGCCGCGCTGCACATGCCCGAGGATCACCGGCCGCGCCTCCTTGCCCAGCCGCTGCTCCAGCTCGACGGCGAGCTGACGGGCGACCCCGGCGAACCGCTCGTGGCCGTAGATGTCCCGGCCGCCCTCGTCGAAGTCCATGGTGCCCGGCTTCGGCTTGGCGCCCTCCGCGGCGACGACGATCGCGAACCGCTTGCCGGCCGCGAACCGCTCGCCGACCCTCGCGGTCAGCTCCTCGATGTCGAAGGGGCGCTCCGGCACGACGATCGCGTGCGCGCCGGCCGCCATGCCCGAGTGCAGCGCTATCCAGCCGGTGTGCCGGCCCATGACCTCCACGATCAGCACCCGCTGGTGGGACTCGGCGGTGGTCTTCAGCCGGTCCAGCGCCTCCGTGGCGACGGTCACGGCGGTGTCGAAACCGAAGGTGACGTCGGTGACGGCGATGTCGTTGTCGATGGTCTTGGGTACGCCCACGAGGGGCAGTCCGTTGTCCGACAGCAGGCGGGCCGCCTTCAGCGTGCCCTCACCGCCGATCGGGATGATCGCGTCCAGACCGAGCTCCTCGACGTGGCCACGGGCCCGCTCCACCCCGTCCCGCAGGTGCTCGGGACGCACCCGGGAGGAGCCGAGGATGGTGCCGCCGCGAGCCAGGATGCCGCTCACCGCGTCGAGGTCGAGCTTGAGGTAGTCGCACTCCAGGAGACCCTTCCAGCCGTCCCGGAAGCCGATGACCTCGTCGCCGTGGTCGACGACGGCACGGTGCACGACGGACCGGATGACGGCGTTCAGACCGGGGCAGTCGCCACCGGACGTGAGGACACCAATGCGCATAGCCCGAAATACCTTCTCAACGTGGGCCGGGACCGGACCACGCTGTCCGGCTCGATCCCCGCCACCCTAGCGGCAGGAGGGGGCGGGGCCGAACCACGCGTCCGCCTGCTGGACGAGCCCGCTCACCTGTGCGGACGCCCTGTCAGACGGGCCCTTTTCACGCGCCCGCCCACACGGGCCGCCGCGCAACGGCCGGCGTGGGCGGGCTGCTGCGCAACGGTGCTTACGCAGGCTGCTGCGCAACGGTGCTTACGCAGGCTGCTGCGCAACGGTGCTTACGCAGGCTGCTGCGCAGCCGCGATGCGCTCGTTGCGCAGCGCCTCGTACCAGCGGTCGTCCACCGGCGGCAGCGCGTTGACGTCGAGGGCCAGCTTCAGCAGCAGGTCGGCGATCTGCGGGTTGCGGGCCAGGACCGGGCCGTGCATGTAGGTGCCGAAGACCGTGTCGTTGTACGCGCCCTCGGTGCCGTCCCCGGTGCCGTTGCCCTTGCCGATCTTCACCCGGGCGAAGGGGCGGGCCGTCGGGCCCAGGTGGGTGACGCCCTGGTGGTTCTCGAACCCGGTGAGCGGCGGCAGGCCCAGGCGCGGGTCGATGTCGGCGAGGACGTCGCCGACGCACCGCTCGCCCTCGCCGCGCACGGTGGTCACGTCCAGCAGGCCCATGCCGGGCTGCCGCTGCCCGAGGTCGTTGACGAACTCGTGGCCGAGGATCTGGTAGCCGGCGCACACCGCGAAGACGATCGCGCCGTTCTCCACCGCCCGGTACAGGTGCCCGTCGCGCCGCAGCCGCTCCGCGGCCAGCCGCTGCGGCCGGTCCTCGCCGCCGCCGATCAGGTAGATGTCGCCCGAGGTGGGCACCGGCTGGTCGCTGCGCACGTCGATCCGCGCCACGTCCAGGCCGCGCTGCCGGGCCCGCCGCTCCACGACCAGGACGTTGCCCTGGTCGCCGTAGGTGCTCAGCAGGTCCGGGTAGATCCACACCAGCCGCAGGCTGTTGTCGCTCATGAGGTCACTGTCCTGAAGTCGCTGTCTGTGAGTGCGTGACGGGTACGTCAGTTGCCGACGCGGCGGCGCAGGTCCTGGAAGGCGGTGTAGTTCGCGATCACCTCGATGCGGCCCGGCGGGCACAGCTGCACCGCCTGGTCGAGGGTCTCGCACACCTGGAACTGCTGGTTCGCGACCTCCAGGCGCACGGCGAGGTCCAGCCGGCGGTCGCCGATCACGCAGATCGGGTGGCCGCTCAGGCGCGTGTAGTCGACGTCCCACAGCCAGGAGGTGTCGGTGCCGTCGGCGGCGCGCGCGTTCACGGAGAGGATCACCGGCGCGGGCGGCGGGTCGATCAGGGAGAACGTCTCCAGCCAGCCGGCCGGGTTCTTCGCCAGCAGCAGACGCAGGTCACGGCCCTGGAACTGGACGACGTCGTAGCGGCCGGCGACCGCCTGCACCTGGTACATGCGCTCCAGCGCGACCTGCGGCGGCACGCCGAAGACGGCCGCGACGGCCGCCGAGGTGGCGGCGTTGGCCTTGTTGGCGCGGCCCGGCAGCTGCAGGTGGATCGGCCAGGCGGAGCCGTGCGGGTCCAGGACGTGGTCGCCGGACAGGGCCCAGCTGGGGGTGGGGCGGCGGAAGCCGCACTCGTTGCAGTACCAGTCGTCGCCCGGGCGCTGCAGCACACCGCCGCAGGACGGGCAGGACCACGCGTCGTCCTTCCACATCTGCCCGGCGGCGACCCAGACGACGTTGGGGGAGGAGGACGCGGCCCACACCACCAGCGGGTCGTCGCAGTTGGCGACGATCACGGCCTTCGAGCCGGCCAGGCCCTCACGCCAGTTCTCCGCCAGCATGCGGGTCTCCGCGGCGCGGTCGAGCTGGTCGCGGGAGAGGTTGAGCAGGGCGATGCACTTCGGGTCGGTGTCCCGGGCCACCCTCGCCAGGTACTTCTCGTCGACCTCGATCACGCCGTAGCGCGCGTCGGAAGCGCCCGCCAGGGCCGCGGTGATGCCGGCGGGCATGTTGGCGCCGAGCGCGTTGGAGACGACCGGGCCGGCCGCCCGCAGCGCCTCCGCGATCAGACGGGTGGTCGTGGTCTTGCCGTTGGTCGCCGAGACCAGGACGCAGTCCAGGTTCTGGGCGAGCCGGCCGAGGAGGTCGGGGTCCAGCTTGAGGGCCACCCGGCCGCCGATCACCGAACCGCTGCCGCGACCCGCGGCGCGCGAGACCGCGGCGGCGGCCTTGCCCGCCGTCACGGCCAGCTTGGCCCGCGGGGTGAGCGGGTCCGAGTTGCCTGCCATCAGTTCTCGCTACCTCCTTGCGTACGCACCGCGCCTGACGCCTCCGGCATCTTCCGGATCCATCGTCCGGACCCATCTTCCGGATCGTGGTGCCGCCCGAAGCCTATCGAGATCCGCTCACGCGCCCGAATCGCGGCACCGGTATGGAAGGACCGTACCCTTGCCGCCATGCCGCACCGCTCCATCCCGGGCACCCGGGGGCGCGTCCGCCGCCTCACCCTGCTCGGCGACCCGCTCCTGCACGCCCCCGCCAAGGAGGTCACCGACTTCGGGCCCCGGCTGACCCGGCTGGTCGAAGACCTGTTCGCGACCATGTACGCCGCCCGCGGCGTGGGCCTGGCCGCCAACCAGATCGGCGAGCCGCTGCGGGTGTTCGTCTACGACTGCCCCGACGACGACGAGGTCCGCCACCTCGGACACGTCGTCAACCCGCGCCTGGAGGCGACCGGCGGCGTGGTGCTGCGCGGACCCGAGGGCTGCCTGTCGCTGCCGGGGCTGGAGGCGGGGGTGGAGCGCCACGACGAGGCGGTCGTGACGGGCGTGACGGTCACCGGGGAGCCGGTGACCGTGCGGGGCACGGGGTTCTTCGCCCGGTGCCTGCAGCACGAGTGCGACCACCTGGAGGGCCGGGTGTACGCCGACCACCTGGACGGATGGCGGCGGCGCCGGCTCATGCGACAGGCGGCGCGGGCGCCGTGGCGCCGGTGACGCGCAAGCCCGGTCCCGCACCGGAAGCCCCGGCCGCCCGCGCCGGGAGTTCCGGCCGCCCGCGCCGGGAGTTCCGGCCGCCCGCGCCGGGAGTTCCGGCCGCCCGCGCCGGGAGTTCCGGCCGTCCGCGCCGGAAACCTCACCCGTCCGCGCCGCAAGCCCCGTCCGGCCCGGACTCAGAAACCCGGCCCGCCCATCCTGTCGCCGGCCGCGGCCAGCCGCCCCCACAGCAGGTCCGCCAGGCTCCGCACCAGCTCCTGCCGGGAGCAGGGCCGTTCGCCCAGCCACCAGTCACCGGCCGCGTGCATCATGCCGACGATCCCGTGCCCCCACACCCGCGCCAGCCGGCGGGTGTCCGGCCCCAGGTCCAGGCGCTCCTCGATGACCTGGGCCAGCTCCTCGCCCATGCGGCGCAGCAGCGGCGCGGAGTGCTTGCCGACGTCGAAGCCCTGGTCGCCCTGGGCGGCGCTGCCCTCCGCCGGATGCATGAGGAACCGGTACACCTGCGGGCGCGCCTCGATGGCCGCCAGGTAGGTGTCCAGGGTGGACTCCACGCGTTCCCTGCGGTCCGCCGGGGCGTCCAGGGCCGCGCGCAGCGAGTCGAGGAGGGCGTCGGTGTGCCGCTTGGCCAGGGCCGCGTACAGGCCGCCCTTGTCGCCGAAGTGCCGGTAGAGGATCGGCTTGGTGATCCCCGCCTCCGCGGCGATCGCGTTCATCGAGGCCTGCGGCCCGTCGCGCAGCACCACCCGGTCGGCGGCCTCCAGCAGCTCACGCCGCCGGCGCTCGGCAGACGTCTGCTGGTCGGTCCGCTGCGTGGTGTTCATGTGCTCTCCCCAACCGTGCTGATCCGGTGACGCCTGCGCAAACTAACACTGACGGCGCCCGGGGCGCCGGGCAGGCGGCGGGCTGTCGGGGGCGCCGTCGGGAGTTGACTTTCCCTACCGGCCGGTAACAGACTCGGTGTTACCTTAAGTAACACCGTACGGGACGCAGACGCCGTACGGACGCAGCACCCGCGCCGCTGGAGGGGACATGGCCGAGTTCACCATGGAGCTCAACGACGAGCAGAAGGAGGTCCGCGACTGGCTCCATGGCTTCGCCGCCGACGTGATCCGGCCCGCGGCCGCCGAGTGGGACGAGCGCGAGGAGACGCCCTGGCCGGTCATCCAGGAGGCCGCCAAGGTGGGCATCTACTCCCTGGACTTCTACGCCCAGCAGTACTTCGACCCCACCGGCCTCGGCATCCCCATGACGATGGAGGAACTGTTCTGGGGCGACGCCGGCATCGCGCTCTCCATCGTCGGCACGGGCCTGGCCGCGGTGGGCGTCCTCGCCAACGGCACCGACGAGCAGATCGGCACCTGGATCCCCCAGATGTACGGCGACGCCAACGACGTCAAGCTCGGCGCCTTCTGCTCCTCCGAGCCCGACGCCGGCTCCGACGTGCGCGCGATGCGCACCCGCGCGGTGTACGACGAGGCCAAGGACGAGTGGGTGATCAACGGCACCAAGACCTGGGCCACCAACGGCGGTATCGCCAACGTCCACGTCGTGGTCGCCGTCGTCGACCCCGAGCTGGGCGCCAAGGGCCACGCCTCCTTCATCATTCCGCCGGGCACCCCCGGCCTGTCGCAGGGCCAGAAGTTCAAGAAGCACGGCATCCGCGCCTCGCACACCGCCGAGGTCATCCTCGACAACGTCCGCGTGCCCGGCTCCTGTCTGCTCGGCGGCAAGGAGAAGCTGGACGAGCGCCTGGCCCGCGCCCGCGAGCGGGTCAAGCAGGGCGGCGAGCGCGTGAAGAACGCCGCGATGGCCACGTTCGAGGCCTCGCGTCCGGCCGTCGGCGCGATGGCCGTGGGCACCGCCCGGGCCGCCTACGAGGTCGCCCTCGACTACGCCAAGACCCGCGAGCAGTTCGGCCGCCCCATCATCGACAACCAGGGCGTCGCCTTCCAGCTCGCCGACATGCGCACCCGGATCGACGCCGCCCGCCTGCTGGTCTGGCGCGCCTCCTGGATGGCCGTCAACGGCAAGCCCTTCACCGCCGCCGAGGGCTCCATGTCCAAGCTGTTCGCCAGCGAGACCGCCAAGCAGGTCACCGCCCAGGCCATCCAGATCCTCGGCGGCAACGGCTACACCCGCGAGTACCCGGTCGAGCGCATGCACCGCGACGCCGCCATCTACACCATCTTCGAGGGCACCAGCGAGATCCAGCGCCTGGTCATCTCCCGGACGATCTCGGGCATGCAGATCCGTTAGACGAGTGGTCCCGGCGCGGCCCGGTGGTCCCGGGCCGCGCGTGGTCCCGGGCCGCACGGCCGGCGCCCGCCGGGCGCCGACCCCGGGACCGGCCCGGCGAACGGTGCCAGGGGAGTGGCGTCCCTAGCCGGAGACGGCCCCGCTGCTGTGGGCGATGCAGGCCACGTCGATCCGGTCGGCCAGCTTGGCGAGCTCGATGGTGAGGGCCGCGACGGTGTCCTCGTCCAGTCCGTCCTGCCCGGCCTCCACCAGGCGCACCCACCGGCCGCCCAGCGTGCGCAGCAGCTTGCTCACGTCGGCCGCGGCGACCTGCAACGTGCCGCGGTCGTCGACGATCAGAGGGAGAGTCACTTCGCGGTTCACGAAGGGGATCGTAACCGCGGAAGGGTCACGCTCCGTGCCAAACCGTGGTGATGTTGCAGAACTCGCGGATTCCGTGCCCGGACAGCTCACGCCCGTAGCCCGACCGTTTCACCCCGCCGAAGGGGAACGCCGGGTGCGAGGCCGTCATCCCGTTGAAGAACACGCCGCCCGCCTCCAGGTCCCGGATGAACCGGTCGGCCTCGGCCTCGTCGCCGGTCCACACGTTCGAACTCAGGCCGAACGGCGAGTCGTTCGCAATCAGCACCGCCTCGTCCAGGTCGGCCGCCCGGTACAGCGTCGCGACCGGCCCGAACGCCTCCTCCCGGTGGATGCGCATCTCACGGGTGATGCCGGACAGCACGGTCGGCGGGTAGTACCAGCCGGGCCCGTCGGGCCGCTCGCCGCCGCACAGCACGGTGGCGCCGCCGCGCACCGCGTCGTCCACCAGCTCCTCCAGGTCGGCGCGGCCCCGCTCGCTGGACAGCGGCCCCACCTCGGTCTCCTCGTCCATCGGGTCGCCGACCCGCAGCGCCTTCATGCCCGCCACGAAACGCTCGGCGAAGGCGTCGTGGACGTCGTCGTGCACGATGAACCGCTTGGCGGCGATGCAGGACTGCCCGGTGTTCTGGCAGCGGGCGGTCACCGCGACCCGCGCGGCCCGGTCCAGGTCGGCGGAGGGCATGACGACGAAGGGATCGCTGCCGCCCAGCTCCAGCACCGTCTTCTTGATCATCTCCCCGGCGGTGGAGGCCACCGCCCGGCCCGCGGGCTCGCTGCCGGTGAGGGTGGCCGCCTTGACGCGCTCGTCGCGCAGGACGTCGTCGACCGCGGCCGAGCCGATCAGCAGGGTCTGGAAGCAGCCCTCGGGGAAGCCCGCCCGGTGGAAGAGGTCCTCGAGGTACAGGGCGGTCTGCGGCACGTTCGAGGCGTGCTTGAGCAGCCCGACGTTGCCCGCCATCAGCGCGGGGGCGGCGAACCGCACCACCTGCCACAGCGGGAAGTTCCACGGCATCACCGCGAGCACCGGGCCGAGCGGCCGGTAGCGCACCACCACGCGCGAGGCGCCGGAGTCGCGCACGTCGGCGTCGGCGGGCGTCTCGTCGGCGAGCAGCTCCTCGGCGTGCCCGGCGTACCAGCGCATCGCCTTGGCGCACTTCACCGCCTCCGCGCGGGCCTGCCGGATCGGTTTGCCCATCTCGGTGGTGACGACGCGGCCGATCTCCTCCTGGTCCTCCTCCAGCAGGTCGGCGGCCCGGTTCAGCAGGCGGGCGCGCTCGGCGAAGCCCGTCGTGCGGTAGGTGCGGAAGGTGGCCTCGGCGAGCTCCAGCCGGCGCTCGATCTCCTGCTCGTCCATGGCCTGGTACGTCTTGAGCGTCTCGCCGGTCGCCGGGTTGACCGTCGCGATGGGCATGGCTGACCTCCCTGGCAGCGGGCTGTCCCTCGGGCTTCCGGCGCGGTACGCCGTACCGCACCTCCGCCTAGGCCGAGTGCTCCGCCAGCCGGTCGAGAAACGCGCTCTGCCCCTTGACGATCACCTCACGGGCCCGCTCCAGGCCGAACCAGGCCACCCGGTCCAGCTCGGGGAACTCCTGGACGCGCCCGGACCTGGGCGGCCACTCCATGCGGAAGGTGCCGGGAACGACCGCCGCCGGGTCGAGGTCGGCCTCCACCGCCCACGCCGTGACGATCTTGCCGTTGGCCTGCCGCACCTCGCCCAGCGGCACGGCCTCCCCCTCGGGCGGCTCCAGCCCCAGCTCCTCCCGGAACTCGCGGCGCGCCGCGTCCCAGGCGGGCTCGTCGGCGTCGTACTCGCCCTTCGGCACGGTCCAGGCGCCCGCGTCGCGCCGGGCGAAGTAGGGGCCGCCCAGGTGGCCGAGCAGCACCTCCAGGCCGTCCCCGGTACGGCGGAACAGCAGCAGGCCCGCGCTGCGGATCTCCTTCACCCGGCCTCCTCCACGGTCCTCTCCACCCGGGCTCCCTCGCGGTCTTCTCCGCCCGGGCTCCTTCACGGTCTCCTCCGTCCGGGCTCCCTCGCGGTCTTCTCCACTCGGGCGCCTCCCAGGCCGCTCCCGGGCCCTCCTCCCCGGTCTCCCTCACGGCGCGACGTCCGGGTGGGCGGCCAGCAGCGACTCCACCGTGTCGGCCTCCTCCGGACGCTTGTCCTCGCGGTAGCGGACCACGCGGGCGAAGCGCAGGGTGACGCCGGCCGGGTAGCGCGGGGAGCGCTGCAGGCCGTCGTAGGCGACCTCGACGACGAGTTCGGGACGTACGGTGACCACGTGCCCGTCGTCGTCGACGGCCAGCTCCCTCAGGCGCTCGGTCTGCCAGGCCAGCATCGCGTCGGTCATGCCCTTGAAGGTCTTGCCGAGCATGGCGTGGCCGCCGTCGGCGGTACGGGCGCCGAGGTGGAGGTTGGACAGCCGGCCGGTGCGGCGGCCGTGCCCCCACTCGGCGGCCAGGACCACCAGGTCGAGGGTGTGCACGGGCTTGACCTTCAGCCAGGAGGCGCCGCGCCGGCCCGCGCTGTAGGGGGCGCCGAGGGCCTTGACGACGACGCCCTCGTGGCCGCGCCGCAGCGTCTCGGCGAGGAAGCGCTCGGCCCGCGCCACGTCCTGCGGGCCGGAGACGACCGTGCGCCTGACCCGCCTCGGCTCCGGCACCAGCCGCGCCAGCTCCGCGTGCCGTTCGGTGAAGGGCAGGTCGAGCAGGTCGCGGCCGTCGACGCCGAGGACGTCGAAGAAGACGGGGGAGACGGGCACCTCGCGCGCCGCCTTCGCCACGTCCACCCGGGAGCCGACGCGCCCGGCGGTCTCCTGGAAGGAGCGCGGCCGGCCGTCGGGGGCGAAGGAGATCACCTCGCCGTCCAGGACGAACCGCTCGCCGGGCAGCTCCCGCGCCGCGGCGGTGACCTCCGGCAGCCGGTCGGTGATGTCGTCGAGAGTGCGGGTGTGGACGCGCACGGTGTCGCCGTCCCGGTGCACCTGCACGCGGATGCCGTCCAGCTTCTCCTCCACCGAGCACGCGCCCAGCCTGGTCACCGCCTCGGCGACGGAGGACGCGCTGTGCGCCAGCATCGGCAGCACGGGCCGGCCCACGGTGAGCCGGAAGCGGTCCAGGGCGCCGGGGCCCTCGCCGAGCAGCGCCTCGGCCACCGCCGGCAGCGAACCGGCCAGCATCACCGCCCGCCGCACCGCGTCCGCCGGTGCGCCCGTGGCCTGCGCCAGCCCCTCGACGGCGACCGCGTCCAGGGCGCCCTGCCGCACCTCCCCGGTGAGCAGGCCGATCAGGAACCGCTGCTCCTCCTCGGTGGCCGCGCCCATCAGCTCCCCGACCAGCCGGGCGCGCTCGGCCTGCGCGCCGGGGCCGGACACCCCGCCCAGCTCGGTGAGCCGGGCGTCCACCTCACGCACCGTCAGGCGGGGCCCGGCGGCCGGGGCGACCCGGCGGCCCAGCACCTTCCAGCCGATCCCGAGCCGCCCCTGCGGCAGCCGCCCGGCGAGGTAGGGGATGACCACCGGCACGTCCGCCGCGTCCGCCTCCCGGAACAGCTCCGCGAGCAGGGCGATTTTCCGGGACCGCGCCGAGGTGGCGGCGATCTCCCGGGACACCTGGGCCAGCCGGGACAGCAGCATGCAGTCAGAGTGCACCGCGGGGCCGCCCCCCACACCTGCGCGTTCGGTACGGCCGCCCCGCGCGCTCAGCGGGGGCGCGCGGGGACGGCCCCGTACGGCAGTCTGTTCGGGCCGCAGGGGGAGCGGACGCACGTGCGGGCGCGGCCCCGGCGGAAGTGACGTACGCGACGCTGGCCGGGACGGCAAGCGACCGCTTAGTATGCAGCGGAGCCCGGTCCGACGACGCGTCCCGTGGAGGCCCCGTATGCAGGCATGGCAGGTGCACGAGAACGGCGAGCCGAGCGAGGTGATGCGCCTCGGCGAGACCGAGCGGCCCGTGCCCGGCGAGGGACAGGTGCTGCTGCGGGTACGCGCCGCCAACGTCAACTTCCCCGACGCCCTGCTCTGCCGCGGCCACTACCAGGTGCGGCCGCCGCTGCCGTTCACACCGGGCGTGGAGGTGTGCGCCGAGACCGAGGACGGGCGGCGGGTGATCGCCACCCCGGCGCTGCCCCACGGCGGCTTCGCCGAGTACACCGTCGCGGACGCCGCCACCGTGCTGCCCGCGCCCGACGCCCTCGACGACGCCGAGGCCGCCGCCCTGCACATCGGCTACCAGACGGGCTGGTTCGGCTTGCACCGCCGGGCCCGCCTGGAAGCCGGCGAGACGCTGCTGGTGCACGCCGCCGCGGGCGGGGTCGGCAGCGCCGCCGTGCAGCTCGGCAAGGCGGCCGGCGCCACCGTCATCGGCGTCGTCGGCGGTCCCGAGAAGGCCGACGTCGCGCGGAAGCTGGGCTGCGACGTGGTGATCGACCGGCGCGGCGAGGACGTGATCGCCGCGGTGAAGGAGGCCACCGGCGGCCGCGGCGCCGACGTGGTCTACGACCCGGTGGGCGGCGAGGCCTACGCCCAGTCCGCCAAGGCCGTCGCCTTCGAGGGCCGGATCGTGGTCGTCGGCTTCGCCAGCGGGTCCATCCCCAGCCCGGCGCTCAACCACGCCCTGGTCAAGAACTACTCGATCCTCGGCCTGCACTGGGGCCTGTACACCACCAAGAACCCCGAGCTGGTCCGGCACTGCCACGAACAGCTCACCGAGCTGGCCGCCCGCGGCGCGATCAGGCCGCTGGTCAGCGAGCGGGTGCCGCTCGCCGACGCGGCGCAGGCCGTGCAGCGGGTCGCCGACGGCGTGACCACCGGCCGGATCGCCGTGGTCCTTCACAAGGGAGCCGCAGCATGACGGACCGCCCCCTCGACGCAGCCGGACTCCGGCGCCGCACCGCCGAGTTGCTGGCCGCACACCCGCCCGCCGAAACCAGCCGCCTGGACTTCCTGCGCGCCCGCTTCGACGCCGGCCTCGCCTGGGTCCACTACCCGGAGGGACTCGGCGGACTCGGCGCCCCGCGCTCCCTGCAGGCGGTCGTGGACGCCGAACTGGAGGCCGCCGGCGCCCCCGACAACGACCCGCGGCGCATCGGCATCGGCCTCGGCATGGCCGCGCCGACGATCCTGCGCTTCGGCACCGACGAGCAGAAGCGGCGCTACCTGAAGCCCCTGTGGACCGGCGAGGAGGTGTGGTGCCAGCTGTTCAGCGAGCCCGGCGCCGGCTCCGACCTGGCCGCGCTCGGCACCCGGGCCGTGCGCGACGGCGACGACTGGGTGGTCAACGGGCAGAAGGTGTGGACCTCCAGCGCCCACCTCGCCCGCTGGGCGATCCTCATCGCCCGCACCGACCCCGACGTGCCCAAGCACCAGGGCATCACCTACTTCATCTGCGACATGACCGACCCGGGCGTCGAGGTGCGGCCGCTGCGGCAGATCACCGGCGAGGCCGAGTTCAACGAGGTGTTCCTCACCGACGTGCGCATCCCCGACGCGCGCCGCCTCGGCGAGGTCGGCGACGGCTGGCGCGTCGCGCAGACCACCCTGATGAACGAGCGCGTCTCCATCGGCGGCATGCGGCTGCCCCGCGAGGGCGGCATGATCGGCCCCGTCGCGCGGACCTGGCGCGAGCGGCCGGAGCTGCGCACCCACGATCTGCACCAGCGGCTGCTGAAACTGTGGGTGGAGGCCGAGGTGGCCCGGTTCACCGGCGAACGGCTGCGCCAGCAGCTCGCCGCGGGCCAGCCCGGCCCCGAAGGCTCCACGGCCAAGCTCACCTTCGCCCGCCTCAACCAGGAGATCAGCGGCCTGGAGGTCGAACTGCGCGGCGCCGAGGGCCTGTTGTACGACGACTGGACCATGCGGCGCCCCGAGCTGGTGGACTTCACCGGCCGTGACGCCGGCTACCGCTACCTGCGCGCCAAGGGCAACAGCATCGAGGGCGGGACCAGCGAGGTCCTGCTGAACATCGTCGCCGAGCGCGTCCTGGGCCTGCCGCCCGAGCCGCGCACCGACAAGGACGTCGCCTGGAAGGACCTCGCCCGATGAGCACCGACCCCGACCTGCTGTACTCGGAGGAGGAAGAGGCGCTGCGCGCCGCCGTCCGGGACCTGCTCACCGACCACTGCGACGCGGCCGGCGTGCTGGCCCGCGCCGAGACGGACACCCCGTACGACCCGGCCCTGTGGAAGTCCCTCGCCGACGGCATGGGCCTGGCCGGGCTGCTGGTGCCCGAGGAGTGGGGCGGCCAGGGCGCCACGCACCGCGAGGCGGCGGTCGTACTGGAGGAACTGGGCCGCTTCGTCGCGCCCGTGCCCTACCTGACGAGCGCCGTCGTCGCCACCGAGGCGCTGCTGGCCTGCGCCGGCGAGGGGACCGGGGGAACCGGGGAGGCCGGAGAGATTGAGGCGGCCGTCGGTCTGCTGGCGCGGCTGGCGTCCGGGCGGACCATCGGCGTCCTCGCCGTGCCCCTGCACCTGGGGGCCGACGCCGCGCACCCCGCCGTACGCGTGGAGAACGGCGCGCTGCACGGCGAGGTGACCGGCGTCGCGGACGCGGCCGTCGCCGACGTTCTGCTGGTGCCCGCGCAGGACGGCGCGCTGTACGCGGTCGACGCCGGCGACGCGACGGTCACCCCGCAGGTGTCCCTGGACCTCACCCGCCCGCTCGCCGCGGTCGCCCTCGACGGCGCCCGGGCGAGCCGTCTGGGCCGTGCCGAGTCCGCCGTCCGGCGCGCTCTGCGCGCGGCCGCCGGACTGCTCGCCTCCGAGCAACTCGGCATCGCGGACTGGGCGTTGACCGAGACCGTCGCCTACCTCAAGGAGCGCAAGCAGTTCAACCGGCCCGTCGGCGGCTTCCAGGCGCTCAAGCACCGGCTCGCCCAGGTGTGGCTGGAGGTCGTCCACCTGCGGGCCGCCGCCCGCGCCGCCGCCGACGCGCTGGCCACCGGCGAGGACACCGACGTGACCACGGCCGTGGCGCAGGCCTACGCGGCACCCGCCGCCGTCCACGCCGTGGAGGAGGCGCTGCAACTCCACGGCGGCATCGGCATGACCTGGGAGCACCCCGTCCACCTGTACCTCAAGCGCGCCAAGGCCGACTCGATCGCCTACGGCACCGCCGGCGCCCACCGGGAGGCGCTGGCCGCGCTGGTGGACCTGCGGCCGCCGGCGTAACCGCCGTACCCCCGGGGCCCGTTCCGCGCACCGTGCAGGGCGGGCCCTTTCGCGTAGCCGTACGCCCCGTCAGGTGAACGCGGGTCGGCGGACCGGCCAACTTCCCCCGCGTACCGGCCCCTTGGCGCGAAACGAACCGCATACTCTCCCCGAACGCGCCCGACCGGGGGAGTCCCGCCGGTTCCGTCCCGCATCCCAGGGAGGCAGAGCATGGCCCTCACCACCCGCCGCAGAGCCCTCACCACCCTCGGCGCCGCCCTCGTCGGCGCCGTCGCACTGCCCGCCACGGGCGCCTCCGCGACCACCGGCCACGGCGCCTCAGCAGCCACCGGCCCCGACACGTCCGCGACCACCGGCCCCGACGCGTCCGCGACCACCGGCCACGACGCGTCCGCGGCCACCGGCCACCGCGGCCCGCGCCCGCTGTGGCGCGCCCACGCCCACAACGACTACGAGCACCCGCACCCCCTGTACGACACCCTCGGCCACCGCTTCGGCAGCGTGGAGGCCGACATTTACCTCGTCGGCGACCAGCTCCTCGTCGCCCACGAGCCCGCCGAACTCGACCCCGCCCGCACCCTGGAGTCCCTCTACCTCGACCCGCTCGCCGCCCTGGTCCGCGCCAACCACGGCCAGGTGTACCGGGGTTGGCGTCGACCGCTGCACTTGCTGATCGACATCAAGACCGAGGGCTCCTCGACCTACCTGGAACTCGACCGCCATCTGCGGCGCTACCGGCACCTGTTCACGACCTTCGCCCACGGCCGCATCCACCCGGGCTCGGTCACCGCCGTGGTCTCCGGCGACCGCGCCGCCCGCGCGCCGATGGAGGCGCAGGCCGTGCGGCGCGCCTTCTACGACGGCCGGCTCACCGACCTCGGCACCTCGGCACCGGCCTCCTTCATCCCCCTGATCAGCGACAACTGGACGCAGAACTTCACCTGGCCCGGCGCGGGCGCCTTCCCCGGGGCCGAGCGGCAGAAGCTGCGCGGCATCGTGGCGCAGGCGCACGCCCGCGGGCAGAAGGTGCGCTTCTGGGCCACCCCGGACACCCCCGGCCCCGCCCGCGACGCGCTGTGGGCCGAACTGCTCGCCGCCGGCGTGGACTGCCTCAACACCGACGACCTGGCCGGCCTGGCGGCCTTCCTCGGCGCACACGAACGGCCGTAGCGCCCCTGCCCGCGTCAAGACCACACGTTCGGAGGACAAGTCAGCCGCCCGGACGAACCCTTCGCTACGCCACACTTGCGGCCGAACGCCGTGAATCGGACGTCACGGCGTGGCGGAGGAGGGTGACGTGGCGATTTCCATCTCGGCGCTGGTGCTGCTGACGATCCTGGTGGTGGTCTTCGTCCGCAGCGGCGGGCTGAAGTTCTCCCACGCCCTGGTCTGCGTCCTGCTCGGCTTCCTGCTGGCCGGATCGAGCATGGCGCCGACCATCCACCAGGGACTCACCGCGACCGCGGGCATCGTCAGCAGCCTGCAGCCCTGAGCCGGGGCCCTCACGGGCCGGAGAAGACCCCGACACCGTTCGGCACCGGGCGTTCGGCACCGCCGGTGGGATGATTGAGCACGGTGACGGCGCTCGCGCCCGGCTCCCGGGCGACCAGCGTCGTCGACCCGCCGCCGTCCAGGCTGAAGGCGTCGACGGAACCCAGCGACCGCAGGGCGGCCGCCACCTCGGCCACGGTCAGCCCGCCGCGGTACTGCGGCGCGCCGTCCAGCGCGAGCAGCAGCACGCGTCGCCCCTGCTCGGCGATGCCGACGGCGGTGCGCACGGCCGGCACGGTGTCGTCCAGACCCGGCAGCGGCCGCCCGCCGGTCAGCAGCGGGTAGCCGCCCAGGGCGAAGCGGTACGGGACGCGGGAGGCCGCGGTCACCAGGCCGTAGCGGACGAAGACCCGCTCGCCGACGGCGAGTTTGCGCAGCCACTGGGCCCCCGCCTCCCGGCCCACCAGCACCGTGGTGCCGGGCGCGACGGCGCCGCTGCCCGGGGTGCCGGCGGACGCGACGACCCGGCCGTGGCGCACGGTCACCTCGTAGGTGTCCGTGCTGCACGGCGCCGCCCGGTCGGTGTCGGTGCCGCAGGTGGCGCGGACGCGCGACACGCCGCCCCAGTCCGCGGTGAACGCGCCGACGGAGCCCACCGGCAGGGCGTACTGGTTCAGCCCGCCGAGCCGCAGCCGCCCCTCGGGCGTGCGCACCGACCCCTTCAGGGCCAGGCGGTCCAGGCGGGCGCGCCGGTCGGTGCCCACGCCGAAGACCTCCTCGGTGGTGGTGCCGGGCGGCAGCGCCGGCCCGAACCGCTGCCCGGCCGGCACCGCGCCCTTCAGCACCCGCCCGGCGGCGATCGCCGGTCCCACCGCCGCGCCCGTGGCCTCGACGCCCGGATGCCGGCTCTCGGTGATGTTGAAGAAATCCCCGTTGACACCGGCCACGGCGCCCTGCGCGTCGGCCATCCGCGACACCGGCGCCCGCGCGGCCACCGCGCCCGCGGTGAGCAGACCCAGGTGCACGTGCGGATCGCGCAGGTCGATCCGGAGCACATGGGCGTGCGCGACACCCCCGGCCGCCGGCACGTCGACCTCCTCGTACACCACTCCGGGGGCGATGCCGGTGCCGCCGCCCGTGACGGCGCCGGCCGGTGCCGCCCCCGTCAGGGCCGCACCGGCCAGCGCGACACAGGCGGCCAGGAGGGCCGCCGGCCTGCTCGTCGTTCTTCCGCACCGCTTCCGACGCAGCGTCACACGACCCCCTGATGTCACGTCAACTGTGGCAGGAATCGGGGGAAGTGCACCAGACGGCGCGGAGCAGCGGGATGTCTAGGCGCCGACGACGCGCGAACGGATCAGGAAACGCACCCCCTCGGGTGCCTCCAGCGAGAAACCGCTGCCCCGTCCGGGCACCACGTCGACGACGAGCCGGGTGTGGCACCACGCCGCGAACTGACTGCGCGACATCCAGAACGGCACCGGCTCGGCCACCCCCTCGACCTCCAGCTCCGCCAGCAGCACGTCCGAACCGCCGGTGCGGAACTCGCCCGCCGGGTAGCACATCGGGGCGCTGCCGTCGCAGCAGCCGCCCGACTGGTGGAACATCAGCGGCCCGTGGACCTCGCGCAGCCGCCGCACCAGCTCGGCGGCCGCGGGCGTGAGCGCGACGCGCGGGATCTCCTCGTACATGACGGCCAGGCAAGCATCCGGGAGGTTGCGAACAGGTTGCACACCGGTCGGCCCGTGACGTTTCTGCGGTGAACCGGCTGCTCCGAACAGGTGAGTAAAGCACGTACAAGAAGAAGTCCCGGCGCGGACCAAGAGATCCTCTTGTCTTGGCAAAGGGCCGCCGTGTCGAGGCGGTCCGCACATGCCGCGCGTTCGCCCATGGGAGGAGCCAGACCTTGAGTCACGGAAACAAGCTGCGGGAGCAGATCGGCCGGCCGGGCACCACGCCGCTGATCGGCGTGTTCGACATGTACTCCGCGTCGATCGCGGCTCAGCACTACGACGGGATGTTCGTCTCCGGCTTCGGCTTCGCCGCCTCGTACTACGGGCTGCCGGACATCGGCTTTATCGCCTGGCCGGACATGGTGGCGTTCGTCCAGCGGCTGCGGGGCGCCTTCCCCCACCACCACCTGCTGGTGGACATCGACGACGGGTACGTCGACCCCGAGGTCGCCTGCCACGTCGTGGAGGGGCTGGAGCGGATCGGCGCCTCCGGCGTGATCCTGGAGGACCAGAAGCGCCCGCGCCGCTGCGGGCACGCCGACGGCAAGCAGGTGCTGCCGCTCGACGAGTACCTGCACAAGCTGGAGAAGGTGCTGGCGACCCGTCAGGAGCTGGTCGTGGTGGCCCGCACGGACGCCACGGACGAGCACGACATCCTGCGCCGGGCCGAGGCCCTGGCCGCCACCGACGCCGACGTCGTCCTCGTCGACGGCATCCGCAGCGTGGAGTGGATCCGCCGGGTGCGCGAGGTGGTGGGCGGCAAGCCGCTGCTGTTCAACCAGATCGCCGGCGGCAAGTCCCCCCGCCTCTCGCTCGGCGAACTCACCGCCCTCGGCGTGGACGTCGCCATCTACAGCACCCCGTGCCTCTTCGCCGCCCACGAGGCGATGGACCGCGCGCTCACCGACCTCAAACACGCCGACGGCCGCCTGCCGGAGGTGGAACCGGGCCACGGCGTCGGCGTCCAGGCGGCCACCCGGCTGCTGGAGCGCAACATCGCGGGCCGCCGGCCGGAGGCCGAGGAGGTGCCCGCGTGAGCCCCGCCGCACCACGGCTGCGGACGGCGGGAGCCCTGGCCGCGGCACTGCTCGCCGCCGGCGCCCCGGCAGCGGCGGCCGACGGTGTGATCACCGTCGTCGACAACTCCCACGCCGACTCGATCCTCGAGATCGACCGCACGGCCAACGTCCAGACCGGCAGCGGCACCGCCGGCAGCGACCACGACGGCAGCGCGGTCGACCTCATGCAGGCCCTCGTCACGGCCGGGCATCCGGGGGACGACGGCGGCTGACCCGTGACCCGTGCGTCGCGCACACGGGAAGCGGCCGCGCTCGAGAACGCGGGGATCGCGCCCCCGGCCCCGTGCGTCGCGCACGCGTGACGCGGCCGGTCGTCGGGCCCCCGCGCCGGTTCGGCGCACCGCGTGCGTCGCAGGCGCGCGAGGCGGCCGGACTCCGCCCAGCGAAGGCACCGGATCCGGCCGTCTCCGGCTGCGCCCGCCCGGCCGTGCGGAACACCGCAGGGCCGGGCGGGAAGGCGCGGGGAACGCGGCGGCGGCCCCCTCGGCCGGACCGGGCCGCGGGCGGCGACCGGCCGCCACCCGCGCGGTCACCGCTCTTTCCCTCTTTCCCGCCAACTCCCCGCGGACGCCGCCCATATGACCGGACACGGGCGCCCGGTCGCCCCGGCCCCGCGGACCCGGTGCCCGTAGTATCGGTGATCTCATGGGGGAGGTGGTCATGGGCAGGCAGCGTCCCGGTACACCGACGCTGGAGGAGGTGGCCGCCCGCGCCGGGGTGGGGCGGGGCACCGTGTCCCGGGTGATCAACAACGCGGCGGGGGTGAAGGACTCGACACGCCGCGCCGTGCAGCGCGCCATCGCCGAACTCGGGTACGTGCCCAACCTCGCCGCCCGCTCCCTGGCCGGGCGGCGCGCGGACGCCGTCGCCCTGGCCATGACCGAGCAGGACTGGCGGCTGTTCGGCGAGCCGTTCTTCGCCGAGACGGTACGGGCGGTCAGCGACGCCCTGACCGACACCGGGATGCAGCTGCTGCTCACCCTCGTCCGCACGGCCGCCGAGCGGCAGCGGTTCGTGGAGTACGCGCGCGGTGGCCGGGTCGACGGCGCCCTGCTGATGTCCGTGCGCGCCGACGACCCGCTGCCCGACATGCTCGCCGAGGCCGGGCTGCCCACCGTCCTGCTCGGGCGCCGCTCCGGCGACGAGTGCGTCACCTACGTCGACGCCGACAACGTGGGCGGCGCCCGCGCCGCGGTCGCCCACCTGCTCGACGGCGGCCGCAGCAGGATCGCCACGATCACCGGGCCGCTCGACATGTACGTCGCCCAGTGCCGGCTGCGCGGCTACCGGGAGGCCCTGGACCGCGCCGGCATCCGGAGCCGCTCCTCCTGGGAGGCGGAGAGCGACTTCACCGAGGAGAGCGGGCGGCGCGCCATGGCCGAGCTGCTCGAGCGGCACCCGGACATCGACGGCGTGTTCGCCGCCTCGGACACCACGGCCGCCGGGGCGCTGGCCGCCCTGCGCGCGGCGGGCCGCCGGGTGCCCGGCGACGTCGCGGTGATCGGCTTCGACGACTTCCCGCTGGCGCAGCGCACCGATCCGCGGTTGACCACCGTCCGCCAGCCGCTGGAGGAGATCGGCCGGGCCCTGGTACGGCTGCTGCTGGAGGAGATGGAGCAGCCGGCCGTCGCCTGGCGGCACGTGATCCTCCGCACGGAACTCGTGCTGCGCGACTCGGCGCCGTAGCCCCTGCCGGGCTTCTCGCACCGTGGACGCCGCCGGAGCCCTCTCGTGCCTGGGACGCCCCCGGACGCCTCCTGTCGAACGTTTTCGGGAGCGCTCCCAGCCTTTCGGCCCAATGTAACAGCCCATCAGCACCCGCTGCGAACTAGGGTTTCGAAGAATCTTCGATCCTTTCTCGTCTCCCGTCTTGTCAGGGACACGGAGTGCTCCCTACAGTCCGTGGCAACCGATGGATGGGAGCGCTCCCACTGTCCAGGCGCCGTACCGGCCTCCCTCCGAGAGGACCCCCACATGCGACCGTTACCGCATCACCCCACAGCCGTGCACCGCGTGCTCGGCGCACTGCTCGTCGCCCTCGCCGCCGTGGCGGCGCTCGGAGTCACCGCCCCGAAGGCGAGAGCGGACACCACGATCTGCGAGCAGTACGGGACGACGACGATCCAGGGCCGCTACGTCGTCCAGAACAACCGCTGGGGCACCAGCGCCACCCAGTGCATCACGGTCACCGACTCCGGTTTCCGCATCAGCCAGGCCGACGGATCGGTGCCCACCAACGGAGCCCCCAAGTCGTACCCGTCGGTCTACAACGGCTGCCACTACACCAACTGCTCCCCGGGCACCAGCCTCCCGGCCCGGCTCAGCGGCATCTCCAGCGCGCCGACCAGCATCTCCTACACCTACGTCAGTGACGCCGTCTACGACGCCGCGTACGACATCTGGCTCGACCCGACGCCCCGGACCGACGGCGTGAACAAGACGGAGATCATGGTCTGGTTCAACAAGGTCGGGCCGATCCAGCCGGTGGGCTCCCAGGTCGGCACGGCCACCGTCGCCGGCCGCAGCTGGCAGGTCTGGTCCGGCAGCAACGGCTCCAACGACGTGCTGTCCTTCGTCGCCCCCTCGGCGATCGGCAGCTGGAGCTTCGACGTGATGGACTTCGTCCGCCAGGCGATCTCGCGCGGACTCGCCCAGAGCAGCTGGTATCTGACGAGTGTTCAGGCGGGCTTCGAGCCCTGGCAGAACGGCACCGGTCTCGCGGTGACCTCCTTCTCCTCGACCGTCAACACCGGCGGCGGCACACCGGGCGGACCCGGCGGCACCCTGGCGTGCAAGGTGGCGTACACCGCCGGCACCTGGCAGGGCGGCTTCACCGCCGACGTCACGGTCAGCAACACCGGTACCTCCGCCGTGGACGGCTGGAAGCTCGCCTTCACCCTGCCCTCGGGGCAGCGGATCACCAACGCCTGGAACGCCACCGTCTCCCCGTCCTCGGGAGCCGTGACGGCGACCGGCCTGGCGCACAACTCCCAGATCGCGCCCGGTGCCAGTCAGACGTTCGGCTTCCAGGGCACCTACAGCGGCACGTTCGCCAAGCCGGACGCCTTCAGCCTCAACGGGACGGCCTGCAGCGGCGCGTGACGCGGTGGCGCTGCGAGCCGTGACGCCGTGACGCCGTGAGGCGGTGGCGCTGTGACGGGCCCGCCGGAGTCCGCTCCCCTTCCCCGCACCGACGGGGCGGACCCCGTCTCCCTCCGCGCCCCTCCGCACTCCTCCGCCCGCCCGGCCGGCGCCCTCCCCGGGCGGGCGGAGGCTCCAGCCCGCGGCCCGTCACCGGGAGCGGCGACGGCACCGGTGACGAGGGCGACGGCGGACGGCGGCGACGTCGGACGAGCAGCCGGAAGAACGGCGAAGACGACGACAACGGCAACGGCGAAGACGACGACAAAGGCGACGACAAAGGCGACGACAAAGGCGACGACAAAGGCGACGAAGAGCACGGAAGAACGAACGACGGAAGGAGTGAACGTGGCTCGACGCAGCAGACTCCTCTCGGTGGCGGCGGCTTTCGCCACCCTGCTCGCGGCGCTCGGCCTGGCCCTTCTCGGCCAGGGCCGCGCCCAGGCGCACGGGGTGGCGATGCTCCCCGGATCGCGCACCTACCTGTGCTACCTGGACGCCCGCACCGCCACCGGCAGCCTCGACCCGACCAACCCGGCGTGCAAGGACGCGCTGGCCAAGAGCGGGGCGACGGCGCTGTACAACTGGTTCGCGGTGCTCGACTCCAACGCGGGCGGCCGCGGGGCCGGTTATGTGCCGGACGGCACCCTGTGCAGCGCCGGCAACCGGTCGCCGTACGACTTCGCCGCGTACAACGCCGCCCGCGCCGACTGGCCGAGGACCCACCTGACCTCGGGCGGCACGATCCAGGTGCAGTACAGCAACTGGGCCGCGCACCCGGGCGACTTCCGCGTCTACCTCACCAAGCCCGGCTGGTCGCCCACCTCGCAACTGCGCTGGGCGGACCTGGACCTGATCCAGACGGTCACCAACCCGCCCCAGCAGGGCTCGCCGGGCACGGACGGCGGCCACTACTACTGGGACCTGAAGCTGCCCTCCGGGCGTTCCGGTGACGCGCTGGTCTTCATCCAGTGGGTGCGCTCCGACAGCCAGGAGAACTTCTTCTCCTGCTCGGACGTCGTCTTCGACGGCGGCCACGGCGAGGTGACCGGCATCCGTGGCTCGGCCACCCCGACGCCGACCCCCACGCCCACCCCGACCCCCACGCCCACGCCCACGCCGGCGGATTCGTGCATGGCCTCGTACAGCGTGACCAGCTCCTGGGGTGGCGGCTTCCAGGGCTCCGTCGAGGTGATGAACCACGGCACCGCGCCGCTGAGCGGCTGGTCGGTGTCCTGGAAGCCCGGCGACGGCACGAAGATCGGCAGCGTGTGGAACGGCACCCTGTCCACGGCCGCGGACGGCACGGTGACGGTCAAGAACGTCGACTACAACCGGGTCGTGCCCGCCGGCGGCAGTGTCACGTTCGGCTTCACGGCGACCTCGACGGGCAACAACCTGCCCGTCGGTTCCATCGCTTGCGTGACGTCGTAGCACAGGGGCGCGTGGGCCGCGGCGCGTGAACGCACCGGCCCACGGCGCCCGTGGACGTGCCGGCGCGACGGCCGCTCGGGGGCACCCGTCGCGCCGGCACTCGTACCGCCCGCCGAGCTCGGCGGGCCGCCCGCGCCCTCCGCATGAGCAGCAGGTCGGTCGAGCGGGTCGAGCGTGGGACGCCGCCGTCCAGCGGAACGGAGCCCGCGCCACCGCCTTCGCCGCCGAGTGCGACACGACCGTCGTCACACACGCCTCCGTGACCTCAGGCTTCCTCGGCGTCCTGCCGGACCGGGATCACGCACCGCCCGGCTTCACTCTCAACGGGGCGTCGAGCGCGACGAGTTGGCCTCCCCATGGTTTCCGCGCCGGTACCCACCGCCCCTTTGCCTCTCTGCGGGGCACCACCGCCGCCGCGTTACAGGCTTCGGCGACGGAAATCAGAGTTCTCGCCAAATCCACTTCTCGGTCCGAATTTCGCATATGCGCGGTTCACCGCCGCGACGGTGGCCTGACCTCATGGTCGTCCTGAGCTACGGGAAGCGGAGCGAGGGGCTCGGCGCCGCCCGGGCGGCGGAGCGGGCCGCAGGTGTGGCACGGTCCCGCGATCCACCTGGCCGTTAACGGGTTACTGGTCCGTATCCGTGATATGGCGTGATTCACTCGTTGAAAAACGGCGTTCTGTCACCATCATCGCCATCGAAAAACGGCCATCCGAACGGCGGCGGGGGGCATGGCCATGGGGCTGCTCGGCAATGAGCTGGCGTTCGCGGACGCTCTGACGGCCCAAGAGCGCGAGAGTGTGATGGAACTCGGCACCCGGAAGCGGTATCCGGCAGATGCCCATCTCATGACAGAAGGTGACCGGTCGAGTCACGTCGTGATCATACTTCGGGGGTGGGTGACCGTTTCCGTGGCGATGGACCGGGGGGCCACCCGGTTGATACTCGGGCTGCGTGGCCCCGGTGAACTGCTGGGCGAGATGGCCGCACTGGACCGGCATCCGCGCAGCGCCACCGTCCGCGCGCTGGGCCCGACAGAGGCCCAGGTCATCTCCGGGGACGCGTTCCGCCGCTATCTCGCCCTGCACCCCCGGGTCAGCGGTCTGGTGATACGCCAGCTCGCCTTCCGCCTCCGCAGCGCCGACCAGGAACGGTCCGCGCTCGCCTCGCTCACCGTGCTGCAGCGCCTCGCCAGCCGCCTGATCGAATTCTCCGAGGTCGAACCCTCCGGGCCCTACACACCGTCCGCGGGCCATCCACCCCCGGGCCTCCCGTCCGCCGGGCCGGTCGTGCGGCTGGCCCAGGACGAGCTCGCCGCCACGATCGGAGCCACCCGGGAGGCCGTCGCCAAGGCCCTGCGCCTGCTGCGCGGACAGAACATCGTGCGCACCGGCAACCGGTCGGTGCAGATCGTCGATTCGGACCTGCTCGCGCTCCTCGCGGCCGGCCATCACGAATAGAACCTCTTCCCCGCCGTGTGTAAACGGCTACAGACGGCCCGCGTCCCGGGCCCGACGCTGAACGGGACGACCACCTCTTCGGGAAGCGACAACGCAGCAGGGGGGCATGGGTGAACCACGGCGCACCGGAACTCGCCGAAGCACACTACGAGTCGGTGATCAGCGTCGATGCCAGACGCTCCGGCGAGTACGACGACATCGACAAGACGCACCTGCGCGCCCGCATCTACCGGGTGCTGCAGACGGCGTTCGAGCACGCTGCCGTGCCGGGCGACGCCCTGCACATGGAGGACCGCGGGGACGGCGTGCTGGTGTCGGTGGCGGGCCGGGTCTCGGTGAGCCGGCTGCTCGGCCTGTGGCTGGTCGAGGTGCACGAGAAGCTGCGGGACGAGAACCGCGGCCTGCGCCGGCCTCTGGGGTTGCGGATCGGCATGCACGTCGGTCCGGTCCGGCACGACGAGCGGGGCATCAGCGGGCGCGCGGTCGACCTCGCCTGCCGGCTGGCCGACTCCGCCGTCGCCCGGCGGCTGCTCGACGCCGAGGACGCCGACCTGGTGCTGATGACCTCCCAGTCGCTGTACGAGGACGTGGTCAGCAGCGGCGGAAAGTTCATCGATCCCGCCCGATACTCTCCGGTCCGGCTGCGTCTGAAGGAGGGCGAGGTCACCGCCTGGTGCCACCTTCCCGGGCGGCCCGCCCCCACGATCCGGACCGAGGCGGCGCCCGACGCCGAAGCCCCCACGCCCGACGCCGAAGCCCCCACGCCTGCCGCCGAAGCCCCCGCGCCTGCCGCCGAAGCCCCCGCGCCCGAGACCGGGACTCCCGCGCCCGGCGAGGTGGGCGGCGCGCCCGACGCCACGGACTCCGCGCCCGCCGCCGGACGCCGTCCGTCGGATGCCGGTCCGCCCGCGGCCGGCGCGCCTACCGGGCCGGCCGGCAGCAGCACGCACATCAACGTCGGCCGCGACTTCTACGAGCACCGGGACAACGTCTACCACCAGCCCGTGCACATCGGCCCTGTCGTCAACCGGGACGGCGGGCAGCGGAAGGGGCGGGCCGAGTGAGTGACGACCAGCAGGCGGGTGGCACGGCCCAGCAGGCCCCCGGGAGGCCGGACACCGCCGGCTCCCGGACCGAGGAGACGCGGGACCGGGACGAGCGGCCCGGCGACGGCGACCACAAGGCCGGTGCCAAGGCGGACCGCAAGGCCGGTGCCAAGGCGGACCGCAAGGCCGATGCCAAGGCGGACGGCAAGGCCGGCGGCGACGACGCGGCCACCGGGGACGAGACCACCGAACAGGAGAAGGACCAGGAGAAGGAACGGCAGCGGGAACGAGAGCGTGCCGCCGGGCGGTTCAAGGAGCACACCCGCGACCCGCTCGCCGGGGAGGACGGTGAGGACGGGCCCACCGACCTCGCCTCCGCCGCCCGCACGCGCCGTGCCACCCGGCTGCTGTTCGACATCGGCCGGGACTACACCGGCTTCGACCGCTCCTACTTCCGCAGCGCCCACATCGGGGACACATTCAATCTGCGGCTGGACACCCGCACCGCCGGTGCCGGGTTGCGTGGCGGACCCGTACCGGACGAGGAACTGCGCAGGCTCCGCCGGATCCATGTGGAACCGGAGGGTTACGTCCTGTTGCGCAACGCGCTCCGCGCCCAGCGGCTGCTGGTGCTCGGCGCCGCTCCGGGCACCGGACGCGCGAGCACGGCGCTGTCGCTGCTGGACGAGGTCACGACGCCGGGGGCGGACGGCGCGAACCCGGGTCCCCCCTCCGGCTCCCGGATCCGCCGGGTCGACCCGGCGGACGGGGTACGGCAGCTGGCGACCTCCCTGGACGAGCCGCGGGGCGGCGAGGACGAGGAGGGCGAGCGGCCGCGGCGCGCCACCGGGTATCTGCTGGAGCTGTCCTTCACCAGGCCGGGCGTCCAGCCCCCCGACGAGATGGACCTCGACGAGCTCGCCGCCGCCCTGGAGCGCTGCGAGGCCTACGCGGTGATCGTCGTCACGGTCGGATCCGCGACCAACTCCCTGCTCGCCGGCCGTTACGGCATGCTCTGCCCGCCCGCGCCCACCCGGGAACTGGTCCACACCCGGCTGCGTGAACTGCTGGAGCGGCACGCCGCCACGGCACCGGACGCGACCGCTTCGGCCGACGAGCTGTTCCGGCGCGCCGTCGAGCTGATGGGCCGGGCGGAGGTCAAGGACGCCATCGGGCTGAAGCACCTGCGCCCCGCCGAGGCCGAGCTGCTCGCCTCGCTGCTGGCCGGGCACGTGCGGGGCGACCTGCCCTACGAGGAACTGCTGTCCGGGTGCCGGAGCCTCGCCGCGCGCCAGGCGCAGGAGTGGTTCGCCGGAGTGGACCGGGCGCTCACCGTGCCCCCGGCCCAGCCGGACGGCACCACGGGGCGGCCGGGCACGGCGACCCTGTTCCATCCCGTGGCGTTCCGGATCGCCCTCGCCGTGCTGGGCGGAGCCTCATACAGCGCGGTGGCCGCCGCCGCCCACCTGCTCACCTGGGAGCTGTCCGTCCAGAGCGACCCGGACCACACCCCCGCCCGTCCGCTGTTCTGCGACGACCCGGAGGCCGACCTGGCGCTCTCCCGCGCCGAACTGGCCGACGGCACCGTCGAGGTGGCCGGAGCCGAGGTGCCGGCCCGGCTCATCTGGTACCAGGGGTCCGCGCTGCCGACGGCGGTGCTCACCGAACTGTGGGACCGTCACTTCCCGGTCCGGGCACCCGTGGTGCGCTGGCTGCGGCAGTTGGCGGACGACCCGCGCACCCAGGTGTGGATGCGCGCCGCGGTGGCCGCCGGAGAGCTGTGCGTACGGGACTTCGACCACGGCTACGCCGAGCTGGTCCGGCCGCTCGCCGAAGCGACGACACCCCGCCGGAGGATCTTCGCGGCCACCACGCTGGACCAGGCTGCCGGGCACGACTCGCACCGCCGCGCGGTGCACCGGCTGGTGGACGACTGGAGCCGGAACGGCACCAAGACGCTGCGCTGGACCGCGGCGATGACGCTCGGCTACGGCAACGCCGCGCCCAGCACCGACGACGCCCTGGACGCCCTGGCACGGATCGGGGTGCACGACGACGGGGACCAGACCGCGGTCGCCTCTTTCAACGTCGTCCGGCTGCTGGCGCTGCCGGACGCGGAACGGGTGCTGGAGCGGATGTCCGAGTGGACCCACCACAAGCGCGAGGCTTACCAGGACCTCGGGCTGGTGACCACCGTGCGGCTCTCGCTGACCACGGTGGACGAGGTGCTCACGGACCACCCGGCATCGCCCCTGGGGGAACGCGGGGACTGGCCGCTGCCGCTCGCCCTCGCCGACACCCGGCCCGAACTCGTCCGTCCGATGGCCGACTTGATGTGGACCACGTTGAACACCGCACGTGCGAGGGAAGTGGCGACGGACGCGCTGGAGCGGCTGCTGCGGTCCGCGGTGCGCGAGGACGGCACCGAGTGGACCCGGCCGGGGCTCGCCGTCCTGCTGCCCGCGCTGGTGACCGAGGAACACGACCGGTGGCGCCTGGACTGGTTGCTGCGCCGCATGATGCACGACCCCGACAACCCCCTTCCCGACCCCCAGGCCCGCGACCTGTGGTGGCTGGCCGTCACACCACCGGACCGGCAACGCCCTGACGGACCGCACCGGGACGACATGCGCCGGAACGGGCCGCGCCCGCAAAGGACGCGCCGGGAGAGGAACCGCGAGGAGGACAGGCATGGCTGAGAACCAGGAACAGGACGAGGCGGCGGGCTCGGGCGCGATGCCCGCCGGGCCGTTCCTGCGGGACTACCCGCCCACCGGCGGGCTCCCCTCGCCGAGCCCCCGGCGGGCCCTGGTCGTGTTCTACCGCAACGGCGGCCACAGCGTGATCACCGTCTCCGGCACGCGGCACGTCGGCAAGCGGGGGCTGTCACGACCGTACTCGGTCTGCGAGATCGCCCAGGGAACCCATGTGTCGGCACTCCGGCTGGAGTTGCCGGCCGCCGGCGGCACCAGCTTCTTCAAGGCCGAGGTGGACATCGAGTGGGAGGTGACCGACCCCCGCCTGGCCGCCGTCCAGGTCGTGACCGACGTCGCGGCACGGCTCACCTCCCCGGTGCTGGAACGGCTGCGCGAGGTCACACTGACCTACCCGGTCACCGACGCCGAACGGGCCAATCGCGCCATCACCCGGGAGTGCGCCGGCGGCCGGTGGAACGACCTCGGTGCCGAACTCGGCCTGCGGGTGCGGTTGTACGTCCGCCTGGGGGTGGACGACGAAGCCATCGGTTATGCGAAGAGGGAACGCGAGGTGCGGGCCGATGCCGAGATCACCCGGGTGCGGCAGGAGGAGTTCCGGCGCATGCTGCTCGGCGGGGAACTGGAACAGCTCAGCTTCATGCTGGCCGCCGACCCCGAGGGCGCCAAGGATTTCCTGGAGAAGATCCGCCAGGAGGGCAGGGAGGACGAGAAGGAGCGGGTCGACCGGCTCTACGACATGGCGCTGCGTGGCGAACTCCACTCCGTCGACGTCGAGACCCAGCTCCTGAACCTCCTCAACCAGGACCGCCGCCGGCCCCTCCAGGGCCCCATCGGCACCATGCCCCCTCACCGTCACCAGGAACCCCGGCAGTTGGAGCCGTCCGCCGAGGGGCCGTTCACCCCGGCCTGGGTGTCGGACGAGCCGCCCCGGCGGGAACCGTACCGAAGGGACTTCGGCCCGGCGGAGCGGCGGCGCCCCGCCGGCGCCGGCGCTCCCGGCTCCCGCCCGCACCACGGATCCCACCGCCCCGACCCCTACCCGGCGGACGACCCGGACCGGGACGCCCCGCCGGCACGCGGCAGAACGTACCGGCCGGACGGCTACCCGGTGGACGATCCCGACGCCGGCGAACAGCCGCCGCGCCACGCCCGGCCGTACCGGACGGAGCCCCACCGCTCCGACCCCTACCCGGCGGACGACCCGGACTGGAACGACCCGGACTGGAACGACCCGGACCGGGACGGCCCGGACCGGGACGACCCGGACTGGGACGGCCCGTCGCGCGGGCCGGCGTACCCGGCGGAGCCGTACCCGGCCGACGAGTCCGGTCTCGCGCCGCCGCGTGGGCGCAGGCGCCCGCGGGACGAGGGCTGGTCCTGGGCGGAGGAGGAGTGATGACCGCCGAGGACGAGGCCCGAAGGACCTCCTCCGACCCGGTCGGGCCCGTGCCGGACGGGGGTCGGCACCGCCACGACCGGGCGGGGGAGCACATCGCCGAGCGGCTGCTGGCCACGGTCCGCGAGGACCTCGGCCGGGCCGACTCGAAGGCCGCCGTGCTGCTGTCGGGGACGCTCGCCCTGCCCGCGTTCCTGATCGGGTGGCACGGCGCGCCGGCCCACTACGGGACCGCCGACGTGACCCTGCTCCTCGCCGGCCTGCTCTGGGCCGGCGCGGTGGCGGCGCTGATCGGTGCGCTGATGCCGCGCACCGGCACGCTCCGCGACCGGGACGGGGTGACGTACTTCGGCGACCTCGTGGCCTGCGACCTCGAGCGGCTCGCCGCCCGGGTCGCCCAGGCCGGGCGGGACCCCGCCGAGTGGCTGCTCGTCCAGGCCGTGGACGTCAGCGCCATCCTGTCCGCCAAATACCGGGCCATCCGCTGGGGCATGGGCGCCCTCGCCCTGTCGGCCGCCCTGGCACTGATCTGGGGCCTGACGCCGCGCTGACGCGTGGCCCGGCCCGCAACCCGAGCACGTCACGCACACACGAACCAGGAAACTAGGGGGCGGCCGTGAGAAGAGTCACGGGAAGACCGCAGACGGCAACGGGCCGCGGCCGAGCGCGCCGCGCCGGGGCCTTGCTTCTGGCGGGCACCGCGTTGTTCCTTTCCCCGCCGGCACCGGCCGGCCCGGATCCGGCGCCGGCGGCGGACTCCGCGTCCGCGTTCCCGGCGGTCGACTACGCGGTGGCCGTCGACGAGTCCGCGAGCCTCACGCCCGCCGACATGAAAGCCGAGAAGGCCGCTGCCGCACGGATCGCGCTGGGTGACGTCTCCTCGGACTCCCATGTCACCGTCTTCGGGTTCGCCGCCGCGGAGTCGGCGGACCAGCGGGCGGTGGACCCGGTGTGCCCGCGGACCGCGTTGGACGCGGCGGGCCGCGAGAACATCGGCGAGTGCGTCGGCAAGCTGCGCAGCCGCCCGAGGGACAAGGGCACCGGCACCGACTTCCCGAGCGCGATACGGCAGGGCGTGCACGACCTCGCCGACGGCACCGACCCCGCCCGGCCGCGCGTGCTGTTCCTGCTCACCGACGGGAAGATGGACGTCACCGACAGCCCCAGCTACGGCGACCCCGCGCACCGCGAGGCCGAGGGGAAGCGGCAGCTGGACCAGGCGCTCAAGGAGGCCGCCCAGCAGAAAGTGCAGATCTGGCCGCTCGGCTTCGGCTCCGAACCGCGCTGGGACGAGCTGAAGAAGATGGCCGCCGGCGGCTACCGGAAGGGCTGTGTCGACCTGCCCTCCGCCCGCCCGGAACCCAAGAAGGTGAAACCGGAGGACATCGGCAGCGCCCTGGAGGAGATCTTCGCCGCCGCCCACTGCCTGCGCCACGAACAGGGGCCCGCGCCCAAGCGCCCGCCCACCACCCTGGAGATCGGCATCTCGCCGCTCGCGACCGTGGGCAGCATCGTGGTCGACAAGGGCGACCCGAAGGTGCGGATCACCTACTACGACCCGAACGGCGACAAGGTCCCCACCCACGGCGCCCGCCACGGCTCCCGCTTCGAACTGGCCGGCGGCAGCGACGCCGTGGAGGCGCTCAGGGTCGTCGACCCGCTGCCCGGAACCTGGAAGGTGAGGGCGGAGGCCCCCGAGGGACACCGCTCGCTGCCCGTCGCCGTCAGTGTGCTGTGGCGGGGCGAGCTGCGCGGCGCGATCACCATGGACCCGCCGTCGCCGCAGGCCGGCGACAAGGTCACGGTGACCATGCGGCTCCAGACCCGCGAGGGCTACGAGATCAAGGACCCGCGCGACTACGCCGGCCTGCGGGTGCGCAGCGAACTGACCGGTGACGGCTTCGCCCCCCAGGAATTGAGCCTCACCGACGACGGCAAGGCGCCCGACCCCACCGCGGGCGACGGCTCCTTCACCGGCACCGTGCGGGTCCCGCGGAGCGCCGGCGGGGCCCTGAAGGTGAGCGCCACGCTGACCGCCTCCGGGCTCAGCGCCGACACCCGCAGCCAGAGCGGCCAGGTCGCCCCCGGCCAGCTGCCCGTCACCGCCGCGTTCGACCTGCCTCCGGCGAGCGTCCACCCCGGCGCGGGCATCGCCGGTACCCTGGCCGTGCACAACACCGGCCGGACTCCGCACACCCTGCGGCTCTCCGTGACCGACCTGCGCTCCGGACTGCTGTCGCTCGACCCTGCCACGATCACCGTCAAGCCCGGTGAGTCGGACCCACGGAAGATCACCGTCCAGGTCGCCCCGGCGGACGTCTTCGGCGACCGCCTCGGTGACGACGGGCTCCGGCTCGCCGGCACCGTCGCCGTCGTCGACAGCACCGACCACAACCGGATCCTCGCCCGCTTTCCGCTCTCGGTGCGCGTGACACCCGAGCCGGGCATCTGGGAGAAGTACTGGGGATGGTTCCTGGGCGGTGCCGCCCTGGTGGCGCTGCTCGCCGCGCTGGCCGCCGCATGGGTGTGGCAGCGCGGCAAGCGCACGGACCCGAACGGTCTGATGCTGCGGCTGCTCGCGGCCGACGGCACCGTCCTCGGCGAACACCGGGCGGGACGCGGGCACAAGGGCTGGTACGAGTTCACCATCGCCGAACCCCACCGCAGCCCCCGTATCGAACGGCGCCCCCACGGGCCGTACGCCGTGCAGCGCAGCCCCAAGGGCGGAGCGGTGCTGCGCAAGCGGGACGGCCGGACCCCGCTGCCCGCCAGGGGCCAGGTCGCCCTCACCGACACGCTGTCCCTGGCCCTGGGCGAGGATCCCCGCCCCCATGCGCCCGCCTCCGGCTCCATGCCCGCCGGCGACCGCGTCGGCGGGCGCTACGACGAGTACCTGTGAGGCGCGGCCGGACCTGTCAGACACCACCCGACGCCGTGTGACGCGCCGCCGGGCGGGCACCGCACCGCCCCACCCGGCTCCGTACCCGGCACCCGCGGCCACCGCGCCGCGCACCCGCGGACTCGACTCAGCACACACCCGCGGCCGCACCGGCCGCGAACGGGGAGGAAACCATGAAGATCTTCCAGCCGATGCTCTTCGTCGGCCTGGGGGGCACGGGGGGACTGGTCGGCGCCGAACTGGAGCGCCGGCTGCGCGCCGAACTGTGCGGCCCCGACGGCATGGCGCTCAGCCGGCGGACCGGTCACCCGCCCTTCCAGCTGCCCGACTGCCTCCAGTTCGTCTACGCGGACTACAGCGAGAGCGACCTGCGGCGGCTGCCGCAGTTCAATGTGGACCCGTCGCTGCGGGCCGCGTACGCCCGGACGTCCCGCGCCACGCACAACCTGCTGCCGAATTTCGACAGTTCACCGGAAGTGACCAAGATGCTCCGGGCGAGCCTGCGCGAGGAGGTGGCCGACTGGCTGCCGCCGGTCATCGGCGAACCGGAGGTCACCCCGCTGCACAACGGCGCGGGCCAGTTGCCCACCGTCGGACGCGCCGCCCTGTTCGCCACCCTCCGCCACAGCCTTGCCCCGGTCCTGGAGCCGCTGCTCCAGGCGATCGACGCGATCGCCAAGTCGGCGGGTGACCTGAGCGAGCTGGGCGGCGGCAAGGTCAGCGGCTGCGACGTGTTCGTCGCCTTCTCCGTGGCCGGCGGTACCGGTGCCGGGATCTTCCTGGACTACCTGCACCTCATCAGCCACGCCTTCCAATTGCGGCGGTTCGACGGGGTGAAGATCTATCCGCTGGTCGTGATGCCCTCGTCGTTCTCCGCCGCCACCGGCGGCGGCCGCGAGGCGGAGCTCAACGCGGCCCGGGCACTGGTCGACCTGTTCCGGCTCGTGGACCGGCAGAACGCGCCGACCGAGGGCGCCGAGATCGGCGACCTCGACCACGACGCCGCCTTCGCCATCCGCTACCCGGGCACCGTCCCCATCCGGCTGCGCACCGGCATCCTGCCCACGGCGTTCCTGTTCAGCCCGACCGCCGGCATCCGGGCGGACGACCTGCGCCGTTCCATCGTCTCCCTCGTCATGTCGCTGATCGGCACCGAACTCGGCGACGGCCGCTCCCGGGGCCGGAAGCTGGCCGCCGACGACGACTACCAGACCTTCGCCGCGAGCTTCATCAACCGGGGCGTGGCCCGCAGTTCCCTGTCCCCCACCGGAATCGGCCGGCAGGGCGTCTCCACCAGCCTCGTGGCCTCCATGACCGCCCCGATGGACCAGCTGGCCGACCTGGTGGCCGGACGGGTGCTGCGGGAGGCGGTCACGGAACTCGTGGAACGGCCCCGGGCCGTGCTGCGCGAGCGGGCGGTTCCGCTGATCCGGCAGCTGTTCGCCGACTCCCACCTCGAACAACTGTGGGAACGCAGGCAGTTGCCGGTACCCGAGCCCGATCCGCTGCCGCGCGGCAGCAAGAACATCGAGCAGGCGCTCGGCGAGCGGATCACCGACATGCAACGGCTGCTGGCCGACCTGCGGGTGCAGGCCGACACCCAGGCGGCCGTGATGGCCGAGCGGTTCGCCCCGCGCCCCGCCATCGACAAACTGCTCCAGACCGTCGACCCGTTCCTCGCCGAACGCGTCGTGCGCGGCATACCGGACAGCGACGAGACGATCGCCCGGCTCGGCTTCCTGGGCATGCTGGACAGCCGCGCCCGCGCCCCGCAGCGCCCTCCCGGGATCACCGAACAGCCGCCCAGAATCCCACGGATCAAGGGCCTGATGGGAGGCGTGGCACCGGCCCGCTGGGGGGACCCCGCCGTACAGGCCGCCATCCAGGAACAGGACACCTGGTACCAGTGGCGCTGCCGGTCCGTGTGGCACGAGGCCTGGCGGGAGCAGCAGCAGCGCTGGCAGCCTCACGCGGACGCGGCCGGGGCCGACCTGGAGCGCCTGGTGCGGGCCTTCCGCAGACACTGCGACCAGGAGCGCAAAGCCTCCGCGCAGAAGGGCCGCGAGCTGTACGAGGACCGCACCGGCGTCTCGTATCTGCTGCCGCCGCAGCGCACCCTCAACCACTTCTACGAGGACGTGGTCGCCCGGCTGATCCGCCGCGAGGGACTGCGCGAGACCGACTACGAGGGCGCGCTGCTGCTGAAGCTGGTCGACGGTGACATCTGGCGCCAGGCGCACGCGCGCAGCCGCCGCGACCCCGAGGGCGCCGTCGCCCAGGTCAAGGGCCGGCTGGAGGCCCGGATCACGCGGCTGTTCGCGGAGAGCGGCACCCATCTCGAGGAGCGGCCGCTGCTTCCGTCCATGGGCACGCTGCTGGCCGCCGCGGCGGGCGACCCGGAGGCCACCGAGCAGGTCAGCAAGGAGGCCCTCGACCTGTTCGGCCGCAAGCTGACGGGACTGTTGCCGGTGGGCTTCACCCCGGAGGGCACCGGACCGCTGCGGGTCCTGGTCACCCACCCCCGGGTGCAGGCCGTGGAGGAGGTGCAGGAATACCTCGGCAAGACGCTGCGGCTGCCCTCGGACGCGAAGAACTCCGTCGAGTTCCGGGGAGTGGAGAGCGACTCCGTCACCGTGGTCCTCTTCCGCAGCGAGATGAGCCTCACCCAGGTTCCCGAGGCCCGCAAGGTGCTGCGCCAGTGGGCCCGCGCCAAGGACAACGAGCAGGCCCAGGACGTGCTGCGCTGGCGTCAGCGGCTGGGCTGGCGGGACAGCTGGATGGTGAGCAGCGAGGAGGACCGGCGCACCATCCTGCACCGGCTGCTGTGCTGCATGTGGAACGGCCAGGTGGACGTGCTCGACGGCGACCCGGCCTCCCCGGCCCGGATCCGGCTGCGGCTGTTCCCCGAGACCGGCCCGAACGTGCCCGGGGTCCGGCTGCGCCTCGGCGACTACCCCGGCGGGGTGTCGAGCTGGGCGGAACTGCTGCGGTCGTACGAGCGCTGGACGGTCCTGGACGACGAGCGGACCGTCGAGGACTACTGCCGTGAACTGATGGCCGCTCAGCCGCTGGGCCTGGCCCGGACCGGCAGCGAACCGCACCAGCTCTTCGCCGACCTGGTCGAGAAGATCGCCCCGCGCCAGCTGGAGCTGCTCGCCGATCGCCGGGAGCGGGGCGGCGAGCGGGTCGAGGGATGGGTGGCTCCGCTGTGGGAGTTCTGGGCGGAGACCCTTCCGGCCGCCCTGGACAAGGAGTTCGGCGACCAGCGGGCCGTCCAGCCGACCCTGCGCACGCTGCTGGACCATGTGCGGGGCGGCACGTCGGCACCGCCCCGGACACGCGCGGACATCCCCGAACCCCGGCACACGACACCGGACGACGACGACTGGGGCACCGGGCCGATCTCGTCCTACGACTCCTACCGGGAGCCCGGGGACGGCTACGACCGCCTCCGGGACGACTCGGCGGCCGACGACCACGGGCGGTACGGCACGGGCCGGGACGGGCGGTACGGCACGGGCCGGGACGAGCGGTACGGCGACCGGCGCGACGAGCAGGACACCGAAGGCGGGCGTTTTGCCGGCGACGACCGCGCCCCGCGCTTCGGCGGCCGTCGCGACGAGGACGGGTACGGCCGGCCCCGCGGCGACGAACCCGGCGAGGACTACGGCAGGTCCTACCGCGGGCGCGACGACGCATCCCGGAAGGACGCCGACGGCTGGACCGGTCGGCGCCGGGAGCACGACGAAGACGACGGCGGTGACCGCTTCTCCTCCCGGTACGGCGCGGACGGGCGGCCGCCGGAGGAGGAACCGCCGCCGGTGCCCTGGGACGCACCCGGTGACCCGGGGCCGTACGGCGACGACGAGCGGGACCGGTCCCGTCGCAACCCGTGGGACGGTGACGCCCAGTGAGCATGCGCACGTCCCAGGAGTCCGGCGCCGTGATCCATCTGGATCTGCGCGCCGGAGCGGCCGAGCTCGACACCGCGCAGGCCCTGCGCGCCAGGGTCGCCCGCCGGCTGGGCAGGGCCGGTCTGCCGGAGCCCGACGACCCGCTGTTCCTGGTCGTCGACACCCCGGCCGGGCTCACCGATCACCAGCAGCAGTACGAACTGCTCACCGGCTACCGGGCCGTGGGCGAGGTCAGGCTCCTGGTGCTGCTCGTCGGAAGCGCGCCCGGTTCGTACGCCGACGAGGGCGAGGCGTTCCGGCCCGACCGCAGGCTGGTACGGCCCGCCGTACTGCGCGCCTCCGGCGTCGGGCTGCTGTGGGCCGGTGATCTGCGCTCCGCCCGCACCGCGCTGGAGCGGCCCGCGCCGGACGACCCCGACGCGCTGGCGGTCCTCGTGGACCTGCTGTCCGTCCCGGACCTGTATCTCGAGGTGCTGCGGGCGATCGGCTCGCTGCCCGAGGCCGTCGCCGCGCCCGGCATACGCCTGCTGGAACAGGACCTGCCCGCGGAGGTGCGCGACCAGGCCTGGCGTGATGCGCTCATCCGGTTCGCGGGAGAGGACACCGAGCTCCCGCCGGACGTGCTGACGTCCGTCTCGTCCTGCGCCGGCCTCCCCGAGCCGCTGCGTGCCCTGGTGGCGTTCCGCGGCCGGGACCGGCCCCACCGCGAGCCCGGCGGGAGGGCGGACACCGCCTACCGGGACTGCGCGGACGCCCTGGACCACGCCGAGGACTCGCTCGCCGGGCTGCGGCAGCTTCCGGGGCTGCTGCGGCCCGCACGCCGACAGGCGTTCGACGCGGACGTGGACGAGGCCCGCCGTGCCCTCGACGCGTACCGCGAGGTCGTCGCCATGGCCCTGCGCGGCGGCGGTGGCGCGGCACCGACCGCGGCCGAGTCGGCCGCCCGGCTCACCGCCCTCGGCCTGCGGGTGCCGTCGGCCGAGGGCGTCGGCGAGCGGATCGGCGAGGGCCTGAAGGAGTTCGCGGGGAAGCTGCTGGCACAGGGGCTGCCGCTGCGCGCGGTGGCCCAGCGCTTCACCGGCCTGGCGGGCCGGGTGGAGCCGGTGCCCGGTTCCGCGTTGCTGCCCCGGCTGGCCGCCCTGCCCCACCCCCGACCCGGCGCAGACGCGGACGGTGCCGCCCCCGGGACGGAGGGCGCCGCGTCATCCCTCCTGGCCCTGGCCGCCGTACCCGCGGCCGGGGCGGGACTGCTCGGCGCGCTGTGGCACGGGTGGTACCTCGCGCTGGCGCTGGTCGTCCCGCTGCTGTTCACCGGTGTGGCGGTGCTCGGGGCGGCCCGGCTGCGGGATGCCGGACGGCCCGGCCGCTGGGCGGTGGCCCCCCGGATCGGGGCGTTCGGCGGTGCGGTGGCCGGAGCGGCCCTCGCCCACGTCACCGAGCCCCCGGTCTGGATGAGCTGCGCCGGTCTGCTCCTCGCTCTCGGCGTCGCGGAGGAGACGGCGCGCCGGCTCTGGCGCACGGCGGCCGCCTCCTGGGCGCCGGGCGCCGCGACGGCCGCGCTGCGCCGGACCCTGGACGGGCTCGACGCCCTGCTGGCCGAGGCGGTCCAGGAGCACTGGGCCGTCGAGGAGCGCCTGTACTGCGCCGACGCCGCCCGGTCCGCCGCCGGCATGCTGCGGGCGGCGGCGGACGCGGCGGAGGCCGAGGCGCTGCCCGAGCCGGAGCGGCGCGGGACACCCACGGCACCCGGCGGCCTCGGCGTGCCCGACGACTTCGGCGGGCCGGGGGATTCCGGGGATCAGGACGGCGGCGCGTCCGCCGGGGACGACTGGCTGTCCCGCCCCTCCGCGCTGCACGCGGACGGCACCTTCGCCGACGCCGACGACGGGGAGGACGACTGGGCGAGCGAGTACGCCTGGCGGGAGGAGCCGCCGCGGGAGGAACCGGCCGCGGACGAGGACCGGGCCACGGACCCGGCCGGCCTCTGGCAGGAGCGCGCCGAGGGCGTGCCGCGCTGGCTCGACCGGGACACCGGCGAGGGCGGGCCGGAACTCGTCGCCACCCTGGCCGGGGACCTGAGGGACGCCGCGCTGGTGGCGATGGACTCCTACTGGCGTGCCGTCGAACGCGGCCGGATCGGCACCCGCACCGTGCAGCGCACCGAGGAACGGGTCCGTGAACTGCTGTACACGGCCCGCCGCCACCTTCGGCAGAACGGAGTGCTCGCCCCGCCCCCGTTCGCCGCCGCCGGCCGTGTGCGGGCCGGCTCCGCGCAACTGCTCGGCACCGATCCGCAACGGCCGGCCGAGCTGGTCGGCGCGGAGGCCGACCGACAGGCCGTCGTCCAGCTGTCCTCACCCGAGCAGGGCGCGCTGCTCAGCCGCGACCCGGCGGCCGCGGTGTGGATCAGGTTCGCTCCGCGGGCCGTGCGCGACGAGGTGGAGAAGGCCTGGCGCACCACCGGGGTGGCCCCGCCGGAGGAGGTCCTGTGGACGTCGTCGGGACGGTACGCCGGCCTGCTGCGGCTCACTCCGCTGCGCATGGGCGTGGTGGACACCGTCCGCTCCCGCCGCGGAGCCGGGGCCGACGACGACTGGACGGCTCCGTACGGCCGGCGGGACGACCAGGCGGCTTCGTACGGCCGACTGGACGGTGAGCACTGGTGAGCCGTACCCCGCACCACCTGCGCCCGCAGCGGTATCGCGGGGCGCACGCGCGCGAAGGAGAGGACCTCCGGTGAGCAGCTCCGTGCATCCCCTGCGGACCGGACCCGCCGGTACGCCCCCGGACAAGCTCGCGTTCACGACGCCGTCGGGCCGGCGCCGTGTCAGCCCTGCCCGCTTCGGCCAGGAGTCCCGCCGCGACCGGGCGCTGCCCCAGCTCATCCGCAACTGCCTGCTGGACGACGAAGGACAGCAGTGCGTACAGGTACGGCTGACCGCCGCCGACGCGGCCCACCCGGCGGCACGCGCCCTGCTGGACACCGAGGCCGGCATCGCCGTGCGGCTGCACCGGGCGCTGGAGGACACCGAGTACGCGGCGCTGTTCCCGCGGATCGTCGGTTACGAGCTGGACGCGGCCGAGCCGTTCCTGCTGTACGCCGCACCGCGCGGCATGCCCGCCGCACGGACCCATGTGATGGCCGCCAGCGACCAGCAGCGCTTCACCCGGGACCTGATGCTGGCCCTGTGCCTGCTGGCCGAGCAGGGCCTGGTGCCGCGCGGGGTGTCGCCGTACACCGTGCTCTGGGACGGCGCCCGGGCACAACTGTGGGGACTGGAGGCGGTGACCCGGGCGGGACAGCGACGCGGCCCCTGGGGGCGGCCGCCGTTCTGCTCGCCCGAACAACGCCGGGGCGAGGGCTTCGCGGACGCGCGGGACGCGGTGTGGAGCGCGGCCCAGGTACTGTACCGGCTGGTGACCGGGCGGCTCGGACCCGCCGACGGCCCGCCCGCGGACCTCGCCGAACACCGGGTGCTCGACCGGACGCTGCGGCAGGCCTTCGCCCCGCGGGCAGCCGACCGGCCCACGCCCGCCGAGGTGCTCGACCTCGTGGCGCCCGGCGCCGCCCGCCGCGTCCGGCTCGCCCTGCCCGCCGACGAGGGACGCGGGGACCGGGAGGCCTTCGAGAAAGCACTGCGGCTCAAGCGGAAGGCACCGGTCGCCCGTGCGCGGGACGACTCCGGGGCGGTGGACGGGCGAGGCAACCGCGAGGTGCTCTGCCCTTACTGCCTGGAGACCATCCAGCTCGACGTGACGAAGCTGTTCGTCCCCGACAGCAGGATGCAGTACCGGCCGTTGGACGTCTCCCGCAGGAACAACCCGCTGGTCCAGCCCGACGTCATGCGCGGCGCCGTCCAGAAGTGCACGGCGGATCCGGAATTCCCCGAGCACTTCATCCCGGTGCCCTACCTGACGTACGGCCGTCCGCTGACCGTCGCGATGGTCGGCCAGTCCTCGACCGGCAAGAGCCATCTGCTGACCCAGATGATCGGGGCCATCACCGACGGCGGCCTGGAACCCTTCGGCCTGAAGTGGCAGTCCGTCAATCCCGAACAGCACGCGCGTTTTGTACGGGAACGGCTGCAGCCCCTGCGCAACGGCAAGGTCCTGGACCACACGCCGGGACTCGACCTGGACGACTTCGCCCGCTTCGTGGAGGCGCTGCTGATCACCGACGCGCGCGGGCACGTGCACCCGGTCGCCTTCTTCGACCTGGGCGGTGAGGACCTCGTGCGGACGGACGCGAGGCTGCGGTTCCTGCTCGGCGTCGACGCCCTGATCTTCGTCGTCGACCCGGCACTGGCCCTGCCGCTGCCGCAGCTGGACCACGTCCGGGAACGCTGGGGCGTGGAGGTCAACCGGGAGGGGGACCTGGCCTTCGGCACCGTCCTGGACCGGCTGCCGAGGAGCGGCCCCTATCTCGAGGTACCGGCCGCGATCGTGCTCGGCAAGGCCGACCTGCTCCGGTTCCAGCCGCCCGTCGACCGGTGGCTGAGCCGCCCGCCGGCGACCGTCCTCGACCCCGCGCTGACCCTGGAGGAGAGCCGGGACGTGTACGGGCTGCTGCGCCGGCACGCGGGCCGCGCGTGGCTGCGGCCGTTCGATGTGATCCGCCGGTGCACCCTGCACATCGCGTCCGCGACCGGCGGACAGGAGGTCCACGGCCGGTATCCGGCGGGGGCCGGGCCCCGGCGGGTGCTGGAGCCACTGCTGGTGCTGCTGGCGCTGCACGGGCTGATCGAGGTGCCAGGCCGCGCCGAGGCACTGGCCGTGGGAGAGGAACCCGGGAGCGAGGCGGTGCGGTGGCAGGAGACGGACGACGGGTCGACGGGACCCGAGGGAGGGGAAGGTCAGTGAGCGGCTTCCAGGACCGGGACGCGGTCCACCAGGTCGTCTTCCGCTGGAACGGCAACCAGGACCGCCAGGGCACCGGCATGAAGGCCGTCGCCCATTCCTGCTCGGCCGAGCGCGCCGACGAACTGGGCAAGGAACTCGGCTCGTTGCTGTGGCTGCGCGGTACGGCGGCACGGCCGAGCGTGGTGCGCACCCTGTCCCGCGACGGCGAGGTCCTGCTCGTGCAGCGCTGGCCCACCACGGACCCCGGCGGCCGGCCGAGCACGGTCAGCCACGTCCTCGTCGGTGACCCCGTCGCCCTGAAGACACGCCAGTGCCTCGGCCTTGCGTGGGGGCGCGGCTGGTGCAGACAGGAGAAGGCCGAGCAGGCGTCCGGGCCGCAACCCGTCGTCGACTGCGCGGAACTCGACGCGATCGCACGCAGGCGGCTGCCGCGCATGGCGGAACGGCTGCCCACCGTCCGGCACGCACTCGTCCTGGCCACCGCGGAGCTGCTCCGTGATCCGGCGCGGCGGGTGTCGCTGCTGCTGGAGGAGGAAACCCCGCGCGGCTGGCCGGACCGGGCCGCTGTGCCGCTGGTCTACTTCGGGCTGTTCCTGATCTTCGGGGACTGGCTGCCGGGGCCGTGGACGTTTGCGACGTACGACGCGGTGGACACCCATCCGCTGCGGCTGATGTCCGTCCCGCGCTGGGAGCCGGACACCGGCGGGTTCGGTCCGCTCGCCCGCATCGAGGCCCGGCAGCGGGCCCAGTACGGGTTCGAGCACACGGCGGCGGCCCAGCTGGTGAAGCTGCTCCCCAAGCATCCGGAGGCGGAGTCCGGCGTGCCGCAGCTGGTGGAGGACCTGGCCGACGGCGTGGCCCTCGACTGGGAGCGGCGGCGGGCCAGGCTCGGGGACATCCTCGGCATCGACGGCCCCCCTTCTGGGCGCCCCCCGGCAGCACTCGTACCCCGCCCGGCGCAAGGGGACCCGACGGCTCGGCGGGACAGGGCCGGGGGAAGCGATGCGGGTACGGGCCGCTCCCCGACGGGGTTCATGGGGCCGGACCCGGGCCGGGGCGCGGGGTCGGACGTGGAGCGGGATTCGGGTCCGGACTTGGAGCGGGGTGCGGGTCGGGACTTGGAGCAGGGCGCGGGCCGGGACCTGGCGTGGGGAGGGGAGCAGGGCGCGGGCCGGGACCTGGCGTGGAGAGGGGAGCAGGGCCCGGGCCGGGACCTTGTGCCGGACCGGGAGCGGAATTTCCCTCGGGACCCGGTCCGGGATCGGGAGTTCGAGCCGGTACCGGCACCGGTCCCGGACCGGGACTTCGGCTTCGGGCGGGGCTTCGGGTGGGACGGGGGCCAGGAGTCCGAGCGGGGCTTGGGCGGTGGTGTGGGCCGCGGACCCGGGCGAGACCCGGAGCGGGACGTGGGGCGGGACGTGGGGCGGGACATCGAGCATGAGGGATCCGTCCACGCGCCCGGTGGGCCGGTGGGGGCCGCTCCCGGCGTCGGCTCCGCCGCGGCCGGCCCGAGCATGCCGGCCGTCCGGGAGGCACATCCCCTCCACCAGGAGCTGTGCGGCCTCCGGCCCGCGGACGGCACGCAGCGCGGTCGCCTGAGGGAAGAACTCAGCCGGCAGCCCGACGCGTTCCTCCTCGGCGAAGTGCGGTCCTCTGCACTGCCGCCGCACTCCCTCGGTTTGGTACTGGAGGAACTCGGCAAGCCGCATCGGCTCCAGGTACGTGATGAGAAGACGCGACGTGCGCTGTGCGAGGAGGTGCTCAAGCAGGGCTTGTGTTTTCCGCCGCGGAAACCGGCCGGGTCGGACTTCGCGGAGGCCGAGCAGGCGGCCAGGGTCTTTCACTGGGCGGTTGCACCACTGGCCCGGGACAAACACTACGGGCACCTTCTCCAGGAAGGGTTCCGCCTCTTGCGCGGGGACACCCGCGTCACCACGGCCAACTGGCGCGAGCGGACGCTCCTCAGACCACCGGACGGCCGGGTTCCCGACCTGCCGCCGGAGTTGTGGAGCCAGATCCTGCGGGACGAGATGGCGATGCGGACCGGTACACCCCCCGCGCAGCCGCAGCCGCACCAGTACTCGGAGGTGCGCCCTCGTTCGCGGCCGTACCCTGCGCCTCACACGACGCTGACGCCTCCGGCTCCCGAGCCACCACCACCTCAGCCTTCCACGGCCGGTGGGAGGCTGCACGCTCCTGTGAGCCGGCTCGCCGACCTGATGACGGATCCGGGCTGCGTAATCGGCACCGGCCTGTTCGTGATCGTCGCCGTGCTCGTCGTGATCCTGCTGATGCTCGTGTGAGGCCCGGCCCCCGGACGAACAGGTCCACCTTCCGCACCCACCCTCCGGATGCCGGACCGTATGCGTGCGTCCGGATCGACGCACTCACACGGAAGGTTCGCGAAGACGGCCGCATCGTCAGCGTTCACGCACTGACCACGCTCGGCATCGACGCCGACGGGCACCGCGAGGCGGACCCGGCCGTGGCGGTCGGGGCGATCAGCAGATGCAAGGCCGAGGAGGGAATACCGCATCGTGCCGCCTGCCGGGCTCCGGGAGTGCCGGAGTCGTGGTACTGCACGTGGCGCGACCGGCCGCCGATCAGGCGGGAGATGCGCTGGCAGCACCCGGCAGCGGTGATCGATCTGTTCTCCCGTCGGCTGCTCGGCCACGCGGCGGGCGCCCGGCACGACGCCGAGTTTGTGGCGGCCTCGCGCAACGCCGAGCTCGTGGCAGCCTCACGCAACACGGCCGCGGCCACTTGGGGCAGCGAGGCCGCGGCGTGATCACGCACACCGGCAGGGGCGGCGAATATTGCTATTGCGCCCGGAAGTTCAAGCGGGCCTGCCGCAGGCTGGGCGTCGTGCAGCCGGTGAGCAGAGCCGGATCTTGCTTTGACAACGCCGTGAGCGAGGCGTTCGACAGCGCGCTCAGGGCCGAATACGTCCACCGGCACACCTTCCGCACCCCCACCGGGGCCCGCATCAAGATCGCCACCTGGATCACCGGCTTCTGCAACACCAGGCGGCTGCACAGCGTGTGCGGCTTCAAGAGCCCGATCGACTGCGAACGCGAGTACCGAGCCATCCTCACCAAGGGACTGGCCGCATGGATCGTCTCCACGCTTCGAGGGGATTGACACTGCCGCCTCACCTCTTGGGTGAGGACTCAGTCCGCGAAGGACAGCACCAGGATCAGCAGCGGATCCTCCGCTACGCGGAGTCGGAGCCACCTGAGCGGAACCAGAACCTGCGCTGCCGGGGAGAGTTCGCCGTGCTCTGTGCCGTGGAGGGCTTGCTCATCCGGCCGGAGTGGGGGCGTTCGAGCACGGCGGTCCGCACGGCCGGCCGGCCTTGAGCGCGCCACCGGCCGAAAAGCCGGCTGGTGGACGTGGGCCTGCGCTGTGCTGTGCGGGCGGCGAGCAGTTCGGCGGCGGCGGCAGGCATGCCTTCGTCCCGGAGGATGTCGGCGAGGCCGGTGACCTCCCAGGCGGGTGCCTGCCGTGCGACGTGGCGGAGCAGTGCGTTCAGGTGATGGTCGCGTCCGGCTGTGATGAGGGCGCGTGCCAGGTCCGGCACGACGTCTTCGAGGGGCCGGTGTGCGGTGTGGTGGGTGAGAAGTACGGGGATGTCGTCGGGCTGGTCCCAAGCGTGCAGAAGTGCGGTGACCAGCGGCTGGGCGTCCCCACGGGTGAGGGGCAGCCGTACGGTGAACCGGGCGCCCGCCTGGTCTTCCCGGCCGGGGGCGAGGGTGAGGGTGCCGTGGTGGAGTGTGGTGATGCGGCGGGCGATGGCCAGGCCGAGGCCGGTGCCCCCGGCGTCTCGTGTACGGGCGTCGTCGAGCCGACTGAAGCGTTCGAAGATCTTCTCCTGGTGTTCGGGCGGGATGGACGGGCCGTCGTTGGCCACGTCGAGTACGGCTTGCCGGTGTTCGTGGTCCAGGGCGAGCGTGACGGTGATCGTGGTGGCCGCGTGGCGTTCGGCGTTGTCGAGGAGGTTGGCCAGGACGCGGGCGAGCAGGCCTCGGTGGCCGGTCACGGTTGCGGATTCGTCCGGTGCGGTGACGGTGAGACTCAGGTGTTCGGGCACGTCACGGCCGGAGACGATGTCGCGGATCAGGGCGGGCAGGTCGACTTGCCGGGTCGGGAGGGTTTTCTTGTGTGCGGCTTGGGCGTCAAGGCGGGCCAGGAGCAGCAAGTTCGTGGTGATGTCCTGGAGATGAAGGGTGTCCTTCAGGGCGTCAAGGGCGGCGTCGGGCCAGTGGGCTGTCCCGGAGGGGGTGAGCGTGAGTTCGAGCTCGGCGCGCAAGCAGGCCAGTGGGGTGCGCAGTTCGTGGGCGACGTCGGAGGTGAACTGCCGTTGCCGGGCGTACGCCGCATCGATGCGGTCCAGGGCGCTGTTCATCGTCGCCACCAGTCGGGTGAACTCCCGGCCGCCGCGCGGAGCCGGTATGCGCTGGTCGAGGCGGCTCAGGCTCAGCGCGGCGAACTGCGTCCGGATCCCGTCCACCGGCTTCAGGGCGCGGCCGATGACCAGCCATGCCCCGCCGGCAGTGAGCAGGGTGAACACCAGGGTGCCGCCGGCCAGCCACCGCACAGCGGTGTTCAGCCGCTCCTGATCCGTCCATCCATCGGAAAGGTCGATGGGGCCCGGCCCTTCTGCCGGGATCAACCGCACGGGCGTTGCGTCGTCCGGGTCGGTCCACGGCCACAGGGACAGGCGTTCGCCGTGGATCAGAGGGACCGTGTCACGCGGAGCGGCGTCCCAATGACGGGAGATGGTCTTGCACGACCAGCCGGCGCGGCCACCGAGCACGCACTCCTCCGTGGACATGTCCTCCTTGCCGCCGTCACCGGCCTGCTCGAACGCCGAGACGAGTAGGGAGTTGCGCACCGCGACGGCCGAGGCAGAGGCGACCAGGGTCAGCAGGACGGCGGCGACAGCGGTCACGGCCAGTGTCAGCCGCAGCCGCACGCTGCCCGGGCGCGGGCCACGCCCGGTCCGCTCGGCCCGGCCAATCCTCAGCATGCCGTCTCCGGCGAGACTTCGAGCCGGTAGCCGGCCCCCCGGACGGTGCGGATGGACCGCCGCCCGAAGGGGGTGTCGATCTTGCGGCGCAGGACGCTGACGTAGACCTCCACCACGTTGACGTCTCCGTCGAACCGGTCGTCCCAGACGTGCTCCAGGATCTCCGTCTTCGTGACTGTTTGACCACCACGCCGCGCCAGGTACTCCAGGACCGAGAACTCCCGCGCCGTCAGGGCCACCGGCACCGTGCCGCGGCGGCACTGCCGGGCCGCGGGATCCACTTCCAGATCCCCGATGCGCAGCACGGCAGGGCGTTGCGGCTGCCCGCGCCGCATCAGCGCCCGCAGTCGGGCCAGGAGCGTCACGAACGAGAACGGCTTGGTCACATAGTCGTCCGCCCCGACATCCAAGCCTTCCGCCTCGTCGTACTCCCCATCCATCGCGGTCAGCATCAGCACCGGCGCCCAGATGCCCGCCTCACGCAACCGGCCGCACACGGCGTATCCGTTCAGGCCCGGCAGCATCACGTCCAGCACGATCGCGTCATACGGGTTCTCGCCCGCCCGCTCAAGTCCTGACGGGCCGTCGTGCACGACGTCCACCGCCCATCCCTCACCGACCAGGCCGCGCCGCAGCAGTTCCGCCATCCGCCGGTCGTCCTCAACCACCAGTACGCGCATGACTCCAGCATGAGACAGACCATCTGTGGCGAACCTGAAGAACCGTACAGCGCTTCGAAGTTGGCGCACGGGTCCGTTCAGGAACCTTCAGCTTCCCCACAGCCCCTTGCTGCCACAGTCGTCATATGGCACCGGCCGAACCAGCCACACGGGTGGAACAAGGGCCGGCGCTCCCGGAGCCGTTTTCCCGCGGCGACAGGAATCACGTGAAGACGCCAACTGCGTAGCACCAGCGATGACCACCGACACCGCGTGGCCTACCCGGCCCTGGCCGCCCCGGCCCATGAAGGGGCGCTCTTCGGCCAGAGGGGCAACGCCACGCACGTGACCAGCGGTCCAGCCGGCGGCCAGGTGGCCAGACCGGCTGCCCGTTCAATCCCCGGCCCGCCGGACCCGGTGGTGCAAAGCGGCCGGCACGACCTTCCCGGCATCAGCGGCAGACGGTGCGCCCTGCGCCTGGCCACGGCCGCGAGGTGCGCGGCGGCCCACCGTCCCAACCCAAACAGAGCAGGAGAAGCACTCATGAGTGAGAGCGAGCAGGTCCCCCCTTACCCGGCAGCCGGTGCCGGCGTCTTCGACGTCGACCCCGACCAGGCCGGCGTCAGCCAGGACCCGAACCACGAGGTCACCTCCGACATCGAGGCCCTCGACGACGACTGGGAGCTGTGACATGGGAACCGCCAAGGGCATGATCGCCGCCGCGCGCAAGCTGCTGGGCACCACCGAGCACCCGCCCGGCTCCAACCGCAACCTCGTCACCTCCTGGTACGGCTTCGCCGGCCCGTGGTGCGACATGTCCATCAGCTACGAGGCCGCCCACTCCGGCAACCTCGCCGCGGTCATGGGCAAGTTCGCCCTGACCACCGCCCACGCCCGCGCCTTCCAGAACCACGGCCGCTGGCACTACGGCCTGGGCGGCATCCGCGCCGGGGACGTCGTCTTCTTCGACTGGTCCGGCGGCCGCTCCATCAGCGGCATCGACCACGTCGGCCTGGTCGAGGCCGTCCACGCCAACGGCACGATCACCACCCTGGAGGGCAACACCTCCGACGCCTTCCGCCGCCGCCTGCGCAACGGGGCCTGCGTGGTGGGCTACGGCCGGCCCGCCTACGACGGCGCCGCCCCGCTGCCCTCCCACGACGGCATCCTGCGCAAGGGCTCCACCGGCAAGGCCGTCAAGGCGCTGCAGAAGAACCTCAACACCGTCCAGCACGCCGGCCTCACCGTCGACGGACAGTTCGGGCCCGCCACCGACCAGGCCCTGCGCGCCTTCCAGGCCCAGCACAAGCTGACCGTCGACGGCGAGTACGGGCCGCACACCGCCGCCGTGATGAAGGCCGCCCTCAAGGGCCACAGCGGCGTCATCAAGCCCAAGGCACTCCTTCCCGCTCCCGCCCTGCTGGAGGTCGACGGGCAGTTCGGGCCGGCCACCTGCGCCGCCCTCCAGCGCGCCCTGAACACCACAACCGGCGCCGGCCTGGACGTCGACGGCGCCTTCGGGCCCCTGACCGTCAAGGCCCTGCAGACCTATCTGAAGGTCACCGCCGACGGCATCACCGGACCCGACACCGTCACCGCCCTCAACAAGCACCTCGGCCTGACACCCCAGGACACCTGGGACACCCACACCACCACCCAACTCCAGAAGGCCCTCAACGCCGGCACCTTCTGACCCGTCCCGTGCCGGGCCCCGCGGGGGGCCCGGCACGGGCGGTCGAGGGAGCCCGGTTGACGTGAAGGACGCGGACAGCCAGGGAAATGAGGGGCCCCGGACGGATCAGAAGTACCGTTTCCATGACAGCGGGCCACGCCCCCGGTACACCGGCCCACGACCGCCACATCACCAGCAAGTACCATCCCACGCCGGCGATCCCACCCAGGCACGGACACCCCACCAGCGAGAACGCTCATCCCTGACGCACCCTCACTGACACCCCGCCACTGACACCGAACCGGCACATCACACGCTGCACCTGGCCCGCGGCGCGGACAGCGCCCCGCACCGGTCGGTGACCTGAGCCGGTTCTCGCCCCGCACCGGGGTGCAGGCAGTGAGCGAGTACGACGTCACCGGCGATGAGAGATCGCCCAGACCCCCGAGGTCGCCCAGGGGCAAACCCAGCACGCGCTCACCCACTCCGACGCCGTGCTCATCGCCCTCGGCGTCGGCGACAAACCCAGCACGCGCCTCACCCACCCGCTGCCGCTGCCGCACCGGGTGCCGTCCCGCCTGTCGACTGGCACGGCACCCGGTACGGGCGTACCGGGGCCGCACTCATATGGCACAACCGTCGTGCGAGCAGCGCGTGGCGCCGCGTCCTGCGGTGCCGCACGGGCGAGCATGCTCCGGCCCGGCCTTCTTCCCGCACCGAGGGGATGCGATGCCCGACCCCGCCGACCGCGCCCGCCCCGACAGCGCCGCGCCGAAACGGATCCCCCGGCACCGGCCGGCGGAGCAGTCCCTGTTCAGCGGCATCTACGGACTGGTGCTGGCCAGCGCCTTGGTGGCCGCACTGGACGCGACGGGTGAGAAGGCCGATCCCGGTTCGGACGCGCTCTGGGTGCTGCTCACGGCGCTGGCGTCGAGCGCCGCCCATGGGTACGCGCACGTCATCGCCCAGCGGGCGTCCGCCGATGGATCAGCCGCCATGAGCAGATGGCGATTGGCGCTCGCCGAGTGGCCACTGGTGGCCGCCGTGCTGCCCGCCTTCGGGATGCTCCTTGCCGCAGCAGCCGGGTGGTGGACAGAGGCCACGGCTGTGAACACGGCTCTGCTGTTCAACACTGCCGCCCTGTTCGGCTGGGGCACCTGGGCTGCCCGCGCGGCCGGGCACGGATGGCCGTCCTCCTGTCGCGCGGGGAGCTTGGACATGCTGATCGGCGTGGCGATCATCATCGCGAACGCACTGATCAAGTAGGCAGGTGGTCGGTGACCGGGATGACGAGCCGCCCCCCGGCACTCCTTGGGATACGGCTTGGGCATTGCTCCATCCTTCCAGCCCGCCTGACGGCGAGCCAGGTCAGATGTCACCCAACCCTGCAGCAGTCCCGCCTGTCGTTCCGGTGCGGCACACGCGCGTTGCAGTGCGGCACACTCGTTTCCACGGCTTCGGCTCTTCGATGGTCGGGATGGACAGGTTCTGCGGAGAGTCGGAGGGACTCTCCCCGGAGGCGCGGTTGCGGACCGCTGCCCGGTTGCGGGATGAGCTGGAACAGATGGTGAGGGGCGGCGGTCGATGCCTCGACGGCAGCTGCCGCTCGGCAGGGGCTGGGGCTGCGCCGGATCGGCCGGCTGGTGGGGCTGCCGCATGAGACGGTGCGTTCCCGCATCAACCGCGCAGCTCATGCGGAAGGTCATCGGTGACCGACTTCCAGCGCTTCCAGGCGATGGTCGTGGACGAGGGCGACACCGTCACGACGTTCGCGTTCGGCGAGCTGGACCTGAAGGGCAGTGCCGAGCTGCGTGAAGTCTTCGGCGGCTGTCTGACAAGGGGGCAACAGGGCCGTGGTGGATTTCTCGGGAGTGACCTTCTGTGACTGCTCGGGGCCGGGAGTGCTGCTGCAGGCCCGCGAGCAGGGCCCAGGCGATGGGTGCGGCCTTTGAACTGACTGGGGTGAGAACGCCACTGACTGGGGTGAGAACGCCGGTGGTGGCTCGCTTGCTCGAGGTGACGGGGACCGACGTTCTGTTCGGTCTGGGCCGTTCCGCTGGCATGACCCGACATCACGGGATCAAACGCGCATTCCGGGATGAGGCATCGGGAGAAAACGATCTCTCAAGACATCAGCCGCGCCGAACTCCTCAGAAAAATCGAAGCGTTGCGGAAGCGCGACGCGAAAATGAAGCCGGGGGCCGCGAAGGTGCAGCCCGCCGGCCGCCCCAAGCGGCCGACAGCGTCACACCGCGGCAAGCGGCCGGTTCCCCCGCCCCAGCCGTTCTACGGTGTGGAGATGAAGTTCATCAACGGCCGGTGGGTGCAGATGCACCCTGACTCCGAATAGTGGCTGCCCGTCATAGTGGCTGCCCGTCATGCCGGCCCGGTCCGAGGCACGGCCCGCGTTCGGGTGTCACGCGCGAACGTGAGCGTTTGAGACCAGCCATTCGTGCAGGTGACCTGTCGGGTTTGAGCCTGGAGAAGCCTGCCGCCTTGTGACGCTCCAGTACCTCGCCGGCCGCCGCGAACACCGCAAAGAGCTCTCTGACCTGTGCTTTTCCTCTCTCCGTGCCTCCTGACGTGTTTTCGATGACCTCGCACGTGGAGTGCGTGGCGATCCTGGATCCCACCGCGAAGAGCCTCTGACCTGGTGATCCGTCAGGATTCCGAGTATCGGTCCGGTCCGGCCGACCTGTTTCCACAGGCGCAACGGGCCGGGCAATCGGAGGGCTTTTTGACCTGTGTCTTTCATACACGCGCGGTATCTCAAGGGCATCGCGGATGACCAGCTTGCGAACGGTCTTGACGCTCGAATGGCGCTGGCTCCGAAGGCCTGCACGGGGTTTCACATCGTTGCGGTCGTCGTGTCGCCCGCCGGCGCCGTCACACGCCCGGTTGCGTCGTCCGGCCGGTCACCGATCTGCGGGGGTGTCGGCGAGCGCGACGGCGGCGCCCGTCCAGACCGAGTGGGTGCGTTCGTGCGCGAACGCACCTGGAGGTGAGCGTGGACGGGCGTATGAAGTTCAATGCCGTGTCGAGCGGGCCCGTCGGCGGGCCCCGCTCGACACGGACCGCCACCCTTCAGCTCCTGAGGCTCGTCCATACCGACGTTCCGCCGAAGATCCGGTCCAGCGCCCTGTCCGGCAGCAGCCTCGACAGGACGCGACTGCCGGCCGCGTCCCGGCCGACGGTGTAGCGGGTCCTGGGCCGCTCGGCGACCAGCGCACGGAAGACCACCCGGGCGACATCGCCGGGGGTGGTGCGGCTGCTGCGCGCGGAAGTCTCGTTGGCCTCCATAAAGCCCAGGAACGCGTTCCGGTAGAGCTCTTGGACCGGCTGCGGGACGCTCTCCAGTGCCCGATTGCCCGCCTCGGACATCTTGTCCCAGAGGGGGGTCGGAACGGCGCCCGGCTGGACCACCACAACAGGAATCCGCTGCGGGGCGAGCTCGCGGCGGAGGGCGTCACTGAGGGCCTCCTTGGCGAACTGGGAGGCGGCATAGGCGCCGAGGTAGGGGAGCGCGACGTTCCCGAGGCCCGAGGACACGTTGACGATCCGCCCGGCGCCGGTTCGCAGCAGCGGCAGGAACCCCTGGATCACCTGCACCTGACCGATCACATTGATGTCGAGCTGCCGACGCAGCAGCTCCACCGGTACGCACTCCAGAGGGGCCGTGACCGCGATACCCGCGTTGTTGACCAGCCCCCACAGCCCGGCCTCACCGGTCAGCTCGGTGACCTCGTGGACGGCTGCCCGGATCGACTTCTCATCCGTCACGTCGATGATCACCGGGGTCAGCCGGCCGGTGGCGGCCGCGCGCAGCCGTTCTCCGTCCTCGGACCGGCGGACTCCGGCGATGGTGTGATACCCGACCCGGGACATGTGGAGCGCGCACGCTTCTCCCAGGCCGGAGGAGGCCCCGGTGATCAGTACGGCCCGGCCCGCGGGTGACGTCGGACCCGACGATTTCGACACGTGCTCACTCCAGTTCGAGACATGGACGGGGACAGGGCCGTGTCCGGCGTCCGTCGGCGAGTCACTCCGCCCACGTGCCGTAATGGCCCCAACAATGCGATCGGCTTCCGTTTTGTTTGTTCATGACGGATATCGGCCGCACCACACAGTAGAGGGCGTTTCCGGTCGGGCGCGGACTGGCGCGCGTGGAGAACCGTTCCGTGCCCTCCGGGACGGGAGGCTTCGTACTCCTGCGGGTGCACGGTTCGGCCGAAGGGGTGAAAGGCGGAGCCAGGCGGTCTCCGAGAGGTGTGCTCCACAACCGGTCAAGGAATGGTTGTCGTGACCCCCTTCGCCTCCAAGGAGGACGCGTGACCGCTGCTGTGCAGGACCTCATCACCGTCAAGCTCGAACGTACCTTCGACACCATGGATGCCGACCACGACGGCTACCTGGACTGGACGGACTACCAGAAGCTCGCCGACCGCTACATCCAGGCGTACGGCCTTTCCAAGGACGACCGCCGGGCCAGGGCGCTGCAGAGCTTCTGCCAGATCTACTGGCTGGAGCTGCTGCGCCACGCGGGCGTGGACGGGGACCGGCTGACGAAGGACCAGTTCGTCACGGCCAACCGCCTCGCGGTCATCGACACCAGCCGGCTGAACGTCACCGAAGGCGGTGGCCACGCGATCTTCGACGTCATCGATGTCGACGGCGACAACGAGATCAGCAAGGACGAGTTCGCCCGCTTCCTGCGGGACGTGTGGAAGTCCGAGGCGCCCGAGGCAATGGACATGTTCACCAAGCTGGACACCGACGGGGACGGCGTGATCTCGCGCTACGAGTTCATCCGCGCGGTCCGTGAGCACTTCCTCTCGAACGACCCCGACGCACCGGGCAGCCTGTTCTTCGGGCGTGTCTGAGCGGCTCCGCGCGAGCCGATCCCGCAGCCGCACTCCGAGTCATCTCTGCCCGACCGGCGGCGGTGCTCGGAGCGCGGCTGCCGCGCTCGTCCTGGCGGACACGACCGGTGAACCGCCGCTCGGCACGGGTCTTTCCGGCAGACGGGTGACGCCCGTACCGCCGACGAGGTGAAGCCGAGGTCTGTCCGCTCCGTGTGAGGTGCCTCGCTGGTCATGATCGATACGTTCACCTCTCTCGCACCGCAGGACGAGTCGTGCAGGTCGGCGGCTCCCGTCCGCAGCCCCGGCAAGAGGCTCGCGACCAACCGTGAAAGGCCGCCCATGCTGACGCACCACCGCCATACGTCCGGCGAAGTGGGAACCTTCTACGACCGTCACACCGATGTGTACGACCGTGCGCTCGGCGGCAACATCCACGTCGGCTACTGGGACGACGACGCGGACGACAGCTCGATGCAGGTGGCCACCGACCGTCTGACGGACCTCGTCACCGAACGCCTCGCCCCAAAGGAGGGCCAGCACCTGCTCGACGTGGGCTGCGGCCACGGGAGCACCGCGGCGCGCATCATCGCCCGCCACGCCGTGCGGATCACCGGCATCAGCGTCAGCGACTACCAAGTGGACCTGGCCAACGGCCGCCCCCAGCCGCCGGGCCTTCCCGGACGGGCCACGTTCCGGCTGGCCGACGCCATGGAGAACCCCTTCCCGGACGGGACGTTCGACGGTGCGTGCGCCATCGAGTCCTTGATGCACATGAAGGACAAGGCGGCGGCCCTCGGACACATCGCACGGGTCCTGCGTCCTGGTGGGCGGCTGGTCATCGCCGAGCACGGCCTGGAAGGCGAACTCGACGGCCCCGACGCGGCCCGCATGGCCGAGGCGTACGCGTACTTCAAGTTCTCCCTGAGCACCGACAGGTACGGGGAACTGCTGCGGAAGGCCGGACTGGAGGTGGTGGACCACACCGACATCACCGACAACGTCCGGCGTTGCTACGACAGCATGATCAGCGGCTGGCGGGACGCCGCACGCGACTCCGGCACGGAGGCGGCGCGCTACTGGGAAACGGCGGCCGACCTTGGCGAGTGGTTCTTCTGCGAGGTCCCGCAGCTCCGTTACGGACTCCTGACCGCCGTCCGCCGCTGAGTGCCCGCTCCTGCCGTCGAGGTGTCATGTCCTTCCTGCCCTCCCGGAACCGCTGCCCCTACCGCTTGGACGGCGGTGCCGCAGACGTCCACGGTGAAGCCGCGGCACTGCGTGCCCTCGGGCCTGCCGCCCGGGTCGAGCTGCCCGGTGGCGTTCCGGCGTGGTCGGTGACCGACCCGGGCCTCGCCCGGCGACTGCTGGTCCATCCCGGGATCTCCAAGGACGCCCACCGGCACTGGCCCGCCTTCATCGACGGTGACCTCCCCGCCGACTGGCCGCTGCGGATCTGGGTCGACATCCGTACCGTCCAGACCGCCTACGGGCCCGACCACAGCCGACTGCGTCATCCGTTGGTTCCCGCGTTCACCGCCCGTCGCGTACGGGCACTCGCCCCGTGGATCGAGGAGACCACCGGCGCACTGCTGGACGACCTCGCCAAGGCGGCTGCCGCCGCCCCCGACGGAGTCGTGGACCTGCGGACGCACTTCGCCTCGCGGCTGCCGTGGCGGGCGGTCACCACGCTGGTCGGTCTGCCGGAGGCCATGCACGACAGGTTCCAGGCCGTCAACGACACCGTCTTCACCACGGATCTGAGCGCGGAGCGGGCCGACGCCAACGCGGCCGAGGCCGCGCGGCTCCTCGCGGACCTGATCGTGCTCAAGACCGAGCAGCCCGGTGACGACATCGCCAGCGCTCTGGTCGACGCACATCGTGAGGGTCTGATCGACGAGCGGGAACTGGCCGACAACATCTGGATGGTGCTCGGCGCCGGCTACGGGACCACGGCGAACCTGCTCGACCACGCCGTGGTCAACCTGCTCACGCATCCTGATCAGCTGGACCTTGCCCTGTCGGGCCGGGTCGGCTGGGACCAGGTCGTGGAGGAGACCCTGCGGCACCAGGCTCCGGTGGCCAGCTTCATGATGCGCTTTCCCACCGAGGACCTGTACGACGAGCCGACCGGGCTGACGTTCGCGCGGGGTGAAGCCCTCGTCATCAACTATGCGGCGATCGGCCGAGACCCCCGGGTGCACGGCGCGGACGCCGATCTGTTCGACATCACCCGCACCACCGCCCGCGAGCACCTGGCTTTCAGTCACGGCCCCACCTACTGCCTGGGGGCCGAGCTCGCCCGTCTCGAAGGGCGCGTCGCACTGTCCGCACTCTTCGCCCGGTTCCCCACCCTCGGACTCGCCGTCGGGCGCGACTGTCTGACTCCGCTCCCTTCCCTCATCTTCAACGGGCACCGGGAGATCCCGGTACGGCTCGAAGGAAACGTCCACAGTTGAACACTCATCCTCAAGCGCGGCACCAGTTGACGGCGTACCAGCGGGACGTGTGGGCCGTCGGCTCCCAGGAACCGGAATCACCGCAGTTCAACTGCGTCCTCCATGAGCTTCTGCGTGGTGTTGTCGACCATCGCAGGTTTGCCGCCTGCGCGGAGCGTGTGCTGTACCGCCATGAGACGTTCCGGCTGCGGTTCTCCCACAGCGCCGGCGTCCCCTTCCAGTGGGTGGCACGGGAGAAGGTGCCGGTCGCCGTGCTCGACCTCTCGCACGAGTCCGAGCCGGACACCGCCTGCACCGCGTGGATGCGCAGGTCGCTGGCCGACGCCCTGCCGCTCGACGGCGGCCCCCTGGCCGAAGTGACCCTCCTGCTGGAGAGCCCGGACGTCACGCACCTGCACATCAAGGCACACCACATCGTCGCCGACGGCTGGTCACTCGACCGGCTGAGCCACGAGATCCTCCAGGAGTACGCCCGGGAGTCGGACGGCGATCCGCGCGGGAGCGCCCGGGAGACACCCTCCTACCTGGCGCTCGTCGAAGAGGACGCCGCCTACTGCTCGGGGACGGACGGCGAGCGCGACCGTGCCTTCTACCGGGAATACCTCCTGGGCGCGGCCCCCGCGCTCTTCACCCGCAGGACGGACGGCGGCCCACGTGAACGCGGCCGTCACTCGTTCGTGATCGACGGTGCTCTCATCGAGCGTGTCCGCGCCGCAGGCCACTGGCCCTTCACCTACGTCGCGGCCATGCTCAGCATCTACCTGACGCGTCTGCACAGGAGCGGGGAGGTGGTCCTCGGCGTCCCCTTCCTCAACCGCCCGACGGAGCGGCACAGAGACGTCCTCGGCCAGCTCGCCAACACCCTGCCGCTCCGAGTCGCGGCGCCCGGCGGGCTGACGCTCCGGGAACTGCTCACCGGGATCCAGAGCACGACCCGCGAGCTGCGGCGTCACGAGCGGCTCTCGCTCGGCGACATCCTGCGGGAAGCGCCCGCGGCGGCGCGGGGCCCACGGCAGCTCTTCGACGTGACGCTCTCCTACCTGAACTGGTCCCGGCCCAAAACTCCGGGAATCGTGCGGCGGACCCACCTGATGGCCCCCTCGCACGACCGGGACGCACTGGGTGTCCTGGTGTCCGCCTTCGACGACACGACCGACGTCCGTGTCGACCTGGACTACGCCCGGGACGTCTTCGACGAGGACCTTCCCATCACCTCCGTGGCGGGCCACCTCACCACGCTCCTGGAGCACGGTGTGGACCTGCTGGACAGGCCGCTGTCCGACGTGCCCATGCTGTCGCCGGCCGAGTACGAGGATCTCACCGCCGGGCGTGCCCACGGCCCGCGCGTCCCCTACGCGGAGAAGGCCACCCTGCACGGGTTGTTCGAGGCGCAGTCCGCCCGTCGGCCGGACCGGACAGCGGTCATCGCGGCGTCCGGGGAGACGCTGACCTACGCCGGACTCGACGAGCGCGCCAACCGTGTCGCGCGGGCCCTGCGCGCGGAGGGCATCGGCCCGGACGACCGTGTCGCGGTGATGATGGAGCGGGGGCCGCGGCTGCCGGTCGTGCTGCTCGGCACTCTGAAGTCCGGCGGCGCCTACGTACCGGTGGACCCCGGCTACCCGGCCGAGCGGGTGGACTTCCTGCTGCGTGACAGCCGGGCCAAGGTGGTGATCGTCGACGACGGCGCTCCCGGCGGCCTCCACACGGACGTGACGGTGCGGTGCGTCGGCGACCTGCTGACCGGCAGCGGCGCCCCGGTCGAACCGCTCGCCACCTCCCGTGACCTCGCCTATGTCATCTACACCTCCGGTTCGACCGGACATCCCAAGGGCGTCATGGTCGAGCACCGCAGCGTGGTCAACCGCCTCGCTTGGATGCAACGCCGCTACCCGATCGGAGAAGGGGACGTCCTCCTGCAGAAGACCCCGGTGTCCTTCGACGTCTCGGTGTGGGAGCTGTTCTGGTGGGCCGTCGAGGGGGCGGCCGTGGCCCTGCTGCCGCCCGGCGGCCAGCGGGACCCCCGTGAGGTTCTTCGGGCGATCCACGAGCACCGGGTCACCGCCGTGCACTTCGTCCCCTCGATGCTCGGCCCCTTCCTCGACCTGCTGGAGGAGTCGGCGGCGGCACGCGAGGCCATCGGAACCCTGCGGAACGTCTTCTGCAGCGGTGAGGCACTGCCCGGCCCGCGGGTCGAGCAGTTCAACCGCCTGGCCGACCGGTGGCGCCGGGAGAGCGGCGCCGAGCGGCCGGCACGGCTCGTGAACCTGTACGGCCCGACCGAGGCGACGGTCGACGTCTCCTTCTACGACTGCCCGGCCGATCCCGCCCACGGCATCCCACGGGTGCCCATCGGCCGGCCGATCGACAACACCGGTCTGTACGTGCTGGGCGCCGACGACCTGCCGCAACCCGTCGGTGTCGCCGGCGAGCTGTGCATCGGCGGAGCCGGCGTCGCCCGTGGGTATCTCGACCGTCCGGAGCTGACCGCCGAGAAGTTCGGCAGCGACCCGTTCGTGCCGGGCGACCGTCTCTACCGCAGCGGGGACCTGGCCCGGTGGCTCGCGGACGGCACCCTGGAGTACCTCGGACGAATCGACGACCAGGTCAAGATCCGAGGCCACCGCGTCGAGCCCGACGAGGTGGCCACCGCCCTGCGCGCGGTCCCCGGGGTACGCGACGCCCTCGTGGTGGGCCACAGCGCCGCCGACCGGAGAACCGTCCTGGCCGGCTACTACGTCGCCGACGCCCCGATCGACACGACGCTGTTGCGCGAGCGGCTCGGACGGACACTGCCGGCGTTCATGGTCCCGGTGACCTTCACCCGGATCGACGGCATTCCGCTGACCCCCAACGGCAAGGCCGACCGCGGCGCGCTTCCCCCACCGCACGACACCCTCCGAGCCACCGAGGCCGGGGTGCCGCGCAACCGTATCGAGGCGGTCCTCGCCGAGGTCTGGGCCCGCGTCCTGGGGCGTGACGTCGTGGGGGTCCACGACGACTACTTCGCTCTCGGCGGCGACTCGATCACCATGCTCAGGGTGCGTGCCGAAGCGGAGGCCCGCGGCCTGCGCTTCTCGCTCACCGACCTCCTGCGCAACCCGACGGTGGCCGGACTCGCGCCGTGCGCGCAGGAGTGCGACGCAACCGGGGGCGAAGCCGTTCCCGCGCCGTTCGCCCTCATGGCCGACGTGGACCGGGCCCGGCTGCGGGACGCCGAGGACGCCTACCCGCTGACCCGGCTCCAGCTCGGCCTGCTCTACCACAGCCGCAGGCACGAGACCTCGGCCAGGTACCGGGACGTCTTTCGGTACACCCTGGAGATGCCCTGGAACGAGGCCGAATTCCGCCGCGCCTTCAACCGGCTGGCGGCACGGCACCCGGTGCTGCGGTCGGCGTTCGACCTGGCCGGCGCCGAACCGCTGCAGGTCGTCCGCCCCGGGGTGCAGGGCGGCCTGGAGATCGCCGACCTGCGTCCGCTCGACGGCGCGGCCGCAGAGGCCGAGGTGCGCGCGCACATCGAGGCACGCCGCCGCCACCCCTATGTGTTCGACCGGCCGCCGTTGTACCTGTTCCGCGCCCATGTGCGGCCCGCCGCCGTCGACCTGGTCCTCAGCTTCCACCACGCGCTGCTCGACGGCGGCAGCGTCGCCACCCTGCTCCGGGAACTGCTCCAGGACTACGCCCACGGCCTCGGCCTGGGCATCGGCTCCGTCGAGGGCACGGCGCCGCCCTCACCGGCGGCCCACGCGCGGCTGGAGCAGGCCGCCCTGAGGTCGGAGGAGACCCGGCGCTACTGGCGCGGCAAGCTGGCCGGCTGCGAGCCCCCGCCGATCGAGTCGTTCTCGCCCCACCTGCCCGGCGCCGACCGCCGGCCGGCCTCCCGGCGGATCGACCTGTCCGCCGCCCTGGTCGAGCGGGTGCGGCGCTTCGCGGCCGGACACGCCCTGCCGGTGAAGTCCGTGCTCTTTGCGGCACACGCTCTGACCCTGGCCGCGTTCGCCGGGACCCGTGAGATCACCACCGGTCTGATCACCCACGGCCGACCCGAATTGGCCGGGGCGGAGCGTACTGCCGGGCTCTTCCTGAACACCGTGCCCGTGCGCCTGGACACCGCGCGGGAGAGCTGGCTGGAGGTGGCGCGTGAAAGCTTCCGCCAGGAGCAGGAGAGCCATCCCCATCGTCGCTACCCGTTGAGCGCCGTTCAGGAGGACCACGGCGGACCCGTCGTGGACACCGCCTTCAACTACGTGCACTTCCACCAGCTCGCCCCCGTCCTAGGGCTGCCCGGCCTGACCCTCAGTAAGTTCCGCACCTGGGAGGAGAACGACTTCCGGCTCCTGGTGAACGCGGTCGTCGAACCGGACGGTACGGGCATGTGGCTGCGGCTCGACTGCGACGGTGCGACGTTTCCGGCCGACCAGGGCGACCTCTACGCGGCCGGCTACCTGCGCATCCTGCACCGCCTGGTGGAACAGCCGCACAGCGAGCCGGACCTCGGCTTCCTCGCTCCCCGGCCCGTCCTCGCCTCTCCCGTGGAGCACCCGACGGTCGTGGCGCGCTTCGCCGAACAGGCCGCGCGCACCCCGGACGCGACCGCCGTGGTGATGGGTGAGCAGCGGTGGAGCTACGCCCGGCTCGCCGAGGCCGCCGAGAACGTGGCCGGGCGGCTGGAGGCGCTCGGTGCCCCGGCGGGCGCCCGGATCGGGATCGCCATGAACCGGTCCCCGCTGACGATGGCGGTGCTCCTGGGCGTCATGCGGGCCGGTTGCGCGGTCGTCCCGATGGACGTCGGTTACCCCGCCGTCCGGCTGGCCACGATGGTGGAGCAGGCACGGCCCTTCCGCGTCGTGGCCGAGGCCCCGTACGCCCACCTCGCCGGTGATCCGGCGCTGCTGCTGCCCGCCGAGTCGGTGGCCGCGCCCGCGCCGCCGCACCGGGCGCGGGGCGGGACCGACGCGGGGAGCACGGCGTATGTCCTGTTCACCTCGGGCTCCACCGGGACCCCCAAGGGTGTCGCCATGCCGCACCGCACCCTGGCCGCCCTGGTGGCCTGGCAGGCCGGGGCGCCCAGCGCTGCCGTGGGCGGTGTCACGCTGCAGTACGCGCCGCTGAGCTTCGACATCTCCTTCCAGGAGATCTTCTCCACACTCTGCTTCGGCGGCACCCTGTGCCTGGCCGGCGACGCGGAACGCCGCGACATGCCCGCACTGCTGCGCCTGCTCGACCGCGAGCGCGTCGAGCAGGTCTTCCTCCCCCCGGTGGCCCTCCAGCAACTCGCCGAAGCCGCCGGCACGCTGGGCATCACCCCGCACACCCTGCGGGTGATGATCACCTGCGGCGAGCAGTTGCGTGTCACCCCGGAGATCCGCGCGCTGTGCGCCCGGCTCCCGGGAGCGGTGCTGGAGAACCAGTACGGTCCGACCGAGACCCACGTGGTCACCGCGTTCACCATGACGGGCGACCCTGCGGCCTTCCCCGCGCTGCCACCGATCGGCGTCGCCATCGACGGGGCCGAGGTGCACGTCCTGGACAAACGGATGCGTCCGGTGCCGACCGGAGCGCGCGGCGACGTCTACCTGGGCGGCGGCTGCCTGGCCGACGGTTACGAGGGCCGCCCGGACCTGACCAAGGAGCGCTTCCTCCCGCATCCCTTCGCGGGCGGAGAGCGGAGACTCTACTACACCGGCGACGTCGGCATGGTGCTGCCTGGCGGAGACGTCGTCTTCCTCGGACGCGACGACGCGCAGGTCAAGGTGCGGGGTTTCCGCGTGGAGCCGGCCGAGGTGGAACTGGCCGTCACCGGTCTCGCGACGCGGTGTCCGGGACTGCGCGACGCCGCGGTGGTGGCCCGCCGGCGGACGGACGGCGAGACCTTCCTCGCCGCCTTCCTCCTCGGCGAGGGCACGGACGAGGACGTGGCCGACGTCCGTGAGCGGTTGCGCGCCACCCTGCCCGACTACATGGTCCCCTCGCACCTGCAATGGGTCTCCCAGTGGCCGCTGACCCCCAGCGGCAAGCGCGACGACGCCGCACTGCGCCGCATGCCGCTGACCGTCCCCGGCCGCGCCCCCGTCGCCGCGCCGCGCGACGCCTACGAGAAGGCCCTGACCGAGATGCTGGCGGACGTGCTGTGCCTGGACACGGTGGGGGTGCACGACAGTCTCTTCGACCTCGGAGGCACCTCCCTGGCCGCGATGCGCTTGGTGGTCCGGATCGAACAGCGCTACCGGGTGTACATCCCCCTCGCGGAGTTCATCGCGGCACCCACCCCCGCCGGACTCGCGGCACGGCTGCGCGACGGCGGGGCGAGCGCCGCGTTCGACCCCCTGGTTCCGATCCGCCCGCAAGGCACCCGCCCGCCGCTGTTCATGGTTCACCCGATGGGCGGCAACGTGCTGTGCTATCTCGCCTTCGCCCGGCACCTGCCCGACGATCAGCCGCTGTACGCGCTCCAGGCCGCCGGAGCCGACCCCGGGACCACACCGCTGCGCAGCGTGGAGGAGCTGGCGGACAGCTACCTCACCGCGTTGCGAACGGTCCAGCCGCACGGCCCCTACACCATCGGTGGATGGTCCTTCGGCGGTTTCGTCGCCTTCGAGATCGCCCGTCGGCTGCGGGCGGCGGGCGAGCAGGCCGCCCTGCTGGTGCTGGACACCACCGCCCTGGACCAGGGACCGCGCGCCGCGCACGACGACGACGGCCTGCTGGAGTGGTTCTTCCACGAACTGCTCTGGCCGCGGGACGGCGGCGCGTCACCGGCGCACATCATCCCTGACGGACTCGGTTCGGCACAGGAGAAGTTCGCGTTCATCGCGCGCATCGCGAGCGAACGGGGTGTTCTGCCGGGCGGCAGCTCCGGAGCCGTCATCCGCCGGCTGTTCGGCGTCTACCGGGCGAACTGGCAGGCGACACTGGATTACCGGCCCCCGCGCGAGCAGCAGGACCTCACCCTGATCCGCGCCGCGGAGCCGTTGCCCGCCGTCCTGTCCGGTCTGCACAGCGCCGCCCGAACCCGTCACCAGGACCCCTGCAACGGCTGGAGCGCCATGACCGGCGGACGGCTCCGGATCGTCACGGTCCCCGGCGACCATCTGACGATCATGGAAGAACCTCACGTGGCACACCTGGCCCGCACCGTCGCGGAGCTGACCGGCGGCCTTGCCCGAACCGGCCGGGAGAGCTGACGTCATGACAACGGAACGTCGTCGCACCAAAGCCCTCGTCATCGGCGCCGGGATCGGCGGTCTGACGTGCGCGATCGCGCTGAGGCGCGTCGGCATCGACGTGGAGGTGTACGAACGCGCCACCGAACTGCGAAGCGTCGGCTCCGGTCTGTCGGTCATGAGCAACGCGGTCAGCGCCCTGGCCGGCTTCGGCATCGACCTGGGCCTGGACAAGCGCGGCCAGGCCGTGGAGTCGTTCCGGTACATGGACCGACGCGGCCGGCGGATCAGAGACCTGCCGTTCAAGGAAGCCTGCGACCGGGCGGGCGCGCCCAGCTATTGCATCAGCCGCGCCGACCTCCAGGAGGCTCTGCTGGCGCAGGCCGGAGACTGCCCCGTCCACCTGGGGGCGACCGCCGTCGGCTTCGAAACCGTGGGCGCGACGGTCACCGCCCGTTTCACCGGCGGCCGCTCGGCGAGCGGGGACATCCTGATCGGCGCCGACGGCTTCCACTCGGTCGTACGGCGCCACCTCGTCGGCCCCGAGCCGGCACGGGACAGCGGCTACCTCTTCCGGCTGGGCATCGTCCCCTTCCCGCACCCATGTCTCACCACGGGCGCCGTGCGCCACTACTGGGGCAGGGGACAGCGCTTCGGCCTCATCGACATCGGTCGCGGCCGCTGCTACTGGTGGGCCGCGATGAGCACCCCCGACGACGCGCCCGGGGCGGGCCACGTCAAGGACGCCCTCAGGCGGGCCTACGAGGGGTGGGCCGACGAGGTGCGGGCGGTGATCGAGGCCACCCCGCAGCCGGACATCCTCACCGTCCCTTCGCGTGACCGCCCTTTCCTGGAACGATGGGGCGACGGCCCGGTGACCCTGCTCGGCGACGCCGCCCACCCCATGCTGACCACGCTCGCCCAGGGAGCCGGCATGGCCATGGAGGACGCCGTCGTGCTGGCCCGGACACTGGCCGGACCGACGGCCGGCGACGACCTGGTGCAGGGCCTGCGCGCCTACGAGGAGCGGCGCCGCGACCGCACCAGGGCGATGGTGGCCGGGTCCCGCAGGATGAGCGAGCTGACCCAGGGGGCCGGCCTGCGCCGGCGCCTGTTCCGCGACGCCTACTTCCGGTTCGTCCCCCGTCGCGTCCTCCTCCGGCAGAGCGCTGAGCTCCTCACCCACCCGGACGGCCCGGCCACCGTTTCGGGCAGCGTCCGGCGCGAACTGAGCCCCTTGGAGCGCCTGTACTGGATCGCCGACCGGACCTCACCGCTCAACGTCATCGCCCGTGCCCGCGTCCACGGACACCTGCCCCCGTCACTGCACCGCCGAGCCCTGGACACCCTCCAGCTCCGGCACCCCCTGCTGCGCGTCGCGATCACCGACGACGGCACCGGGGCGCACCCCGCCTTCGTCCCGCTGGACGGGCAGCAGATCCCGCTGCGGTACGTCCATGTGCCGCCGGACGACCCCACGGCCGACAGCCGGTGGCAACGCGAGGTCAACGAGCGCGAGCTCGTGGAAGGCATGGACTGGCGCACCGGGCCGCTGCTGCGCGCGGTGGTGATCACCTCAGCGGGGCGGGACGGCGCGGAGGAGGAGAACGTTCATGACCTGCTGCTCACGGCCTCGCACATCATCGCCGACGGCAAGACGTGCCTGTCCCTGATGAGGGAGTGGATCGAACAAGCCGCGCAACTGGACCGGGGCGTGCTGCCCCAGGCCGCCCCCCGACGGGTGCTGCCCGCGACGGACGACCTGCTCCCGCGCCGCCTGCGCGGCGCGGCAGGTGCCGCGGAGTTCGGAGCCATGATGCGACGGGAGCAGCGGGCCGCCCAGCGGCGCCCCGCACAGCGGATCGTTCCCAGCCGCCGGGTTCCGTTCGGGCAGCGGCGCACCCGGATGGTGCACAGATCTCTGACCCCGGCCCAGTTGGACCTCCTGGTACGCGCAGCCAGGCGGCACGGCACCACGGTCCACGGGGCACTCGCCGCCGCGATGGTGACGGCGGTCGCCCGTGACGCGGGAGCCGCCGCGGCCACTTATTTCTCGATCGGTTCGCCGGTCGACTTCCGTGGTGATCTGGAACCGGCCGTCTCCCCCGACGAGGTCGGCACTTATGTGGCCACGGTCCCCTCCCGCGTCCGTTACGAGCCCGGCGGGCCGTTGTGGCCGATGGCCCGGGCGATCAGCCGGGACCTGGTGCGGCGCCGGAGGCGCCGGGAGCACCTGGCCACGATCAGCCTCCCGCGCTGGGCGGGACCGAAGTCGCTGGCGGACAGCGAGTCGTTCATGCGCTTCATGGACGAGGAGGGGCCGATCAACCTGTGTCTGTCCAACGTCGGCCGCTACGAGTTCCCCGACCGGGTGGGCGTGTGGCGAGTCGGCGACGCCCAGTTCCTCACCGGCGTCTCGGTGATGGGCGCCGTCGTGGCGACGGCGACCACCAGCCACGACCAACTGGCCTGGAACTTCAGCTACGTCGACGACCTGGTCCCGGCACTGCGCGCACAGCGCATTGCCGACGACGCCGTGCACACCGTGCTGTCCGCCATCGCCGAGTGACCGGTCCGCCGGCTGTTCCCTCCCCGTCGAAAGGTTCCGTGCTGATGACCGATTCCCCGATCCGGACGCCGACGCGGCGCCGTGTCCTGCCCGTCGGCGAGAGCGGCTCGCTGTGGGAGACCCGGCCCTCGTGCGGGATCTTCGAGTTCCGCGGCATGCGTCTGCGGCTCATGGTGGACGACCCCACGGAGGTCCTTTTCCCCACCGACTGCGGGCTGAGCCTGCTCAGCGCCCTCGACAGCGACGACGCTCCCGGACTGGAGGGCGTCAACGCCTTGGACCTCGGGGCCGGTTCCGGTCTCTACAGTGTGGCCCTGCTTGCGGCCGGCGCCGAGCGGGTGACCGCTTTGGACATCAACCCCGCCTCCGCCGCCCAGACCATGTCCAACGTGACGGCCAACGGTCTCGACGGCACACGGCTGACCTGCGTCACCTCGCCGCTGGAGGAGTACACACCCGAGGTGCGGTTCGATCTGGTGATCACCAATCCGCCGCACCTGCCCCACGACCCGAGCTATGCGACGGGAGACGGGCTGGAGACGGCTCTCGTCGCCCGCCGGGGCGGCCGCGCGGTGTACGACTCCGTCGTCGAGCGCATGGACTCCTTCCTCGCGCCGGGCGGCACCCTGCTCATGGCCCACTCCTCGCTCGCCGACGTGCCCCGTACCGTCGCGGAACTCACCGCGCGCGGTTACGAGTCCGAGACGCTGGCGGTTTTCGAGATGGACATCCCGCTCCTGGCGTACGCCGAGCACAAGGAGACCATGCTGGCCCTGCTCAAGGAACGGCGGGCGGCGGGCCAGGCGGATTTCGACGGGTCGCGCTTCACCGTGCACGCCCTGATGTTCCGGCGTCCTGCGGCTGCCACCGGCCGCTGACGTCGCTTCGGCCCCGCCCGCCACCCTTCACCGGACGGGCCCGCCGGGACGTCCCGGCGGGCCCGTCCGGACCCTTCAGAGCGACGCGTCCTGCTTGTCCTGCATCAGCTGCGCGATCTCCGACAGTGTGCTCGCTCCCGCCAGTTCGTCGAGGCTGATCTCGACGCCGTGGTCGCCTTCCAGGACGAAGGACAGTTCCACCACGAACAGTGAGTCCAAACCGAGGGACGTCAACCGTGCCTGAGGAGAGACCAGCTCGGGCCGCACCTCGAATCTGTCGGTCAGGATGCTCACCAAAAGGTCGTACATGCCTTTACTCCGGGCTGAGTTGGTGTGGGCGTACCGGGTGCGGCCAGATGAGAGTGGTGGCGCCCCAGGTCAGGCCGCCGCCGAAGGCCGTGAGGAGGACGCGGTGTCCGGGCTTGAGGTCCCCCGCGCGGGCGGCTTGGTCCAGCAGGATCGGAATCGAGGCGGCCGAGGTGTTGCCGACCTGCTCGATATTGGACAGGGCGCGGTCCGCGGTGACGCCCAGCCGTTCCGCCAGCACGGCCAGGATGCGTGCGTTCGCCTGATGGGCGACGATCCGGTCCACGTCCTGCGGTGTCCACCGCGCGGCGTCCAGCGCCGCGCGAGAGGCGGACGTCATGTGCTGCACGGCCCGCCGGAACACCTCCCGCCCCTCCAGGCGCAGATACCGGTCCACCGATGCCCCGCCGACCCCGGAACGCTCCTCGGATCCGCCCCCGCGGACGGTGATCAGGTCGCGTCCACCGCCATCACTGCCCAGCACGCAGGGGCCCAGGGCGCCGGGTTCCTCGCCGTGCCCCGAACGCAGGACGACAGCGCCGGCACCGTCCCCGAACAGCATGCTCGTGGGGTCGTCCGGGGCGACGTTCAGCGACAGCGTGTCCGCCCCGATCACCAGAACGCTCTCAGCCGTGCCTGCGGCGATCAGGCCCTGCGCGACCCCCAAACCGTAAAGGAAACCGGCGCACACGGCCTGGACGTCCAGCGCGGTCACTCCGACCATTCCCAGCCGCGAGGCGACGCTCGGGGCGGTGCCGGGGCACGGCCTGTCCGGCGAGGTGGTGGCGACGACGATGGCCGCGACCTCGCCGACCCCCGACCGGTCCAGCGCCTCGCGGCCGGCCGCGACCGCCAAATCCCCGCTGGCAGTGCCCGATTCCACGATGTGCCGGGCGCGGATGCCGGAACGCTGGAAAATCCATTCGGGTGATCGTCCCAGACGCTCGGCCGGCTCCTGATTGGTCACCCGACGTGGTGGCACACACGATCCGGTCCCGAGCAGGACGGCCGCCGGGACTCTTTGAACTCTCACTTTCCCCGCTCTCGACCTCGGCCTCGGCGACGGACCGGGAGCCGCGTCGGGGCAGCCGCACTCTGTTCCCGGGAAACCCCTCGGGCGAGAGCCCACATAGTCACGTACGCGCGCAATTGCCCCATAAGGAACTGTCGTATCACGCCGAACAGGCCAGCCGTCCGAACGACTCGCAGCGCCGGGCCGGGGGCTCACTCCTGAGATGTCTGACCGGGGTGTCCTGATCACACTGTGCCGACCCGCCGGCCGGGAACGGTGCGTTGCTGGTCTCGGGCTGATCGGGCGTGTCTCGATAGGGGCTTGCCGGACAGGCGTCATCACGATTCCGACCGTCCGCACGGCCCAGTGCCGGCTACGCGACAAGCCGTCGGCCTGAAAGGGAACGAGCGTGATCGGCACACCTTCCGCTTCGCGTTCTCGTCGGCGCCGGCCGGCGGGAAGGTGATCCTGGGAGCGGACACGCACCGGGATGCCCATGGGGCCGCTGTGCTCTCCCTGGTGGGGGAAGTGATCGGTACCGAGGAGTTCCCGGCCACCGCGGCTGGATACCGCGACCTGCTGGGGTGGGCCAGGGCGTCGGGTACGGTGCGGCGGGCCGGAGTGGAAGGGACCGGTTCCTTCGGGGCGGCCCTGCCCCGCCACCTGCCGACCCAGAACGTGGCCGTTTTCGATGTGAATCGGTTCGACCGGGCCGACCGCCGTCGGCGCGGCAAGTCGGACCCGCTCGATGCCGAGAACGCGGCCCGGGCGGTGCTGAGCGGGCGGGCGCGCGCCCAGGCCAAGGCGGGCGATGGGCCGGTGGAGATCGCCCGGATCTAGCAAGCCGGCCAAGGACTCGGCGGTCAAGGCCCGCACCCAGGCGATCAACCAGCTCAAGGCCGTCCTCATCCGTGCCGATCCGCAGCTGAGGAGGAACTGGCCGGGCTGGGCAACGCACAGCTCCTCCGCACCTGCGCAGGGCTCGTCGACGACAGCCCGAACCACGAGGCCGGCCAGGGGGCGGTGCTCTACGCCACCCTGTGCCTGCTGGCCCGGCGCATCAGGCAGCTCAGCGAAGAGATCCAGGACCTGGAAGGCCGCCTGACAGTGAGGATGTACGTGAGCGTTCTCCGGCGGGGTCTGACGCAACGCCTGACTGACTCAGGGTCCTCAACGGGATCTGTCGGCTCTGTCCGGGGGACGCTCGTCCGCATCCGTCAGGCCGGGGGACGTGACTTCATAAGAGCCTGGCCGGAGGCCCCATCACTGTCTTGTCCGCCCTCCCGGCCGACGGGTGCCATCCCACCCGGTCGAATGGACAGGACGGCACACCCAACGACGGCACAGCACGAGGTCGAGGTCACCGGCGGCGTCGACACCCACAAGGGCACCCACACCGCGGCCGCGATCGACTCGGCGGGCCGGGTCCTGGGCTCGGCCCAGTTCCCCGCCTTTGCGCTCGGCTACCGCAAGCTCCTGGCCTGGCTGAAGTCCTTCGGGGTCCTGCTGGTGGTCGGGGTCGAGGGCACCGGCGCCTACGGCGCGGGCCTGGCCCGCTACCTGCGTGAATGTGACGTGGCGGTGGTCGGGGTCGACCGCCCGGACCGCAAGACCCGCCGCTGGCAGGGCAAGTCCGACCTGGTCGACGCCGAGGCCGCGGCCCGGGCCGCACTCGCCGAACGCCGCACCGGAACCCCGAAGTTCCGTGACGGCCGGGTCGAGGCCCTGCGGGCCCTGCGGGGCGCCCGCCGCAGCGCGGTCCAGCAGCGGTCCGACGTCACCCGACAGATCAAGAACCTGATCGTCACCGCGCCGGAGGGGGTCCGCACCATGCTGCGGCACCTGAAGGACAAGGACCTGCTGACCATCTGCGCGGGCTTCCGCCCGAGCCTGGACCAGGCCGACGACCCGGTCACCGCGACGAAGATCGCCCTTCGCTCGCCCGCCACCACCGCGACCTGGGCCAGGAGATCGACGAACTGGACGAGCTGATGGCCCCGCTCACCCAGGAGACCAACCCGGCCCCGGCCGAGCTGAACGGCGTCGGCCCGGACGTCGCCGGCCAGTTGCTGGTCACCGCGGGCGACAATCCCGACCGGCTCCGCTCGGAAGCGGCGTTCGCCATGCCCTGCGGCGTCGCCCCGCTGCCCGCGTCATCCGGCCGCACCCACCGCCACCGGCTCAACCGGGGCGGTGACCGGGCCGCGAACGCGGCCCTCTACCGGATCGTGCTCTGCCGCCTGCACTGGGACCAGCACACCAAGCAGTACATGGAGCGGCAAACCAGGGAGGGCCTGTCGAAGAAGGAGATCATCCGCTGCCTCAAGCGGTTCGTCGCCCGCGCGATCTACCACGTCCTGACCACCACGAACGCCACCGCAGCGGCCCCGAGTCACCTCGCAACCGCTGCTTGACATCCATAAGAGCATCACGTCCGCTACACGATCACATGGGCAACCCAACAGTTCCTGCTCAATACTTCGGGCAGAACACACTTGCCGGCCTTCGCTGGAGTGCCCCCGAGGTTGCCGACGAGGTCGACCCGGACTGTGTGCCGAACCCGGCTCAGGTTGCTCGCCTACTCGCTGCGGTCAAGGCACTCCCGGTCGAGGCCCGCACCTGTACGCCTTCTTCGGCTGCATGTACTACGCCGCGATGCGCCCGGCCGAGGTCGTCCACCTGCAGAAGTCCTAGTGCCGCCTGCCTGCCACGGGATCAGGGCTTCGGCGTAGTCGTATGACGCCCGGTTCATGGCTGTCTGTCAGCTGGACGGCGCTCTCGGAACGTGACAGGCACGACTTCCAAGATCATGGAGTTCTCTACGCCCCGTGATCCGACGGGAAGACCGTGCCTGCCGACGCATCATCGCTGATCCCGCCTGCCTTTGACCGACTTTGCGAGCATCGCGAGGCCGTGCCCGAGGAGAGCCCGGGCCTGCTGGAGCGATGGGGCGAGGTGCCCGACCCGCGCGATCCGCGTGGGGTGCGGCACGCTCTGGTCGTCGTGCTCGCGCTGACCGCGTGCGCGGTGCCGGCCGGGGCGACCTCCCTGCCGGCGGCCGACGAGTGGATGGCCGACGCTCCGCCCGCTGGCCTGGAACGCCTTGGCGTACGGCCCGATCCGGCGTTCCTGAAGTGGTGCCTGCCTGCGGAAACGACGGTGCGACGGCTGCTGGGCCGCATCGACGGCGACGCGTTGGACCGGGCGGTGGGCCGCCGGCCGGCTGACCGGCGTTCCGGCACCGAGGGCCGGCTGCGCGGACTGGCGGTTGACGGCAGGAGCCTGCGCGGAGCGGCCAGGGACGGAGGGCCGGAAGATCCACCTGCTCGCCGCCTGCGACCACGTCCGCGGCCTGGTGACGGCCCAGCCCGACGCCGGCGGGAAGACCAACGAGATCACCTGCTTCCAGCCGCTGCTGGATACCGTCGCCGACCTGGCGGGCGTGGTCGTGACCAGCGACGCGATGCACACCCGGCGCGAGCACGCCGGCTACCTGCCCGGCCGGGGCACGCACTACATCGTGATCGTGAAGGGTAGTCAGAAGAAGCTCAGCAAGCAGCTCAAGTCCCTTCCGTGGAAGCAGATTCCGCTGCAGTCACGCACCCGCGACGCCGGGCACGGCCGGGGCGGGATCCGCCGGATCAAGGTGTGCACGGTGAACAACTTGCTCTTTCCCGGGGCCCGTCAGACCGTCCAGCTCAAGCGCCGCCGGGTGGACCGCAAGACCGGGAGGATCAGCACCACGACCGTCTACGCGGTCGCCGGCCTCACCGCCGAGCACGCCACGCCCGCCGAGCTCGCGAGCTTGATCCGTGACCACTGGAAGATCGAGGCCCTGCACCACGTCAGAGACGTGACGTTCGCCGAGGACGCTTCCCAGCTCCAAACCGGCGCCGCACCCCGCGCCATGGCCACCTGGCGCAACCTCGCCATCGGCGCTCTTCGCCTCGCAGGGAGCACCAACATCGCCGCCAGCCTGCGGCGCAACGCCCGCGACGCCAGCAAGGCCGCTCGCTCTCCTCGGACTCACATGATCACGAAACGGACGGCACATCACTTCGCCGAAGCCCTGGCCACGGGATGGGGGCTGCTGAACCTGAAAGGCGGCGTTGTGACGGCCGGCAAGGAGGGGACCGACGACGGTGCCGTCCACGAGATCCACTCCCTGAAGCGGCGCGCGGCCAAGGCCACACGACCCGTTCCGATCCCTCCCGTCCTGGTCCGCATGCCGCGCGAGCACATGGAGCGCTTCGGCGTGGCACCGGACGGGCGCCTGTTTCGCAACGCGGCCGGGAACTGCAGCGACACCTCGGCGTACGGCATCACGTGGCGCCGGGCGCGCGAGGCGGCGCTCACTGTGGACGAGCACGCCCTGGAACCGGCGAGGCGGCCGTACGACCTGCGCCATGCCGGCATCTCCTTCTGGCCGGCCTCCAGGGTCGACCCGGCCGAGTGCGCGCGCAGGGCAGGGCGGAGCATCGAGGTTCTCTTCCGCTGCTACGCCAAGTTCCTCGCCGAAACCCGTCATCACGCCAACCGCCTCATCGAGGACTCCATGCGGCGGTGGGACGAGCACGAGGCGCCGCCACGGGCGCGTTGGCCGGGACTCGGCCCGGAAATGCCCCGGAACGGCTGGTCAGAGGTGGGATACAGGTGGAATGGATAGGGAGTAGGGCCGCATTTCGACTCGCGGTCCAGGCGGCACCCGAAAAGGGCACCTGCCGGGCGTTGGCCCTGGTCAGGCGCCCTTTTCCCGGTGTCTAGAAGAAGCCGAGCTTCTTCGGCGAGTACGACACCAGGAGGTTCTTGGTCTGCTGGTAGTGGTCCAGCATCATCCGGTGGGTCTCGCGGCCGATGCCGGACTGCTTGTAGCCGCCGAACGCGGCATGCGCCGGGTAGGCGTGGTAGCAGTTGGTCCAGACGCGGCCCGCCTGGATGGTGCGCCCGGCGCGGTAGGCGGTGTTGATGTCGCGGGTCCACACGCCGGCGCCGAGGCCGTACAGCGTGTCGTTGGCGATCTTCATGGCGTCGTCGAAGTCGTCGAAGGACGTCACCGACACCACCGGGCCGAAGATCTCCTCCTGGAAGATCCGCATGCGGTTGTCGCCTTCGAAGATGGTCGGCTGGACGTAGTAGCCGCCCTTCAACTCGCCGTCGTACTCGATGCGTTCGCCACCGGTGAGGACCTTGGCGCCCTCCTGGCGGCCGATGTCGAGGTAGGAGAGGATCTTCTCCAGCTGGTCGTTGGAGGCCTGGGCGCCGATCATCGTGTCCGTGTCGAGGGGGTGACCGGTCTTGATCTGCTCGGTGCGGGCGACGGCGGCCTGGAGGAAATCGGTGTAGTGACCGCGCTGGATCAGTGCGCGGGACGGGCAGGTGCACACCTCGCCCTGGTTGAGGGCGAACAAGGTGAAGCCCTCCAGCGCCTTGTCGAGGAAGTCGTCCCGGTGCGCCGACACGTCGTCGAAGAAGATGTTCGGCGACTTGCCGCCCAGTTCGAGGGTGACGGGCTTGATGTTCTCGGAGGCGTACTGCATGATCAGCCGCCCTGTCGTGGTCTCACCCGTGAACGCCACCTTCGCCACCCGCGGGCTGGACGCGAGCGGCTTGCCGGCCTCCACACCGAAGCCGTTGACGATGTTGAGCACACCCGGCGGCAGCAGGTCGGCCACCAGGCTCAGCCAGTAGTGGATCGAGGCCGGGGTCTGCTCGGCGGGCTTGAGCACCACGGCGTTGCCCGCGGCGAGGGCCGGCGCCAGCTTCCACGCGGCCATCAGGATCGGGAAGTTCCACGGGATGATCTGCGCGACGACGCCGAGCGGCTCGTGGAAGTGGTAGGCGACCGTGTCGTCGTCGATCTCGCCGAGCGAGCCCTCCTGGGCGCGGATGGCGCCGGCGAAGTAGCGGAAGTGGTCGATGGCCAGCGGGATGTCGGCCGCCAGCGTCTCCCGGATCGGCTTGCCGTTCTCCCAGGTCTCGGCGACCGCGAGGGACTCCAGGTGCTCCTCCATGCGGTCGGCGATCTTCAGCAGGATGCCGGCGCGCTCGGCCACCGACGTCCGCCCCCAGCCGGGCGCGGCCGCGTGCGCCGCGTCGAGCGCCCGCTCCACGTCCTCCGCGGTGCCGCGCGCGACCTCCGTGAACGGCTGACCGTTCACCGGTGAGGGGTTCTCGAAGTACTGCCCGCGGGCCGGGGGCACGTACTCGCCTCCGATGAAGTGGTCGTAGCGCGCCTGGTAGGAGACGATCGCGCCCTCGGTGCCGGGCGCCGCGTAACGGGTCATCCTGATGTGCCTCCCTGAACAGCGCTGCCCGCCGTTGGGCAGCTCTTTCGCCGGCAGGCTAGGAAAGCGGAGGTTGCAACGACGTTGCGGTGGCCGGGTGAGACCTCCGCCCGGCACCGAGGGAGCGTCGGTCAGCGTGCCGGCGGGCGCGCCCAGTCGGCCGGTGCCGCCAGTTCCGCCTCCAGGGCGGCCAGGCGTGCGCGGACCGGCGGCGTCGGGCGGAGCGCGGCGAGCGCGCGCCAGACCTCGAGGTCGTCCGTGCCCCACGGGGCGTGCGCCCAGTCGGCCAGCAGGTCGGGATCGCGGCGGGCGATGAGCGCGGTGCGCAGTCCGTCGGCGAGACGGCGCCGCAGCCGCACCACCGCCGGGGCCTGGGAGGCGGGCAGCACAGGACCCGCGTACGCCGACGCCGCCGCCGTGACCGCCCCGGTCTCCAGCCGGCGCTCGACGACGGCGACGTCCGACTCGACGGGAACGGTCAGCCGGTAGGGGCGCGAGGCGAGCAGGCCGGGGCCCAGGACCCGGCGCAGCCGGGCGAGTTCGGCGCGCAGCGTCACCGGCGTCACCGACTCGTCCTCGTACAGCGCGCACAGCAGCTCGTCACCGGTCAGCCCCTCCGGGTGGCGGGAGAGCAGCACCAGAATCTCGCTGTGCCGCCGGCTGAGCCGGATCCGGCGGTCGCCGGTCACCAGGTGCGCCTCGTCCCGGCCGAGGGCCGTCAGCCGCAGCGTGCCGGTGGCGGGGCGCGGCGGTGCGAGCAGCGCCAGGTGGGATTCGGCGGCCCGCGCCACGGCCTGCACGAAGCCGAGGCTGTGCGGGTGCGCGAGCCCGTCCCCGCCCGTGATGTCCACGGCGCCGAGCACCTGCCCGGTGTGCGGATCGTGCACGGGAGCCGCCGCACAGGTCCAGGGCTGCACCCGGCGGACGAAGTGCTCGGCCGCGAACACCTGCACCGGCCGGTCCACGGCGACCGCGGTGCCGGGTGCGTTCGTGCCGACCGCCGACTCCGCCCAGCGCGCGCCGGGCACGAAGTTCATCCGGTCCGCCCGCCGCCGCGTCGCCGGGTGCCCCTCGACCCACAGCAGCCTGCCGTACGCGTCGCACACCGCGAACAGGTGCTCACCGTCGGCCGCGAAGGTCCCCATCAGCTCCCGCACGAGCGGCATGACCCGTGCCAGCGGGTGCTCCGCCCGATAGGTGCCGAGGTCACCGTCCGCCAGCTCCACGCGCGCGGTGCCGTCGGGACCCACGCCTGCCTGGGCCGACCTCCGCCATGAGTCGGCCACCACCTTGCGCACCGGTCGCGGCACGGTGCCCGCGGAGACGAACGTCTCGTGCGCACGGCGCAGGATCCTGACCCGCTCGACGGGATCGGTCCCCGGCTCCAGGGCCACCAATGGATCGGTCACCTCGGCCTCCCGGTCGACAATGGGGTGGGGGACATCGTCACTCCGGGTGCGTGCCTGGACAACCTCTCCGACGTCGCTCGCCCGAACGAGTGCGTGCAGGATGCGCCGGCGGTCACCGGGGAACGGGGACGGGGCTCGCCCGAGGCATCAAGAGAAGTTGACGAGCCTTATGTACCGTACCCAGTCCCAGTCGGGCCCGGGGTCCGTGTGATCCGTGCCCGGCACCTCGTAGTGGCCGATGATGTGCGCCCGGTCCTTCGGGATGCCGTACTTGGCGCAGACCGCGGCGGTGAGCCGGGCCGACTGCTCGTACAGCGCGTTCGTGAAGCAGGCGGGCTGGTCGACCCATCCCTCGTGCTCGATGCCGATGCTGCGTGTGTTGTAGTCCCAGTTCCCCGCGTGCCAGGCGATGTCCGCCTCGCGCACGCACTGCGCCACGTGCCCGTCGGCGGACCGGACGAGATAGTGCGCGGACACCTTCTTCTGCGGGTCCTGGAAGATCGCGAGGGTGTCGGCGTACGTCTCCTGCGTGACGTGGATGATCACATGGTCGATCGGGTAGCCCGTGGGCCGGTTGGACGCCGTGTAGTTGGAGGTGCTCGCCGGCTGCCATTCCACCGGCGGGTAGCCGGCGGTCTGCGCCTGCCGGGGGCGGGCGTCGGCCTGCGTCCGCCGGGGGCGGGCGTCGGTCGGTCCGCCGGGCAGTAAGACGCCGGGAACGGCGGTGAGAGTAGCGCTCTTCAGCAGGCCGCGTCTGGTGGGGAAGAGGCGTGACCGGTTCATGGGCGGGCCGCCTTTCGGTGGTGGGGGAGGGGAGGTGGGGTGGTGCCGCTCGGGTCGGGCCGACACCGGGGCGTGGCCGGTGTCCCGGTGTCCCGGTGCTCCGGTGCGGCCGGCGGGGTGGGGGTGGAGTGCGGCCGGCGAGAAGCGGGGCCGGGCGGGGCCGGCCGGGTCAGCGCCGGAGCACGGCCGCCGTCTCGCGCAGCCGCGCGTGCGTGCCGCGGTATGTCTCGCGGGCCGGCAGCCACTGCTTGCGGAGCTTGGCCACGCACGTGTAGTTCGTGTCGCACACGTTGGCCAAAGGGGATTCCACGGCCTGGGTTGCGAACTGGTAGGCGTCCAACTCGGTGAATCCGAAGTCGCGCACCAGCCACTGGACCAGGTCGAGCTGGGATATCCGGAACGCGTCCTCCAGCGGGCGCGCCGAGCCGGTGGACATGATGTGCGTGTCGGACTCCAGCCGGGGCCAGGGGGTGGCCACGTCCTTGAGGAGCTCGACGATCACCACGGTGTGCATCGCGCACTCGACGGCGACCCCGCACGTCTCGCCCTCGCCCTGCCGGGCGTGCCCGTCACCGAGGCTGAACAGCGCGCCCTCGACGTTCACCCCCAGGTAGCAGGTGACACCGGCCCGCATCTCGGGGGTGTCCATATTGCCTCCGTGGGCGTCGGGCACGAGCGCCGAGCGCACCTCCAGGTTGGCGGGGGCGACCCCCACCGTGCCGTGCATGGGGTCGAGGGGCAGCTCCACTTCGATGTCGCCCTCGCGGGCCCGGAACAGTGCGGTGCGCCGCTCCCGGTCCAGCTGCCAGATCCACACGGTCTCCGGCAGCGGAGGCTGCAGCGTGGCCGTGGTGTGCGTGGAGGTGAGCGCCCCGAACAGGGGCACGGTGGTGGAGGCCGCCCAGTCCCGCGCGGGTTCGATCGACACGAAGTGCACGGCGAGCGTGTCACCCGGCTCCGCGCCCTCGACGTGGAACGGGCCCGTCTGCGGGTTGAGGTACGGGAACTCGCACACCTGCGACACCAGATCCTTCTCCGACCTCACCCGCCCGGCGAAGCAGTCCTCGGTGTACAGGTCGACAACCGTGCCCGGCCGGACGCGGGCGACGGGCGGTGCGCCGCCGAAGGTCCAGGCGTACTGGCCCGGTTCGGGCCGCACCGTCAGAATCCGGGGGTCACTCATCGCTGCACGGCTCCGTTCTGCCGAAGGCCGGTGGGGGCGGGATCGTCGAGGTGGACGCGGGCGGTCTCGGCCACGCGCCCGGGGTGGCGGCGTATCAGCACGAGCAGGACCACGATCCCGGCCGCCAGCCAGACGCCGACGACGGCTCCGGCGTACGACACCGGGGCGGTCAGCCGGGTGACGAACGAGAAGACGGGCAGTCCGGCCGCCGTCAGCAGCGCCGGTACGAACGCCGCCGTGCCGAGCAGCGGGAACAGCAGGTGCCGCACCGGCCTGAGCATCGGCCGGCCACGGCGCAGGAAGTAGCCCGCGCAGGCGGCGTTGACCACGATGTAGACCCCGATCACCACCGTGACGATCACCGTGGCCAGCAGCAGGAACGCCGTCACCGGGTCGTAGGCGAAGCCGAGCCCCAGCACCGCCCCGACCGCGACGGCCGTCTGCGCGGCGATCCCGGCGACGGGGGAGCGGTGGCGCGGGTGCAGCGTGGCGAGGACGCGGGGCAGGACCCGGATGCGGGCCAGGGCGAAGGCCGTACGAGTGGAGACGTTCGCGCACGCGTTGGCGTTGGCGATGGTCGAGTTGACCACGGCCAGGAACACGAGCAGCCAGAACAGACCGAAGGAGGCTCGTGCCACGCCCTCCCAGGACGCCGCCCCGGAGGCACCGAAGGCCGCGAAACGGTTCGGGCCGAGGTAGACGGTCATGGCGTAGGTCGTCACCACGTAGAACAGGCCGATCGCCAGGGCCGCGCCGAGCACCGCGCGGTGCATCGTGCGGCGTGGGTCGCGGGTCTCCTCGGCGAGCGGCGCCGCGGCCTCGAAGCCGGCGAAGGCGAGCACGGTGTAGACCGACCCGGCGAAGACTCCTCCGGCGCCGGGGTGGTCCGCGGGCGTATGGGACGTGCCGAACACCGTCACGGTGTTGTGCCCGCCGGCCCTGATGATCAGCCAGACGGCGAACACCAGCAGGACGAGAACCTCGAAGACGCCGAGGACCGTGCCGAACCGGGCCGAGGCCCGCACCCCGAGGTACCCGCTGACCGCGATGACCGCGCCACCCGCGAGCGACCAGGGCCACCACAGGTCCGCCGGGTACGACGCCCACTCCTCGTGCAGCGTGCCCGCCGTGGTGAACCCGAGCTGGAGCAGCAGCAGGGGTGGCACGAGCGCCTCCACGAACACGTACCCCCAGCCCACGAGGAACCCGATGGCCGGGTGCAGGCCCTGCGCCGCGTACGTGGCGACCGAGCCCGCGGTGGGCAGCTCCCGCGCCAGCTCGGCCACGCAGGACGCGGTGAACAGGCAGGCCACCAGCGCGACCAGCACCGACAGCGGAAGGCTGCCGCCCGCCAGGGCCGCTCCGGACGGAATGGACGCGGCGACCGCGGCGGCCGGCGCCATGGCCGTGACGCTCTGGAACAGCACCTCACACAGCCCGATCGCGTCCCGCCGCAGCTCGTCGACCGCAACCGTCTCCCCCGGCATCGGCCGCCACCCCCCTTCGCCTCATGGATCCGCGACACCTACGGCCACGGCCGGGGCCACGGCGGATGTGCGTCGCGTGATTCACGGTACGGCGCTTGTGGAGCGGGCAGAAGGGTGCCGCGTGCGATGGTGGACGACGGCGGATCTGTGGAGAACTCGCTCACTCGATCGAGTGAACTTGGTTCGTGGCAAGGCCTGCTGACTTCCCCTCAGGCATGTTCGGTGACTGCCGAGGGATCGCCCTCAGGCGCGTTCGGCGACTGCCGCGGGATCGTCGAGAACGGCACGCACCACCGAGTGCGCGGCACCCAGCAGCGGGCCCTTCGGCCCCAGCCGTGAGACGGCCACCGGGCAGGCCGGTCCCGCCGTGCGCCGCGCCAGCTCGGCCTCCAGAGACGGCAGCAGCCAGGGCGCCACACCGGCGAGCGCACCGCCGAGCACCACCAACTGCGGATCGAGCAGGTTCACTGCTCCGGTCAGCGCCACGCCGAGCGCCCGGCCGGCGTCGCGCAGCGCCCGCCGTACCCGCTCGTCGCCCTCGGCCGCGCGCTCCGCGAGCAGCCCGACCCGGTCCTCGCCCTGCTCCACGCCGGCCGCCCGCAGCACGGCCTCCTCGCCGGCGTACTGCTCCAGGCAGCCGCGCCCGCCGCACGCGCAGGCCGGTCCGTCCGGTTCGACCGGCACGTGCCCCAGCTCACCCGCGAAGCCGCGCGTTCCGCGCAGCAGCCGTCCGTCCACCACGACCGCCGCGCCGATGCCGATCTCCGCCGAGACGTGCAGGAAGTCCCGCGGCGTACCGTCCCCGAGCCACAACTCCGCCAGGCCGCCGAAGTTGGCCTCGTTGTCGACCGTCAACGGCAGGTCGCCGGGCAGCAGGGCCCCGAGGTCGGTGTCGTGCCAGCCGAGGTTGGGCGCGCGGACCACCGTACGGCCGTCGCGGGCGATGAGGCCGGGCACGGCGACCGCGAGCCCCGCGGGCCACAGCTCCTGCTGTTCGGCGTCGGCGACGACCTGCCGCACCAGGGCGGCGAGCTCCTCGGCGACCGGCTTCGGGGACCGGCCGCGGTTGGCCACGTGCCGCACCGCCCGAGCCCGCACCCGGCCGCGCAGGTCCATGGCGCACACCGCGAGGTGGTCGACGCCGACCTCGGCACCGACACCGGCCGGGCCACGGCCGCTGACGGCGAGCGCGGAACCGGGCCGGCCCACCCTGCCGGGCCGCTCCGGCCCCAGCTCCTCCAGCAGACCGAAGCGGATCAGCTCGTCGACGAGTGTCGACACCGCCGCGCGGGTCAGCCCGATGCGGGAGGCGACCGCGGCCCGCGAGAGCGGGCCCTCGGCGCTGACGGTGTGCAGGACGCGGCCCAGGTTGCGGCGGCGCATGCCCTGCTGGGTGTCGGGCAGGGCCCGGCCCGGACCCGCCGGGTGGACCTCGTGCAGCGGTGCGGTCATGCCTCCGTCCGTCCTGGTCTAGGGCTCCGTCCCGTCTCCCGCCCGGCGGGGCCGTGGGGGCTGGCGCGCAGATCTGCGGCGCTGCGGGCCGCAGCCCTCCCGAACCGGCCTGGCGGGAGGCGGGACCCGGTTCTAGATACCCCGCTCGAGCAGCGGGGCCGCATCGGAGAGTACCCCGGCGATCCGGGCCAGCGTCGCCCGGTCCCGCTCCACGGGCTCCAGCACCGGGCCGCGTGCGGTGTCCCAGCGCCGGGCGACCGCGGCCGCGTCCTCCCCGGTGAGCACGCCCGCCGCCTGCGCCGCCGCCCCCAGCGCGACCAGCTCCCTGGCCTCGGGCACCTGCACCGGGCGGCCGGACAGCCGACGTACCGTCTCCTGCCAGGCCCGGCCGCGCGCGCCGCCGCCGATCAGCAGCAGCGGCACGGTGCGGTCCGCGTCCTCGTCGAGCACTTTCTCCAAGGCGTCGAGCAGGGCGTGCACGGCGCCGTCGTAGGCGGCCTGCAGAATCTGGCCGGGGGTCGTGTCGTGCCGCAGACCGGTCAGCAGACCCGACGCGTGCGGCAGGTCGGGGGTGCGTTCGCCGTCCAGGTACGGCAGCAGCGTCACGGTCGTGCCCGGCTCGACGGCCTCCCGGTCCAGGCCGAGCAGGGCCGCGACACGGTCGACGGCCAGGGTGCAGTTCAGGGTGCAGGCCAGCGGCAGCCAGTCCCCACGCGCGTCGGCGAATCCGGCGACCGTACCGGTCGGGTCGGTGGGACGGCGCTGCGAGACGGTGTACACCGTGCCCGACGTGCCCAGGCTGAGCACCGGAGTGCCCGGGCGCAGGCCGAGACCGAGCGCGGCGGCGGCGTTGTCTCCGGTGCCCGGCGCGACCAGGGTGCCCTTGGAGAAGGGCAGGTCGTGGCTGTCGCGCACGGTGCCCACGACCTCACCGGGGCGGGCCACCCGGGGCAGCAGCGCCGGGTCGAGTCCCACGTGGGTGAGGATCTCGTCGTCGTACGCCTCCGTCGCCGACGCCCACCAGCCGGTACCGGACGCGTCGCCGCGGTCGGTCGTGCCCTGCCCGGTGAGACGCTCGGTGAGGTAGTCGTGGGGCAGGCGCACGGCCTTCGTCGCCCGTGCCGCGTCCGGTTCCCGCTCGGCCAGCCAGGCCCACTTCGTGACCGTGAAGGACGCGCCCGGCACGCTGCCGGTGCGCTCCGCCCAGACCTTCGGGCCGCCCAGTTCCTCGACGAGGCGGCGGGCCTGGGGCGCGGAGCGCACGTCGTTCCACAGCAGGGCCGGGCGCACCGGCTCGCCGTGCCCGTCCAGGGTGACCAGGCCGTGCTGCTGGCCGGCGATCGAGACCGCCGCGGCCTCGCGCGCCGCGTCCCCGCACTGGCGCAGAGCCTCGCACAGAGCGTCCCACCACTGGCGCGGATCACTCTCCCGGCCCGCACCGCCGGTGACGGTGTGCGGCGCCTGCCCGCTCGCCACGACGCGGCCGGTGGCCGCGTCGACGACGAGCGCCTTGGTGGACTGGGTGGATGTGTCCACCCCGACGACGAGCGGACCCTCGGCTGCTGACATCGGGCTCTCCCCTTCTTCCCCTGCTCCGCGGCTCGCGGGGAATACATCTGGTCCCTTCCCAGGGATGCGTTCGCATACTAATTTGTAAATCGCCATGACGAAATAGTCGTCAGCGAGCTGAGCGAGCAAGGAGCCGCGGCATGAACTACCAGCCCACCCCCGAGGACAGGTTCACCTTCGGACTGTGGACCGTCGGCTGGCAGGGCAGGGACCCCTTCGGCGACGCCACGCGCCGCGCTCTCGACCCGGTCGAGACGGTGCAGCGCCTGGCGGAGCTCGGTGCCTACGGGGTGACCTTCCACGACGACGACCTGATCCCCTTCGGCTCCTCGGACACCGAGCGCGAGTCGCACATCAAGCGCTTCCGCCAGGCGCTGGACGCCACCGGCATGACCGTGCCGATGGCCACCACCAACCTCTTCACCCACCCCGTCTTCAAGGACGGCGCGTTCACCGCCAACGACCGCGACGTACGCCGCTACGCGCTGCGCAAGACGATCCGCAACATCGACCTGGCGGTGGAGCTGGGTGCCAGGACATACGTGGCCTGGGGCGGGCGCGAGGGCGCCGAGTCCGGTGCCGCCAAGGACGTGCGCGCGGCTCTGGACCGTATGAAGGAGGCCTTCGACCTCCTCGCCGAGTACGTCACCTCCCAGGGCTACGACATCCGCTTCGCCATCGAGCCCAAGCCGAACGAGCCCCGCGGTGACATCCTGCTGCCCACCGTCGGTCACGCGCTGGCCTTCATCGAGCGTCTGGAGCGTCCGGAGCTGTTCGGCGTCAACCCCGAGGTCGGCCACGAGCAGATGGCCGGCCTGAACTTCCCGCACGGCATCGCCCAGGCCCTGTGGGCGGGCAAACTCTTCCACATCGACCTCAACGGCCAGTCCGGCATCAAGTACGACCAGGACCTGCGCTTCGGCGCCGGCGACCTGCGCGCCGCGTTCTGGCTGGTCGACCTGCTGGAGAGCGCCGGCTACGAGGGGCCGCGCCACTTCGACTTCAAGCCGCCGCGGACCGAGGACCTCGACGGCGTGTGGGCGTCGGCGGCGGGCTGCATGCGCAACTACCTCATACTCAAGGAGCGCGCGGCCGCCTTCCGCGCCGACCCCGAGGTGCAGGAGGCGCTGCGCGCCGCGCGGCTGGACCAGCTGGCGCAGCCCACCGCCGAGGACGGCCTCGAGGCGCTGCTCGCGGACCGCTCGGCCTTCGAGGAGTTCGACGTGGAGGCGGCCGCCGCGCGCGGCATGGCCTTCGAGCGTCTCGACCAGCTCGCCATGGACCACCTCCTGGGCGCCCGCGGCTGAGCACGGGCGCGTGCCCGCGCCGCACGACCGGTGCGGCGGGTGCTTCCGGCGGCCCCGCGCGGGATCCGCCGGAACCGTACGCACGGTCGTCGGCACGGCGCCGTACCGGTTTCCGCGCGGGACGGGCCCCGCCCCGCCGGCCGTCGCCGGACGGTACCCCGGACGCCCGATGCCCCTAGGGGATGCGTCTCCGGGACGTCTCAGGGGCAGGAGCCGGAACCGCCGGAAGCGCGGGCCCGTTCTTCAGCCAGAGCGGCAAGGGCCGCGAAGGAGGCGACTGAGATGTCGAGGAACGCGAAAATCGCCGCGGGAGGTGTGGCGGTCGGGCTCATCCTGCTGATCTGGCTGCCCTGGTGGGCCGCGCTGCTGATCGTCCTCGGAGTGCCCACCGCCGCGTATCTCACCCTGGACCCGTCGCAGCGGCGCAGGCTCCGCCGGGTCACGCGCAAGGAGCTGGGCCGTTGACGAGCTGACGGTCCGGCCCACCGGCGGTGGGCGCCGGCCGGCGCCTCACAGCGGGCGTACGGCCAGTTTGTCCAGCGCTTCCAGCAGCCCGGGCAGCTGGGGGCCCCGACCGACCGGCAGGACCTCACCGGGCTGTTCGTCGAGCAGGACGAACGCGATGTCGTCCGTGCGGGCGACCAGCGACCAGCCCGGGCCGTCGGCGCGCAAGGTCCGCGCGTCGCCCGGCGCGAACGAGGACCGGACGCGTCCGAGCGGCGGCGGCGAGTCGATGTAAGCGCGTGCCTCGGCCAGGGCCCGCCGCAGGCCGCTGTGGCTCCCGCCCGGCTCGTCACCGGCCTCGTCGGAAACGGCGTCATCGCCGGCGTCACCGGCGGCCGGGGCCGCCGTCGGACTCGCGAAACGGGAGTCGTCGATCTGGTCGCGCCACGTCGACCACTGCAGCGCGATCTCGTCGGCGCCCAGCCGCCGCTGGGCGGGACCCCAGGTGCTGGTGTCCGGCGGGGCCAGCGGAGGACGGTCGGTGACCTCGGGAGCGGGGTCGTGCGGGGCGGGCACGCCGGGAGCCGCGACGGCCACCGCGAGGGGCCAGCCCGGCAGAGCGGTGATGACCGTGCTCTCGTCGGGGGACAGGTCGTGCTCCATGCCGCAGTCCCAGGCCGCGACGGCGACCGCGACCAGGGAGACGTCGTCGATCACGACCGTCCACCGCGCTCCGTCGCCGTCCTGGCCGAGCACCAGGCCGTAGCCCTCGGCGCGCGGCAGCAGGCCGAGCGCGGCGCACGCCTCCGGGTAGTCGTCACCCAGCACACTCGGGAACTGCGCCGGCGTCAGCAGTACCGCCGTGAGCACGTACAGCGCATCGTCCGCGGCGGCGACGGCGTCCTCGTCCGTCCCGGCCATCCCAGCCTCCCCATCGGTTGCTTCAACGGCGCGCACCCTAATGCGCACGGAAGGCGCTTGTCACCACCCTCAACCGCACCCGGAACTGCGGTTTTCCGCCGGGAGGGACGAAACCACCACCTGTCGCCCGGCGAGTCAGGCGGTCGGCAGGCCCAGCAGCGTCCGGGCCACCGTCCGCGGCGACTCGCCGCGTTCCCGCGCCAGGGCGATGACGGCCCGGCACGCGAGCTCCCGCACGCCGAACGACAGCGCCTCCGGCGACACCCAGCCCGCGGCCTCCTCGATCCGCTCCTGGTCGTCCTCCGCGCAGGCCGACACGTAGGCCGCCGCGGCCTCGAACAGGTTGGGCGTCCGTGTGCTCCGTCCGGCTCCCGGCTCCGCGCGCAGGAAGGAGACGCCTCTGGTGAACGACTTGCGAAGCCTTCCGAACATCCGGATCACCCTCCTGCCGGGTTCCTGGTCGCCACGCGTCCACGTGCTGCCACTCACCGTAGAGTTGGAGTTCCGGCGGCAGAAGGGGGACGGTGCGGTGCGGCGGTTCGAGCGACTCCAGCGCATCCTGGGAATGGACCCGGTGGCGGACGCGGCGGAGATCTACCGCCTCACTGTCGCCTACGAGTTCCCCTGGGACTTCACCCGCTCCCTGGAACTGGCGCTGTTCCGCACCTACGCGGTACCCAGCATCGGCCGGCTCCTCGCCGAGACCGCGGAACTGACCGACCGCACGCAGAAACGCTACGACGACACGGCTCTGCTCCTCGACGCGGTCGTCGAGCACGGCTTCGCGTCCGAGCAGGGCCGCACGGCGATCCGCCGCATCAACCAGATGCACCGCAGCTACGACATCACCAACGACGACATGCGCTACGTTCTGTGCACGTTCGTCGTGATGCCGAAGCGCTGGATCGACGCCTACGGTTGGCGACGGCTGTCCCGCCACGAGGTCGTCGCCTCCACCGTCCACTACCGGACGCTCGGCCGGCACATGGGCATCAAGGACATCCCCGAGTCGTACGAGGAGTTCGAGGCGGTCCTCGACGCCTACGAGGAGGCCCACTTCGGCTGGGACGAGCAGGCGCGCCGGGTCTCCGACGCCACGCTCGCGCTCATGACCTCCTGGTATCCGCGCCCCCTGGCCCCCCTGCTGCGCACCGCGACCGTGGCCCTGCTCGACGAGCCGCTGCAGCGGGCCTTCCGCTACGACCCGCCGGGCCCCATGACCCGTGCCCTGGTGCACCGCGCGGTACGGGCACGCGGGCGTCTGGTCCGGCTGCTGCCGCCGCGGCGCGCGCCCCACTTCGCCCGGCAGAACTGGGAGATCAGGAGTTACCCGAACGGCTACCGGCTGGCCGATCTGGGCACCCGCCCGGTGCCCGGCGTCCGAGGCTGCCCCGTGCGCTCCACGGACGCGCCGGCAGCTCGCCCTGCCGAGTGAGCCTGGTGCGTCGGCGGCGTTCCGCGGTCGGCTGACCTTCGCCCGAGCCCTGGCGCGGCGACCGTCAGGACGCCCCGCCCGAAAGGGACGCCCGGCTCCCTGGTACGCGACGGCCGACCAGCGGTGTGGAAGAAGCCGGCGAGTGTCTCGAGGAAGGGAGCCGGCGCCGCGGAGCGGCCACCCGGGCGGCCGGGGCCGCCGGACACTTGAGAGTCACCAGACACCTGAGGTGTGCCAGACACCTGAGAAAGGCCGACGCCGTGAACCGGTGGTTCTCGTCGGTGATGCCGTGCTCGGCCGGTTGGGCGGGCGGCCGACGCAGCGCGGTGGGATCACTCCTCGCGCACCGCCAGCACCAGAAAACGGTCGTCCTCGTCGACGTACGACGTCATGCGCCATCCGGAACCCGCAAGGAGCGGACGGAGATTGGGTTTTGCGCGCAGGTCGTCCGAGGTGATCCGACGCCCTTGGCGGGCCGCGAGGGCCGCGCGGCCGACGGGGTGGAACAGCGCCAGTCGGCCACCGGGGCGTACCACGCGCGCCAGCTCCCGCAGGTTCTCGTCCGGATGGGGCAGGTGGGCGACGAGGCCCGCCGCGAACACGGCGTCGAGGGACCGGGACCGCAGCGGCAGTGCGGTGACGTCGGCGAGCAGCAGCAGCCCTTCACGGTGCCGTCCGGCCCGCACGGCGGCCTGCAGCATGGCCGGCGTGAGGTCGACGCCGACGACCACTCCCGAACGTCCCACGGCCGCGCGCAGCGGAGCCAGCGCCCGCCCCGTGCCGCATCCCGCGTCGAGCACCCGGTCGCCCTCCCGCAGACCCATCTCCCCGACGGCGGCCGCGTAGGAGGGCGCATCGTCGGGGAAGCGGCTGTCCCAGTCGGCCGCGCGGGCGGTGAAGAACTCTCGGACACGTGTGTGGTCGTCGCTCATGTTTAGCATGATCCCCCGCTCCTGCGGACCGCACTCTCGCTGGGAGGAGTGATGGGCGTACCGGCGAAGTGACGCCGTCACCGGCACGGGTGAAACCGGCACGCGCACGTTCGGGTGGCAGGCGGTCGTTCCGGCACATCTCGATGCCGTGGCCCGGCAGGTTCCGAAGCGTGCCCCTCCCGCGTGCGTCCCCGCCGGGGACGGCGTCCTCGATCCATGGGGCGCTTGGACCACGCCACCCTGACCCGCCCGTACCGCCCGCCTGGCCTCCGGGCGACCGGATCCCGCGTGAACGGATTCCGCGCGAAGTGGCCGAGGAACCAAGGGCGTTGCGGTGCGGCGGTCGACGATGCGGCGCGGTCGGCGCAAGCATCCGGGCCGACACGGCACCGCGTTGCGTCGTCCACCGGGCACGCGCGACCACTGATCGATCAGAGCGGGCAATACCGGTCACGGCGCCCGGTGGACAGCCCGCCGTTGCCATCATGCTGACTCCGGAGAAGCCACGGGCAGGTCCCGTCCGCACACCCCGATCCGTCCGCATACCCCGACCCGGCCGCGCGCCGCGGCACGGCCGTCCGTTCCCGAAGCCGGCCGCTGTCCCCGGACCGGACCGTTGCCCCGGCCCGGCCGTTCCTCCTGCCGCCGACCGTCCCCGACCCAACCGTCCCCGACCCAACCGTTCCCGACCAGGCCGTTCCCGACCCAACCGTTGCGGCACTTTCGAGAGAAGGGATCCATGGTCACCGAGCACACCGACGCTCAGGGCGACGAGACGGACGCCCTGGCGCTGAAGGTACTGGTCGCCGGCGGATTCGGTGTCGGCAAGACCACCCTGGTCGGTGCCGTCAGCGAGATCAAGCCGCTGCGCACCGAGGAACTGCTGAGCGAGGCCGGCCGGCTGGTGGACGACACCGACGGTGTGGACCGGAAGGTCACCACGACTGTCGCCATGGACTTCGGCCGCATCACGATCCGTTCCGGGCTCTCCCTGTACCTCTTCGGCATCCCCGGACAGGACCGCTTCTGGTTCCTCTGGGACGAGTTGGCGCAGGGCGCCCTCGGTGCCGTGGTCCTCGCGGACACCCGGCGACTGGCGGACTGCTTCCCCGCCGTCGACTACTTCGAGCACCGCCGCATCCCGTTCGTCGTCGCCGTCAACTGCTTCGCCGGAGCGCGCGCCTACGGTACGGCCGACATCGAGCGCGCCCTGGACCTCGACCACGGAACGCCCGTGGTCCTGTGCGACGCCCGCAACCGCGATTCGTGCAAGGAGGTGCTCGTCCGGCTGGTCGAGTACGCCGGGCGGATGCACGCCGCCCGGCTGCTCGACTCGGTGAGCTGAGGAACGGGCCGGAGCCCCTGCTTCAGCCGGCGACGGCCTTCTGCGCGAGCACCTTGTCGACGGCGACCCGCACCAGCAGTTCGCCCGGGACACCGTTACGGGCGCCGAACTCCTCGGCGCGGTCCTCGCCCATGTACCGGGCCGCGATCCGGGTGGCCCAGTGCCTGATCTCGTCCAGGTCCTCCGAGATGCGGGCGCGGCCCTGCAGTACCACGAAGTCGAACGGCGGCCGGTCGTCGTCCACGCACAGGGCGACCCGACCGTCGCGGGTCAGATTGCGCCCCTTCACGCTCTCCTTTCCGGTGTTGAACACCACCTCGTCTCCATCGAGCAGGAACCAGACCGGCGCCACGTGCGGGCTTCCGTCGGCGCGGACCGTGGACAGTTTTCCGGTGCGGGTGCCGTGCGAGACGAACGCCCGCCATTCCTCGTCGGTCATCTTCTGTGCCATGTCCTCATCCTGCTTGCCGGGACGCCGGAGGTGGGGAAGGCTGGCGTGAGTCCCCCCGCTGGGAGGGGACCCGCGGGTCATGCACAGGCGAACACGCGGAAAGCACGGGGCAAGACGCGGACACGGGGTATCACGGGGAACACGGGGAGAGACCGCATCATGGCGCGCAACCAGGGACTCGGCTGGCTGCTGGACGACCTGATCGAGCGGGTCGACCACGTGCGGCACGCGCTGGTCCTGTCCACCGACGGGCTGGTGACGAGTGCGAGCACGGGACTTCGCCGGGAGGACGCGGAACACCTCGCCGCCGTCTCCAGCGGGCTGTACAGCCTGGCGCAGGGCTCGGGACGGCACTTCGGGGCCGGCGGGGTGCGTCAGACGGTGGTCGAGTTCGACGACGCGATGCTCTTCGTCACCGCGGCCGGCTCCGGCAGTTGCCTGTGCGTCCTCAGCGGCGCGGAGGCCGACGCCGGCCGGATCGCCTACGAGATGACCCGCCTCGTCAAGCGCGTCGGAGAGCACCTCGGAGTGGACCCCCGCCATCAGGAACGCCCACCGTCGACAGGCCTCTGACCTGGGCATTCGTCGTGCCGTGCGGAGTTTTCCACAGGCTCACCACGAAATCGGCCGAAGCGGCTACGGTCTTGTCACGGCTTGCGCACCAGGCGTGAGCCACCGATCCACGGGGGAGACCGACCATGCCGGGCGACACCATCACCATGCCGCGGACCGCCGCGTACGCACCGAGCCGGGCGGTGCACGAACCCGAGCCGAAGCGACACGAGCCGGAGCCCGCCGCGCACCTGGGCAGTACCGGTACGGTCCGCGCCGCCGCGGACGAGCCCCGAGCGGCCCCGAAGCCTGTGCCGGGCCGGCTGCTGCCCAGGGGCCGCCCACGGGGTCACAGCGGCCTGAAAAGACCCTCCTGCACGACCGACACCAGCAGACGCCCCTGCCGGTCGTAGATGCGTCCACGGGCGAGGCCCCGGCCGCCCGTCATGATCGGTGACTCCTGGTCGTACAGCAGCCACTCGTCCGCGCGGAACGGCCGGTGGAACCACATGGCGTGGTCCAGCGACGCCATGTCGAAGCCCCGCGGCCCCCACAGGGGCTCGACCGGGATGCGGACGGCGTCCAGCAGGGTCATGTCGCTGGCGTACGTCAGAGCGCAGGTGTGCACGAGCGGATCGTCGCCGAGCGGGCCGACCGCGCGCATCCACACAGCGCTGCGCGGCTCGGCGCCCTTGATCTCCTCGGCACTCCAGCGCAGCCGGTCCACATAGCGGATGTCGAAGGGCTGGCGGCGCGCCATCCGCTCCAACTGCTCCGGCAGCGTGCCCAGATGCTCCCGGATCTCGTCCACGACCGTCGGCAGCGACTCCGGGTCCGGCACCCGGCGGGCCGGCGGCAGCTGGTGCTCGAAACTCCCCTGTTCAGGCTTGTGGAAGGAGGCGGTCAGATTGAAGATCGTGCGTCCCTGCTGCACCGCGGTGACCCGGCGCGTCGTGAACGACCGCCCGTCCCGCACCCGCTCCACCTGGTACACGATGGGCACGCCCGGCCGGCCCGGGCGCAGGAAGTACGCGTGCAGCGAGTGCACCGGACGCTCACCGTCAGTGGTGCGCCCGGCGGCGACCAGGGCCTGGCCCGCCACCTGGCCGCCGAAGACGCGCTGCAGCGACTCCTGCGGACTGCGGCCGCGGAAGATGTTGACCTCGATCTGCTCCAGATCGAGCAGGTCGACGAGGCGTTCGGCCGGGTTCGTCATGACCGGGTTTCTCCTGCGCTCAGCTCAGCGGGCCGACATCGGTGACGCGCACGACCGCCCGGCCCTCGGCGTCCGAGGCCGCGAGGTCGACCTCCGCACTGATGCCCCAGTCGTGGTCGCCGTTCGGGTCGTCGAAGATCTGCCGCACCCGCCACAGCCCGTTCTCCGGTTCCTCCTTGATGACCAGCAGCTTGGGGCCGCGGGCGTCGGGACCGGTGCCGAGGTCGTCGTACTCCTCCCAGTACTTGTCCATCGCCTCGCCCCACGCCTCGGCGTCCCAGCCGGACTCGGCGTCCAGCGCGCCCAGTTCCTCCACCTGGTCGAGCGCGGCGAGCTCCACCCGGCGGAACATGGCGTTGCGGACCAGGACGCGGAAGGCACGCGGGTTGGCGGTGACCGGCTTGACCTGGTCGGCCTGCTCCTGTGCCTCCTCGGCGGTGACTTCCTCGGGGTTGGCCAGCTGCTCCCACTCGTCCAGCAGGCTGGAGTCGACCTGGCGCACCATCTCACCGAGCCAGGCGATCAGGTCCTGCAGGTCGTCGGACTTCAGGTCGTCCGGGACGGTGTGCTCCAGCGCCTTGTAGGCGCTGGCGAGGTAGCGCAGCACGATGCCCTCGCTGCGGGCCAGCTCGTAGAAGGAGACCAGCTCGGTGAAGGACAGCGCCCGCTCGTACATGTCGCGTACGACCGACTTCGGCGACAGCGGATGGTCGCCGACCCAGGGATGGCTCCTGCGGTAGGTGTGGTACGCGTGCAGGAGCAGCTCCTCGAGGGGCTTGGGGTAGGTGACGTCCTGGAGGCGCTCCATGCGCTCCTCGTACTCGACACCGTCCGCCTTCATCGCGGCCACTGCCTCGGCACGCGCCTTGTTCTGCTGGGCGGCGAGGATCTGCCGCGGATCGTCCAGCGTCGACTCGACGACCGACACCATGTCCAGCGCGTAGGACGGCGACTCCGGGTCCAGCAGCTCGAACGCGGCGAGGGCGAAGGTGGACAGCGGCTGGTTGAGCGCGAAGTCCTGCTGCAGGTCGACGGTGAGGCGCACGATGCGGCCCTCGGCGTCCGGCCGGTCGAGCTTCTCGACGATGCCGCCGTCCAGCAACGAGCGGTAGATGGCGATGGCGCGCCGGATGTGCCGCAGCTGCTGTTTGCGCGGCTCGTGGTTGTCCTCCAGCAGGTGCCGCATCGCCTCGAAGGCGTTGCCGGGACGGGCGATCACCGACAGCAGCATCGCGTGCGTCACCCGGAAACGGGACGTCAGCGGCTCCGGTTCGGACTCGATGAGCTTCTCGAAGGTCTTCTCCGTCCACCCGACGAAGCCCTCCGGTGCCTTCTTGCGGACGACCTTGCGGCGCTTCTTCGGATCGTCGCCGGCCTTGGCGAGCGCCTTCTCGTTCTCGATGACGTGCTCGGGGGCCTGCGCCACCACGTAGCCCGCCGTGTCGAAGCCCGCCCGTCCCGCGCGGCCGGCGATCTGGTGGAACTCGCGAGCCCGCAGCGTACGCACCCGGCTGCCGTCGTACTTGGTCAGCGCCGTGAACAGCACCGTGCGGATGGGCACGTTGACACCCACGCCGAGGGTGTCGGTGCCGCAGATCACCTTCAGCAGGCCGGCCTGCGCGAGCTTCTCCACCAGGCGCCGGTACTTCGGCAGCATGCCGGCGTGGTGGACGCCGATGCCGTGGCGCACGTAGCGGGAGAGGTTGCGGCCGAAGCCGCTGGTGAAGCGGAAGTTGCCGATCAGGTCGGCGATCTGCTCCTTCTCCTCACGGGAGCACATGTTGATGCTCATGAGCGCCTGCGCCCGCTCCACCGCCTGCGCCTGGGTGAAGTGGACGATGTACACCGGCGCTTTCTGGTTCTGCAGCAGGTCGGTGAGGGTGTCCGTGAGCGGGGTGAGCCGGTACTCGTAGGACAGGGGCACCGGGCGGGTCGCCGAGCGGACCACTGCGGTGGGGCGGCCGGTGCGGCGCGTGAGGTCCTTCTCGAAGAACGAGACGTCGCCGAGCGTGGCCGACATCAACACGAACTGCGCCTGCGGCAGCTCCAGCAGCGGGATCTGCCAGGCCCAGCCGCGGTCCGGCTCCGCGTAGAAGTGGAACTCGTCCATCACGACCTGGCCGACGTCCGCGTCCTTGCCGTCACGCAACGCGATCGACGCCAGCACCTCGGCGGTGCAGCAGATGACGGGCGCGTCCGCGTTGACGGACGCGTCACCGGTGAGCATGCCGACGTTCTCGGTGCCGAAGAGTTTGCACAGCTCGAAGAACTTCTCCGACACCAGCGCCTTGATCGGGGCGGTGTAGAAGGTGACCTCGTCCCGGGCCAGCGCGGCGAAGTGCGCACCCGCCGCGATCATGCTCTTGCCCGAGCCGGTGGGCGTGGACACGATCACGTTGGCACCGGAGACCACCTCGATCAGCGCCTCCTCCTGGTGCGGGTAGAGCGTGAGACCGCGCTCCTGGGCCCAGGACTCGAAGGCCTCGTACAGGGCGTCGGGGTCGGCGGTCGGCGGCAGCTGATCGATGAGACTCACGCCCCCATCTTGCCTGGCCTCCTGCCTGATCCGGGAATCGGATCCCCACCCGAAGATCGCGAACGCTACGCTGTGTCGCCGGCGCCGCGCAGGCGCGCGCGGGCAATCGGCCGACGGTACACGAGAAATGGGGCGGAATACGGCCATGATGGGACCAGCACACTCACTGTCGGGCGCGGCCGCCTGGCTCGGCGTGGGCGCGGCGGTCGCGGCGGCCGGGCACCCGATGCCCTGGCCGGTGCTGCTGTCCGGGGCGCTGATCTGCGCCGGCGCCGCGCTCGCCCCCGACCTCGACCACAAGGCCGCGACCATCTCGCGTTCCTTCGGGCCGCTGTCGAAGTGGTTGTGCGAGATCGTCGACAAGCTCTCCTACGCCGTCTACAAGGCGACGAAGAAGCAGGGCGACCCGCGGCGCTCGGGCGGGCACCGGACCCTGACGCACACCTGGCTGTGGGCGGTGCTGATCGGCGCGGGCAGTTCGGTGGTGGCGGTCACCGGCGGGCGCTGGGCGGTGCTGGCGCTGCTGTTCGTGCACATGGTGCTCGCCATCGAGGGCCTGCTGTGGCGGGCGGCACGCGGCTCCAGCAGCGACGTACTGGTCTGGCTGCTGGCCGCGACGACCGCGTGGATCCTCGCCGGCATCCTCGACGAGCCGGGCGGCGGTTCCGACTGGCTGTTCGGCTCGCCGGGCCAGGAGTACCTCTGGCTCGGCCTGCCGATCGTGCTGGGGGCTCTCGTGCACGACATCGGGGACGCGCTGACGGTGTCGGGCTGCCCGATCCTGTGGCCGATCCCGGTGGGCCGCAAGCGCTGGTACCCGGTGGGTCCGCCGAAGTCCCTGCGGTTCCGGGCGGGCAGCTGGGTGGAGCTGAAGGTACTGATGCCGGTGTTCATGGTGCTCGGCGGAGTCGGCTGCGCGGCCGCGCTCAACGTGATCTGATCCCGCAGCGTGATCCGAACCCGGCCCGGACCCGTACGACGGCGCGGGGACCGCTGCTCCGGACGGACCGTGCGCCGGCCGGCGGAGGGGCCGCCCGCACGCGGCGCGGCGGAGGGCCGCACCCGGAGCGCGGCGGAGAACTGGACACAGGAGAAGAAGAGCGTGGCACGGCCCGCCGAACCCCCGTGACGGCCCACGGGACGGCGGCGACGGCGGCGAGCAGGGGCACCGGTCCGCACGGCCCGGAACGGGGACGGACGGGGGCCGGCTCGTGGCCGTCAGCCGGGAAGCGCGTCCTCGTCGACGATGTGCACCGCCGCCTCCTCGGCGGAGGCCGCCCCGCCGTCGATGCCGACGTCCATGGCGACCAGGGCGGCCTCCTCGTCCTCGTGGACCCCCTCGTCGGGTGCCACCAGACGGCCGGACCGGACGGCTCCCACCTCGTTGTCCAGCAACTCGCCGTCCGTGCCCCGGCAGTCGCCGATGCCGTCGCCGTCGGGCGCGACGAGGTCGGGCAGTTCCAGGGCCAGGCGCTCCTCCAGCGTCTGCCCGCGCAGGCGCTCCGCGGCCGTCACGCCGGTGTGGTCGACCGCCCACGGCCGCTCCGGAGGAGACCAGCCCCGGTCGAGGGGGTCGCCGACGTTGTCGTACTCCAGGGTGTCCTCCGCGTCGAGCAGACCCGCGTCGTCCTGAATCTCGGATCCGTCGGGCTGGTAGACGTCGTCTCCCCATCCGTCGGCGCTGTCCACGGGTACCTCCAGGGGTCGGACCGAGCCCGTTCTCACCGCGGTCGGCGGCAGCGCGCCGACGCACAGGGCACAGGCGCCGTCCGGTGGGCGGGGAAGGCTTCCCGGACGTCCCCCGAGCGGGTGCCGACTTCCAGCCTTCCACCCCCGTTCCGTCCGGCGCAACGGTGCGGTCGGTCGCGGCACCGCACCGGCGCCCCGCGGTCGGAGCGCCGGCTGGGCTGCCGCCCGCACCTCTCGGGCACCCCGCGGCAGTCCCACCGCTCGTGTCGCCCAGGCGGCTTCCTGCCGTGCTGCCGCCCGCGCGCCCTCTTTGCACCTGCCCGCGCCGCCGGGGTCCGCCGGTCAGCCGTGCCAGGACCGCCACAGCGCCGCGTAGGCGCCGTCGACGGCGACGAGCTGGTGGTGGTTGCCGAGTTCGGTGATGCGGCCGTTCTCGACGACGGCGATGACGTCGGCGTCGTGGGCGGTGTGGAGCCGGTGGGCGATGGCCACGACGGTGCGGTCGGCCAGGACGCGGCCCAGGGAGCGCTCCAGGTGCCGGGCGGCACGTGGGTCGAGCAGCGAGGTCGCCTCGTCCAGGACCAGGGTGTGCGGGTCGGCCAGGACGAGCCGGGCCAGCGCGACCTGCTGGGCCTGGGCGGGGGTCAGGGCCAGGCCGCCGGAGCCGACCTCGGTGTCCAGGCCGTCGTCGAGCGCCCGCGCCCAGCCGTCCGCGTCCACCGCCCCGAGGGCCGCCCACAGTTCGGCGTCCCCGGCGTCGGCGCGGGCGAGGCGGAGGTTGTCGCGCAGGGAGCCGACGAAGACGTGGTGCTCCTGGTTGACCAGGGCGACGTGGGAGCGGACGCGTTCCGCGGGCATGCGGGACAGTTCGGCGCCGCCGAGGGTGACGCGGCCGTCGCGGGGTGCGTAGACCCCGGCGAGCAGCCGGCCCAGCGTGGACTTGCCCGCGCCGGAGGGTCCGACGAGCGCCAGTCGGGTGCCGGGCGGTACCTGAAGCGACACCTGGCGCAGCACGTCGAGGCCCTCGCGGTAGCCGAAGTACACCCGGTCCGCGTGCAGCAGGCGCCCACCGGGCGCGAGGGAGGCGTCCCCGGCGTCCGGCTCGATCTCGCGGACCCCGACCAGGCGGGCCAGCGACACCTGGGCCACCTGGAGCTCGTCGTACCAGCGCAGGATGAGGCCCACCGGATCGACGAGCATCTGCGCGAGGAGCGCGCCCGTCGTGAGCCGGCCGACACCGATCCAGCCGTGCAGGACGAACACGCCGCCGATCATCAGCACGGAGGCGAGGACCGTGACATGGGTGACGCTGATGACGGGGAAGAGCACGGAGCGCAGCCACAGGGTGTAGCGCTCCCAGGCCGTCCATTCCTTGATCCGCCGTTCGGACAGCGCGACGCGGCGGTCGCCGAGCCGGTGGGCCTCGACGGTGCGCCCGGCGTCCACGGTCTCGGCGAGCGCGGCGGCGACGGAGGCGTACCCGGCGGCCTCGGAGCGGTAGGCGGACGGGGCGCGCCGGAAGTACCAGCGGCAGCCGGCCACCAGCAGCGGCACGGCGAGCAGGACGGCGGGCGCGAGCGGCGGCGCGGTGACGACGAGACCGCCGAGCAGCAGCACCGCCCACACGACACCAATGGCCAGCTGCGGCACGGCCTCGCGCATGGCGTTGGCGAGCCGGTCGATGTCGGTGGTGATGCGGGAGAGCAAGTCGCCGGTGCCGGCCCGCTCCAGGACGCCCGGCGGCAGGCCCACCGAGCGGACGAGGAAGTCCTCCCGCAGGTCGGCCAGCATCCGCTCGCCGAGCATGGCGCCGCGCAGCCGCACCTGCCGCACGAACCCGGCCTGCACCAGCAGGGCCAGCAGGAACAGCGCCACGGTGAGCGGCAGGTGCACCTCCCTCCCGCCGGCGCCGCCGCCGTCCTGGCCGGAGACGCGCTCCACCAGCCCGCCCAGCAGGTACGGGCCCGCCATGGAGGCGAGGACGGCGACCGTGTTGACGGTGACGAGGAGCAGGAAGGCGCGGCGGTGGCGGCGCAGGAGCTCCACGACGTAGGCGCGTACGGTCGCCGGGGCGCCGATGGGAAGCGTGGTGGCGGTGGTGGGGGCCGCCGGGTCGTAGGTGGGCGGTGTCACGCCGATCATGCGGTCTCCTCGATGTGCCGCAGGCCGTCGACCACGTCGTCTCCCCTCAGGGCACCGCGGGCGGCGGTGTCTTCCTCCGTCTCCCGGGTCACGACGGCCCGGTACCGGGGCTCCTCGCGCAGCAGCTTCCGGTGGACGCCGACCGCCGCGACCGAACCCTCGTGGACGAGCACGACCCGGTCGGCCCGGTCCAGCAGGAGCGGTGAGGAAGTGAACACCACCGTGGTGCGCCCCGCCCGCAGCCGCCGGACGCCCTGTGCGATGCGGGCCTCGGTGTGCGAGTCGACCGCCGACGTCGGCTCGTCCAGAACGAGGACCTCGGGGTCGGTGACGAGGGACCGGGCCAGCGCGAGACGCTGGCGCTGGCCGCCGGAGAGGGACCGGCCGCGTTCGGTGAGGCGGGCGTCCAGTGGTTCCGCGGCGGAGGGCGAGCCCTGGAGCAGTGCCGCCAGGACGTCCTCGCACTGGGCCGCGGCCAGCGCGTCCTCGGCGGTGACGGCGCCGGAGCGCGGCACGTCGAGCAGGGCGCGCAGCGAACCGGACAGCAGCACGGGGTCCTTGTCCTGGACCAGGACGGCGGTGCGGGCGCCGGCCAGCGGCAGGTCGTCCAGCGGTACGCCGCCCAGCAGCACGGACGGGCCCGGCTCGGCGGAGTGTCCGCCCAGCCGGTCCGCCAGCCGGCCGGCCGCGTCCGGGTCGCCGCACACCACGGCGGTGAGCAGGCCGGCCGGCGCGAGCAGTCCGCTGGCCGGGTCGTACAGGTCGCCGTGGGGCGTGGCACCGGCCGTGTGCGTCCCGGCGGCGTCGGTGGCCCGCTCCAGCGACAGTACGCGGGCCGCCCGCCGGGCGGACGGCCGCGAGAAGGAGTAGGCCATCGCGATCTCCTCGACGTGGTGCAGTGGGTATGCGAGGACCGTGACCGTGCTGTACACGGTGACGAGGTCGCCGACACCGATCCGGCCCTGGCGGACCAGGTGGACGCCGTACCACACGACCGCGATCAGCAGCAGTCCCGGCAGCAGCACCTGGATCGCGGCGATCAGGGACCACATGCGGGCGCTGCGCACGGCCGCGTGCCGCACCTCCTGGGAGGCGCGGCGGTAGCGGTCGAGGAAGAGTTCCTCGCCGCCGATGCCGCGCAGGACGCGCAGGCCCGCCACCGTGTCCGAGGCGAGCTCGGTGGCGCGGCCGGCCTTCTCGCGCTGGACGTCGGCACGGCGGGTGGCCCGGGGCAGCAGGGGCAGCACCGCGATCGCGAGCAGCGGAAGGCCCACGGCGAGCACGACGCCGAGCGCGGGCTGGTAGACGACCAGACCGGCGCAGACCAGGACGACGGTGAGCGCCGCGGCCGTGAACCGGGAGACGGCCTCCACGAACCAGCCGATCTTCTCGACGTCGCCTGTGGAGACGGCCACGACTTCGCCGGCCGCCACGCGGCGGGTCAGCGCCGAGCCCAGGTGGGCGGCATGGCGGGCCAGCAGCTGCTGGACGCGGGCGGCGGCGGTGATCCAGTTGGTGACGGCGGCGCGGTGCAGGAAGGTGTCGCCGACGGCGATGCCCGCGCCGCACAGCGCCATCAGGCCGCCCGCCGCCGCGAGCCGCCCGCCGGAGCGGTCGACCACGGCCTGGACGGCGTGACCGACGCAGAACGGCAGGAGGGAGACGGAGAGGAAGTGCAGCAGGCCCCAGGCCAGGGACTTCAGTTGGCCGGTCAGCTGGTTCCGGCCCAGCCACCATAGGAACCGGGGACCGGAGCGCGCGTCGGGCACGCCCGGATCGGGATACGGAAGATCTTGGATCTGCATGACGTCCCAGGGACTGTGTCGGAGGCGGGCGCGGATCGGCGGCGGGCGGACGGGCGGCTAGCAAGCGGCCGGCAGGTGGTCGGCCACCGGCAGACGGGAAAGGGCGCAAGAGGGCACGGGAGCGGCAACGGATTGTGAAAGAGTCGCCGCATACCGTGGCGGGAAGCAAACGCTTTTCGCTCCACCGCGCAGAACCGGCCGCCCGGCACCCCGGCAATCCGCCTGTCCGGCAATCCGGCCGTTCGGCCATCCGGAAACCCGACCGCTCGGCACTCCGGCAACCCGATCGCGCGGCACTCCGGCAACTCGGCCGCCCGGCAATTCGGCCACCCGCGGCGGCGCCGCAACACCCCGGCCGGGGCCGCTCAGCAGCGCCGCTCCGCCGCCTCTCCGACCAGCGTGTCCAGCAGCCCGCCCAGGATCTCGCGTTGCTCGCCCGTCAGGGGGGCCAGGATCTCCTCGGCGGCGGCCCGGCGGGCGGCGTGCAGTTCGTGCAGGGCCTTGCGGCCGTCGTCGGTGAGTTCGATGCGGATGACCCGGCGGTTGGCGGGGTCGGGGACCCGTCGTACCCGGCCGCTCGCCTCCAGGGCGTCGACCACGCTCGTCACCGCGCGGGGGACCACCTCCAGGGCCTCGGCGAGGTCCGCCATGCGCGGCGGGGAGTCGTAGCGGGCCAGGGTGCGCAGCAGCCGGGACTGGGCGGGGGTGATGCCGAGTTCGCCGCGCTGCAGGTGGCGCTTCTGGATGCGGTGCACCCGGCGGGTGAGCAGCAGCAGCTGCTCGGCGAGCAGACCGTCGGGGTCGGGGGTGGTCATGCCGGAACCATATCAGGACATGGTTCATTGTGAATATAGGTAACAATGAGCTAGGATCCGTCAGGCGGCGTCACCGGCCTGCCACGGGGCACCCGACGCGGACCATCCTCCGCTCCCGCTCCCGCTCCCGCTCCGGCTTTCCGGCCCGCCACCCCTCCGCTCTCCCGAAGGAGCCCATGCACCCCGATCGCGAACCCGCCTGGACGCCACCCCCGGACGCCGGCCAGGACCGGCCCCGGCAGGTGCGCCGCATCCTGCGCCTCTTCCGCCCCTACCGGGGCCGCCTGGCGGTCGTCGGACTGCTGGTCGGCGCCTCCTCACTGGTCTCGGTCGCCACGCCGTTCCTGCTGAAGGAGACCCTCGACGTCGCCATCCCCCGGGGCCGCACCGGCCTGCTGAGCCTGCTCGCCCTCGGGATGATCCTCAGCGCCGTCCTCACCAGCGTCTTCGGCGTGCTGCAGACCCTGATCTCCACCACCGTCGGCCAGCGCGTGATGCACGATCTGCGCACCGCCGTCTACGGCCGGCTGCAGCGGATGTCGCTGGCGTTCTTCACCCGCACCCGCACCGGCGAGGTGCAGTCCCGCATCGCCAACGACATCGGCGGCATGCAGGCGACCGTGACCTCCACCGCGACCTCCCTGGTCTCCAACCTCACCAGCGTGGTCGCCACCGTCGTCGCGATGATCGCGCTCGACTGGCGCCTGACCGTGGTCTCCCTGCTCCTGCTGCCGGTGTTCGTGTGGATCAGCCGCCGCGTCGGCAACGAGCGCAAGCGGATCACCACCCAGCGGCAGAAGCAGATGGCCGCGATGGCCGCCACCGTCACCGAGTCGCTGTCCGTCAGCGGCATCCTGCTCGGCCGCACCATGGGCCGCTCCGGTTCGTTGACCCGGACCTTCGCCGAGGAGTCCGAGCGGCTGGTCGAGCTGGAGGTCCGGTCGAACATGGCCGGGCGCTGGCGCATGGCGGTGATCACCATCGTCATGGCCGCCCTGCCCGCCGTCATCTACTGGACCGCCGGCCTCGCCCTCCAGCTTGGCTGGTCCAAGGTCTCCCTGGGCACGATCGTCGCGTTCGTCTCGCTCCAGCAGGGCCTGTTCCGCCCCGCGGTGAGCCTGCTGTCGACCGGGGTGCAGATCCAGACCTCGCTCGCGCTCTTCCAGCGCATCTTCGAGTACCTCGACCTGCCCGTCGACATCACCGAACGCCCCGACCCCGTCCACCTCGACCACGTCAAGGGCGAGGTCCGCTTCGAGAACGTGCGCTTCGCCTACGACGACACGTCCGCCCCCGTCCTGGACGACATCGACCTCACCGTCCCCGCCGGCGGCAGCCTCGCGATCGTCGGCCCGACCGGCGCCGGCAAGTCCACGCTCGGCTACCTGGTGCCGCGGCTGTACGACGTCACCGGCGGCCGGGTCACCCTCGACGGCGTCGACGTGCGCGACCTGGACTTCGACACCCTCGCCCGGGCGGTCGGCGTCGTCTCGCAGGAGACGTACCTCTTCCACGCCTCGGTCGCCGACAACCTCCGCTTCGCCAAGCCGGACGCCACCGACGAGGAGCTGCACGCGGCCGCGCGGGCGGCCCAGATCCACGACCACATCATGTCGCTGCCCGACGGCTACGACACGATCGTCGGCGAGCGCGGCCACCGCTTCTCCGGCGGTGAGAAGCAGCGCCTGGCCATCGCCCGCACGATCCTGCGCGACCCGCCGGTGCTCATCCTCGACGAGGCGACCAGCGCTCTGGACACCCGCACGGAGGCCGCCGTCCAGGAGGCCATCGACGCCCTGTCGGCCAACCGCACCACGCTCACCATCGCCCACCGCCTCTCCACGGTCCGCGGTGCCGACCAGATCGTGGTGCTCGACTCCGGACGCGTGGCCGAACGCGGCACGCACGAGGAGCTGCTGGAACTCGGCGGCCGGTACGCGGCCCTCGTGCGGCGGGACGCCCGCCTGGAACCGACGGACTGACGGTTTGCCGCACAGGTCGTGAGGCGCAGGTCGCCGCGGCCGCCGGCACAGGGACTCTCCGCGACGCAGCGCCCCGGCCCGGGACGGCGTCCCATGGACCGGTGCGCAGCCCGGCGCGGGCGGCCGGAGTCGACGACCGGAAACTGACGATCCATCAGGCCGCGGCCGGCTGCCCGTCGGCGACCAGGAGCCGGCGGACGTCCCGGACGGCCGCGCGCCCGGCCCGGTTGGCGCCGATCGTGCTGGCCGACGGGCCGTAGCCGACCAGGTGGACGCGCGGATCGGCGGCCACGCGGGTGCCCTCCAGGCGGATGCCGCCGCCCGGTTCGCGCAGCCGCAGCGGCGCCAGGTGGTCCAGGGCGGGGCGGAACCCGGTCGCCCACAGGATGACGTCGGCCGCCACGTGCCGCCCATCCCGCCACGCCACCCCGTCCGGCGTGATCCGGCCGAACATCGGCTGCCGGTGCAGCACGCCGTCCGCCAGGCCCTGCCGGATCGCGTCGTTCAGCGGCAGCCCGGTCACCGACACCACGCTGCGCGGCGGCAGCCCCCGCCGCACCCGCTCCTCCACCAGCGCGACCGCGGCCCGGCCGGCCTCCTCGTCGAAGGGACCCTCGCGGAAGACGGGCGGCCGCCGGGTCACCCACGTGGTGGCGGCCGCGTACGGGGCGATCTCCAGCAGGTGCTGGGTGCCGGAGGCGCCCCCGCCGACCACCACCACCCGTCGGCCGGCGAACTCCTCGGGCCCGCGGTACTGCGCGGTGTGCGGCTGCCGCCCGCGGAAGGTCTCCTGCCCGGGATAGCGCGGCCGGAACGGCCGCTCCCAGGTGCCGGTCGCGTTGATCAGCGCCCGCGCCGCCCACACTCCCTCGGAGGTTTCGACGAGCAGCCGCCCGTCGTACCCCTCGCGCACGGCCCGCACGTCCACGGGGCGCCGTACGCGCAGGCCGAAGGCGCGCTCGTAGCGGGCGAAGTACGCGCCGATCACCTCGGCGGAGGGCCGCGCCGGATAGGCGTCCGTCAGCTCCATCCCGGGCAGCGCGTGCATCCCGTGCACCTTGCCGTACGTCAGCGTCGGCCACCGGAACTGCCAGGCACCGCCCGGGCCGGGGGAGTGGTCGAGGACCACGAAGTCCCGGCCCGGGGCGAACCCGGTGCGGCGCAGGTGGTAGGCGGCGGACAGGCCCGCCTGGCCCGCGCCGATGACGACGGCCTCGACCTCGCGCACCCCGGTGTGGTTCACGTCTTCACCAACCACGCCGGGGCCGCGGGTCTTCCCGTCCGTTCAGCGCCCGCCCGCGGCCGGCAGCGGCACGCCGGCGCCGCCTCCGGGCGGGCGGCGAGCAGCCCGCGGGCCGCCGGCTCGGGCACCACGCCCTCCCCGGACCCAGTACGCCTCCTTCAGGTGCGGATGGCCGGAGAGCACGAAGTGCTCGACCCCGAGCGCGTGGTACTCCTCGATCCGGTCGGCCACCTCGGCGTGGCTGCCGACCAGGGCCGTGCCCGCGCCGCCGCGCATCAGGCCGGCGCCCGCCCACAGGTTGGGGTGGATCTCCAGGCGGTCCCGGGAGCCGCCGTGCAGCGCCGGCATCCGCTGCCGGCCCACCGACTCGCCGCGCCCGAGCGCCGCCTGCGCCGCGACGACCGTGTCCGCCGCGACGGGCGTAACGAATGCGATGGACGAGGAGGACGCGTAGGACCGGCGGACGCGGGTGCCCGGAGGACCGCCGGGATCAGCGGGTCAGGCGGACCGGCGGCCCGGCCGGCGCCGGACGCGCGGCACGAGGTGTACGGGGCGTACGAAGCGCGCGGGACCTCGGAGGGCCCACGGAGAGCGCCGGAAAGACGGGGTGGGGAGGCGTCGGCGGCCGCGGTGACACGCGGCGGAGGCCATCCGCAGCAGGTCGATGTGACCGCGCGTGGTGAGCAGGGCTGAACGCAACATGCGGTGAAAGTGGCCAGGCGGCGCCACCAAGATCAACAGGTGTCTCGCACGGTGGACCTCCCGTACCACGTCACGAGCGGTCGGTGACGTGTGAAAACCGGCGCATGGGCCAGGATGATGGCATGTCCGATGCCTTCACGACCCGCGTACTGCACCTCACCACCGGCACGTCCGAGACGGTCGTCGACCTCACCCGGGACTGCGAGGCGTTCCTGCGGGAGGTCGCGGCCGGCCGCGACGGCCTGCTCAACGTCTTCGTCCCGCACGCCACCGCCGGCATCGCCGTCATCGAGACCGGCGCCGGCAGCGACGACGACCTGCTGTCCGCCCTGCACACCCTGCTGCCCGCCGACGACCGCTGGCAGCACCGCCACGGCAGCCCCGGTCACGGCCGCGACCATGTCCTGCCCGCCCTCGTCCCGCCCCATGCGACGCTCCCCGTCCTCGACGGACGGCTGGAACTGGGCACCTGGCAGTCGGTGTGCCTGGTCGACACCAACAAGGACAACCCCGAGCGGAAGGTGCGGCTGAGCTTCCTGGGGTGAGCGGGATCGCTCCCGCGCCGGGGCCGGCCACCGAAGGGCCGTGCGGTCCCGCGGGGGCGTACCGCCTCAGCCGCCCTGGCCCGGGTCCGGTTCCGCGGCCGTCGTCCCGCTGGTTCGGTCGCCGGTGCGCCGGCCGAGGATCTGGGCCATCGTCCCGGTGCGGTACAAGGTGATCTGCGTGACGATCTGCAGCGCGATCCAGGTGACCGCGTACAGGGCGCCGTCGAGGGCGGGGACGGAGTCGACCGGCAGCGAATAGGCCATGACGACGCGCAGTACGGCGTCCAGGAGCATCCCCACGCCCCACAGCAGGGTCAGGCCGCGCCAGACGCGCCGGAAGCCGGCGTCGGCCTGCCACACCCGCTCCAGCCGGGCGGTGCGGCCGGGCAGCAGGGAGAGCACGGCCTGGTAGGTGAAGGGGCGGGAGGTGACGAGGGTGATCAGGAACCACACCCCGGCCAGGCCGGTGAACACGCCGTTGCGTGCCAGGGCCAGGCGCGGGCTGTCGGCGAGGAGCGAACCGACCGCGCTGACCGCGAGGACGGTGAGGGTGAAGGCGCCGACGGCGTCCAGCCTGCGGTGCCGTACGGCGGAGTACACGGTGTGCGCGGCGGGCGCCGAGCCGCTGATCAGGAGGGCGGAGAGCTCGCCGAGTCCGGCGCCGCGCAGCAGGTAGTACAGGGCGACCGGGAGGGCCACGTCGCACAGGACGGTCAGGGCGAAGCCCCAGCGCGGGGACCGTGAGCCGTCCGCCCGGTCGTGGCCGGCGGTGCCGGTGGTGTCGGTGGGGCCGTCGGGGCCGTCGGGGCCGTCGGGGCCGTCGGCCGGGTGGTCCGGGGCGGGCGGGTCCGGCACTTCCCGGGGGGAGGAGGGGCTGGACAAGGCGGGCTCCTGACGGGGTTGGGGGAGTCGGGGCGGGTGTGGTCACACGGGCTGAGTGCAGCGGTCGACGGCGGCGACCAGCTCCCGTCCGCAGCGGTCCAGGTCGAGGTTCACATCCAGCATCCGGTGGCACAACAGGCTGTGGATCGCGCCGCGGATGGTGAGGGCGACGGTGACGGAGTCGAAGCAGCCGAACTCACCGGCCCGCCGGCCGCCGTCCAGCAGGTCCACGAGCTCGGCCACGGACAGGGCCCGTTCCTTCAGGTCCTCCAGCCCCTCGATGCGGTCGTGGCGCAGCGTCGCCACGAGGTCCATCAGGGCCAGCGTGTACTGAGGACGGCGGGCGATGAAGTCGACGTGCGAGCGGATGTAGGCGCCGAGTTTGCCGCGGTACGTCGTCTCCCGGCCGACGTGCTGCGCGACGGTCTCCCGCAGCGTCCGGAAGATGGTGTCGACGACCTCGGTGATGAGTTCCGGCTTGCCGGCGAAGTGGTACGAGATCATGCCCGTACTGCTCAGCCCCGCGTGTCTGGCGATGCGCTGCAACGAGGCATGGGAGTAGCCCACTTCGGCCACCGTCTCGATGGCCGCCTGGACGATCTGAGCCCTCCGTGCCTGCTGGGTGAAGGTGCGGGAGGCGGTTTTCTGCTCTCTGGTCATCAGGCTCGGCACTTCACATGGTCACGACGTGCGGGCGGGATCGGGGGTCAGGGTCTTGGTCACGCGCGGTCGCCGTCCGGGCCGCCGTCCCCGGTGTCTCCGGTGTCTCTGATGTCCCCAGTGTCTCTGGAGTTCCCGGTGTCACCGGCCTCCCCGGTCTCCACGGGATGCCGCACGGCCTGCTCGCGCACCGCCTCGACGTACCGCATCAGCGCGACGGCCTCCCGGCGCCACTCCGCCTCGCCCGGACCGCCGCCCGCGCGCACGGCCTCGGCGAAGCCGCGCAGGCTGCCTTGGAGCTGGTCCGCCGCGGGCAGGGTGAACCGCTCCTCGTGGTCCTGTTCCTCCAGCACCAGCAGCGGCGGATGGGCCGGCGGCGGGGTGAACGCGCGGGTCACCGTCAGCCGGGCCCGGTCGCCCCACAGCGTGTACGACGACCCGTAGGCGTGCTCGAAACCGAAGGCGACCTCGGTCAGCACCCCGGAGGGCGAGACCAGCAGCGCCTGCCCGGACAGGTCCAGCCCGTCGGACGCGCGCACGCGCAGGGTCGCGCCGGCGACCCGCAGACCGGGCCCCAGCAGCAGGGCCGCGGCCCGCAGCGGGTACACGCCCACGTCGAGCAGGGCGCCACCGCCCAGCCCCGGGTCGTAGCGGATGTCGTCGGCGGGCAGCGGCGGGATGCAGAACGACGCCCGGAAGGCGCTCAGCCGGCCCAGCCGGCCCTCGCGCACCAGCCGGGCGGCGTGCGCGTGCTGCGGGTGGTGCAGGAACATGAAGTTCTCCCGCAGCACCAGCCCGCGCTCCTCGGCCAGGGCGCACAGCCGGCGCGCCTCCTCGGCCGTCGTCCCGATCGGCTTCTCCACCAGCACGTGCTTGCCGGCGAGCAGCGCCCGCTCCGCCCACACGTGGTGCAGGGCCGTGGCCGTGGAGACGTACACCGCCTCCACGTCGGGCCGCTCCAGCAGCGCCTCGTAGTCCGGCTCCGGTGCACAGCCGAACGCGTCCGCGAACCGGGCCGCGCGGTCCGGTGAGCGGCCCGCGACCGCCACGAGCTCCACCTCGGGGGTGCGCACCGCCGTGGGCAGCGTCCGCCGCCACGCGATCGACGACGTGCCCAGCGCCGCCAGCCGCACCGGGCGGGCCGCGGCGCCGGGCACGGTGTTCGTGGGGCCGGATTCAGCGTCCGCGGTAGCGCTCACAGTGCCCGCAGCGCCGCTCACAGTGCCCGCAGCGCCGCTCACAGTGCCCGCAGTGCCGCGAGCAGCGTCCTGGCCTGCACGTTCACATGGTGGCTGTAGCGCAGAAGTTCGTCCAACTGACATGGCGTCACCCAACGGAACTCGTCCGAGACGGCCGGGAAGTCGCTCGGCACCTCGATGATCAGGTAGTGGCTCTGGGCGTGCAGGAACCGCCCGCCCTCCTCCGACAGCAGCACGTCGTACCGGGCGTCGCCCCGGCGGGCCAGCGCCTCCGCCAGGTACGGCGGCTGGTCCGCCTCGGGCAGGTGCGCGTAGTTCTCCGGCACGCACTGCACGGTCGGGCCGAGCTCCACGACGTCGAGGAACCCGGGTTCCGCGCGGGCCCGCAGCAACACGTGCGGCACCCCGTCGACCTGGCGCACGAACAGGGCGGTGACACCGGTGTGCCGGGGCTCCAGCAGTGGCTGGGACCAGGCGGGCACCTCGCGCCGGCCGGAGGAGACGTCGACACCCACCACCCGGAAGTACAGCCCCTTCTCGTGGGCCACCTCGTCCTCGGTGCGGTACCAGCCCTCGGTCCGGTCCAGGCCGATCGGCGTCACCTCGATCTCGTGCTCCGTCCGCCGCCGCGTGATCCAGCTGCGGATCTCCCGGTCGGCGTGCAGCGCCCGGTCCCAGCCCGCCCCGCCCTCCGGCTGCCGCCAGTCGGGCAGACAGGACAGCACGGTGCGCGAGTCCATGTTGACGATGTTGTCCTGCCGCAGCAGCAGATGGACCTGACCCAGCGTCAGCCAGGCGAAGTCCTCGTCGGCTTCCACCTCCTGGCCGACCTCCACGATCATGTTGCGGTTGCGCTTGTGCAGGAACCACGCGCCCTGCTCGGACTGCAGCACGTCCGAGATCACCGACCCGGGCGCCGGACGCAGGAAGTGCTCCAGATAGGGCACGACCGAACCGCCGTGCACCCGCGTGTAGTTGCTCTTGGTCGCCTGGACGGTGGGGGACAGTTGCACGCCGTTGACGTTGCCCGGCTCCGACTTCGCCTGCATCAGCAGGTGCGGCACGCCGTCGAAGTCGCGCACCGCGATGCCGAGAATGCCGATCTCCGGCTGCCGGATGATGGGCTGGCACCACTCGGCGACCGGGCCGAAGTCCGAGCGGATTCGCAGGCCGTGCACCGAGAAGAAACGGCCGCTGGCATGCCGCAGGTCACCGCTGCGCGGATCGAATCCCCAGCCCTTCAGCGCGGCGAACGGTACCCGCTCCACCCGCTGCGCCTGGGCGCGCCGCCGGTCGTCGAGCCACGCCAGCAGCTCCGCGGTGCTCATCACCCCGCCGTCGACCGCGGCGGCCGAGGCCGCCAGCCGGGCCACACTGCCCGGCCACGCGGCGCGCGGCGGCAGCTCCAGGTCGATCGCGGTCATCGCATTCCGCCTTCGTTCACCTTCCGGGATTCCCGGCACTGTGCATTCCGGGACTGCACGATCACCTAGGGACGGCGGCGCGGACCGCGGTCACCGCGGCACGGAGCGAGGCGAGACGCAGGAGCGCACACCGTGCAGCAGCCGCCCTGACCAGCCTGCCCCGAGGAATTCAGGCAGACGCCTAGACTCGTTCCCTTGCCCCGCGGACGATCTTCCCGTTATCGCGCGCGCCCGCTTCGGCGTGTGACCGGTTGTGCTGGGTGGTCCGCTTCGGCGTGTGACCGGTTGTGCTGGGTGGTCCGCTTCGACATGTGGTCGGCCGTGCTGGGTGGTCCGCTTCGGCGTGTGGCCGACCGAGCTGCGTGGTCCGCTTCGGCGTGTGGCCCCCGCTCCCGTGGGCGGCGCCTGTCCGCGCGCTAGGAATTCCCCTAAAGCAGCAGGCAGGAGCGCTGAGCGCACGGCACCCCGTGCGACCGTGAGGGCTGTTCCCCCCGTCGCTTCGGTGTTTTGGAGTGCCATCCATGAACGAGCCGGTACCCGCGGACGCCCCGACCCCCGCCCAGGCCGGCGAGCCCGTGGCCGTCGTCGGCCTCGCGTGCCGGCTGCCCGGAGCCGACGGCCCGACCGCCTTCTGGAACCTGCTCGCCGAGGGCCGCAGCGCCATCACCGACACCCCGCCGGACCGCCGCGCCGGCGCCCCCGAGGACGGCTACCCGACCCCGGGCGGCGACACCGCCCCGCACCGCGGCGGCTTCCTCGACGCGCCGGGCGACTTCGACGCCGCCTTCTTCGGCATCTCCCCACGCGAGGCCGACGCCATGGACCCCCAGGCCCGGCTCGTCCTGGAACTGGGCTGGGAGGCAATGGAACACGCCGGCATCCCCGCCGGCCGCGCCCCACGCAACACGGCCGTCGTCATCGGCGCCACCGCCGGCGACTACGCCGAACTCGTCCACCGGCACGGCGCCGTGGGGCATCACACCATGACCGGCCTCAACCGGGCCCTCATCGCCAACCGCCTCTCCTACGTCCTCGGCGTCACCGGCCCCAGCCTCACCGTCGACACCGCCCAGTCCTCCTCCCTCGTCGCCGTCCAACTCGCCTGCGAACGGCTGCGCTCCGGCGAGTGCGACCTCGCCCTCGCCGGCGGCGTCCACCTCAACCTCACACCGGACAGCACCCGGGCCGCGGCCGAGTTCGGCGCCCTCAGCCCCAGCGGCCGGTGCCACACCTTCGACGCCCGCGCCGACGGCTTCGTACGCGGCGAGGGCGCCGCCCTCGTCGTCCTCAAGCCCCTCTCCGCCGCCCTCGCCGACGGCGACCGCGTCCACGCCGTCATCCTGGGCGGCGCCGTCAACAACGACGGCGCCAGCAGCAGCCTCACCACCCCCGACGCCGACGCTCAGGCCGCCGTCCTGCGCACCGCCTGCACCCGCGCGGGCGTCGACCCCGCCCACATCGGATACGTCGAGCTCCACGGCACCGGCACACGCGTCGGCGACCCCGTCGAGGCCGCCGCCCTCGGCGCCGTCCTCGGCACCGCCGCCGGCCGCACCGCACCGCTCGCCGTCGGCTCGGTCAAGACCAACATCGGCCACCTGGAAGGCGCCGCCGGCATCGCGGGCCTGCTGAAGGTGGTGCTCTGCCTGTCCCACGAACGCCTCGTCCCCACCCTCCACCACACCACCCCCCACCCCGGCATCGACCTCGACCGGCTCGGCCTCCACGTCCAGACGCAGCCCGCCGAGTGGACGCCCGCGGACCCCGGCCGCCCCCTGCTCGCGGGCGTGTCGTCCTTCGGCATGGGCGGCACCAACGCCCACCTCGTCCTGGCCCAGGCACCCGTCCCCGCCGGTGGCGAAGCCGCCGGGGACACCCCGCGTGACACCGCGCACAACCGTCCCGTCGTGCCCTGGCTGCTGTCCGCCCGCACCCCCGCCGCACTGCGCGCCCAGACCGAGCGCCTCGCCGCCCACACCGCCCACGGCACCGCCGACCCGGTCAACGTCGGCTGGTCCCTGCTCACCACCCGCACCCACTTCGAACACCGCGCCGTCGCCGTCGGCACGGGTACCGGGGAACTGCTGCACGGCCTCGAGGCGGCCGTCCCGGCGGCCCCCGTGACCGGCGACGTCTCCCGGCCGGTGTTCGTGTTTCCGGGGCAGGGCAGCCAGTGGGCGGGCATGGCGGTCGAGCTGCTGGATTCCTCGCCGGTGTTCGCGGAGCGGTTCGCGGCGTGCGGGGCGGCGCTGGCTCCGTTTGTGGACTGGTCGCTGGTGGAGGTGGTGCGGGGCGGGGAGGGTGCGCCTGGGCTGGAGCGGGTGGATGTGGTGCAGCCGGTGCTGTGGGCGGTGATGGTGTCGCTGGCGGCGCTGTGGGAGGCGCACGGGGTGCGTCCGGCGGCGGTGGTGGGCCATTCGCAGGGGGAGATCGCCGCGGCGTGTGTGGCGGGGGCGCTGTCGTTGGAGGATGCGGCGCGGGTGGTGGCGCTGCGCAGCCGGGCGATCAGGCGGATTGCCGGGCGCGGCGGGATGGTGTCCCTGGCGTTGTCCCGGGCGGATGCGGAGGAGCTGATCGCCCGGTGGGCGGGGCGCATCGCGGTGGCCGCGGTCAACGGGCCCGCGTCGGTGGTGGT
>NZ_BMWH01000009.1 GCF_014651135.1 Streptomyces echinoruber
GGCGGGCGTGGCGCGCCGGCGGGCGCCTCCGCAGGGGTGGGCGTCGGCGGAGCAGCGGGAGGATCGGGAGGATCGGGAGCCGCCTACTGGGTGGCGGCCTCGGCTTCGTGCAGGTCTCGTGCGGCGATGCGCTCCAGGTGCCGGGCGAACACGGCGGGAGCGTCCGGGTTCATACGCGTCAAGGCCACCATGCCGGTCACGATGACGTCGCAGACTTCCGCCTCCACGTCCTGCCAGGTGTGCGAGTGGCCCTTGCGAGGGTTCTGGCCCATCGCTCCGATCACGGCTTCGGCGACCTCGCCGGCTTCCTCCTGGATCTTGAGGAGTTGCAGGAGGACGCGCTGTGCGCGGGGGAGCGTGGAGTGGTCTTCCAGGTGGTCCGCGAGGCGGGCGACGGTCTGCCAACTGTCGGTCATGTGCGTCTCGATTCTTGTTGCCGGAACGGGGATGTGGTGCTGGTGGGTGCGGGGTGCCAGGGGTGTCGGAGGTGTCGGGGGGCGGAGGTCAGCGGTCCTTGGCGAGGGCCACGAGCTCGGCGAAGAGGCCGCCGGCGTTCACGAGGTCGTCGTACCGGCCCTGTTCGATGATCCGGCCGTGCCGCATGACCACGATCCGGTCCGCCAGGCGCGTGTTCTCCAGTTGGTGGGTGACGACGATGGTCATCCGCTCGGCGGCGATGCGTTTGATCTCCAGGAAGATCCGGTGCTCGCCGCGGGGGTCCATTTGGGAGGTCGGCTCGTCCAGGATGAGAAGAGGGGTACGGCGGTACAGGGCGCGGGCGCACACCAGGCGTTGCCACTGCCCGCCGGACAGTTCGGCGCCGCCGAAGAGTTCGCGGGCCAGGAGGGTGTCGAGCCGGTGGGGCAGCTTCTCGATGGCTTCGCGCATGCCGACGGCGTCGACGGCGTCCCACACGGGGCCGTCGTCGAAGGTGCGGGGCTGGCCGAGGGTGATGTTCTCCCGGGCGCGCAGGGGCCAGCAGGCGAAGTTCTGCGGCACCAGCGCGGTGCGTTTCCACACCGATTCGGGATCGGCGCCGGCCAGGTCGATGCCGTCCCACAGGACGCGGCCCTTGTCGGCGAGCAGGATGCCGGTGATGAGCTTGGTGAGGGTGGACTTGCCGGAGCCGTTCTCGCCGACGACGGCGAGGATCTCACCGCGGCGCAGGGTGAGGGAGACACCGTCCACGGCGGGTTCGTCCTTGCCGGGGTACTGGTGGACGACCTCGTCGAGACGGATCTCCTCCACCTGCTCCGGGATGGTCGCCTTGCCGCGTTTGGGGGCCCGTTCGGCGGCGGTGTCGAGGAAGGAGCGCATGTCGGCGAGGTAGAGGGAGGTGTGGAACAGGGCGGCGCCGTGGAGGACGACCTGCGCCAGCGCGGCGAGTGCCGTCTGGACGCCGACCACGGCGGTGGCGGCGACCGGCAGGCCGATGCGGCCGGTGGCGGCGAGCCAGGCCAGGGCCGCCCAGGTGAGCAGGAGGAACAGGCCGCCGACGGCGGAGGTCGCCAGGACGATGCGGAGCATGCGCGGAGCCGCGGTCAGGGTGCGCCGGTCGACGCGTTCGGACAGGGCGCGGTACCAGTAGATGAGGTAGCCGGTCATGCCGTTGGCGCGGACCTCGTCGCCGTGGCGGGAGTAGGTGGCCCACCAGCGCATCATGCCGCGGACGTTGCGGTCGCCGACGTTGGCGTAGTGGGTCTCGTAGTCGACGCGGGCGGACAGCACGGCCCCGGCGCCGGCGGGGAGCACCGCGAGCAGCAGCAGCGGAAGCATCAGCCAGTGCAGGGCGGTGATCACGCCTGCCGCGGCGACCATGCGGATGAGGGCGGCCATGAACCGCTGGGCGTCCTTGACCATCATCGTGGTGCGGGTGACGCCGACCTCCGCGGCCTCCTGCCGGTCGGTGAATCCGTCCTCCCCGTACGCGGCGGCTTCGACACGGCAGACCGCGGAGACGAGGGCGACGTCGGCCTCGGTGACCAGGCGGGGAGTGATCCGGCCGTCGGCGTAGGAGGCCAGGGTGCCGCTGATCCGGCCGATCGCCGCCGCGGCCGTGACGACCGCCAGGGCGGGCAGGGCGGTGTGCAGGCGTTCGGTCACGGTGCCGGAGCCGAGGATGCGCGTCATGGCCTTCGCGGTGAAGCCCAGGACGACGGCGGCCGCGATGCCGGTGAGGACCTGGCAGGCCAGGAGCAGGACGACCCCGCGCCGGTCGACGGCCCACGCCATGCGCGCCGTGTCCCCGAGGACCGAGGGGAGACGGGCGCACATCGTGCGGAAACCGGCTTCCTCCAGCGGGTTCTTACCGAACTTGCCCTCGTAGACGATGCTGGCCGGCGGCGGTGGGGGAGGCGTTTCGGAACTTTCGGCAGAGGTGGCGGTCAGAGGCACCTGCATCCCTCCTTCGGGTCGGCGCCGCACCTGGATGGTCCGGCGGTGCCTGGCTCAACGAGGCCGGGAGCGAATCGAACACGCTCGATTCCGGTCGCGGCGCAGGCCCGGAATTCAGGGGGCTCGACCGCACGGTTGCGGGGCCGCACGGCCTTCGGCGCGACCGAGGCTGACCGAAACGCCGAGGGTTGTTACAGGTGTGGCTGATGGGATTTACAGCGTCCGAACGAGGGGCACGGCCGCGTGGTCGGTCGGCCCTGCCTCCCGCGGCGTGCGGTCGTAGCCGCTGCGAACTCACCGTTCCGCGGAGACAAGGAGCGTTCCCAAGCAGGACAACGGTTTTCGCCCGAACTCTCCCGAGCTGTCATCAGCGCGCCTATCCTGCTGTCCCACCAAGGCATCACCATCCGGGGGGATCGTGTCCGACACGTTCGGGTCCAAGCCCGCGCTCAAGCGCTGTGCGGTATGCCGTCTGCCGGTGGCCAGGAAGAAGCTCGTCTTCGCCGCGAACGGACAGCCGGTGCACCGCGCCTGCCGGTCGGCCACGGATCGCTCGCCGGCCCGTTCGGCGGCTCCGCCCGGTCTCACCCGGGCACGGGCGCCGAAAGACATCAGCCGCGCCGAACTCCTCAGAAAAATCGAAGCGTTGCGGAAGCGTGACGCGAAAATGAAGCCGGGGCCGCGAAGGTGCAGCCCGCCGGCCGCCCCAAGCGGCCGACAGCGTCACACCGCGGCAAGCGGCCGGTTCCCCCGCCCCAGCCGTTCTACGGTGTGGAGATGAAGTTCATCAACGGCCGGTGGGTGCAGATGCACCCTGACTCCGAATAGTGGCTGCCCGTCATAGTGGCTGCCCGTCATGCCGGCCCGGTCCGAGGCACGGCCTGCGTCCGGGTGTCACGCGCGAACGTGAGCGTTTGAGACCAGCCATTCGTGCAGGTGACCTGTCGGGTTTGAGCCTGGAGAAGCCTGCCGCCTTGTGACGCTCGTGTGGCGCTCCAGTACCTCGCCGGCCGCCCGAACACCGCAAAGCGTGCTGATCTGCATTTTTTCCTCTCTCCGTGCCTCCTGACGTGTTTTCCGTGACGCGCCACATGGAGTGCGTGACGATTCTTGAACTTGCGGCGAAGGCTTCCCGACCTGCGGTTCAGCAGGGGCGCCGGCGGGTCTCGGCCTGTTCCGCGATATCCAGCAGGCCGAGCCCTTCGGACCCGCCTCACCTGTGGATTCGTGCTGGGGCGACGGAGAGGGGCGGCTGCGTGATGCCTGGCCGCCGGGGACTCTCGGCGCTCATATGACACTCGACTCCCGTAGGCAAGGCCGCCTGGATCGGTGTGTTGCGAGGCCCGTGACAGCCTCGCCGGAAGCCGCTGACACGGCTCTGCGACGGTCACCGCCGGTGACTTCTGTTCCCGGCCATGGGGAAGGTTGAGCTGGACGAATTCTGTCTAAGTAGACTTAGACAGAATGTGGTCGATCCAGCTGGTAGGAGTTCCGGTGGACGAGAACACGCTCGCCAAACCCGATGATGTGGTCGACCGTGACCGTGAGTGGGTCCTGCTCACCGAGTTCGTCACGGACCCGGATCCGGCGATGCGCCTGGGGATCGTGTCGGGGCGCAGGCGGCACGGGAAGTCGTATCTTCTGCAGGCGCTGTCGGAGCGGGTCGGGGGGCTGTACGTCACCGCGGTGCGGGAGGAGGGACGGTTGCCGGCGATCCGGCGGTTCAGCGACGCCATCGCGGCGCACGCAGGTCTGCGGCCCGGCACGCTGCGGTTGGCCGACTGGCGGGACGTCCTGTCCAACGCCCTTGACGTCATCGCGCGTTCACGGACTCCGCTGTTGGTGATCGATGAGTTGCCGTATCTCCTCCAGCATTCTCCCGAGATCCCCGGCCTGCTCCAGCAGCTCTACGACGAGCGCCAGCGGGGCACGGGGGCCGGACCCGGAGCGCGAGTGATCCTGTGCGGGTCCGCGATGAGCGTCATGCACGAACTGCTGTCGGGAACGAAGCCGTTGCGCGGCCGTGCGGTGATCGATCTGAGGCTGGGGGCCTTCGACTACCGGGCCAGCCGTGCGTTCTGGCAGATCGACGACCCACTGACCGCCCTGCAGGTGCACGCCGTCCTCGGTGGCGCTCCCGGTTACCGGTCGGTGGCGGCCCGCCCGCATCCGAACGAAGGCTTCGCCTCCTGGCTGACGCGGACACTCCTGGACCCGGGGCGGGCAGTGTACTCGCGCACGGAGACGGAGTACCTGCTGCGCGAGGATCCCCGGATCACCCAGCACACCCTCTACTACGACATCCTCACCGCGATCGCCCAGGGCGCCACTACCCCCACCAAGATCGGCGCGGCCCTGGAACGGCAGCGCAACGCAGTCACCCACCCGCTCGGCGTCCTGGAGTCCACAGGCTACATCCAGCGCGAGCAGGACATCCTGCGTCCCCGCCACCCGGTCATCACCCTGGCCGACCCCGTCATCCGCTTCAACCAGCTGATCACGCTCCCCCAGGCGGCCGCCATCGAACAGGGCTTCGCCGAAGAGGCGTGGCAGGCCGCCGCGCCGACCTTCAACTCCAAGATCCTCGGCCCCCACTTCGAGGACCTCGCCCGCGCCTTCACCCGCCGATACGCGCACACCCTGCTTCCCGGCGGTCCACTCGGCCCGGTCGGCACCACTGAGGTGGCGGACCCCGCGGCCCGCACCAAGCACGAGGTCGATGTCATCGCTCTGGCCCTGGGCGAGCGCCCGCAGGCTCCCCGCGCCCGGATCGCCCTCCTCGGCGAGGCCAAGGCCACCGCTGCCCGCCGCGGCACCGGCGACCTGCAACGCCTGGAACGCATCCGCACCCTGCTCACCGACCAGGGCTACGACACCACGGGCACCACCCTGGCCCTGTTCTCCCTGCACGGGTTCTACCCGGACCTGATCGAGTCCGCAGCCCGCCGCGACGATCTGCTCCTGGTCGACCTGCCGGGCCTCTATGGGATCGGTTGACCTCAGCTTTCATGCGAGGTCGGGGTGGTGGCGCTTCGAGGGCCTCTGTCGCTCTGGTCGGCCCGGAGCCTAGTTGGGGACGCCGACTGGGGCCCTGAGGACCGACAGCACGGACCGATTCGGATGGGGGTTCGGACGGGGGCATGACCTGCCGGGCGGGCGGCGGCAACGGATCGCAGGGGGCGACCATCCGTCGGCCGTCCTGGGCGATCACAGGGAGTCGCGCGGATCGGAGAGCGCCCGTGCCGCCCCGTGACCGGCGGATCCTCCGGTCCGCCGGTCACGGGCTTGACCTTGACACGTTGGCAAGGTGTCCCCTGGGTGCGGGAGGTGGTCCCGATCAACACGACCAACGGAACCCCGCAGCACACCCGTGTGGCCAAAGCATTGAGCGCCGAGGACCCGTCGGTCCGGCTCCAGGCGGCCCTGGCGGCCGGCTCGCACCCCGACCCCGGCTTCCTGGAGACGCTCGTCGAGCGGTGCGCGGTCGAGCCGGACTTCTTCGTGCGGGACATGCTGTCCTGGGCGCTGACCCGCCTCCCGCCGGAGATCACCCTGCCCCGGATACGCCGGGAACTCGACTCCGAGCGCGCTCAGGCCCGCAGCCAGGCGTTGCACACCCTCTCCAAGATCGGTGACAAGCGCGCATGGGCCTGGATCACGCGCGACATGCTGCGCGACGCCGACGACGAGGTCGCGCGGACCGCGTGGCGCGCCGCGGTCGTCCTCGTCCCCGAGGGTGAGGAGAAGGGCCTGGCCGACGAACTGGTCAGGCAGCTCGGCCGCGGTGACCGCACGGTGCAACTGAGCCTGAGCCGGGCCCTCGTCGACCTCGGTGACGTGACCGGGCCCGCTCTGGAGAAGGCCGCGGCGAACCCCGACCCGGCGGTGGCCGCGCACGCCCGTGCCACCGAACTGCTCCGGCAGAACCCGGAGGCCGGGTTCGACGCGGCCGTCGAGGAGGCGAAGCGAGTCGTCGCCCTCGGCCCGGAACGAGCCGCTGCCGCCGACGACGTTGCCGACGCTGCCGCCGCGGCTGCGTCGGGAGCCGCCGAGACGCCGGAGACCGGCCCGACGTCTGAGACTGCCCCGACGTCTGAGACTGCCCGGATGCCGCAGGCCGGTCAGATGCCGCAGACTGGCCGGATGTCGCAGACTGGCCGGATGTCGGAGACCGCCCGGACCGAGGAGGCCATGGATTGCTGATCGGTGATGTGGCCCGCCGCTCCGGGGTGAGCACCCGGATGCTCCGGCACTACGACGCCCTCGGGCTGGTGCGACCGAGCGGTCGCACCGTCGGCGGCTACCGCGAGTACTCCGCCGAGGACGTCCGCAGGATCTTCCACGTGGAGAGCCTGCGGTCCCTCGGGCTGTCGCTCAAGCAGATCGGGCGCGCGCTGGAGGACCCGGCCTTTACCCCGTCCGCCCTGGTCAGCGATCTTGTCCGGTGGACGGAGGACCGCTTGAGGCGGGAACAGGAGCTGCTCGAGCGGCTCCGCGCGATCGATGCGTCGGCGCCCGCCGACTGGCAGGAGGTCCTGCGCATCGTCGAACTCATGCAAGGACTCGGCTCGGCCAGTGCCGCGCGCAGGCAGCAGGCCGTGCTGGCCCGGCCGGAGGGCGGGCCGGCTTCCGCCGGGCTGCTGGCCGGGGCGGTCCTGGCCGAATCCGACCCCAACGTCGCGGGTGCCCTGCGCTGGGCACTCGCCCGTTCGGGCGGTGACGGCCTGGCGACACTGGCCGCCGGCATGCGGTCGCAGGACGCCGGCATCCGGCGGCGCGCTGTGCTGGCGATCGCCGAGATGCCCGACGCCCCGGGTGCGACCGCGGTGCTCGCGGACGCGCTCGGGGACCCGGACACGACGGTGCGCGGGCATGCCGCTCTGGCGTTGGGCAGGCGTGGCGTGACCGCGGCCGTGCCGGCACTCGTCGGCATGGTGGTCGAGGGCTCCCACGACGTCGAAGCGGCGGAGGTCCTGGGAACGCTGGCCCGCAACCCCGGGTGCGCGGACCGGATCGTGACCGCGCTGGCCGACGAACTCGCCGCGCCCACCGCGGACTGTGCGACGCGGGTACGCCTGACCCAGGCGCTGGTCGAACTGCCGGGGACCACCGCGCGGGAGGTCCTGCGTCGGCTGGCCCACGACGACGACCGCACCGTCGCCCTCATCGCCTCGGCCCTCGTCGCAGGACTCGACGAGCGGTCCCCCGGAGACCGGGGCGACGAGAACTCCTGAAAGCGCGCGACCGAGACGCCGCGGCACCTCGCCCTGGCGGTGCGTTGCCGCCGGAACTCCCGATCGACTTCAGGGACGGCCGCTCCAACGAGGCGTCGTTGATGGCGAGCCCATGGCAAAAGATCATTGAGCCTTGCAAAAAGGTCACTGAGCCTTACAAGCGGTACCGCGGACGCGGCCTCGCCGCCTGCCGGAGCGGCGACGACAAGGCGCACTGTCGGCTCCGCAGCCCGGTCGGGCGTGCCTTCACCCGGCTCGAGCAAAGGAGGATCTTCCGCGGGGCACGCTGCGGCCCGAACCGACGCACGTCAATCGTCCAGGTCGTCCTCACCCCGGAGCGGCACCGCTGAAGAAGCTCGATGATCCTTTGCGTGTCCGAGGTCTCCGTGATAACACGGAAAAAAGCCGATAATGCGATGGCGGGCACAGGAGACTCTCACCCTCGATTTCCGGCGGCTCAACGCGGAGTGTTCACTCGAGGGAAAGCTCCACGCTGACGCGGCAGTGCGCAACTTTCCTCCGGAAACGCTTATGGCGACGCCATTGCGTGGCCGTGACGTGTAAATATCCAGCCCTCGGAACGGGTGCCCGTCCTCTGGAGTGGAGAGCGCTCATGAGTTCTGGTGGCGAAACCAAGAAGCACGGCCCGCCCGGTCCCCGTCCAGCGGGGATGTGGGCTCGGTTGTGGTTCCGGGCGAGCTGGCCGGCTGTGGCCCTGTGGCGCAGGGGCCGTAATGGGTGGCTGGTGAAAAAGGGGGAGCGAAGGGCGCGTCACTGGTGGCGGCCCCGGACCTGGCTGGTGAACGCGGTCTACCTCGCGCTTTCCGCGATGTACCTGCTGTTGATCGTGTACAGCTTCGTGGCGCCGAAAAAAATATACTCGTTCAACAGTTGGCAGGGCGCGCTGGCCGCCATCGGTCTGTCGTCCACGGCCGTGATCGCGACGGTGTGGTTCATCTTCTGGCGCTTCCGGCGAGCCCGCTCCTACTACCTGCGCAAGGCGAAGCGGTTTCCTGGCGAGCTGGTGAAACCGGGCAGCATCATCGGCGAAGTGGTGGGACGCGATCAGCTGTGCGACGCCCTGATGAATGATCTTCGGGACCGTCGCCAGCGCCGTCCCCATGTGATTGTCGGCACCCTCGGTGTCGGAAAGACGGCCCTGCTCGTGCGCCTCACCCAGCGTCTCGCCCGAAAAGGTGTCGTGCCCGTGGTGCTGCAACTGCGCGATGTCCGCGATGTCAGGGAGTTCAACTTCTCGAAGCTCGCCGCGAGAAAGTTCTGTGCCGAGGTGCTGGAATGGGTCTCCTCCAGGAGCGAGGCGGAGAAGATCTGGCAGCGGCTGCGCCACACCCAGGACCGGGCCGTCGTACTGGCGGACGGACTCGAGGAGGCCCTGAAAGGCGCCGATGACCGCGACAACAAGATCCGGAAAGCCATCAACGACGCCCGGGAGGCCAAGCTCCCGCTGGTCATGACGTCCAGGCCGCAGAAATCACTGGAGGCCATCGACGCGGCTCAGACGGTTCTGGAGCCGCTGAGCGAGGAGGCGGCGCTCCGGTACGTCGCCGAAGGCAGCAACTGGCGGTCGAACAGGCAGCGCATGGACTGGGTGGTGGAGGCGGCTGAGATCGCCGAGTCCCCGATCTATCTCAACATCGCCAAGGACCTCGAACTCCGTGGCCTGCTCGAGCCGATCGTGGGAGGTGGAGAGGACGAGAAATGCGATCCGCGCGACCAGGACGTGTGGACGCTGCGCTACGACCTGCTGGACGCCTGGATCCAGGCGCTGGTCAAGGGCCACCTCTACCCCGAGCAGCCCCTCTCCTACAAGGGACGTTTCACGACCGTCGAGTACCTGTCGGTCCTCGCCTGCGCGGCACTGCACACCAACTCGACGTACGCCGGCTACGGCGCCCTGACGGCGACGCCCGCAGCCGCCGCCGACGCGAGCGGTGAGGGCGGCGTGAGTGGTGGGAGCGGCGGAACCGGGGAGGCGTTGGTCGTAGGAGCTTTGCGCGCCCGGCTGCGGAAACGTCTGGAGTCCGTTGCAGACGGGTGCGACGCCGGTGACGGCCCGGCCGGGAATTTCGACGAGCGTCTGGCGGGCAGCTGGGGCAGCCGCCTGGGGCTGGTGGAGGAGCAGGGCGAGGGCGTCAGGTTCCATCACAGTGTTCTGCAGGCCTACCTTGCCTCCCGGTACATGGACGCACTGGTGCGTTGCGAGGAGACCGTACGCCCACCGCGGTCCGAAGCGGTGGCCGCGGCGTCATCGACCGCCCCCGCGGGAGGACGGCCCCCGAACGATCCCCAGCCCGTGCCGGCCCCGTCCGCCCCCTCTGTCGAGGAAGCCTATTTCGGTCAGGCGCTCCAACGCCCGGGCCGGGAACTCGCCATGGCGCTCGTGTTCTACTCGCGGTCGATGGAAGCGCTCAAGGGAAACCACGGCCAACACGGCTCCGACACGCACGGCGCCGACGGGCACGGCTCCGATGCGCACGGCACCGACGCGCACGGCATCGACGACTGCCCGATCGGCATCGTGCGGGACCGGCTCGAGGAGGCCGCGGGCAGAGCGCTGCAGGGCGGTTCCGCGCAGGCCGCCGGTGCGGGGCGGGACGATGCGGGGAGCGGTGACATCGAGCAGGACCCGAAGATCAGGGCTCTGGAGCTGTATTCCGCCGCACTGGACGTCGACAGCTTCCACCACCGGCCGAGGCACCACGACATCGTCCAGACCGTCCGCGATGGCTGGGAAAAACTGCAGGTCTACAACGACCGCAAGCTCGACGCCCCGAAGAAGGCGCTGATCCAGCGGATCGGCGCGACCGGTCGGTTGCTGAGCAAACGGCACGCGCTGCCGCCCTGGGACGTGCAAGAGGTCCAGGGCGAGACCGCCTACGCCCACCTGTTCGAGATCACCGGCAAGGAGCCCTCCCACAGCGTGCGGTTCACCATCGCTCAGGCGATCGGTGAGGGCGGCGACGACGCCTACCGCACCCTTGAGCGCGAACTCTTCAGAACATCGGCCGGCGCTTCCGTTCCCGCCGGGGGCAAGGCGGAGTTCTTTCCCACCGGAATGAACGTCGACGACGTCTTCTACGCCTTCTCCTACCGTCCCGGCGCGAGCGAAGCGGTCAGCAGGTCCACATCCGGGTCCCCCGGGACGTGCGAAGCGGACGGCCCTCCCTCCGCGCCGGGAACCACGAGGACCGAGCGGCTGCTGCGGAAGGAGCGTGCGCGCCGGCTCAGCAAGCACCAGCGCGACGAGGAAGCCGCGGAGCAGAGAGAGCGGGAGGCCGAGGAAAGAGAGCACCGGAAGGAGATCATGCGGGCCTGGCTCGCTCCGATGCTGGTCCGTTCCTGCTCGTTCACGCCGCACCGGAGCACTCCGTACGAACTGCTCTCCTGGTGGATGGAGCGGTTGCGGGACGGGCGGGTCGACCTCAGGCAGCAGGTCGCGCTCGCCCAGGGTTTCCGGCAGGCCGCGAACCACCGCACGCCCCCGACGGAACCCGCCAGGGCCCGCGACTTCCTCAACGAGCAGGCCTGGAAGATGCTCAAATACACCCGCTACTGGTTCGCCCGGCTCGTCCTGCTGCACGCCCTGACCCTGTGGGCCCTTCCGGACGACATCACACAGCGGCAGCCCCGGCACGGCCACGGTGCCCGTCCGGCCCGGCAGATGCGGCAGTGGCTGGAACAGGGGGCCGACCCCGTCGGCCGGCGCAAGCGCCATGAGGAGCATCCGCTGGTCGGAGCAGCGGGCAAGCTGGCGCGTCAAGCCCTGCAGACCCGGCGTCCGGACCGGTTCCTGTGGATCGACGAGGTCGGCACGGCCTCACAGATCGGATCCGAGACCAGCTCACCGGGGGAGCAGCGGATGCACAACCTGTGGATCCCGCCCTCCAGGGGCTGGAGCACGCTGGACCCCGACGCGCAGCAACTGCTCGCCGACGTACTGGTCCTGCTGATCCTCACCGAGGAGCGGGGCGATCGGCCGAAGGACGCGCTGCTCCGTCTGAAACACGCGTACTCCGGTGAGCAGAACCGCCTTCCCCCGTGCCTGGCCAGGGACCGTACCCCGCTCAATCCGTTGCAGGCACTCGTCGGGGAGACTCCGTGCTCGCTGCCCGGCTCCAACTGCGCCGACGGCTGCCCATTCGAGTTCTGCCCGTATCCGCCCAAGGGGCCCCAGTGCCGCACCGAACTGAATGAGCTGTTCTGCATCCAGCAGAGCTCACTGCTCAGCCCGCTGCAGTTCCAGGCATGGCGCTTCCTCAGGTTCCGCCGGCGGGCACGGTGGCAGCGCAAGGTCCCGGTGAAGAACCTGCTCAGGTTCTGGGACGAGATGGGGGCCCGGGCGCGGAACCACTCCCTCAAAGAGGCGTCGTTCTGAAGGTGTCCGAAGACCGTGTGCACCCCCGCGTGCCGGTCGCTCGTTCCGTCCGTCCGGCCCGCGGACGGACCGTGCACGTGCAGCGAGCCGGCAGACCGGACCATGCGCGGTGCCGGTGCCGGTGCCGGTGGTGCGGTGCCGGTCTTGCCCGGCCTGTCGTAGTCGTAGAAGCGTCGGCTGAGGGTGACAGCGACGGTTGCGTCACCCTGCCGCAGGGTGGGCGAAGCCCACGCTGTACGAGATCGCCCGGTGGTCGCTGTGCGGGCACGGCTGGAACTCACCCGGGGTGGTGGAGCGGGCCGGCCGGCCGCACCGGTCAGCGGTCGAGAGCCGCGCGGCTGCGCGCGTTCGCCTCGGCCAGGCGGGCACGGAGGAGTTCCGCCCGAGTGAGCGGTTGCACGCCGCCGGGGTCGGCGTCCCACTCGCGGCCGCCGGACAGGGGGCGGAGCTGGAGGTACGGCCCCTGGTGGCCCATGACGACGCCGACCCGGTCGCACGCGGTGTCGCGGACGGCGGTGCCGGGCGGCGGGGGAGGGGCGGATTCGGGCACGGGGGCGGCGGGGTCCGGGGCGGTCACCGGGCGGCGCCCCGGGCGATGACGGCGGCCAGCGCGAAGGCGACGGGGGCCGAGCAGACACCGAGGTGGACGAGGGCGTACCGGGCACTGAGGGGAGTACGACGGTCGTCCGGCGCGGCCTCCTCGGCGGCGTCCGCCGGTTCCGCTCCCTCCGGCTCGTCGGGGAGCGCGTCGCCCCAGGGGGTGCGCACGTCCATGGCGGGGAGCTGGATGCCGGCCCGGGTGAGCGCGTCGGCGAGGGCGTCGCGCGCGGCGAGGGCCTCCTGGAGGTTGGGGGCGAGAGTGCGGGGCTTGGGGCGGCGGGGCAGCGCGGGGCGGTCGGGAGAGGAGTCGGGGGCGGGGGTCGGGTTCGACATGTGGATGTCCTTTCGGAGGGAAGACGGAGCGGGCGATTTCGTGATTCGGGCACCGCGGCCACGTACGGCGAATTACCGTGTGTAGTCGGTGCATTACGAGAATGCAGCCGGGGTGGGACGGGACGTGCCGTCGACGCGGTGCCCTTCCCCGCCCGGCGACGCACGTTCCACAAGTTCCACAGGAGCCGCAGCGGGCGGTGGGCGGTGGACACGTGCGGTCGTGGAAGTCACGGGTACGAAGGGGTGCCGGGCGTCGCGCCGACGACGACCGGCGGCCCCCGGAGGGGAGTCACCTTGCCGCAGCGCCGCCTCGTCACGGGCCGCAGCCAGGAACCACGCCAACGGTTCGCCGAGGAGCTGCGGCAACTGCGCGCCGGAAAGGGCGAGAGCCTGCGGCAGCTCGGGGAGCGGCTGGGGTGGGACTGGTCGCTGTTCGGGAAGATGGAGAAGGAGGAGACGCTGGGCAGCCCGGAGGTCGTCCAGGCCCTCGACCAGCACTACGGCACGCCCGGACTGCTGCTCGCCCTCTGGGAGTTGGCGGCCGGCGACCATACGCAGTTCCGCGAGCGCTACCGGCGGTACATGGCGCTGGAGGCGGAAGCGGTCAGCCTGTGGCACTTCGCGGTGAGCGTGCTGCCCGGGCTGTTGCAGACGCCGGGGTACGCGCGGGAGGTTCTGGCGGCGGGTGGGATCAAGGGGGCCGAGCTGGAGCAGCAGGTGAAGGCCCGGATGGGGCGGCGGGAGCTGCTGGAGGGGGAGGATGCGCCGCCGTTCCGGACGATCCTCTCGGAGGCTGTGTTGCGCACGCCGCTGCGGGACGCAGCAGAGTGGCGAGCGCAGTTGGAGCACCTTCTGGAGATGTCGTCCCGCGACAACATCACGGTCCACGTGCTGCCGAACAGTGCCGGACTGCACGCGTTGCTCGGCTTCGACGTCTGGTATCTGCTCCTGCCGGACGGCCGAACCGTGGTTTACACCGAGAACGGCTATAGGGGCGAACTCATCGAAGAAACAGCGCCGGTTGTGCGCCTCCAGAAGGCGTACGATTCAGTGCGCGACCTGGCGCTGACCCCAGCCGAGTCGCGGAAGTACATCCTGCGCAAGTTGGAGGAAGTGCCGTGCGGATCGTCGACCTGAGCGCTGCTTCTTGGCGCAAGAGCAGTTACAGCAATCAGGACGGTGGCGCGTGCATTGAGGTCTCCGACGACTTCGACGCCGTTGTCCCCGTGCGCGACAGCAAGCACGCGCACGGCCCCGTGATCACGTTCGCGGCCGGTGGCTGGGCCTCGTTCGTGGCGGCCGTGAAGCGTGGTGAGGTGGGCGCGTGAGCCGCGTGCCCCGGCGTTGAGCGTAACGACGGCCCCGCATCCACCACTTGACGGGTGCGGGGCCGTCGCCGTGCTCGGCTTCCGCTGCTTCTCGCTTGTGCGGTTCTCCCGGATCACGGCAGCCGGCGTTACCACGCGTCCATGCCTCTCTGGTGGTGTCTGAGCTGGTGGCGCTCCTCGTAGGAGCGGCCGCCTCTCGCGCACGACCGGGCCGTTCGGACGGACGGCCCTTTCGTGTCCCCTGGAGCGGGGGTCCGTCCCGTACCGGCGGCGAGACCGACCCACCCCGGGAGACCTCGTGAACACCGCCCTTCACACCGCAGCTCCCCCGCACCTCTCCCGCGGCCTCCCCGGCTCCCTCCGCGCCCCCGCCGACACGCTCGGGACGTCCGCCGCGCAGGCCCGCAGCGCGGTACTGGAGGAACGCGTCGTGCGTGCCGTGATGGGCAACCGTTATTGACGCCCTTGTTCCGGCGGGGTCCGCTGGAACAAGGGACCCTCGGCCCACCGCCCAGGGGACCGTCGGCCGCCGCGCCGGACGCGTCCGATGCCGGATGCTCGGCATCGACCGGTCCGGAGGCGTGCGAAGGCATTCGGGGACATTCCGGATACCGCGACCGCACCCCACGCCCGTGTGCGGCCGTCTCCCCCGCCATCCCCCGTCGCGGGCGCGGCAGGTGGTCCGGACCGGTCCCGCCCGGCCGTCCGCCTCGCCTGCCACGTTCCCGGACGGCCGGACGCATTCCGCCCGCCCTCACCAGCCCCACCCGCCGCCGGGCCCGGCCGCGGCAGCCGACCAAGGGTACGAGGAGCACGGGAAGGACGAGGAGCACGCGTCCGGATCTTTGGGGTCGGAGACCGACCCCGGAGCCGTCGGTCCCGGTGCCGGTGGCTTGGGGCCCATCGGCCCTGGGACGCCGCCCGGCAAGCGGTCCGTATGGCCCCCCGGCCCGGGACCGGTCGGGCCGGTACCAGGAACCGACGGCCCCGTGCATGACCACCCCGGAGCGCGAAACCTGGAGGACGGGCCGCCGCGCGGGAGCGCACGGAGCGGCCGGATACTGCGTTCAGGAGGAACAGCATGGTGCTCCAGCGGTCTGGGAGAAGCGACGCGACGCCGTCCGGTGCGGCACCGTCCGACGCGACGGTCTCCGGTACGGCACCGCCGGCCCGCGAGCCGGTGCCGGGCCGTGCCTGGCTGATGCTGACGCTCGCCACGGTCGGCTTCGCCGTCAACTTCTGGGCCTGGGCGCTGCTCAGCCCGCTCGGCCCACGGTTCAAGGAGAGCCTGGAGCTGAGCTCGTTCGAGCAGTCGCTGCTGGTCGCGGTGCCCGTGGTGGTCGGCTCGCTGGGCCGCATCCCGGTCGGCGCCCTGACCGACCGGTTCGGCGGGCGCGTGATGTTCCCGCTGGTCTCCGCGGCCACCATCGTGCCGGTCCTCTACCTGGGCCTGGCCGGGCACTCGTCGCTGGCGGAGCTGCTGGTGGGCGGTTTCTTCCTGGGCGTCGGCGGCACCGCGTTCGCCGTGGGCGTGCCCTTCGTCAACGCGTGGTTCCCGCCCGCGCGCAGGGGTTTCGCCATCGGCGTCTTCGGCGTCGGCATGGGCGGTACGGCCATCAGCGCCCTGACCACCGTGAAGCTGGTGGGCGCGCGCGGTATGGCCACCCCGTTCTGGATCACCGCCGTCGTCCTGGCCGGGTACGCGGTGGCGGCGGCGCTGCTGCTGCGCGACGCCCCCGGCCGTACGGTGCCCGCCGAGCCGCTGGTCCGCCGCCTGGCCGACACCTGCAGGCTGGGCGTCACCTGGCAGGCGTCCGCGCTGTACGCGGTCGCCTTCGGCGGCTACGTCGCCTTCTCCGTCTACCTGCCCACCTACCTCAAGACGGGCTACGGCCTGACCCAGGCGGACGCGGCCAACCGCATGGCCGGGTTCGTGCTGCTCGCGGTGGCCATGCGTCCGGTCGGCGGCTGGCTGTCGGACCGTGTCGGCCCGGTGCGGGTGCTGGGCGGGTCGCTGGCCGTGGTGGTCGCGGGTGCCCTCGCGCAGTCGTTCGGCCTGTCCCTGTTGCCGGTCGGCACCCTCGCGTTCCTGGCCATGGCCGCGGCGCTGGGCGCGGGCAGCGGGGCCGTCTTCGCCCTGGTGGCGCTGCTGGCCCCGGCGAACAAGGTGGGTTCGGTCACCGGCATCGTCGGTGCCGCCGGCGGCCTGGGCGGGTTCGTTCCGCCGCTGGTGATGGGCGCGCTGTACGGCGCGTACGGCTCGTACGCGGTGGGCCTGCTCCTGCTGGCGGCGGTGGCGGCCGCGGCGCTGGCCTTCACCGGCACCGGCGTGCACCACGCGGTCACGCGGCACGGCCGCACTGAGCCGAGCAGGCACCGGGACAAAGTACCGGGCAACAACCGAGTAGTGACCGAGTAGTGACCGAGCGGCAAGCGCGCGGGAACCGATCGGAAACCGGGCAGGAACCGATCAGGAGCCGATCAGAAACCGGGCAAAAACCGGGCAAAAGCCGGGCAGGAAGGAAGGGCCGAGCGGTGTGCGAGTACTGCGGATGCCAGGCGGTGCGGACGATCGACGAGCTGACCCAGGAGCACGAGTGGGTCGTCCGTCTCATCAGTCACGTCCGGGACGCCCGGCGGGACGGCGCGATCGCCCGGATGGCGGGGCTGGCGCGTGAGATCGCCGCCGTGCTGCACCCGCACACGCGGGTGGAGGAGCACGGACTGTTCCCGGCGATGTCCGAGGAGTTCCCCGAGAAGATCGCCGCGCTGGAGGACGAACACCGGCGTATCGAGGCGGTACTGGCCGAGGCGGACGGCGCGTTCCTGACCGACCCGAGCTGGCCGGACCGGCTGATCGACGCGCTGAACCTGCTGCGCGAGCACATCCTCAAGGAGCAGGACGGCGTCTTCCCCGCCGCCCTGGCGCTGCTGGACACCGAGCAGTGGGAGGCCGTGGAGGCGGTGCGCGCCCAGGTCGGCACCCACGCGCCGGGAGCCGTCCCCCAGACCTGACGCCCCCGCTCCCGGCCGTCCTGTCCTCGGCCGTCCTGTCCTCGGCCGTCCCGCGCCTGGCCCCGCCGCCCCCCGGACCTTCCGTTCCCGTCCCTCCCGCCCCCGATCACCCGCCCGGCCGCAGCCCCCGCCGCCGGGCGGAGTGCCGCCCGCCCGGCGGCGGGGGCCGTGAGGAAATCCAAAACCGGAGGTGTGGGAGGCAGCGATTGTGGCAAGGCGTGGGATGGCGTTCCCTGGAGAGCCGGGGCGAGTATCCGAGAGGGCCTTCGAGCCCGGGAAAGGGCGGCACGGTGGCCACCGAGACCGATCCGCTGCCGGAGGGCGGGCCCGCGATGCGCGGGGCGGGACTGGACGGCGAGGTGACGGACGCCCTGGTGCGCTCCCGCCGGTTCTTCACCCGCGCCGAGATCTCCGACGACCTGCGTTCGCTGCACAAGAGGGGCGGCCGGCAGGCCGACGCGTTCTACCGGGACCGGTGGTCGCACGACAAGGTGGTCCGCTCCACGCACGGCGTGAACTGCACCGGTTCCTGCTCGTGGAAGGTGTACGTCAAGGACGGCATCATCACCTGGGAGGCGCAGCAGACCGACTACCCCTCGGTGGGCCCGGACCGCCCGGAGTACGAGCCGCGCGGCTGCCCGCGCGGGGCGGCCTTCTCCTGGTACACGTACTCCCCGACCCGCATCCGCTACCCGTACGTGCGGGGCGTGCTGCTGCAGATGTACCGGGAGGCCAAGGCCCGGCTGGGCGATCCGGTGGCGGCCTGGGCGGACATCGTCTCCGACCCGGAGCGCGCTCGGCGCTACAAGCGGGCCCGCGGCAAGGGCGGCCTGGTGCGGGCGAGTTGGGAGGAGGCGGTGGAGCTGGCCGCCGCCGCCCACGTGCACACCATCAAGACCTACGGGCCGGACCGGCTGGCCGGGTTCTCGCCGATCCCGGCGATGTCGATGGTCTCGCACGCGGCCGGGGCGCGCTTCTACTCGCTGCTGGGCGGGGTGATGCTGTCGTTCTACGACTGGTACGCCGACCTGCCCGTCGCCTCCCCGCAGGTGTTCGGCGACCAGACCGACGTGCCGGAGTCGGGGGACTGGTGGGACGCCGGCTACCTGATCATGTGGGGTTCCAACCTGCCGGTGACCCGCACCCCGGACGCCCACTGGATGGCCGAGGCCCGCTACCGCGGCCAGAAGGTGGTGGCGGTCTCCCCCGACTACGCGGACAACGTGAAGTCCGCCGACGAGTGGCTCGCCGCCCGGCCCGGCACCGACGGGGCCCTCGCCATGGCCATGGGCCACGTCGTCCTGAAGGAGTTCTTCGTCGAGCGGCAGGCGGACCGCTTCCTGTCGTACGTCAAGCGCTACACCGACCTGCCCTTCCTGGTCACGCTCGACGAACCCGGCGGGGGAGCCACGGGCGACGAACCCGGCGGGGGAACGCGGGGCGTCCACCGGCCGGGCAAGTTCCTCACCGCCGCCGACCTGGGCGGCGAGCAGGCGGCGGCCGAGCACGCCGAGTTCCGCACCGTGCTGCTGGACGCGGCCACCGGCCGCCCGGTGGTCCCCAACGGCACTCTCGGTGACCGGTTCGCGCGGAGCGGCGCGGGCAAGTGGAACCTGGACCTCGGCGACACCGACCCGCTGCTGTCGGCCGCGGGCGGCGACGAGGCGCCGGTGACGGTGGAACTGCCGCGCTTCGACGCACCCGACGGCGGCGCGGGCCGGCTGCTGCGGGGCGTGCCCGTGCGCAGGGTGGCCGGACGGCTGGTCACCACGGTGTTCGACCTGCTGCTGGCGCAGTACGGGGTGGCGCGCCCCGGGCTGCCCGGCCGGTGGCCGGCGTCGTACGACGACGCGAGCGAGCCGTACACCCCGGCCTGGCAGGCCGGGATCACCGGTGTCGCGGCGGAGAAGGCCGCCCGGATCGCGCGGGAGTTCGCGGCCAACGCGGAGGAGTCCGGCAGCCGCTCCATGATCATCATGGGGGCGGGGACGAACCACTGGTTCCACTCCGACACCATCTACCGCGCCTTCCTCACCCTGACCACGCTGACCGGCTGCCAGGGCGTCAACGGCGGCGGCTGGGCCCACTACGTCGGCCAGGAGAAGGTCCGGCCGCTCACCGGCTACTCGGTGATCGCGACCGCCGCCGACTGGAACCGCCCGGCCCGGCAGATGATCCAGACCGCCTACTGGTACCTGCACAGCGACCAGTTCCGCTACGACCCCTTCTCCGCCGACACCCTCGCCGCCGCCGGCTCCGGCGGCCCGTTCGCCGGGAAGGCCACCGCCGACGTCATCGCGCAGTCGGCCCGCCTGGGCTGGATGCCCTCCTACCCCACCTTCGACCGCAACCCGCTCGACCTCGCCGACGAGGCCGAACGGGCCGGCCGCGAGGTGGCCGAGCACGTCGTGGCGGAACTGAAGGCCGGGCGGCTGCGGTTCGCGGGCGAGGACCCCGACGCCCCGGAGAACTTCCCGCGAGTGCTGACCGTGTGGCGGGCCAATCTGCTCGGCTCCTCCGCCAAGGGCAACGAGTACTTCCTCACACACCTGCTGGGCACCGACTCCTCGCTGCGCGCCGAGGAGGCCCCGCCCGGGGCGCGCCCCCGGGACGTGGTGTGGCGGGAACAGGCCCCGGTCGGCAAGCTCGACCTGCTGCTCACCCTCGACTTCCGCATGACCAGTACCACCGTCTTCTCCGACGTGGTGCTGCCCGCGGCGACCTGGTACGAGAAGCACGACCTGTCCAGCACGGACATGCACCCCTACGTCCACGCCTTCAGCCCGGCGATCGCCCCGCCGTGGCAGACCCGCACCGACTTCGACGCCTTCCACACCCTCGCCGGGGAGTTCAGCCGCCAGGCCGCCCGGCACCTGGGCGTGCGCCGGGACGTGGTCGCCGCCCCGCTGCTGCACGACACCCCGGACGAACTGGCCACCCCGCACGGACGCGTGAAGGACTGGAAGGCCGGCGAGTGCGAGCCCGTGCCCGGCCGCACCCTGCCCAAGCTGATCACGGTGGAACGCGACTACGGGGCCGTCGCCGAGAAGATGGCCGCCCTCGGCCCGCTGCTGGACAGCCTGGGCGCCACCACCAAGGGCATCACCTTCACGGTCGACCGGGAACTGGACCACCTGCGGCACAAGAACGGCACCGTACGCGGGGGAGTGGCCGACGGCCGCCCGTCGATCGCCCGGGACGCCCACGCCTGCGAGGCGATCCTCGCCCTGTCCGGCACCACCAACGGCCACCTGGCCACCCAGGGCTTCCACACCTTGGAGGCCCGCACCGGGACCCCGCTGGCGGACCTGGCCGCCGAACACGAGGGCAAGCAGGTCACCTTCGCCGACACCCAGGCCGCCCCGGTCCCCGTCATCACCTCGCCCGAGTGGTCCGGCTCGGAGACCGGCGGGCGCCGCTACTCGCCCTTCACCGTCAACGTCGAACGCCTCAAGCCCTGGCACACCCTCACCGGACGCCAGCACTTCTACCTCGACCACGACTGGATCAGCGCTCTGGGCGAACAACTCCCCGTCTACCGGCCCCCGTTGGACATGCACGTGCTGTTCGGCGAGCCCCGCGTCGGCGAACGGGGCGAGCTCGGCCTGACCGTGCGCTACCTGACCCCGCACAACAAGTGGTCCATCCACTCCGAGTACCAGGACAACCTGTTCATGCTGTCGCTGTCCCGGGGCGGGCCGACGATCTGGATGAGCACGAAGGACGCGGCGAAGATCGGCGTGCGCGACAACGACTGGATCGAGGCGGTCAACCGCAACGGCGTCGTCGCCGCCCGCGCGATCGTCTCGCACCGCATGCCCGAGGGCACCGTCTACATGCACCACGCCCAGGACCGGCTCATCGACGTCCCCCGCACCGAGACCGGCGGACGCCGCGGCGGCATCCACAACTCCCTGACCCGCCTGCTGATCAAACCGAGCCATCTCATCGGCGGCTACGCCCAGTTGTCGTACGCCTTCAACTACCTGGGGCCGACCGGCAACCAGCGCGACGAGATCACGGTCATCCGCCGGCGCACCGACCAGGAGGTGGAGTACTGACATGCGCGTGATGGCCCAGATGGCGATGGTGATGAACCTCGACAAGTGCATCGGCTGCCACACCTGCTCCGTCACCTGCAAGCAGGCGTGGACCAACCGCACCGGCGTCGAGTACGTCTGGTTCAACAACGTCGAGACCCGCCCCGGCCAGGGCTACCCCCGCCGCTACGAGGACCAGGACACCTGGCAGGGCGGCTGGGAACTCAACAAGCGCGGCAGGCTCACCCTGAAGGCCGGCGGCCGCCTGAAGAAACTGATCAGCATCTTCTCCAACCCCAAACTGCCCTCCCTGGACGACTACTACGAACCCTGGACGTACGACTACGAGACGCTCACCAACGCACCGCTGCAGGAACACACCCCGGTCGCCCGCCCCAAGTCCCTCATCTCCGGCAAGGACATGAAGATCTCCTGGTCGGCGAACTGGGACGACGACCTCGCCGGCTCCGCCGAGCACGGCGAGAAGGACGTGCTGCTCCGCGAGGTCTCCGAGAAGATCAAGCTGGAGTTCGAGCAGACCTTCATGTTCTACCTGCCGCGCATCTGCGAGCACTGTCTCAACCCCTCGTGCGCGGCCTCCTGCCCCTCCGGCGCCCTCTACAAGCGCACCGAGGACGGCATCGTCCTGGTCGACCAGGACCGCTGCCGCGGCTGGCGGATGTGCGTCACAGGCTGCCCGTACAAGAAGGTCTACTTCAACCACCGCACCGGCAAGGCCGAGAAGTGCACCTTCTGCTTCCCCCGCGTCGAGGTCGGCCTGCCCACCGTCTGCTCCGAGACCTGCGTGGGCCGGCTGCGCTACATCGGCCTGGTCCTCTACGACGCCGACCGCGTCCTGCCGGCCGCCTGTACTCCCGACGACACCGACCTGTACGAGGCGCAGCGCCAGGTCTTCCTCGACCCCCACGACCCGCACGTGGCCGCCGAGGCCGAGCGGGCCGGCATCCCGCGCGACTGGATCGAGGCCGCGCGGCGCTCACCGGTGTACGCGCTGATCAACACCTACCGGGTGGCGCTGCCGCTGCACCCGGAGTACCGCACCCTGCCCATGGTCTGGTACATCCCGCCGCTGTCCCCGGTCGTCGACGCCGTCCGCGACACCGGCCACGACGCCGAGGACCACCGCACCCTCTTCGCCGCCGTCGACGCGCTGCGCATCCCCGTCGACTACCTCGCCCAGCTGTTCACCGCGGGCGACCCGGCCCCGGTCGACGCGGTCCTGCGCCGGCTGGCCGCCATGCGCTCCTACCTGCGCGACATCAACCTCGGCCGTGAACCGGACGCGTCCATCCCCGCCGCGGTCGGCATGAGCGAGGAGGAGATGTACGACATGTACCGGCTGCTCGCCCTGGCCAAGTACGACGAGCGCTACGTCATCCCGCCCGCGCACGCCGAACAGGCCCACCAGCTCGAGGAACTCGCCACCGAGTGCAGCCTCGACCGCGAGGGCGGCCCCGGCATGGGCGGCTGGGGGCCCTTCGGCGAATCCTCCGGCGGCGCCGCGCCGATCGCCGTCGAGAACTACCGGGCCCTGCACGACCGGCAGACCTCCGACACCCCCGCCGCGCCGGTCGACAAGGAGACCCGGGTCAACCTCCTCAACTGGGACGGCAAGGGCTCACCGCCCGGCCTGTTCCCGCCCAGGCCGCCCACCGGCGGCGCCGCCGGCAGCGCCGGCAGAGGCGGGGAGGTCGAGCCGAAGCCATGAGAGCCAGGAGAAGGAGGACCGCGCGCACCGCCCGCACCGAGCCGTGGCACCCGTACGCCTGGCAGGCCCAGTCCCTCCTGCTGGCCTATCCCGACGACCGGCTCCCGGCCCACCGCGCCCTGGCCCGGCGCGCCGCGACGGCCCTGCCCCCCGCGGTCGCCGGCCCCCTGCTGGACTTCGCCGCGCGCACCGAGCACGTCCCGGCCGACGACCTGGCGGCCGCGTACGTGGCCACCTTCGACCACCGCAAACGCTGCTGCCCGTACCTGACGTACTACGCCCACGGCGACACCCGCAAACGCGGCATCGCCCTGCTCCGGCTCAAACAGACCTACGCCGCCGCGGGCTGGCGCCTGAGTGACGACGAACTGCCCGACCACCTCGCCGTCGTCCTGGAGTTCGCCGCCGCCGAACCGGCCACCGGCCACCGCCTCCTCACCGAGCACCGCGCCGGCCTGGAACTGCTGCGTCTCGCCCTGCGCGACGACGGCTCCCCCTGGGCGGCCCTGCTGGACTCCGTCACCGCGACCCTGCCGCCGCTCGCGGGCGACGAACACCAGGCCGTCGCCCGCCTGGCCGCCCAGGGCCCGCCGGAGGAGCAGGTCGGCCTCGCCCCCTACCCGCCCGAGCAGCCCGTGCCCGACTCCGCAGGAGGTCCCCGATGACCGCTGCCGCACAAGCGGCGACCACGGCCCCGCACACGCTGACCACGGCGGCCGGGACCGGTACCGGCGGCATCCTGCTGTGGGTCGTCCTGCCGTACCTCGCCCTGGCCGTGTTCGTCCTCGGCCACGTCTGGCGCTACCGTTACGACAAGTTCGGCTGGACCACCCGCTCCTCCCAGCTCTACGAGAACCGCCTGCTGCGCATCGGCAGCCCGCTGTTCCACTTCGGCGTCCTGGTCGTGCTGCTCGGCCACATCGGCGGCCTGGTCGTCCCCAAGAGCTGGACCGAGGCCGCCGGGATCGGCGAGGACGCCTACCACGCGACCGCGGTCGCCCTCGGCACCGTCGCCGGCGTCTGCACGCTGGGCGGCCTGGCCATCCTCGTCTACCGGCGCCGCACCGTCGGCCCCGTCTTCTCCGCCACCACCCGCAACGACAAGGCGATGTACGCCTCGCTCACCGCGACCATCGTCCTCGGCCTGGCCGCCACCGTCGCCGCCAACCTCGTCGGCGGCGGCTACGACTACCGCGAGACCATCTCCGTCTGGTTCCGCTCGATCTTCTCCCTGCGGCCCGACCCGGACCGGATGACCGGCGCCCCGATCCTCTTCCAACTGCACGCGATCAGCGCGATGCTGCTCTTCGCGGCCTGGCCCTTCACCCGCCTCGTCCACATGCTCACCGCGCCCGTCGGCTATCTGACCCGCCCCTACATCGTCTACCGCAGCCGCGACACCCGGCTGGGAGCCCGCGCCCCCCGCCGCGGCTGGGAACGCATCGGATGACCGCCCGCCCGGCACCGGCCCGCAACCCGGCGACGGGGCCCACGGGCCGGCGGCCTCACGAAGTGCGCGGGGGCGAAGTGTGCGGGGGCGCCGGCCGCTGATCCACCGCGGAGGCGTCGGCCGGCCGATCCAGCAGGCGCAGCAGCGCGGCCCCGGTGACGGCGGCGACCGTGGCCGCCATCAGCAGCCCGGCCAGCGCGCCGATGCCCGCGATCAGCACGGCGGACTGGCCCGGGTGCCACAGCGGCATGGCCACCGCGCAGAAGACCGCCAGCCCGGCCAGCCACGCCGCGGCCGTGGCGACGATCCACCGGTGGGCGCGGGGCACCTGCCCGCGCAGCACCCACCACTGCGCACAGCCCAGGCTCAGCAGCAGCGCCGCCCCGACGACGGCCGCCGGAACGGCCACGGCCGGCGCCGAGGGAACGCGAACGGCCAGCAGCGGGAGCAGCAGCCCCAGCAGCCAGGCGACGCAGGCGGCGCCGGCCGTGGCGGCGATCCAGCGGCGCGGCCGCACCGCGGGCAGCACCCGGCGCAGCACACGGGCCTGGGCGGCGCCGAGCAGCGCCCCCTCCGCCAGGCCGGCCGCCGGCAGCAGCGACCACGCGAGCGCGGTCGAGGCGTCACCGGCGGCGGCACCGGCCGCGGCCGGCACGCAGAACCCGACGGTCTCGCCCAGAGTCGTCCAACACCACCACGACCACCACACCCGCCTTCCGGCCGGGCGCGCGGGCCGGCGCGAGCGCGGCACCGCCGGTGCCGCACGGCCCGCCCGGGGCCCGTGCCGGCCGCCCGATCCGCCGGTCCCGTCCGCAGAAACGCCGTAGGTCCTCATGCTTTCGAGGATGTCCGCCACCCGCCCGCACCGCGCGGTGCCGTTCGGCCCGCCGGCCCGGCCGAACGGCACCGCCCGCCCGGTGCGCGGGCGCCGGTCCGTCCCGTCCCGTCCCGGAAGGCCCCCGCCGGCTCGTTCGGTGCTCCCCGAGACCTTCGTCGGCCCGTCCGGCGCTCCCCGAGACCTTCGTCGGCCCGTCCGTCACCTCCTACCGCCCGGTGGCCGGCGCGGGTACCTCCTCCAGCAGCTCCGGGCCGTTGCGGCGTACGTCGTTGACGGCGAGGGAGACCGGGCGGGCGTCGAGGCGGCCGTCGGCGGGCGGGGTGAGCAGGCCGCGGAGGTCGCCGGGGTCCTGGCGGCGGGGGTCGAGCCAGGCGTCGTAGTGGTCCGGGGGCAGCGCGAGCGGCATGCGGGGGTGGATGCGGCCGGCCGCGTCGGTGGCCTCGGTGGTGAGGATCGTGCAGGTCAGCAGCCAGGCGTCGGGGTCGTCGTCCTGCCGCACCTCGGGGTTGCGCCAGTACGCGTACAGCCCGGCGAAGGCCAGCACCCGGCCGTCGGCGGGGTGGATGAAGTAGGGCTGCTTGCGTGACCGGCCGGTCGCCGGGTCCTTGACCTGCTGCCACTCGTAGAAGCCGTCGGCGGGCAGCAGACAGCGGCGTTTGGCGAAGGAGCTGCGGAAGGCGGGTTTGTCGCCCACCGTCTCCACCCGGGCGTTGATCAGCCGGGAGCCGATCTTCGGGTCCTTCGCCCAGGACGGCACCAGGCCCCACCGCAGCGGCCGCAACTCCCGGCGCACCGCGTCCTGTCCGCCGGAGCCGGAGCCGGAGCCGGAGCCGGAGCCGGAGTCGTCGGCGTCGCGCGGGGCGCGTTCGAGCACGGCGTAGACCCGGTTGGTCGGGGCGACGTTCCAGTTGGGGGCGAGGGCCTCCTGCGGACGCCAGTCGGTCACCCCGAAGATCCGGGCCAGGTCCTCGGGGCTGCGGGTGGAGACGTACCGGCCGCACATACCGCCAGGGTGCCACGTCCGACGCTCCCGCGCGTGCGGTGCTCCGGTGATGCTCACTGTCCCCCCTCGGTGGTGCTGCCGACGCTCCCGCGCGTGCGGTGCTCCGCACCGGTGGTGCCGTCGCCGGAGCGGTCGTACCGTCATTACAGAAACGCTGAGCACCACCACGGCGGGAGCCGCCATGCGGAGAAAAGCCCTGTTCACAGCCGTTGCCCTCGGTACTGTCGGGTCCCTGGCGGCCGCTCTGGGGCCGCCTTCCTCCGCCGTCCCGGCCGCGGCCCCGCCCTCCGCCGCCGCGGCCCCGCAGGCCGCACGGCAGCCGGCCGGCCACCCGGTGGTGCTCGTCGACTGCTTCTGGCACGGCCGTGTCCGCCCCACCGACTTCGTCCTGGCCTGCGGCGACGGCAACAGCCGCCTGTCCTCGCTGCACTGGTCGCGGTGGAACCGCGCCGAGGCCGTCGCCCGCGGCGACAACTGGGTGAACGACTGCAAGCCGTACTGCGCGGTCGGCCACTTCCACCGGTACCCGGTCGTGGTCCGGCTCGACCACTCGCAGTCCTGGAAGAAGCACCCCTCCCTCCGGCACTACACCCGAATCCACCTGACTTACACGGACGGGCGGCCCGACGGGTTCCCGCGCACGGTGACGTACCCGCTGTGGAACTGACCGGCACTGACGAAGGGGCGTGACCGTCCGGAACCCTCCGGCACCATCCGGCACCGCCCGGAGACGGTGGGAGCTGATCGGAGCCGACCGGCGTCGGCCTGGCCGACCGGGCCCAGCGACCGGTCCGGGCCGGTGAGCCCCGGGCCGGTGAACGCCGGTGCAAGGGGGAGAAAACTCCTGGCCACGGATTCCTCCGAACGCGGGAGGCGGCAGGCCGGCCCGCCTAGCATGGGACGATCGCGCCGACGGCGTCCCGCCCGGTGCGGTGCGAGTACGTCCGTACGTCGTCCGGGAGGCGCGGCATGCCGGTACCCGGCCTCGGACCGCGGCCGGCCCGGCCCCGGGCGGGCGGCGGACCGCCGGCCGCCCTCGCGGTCGCCGCCGTGGCCGTCGTCCTGGCCGTCGCCCTGATCGTCCTGGCCGTCGTCCTGGTCGCCGCCCCGGCCGGCGTCCCGGGGGCGCGGGGCGGGCACGGGCGCGCCGACACCGCGGCCGCCCCGGACGGCCTGCCGCACACCACCGTCGAGATCTCGCCCGGCCACTGCGGCCGGGGCTGGCGCGCGCCACGGCCCGGACTGCAGGTGTTCGACCTGCACAACACCTCCGACCGGGCCGCCGAGGCGTACCTGGAGGACCCGCGCAGCCACGCCGTCCACGGCGAACTGGAGGGCATCGCACCGGGCACGACCCGGCAGCTCACCGTCCGCCTCGGCAAGGGCGCCTACGCCTTCCGGTGCGTCCCCGATGACTCCGACGCGGTCACCGGGCCCACCGTCCGCGTCACCTCCGGCGTCCCCGGCCCGGCGGCGGCGCCCGTCACCGAGCACGACCTCGTCCCGCCCGCGCTCGCCTACCAGAAGTGGGTCGGCGCCGGCCTGGACACCCTGGTGCGGCTGACCGGCGCGCTGCGCGCCGCGATCGACCGCGGCGACCTGGCCGCGGCCCGGCGCGCCTGGCTCCCGGCGCACCTGCAGTACGCGCGGCTGGGCGCGGCGTACGGCGCCTTCGGCGACGCCGGTGAACGCATCGACGGCACCGACGCGGGCCTGCCCGGCGGGGTGCGCGACCCGCGCTTCACCGGCTTCCACCGCCTGGAGTACGGCCTGTGGCACGGCCGGTCCGCCGGCGCCCTGCGCGCCTCGGCGGCCGCCCTCGCCCGGGACGTCGGCGCGCTGCGCGACGGCTGGGCGCAAGCCCGCGTGGAACCGGGGCAGTTGGGAGTGCGGGCACACGAAATCCTGGAGGACACCGTGCAGTTCGAGCTGACGGGCCGTACCGACTACGGCAGCGGCAGCAGCCTCGCCACCGCCCGCGCCCACCTCGACGGCACCCGCGCGGTGCTCTCCCGGCTGCGCCCCCTGCTCGCCACCCGCTACCCGCAACTGCCGCGGCTGGAGCAGGAGATGGACCGCGCCCGGCGCACCCTCGACGCCCTCGGCGCCGCCGGCCGCCCGACCCCCCTGGCGCGCCTGACCCGCCGGCAGCGCGAGGCGGTCGACGCGGTCTTCGGCGACCTGGTGGAGCGGCTGGCGCCGGTGGCGGTGCTGTGCGACCCGCGGAGGACGACATGAGCGCCGACGCGAGCACCAATGGGGACGCCGACATGAGCGCCGACGGGAGCACCGACGTGAGTGCCGACGGCACGACCCGGGACCGGGGCACGCCCCCGGTGGGCCGGCGCGGCTTTCTGCGCGGCGCGGCCCTGGCCGGGGCGGGCCTGGCCGCGGGCGGCGCCGCCGGAGCCGGGGCGGCCGCCGTGACCGGCGCGGGCGCGGAGCCGGCCCACGCCGCGCCCGTGGCCCCCTTCCACGGCATCCACCAGGGGTCGGTGCTCGCCGCCCCGCGCCGCGTCACCGCATTCACCGCCTTCGACGTGACCGCCGAGAACCGCGCGGAACTGACCGACCTCCTGCGCATCCTGACCGACCGTGCCCGCTTCCTGACCGCCGGCGGTGTACCGCAGCCCCTCGGCGTCACCGCGCCGCCCGCGGACTCCGGCCTCCTGGGCGACCGGCTGCCCGGCGGGGCGCTGGCGGTGACGGTCGGCGTCGGCGCCTCGCTGTTCGACGACCGCTACGGCCTCGCCGCGCTCCGGCCGCGCCGCCTGACCACGATGCCGTCCTTCCCCGACGACGACCTCAGACCCGAGTGGTGCCACGGCGACCTCAGTGTGCAGCTGCACGCCGACGACACCGACACCGTGCTGCACGCGCTGCGCGACCTCGCCCGGCACACCCGCGGCGCAATGCAGGTGCGCTGGCGCCTGGACGGCTTCACCAGCCCGCCCCGGCCCTCCGGCACCCCGCGCAACCTGCTGGGCTTCAAGGACGGCACCGCCAACCCGGACGTCACCGACGCCCGCGCGATGGACCGCCTGGTGTGGGTGGGCGCGGGCACGGGCGAGCCCGACTGGGCGGCCGGCGGCAGCTACCAGGTCGTCCGGCTCATCCGCATGCTGGTGGAGTTCTGGGACCGCGTCTCCCTCGGCGAACAGGAGCGCATGATCGGCCGGGTCCGCTCCACCGGCGCGCCCCTGGACGGCGACGCCGAGCACGACGTGCCCCACTACGCCGACGACCCCAAGGGCGACGTCATCCCGCTGGACGCCCACATCCGCCGCGCCAACCCGCGCACCCCGGACACCGCCGACCAGCGCATCCTGCGCCGCGCCCACAACTACGACCGGGGCGTCGACGCCAACGGCAACCTCGACATGGGCCTGCTCTTCTGCTGCTACCAGCAGGACGTGGCCCGCCAGTTCGAGACCGTCCAGAAGCGCCTGGCCGGCGAGCCCCTCACCGACTACGTCAGGCCGTTCGGCGGCGGCTACTTCTTCGCCCTGCCCGGCGTACGGGACACCACCGACTGGTACGGCCGGTCGCTGCTGGCGTAGGTCCTCCGGGCCACCTCGCGGGCCGTCGGTGCCCTTGCCGCTCCGGGCCGCGACGCGGCGCGCCGACCGCGTGGTCACGCGCCGTCCGGCCGCCGAGCCGGCTCGCCGCGTTCGCGTCGGCTCCCGACGGACGAACGCGCCGCCCGCACCGGCGACCTGCCCACCCGAACACCCTTCCGGGTCAACACCTGGTCAAGCTTCGGCCCGGCATCCCTGACGCGGTGTTCACCCCGGCGTCACCATGGCTGCGCCGAGACGCCTCCCACCCGGTGAAGCATGTCCGGCCGTACGGCGCGGCACCGTTCAGGCACGGAAGGTGAGCCACCATGGCCAGCAGGGGAAGACGAGCAACCGTCCGGAGACTGGGGGCGCTCGCGGGCGCCGCCGCGCTCGCGGTCCTCGCCGGAAGCGGGCCCGCCCGGGCGTCCGCACCCGCGGCGCCGCGACCCGGCACCAACGCCACGGTCACGGCCACGCCCGTCCAGCACGTGGTCGTGCTGTTCGACGAGAACGTCTCCTTCGACCACTACTTCGCCACCTACCCGAAGGCGGCCAATACCGACGGCACGAGGTTCACCGCGTCGCGGCGGACCCCGAAGGACGTCGACACCCTCGCCCACGCCGGCCTGCTGACGAAGAACCCCAACCAGTACGCGCCCAGGCGGCTCACCCCGGCGCAGGCCATGACCTGCGACCAGAACCACGGCTACAGCGCCGAGCAGTACGCCTACGACGGCGGCAGGGCCGACCGGTTCGTCCAGAACACCGAGGTCGGCAAGTGCAGCGGCGGCCTGTTCGGCGAGCCGGGCCTGGTGATGGACTACTACGACGGCAACACCGTCACCGCGCTGTGGAACTACGCCCAGCACTACGCCCTCAACGACCGCTCCTTCAGCTCGGTCTACGGCCCCTCCACGCCCGGCGCCCTGAACCTGGCCTCCGGCCAGACGCACGGCGTGATCTCCGTCGACCCGAAGTCCGGCACCGACCACCCCCGGCAGACCCTGACGCCCGACCCCTACGCGGTGAAGTCGCCCGACGCCCAGGGCGTCGGCACCGTCGTCAACGACCCGGACCCGGCCTACGACGACTGCGCCGGCAAGAACCACACCAGCAGCAACGCGCTCGCGGTTATGCGGGGCAGGAACATCGGCGACCTGCTGAACGCCAAGAAGGTCACCTGGGGCTGGTTCCAGGGCGGCTTCCGCCCGTCCACCGCGTGGGACGGCACCCAGGGCCACTACGCCCAGTGCGACACCACGCACACCAACGCCGGCGGCGCGGCGGTCGTCGACTACAGCCCGCACCACAACCCGTTCGCGTACTACCGGTCGACGGCCAACCCGCACCACCTGCCGCCCCGGAACGTCGCCGAGATCGGCCACGACGGGCAGGCCAACCACAACTACGACCTGACCGACTTCCACGCCGCCCTGAGGGCGGGCAAACTCCCGGCGGTCAGCTTCGTCAAGGCCGCCCAGTACCAGGACGGCCACGCCGGCTACTCCGACCCGATCGACGAACAGCACTTCCTCGTCAAGGAGATCAACGCCGTCCAGAGCTCGCCGCAGTGGAGGTCGACGGCGATCGTGGTCGCCTACGACGACTCCGACGGCTGGTACGACCACGCCTACGTCAAGCCGCGCAACGGCTCCACGGACACCGCCCCCGGCTCCGACGGCAGGGCCACCGACAGCCCCGCCTGCCAGGCCGGGCCGAAGCCGTCCGGCGGTTACCAGGACCGCTGCGGCCCGGGCACCCGCCAGCCGCTGCTGGTCATCTCCCCCTACAGCAAGGTCAACAAGGTCGACCACACCTTCACCGACCAGGCGTCGATCATCCGGTTCATCGAGGACAACTGGCACACCGGCCGCATCGGCGACCACTCCTTCGACGCCACCGCCGGCCCCCTGACCGGAATGTTCGACTTCCGGCACCCGAACGGCAAGCAGGTGCTGCTGAACGCCGACGGCTCCGTGAAGTCCGTCGGCCCGATCCGCACCGTGAAGCCGGTGACCACCGCCATCGTGCCGGGACCCGCGCTGCGGAACACCGCCGCGAGCGGTGACGCCTCCCCGTCCCCGGCGGTCCCGGCCGGCATCGCGGTGGGCGCCCTGCTGGCGGCCGGAGCCACCGGTACCTGGCTGACCCTGCGGCGCAGGGCGCGCGGCACCGCCTGAGCCGCCCGGCTGTCAGTGGCGGCCCCTACCGTGGAACGCGACACCGGCCACGGATCCGGGGCCGCCACCGGCCGCGGAGGAAAAAAGGGGGGACCGCCATGACGACGCTGCCCGACCGGCCCCGCAGCGCACTGCTCGTCACCGACGTCCAGAAGGGCGTGGTCGCGCACGCCCACCGGCGCGACGAGGTGATCGCCCACATCGCCGCCCTGGTCGAGCGGGCGCGCGAGCAGCACGCCCCGGTGGTGTGGGTGCAGCACTCCGACGACCACATCGAGCAGGGCACCGAGAGCTGGGAGTACGTCCCCGAACTCGTCCGGCGCGAGGACGAACCCCTCGTCCCCAAGCACTACGCGGACGCCTTCGAGAACACCGGCCTGGAGGCGGTCCTCGCCGGGCACCGGGTGGGACGGCTGGTCGTCGCCGGCGCCCAGACCGACGAGTGCATCCGCGCCACGCTGCACGGCGCGTTCACCCGCGGCTACGACGTGACGCTCGTCGCCGACGCGCACACCACGCAGGACCTCACGGCGTATGGCGCGCCGCCGCCGGCACAGGTCATCGCCCACACCAACCTCTACTGGCAGGGCCACCGCGGCTCCGGCCGCCGCGCGGGCACCGCCGACACGGCGGACGTGACGTTCACGCCGGCGTCGGGGGAGGGCTGAGCGGGTGCCGGCCGCGGTCGCCGGCGCCGGCCGTGGCCGGGGGTGTCAGATGGACGTAGCTGCTCGACAGGGTCTGCGGGGCGGCGGTGAAGGCCCGCAGGCGGATGCCGTGGTGCCGGTGGGGGAGGACGAACCGGCCGCCGGGCGCCCGCAGTTCGATGCGGACCGTGGCGTGGGCGGGGATGGTGGCCGGGCCGCGCACCGGCGACCAGTAGCGGCTCATGCCCTGACCGGTGGTGAGCATGAAGTGGGGCGTGAGGGCGGTGCCCGCCCGGTTGGTGACCCGCAGCGTCAGCCGCGTCACCGTGCTCGGCGCCGCCCACCGCGCCGCGGTGATCCGCATGCGCAGCGGCGGCGTGCCCGTGGCCGCCACGGCGCCGCTCACCAGGGCCGGCAGCACCAGCAGCGCGACCGCGGCGCACCGGGCCGGGCGCCGGTGCGGCCCCGAGAGCAGCCGCGGCCGGGGCTGCCAGGCGGTGGCGAACTCCGCGGCGGGCGCGGTGAGCGCGGCCGCCAGCCACAGCGGAGTCATCATCAGGTAGTAACCGTCCTGGGAGCGCGTCGCCAGGTAGAACGCGCACCAGGGCAGCACGGTCGCCGCCGGCCCCAGCCGCCGCACGAACAGCACCAGCAGGGCGAGCAGCGCCACGAGCAGCAGCAGGCTGGCGCGGGAGTACCAGACGAGCCGGTCGCTGCCGCCGGTCAGGTACAGGGAGACGTCCACCAGGCCCTGCCCGTGCAGCACCGCGCCCTGCGTCAGCGGCAGCGCGACCCCGGTCAGCCAGGCCCGCGGCTCGTGCACGACGAAATAGGCGTCGACCAGCAGCCACGCCAGGGCGGCGGTCCCCGTCACGCGCAGCAGCACCCCGGCGGCCGCCCGCCCGCCCAGCTCGCCGCGGCGCACCGCGTAGATCCCGGCCAGCAGGAACGGCGCCACGAACCACGGCAGTTGCTGCGCCGCGCAGGCCAGCCCCAGGCACGCGGCCCGCGCGACGCCGGCCGGCCCGAGCCGGCCGCCCCGCCCGAGCCGCGGCCAGCGCACCACCACCGGGACCAGCAGCGCGAGGGCGAGGATCGCGGGGTAGCCGAGCCGGGCGTACGTCGGCAGGAAGCCGAAGCCGAGGCAGGTCATGGCCGCGGCCGGCCGCCACGGCACCGGCAGCAGCCGCCACAGCAGCACGGCGCCGCACACCAGCGCGCCGGTCGTCATCGCCGTCGCCGGTGTGCCGCCGTGCCCCAGCCACAGCAGCGGGGCGGTCAGCAGCGGGGCCAGCGGCGGATAGCCGTACGTGAGGTCGTAGCCGCCGTCGAAGGTCGGGGTGAGGGCGACGCCGGGCTGGTGGAACAGCCACGGCCACGGCCGGCCGTAGACCGCGTGGCCGGCCACCAGTTCCCTGGCGGCCTGAGCGGTCAGGACCCCCTCGTCGCCGCCCCGGTGGTTCATGACCCACGCGCACAGCACCAGCGTCACGGCCGTGGCCAGCACGCACGCGTCGAGGCGGGCCAGCGACCGGGGGCGGCGCACCACCAGTGCCAGCACCCCGCACACCAGGATGGAGGCGTAGCAGACGGAGATGACCGCGGCGACGACCAGGCGGTGACCGGCCGCCTGGGTCCACACGGCCCGCGTGCCGATGAACAGGCTGACGTCGGCGAGCAGGGTCAGGACGCGATGCCACGGGGCGGGCACCTCGGGGGCGGCGGACACCGTCGGCCTCGTCCGCCGTGCCGTGGTCACCCGCCGCGTTTCCGGCGTTGTTTCTGGCGTTTCTGCCAAGCGCACGACGACCGACGGTAGCCGCGACCGGTGAAGGGGGAACGACCGAAGGTGAAGAGTCCGGTGTGAGACCGGTAAGAAGCCGCGATCCGGGTGGGCGTCAAGAAAGCGGATGGAAGGCGAATAGAGGGGAGGAATGGTGAAGGAAGGTCTGATAAAAGGCATTTCCTTACGGGTGTGTCGTCGCGTGTCGGTCCCGTCCGGGCGGATCGGTCGCGGAGCGTGTCGCGGTTCGGCCGAACGGGTGACGTGGCGTAAGAATTGGCTGATGCAGGCGATGAGTGCGAGTCAGGTCGGGGGAAGCCGGTGAACAGCCACGACGTCACCGATGAACAGTGGGAGGGGCTCGCCCAGGTCGTTCCCTTGCGCGGCCGTGACGCCTGGCCGTCCGCCGTCGACCACCGGGCCCTGCCCGACGCGGAGACCGAGACCCGGCGCCGCTTCGTCGTGTTGAGGGTCAACGTCTTCGCCGACGCCCGGGAGGTCGCCGAGACGCTCATGGCGGGCGCGCCCGTCCTGCTCGACCTCACCGGCGCCGAGAGCGACGTCGCCAAGCGCGTCCTCGACTTCAGCACCGGTGTCGTCTTCGGCCTCGCCAGCGGCATGCACCGCGTCGACCGCAACGTGTTCCTGCTCACCCCGCCCGGCACCGAGGTGAGCGGGCTGGTGGAGGAGGCGGCGGTGCACGGAGGGTGAGGCCCGGGGCGGGCCCGATCCGGGTGCCGCGCGGGGGAGCCGGCGCGGGGGAGGCCGTTGATGCGGGGCGCCGGTGCGGGGGAAGCCGTCGGTGCGGGACGCCGATGCGGAGTGCCGGTGCGCGTACGGCGGGCGTGGCGCGGTGTGCGTTGACGCGGTGGTCGCCCGTTCGTGGGAAGGAGCGCGGGCGGAAACGGTTCGGCCGAAGAGCGGAGTCCTACCGTCCGGACATGGCCGCCTCGCCCGTCTCGCCCGCCTTCCCCGTGCCGACCCCGCACGTTCCCTCCCCTCCGCCCGAGCCGCACGGTTCGTCCCCGTCCGCTCGGCCCGACGCCCCGTTCCCGGCTCCCTCCCCGTCGGATCGGCCCGGCGTCCCCTCTTCGCCTTCCACTCCGTCCGCTCGGCCCGGCGTCCCCTCTTCGCCTTGCACCTCGCCCGCTCGGCCCGGCGTCCTCTCCCCGGCCCCCGCCCCGTCCGAAGGCGCCGGTGAGCGGAGCGACGGGCGGGCGCGGATCACCGAGCTGCGGTTGTCCGCCTTCGCCGGGCACCGCGGAGCGGTGTTCCCGCTCGGCCCGCTCACCCTCTTCACCGGCCCCAGCGGCAGCGGCAAGTCCAGCGCGCTGCGGGCCTACGAGGCGCTGGCCCGGCTCGGAGGCGGCGCGGAACTCGGCGAGGTCTTCCCGGACCCCTCCGGCTGCGTTCCCGAACGCGCCCGGCCCGACGCCCAGCGGCGCCGCGGCTTCCGCATCGGCTGCACCGCGGACGGCCCGCAGGGTCCCGTCCGGCTCGACGTCGCCGTACAGGCCGAGCCCGAGCTGCGCATCGTCGGCGAACGGCTCAGCGCGGGCGGCACGGTCCTGCTGCAGACGGCGCTGCGCGACCCCGGGCGGCGTACCGTGCAGGCCGCCTGGCACACGGCCGGCGCGGCACCGGTCACCCGCGCCCCGCTGCCCGACGACCGGCTCGGCACGGCCCTGGTGCCGCTGCGGGTGGCCGGCAAGACCGAAGGGCAGCGCCGGGTGCTCGCCGCGGCGGAGCAGATGGTCGTCGCGCTGCGGTCCGTCTTCGCCTGCGACCCGCGCCCCGAGCGGATGCGCGACCCCGTGCCGCGCGGCACGGGACGCCTGCTGCGCGGTTGCGACAACCTCGCCGACGTCCTCGGGCGGACCCGTACCGAGTGCGGGCGGCGGCACGCGTACCTCGTGGAGGTGCTGCGCGCCGGATGCGCCGGGCCGGTCACGGACGTCCTGGCCGACTTCACCGGTGACGGGCAGGTGCGGGCGGTGCTCGACCGCGGGAACGGGGCGCGCATCGGCTTCGAACGGCTCGGCGACGGCGAACTGCGTTATGCCGCACTGGCGTTGGTGCTGCTGACCGGGCCGGGCGTGCTGGAGGTCGACGTACCCGGCGAGGTGCCCGCCGCCCTGCAGACCCTCACCGTGCTCGCGGACGGCTTCGACCGCGGGCTGGACGCGCGGCAGCGTGACGCCCTGCTGCGGCTGGCGGTGCGGATGTGCGAGCGCGGCCACATCCGCTGGGTGGGCGCGGTGAGCGACGTCTCCTGGACGGCCGGGATGGCGGGGATCGCCGGGACGGCCGGGACACCGGGGCCGACCGTCGTCCGCCTCGCGCCGTGACGTGCCCGCCGCCCCGCGCCGCGGTGGTACACCTGGACGCGTGACCCCCGTGACAGAGGAACCCGCGGGCGGCGGGACACCACCCCGCGACCTCGCCCGACTGCAGCGCCGGCTGGCGCGGTTCGCGGCCGTGCGCAACTGGCAGCCGTACCACACCCCCAAGAACCTCGTCGCCGCGCTCAGCGTGGAGGCGTCCGAACTGGTGGAGATCTTCCAGTGGTTGACGCCCGAGGAGTCCGCCCGGGTCATGGACGACCCCGACACCGCGCACCGGGTGCGGGACGAGGTCGCGGACGTGCTCGCGTATCTCCTGCAACTGTGCGAGGTGCTCGGCGTCGACCCGCTGGCGGCGCTGGAGGAGAAGATCGACCGGAACGAGCGCAGGTTCCCGCCGCCGGAGCCCTCTTGACGGCCAGTCACTCTCAGTTACGAACTCGGCGTTCGAAACCGATTTGTTGTCCACGGATTTCCGTTTTCCTCTGGCTTTTCGTCTCAAGCGCCCTCACTCTGGGTAGTGGATTAGGGAGTTCGGGCGGACGGACGGTCGGCACCCACACGAGGGGACGGGGGCAGCGCATGGACGCGGTGCGGCTCATCCTGGCGAGCAGACGCGCCCTGGCGGCGAGCGGCGAGGCGCAGGAGACCATGGCGGAGGTGTGGCAGGCGCAGGCACTGGCCCAGGCCATCGGCAGTCGTCTCGCGGTCTTTGGGCCGCCCGAACTGCGCGGCGAGGCGCTGGGACTGACCGAGCTGGCGGGCCGGGGCTGCGGTGTGCTCGACGCGCCGGACCTCGATCCGGGGCAGCTGCGCGCCGCCCGGCTCACCGTCCTCGACGACGCCCGCCAGGTGCTGCTCTGCCTCGGCAGCCTGCTCGGCGAGGTCGGCATCGCCCTGGTCGGCATGGCCAGCGCCGCCGCCGACGAGGGCACCTACTGGCAGTGCATGGAGGCGATCGACGCGGCCGACGAGTCCCGCGACCGCGTCCTGGAGATGCTGCGCAGACTCGCCGACCGCGACCAGGCCGTGCCGGAGAAGGAGGCGGGCTGAGCCGGGGCACCGGATGCCAGTGGTACCGGATGTCGGTGGCGTCGGGCGCCGGTGGCGCCGGATGCCGGTGGGACCGGTGCGGACGGGAATGTGCAGGATGGACGCATGGACCTTCGTATCTTCACCGAGCCCCAGCAGGGGGCCACCTACGACACCTTGCTGACCGTGGCCAAGGCCGCCGAGGACCTCGGCTTCGACGCCTTCTTCCGCTCGGACCACTACCTGAAGATGGGCACCGTGGACGGACTGCCCGGTCCCACGGACGCCTGGATCACCCTGGCCGGCCTCGCCCGCGAGACGAAGCGCATCCGGCTCGGCACGCTGATGACGGCGGCCACCTTCCGGCTGCCCGGCGTGCTCGCCATCCAGGTCGCGCAGGTCGACCAGATGTCCGGCGGGCGCATCGAACTCGGCCTGGGCGCGGGCTGGTTCGAGGAGGAGCACAAGGCGTACGGCATTCCCTTCCCGAAGGAGAAGTTCGGCCGCCTCGAGGAGCAGCTGGAGATCGTCACCGGGCTGTGGGGCACGCCCGTCGGCAAGACCTTCACCTTCCACGGCACCTACTACGACCTGACCGACTCGCCCGCGCTGCCCAAGCCGGCCCAGAAGAGGATCCCGGTGCTGATCGGCGGCCACGGCGCCACCCGCACCCCGCGGCTGGCCGCGCGCTTCGCCGACGAGTTCAACATCCCCTTCGCCTCGGTCGAGGACAGCGAGCGGCAGTTCGGCCGGGTCCGCGCCGCCGCCCAGGAGGCCGGCCGCGACCCCGGCGAGATCACGTACTCCAACGCCCTGGTCGTCTGCGTCGGCAGGGACGACCAGGAGGTGGCCCGCCGCGCCGCCGCCATCGGCCGCGAGGTCGACGAGCTGAAGGCGAACGGTCTGGCCGGTTCCCCGGCCGAGGTCGTCGACAAGATCGGCCGCTACGCCGAGATCGGCTCCCGGCGCATCTACCTCCAGGTCCTCGACCTGTCCGACCTGGACCACCTGGAGCTCATCTCCTCCCAGGTGCAGTCGCAGCTGTCGTAGCCCGCGGCCGGGCCGGGAGGCCGAGAAGCGGCGGCGGAGCCGCCGGCGGGGCGCGCCCGGGCACGGCGCGCCCCGCCGCGCCTTCGTCAGGAGAAAGGCCGCACTCCCGTCAGGAGAAGGGTCGCATCCCCGTCGGGAGGAAGGCCGCACCCCCGTCGGGAAAAACCGGTGGTCACCCGGGCCCCGGCGCCGGGAGACTCGACCGTATGTTCCTGACCCTCACCACCACCGGCACGCCCGAGCGCCCGGCCACCGACCTGGGGTTCCTGCTGCACAAACACCCCGACCGGGCGCAGGCGTTCAGTACCTCCCACGGCACCGCGCACGTCTTCTACCCCGAGGCGGACGCCGGGCGCTGCACGGCGGCGCTGCTGCTGGAGGTCGACCCGGTGGCGCTGGTGCGGCGCGGGAAGGGCAGGGGCCGCGGCGGCGCCCCGGACGCGGCGCTCGCGCAGTACGTCAACGACCGCCCGTACGCGGCCTCCTCGCTGCTGGCCGTGGCGCTGAGCGGCGTCTTCTCCAGCGCGATCCGGGGCGTGTGCCGGGCCCGCCCCGAACTGCCCGCGCAGGCACGCCCGTTGCGCATCGCGATACCGGCCCTGCCCGCGCACGGCGGCCCCGACCTGGTACGGCGTCTCTTCGAGCCGCTCGGCTGGGCGGTCACCGCCGAACCGGTGCCGCTGGACGAGACGTTCCCGGAGTGGGGCGACTCGCGGTACGTGCGGCTGACGCTGGAGTCGCAGACGCTGACGCTCGCGGAGGCGCTGCGGCACCTGTACGTCCTGCTGCCGGTGCTCGACGGCGCCAAGCACTACTGGGTCGCCGCCGACGAGGTCGACAAGCTGCTGCGGGCCGGCGAGGGCTGGCTGCCCGGCCACCCGGAGCAGCAGCTGATCACCAGCCGGTACCTGGCGCGCCGCCGGTCGCTGACCCGCGAGGCGCTGGAGCGGCTGGAGTTGGTGCGGCTGGCCGAGGCCGACGACACCGAGGTCGAGGAGATCGACAACGCGGTCGCGGCCGACGACACCGAGACCGAGGAGACCGAAGCCGAGGAGACCGAAGCCGAGGAGACCGAAGCCGGGGAGACCGGGGCCGAGGGGACCGGGGCCGAGGGGACCGGCACCGCGGTGGCGGCCGGCGCCGGCCCGGAGGAGAGGCCCGTGCCGCTGGCCGTGCAGCGGCGGGCGGCGATCGTCGCGGCCCTCACCGAGGCCGGGGCCGCCCGGGTCCTCGACCTGGGCTGCGGACCGGGCCAGTTGGTGCAGGAGCTGCTGAAGGACCGGCGGTTCACCGAGATCGTCGGCGTCGACGTCTCCCGGCGCGCCCTCGCCCTCGCCGAACGCCGGCTGCGGCTGGAGCGGATGGGGGAGCGGCAGGCGTCCCGCGTGAGGCTGCTGCAGGGCTCGCTCGTCTACACCGACACCCGGCTCAAGGGGTACGACGCGGCCGTGCTCAGCGAGGTGGTGGAGCACGTCGACCCGCCCCGGCTGCCCGCCCTGGAGTACGCGGTGTTCGGCACGGCCCGCCCCCGCACGGTGATCGTGACCACCCCGAACGTCGAGTACAACGTCCGCTGGGAGACCCTCCCGGCCGGACACGTGCGGCACGACGACCACCGCTTCGAGTGGACGCGGGAGGAGTTCCGCACCTGGGCGCGGGCCGTGGCCGCACGCCACGGGTACGCGGTGGACTTCCGGCCGGTCGGCCCGGACGACCCCGAGGTGGGCCCGCCCACGCAGATGGCCGTGTTCACCGCGGTGACGCCGAACGAGGCGCACAAGAACAAGACCAGCGAGAACAAGACCAGCGAGCACGAGACCGACGAGAAGGAGGCGAGGACGGCATGACCGAGACACGCACGGAGCGGGTCCTGCCCGTCACCGACCTCTCCCTCGTGGTGCTGGTCGGCGCCTCCGGCTCGGGCAAGTCCACCTTCGCCCGCCGCCACTTCAAGCCCACCGAGGTGATCTCCTCCGACTTCTGCCGGGGGCTGGTCGCGGACGACGAGAACGACCAGAGCGCCACCGGGGACGCCTTCGACGTGCTGCACTACATCGCCGGCAAGCGCCTGGCCGCCGGCCGGCGCACCGTCGTCGACGCCACCAGCGTGCAGTCCGAGGCCCGCCGGAAGCTGATCGACCTGGCGCGTCGGCACGACGTGCTGCCCATCGCCATCGTGCTCGACGTGCCCGAGGAGGTGTGCGCCGCCCGCAACGCGGCCCGCCCCGACCGGGCCGGCATGCCGCGCCGGGTGATCCAGCGCCACATCCGCGAACTGCGGCGCTCGCTCCGGCACTTGGAGCGGGAGGGCTTCCGCAAGGTGCACGTCCTGCGCGGCACCGAGGAGGTGGAGCAGGCGCGGATCGTCACCGAGAAGCGCTTCAACGACCTGACCCACCTCACCGGCCCGTTCGACATCATCGGCGACGTGCACGGCTGCTCGGCCGAACTGGAGGCGCTGCTGGACAAGCTGGGCTACGTCGACGGCGTGCACCCGCAGGGCCGCATGGCCGTGTTCGTCGGCGACCTCGTCGACCGCGGCCCGGACACCCCGGGCGTGCTGCGCCGCGTGATGTCCATGGTCGCCGCCGGCCACGCGCTGTGCGTCCCCGGCAACCACGAGAACAAGTACGGCCGTTACCTCAAGGGCCGCAAGGTGCAGCTCACCCACGGGCTGGCCGAGACCGTCGCGCAGATGGAGCGGGAACCGGAGGAGTTCCGGGCGCGGGTGCGGGAGTTCATCGACGGGCTGGTCAGCCACTACGTCCTCGACGGCGGCCGGCTCGTGGTCTGCCACGCCGGCCTGCCCGAGAAATACCACGGCCGCACCTCCGGCCGGGTGCGCTCGCACGCGCTGTACGGCGACACCACCGGCGAGACCGACGAGTTCGGGCTGCCGGTGCGCTACCCGTGGGCGGAGGAGTACCGCGGCCGGGCGGCCGTGGTGTACGGCCACACGCCGGTGCCGGAGGCCACCTGGCTGAACAACACCATCTGCCTGGACACCGGCGTCGTCTTCGGCGGCCGGCTCACCGCGCTGCGCTGGCCGGAGCGGGAACTGGTCGACGTACCGGCCGAGCGGGTCTGGTACGAGCCGGTCAAGCCGCTGCGGAGCGAGGCGCCCGGCGGGCGGGAGGGCCGCCCGCTGGACCTGGCCGACGTGCAGGGGCGGCGGGGCGTGGAGACGCGGTACGCCGGGCGGGTCGCGGTGCGCGAGCAGAACGCGGCCGCGGCGCTGGAGGTGATGAGCCGCTTCGCCGTCGACCCGCGGCTGCTGCCCTACCTCCCGCCGACCATGGCGCCGACCGCGACCTCGCGGATCGACGGCTACCTGGAGCACCCGGCGGAGGCGTTCGCACAGTACGCGCGGGACGGCGTGGCGCGGGTGGTGTGCGAGGAGAAGCACATGGGGTCGCGGGCGGTGGCCCTGGTGTGCCGGGACGCGGAGGCGGCCCGCCGCCGCTTCGGCGTCGGGGCCGCCTCCCCCTCGGACGGGGTTGAGGGCGGGGAAGGACCGACCGGCTCCCTCTACACCCGCACCGGCCGGCCCTTCTTCGACGACCCGGCGGTCACCGAGGAGGTCCTCGCCCGCCTGCGCCGCGCCGTGGACGAGGCCGGCCTGTGGGAGGAGCTGGAGACGGACTGGCTGCTGCTGGACGGCGAGCTCATGCCGTGGTCGCTGAAGGCGTCCGGGCTGCTGCGCCGCCAGTACGCGGCGGTCGGCGCCGCCTCGGGGGCGGTGTTCCCCGGCGCGCTCGCCGCGCTGGAGGGCGCGGCCGCCCGCGGGGTCGACGTGGCCGGCCTGCTGGCCCGGCAGCGGGAGCGGGCGGCGGACGCGGCCGCGTTCACGGCGGCGTACCGGCGCTACTGCTGGAGCACCGACGGCCTCGACGGCGTACGCCTCGCACCGTTCCAGCTCCTGGCCGTCGAGGGGCGCAGCCTGGCCGCGCTGCCGCACGACGAGCAGCTCGCCCTGCTCGACCGGCTCGTCGAGCACGACGGCAGCGGCCTGCTGCAGACCACGCGGCGGCTGTACGTCGACACCGGCGACCCCGACTCGGTGCGCGCCGGCGTCGACTGGTGGCTGGAGATGACCGGCCGCGGCGGCGAGGGCATGGTCGTCAAGCCCGTCGGCGCGCTCGTCCGCGACCCGGAGGGGCGCCTGGTCCAGCCCGGCGTCAAGTGCCGCGGCCGCGAGTACCTCCGGATCATCTACGGCCCGGAGTACACCCGCCCCGACCACCTGGCCCGGCTGCGCGAGCGCTCCCTCGGGCACAAGCGCTCCCTCGCCCTGCGCGAGTACGCCCTGGGCCTGGAGGCCCTGGACCGCCTGGCCGGGGGCGAGCCGCTGTGGCGCGTGCACGAGGCGGTGTTCGGCGTGCTGGCCCTGGAGTCGGAGCCGGTGGACCCGCGGCTGTAGCCGGGGGCGGCCGGCGGCGTGCGCCCGCCGCCGGCCGTGTGCCGTCTCCCGTCCGTCGCCGGCCGTGTGCCGTCTCCCGTCCGCCGCCGGCCGCGTGCCACCTCCCGCCCGCCCGGGACAGCCCGGACGGCTTCACCGCGGGCCGCGCGCCCGCGGGGGCGGGGCTTCGGCGCCCGCCGGGCGGGCCTGCGCCCGGGGCGCCCCCGCCCGCGCGGACGTCCCGCGCCCCCGGCCGTGCCCCCGCGCCGGACGCCGTCCGCGGCGAAGGCCGTCCGGTACGCCCGCGGACTCGTGCCCAGCCGGGCCGCGAAGTGCTGGCGCATGGTGACCTCGCTGCCGAAGCCGGCGCGGCGGGCGACCTCCGGGACCGGCAGGTCGGTGCGCTCCAGGAGCCGCTGGGCGGCGGCGAGCCGCTGGTCCAGCAGCCAGCGCAGCGGCGTCGTGCCGGTCTGGGCGGCGAAGCGGCGGGCGAAGGTGCGCGGGGACATGCCCGCGCGGCCGGCCAGGGCGGCGACGGTGAGGGGCTCGCCGAGGTGCCGCAGGGCGTACTCGCGCACGGCCGCGAGCGCGTCGGCGTCGCGGTCCTCGCGCGGGACGGGGCGCTCGACGAACTGGGCCTGCGTCCCGGTGCGGAACGGCGCCGTCACCATCGAGCGGGCGACGGTCGCCGCGACCTCCGCGCCGTGCACCGTGCGCACCAGGTGCAGGCACAGGTCGATCCCGGCGGCCGTCCCGGCGGCGGTCCAGATGCCGCCGTCCTCGACGAACAGCGCGTCGGGCACGACGGTGACCCGGGGGTGGCGGCGGCGCAGCAGGTCGACGAGGGCCCAGTGGGTGATCGCCCGGCGGCCGTCCAGGAGCCCCGCCTGCGCCAGGGTGAACGCCCCGCCGCACAGCGCGGCCAGCGTGGTGCCGCGGGCGTGGGCGCGGCGCAGCGCCGCCAGGACGGGGGCGGGCGCCGGGGTGAGGTGGTCGTCGAGGCCGGGCACCACCACCAGGTCGGCGCGGTCCAGCCAGGCCAGGGTGCGGTCGGGGACCAGGGTCAGCCCGCCGCGCATCGGGACCGGGTCGCGGCCGGCGGCCACCCGGCGCAGCTCGAACGGGGGCACCCCGCGGTCGGTGCGGTCGGCGCCCCACACCTCGGTGACCACGGAGACGTCGAAGGCGCGGATGCCGGGGAAGGCGACGAGCGCGACACGGTAGGCACGGTCCACGGCCTGGCAGTAAACCATCGATCGCTGTCTTCCGTACCTCTGGGGCGGCCGCGCGCCGGGCGGCAGGATCAAGGGCATGGAGACCACGGAGACCACCGGGACCAGAGAGAACACGGAGGCCGCACAGGCCATGGAGACCACCGAGGCCATGGGGACCAAGAAGGCTGAGGAGACCAAGGAGGCCGAGGAGGCCGCAGCGAGCACGGAGGCCGCAGCGAGCACGGAGGCCGCAGCGAGCACGGAGGCCGCAGCGAGCACGCAGGCCACGGCGAGCACGCAGGCCACCGCGACCGCGGGCGTCGCGGACCTCGCGGCGAACGCCGCGCTCGTCGTCGTCGACGTCCAGCGGGGCTTCGACGAGCTCGGCTTCTGGGGGCCGCGCAACCATCCCGAGGCCGACGGCAACATCGCCTCCCTCATCGACGTCTGGCAGGCGACCGGCCGCCCGGTCGTGTTCGTCCGCCACGACTCGGCCGAACCGGACTCGCCGCTGCGCCCCGGCCGGCCCGGCAACGGTTTCAAGGACTACGTCGAACAGCGGCGCGGCGGGGGCGCCGGCCCCGAGCTGCTGGTGACCAAGAGCGTCAACTCCGCCTTCTACGGCACCCCGGACCTGCACGCCTGGCTGCGGGCGGCGGGCATCGGGCAGCTCGTGCTGGCCGGCATCCAGACCAACATGTGCGTGGAGACCACGGCCCGCATGGGCGGCAACCTCGGCCACGACGTGCTGGTCGCCTTCGACGCCACGTACACCTTCGACCTCCAAGGGCCCTTCGGCTGGCGGCTGACCGCGGACGAGGCCGCCCGCGCCTCGGCCGTGTCGCTGCACGGCGGCGGGTTCGCCCGGGTGGTGACGACCGAGGACGTGGTCCGCGCCGCCAAGTGAGCCGCCGGGCCGGCCACCGAGCGAGCCGCCGAGTGACCCGCCGAGCCGGCCGCCGGGCGGGCGAACCTGTGGGCGAACCGGCGGGCGGGCGGAGCGAGGCGCGGCGGACGGAGCGAGGCGCGGTGGGCGGACGGGGACGAGGTGCGGCGGAAACCGCCGAGCGGGGGATGAAGAAGCGCCCCGGCGGTCAGGATGGAGTCATGGGATTCCACGTCGACTCCGAGACCGGGCGGCTGCGCCGCGTCATCCTGCACCGGCCGGACCTCGAACTCAAAAGGCTCACCCCCAGCAACAAGGACGCCCTGCTCTTCGACGACGTGCTGTGGGTGCGCCGGGCGCGCGCCGAGCACGACGGGTTCGCCGACGTGCTGCGCGACCGCGGGGTCACGGTCCACCTCTTCGGGGAGCTGCTCGCCGAGACCCTGGACGTGCCGGAGGCCCGGACCCTGATCCTGGACCGGGTCTTCGACGAGAAGGAGTACGGCCCGCTCGCCACCGACCACCTGCGCGCCGTCTTCGAGGCGCTGCCCGCGCGGGAGCTGGCCGAGGCGCTGGTCGGCGGGATGACGAAGCGGGAGTTCCTGGACGCGTACGAGGAGCCGGTGTCCGTGCGCTTCCACGCCATGGAGCTGGACGAGTTCCTGCTGGACCCGCTGCCCAACCACCTGTTCACCCGGGACACCTCCGCCTGGATCTACGACGGGGTGGCCATCAACGCGATGCGCTGGCCGGCCCGGCAGCGGGAGACGGTGCACTTCGAGGCGATCTACCGCCACCACCCCCTCTTCCGCGACCAGTCCTTCCACATCTGGTCCGAGGGCCAGGCCGACTACCCGTCCACGATCGAGGGCGGCGACGTGCTGGTCATCGGCAACGGCGCCGTCCTGATCGGCATGAGCGAGCGCACCACGCCGCAGGCCGTGGAGATGCTCGCGCACAAGCTGTTCGCCGCCGGGTCGGCGACCACGATCGTCGCGCTCGACATGCCCAAGCGCCGTGCCTTCATGCACCTGGACACGGTGATGACGATGGTCGACGGCGACACCTTCACCCAGTACGCCGGCCTCGGCATGCTCCGCTCGTACACCATCGAGCCGGGCGTGGGCGAGAAGGAGCTGAAGGTCACCGACCACCCGCCGGAGCACATGCACCGCGCGATCGCCGCCGCCCTCGGCCTGAGCGAGATCCGGGTGCTCACCGCCACCCAGGACGTGCACGCGGCCGAGCGCGAGCAGTGGGACGACGGCTGCAATGTGCTCGCCGTCGAACCCGGTGTCGTCGTCGCCTACGAACGCAACGCCACCACCAACACCCACCTGCGCAAGCAGGGCATCGAGGTCATCGAGATCCCGGGCAGCGAGCTGGGGCGGGGCAGGGGCGGCCCGCGCTGCATGAGCTGTCCGGTGGAGCGGGACGCCGTATGAGCGCCCGGCACCCACCCTGTCGCATAGAAATGCTGGCCGTCGTATAGAATTCCATGGGTTCGTTCCGCAGACCCGTGTCCCCCTACCCAGGAGCGCCCCATGGCGACAGTCCCGACCGCCCTCGCCGGCCGCCCCTTCCTCAAGGAGCTCGACTTCACCGCGGAGGAGTTCCGCGGCCTGGTCGAGCTGGCCGCCGAGCTGAAGGCCGCCAAGAAGGCCGGGACCGAGACGCCGTACCTGCGCGGGAAGAACATCGCGCTGATCTTCGAGAAGACCTCGACCCGCACCCGCTGCGCCTTCGAGGTCGCCGCCGCCGACCAGGGCGCCCGCACCACCTACCTGGACCCCTCCGGCTCGCAGATCGGCCACAAGGAGTCCGTGAAGGACACCGCGCGCGTCCTGGGGCGGATGTACGACGCCATCCAGTACCGCGGCGACAGCCAGCGGAAGGTGGAGGAGCTCGCGGCGTACGCCGGCGTGCCCGTCTACAACGGGCTCACCGACGACTGGCACCCCACCCAGATGCTCGCCGACGTGCTCACCATGACCGAGCACCGCGCCGGGCCGCTGGAGGAGACCGCCTTCGCCTACCTCGGCGACGCCCGCTTCAACATGGGCAACTCCTACCTGGTCACCGGCGCCCTGCTCGGCATGGACGTGCGCATCGTCGCGCCCAAGAGCTACTGGCCCGCCCAGGAGGTCGTCGACCGCGCCCAGGAGCTCGCCGCCGGCAGCGGCGCCCGCATCACCCTCACCGAGGACGTCGCCGAGGGCGTGGCCGGCGCCGACTTCGTCGCCACGGACGTGTGGGTGTCGATGGGCGAGCCGAAGGAGGTGTGGGGCGAGCGCATCGCCGCCCTCGCGCCGTACGCGGTGACCATGGACGTGCTGCGCGCCACCGGCAACCCGGACGTGAAGTTCCTGCACTGCCTGCCCGCCTTCCACGACCTGGGCACGGAGATCGGCCGCGAGATCCACGAGGCCCACGGCCTGGAGTCCCTGGAGGTGACGGACGAGGTGTTCGAGTCGGCGCACTCCGTCGTCTTCGACGAGGCCGAGAACCGTCTGCACACCATCAAGGCGGTCCTGGTCGCCACCCTCGCCTGAGCCCCGCCGGCCGGCCCGGCCGCACCCCGTCCCGACCGGTGGCCCGGACCCACCCCGTCCACGGCCGCCGCGCGACGGCACCCCGTCGCGCCCGCACCACCGGAAAGCCACCGGAAAGCCACCGGAAGCCACCGGAAAGCCACCGGGAACGAGCACCACCCGCATGCCCGTACCACCAGAAACGAGCACCACCCGCATGCCCGCATTCCGCACCAAGTCCCCCGCCCTTCTCCTCGCCGAGGCCGGAACCGACCGCGCGGGCCACGGCCTGCGGCGGACGATGGGGTTGTTCCAGCTCATCTGCTTCGGCGTCGGCGCGATCGTCGGCACCGGCATCTTCGTCGGCCTGTCCGACTCGGTCGCCCAGGCCGGGCCCGCCGTCGTCGTCTCCTTCGTCCTCGCCGCCGTCACCTGCGTGCTGACCGCGTTCTCCTTCGCCGAGCTGGGCGGCGCCCTCCCGGTCTCCGGCTCCTCCTACTCCTTCGCCTACGCCGGCCTCGGCGAGACGGCCGCCTTCCTCGTCGGCTGGTGCCTGCTGCTGGAGTACGGCGTGTCGGTGTCCGCGGTCGCGGTCGGCTGGAGCCAGTACGTCGACGAGCTGCTGCACAGCCTCACCGGCCTGTCCCTGCCCGCCGCGCTCACCGCCGGCCCCGGCGACGGCGGCGTCGTCAACCTGCCCGCGGTGCTGGTCATCGCCCTGGCCGCGGTCCTGCTGGTGCGGGGGGTGCGGGAGAGCGCCCGGGCCACGGCCGCGATGGCGGTGCTGAAGCTGGCGATCCTCGCCGCGTTCTGCGCCATCGGGTTCAGCGCCTTCCAGGACGGCAACCTCACCCCCTTCGCGCCGGCCGGGCTCGGCGGCGTCGGCGCCGGCACCACGGCCGCGTTCTTCTCCTACATCGGCTTCGACGCGATCACCACGGCCGGAGAGGAGGCCAAGGACCCGCGCCGGCACGTTCCGGTCGCCATCCTGGTGTGCATGGGCGTGGTCACCCTGCTGTACTGCGCGGTCGCCCTCGCCGCGATCGGCGCCGTCGGCGGCGACCGGGTCGGCGGCCGGCCCGCCGCGCTGTCGTACGTCGTCAACGAGGTCACCGGCTCCTCGGTCGGCGGCGGGGTGGTCGCCTTCGGCGCGGTCGTCGCGATCGCCTCGGTGGTGCTGGCCGTGCTCTACGGCCAGACGCGCATCCTGATGTCGATGTCCCGGGACGGGCTGGTCCCGCGCGTCTTCGAGCGGGTCTCGCCGCGCACGGCCACGCCGGTGGCGGGCACGGTGCTCGTCGCGGTGGTCTTCGCCCTGCCGGCCGCCTTCGCCTCGCTGGACGCCGTGGTCGGCCTGTGCACCATCGGCACGCTCGCCACCATGGCCGCCGTCAACGTGGCCGTGATCGCGCTGCGCCGCCGCGAGCCGGGCCTGGCGCGTACCTTCCGGGTGCCGCTGTACCCGGTGGTGCCGCTGCTGGCCACCGGCTGCTGCCTGTACCTGATGTACGAGACGGGCGGCGCGGCCTGGATCCAGTTCGCCGTGTTCCTCGCGGCCGGGCTGGCGGTGTACGCCGGCTACGGCCGCCGCCACTCGCGGCTGGCCCGGGGCGCGGCTACTCCGGCGGGCGTCGCCGAGAAGGCGGAAGCGGCAGTCTGAACCACACCGCCTTGCCCGATTCGGTGGGGCGGTGGCCGCAGGACGAGCTGAGGGTGCGGATCAGCAGCAGGCCCCGCCCGTGCTCCTGCCAGGGGTCGGGCTCGGTGTCCGGGGGGCGGGTGAGGTTGCCGGGCGGCGCCGGGTCGGGGTCGTGCACCTCGACGTGGCAGCCGGTCGGCAGCAGTTCCACGACCAGCCGGATGGGGGCCTCGCCGGAGGTGTGCTCCACGGCGTTGGCCACCAGCTCCGCCGTCAGCAGCTCGGCGGTGTCGCTGTCGGCCGCGTGCTCCAGCTCCGTCAGGGCGGTGCGGACCAGGGCGCGGGCCACGGGCACGGCCGCGGTGGTGTGCGGCAGCGCGACGCGCCAGGACGGCGGGGACGCCACGCAGTGCCCCGGTGAGGGGTGGTGGCCGGATGCCGGGCAGGCGGGGGCGGCGGGGCGTTCGTCCAAGGCGGGTCCGTTCGTGGCGCAGCGGGCCCCGCCGTCCGCCGGCGGGCCGTCCTGCTGTCAACAAGGGGATCGTACGGGGGCCTACCCGGCCCGGCGCCCCACCCCACCGCCGCGCTCCCGTCGTTGCCGCACGAGGAACAGGTTGCGGCCGTTTCGTTACCGATGTGACGGATGGTGACCGGCCGCCTGCCGGGCGCACCGGGTGTGTCGCGCGCTCGTGACGACCGTCACAACTCAGTGATAGCTTCGACGGTATGAGTCCCTTCACCGGCTCCGCCGCCCGCACCTCCCACTGGCGGCACCTGCGCGTCGCCCTCGACGACGGCGTCGCCACCGTCACCCTGGCCCGCCCCGAGAAGCTCAACGCGCTCACCTTCGGCGCCTACGCCGACCTGCGCGACCTGCTCGCCGAACTGGCCCGCGAGAGGGCGGTGCGCGCGCTGGTGCTGGCGGGGGAGGGGCGCGGCTTCTGCTCCGGCGGCGATGTCGACGAGATCATCGGCGCCACCCTGGCCATGGACACCGCGCAGCTGCTCGACTTCAACCGGATGACCGGGCAGGTCGTGCGGGCCGTGCGCGAGTGCCCCTTCCCGGTGGTCGCCGCCGTGCACGGCGTGGCCGCCGGCGCCGGTGCCGTCCTCGCCCTGGCCGCGGACTTCCGCGTCGCCGACCCCCGGGCCCGCTTCGCCTTCCTCTTCACCCGGGTCGGCCTCTCCGGCGGCGACATGGGCGCCGCCTACCTGCTGCCCCGCGTCGTCGGCCTCGGCCACGCCACCCGCCTGCTGATGCTCGGCGAGCCGGTCCACGCGCCCGAGGCCGAACGCATCGGCCTGATCAGCGAACTCACCGGCGAGGGCCGCGCCGACGAGGCCGCCCACGCCCTGGCCCGCCGCCTCGCCGACGGCCCGGCCCTCGCCCACGCCCAGACCAAGGCGCTGCTGACGGCCGAGCTGGACATGCCGCTGGCCGCCGCCGTGGAACTCGACGCCGCCACCCAGGCCCTGCTGATGAACGGCGAGGACTACGCCGAGTTCCACGCGGCCTTCACCGAGCAGCGGCCGCCCAGGTGGCGGGGACGATGAAGGTCGCCGTCATCGGCGGCGGCCCCGGCGGCCTGTACGCCGCCGCGCTGCTCAAACGCCTCGATCCGGCCCGCGAGATCACCGTCTGGGAGCGCAACGCCCCCGACGACACCTTCGGCTTCGGCGTCGTGCTGTCCGACGAGACCCTCGGCGGCATCGAGCACGCCGACCCCGCCGTCCACGCCGCCCTGCAGCGGGAGTTCGTCCGCTGGGACGCCATCGACATCGTGCACCGGGGCGTGCGGCAGACCTCCGGCGGCCACGGCTTCGCCGCCCTCGGCCGGCGCCGACTGCTGCGCATCCTGCACGAGCGGTGCCGCTCGCTCGGCGTCGACCTGCGCTTTCGCACCCTCGCGCCGGACCCGGGCGAGCTGGCCCGCACCCACGACCTGGTCGTCGCCGCGGACGGCGTGCACAGCGGCACCCGGGCGGCGTACGCGCACGTCTTCCGCCCGTCCGTCACCACGCACCGCTGCCGCTACATCTGGCTCGCCGCCGACCTCGCCTTCGACGCGTTCCGCTTCGAGATCGCCGAGACCGAACACGGCGTGATGCAGCTGCACGGCTACCCCTACGCCCGCCCGTCCCCCGGCCACCACCCCGCGACGAGGCCCCGCGGGCCGCGGCACCGGCCCGGCGCGTCCACGGTGATCGTCGAGATGCGCGAGGAGGTGTGGCGGGCGGCCGGCTTCGACACGCTGAGCACGCGGGAATCGGTCGAGCGCTGCGCGAAGATCTTCGCCGACGCCCTCGACGGACGGCCCCTGCGCTCCAACGCCTCGACGTGGACGAGGTTCCGCACGGTCGTCAACGACCGCTGGTCGCACGGCAACGTCGTCCTCCTCGGCGACGCCGCCCACACCGCCCACTTCTCCATCGGCTCCGGCACCAAACTCGCCGTCGAGGACGCCCTCGCCCTGGCCGCGTGCCTGCGGGAGCACGACGGCCTGGATCAGGCGCTGACGGCCTACGAACAGGAGCGCCGGCCGGTCGTCGCCTCCACCCAGCGCGCCGCCCGCGCCAGCCTGGAGTGGTTCGAGGACCTCGCCCTCTACGTCCGCCAGCCGCCCCGCCGGTTCGCCTTCAACCTGCTCACCCGCAGCCGCCGCGTCACCCACGGCAACCTCCGCCTGCGCGACGCGCGCTTCACCGAGTCCGTGGAGCGCGAGTTCGGCTGCCCGCCGGGCACCCCGCCCATGTTCACGCCGCTGCGGCTGCGCGACCTGACCCTGCGCAACCGCGTCGTCGTCTCCCCGATGGACATGTACTCGGCCGTCGACGGCGTCCCGGGCGACTTCCACCTCGTCCACCTCGGCGCCCGCGCCCTCGGCGGCGCAGGGCTGGTGATGACCGAGATGGTGTGCGTCAGCCCCGAGGGCCGCATCACCCCCGGCTGCGCCGGCCTGTACGACGGCCGCCACACCCAGGCCTGGCGGCGCATCACCGACTTCGTGCACACCCACGCGCCGGGCACCGCGCTCGGCGTGCAGCTCGGCCACTGCGGCCGCAAGGGCTCCACCAAGCCGATGTGGGAGGGCCTCGACGAACCCCTCGACACGGGCAACTGGCCGCTGGTGGCCGCCTCCCCGCTGCCGTACACGCCGCGCAGCCAGACCCCGCGCGCACTCACCCGCGCCCAACTGACCGACATCCGCGAACAGTTCACCGCCGCCGCGCAGCGCGCCGCCCGCGCCGGGTTCGACCTGCTGGAACTGCACTGCGCCCACGGCTACCTGCTCTCCGGCTTCCTCTCCCCGCTCACCAACCGCCGCACCGACGCCTACGGCGGCTGCCTGGAGCGACGGCTGCGCTTCCCGCTGGAGGTCTTCGACGCCGTACGCGCCGCCTGGCCCCCGGAGCGGCCGATGACGGTGCGGATCTCCGCGACCGACTGGGCCGAGGGCGGGACGAGCGCCGAGGACGCGGTGGAGATCGCGCGGGCCTTCGCCGCGCACGGCGCCGACGCGATCGACGTGTCGACGGGACAAGTGGTGTCCGAGGAACGGCCGGAATTCGGGCGCTCGTACCAGACGCCGTTCGCCGACCGCATCCGGCAGCAGACCGGGACACCGGTGATCGCGGTCGGCGCGATCTCCTCCTGGGACGACGTCAACTCCCTGCTGCTGGCCGGGCGGGCCGACCTGTGCGCGCTGGCCCGCCCGCACCTGTACGACCCGCACTGGACGCTGCACGCGGCCGCCGAGCAGGGCTACACCGGTCCGGGCGCCGTCTGGCCGGCGCCGTACCGCGCGGGCAGCAGGCGCCCGCCCACCGGCCGTACGGACGCCCCCAAACCCCGCCTTTCCTTGGGGAGTTGAGCGGCACCGGCCCGCGCGCCGGCGGCGGGAGGGCGACGGGAAGCCGGCGGAAGGCCGGTGGGAGGCCGGTGGGAGGCGTCACACGCCGACGAAGGCCGCCCCCGCGTCCCGCAGACGCGCGTGCAGCGCCTGGAAGACGGCCGCCGAGCGGGCGCCGGGCCAGTCGGCGGGCAGCAGGCGGGCGGGCAGGCCGGGGTCGGCGTAGGGCAGGCGGCGCCAGGAGTCCAGGGCGAGGAGGTAGTCGCGGTAGGCGTCCTGCGGCGGGGTGTCCGGGCGCCGCTCCCAGGCGCGCAGGACGGGCGCGTGCCGTTCCAGGAACGCCTCGTGCTGCTGGGCGATCGCCGCCAGGTCCCACCAGCGGGCGACCGCGTCCGCGGTGGGCGTGAAGCCCAGGTGCTCGCCATGGAAGAGGTCCACGTACGCCTCCAGGCGCAGCCGCTGCAGGGCGTGCCGGGTCTCGTCGTACAGGCGGGCCGGGGCGATCCACACGCCGGGGGCCGCGGTGCCGAAGCCGAGGGAGGCCAGCCGGGAGCGCAGCACGTGCCGCCGCTGCCGCTCCGACTCCGGCACGGAGAACACCGCGAGCACCCAGCCCTCGTCCGCGGCGGGCGCCGCGGCGTAGATGCGGCGGTCGCCGTCGTCGAGCACCTGCCGTGCGTCGCGGGAGAGTTCGTACCCGGCCGTGCCCTGCGCCGTGCGGGCCGGCAGCAGCAGCCCGCGCCGCTTCAGCCGGGACACCGCCGAGCGGACCGAGGGCGCGTCCACCCCGACCGCGGCCAGCAGCCGGATCAGCTCGGCGACGGGCACCGGGCCCGGCCAGGAGCGGCCGTAGGCGCCGTAGAGCGTGACGATGAGAGACCGGGGGGCGTGCTGCTCGGACACGTTGATCATCTTAAGTCGATCGGCTCAGGCCGCTGGCATCACCGCTGGTCGTCTCCGCCGTCACCACCGTCACGGCCGGCGCCGCCGGCCCGGCCCGGGCGCAGTCTGAACCGCTGGAGCTTGCCGGTCGCCGTGCGCGGCAGCGCGTCCAGGAAGACCACCTCGCGCGGGCACTTATACGGCGCCAGCTCCGCCTTGACGAACGCGCGCAGCGCCTCCGCGTCCCGCCGCGCGCCCTCGCGCGCGACGACGTACGCCACCACCACCTGCCCGCGCTCCTCGTCGGGCCGCCCCACCACCGCCGCCTCCGCCACCTCCGGATGGCGCAGCAGGGCCTCCTCGACCTCGGGCCCCGCGATGTTGTACCCGGCGGAGACGATCATGTCGTCGGCGCGGGCCACGTAGCGGAAGTAGCCGTCGGCGTCGCGGACGTAGGTGTCGCCGGTGACGTTCCAGCCGTCGCGGACGTAGCCGCGCTGCCGCTCGTCGGCGAGGTAGCGGCAGCCCACCGGGCCGCGCACGGCGAGCAGGCCGGGCTCGCCGTCCGGCACCGGCACGCCCCGCCCGTCCTGCACGCGCGCCTGCCAGCCGGGGACGGGCAGCCCCGTGGCGCCGGGGCGGGCCGCGTCGTCGGCCGCGGAGATGAAGATGTGCAGCAGCTCGGTGGCGCCGATGCCGTTGATCAGGCGCAGCCCGGTGCGCTCGTGCCAGGCGTGCCAGGTGGCCGCGGGCAGGTTCTCGCCGGCCGAGACGCAGCGCCGCAGGCAGGCGACGTCGTACCCGTCGAGCCCGGCCAGCATCGCGCGGTAGGCGGTCGGCGCGGTGAACAGCACCGAGACGCGGTGCTCGGCCACGGCGGCCAGTAACTGCCGCGGCGCCGCCTGCTCCAGCAGCAGCGCGCACGCCCCGGCCCGCAGCGGGAAGACGACCAGGCCGCCCAGGCCGAAGGTGAAACCCAGCGGAGGAGAGCCGGCGAACAGGTCGTCCGGCCGGGGCCGCAGCACGTGCCGGGAGAAGGTGTCGGCGATCGCCAGCACGTCCCGGTGGAAGTGCACACAGCCCTTGGGACGCCCGGTGGTGCCCGAGGTGAACGCGATCAGCGCCACGTCGTCGGCGGCCGTGCCGACCGCCTCGTACGGCGTGCCGGGCACCGGACGGCCGGACGGGCCGGTGGGGCCGTCACCGCCGTACACCGTGATCTCCAGGCCCGGCACGCCCGCCTTGACCAGGTCGTCCACCGACCGGGCGTCGCACAGCGCGTGCCGCACCCGGGCGAGGGCGCACATCGTGGCCAGTTCGTGCGGGCGGTGCCGGTCCAGCACGGTGACCGCGACCGCGCCCGCCTTCAGCACCGCCAGCCAGCAGGCCGCCAGCCACGGCGTGGTCGGGCCGCGCAGCAGGACGCGGTTGCCGGGGACGACGCCGAGCGGGCCGGTGAGCAGGTGCGCGACGCGGTCGACGCGGGCGCGCAGCTCGCCGTAGGTCCACACCTCCCCGGCGGCCGTGCGGAACGCCGGGCGGGCCGGATCGGGGCCGGCCAGCAGCTCGGCGGCCGCGTTGAGCCGGCCTGGATAGCGCAGCTCCGGCAGGTCGAAAAGCAGATCGGGCCACTGGCCGGGCGGCGGGAGGCGGTCGCGCGCGAAGGTGTCGACGTGGGCCGAGGGCACCGGTTCCACCGGTTCGCGGGCGGCGGCGTCCGGGTCGGCGGCGTCCGGGTCGGCGGCGTCCGGGTTGGTGGCTGCCATGGCGGTTCGCCCCCTTCGCCGTGGTGGGCTCGCGCACCGAGCGTATCGTGTTGGTGACGGCAGTCAATGGTGCGCGATACCGTCGTCGGGTACGCCGCCCGAGAGGCGCAATCCCGCGTGCGGGCGGCGGACTTCGGCGCAGGCGGCAGAGAGGGGCCCGGTGATGCCCGCGTTCTCGCTCGAACCGACGCAGACCTCCTGGTGCGCCGAGCTGCGCGCCCTGGCCGCCGACCGGCTGCGCCCCCTGGCCGCGCGGGGCGAACCGGGCCGCGTCAACCGGCCCCTGGTCGCCGAACTCGGCCGACTCGGCCTGCTCGCGCGGCTGTTCGCCGCCGGCGCCCTCGACCTGTGCCTGATGCGCGAGTCCCTCGCCCAGGTCTGCACCGAGGCCGAGACCGCCCTCGCCCTGCAGGGCCTGGGCGCCCACCCCGTGCACGCCCACGGCACCCCCGCCCAGCGCGACCGCTGGCTGCCGCCGGTGACCGGGGGCGGCGCCGTGGCCGCCTTCGCGCTCAGCGAGCCCGGCGCCGGCTCCGACGCGGCCGCCCTCTCCCTCGCCGCCGTGCCCGACGGCCCCGCCCGCTGGCGGCTCACCGGCGACAAGTGCTGGATCTCCAACGCCCCCGAGGCCGACGTCTACACCGTCTTCGCCCGCACCACCCCCGGCGCCGGCGCCCGCGGCGTCACCGCCTTCCTCGTCCCCGCCGACCGCCCCGGCCTCACCGGCACCCGCCTCGACCTGCTCGCCCCGCACCCCGTCGGCACCCTGCGCTTCGACGCCGTCCCCGTCACCGCCGACGACGTCCTCGGCGGCGTCGACCGCGGCTTCGCCGTCGCCATGGGCACCCTGAACCTCTTCCGCCCCAGCGTCGGCGCCTTCGCCGTCGGCATGGCCCAGGCGGCCCTCGACGCCACCCTCGCCCACACCGCCCGCCGCGCGGCCTTCGGCGGCCGCCTGAAGGACCTGCAGGCCGTCTCCCACCAGGTCGCCGAGATGGCCCTGCGCACCGAGGCGGCCCGCCTGATGGTGTACGCGGCGGCCACGGCGTACGACGCGGGCGCCCCCGACGTGCGCGGCCGCGCCGCGATGGCCAAGCTGCTCGCCACCGAGACCGCGCAGTACGTCGTCGACACCGCCGTCCAGCTCCACGGCGCCCGTGCCCTGCAGCGCGGCCACCTCCTGGAGCACCTCTACCGGGAGGTGCGGGCGCCGCGCATCTACGAGGGGGCGAGCGAGGTCCAACGGACCGTGATAGCCAAGGAGTTGTACGCCACCGTGGACCACGCCGTGGACCACGCCGTGGACCACGCCGTGGACCACGCCGTGGACCACGCCGTGGACCACGGCGCGGATACCGGCGCGGATACCGGCGCGGACGCCGGCACGGGCATTGGCGCGGACACCGGCATGGGTGCCGGTGCGGACACCGGCACAGACACCGGCACAGACACCGGCGAGGCGGCCCGGTGACCGCCGGACGCGTCAACCCGCCCGGCCTGCCGACGCCGGCCGGCTTCTCCCACGCCGTGGTCGCCACCGGCTCCCGGGTGGTGTTCCTCGCCGGGCAGACCGCCCTGGACGCCGACGGCGGGATCGTCGGCGACACGCTCCCCGAGCAGTTCCGGCGGGCACTGGCCAACCTGCTGACGGCGCTGCGCGCGGCCGGCGGGACCCCGTCCGACCTGGCCCGGGTCACCGTCTACGCCACCGACGTCGCTGCCTACCGCCGCTACGCCCGGGAACTCGGCCGCATCTGGCGGGAGTCGGCGGGCCGGGACTATCCGGCGATGGCCGTCGTCGAGGTCGTGCGCCTGTGGGACGAACAGGCGCTGGTGGAGCTCGACGGCTTCGCGGTGCTGCCCTAGCAACCGCCGACATCGGTGCTGCCCCGGCTCCGCCGGCATGCCGGACATCGAGCCGAGCGCCGGAACCGTCGCGTACGAGGACACCGGCGATACGGCCGCGCCGCCGGGGGCGGAGCGGGGCCCGGCGCCGGCTCGGTGCCGGGACCTCGCGGTCGCTCGGCGGGCGGGTGGTCTTCCGCTCGGGCCGCGACGGTCAGCCGGGCCTCGGATGGGTGGTCTTCCGCTCGGGCCGTGACGGTCAGCCGGGCCTCGGATGGGTGGTCTTCCGCTCGGGCCGTGACGGTCAGCCGGGCCTCGGATGGGTGGTCTTCCGCTCGGGCCGTGACGGTCAGCCGGGCCTCGGGCGGGTGGTTTCCTGCTCAGGCCGCGACGGTCAGCCGGTCGGCGGGCAGGACGCGGCACGGGGCGGTCGCGCGGCCGTCCGGGAGCAGTTCGCCGCCGTCGTCGAAGACGACCGTGCCGTCGCACAGCAGGTTCCAGCCCTGTTCGGGGTGGGCGGCGACGACGTGCGGCTGCTCCTCGTGGCCGGGGCGCGGGGACGAGGTCTGGTGGGAGCACATGGCGCACCTCCACGTCGAGGTCCTGGCGGACGGCCCGGTGGCGGTGCCGTCCCTCTGTACAGACCCTGCTCCCGCCGCCTGATGCACCGAAAGCGCCCGCCGGGATTCGTGACAGGACCCGGACAGTGCGCTGACCGTCCCGCGACGGCCGTGGCGAGGCCGCCGCCGATCCGGGCGGACTCGCCACCGAAGGGGTGACGATCACGGCCGCCGGTCCGAGCGCCCGGTACCAGTGGAAGCCCCACTCCAGGAGGTTTCCCGATGATCAAGTCTCCCCTGCGTCCCGTCCTCGGCGCCGTCGCCGGCGCCGCGCTGCTGGCCTGCGCCGCCATGGGCGCGCCCGCGTCCGCGGCGGCGAGCGACACCGTGACCGTCGACCGGGTCGGCCGCCTCGCCGCGGACGGCACCCTCACCCTCTCCGGCACCTACCGCTGCACCGCCGCCACCGGCCCGGTGTTCGTCAGCTCCTCCGTCAGCCAGGACCCCCCTCGGGACTCCACCGAGGACTCCGCCCGGCCCGCCGATCACGCCGCCTCCGTGCAGTACGCCATCGGCGGCACCCGCGCCGTGTGCGACGGCGCCGCGCACCGCTGGGTGAACACCGGGCGGACCGCGCCGTCCACCCTCCGGTCCGGTGCGGCGCACGTCGAGGCGACCCTCGTGGAACTGCGCGCGCAGGGGCTTGCGCTGCTGCCGCACTTCCACGACGTGCGGCAGCAGGACATCACCCTGGTGGCCGACTGACCCGGGCGGGTGCGGTGGGCGCGCCGACGCGCCCGTGCGCCGAGTGACGGAGGCGGGCCGAGTGACGGAGGCGAGCCGAGCGACGATGCGGTCCGTCGCCGGACGTGGGCTGCCGGTGGACGTGGGCCGCCGGTGGACGGCGAGTCACATTACTCAACCGTAACCTTCCGGGTGCTACCTCAGGTAACACCCGTACGGGTACCGTCCAGTGGCCGGCATCCCAGCGACGGGAGCGGGCGCGGAGGGACGACCGCGCCCGCTCCCGCCGTCGCGCCTCCGCGTCCCGGGCGGCCGCCCCACGGCCGCCCCGGAAGGCGCGCTCCCCACACAGTCGCTTCCAGGAGCCGCCATGCCCGCACGCAGACTGCCGGCCGCCGCCGTCCTCGTCGCCGCCTGCCTCGGCGCCCAGGCCGTCCCGGCCGCCGCAGCCACCGCCACGGACGCCACGGCCACCGGCCCCGTGGTCTCCCGCGGGGTCACCATCCCCGCCTTCTACACCCCGCCCGCCACCCTGCCCGCCGACAACGGCGCCCTCGTCCGCACCGAGCCCCTGCCGCTCGCGCTGCACCTGCCCACCCTCGACGGGCCGCTGCCCGGCCGGGCCACCCGCCTGATGTACCGGTCGACGGACTCCAACGGCGACCCGGTGGCCGTCACCGGCGCCTACATCGAGCCCACGGCCGCCTGGAAGGGCGGCGGCGCGCGCCCGCTGGTGGCCGTGGCACCCGGCACCATGGGCCAGGGCGACCAGTGCGCCGCGTCGATGGGCCTGGAGCACCCGCTGCTGTTCAACGGCCGCACCGTCTCGGTCGGTTACGAGGACCTGTCCATCTACCACCTCCTCGCGCAGGGCGTGGCCGTGGTCGTCACCGACTACGCCGGCCTCGGCGCGACCGACCGGCTGCACACCTACGTCAACCGCGTCGACGAGGCCCACGCCGTCCTGGACGCGGTGCGCGCCGCCCGCCGCCTGACCGGCGCGTCGGTCACCGCGCAGTCCCGGGTGGGGCTCTTCGGGTACAGCCAGGGCGGCGGAGCCACCGCCGCGGCCGCCGAACTCCAGCCCGCCTACGCCCCCGACGTCCGGCTCGCCGGCACCTACAGCGGCGCGCCGCCCGCCGACCTGGCCGAGGTCACCCGGGCCATTGACGGCAGCGGACTCGTCGGCGCCATCGGCTGGTCGCTCAACGGCTTCCTCCAGTCCGACCCGTCCCTGCGCCCCCTCGCCGAGGCCCACCTCAACGACGCGGGCCGGGCCGCCCTCGCCGACCTGTCCACCATGTGCGTCGGCGACGCGCTGTTCGCCTACGGCGGCCGGCGTAGCACCCGGTGGACCACCGACGGCCGCTCGATCAGCGACATCATCGCCGCCACCCCGCGACTGCAGACCTTCCTGGACGGCCAGCGCATCGGCACCCTCAAACCCGCCGGCCCCGTCCGCGTCGCCACCGGCGTCCACGACAACCTCGTCCCGCACGCCCAGGCACGGCGACTCGCCGCCGACTGGTGCGCCAAGGGCGCCGACGTCGTCTACAAGGACGTCGCCCTGCCCGACCTCGGCAGCGCCCTCGTCAACCACTTCGGCCCGCTCCTCGCCGACCAGGGCACCGCCGTCTCCTGGCTCACCGACCGCCTCTCCGGCGAACCGGCCCCGTCGAACTGCGCGGACCTGCCGAACCGGCCCTGAGCAGCCGGACTGCGCGGACCTGCCGGACCCGCCCTGAGAAACGGCACGGCGGCCGCCGCCCCTTCCTCCGGCCCGCGGGGAGGGGGTGGCGGCCGCCGTGCCGGCGGCTCACGCCCCGGCGGTCGTGGGAGGCGGCGGCGGGACGGGCGCCCCGGCCGGGGGCGCGATCCTGGCGTGGGTGCGCTGGGCGGGCACCGAGCCGACGGGCACCGAGCCGACGGGCGCGGAGCCGACGGGCGCGGTCACGGGCTCGGAGCCGGAGCCGGAGTTGGAGCCGGAGCCGGAGCCGGCGGGCGGGGCGGCGGCGGGCGCGGCCGAGCCGGGGAGCCACCCCGCGTCCACCACGCGGACCTGCACCGTCCAGGCGGCGGCGAGGACGACGGCGCCGAGTGCGAGCATGCCGGCCAGGCCCGCGGCTCCGTGGAGCTTGGCGACATTGCCGAGCAGCGTCCCGAACCAGCCGAAGTCGGCGTCCCCGAACGTGGTGTTGGCGTTGCCGAAGGTGCCGAGGACCTTCAGCAGCAGGGCGGGCAGGAAGGTGATGAGCAGGCCGTTGAGGAAGGAGCCCGCCATGGCGCCGCGGCGCCCGCCGGTGGCGTTGCCGTAGACGCCGGCCGCGCCGCCGGTGAAGAAGTGCGGGACCAGCCCGGGAAGGACCAGGGCGAGGCCGAACGCCGGGTTGAGGACCCAGACGAGCACGGCGAGGCCGGTGAGGCCGCCCAGGAAGCTGAAGACGAAGCCGACCAGGACGGCGTTCTGGGCGTACGGGAAGACGATGGGCGCGTCCAGGGCGGGCTTGGCGCCGGGGACCACGCGCCGGGCGATGCCCTGGAAGGCGGGGACCAGCTCGCCGAGGATGGTGCGCACGCCGAAGAGGATCACGGCGACGGCGATGCCGAACCGCAGTCCCTCCATCAGGGACTGCATGAGGTAGTCGCCGACGCCGGTGGCGGCGTGCCCGGTGGCCGCGGTGAACGCCTCGAAGGCGGTGTCCCGTCCGGCCTTGGCGAGGAACAGCAGCGACATCACCAGGTAGACGACGACCATGGACAGGGCCGTGGCGACCATGGAGTCGCGCAGGAAGCGCAGGCCCTCGGGCAGGCGCATGTCCTCCGTGCTGCGGCTGCGCCCGCCGAGCTTGCCGGTGAGCTGCCCGGTGGCGCCGGCCAGGATGTAGCCGGCGGTGCCGAAGTGGCCCATGGCCACCGTGTCCTCCCCGGTGACCCGCTTGGTCCAGGGATGGGCGAAGGCGGGCATGGCGACGAGCAGGATGCCCAGCAGGACGCCGCCGCCGAGGACCACGGCGAGGGAGGACTGCCCGGCGCTCGCCATCACGACGGTCAGCATGGTCGCCATGAACAGCATGTGGTGACCGGTGAGGAAGACGTAGCGCAGCGGGGTGAAGCGGGCCAGGAGCAGGCTGACCAGGAACCCGGTGATCATGAGCCAGGCCACGCGGGCTCCGAACCGGTCCTGGGCGATGCCGGCGATGGCCTCGTTGGTCGGGATGACGCCGTGCGCGCCCGTCGTGCCCTGGATCATCTTTCCGAGCGGGTCCAGCGCGGTGGTGACCAGCGTCGCGCCGGCGCCGACCAGGAGCAGGCCGAGGGTGGCCTTGATGGCGCCGCCGGCCGTCTGCCCGGCCGGCTTGCGCAGGGCGGCCAGGCCGACGGCGGTGATGATGCCGATGAGGTAGGCGGGTTGGCTGAGGACCTCGTTGACGAGGAACTTGGCGAGGTGGACGAGCCAGTTCATGCGGTGGGGCCTTTCGGTTCACGTCGGTTCACGCCGCATCACGTCGGTTCACGTCGGTTCACGCGGCGGGGGGCCTTGCGCGGCCGGACGGTCAGACGTCGTAGGTGTCCCGCAGGACGGCGTCGACCTCGGCGGCGCTCGTGAAGTCGTCGACGACCTTCACGGGCACGCCGACGTCCCCCAGCGTCCGCGCGATCTCGCGCGAGGTGAGGACGGCGACGGCCTCGGACGCCTTGCCCCGGGCGGAGATGGTGTCGGTCGCCTCGACGGTGACGTGCCCGGACCAGCCCCAGCGGTCCAGGACCTGCTCCAGCGTGCTCTTCAGGAACAGACTCGTGCCGACGCCGTTGCCGCACACGGTGAGGATCTTGTGGTGCCCGTTCCCGGAGGCCGCGGCGGCGCCGCGGGCGGGCCGCGCCGCGGACGGGCGGTCGCCGAGCAGGGCCAGGACGTCCTGCGGGGAGCCGGCCTGCTCCAGGGCCCGGGCGGTGGCGGGATCGGACAGGACGCGGGCCAGGGCGGCCATGGCGTCGGTGTGCGCACCGGAGTCGGTGGCGGCCAGGGCGACGACCAGGCCCACGGGGTCGTTGGTGTCGTGCCCGAACGGCACCGGCCGGGCCAGCCGCACCCAGGACATGCCGGTTCTGCGCACGGCCGGCGACGGCCGGGCGTGCGCGAAGGCGAGGCCGGGGGCGATGACGATGTAGGGGCCGTTGTCCTCGACGTTGGCGATCATCTGCCCGGTGTAGTCGGCCGTGCTGATCCCGGCGTCGACGAGGGCCTGGCCGGCTGCGCGGACGGCAGCGCGCCAGTCGTCCGCCTGGACGTCGAGACGGACGGCGGTGGGGGACAGGAGCGAGGAGAGCTCGTTCATGGCGCGTCGGCTCCCAGGGGGTGAGCGGAGCGCGGGCTGGCGTGCCCGCCACGGGGATGGCTGGGGATGGCTGGGGATGACTGCGGAATCGGAGGAGTGGCGGCGGCGCACGCGCGGCACGGGGAGCGGGCGGGGTCATGGTCCTCCCGTTCGCGGCCGGAGTCGGGTGGGCGGCGCGCGGGACCACGCCTGTCGGGCCGCGCCCCGGACGGCACCGTGGCGCCCGACCCCGCACCGCAGCCCCGCAGGTGCGCTCCCGGTCGTACGATCAGGCCGCAGCGTACATGATCAGTGCGGGATACACGTATGCCGCGCCTCCGGCCGCCCGCCGCTCGTTGCCGGCTGCCCGCCACGCGCCGCCCGCCGCGCGGCCGGCCGCTCCTCCGGGCTCAGGCCCGCCGCCGGCGGCGCCCCGCCAGCACGGCGTGCACGACGACGCCGGCGAACAGGAACAGCACGCCCTGGTACACCGCCGCGTACCCGGCCCCCGCCACCAGCCACATCGAGAAGCCCGCCGCGACCGCCGCGACCACGCCGTCCCGCACCAGCCGCGCCCGGCCGGCCGGCTCGCCCCGCCCCGTCCCGAGGTGGAGGATCTGCGCGGCGGTGGCCAGCAGGTACGGCACGGTCGCGGTGAACGTGGTGACGAGGACCAGCACCTCGAAGACCCGTCCGGAGCCCGAGGCGTAGTTGTAGACGGTGAGCAGCGAGGAGAGCACGACGGTGACGGCGACGCCGACCGTCGGCACACCGCGGCGCCGGCGCGCGAAGGCGGCCGGGAACAGCCCGTCCCGGGCCGCGGCGTACGGCGTCTGGGCGCTGAGCAGGGTCCAGCCGTTGAGGCACCCGGTCATCGACACCAGCGCGGCGAGCGCGACGGCCCAACCGCCCCAGCCGCCGCCGAACATGGCGTCGACGGCGTCCGAGAACGGCGCGGTGGAGTGCACCAGGCGGTCGTGCGCGACCGTGCCGAAGACGGACAGCGTGCCCAGCAGGTAGACGAGTGCCGCGCCCGCGGTGCCGAGGACGGTGGCGCGCCCCACGGTGCGCCGGGGATCCTTCACCTCGCCCGCGCTGACCGCGGCGGACTCCACACCGAGGTAGGAGAAGAGCAGGATCGCCGCGGAGGCGGACACCGCGCCGACCGTGCTCCCGCCGCCGGCGTGGAAGGGCCCGAGGTGGTGCGGGTCGAAGAAGAACAGGCCGCACACCGCGACGAGCAGCAGCGGCACGAACTTCAGCACCGTGGAGACGAGTTGGACGGCGCCCACCCAGCGGGTGCCGGCGAGGTTGGCGAGCGCGGGCAGCCACTGCAGCACCAGCGCGGCCAGGCACGCCGTCCAGCGGTGGCCGTTCACCGGGACCAGCACGTCGAGGTAGCCGACCGCGGCCACGGCGAGCGCCGCGTTCGACACCCAGGTGGTGATCCAGTACGCCCACGCGGCGAGGAAACCGGCGAAGTCGCCGAAGGCCTCACGGGCGTAGACGTACGGCCCGCCGGTGCGCGGGTTGCGCTCGGCGAGCCGCCCGAACACCAGGCCCAGGGCGACGGCCCCCACGGTCAGGACCCCGAAGGCGACCAGGCTGACCGTGCCGTACGGGGCGACGGAGGCCGGGAGCAGGAAGATGCCGCCGCCGATGATGTTGCCCATCACCAGCGCGGTGGCGACGGGCAGCCCGAAGCGCCGGACATGCCTGCCGGTGCCGCCGACGCCTACGGCGGGATCGGTGCCGTCGACACCGTCAATACCGTCGATGCGATCAATACGGTCGACACGGTCGGTGCGGTCGGTACGGGTACCGGAAGCCGCGGGGGTCTCCCGCGGGGCCGGAGCCGACGGCGGGACGGTTCCGGGGACGTGCATGGAGTGGTGCGCCTCTCTTCGAACTGGTGTCCGGGATCACCGGGACGGCACCCATGGTCGGACACGGCCCGACGCGGCTCCAAATCACACGATTTCATCCCGTACAACCCCGCCCACCACCGGAAAAAGTGCACCGTCGCGACCTCCGGGCCGGGAATCGTCCGGCCCGGGGAGCCGACCGGCGCTCGCGAATGCGCGGCCGGCGGCGCCTGATGGTCCTCCCCTGTCCCGGCGGGGAGGGGAGGACATGGCACCCCGGTGCCGCCCCGCACCGGGGCGCACCAGCGGCTGGTCAGGCTGGTCAGGCGGCGTGTGACAGAAACGGGCTCGGAGCTCCGCTCCACGTCACGCTCAGCGTTTCGCGAGCGCGCGTGCAGGCGACGAAGAGGAGGCAGCGTTCGCGGAGCAGGTCGGCGTCGTGCTGCAGCGGGTCCGCCTCGCGCGGGGTGATCTCACGGGCGAACGGGACGGCACCCTCGTTGACGCCGAGGACGGACACCGCACGGAACTCCAGACCCTTCATGGCGTGCATCGTTGCCAGCCGTACCCCCTCAAGGCCCTGCGCGACCTGCCCTTTGACCCGCAGCATCGGGATGCCGGCGGCCTTCAACTTCTCCTCGGCTGCGTCCAGGGAGAGGTTGAAGCGTGCGCACACGCCGATCTCGTGCGGTGCGAGGCCCTCGGCGAGCAATGCCTGGACCCGGCCCACCAGGGCTTCGGTCTCTTCTTGCCGGGTGGCGTACCCCTGCACCTGGGGACTGCGCCCGTGGAGCAGGGAGCGGTACCCGGCCAGGGAGTCCGTTCCCTCGCCGTCGAGCGCGTCGATGGTGACGGGCGTGAGGAGACGTGCCGACCAGGCGAGGATCTCCTCGGTGGAGCGGTAGTTGACGCGCAACCGGAAGCTGCGGCCGGCCGTGGCGATGCCCAGGGAACCGAGCGACACCCGGGAGTCGTAGATCCGCTGATGCGGGTCACCGGTGATGAACAGGTCGTCGGGGCCGGGGGAGACCGCGGCGCGCAGCACACGCCACTGTGCCGGATGCAGGTCCTGTGCCTCGTCGACGACGACATGGGCGTACGGAGCCGGCTCGGCGGAGAGGAGGTCCGCTGCGCGGGCGCAGATGTGCAGGTGCGTGGTCTCGCCGCGGTCGCGCAGGAACTGTTCGAACCGTGCCATGCCGCTCCACACCTGTCGGCGGCGCGTGGGGCCGAGGCCGGTGCCCCGACCGCGGCGGCTCGCACTGAGGTAGGCGTCGAGATCGCGGAGGTTCTGGCCGAGGACGACGTGCCGGTATTCCTGGGCCATGAACTGGGCGGTGAAAGGGAGGTCGAGTTGTTTGACGACCTTCTCCCACAACTGCCGTTGTTCCCGGTCCCCGATCGGCTTGGGCGCCGCTGCCGACTTCGCGCGCACGACGCTGTTCGCATAGGCGTCGACCGTCGTCACGTCGACCCGCGCCAGCAGCTTCTCGTCCTGGTCGAGAAGCAGGCCGAGCATCTCGCGCAGTCCGGCGGCGAGCGCGTTCGTGTACGTGGTGAGCAGGATGCGTCCGTCGTCGGAACGGCCGAGCAGGTGCTTGACCCGATGCAGGGCGGCCACCGTCTTGCCCGTTCCGGGCCCCCCGGTGACCTGGACGGGACCCCCGTACGAGGTGCGGTAGGCGACGCGCCGCTGGGAGGGGTGGAGAAACACCCGCCAGGCATCGAACGGCTTCTCCAGGATCTCCTCCAGCTCCTGCGGCCCGGTGACCAGGCGGATGCGTGCGGGAGTGTTGGCGATCACCGTGGCCAGGTCCTCGACCGGCTCGGCGGGCGCGTCGGCGGGCCGACGGACGGCCACGACGTCCCGGTAGACCTCTTCCGGGCTGAAGCCCTCGGCGAGGTACTGCAGTACCTCCAGCTGATCCTCCGGCAGGAGGGTGGAGAACGCCTCCAGTTGGGCCTTGTCCACCAGTGAACGCGCGGCACGCAGCACCTGGTCGTCGATGCCGAGTTCGCGCAGCGTACCGTCGGACACATCCGCGAACAGCAGCCGGGGAGCCGTGCGCGCGGCCGTCTCGTACAACGGTGTCAGTTCGTCCAGGGCGACGGCGTTGCGCACCTCCAGGGCTCGGGTCGCCGTGTTCGCGCTGTACAGGCGTTTCGCCGCCCAGGCGTAGGCGTCGTCGTGCGGCAGGACGTTGACCAGCAGGAACACATCACTGCCGTCGTCGGGGGCGAGGACGACGCCTCGCCAGAAGTCGGTGATGCGGATGGTGCGCATCCGCGGATCACGGGCGTTTTCGACGGCCTCCAGGTGCAGTCCCTTGTCCGCGTTGAGCTCCGCGACGCTCATGGCCTGGAACTTGGCCATGGCCTTGCGTACTCCGGCCCGAACCGGCTTCTCCAAACTGTCGTAGCCGTCCCAGAAACTTTGGGCGAAGGCGAGCCGGGGCATGGGGTCCCATCCTTTCTGCTTCTGCCTATCAGCGTTTCCCGATGGTGAACGTGGGGCGGCTCCGGCCGGGCGTCCGGCGATCTCCCGTAGAGCCGGCAGGAGTTGCCCCGGCTCGGGAGAGGTCGACAACCGTGACCTGCGGGAGAGGAGGGTCGAGATGCGGCACGAGTGACCTTCCGGGGAGGGCGGGGCCTGTACGAATACCGCACACCTTATCTGTTGACGCCGTCAAGCGACTCCTGCGCACACGTGATCAGAATCGATCAATCCGTTGACAGTGTAAACACATCTGTTTAGGCTGTGCATGCACTCGGTTGGCCCTCTCGGGCGGAACCGGTGCTCGGTCGCTTCAGTGGGGGGCGCTATGGGTGGGAAGTCGATGGCCGGGATCGAACGGCGCTCGGTCGAGGCGCAGTTGCCGTCCGTCATCGAGAGGCTGAAAAGCTGTGCCTCTCGTGCGGGAGTCGTCAGTCACCGGGCCTTCGCCCTGGAAGCGGAGCGACTCGGGCTCACGACCGACGAGCAGCAGCGAAGGCTCCGCAACGGGCTCGCCACTGTCGGCATTCATGTGAGGCCTTCCCACAGGGGGCGGGCAAGCCACCGTTCCGCGCCCGCCTCTCGCCCTGGGGTCCGGTCCGCGGCCCCGTCGGTACGGGCGTCCGCCCCGCCTTCCGTCGCCTTCGAGCCGGGGCCTGCCGCCACCGAGGCGGCCGGACGCCTGGCCCAGGCCCGGCGGATGCTGGCCCGCTACGCCGACACCGACGGCACCGTCAGCAGGCTCGCCCACGACGGTGTGGTGCGTCTCCACGGGCTCGGCCCTGCCGAAGCGCGTGAACTGGCCGCCGCCTTCCCGATCTCTCGCCCCGGCCCGCTCGGCACGTCCGCCCCGGTGGCGGCGAGCGGTCGGGCTCCGTCCGTGGTGCCTGCGTCCGCCTCGGCCTCCAGCGCCGCGTCCTCGATGTCGCAGACCAGTAAGACCGGTAGGACCAGTAAGACCGGTAAGAAGCGCGCCCGCTCTGCTGTTTCCGTCATGGACGACAGGCTGTCCGACGCCGTCCGCGCGGCCCGGGCCGTGCTGGAGGAGGACCGGTGGCGCAGGAACCCGGCCAAGGTCGTGCTGAAGGCGGACGAGGAGGTGGGCCTCGCTGTTCTCCTCCGCGGCGGTACCGACCGCCTCGGCCGCGATGTCCCGGCGGAGGAGATCGCGGCGCTGCCCCGCGACGGCGAGCGGTGGCGCGCTTACGAATGCCTCGTCCTGCACAACCGGCGACTCGTGTGGAAGATCGCGAAGGGATACCAGGGGCGCGGCCTGGACATCGACGACCTCGTCCAGCACGGAACCTGCGGACTGCTGCGCGCGGTCCGCAGGTTCGACGCCACCAAGGGCTACAAGCTGTCCACCTACGCGACGTGGTGGATCAAGCAGGCCATCACGCGGGCCATCGCCGACGAGGGCACCCTGATCCGGCTTCCCGCGTACGTCCACGAGAAGGTCGGCAAGGTCGCCAAGGCCGAGCGCAAGCTCTTGGGCGAAGGACGCGCCAGGACGATCGACAACGTGGCTTACGTCAGCGGTCTCACCTTCGCCGAGGTGGAGGAGGTGCGCAGGATCAGCCGGCCCACTGACTCCCTGGACCGGATCATCGGGGACGACGCCGCACTCGGCGACCTGATCATCGGGCCGAGCCGACTGCCCGGACCTGCCGAGGTGTTGATCCGCAAAGAGTTTCAGGCGCGCCTGCGGCACGTCCTGGAGCACCTGTCCGAGCGGGAGCGGTATGTCCTCGTCCGGCGCACCGGTCTCGACGGCGGCGAGCCGGACACGCTGGAGGACATCGGGGTCGTCTTCGGTGTCACCCGCGAGCGCATCCGCCAGGTCGAGTCGAAGGCCAAGGCGAAGTTCCGCGGCGAGCTGGCCCGCCACGGGCTGTTGCCGTCGTCCCGCTGAACCGGCCGGTTCTCCGGCGGATTGCTGCCGCCTCCTCTCTCCGTCCACCACCCCTGATCCGAAGGAACCCGCACATGGACCCGCGCCAGGAGCTGGTCGACTACCTCGCCCGCCAGCTCGTCGGCCCCGCCGGCGGCGACGACGAGGTGCTCGACGCGCCGCCCGACCGGCAGTACCTGATGGGCACGCTCTATCCGCAGCAGGCGGACCTGCAGCGGCAGCTCGCCCTTGCGGCCGACGACCCCGAGGCACCTGGCGCCGAGCAGGACGCCCCCGACGTGAATCCGGCCTCCGACCCCGTGCCCGAGACCAACAGCTGGCTGCCCGCCTCCCTCGGCCTCAGCTTCTACACCGATGCCGTACACGTCGAGGTGAGCTGCACCGCCGCCCGCTACGAGACGTCGCGGGGCGAACCCGGGCGCGGGCGGCGCTGGTGCCGCGTCCCGCTGACACCCGAGACGCACACCATCGGCCCGGACCGGGAGAGCGTGCCCGTCCTCGACGGCCGTGCGGAGATCCGGCTGCGCCGCCGCTCCTACGGCGACGGCACGCTGGTCACCGTGGCCCTGGTCAACACCGCCCGCCACGACGGCGCCGACGGCAAGGCACCGAGCTGGGACGACATGCTGTTCCAGTGCGGACTCACCGTCCGCCCCGTCGACGGCGCCGTGCTGCCGTACCCCAGCGTCCGGCTCGCCAGCCGTGACCCCGAGGAACGCGAACTGCGCCTCCAGTACCGGCACGTCGTCACCCATGCCGTCGGCCACGGCTGCGCCGTCCGCGAGGACCGGGGGGAGGACGGCAGCGTCGCGCTCCTCGCTTGTGAAGTCCTGCCGCGCGCGGAGGTGCCCGCCATCCGGGCCGGCGGCCCGCTCGACGCCCCTGTGCTCAAGATTTCCCACCTGGCCGACCCGTCCGTCAGTCGTGACCAACTCCGCGAGGAGCTGGCGGAGTTCGCCGCCTCGTACCACGCCTGGTACGTGGGGCAACGGTCCGTCGAGGTGCCGGCCTGGGGGCGGGAGGCCGCGGAGCGGATCCTGGACCGCATCCGCCGGGCGGTCACCCGTATCGAGGCAGGCGTGCGCACCCTGTGCGATCCGGACCGTCCCGAAGTCCTCGCCGCCTTCCGCGTCGCCCAGCGCGCCATGCTGCTGCAGATGCGGCACTCCGCTCCCGACCAGGCCGGCCGGCGGCGCCACCGCTCGGATCCCGTGGCCGTCGACCCGCCCGTCGATCCCGAGGCCGCCTGGCGCCCCTTCCAGCTCGCCTTCTTCCTCCTCGCTCTGGACGGCGTCGCCGATCCGGACCACCGCGACCGCGGAACCACCGACCTGATCTGGTTCCCCACCGGTGGCGGCAAGACCGAGGCCTACCTGCTCCTGGCCGCCTTCACCATCGCCCTGCGACGGATCCGCAACGAGGGCGGCGGAACCGCCGTGCTCAGCCGCTACACCCTGAGCCTGCTCACCACCCAGCAGTTTCAGCGTGCCGCCACCACGATCTGCGCCCTGGAGCACCTCCGCCGCACCGAACCCGGACTCGGCCTCGGAGGCGAACCGATCACCATCGGCCTGTGGGTCGGCGAGACCACCACCCCCAACAGCTTCCAGGCCGCCAGGGAGGCCTTCGACCAGCAGCGCGAGGCCACCCATCCCGAGGACGTCTTCATCCTCGACCGCTGCCCGTGGTGCGGCACCCGCATCCTGCCGCCGACCCGGTCCAGCGTCCGCTCCGACTACGGAGTCCGCGCCGAAGCGGACGGCTTCGCCTTCCACTGCACCCGCGACGACTGCGCCTTCCACGACGTCCTGCCCGTCGCCGTCGTCGACCAGTACATCTACCAGAACCCGCCCACCTTCGTCCTCGGCACCGTCGACAAGTTCGCCCGGCTCGCCTGGGAACCCGACTCCGGACGTCTCTTCGGCGCCGGCACCGGCAACCCGCCCCCGTCCCTGATCATTCAGGACGAGCTGCACCTGCTCACCGGGCCGCTCGGCACCACCGTCGGCCTCTACGAGGCGGCCATCCTGGAACTGTGCACCGATCCGGCCGGCCGCCCGCCCAAGATCGTCGCCGCCACGGCCACCATCCGCCGCTCCGCCGAGCAGGTCCGCGCCCTGCACCACCAGGACGTCCAGCTCTTCCCGCCGTCCGGACTCGACGCCCGCGACAGCTTCTTCGCCGTGCCCGACACCGGCCGCCCCGGCCGGCTCTACCTCGGCGTCATGGCGCAGGGCCACACCGCGGGCCGCGGCGCCGTCGCCACCGCGGCGGCCATGCTCCAGGGCGTCCACCAGCTGCCCGAGGAGCACCGCGACGACTACTGGACGCTCGTCGCCTACCACCACAGCCTGCGGGAACTCGGCCGCACCGTCACCGCGGCCGGCGACGACATCCCCGCCCAGCTGCGCAGCCTCGACGAGGGCGCGGGCAGTCGCGCGCTCGGCGACGGCGACGTACAGGAACTGACCAGCAACCTGCCGCGTGCCGAACAGCCCATCCTGCTCGACCGCCTCGAGAAACCCTGGACGGATCCCCGGTCGGTCTCGTTCCTGCCGTGCACCAACATGCTCTCCGTCGGCGTCGACGTGAAGCGGCTCGCCTACATGCTCATGCAGGGCCAGCCCAAGACCACCGCCGAGTACATCCAGGCCACCAGCCGCGTCGGCCGGCACCGCGTGCCCGGACTCGTCGTCACCTACTTCAACGCCACCCGCCCGCGCGACCGGTCCCACTACGAGACCTTCGTCGACTACCACCGGGCGCTCTACCGCTACGTCGAGCCCGCCAGCATCACCCCTTGGTCCCTGCCCGCACGCCGCCGCGCCCTGCACGCCGCGCTCGTCATTCTGGTCCGCCACCGCCTCGGCCTGGCCGCCGAGAACCAGGCCGGGCGGATCATCCTCCACAAGGACGAGGCCGAGCGGATCGCCGACGCCCTCGCCGCACGCGCCGCGATCGCCGAGAGCGGCGCCGCGGGCGCCGGCGGCGCCGCCGTCCGCGCCGAGGTCCGCCAGGAACTCGGCTACCTGCTGGACGACTGGTACCGGCAGGCCGAGACGGCCGCGGCCGAGGGCAAGGATCTCCACTACCGCAGCCAGGGCAAGGGCCAGTACAACCTGCTCAAGGCCTTCGAGCAGCGCTACGGCCTGTGGGAGACCCTCAACTCCATGCGCAGCGTCGACCGCGAGTGCCAGATCACCGTGACGGGAGCAGGAAAGTGAAGCGCAAACTCCGGGTCCGCCAGGCGCAGACCGTGCTGCCGTTCGGCGTCGGCGCCGTCCTCGACATCCAGGGCGAGTCCTTCGTCGCCGCCGGCATCGAGACCTGGCCGCGGCTGAAGACCCCCGTCTCCTCCGAACGGCTCGCCGCCCGCCTCGGTGTCAAGGGTTTCTTCGCCGCGCCCCACACCCTCAACGACCGCTACGACCAGCCCGATCGCCCCGGCGTTCCCTATGTGCGCTTTCCCGGCTGGCTGTTCTGCGGCGCCTGCCGGACCATGGTCCGCTTCCTGTACGAGAGGGAGAAGCCCGGCGAGCCGCCCGTCTGCACTTCCTGCGCCGCCGCACCCCGCCTCACCCCGATGCGGTTCGTTCGGATCTGCCCGGACGGGCACCTCGACGACGTCGACTGGTGGTACTGGGCCCACTCCAAGCTCGCGCCCGAGGTGCGGGCCTCCTGCTCCGAGGCGAAGCACGCCTGGAAGGCGCGCCGTCTCAGCTTCCGGGTCGCCGACCGCGCCTCCGGACTCGAAGCGCTCTCGGTGCGCTGCTCGGCGACCAGGCAGGACGGCAAGCCGTGCGGCGCCGAGCGCGACCTGCTCGACATCCTCGGGCCCCAGGGCGGACGCTGCTCGGGCCGCAACCCCTGGCAGCGGTGGCACGAGAACGCCTCCTGCGGCCAGCAGGTCCACGTCGTGCAGCGCACGGCCGGCAACGTGTACTACCCGGTCGTCCACTCGGCCCTCGACATCCCCCAGTCCGCCGAACCCCCTTGGGCGGAGCAGGACGCGGCTCAGGCAGTCCTCGGCCACCCGTACTGGACGATCCTGCTCGACGCGCTCGGCACGTCCCGGGCCGACACCTTCCGCGGCCTGATCAAGGAAGACACCGGCGCCTGCGACAGCCTCATCGACCAGCTCGTCGCCGAGGCCACGGGTTCCCCCGCGCCGCCCGCCGGCCGACCGGGGCCCGAAGAGATCGACCTGAGCCGCGACGAGTGGTACGCCTTCGACGCCGCGCACCTGCCGGAGCCCACGAAGGAGTTCGCGATCCGCCGCGGCGGACTCGGCCTCAAGGGGGAGACGGAGGAGCCCTGGGCCACCCTCGACGCGCACATCGGCGGTGTCGTCCTCGTCGACCGCCTCCGTGAGGTGCGGGCGCTGGCCGGGTTCCGCCGCTACTCCCCGGGCGGCACCCTCGTGCCCGCCGACACCAGCGGGCGCCTGCGCTGGCTGCCCGCGACCGAGGTCTACGGCGAGGGCATTGTCCTCGCCCTCGACGAACAGCGCCTGACCGCCTGGGAGAACGACCCCCGCGTCCAGGCCCACGTCCGCGGCGTCCGCACCGACCTCGACGCGTCGTTCCGCGGCGAACAGCTCGCCGAGACCGTCGGCAGCGACCTCTCCCCGCGCTTCCTGCTCCTGCACACCCTCGCCCACCTGCTCATCCGCCAGCTCTCCTTCGACTCCGGCTACACCACCGCCAGCCTGCGTGAACGCATCTACGGCCGCCCCGAGTACGGCCAGCGCGGACTGCTCGTCTACACGGCCGCCGGCGACGCGGAGGGCACCCTCGGCGGGCTGGTCCGGCAGGGCGAGGCACCGCACCTCGCCGAGACGCTCATCCGGATGCTGGAGGCGGCCGCCTGGTGCTCCGCCGATCCGCTGTGCGCCGAGCACACCGGCCAGGGCTTCGGGAACCTCAACCGCGCTGCCTGCCACGCCTGCACCCTGCTGCCCGAGACGAGCTGCCAGACCGGCAACACCCTGCTCGACCGCGCCCTGGTCGTCGGCTCCGCCCATGTCCCCGGCTACTTCACCGACGTCCTCACCGCCAGTCGCGAGTACGCGGCCGCCACCGCCCTGGGAGGAACTCCGTGACAGCTGTGAACGTCCCCGTCCTCCACCCCGATCTCACTCCGGCCCAGCGCGATTGCCTGGACGCCCTGCCGCTGACGGGCAACCACGTCGTCAGCGGCCCGCCCGGCAGTGGCAAGAGCCTGCTCGCCGCGCACCGCGCCGTCCACCTCGCCCTCACCGGCCGGCCCACCCTGCTGCTGTCCCGTTCCAACCTCCTGCGCCAGCTCCTGCACGGCACGCTCCAGGGCCTCACGGTCCCCGGCGCGCCCGTCGAAGCGGCCACCGTCCACGGCTGGGTCCTGCGCCGCTTCGGCCGCGACGCCGCGCGCACCGAGGACGGCTGGTTCGACTGGACGGCCCTCATCCACCGGGCCGCCGCCACCTTCGGCGGCGACGACCCGGCCACGCCCCACCTCGTCGTCGACGAGGGCCAGGACCTGCCGCCGGAGTTCTACCGGCTGATCCGCCTCGCCGCGGCCTCCGTCACGGTGTTCGCCGACGAGTGCCAGCGCCTCACCGAGACGAACTCCACCCTCGCCGAGATCACCGGCGCCCTCGGCCGCGCCACGGGACGTGCCGGGATCGCCGGCAACCACCGCAACACCCGCGAGATCGCCTCCCTGGCCGAACACTTCCGCACCGGCGGTTCCGCCCCCGAGATGCCCTTCCGCAGCGGCACCCTGCCCGTGATCCGCCGCTACTCCGGCAACCAGGACCTCGCCGACGACATCGCCGGCATGGCGGCCCGGCAGCCGAGGCACCGCGTTGGCGTCATCGTCAACTCCCTGCGCACCGCGGCCGACCTGATGCGGCGCCTGGAACGGGCCGGCCTCGCCCACGAACCCCAGCTCTACAGCTCGGCGGCCCCCGCGGGCCGCTACCGCGATCTCGACCTCGCCCGCCCCGGCGTCGTCCTCGTCCACCGCGCCAGTGCCAAAGGGCTCGACTTCGACACCGTCGTCATCGCCGACACCGAGACCGACGCCGACACCGACCCCACCGCGGCGTCCCTCCGCATGGCCTACTACGTCATGATCACCCGCGCTCGCGAGCGGCTGGTGCTGGGCTGGCAGGGCAGCCGGCTGCCGCGGCATCTGGAAGGGCTGCGGGGGTGGGCGGTGATGAGGTGAAAGGGGAGCCGCGGACGGCGGTCGTCCGAGGCTGCCGGGGTGCGCCGAGCGCCTGTTGGACTGACGGCCGCGACGGGACGGAGCCGCGCGGGAGGCGGGGAGGGGCCTCGCCGGGCGAGGCGGGCGGGGAGATCGCCATGGGGACGACGTCCCGAGGAGTGCGAGGTCGGCGTTCTCAAAGCCGGCGTTCTCAAAGCCGGCGTCTCACGGAGGGGAGGGGCCTGAGGCCCCTCGACGTGTGCGGTGCGGAGCCGGACGGGCCCCGCACCGCACCGGATTCCCAGGCCCGTCACCGCCTGGACGGCAGCACACTCCCGACAGTGGGGGCGCTCCCCTCCGCGAGCTGGCCGCGGCCCTGTTCGGCGAGGCGTCCGAGGCGTACGAGCTGGGTGTCCTGGGCGGCCTGGTCGCCGCGTTCCACGGCACTGCGCAGGGCGTCGCGGGCGGCCAGGATCTCCTTGCGGAGGGTCGTCGGGTAGGCGTCCTGTTCGGCGAGGCGGATGGTGAGGATCGCGGTGCGGACCGCCGGGTCGAGCCCGGTCCAGAGGTCCTCGGCCCGCTCCGTGGCCGCCCGCATCGCGTCGGCGTCCATGGCCCTGCGCGCGTCCATGACCGCCTCTGCGGCTTTTTGCAGTTCCTCCAGGAGCGATGGCGGCAGCAGTCCGCGTCCGCCCCGGGCGGCGACGGCCGCCCGGGCGGAGGCCTCTCGGGCCTGTGTGCACAGCTCCAGAGTGCTGCGGGCCGCGTCCAGCAGCCCGTCCAGGGAACGGCCCACGGGCTCCCCCTTGGCGAGGGCCTCCAGGTCCGCCATGACCTCGGTGAGGGCGGCACGCTCGGCAGGGGTGATCCCCTGGTCCCAGGTGTGCAGGAAGTCGGTGTAGCGGCCGTGGAGTTCGGCTGCCTTGCGGCCGACGGCGGTGGAGACCATGGTGCGCCGCAGCCGGGCCCCGTGCCAGTCGCCGGAGCCGATGCGGTACTTCAGTTCGACGGTCCGGTCGGCGTCGAGCCGTGCCAGCAGGGCGAGCGGTACCTCTCCGCGGAGTCCGTCGGTGCGCTCGTGGACGAAGCCGCCGCAGAACTCGTTGCGCTGCGCCGAGCCCGTGTGCGGTCCCTCCCAGATCTGGAACCGCACCGATTCGCCGTCGCCGCGCACCACGAGGTCGTCCACCCGGCGCCAGTCGGTCGGGTAGGGGGTGCCGCCGGGGAAGAGGACTTCCACGGTGCCGTCCTTGAGTTCGAGTCCGAGGTGCTGTGCCGTGACCTGTTCGGCGGGGGCGGTACCGAAGTCGCTGCCGCAGGACGAGCAGGCGCTGAGACCGGCTGCGTTGACCATCCCGCAGCCGGGGCACTTCAGGCCGCCCGCGCCCAGCGGCGCGTCGCAGTCGAGGCAGACGGCCGCGGAGGCGGGGTTGTCGGCCCGGCCGCATGCGGGGCACTCCGCGCGGGCGGCCGCCGGAGCGGTCGCGCGCAGTCCTGACAGGTCCGTGGCGCACACGGGACAGGCGGCGGTGCGTTCGGGGGCGGGGACGTGGCAGACCGGGCAGTCCACGGTGGGCGTGCCGAGCAGCGGGGCGGCGCAGCCGGGGCAGGCGTCGGCGGTGACGGGAATGCCCTCGACGGTGCAGGTCTCGGCGGGGCAGTCCAGGGTGCCGAGGAGGCCGGCCTCCACGGCGGCACCGTGGGCGACGGCCAGCATGGGATCCACCGCGTGCGACACCTTGTCCGTGCCGAAGAGGTCCTCCAGGGCGCGCCGGACGGCCGGGATGTGGGTGGAGCCGCCGACCAGGAGGACGCGGTGGATGTCCTCGGGCAGCGCCTCGCCTTCCTTCAGCACCGACTCGACCGTCTCCCGCATCCGGCGCAGATGGTCTTCGAGGAGCCCTTCGAAGACCGTGCGCCGCACCGCTCCGGACCAGGACCCGCCCTGGCGGCCGAGCGGGGAGAGGACCACCTCGGAGACGTCCCGGGTGGACAGTTCGATCTTCGCGCGTTCGGCGGCGGCCCGGATCCGGGAGGCGTCCCCCTCGCCGCCGTGGTCGCGCCCGCCGAGCTGCTCGCGCAGGTGGCCGTCGAGCAGCGCGTCGAAGTCGGCGCCGCCGAGGAGGTTGTCCCCGCCCAGCCTGTCCACCGCGAAGTAGCCCGGTCCCATCGTCAGCAGCGACACGTCGAAGGTGCCGCCGCCCAGGTCGAAGACGAGCACGGTGGCGTACTCCTTGACGTCGTTCCCGCCCGGCCCGATGCCGAAGGCGTGTGCGGCGGCGGTCGGTTCCGGCACGATCCGCGCCACGTGGAAACCGGCCAGCCGGCCGGCCTCGCGCACCGCGTGGATCTGCGGCTCGGCGAAGTACGCCGGCACCGTGATCACCGCACGCCGGAACGGCACTCCGGCGGCGCTCTCGGCGTCCTGCTTGAGCCGGCGCAGCAGGATGGCGGAGACCTGCACCGGGGAGAGGTAGTGCTCGCCGAGCCGGATCTCCACCGAGCCGTCGGCGCTCGCCCGGACGGGCGGCGCGTCGTGGGGCCGCGCCTTGAGCGCCTGCTGCACGAGCTCGTCGTCCCAGCGCCGCCCGATCAGCCGCTTGACCTCCGTGATCACGGAACCGGGAAGCGCGGCACGCGAGTTGAGGGCTTCGTGCCCGATCAGCAGGGCACCGCGGGAGTCGGTTCCGAGGGCCGAGGGGGTGGCCTGGTCGCCGTGCCGGTTGGGCAGGACGACGGGGACGCCGTCGTGCAGCCAGGCCGTGACGGAGTTGGTGGTGCCGAGGTCGATGCCGAGGATGCGGTGCATGGAAGGCTGCTTCCTGATCGTTGCGGTGCGTGGGCGGTGAGGACGCGGGAGGCGTGGTGCGCGGGCTGCGGCGTCCGGCCGGGGCCGGGTGGGGCCCGCACCGTGCCCGGGTGTGCCGGGTGGGTGTGCCGGGCACGGTGCGGGCCGGCGGTGCGCGGCCGCCGGGTCAGGCGCGGCGGGAGCGGCGTCTCCGCCCGGCCGAGGGCTTGCGCGGCAGGCGCCGCTGGGAGCGGGTGGTGCGCCGTGGTTGTGTCCGCCCGCCGGCCGGGGCCGCCTCGGACGCCGACGGGTCCGGGCCGTTCCCGGCCGGCGGAACCGGTTCGGGTTCCGGTGCGGGCCCCGGCACCGCGACGACCACCTGCGCGGGCCGCAGGGTGGAGGTGCCCAGGCGGAAGCCGGTGACTTTCTCCCTCAGCACTGTGCCCGGCGGGGCGGAGGGGTGGGCTTCCGTCCCGACGACGCGCATCTCCGCCGGGTCGACGGCCTTGCCCACCGCGTTCATCGGCCTGACGTCGTGCCGTGCGAACTCGCTGCGCAGCATCCGGTGCGCCGCGTCGATCTGCTCGCTCAGTGCGAGGGCGGCCGACATCGCCTCGCGGGCGGATCGCGCCTCGTGCAGGGCGCCGGTCCGGCGGCGCGTGTCGGCGAGCAGGTCGTCCAGCGGCAGCAGGGAGCTCAGCAGCGCGCGCAGCCGGGCCTCGGCCTCGTCGCGTTTGCGGGACAGCGCCTCGACCCGGCGCCGCAGTTTGTCGAGTTCGGACGGCGGGTCGGTGGGGGAGCTCGGGGCGGGACCGTTCACGGGAGTTCCTCGGTGTCGGGGCGGGGCAGGGGCGGGGTGAGCATCTCGGCGACGAGGGAGTCGACGGCGCTGCGGGAGGCCCGGTCGGCCCGGCGGATGTGCTCCTGCCTGACCGGGTCGTGCCGGGCCGCGGCGAGGGCCTGCCCCACCTGCCTGCGCAGGACGGGGGGCCGGGTGCCCGGCGGGCTGCCGGGGACGAGCTCGTGGAGCGTGGGGCCGAACCAGGGGATCGGGGGTGCTTCGGTGTCCCCGGGGCCCGAGGCGGGCTTGTCGACGGTCAAAAGAGGGTGTCCTGTCCGAAGTCGTGGTGGTGGGAGAGGAAGCGGCGGGGAGCGGGACCGAACAGCGGGACCTGGTCCGGCAGTCCGTCGCCGATCCGCGCCGCGCAGGCGCGGTCGCGCTGCGCCCCGCCGAAGTCGCCTTCCTCCTCGCGCGCCGCGGCGCGGCGCAGGTAGGCGGCTTTCACGGTCTGGTCGAAGCGGGCGTTGACACCGGCCCGCACCAGGTCCCGCAGGAACAGCTCGATGACGTCCGACGGGGACGCCGTGGCCTCCAGGTGCTCGGCGAGGTCGAGCACTGCCTCCTCGTGTTCCTGCCTGACGTGGCCGCGGGCCGGGCCCGCGACGGCGACGGCCGCGCTCAGCAGGTCGACGCGGCGTTCCTTCCCGGCGCGCGTGGTCTCGGCTCCGGGGAACCGGGCGGCGTCCACCAGCAGGTCGACGAGCACGTCGTCGACGAGTTCCTCGCTGTAGGGGGACCTGGTCTCGCTGTACCGGAGCACGTTGCGCACGGCGGTCCGCGCCGCTGCCGTACGTCCGCGGCACGCGGCGGTCACGGCCTGCCCGATGTAGTGCTTCGTCAGCCACTCCCGGGCCGGCGCGCAGTCCGGATCGCGCCGCAGCAGGTCCCGTACCGCGCTCGTGCGGATCTTCTCCGCGGGCTGCGCCCCGTCGAGCGCCCGGCGCAGGTCCGTCCTCAGATGGTCGTCGAGGCCGCACCTGGCGTCCCGGTCATGGGGCGACACGGCCAGGGCCCGCGCGAAGCGGTTCCTGCTCTGCCGGGGGTCGCTGTCGAAGACTTTCCGGCCCTGCCGCACCAGTTCGGCGGTGAGTTCGGCGGCCAGCGAGCCGTCCTCGGGCAGCAGCGCGTGGGCCAGCTCCAGGCCCTGGATGCGTGTGATGGGGGAGTAGGCGTGCCCGGTGAAGCTCCGCCCCACGTTCTTCCCCGCGCGGAGTACGGCTGCCCGGTCCTGGGCGCCGAGGGTGTGCCCGAGCCGTGCCGCCGTGCCGAAGTCCTCGAGCGCCTCGCTCCACTGTCCGGCCCGCACCCGGTCCCGGCCCCGTTCGGCGAGGGCCTGGGCGAGAGCGTCGGCGCACGCGCGGTGGTCGGGCGAGTCCGCGGTCCAGGCGGCGGGGTCGGGGTGGCGTGCGGTGCAGGCGTCGAGGAGGGCGTCGCCGCGGCCATGGCTCACGAGATGCCGGGCGGCCCACTCGAGCGGGATCAAGCCGTCGGGCCCGGCGTCCGCAAGGGAAACCACGGGGTCGGTGCGTTCGGCCTCCCAGGCCGTCTCCCAGGCGGCGAGGGCGTCCCGGCCGGCCCGGACGTCCAGGGCGTGCAGCAGGTCGGTGATGCGTCCGAGCAGCCGGCGGCGGGCCTCTTCCCACAGCTCGTCGGGCACGGGGGCGCCGCGCCGCTCGGTGAGCAGCGCGCGGAAGTCGCCGGGGTCCTCCTCGTCCAGGAGGTGGGCCCACAGCACGACGGCGAGCGCCGCGGTGCCGGCGTCGGTGTGCCGCCCGCCCTCTTCCCCCAGTCGGCGCAGGGCACTTACCGCAAGGGCGTGCACGACCCCCGTCGACGCCAGGTCCAGGTCGCTGTCGGGGCACCGGCGGATTGCCTCCGGCCAGTTCCCGACCCGTGCGGCCAGCGCGGCGCGGAGCACGGCGTACCGTACGGCGGCGCTGCCGGCGCCGGATGGGCCGGACTCGGTCTGGAAGCGCTGCAGAATCGGTCGTACGACGTTGAACTCGGCGCGCAGGAAAGCACGTTCGGCGTCGTCCAGCAGGCGATCCGCCGTGACGGTTCGGCCGGGATCACCGATGTCGTTCACCAGCACGGTCTGTCGCCCCCCTGAGCCCCTTGCGCAGCAACAGCCACCGTAAAGAGGCGTGTTAGCGTTGTCAACGAACTGTTGGATGGAGTGGCTGGTCCTCACGCGTCGTTTCTCCGGGCGCGCTTCCGGCGCCCGACCTGGGCAGCGGGCGGGCGAGTCCGGTGGCCGCCCTGCGGCGGTCTTCCGCCGGCGGTACCGGACGGCATGGCGCGACGGCCGTCGCGTGGCGCGCCGAGGTGCTGCGGGAGCGTCACCGCGCAGTCGGCTGCCCGAGCACCTGCGGCAGCGGACACCGATGCCTGGCACCGAGTCGGGTCAGGCACGGGAACCGATGCGCGCAGAGCATTTTCCAAATGCCTCGACTTCTGCCCTGACCAGGGGCTTTCATATGCGGGGCATGCGGCGCGGCCGACGCGCGCATGCAAAAATCCGCACCGCCCCTTGTCTGGTGTCGGGGCAGTCGTTCCACGTGTTCGTCGGAGGATCCGGAGTTGAGACAGATCGACACCCGTCTCATCCAGACCGCGGTCATCGGAGGCCCCGATTCGGACCAGCCGGTCATCCTTCCTGAACAGCCGCACAACCTGGACGAGTTCCTCCGGCGGTTCGGAAAGGACAACTTCTGGTGCGGCAGGCTTCTCGGCGGCTGCGGAGAACGGCTGCAGGCCAAGCGGTGTGTGAAGAAGGTCTGTCATTTCGCCCACGAGCCGCGCCCCGGCCGCACGGAGTGCCGCCGGACCACCCACAGCGCGGACGGCGCCGACCACTTGTTCATCAAGGCCCACGTCGTGCGCTGGCTGGCGGCGCAGGGGTATGCGGCCCAGGGCGAGCTGCGCAGCCTGGGACACTGCCACGGGGACGCCGTGGACTTCCGGCTGTCCCGCGCGAAGACGCAGTTGCGCTTCGAGCTCCACCCGGAGGACTACCGGAGCTGGCGCAGGGCGGCGGACAGCCTGGGCGCGAAGGAAGGGCGCATCGAGTGGGTCTTCGGCCCGGACGACGCGCTCACCCGCGACATGGTGGCGCGCCGCGGGTACGCGCTGCGGGTGCGGTGCGAGACCGAGGACGACGACCGCCGTGTGCTCATCGGCACCGTGACCGACGGGAAGGGGACGGTGTGGGCTCCCCTGGAGCAGTGCCGGATGACCGACGACGGCCTCGTCACGCCCGCGCTCGAGGAACTGCGCGCCAAGGGAGCGGTCCGTGACGGCGCCGGCCACGACCCGCTGCCCGGCAGCATGCCCCTCCCCGGCGGGCAGGTCGTGTTCGCGGTGGACACCGAAGCGGCGCCCCCCGTCTCGTCGCCGTTCGCCGCGGCCGGCCGGTACCTGGTGCCCGGCTTCGTCAAGCCGCCGGGAAGCCGTATCGTCCGGGCCCACCTGTCCCTGCCCGACACGGTGCCGGCCCCCACGGACCAGTACGTCTACCGCCTCGCGGGCCCGGTCCGGCTGCTGGTCACGGACGTCGTCGAGGGAGGTGGCTCCCGGTGGGCGGTCCGCGCCGACCACCTCGTACGGCTCAACGGCCTGGATGCGGAGCGCACCGGTCTGTGGCGTCCCGGCGTCGCACTCGACGAGCGGTACGCCCCGGCGCCCGGCGCCTCCGGCGTCTGTGAGCGGACCCCGCTCGCCGAACCCGCGCCCAAGGAGCGCAAAGCGCCGGAAACCGCACCGCGTCAGCCGGCCGTCGTGCTCAGGGGAGTACTGGAGGAGGTCGCGGCGAAGGGCACCACGATCACCTGGAGCGAGCTGACCGAACGGCTCGGCAAGTGGGTTGACGATGCGCCGAATTCCAAGCGTCAGGACTTGCTGGTCGAGGTGGACAAGCCGCGGGTCCCCGACCGCCCGCTGCTGAGCGTCCTGGTCGTCACCCACCTGGGCAGGCCCCTTCCGTACCTGGGCCAGGTACTGCGCCGGCTCGGGGTCGCCGCACCGGCCACGGAAGCCGCTCTGCAGCAGTGGGCGGCGGCCCAGATCGAGAAGACGCACGCGGCGTACGGCGGCCGGCGGGCGCGCGTGCCGGCCGCCCCGTCGCCCGGTGCGGACCAGGCGGTCGCCAAGGGGCGGGCCCCCTCCGAGAGCGACCTGCGTCACGCACACCGGAAACGTGCGGAGATACGGGAGAAGCTGGAGGAGGCGGCGAGGACCCGAGCCCGGACGAAGGGGACACGTGCCCAGCGCCTGACCCAGGCGATGCAACGAGGGGAGGAACATCTCCGCCGGTACGAGGAAGTCCGCTCCCACCAGCGGGTCCTCCATGCCTGGCTGGGGGAGGGCGATCGTGTCCTGGACCTTCTCGACCGTCTGATCGGCCGCCCGATCACCGTCATCACGGTCGAGAAGGAGCATCGGGTCGCCCCTCCCGAACCGGGGCAGGACAGAACCCCCGGACCGAAGCCGGTCAAGAAGAAGAACCCGAATCTCAAGAAGATCAGACGTCTGCTCGGCGAGCTGAGCCAGACCCACAGGCACCGGCCCACCCAGGACCTGCTGCGACTGCTCGACGAGATCGGGAAGCAGTGCGACCAGCTCGCCCAACCGCTGCCGGTCGCGGAGGCCAAACAGGTCAGACGGTGGCGACGCGTACTGGAGCCCCAAAGGTCCGCCGAGCACGCCGCCCGGCCCGCGACCGCACCGCGGAACACGACGGCGGGAGCGGGCCGCACCGCCGAGCCGCCGCAAGGCGACCGCCTCCCGGCCGAGAGCATCGGCAAGCTGGCCGTCACGGTCCGCGGCATCCTCGAGGAACTGGCCCGCGCCGGCAGCGCCCCCCTGAGCTGGAGAGACCTCCGCCGCAGGGCCGGTGGACAACTGCCGCCCCTGCACCCCGACGACCAGAGCGCGCTGCTCGTCGCGGTGGACCGGGACACCCCGGCCGACGAGCCGCTGCTGTCCACACTGGTCGACGGGTCGGACGTCGCGCCGCACCGGCTCTACCGCCAGGTGCGCCTCGGCCTCGGCCGGGAACCCGTTGCCGACACGGAGCTCGACGCCCATCGGGCGATGGAGGTTCTGCGGTTGCGGCAGATCTGGCGTCACCGGCGCTGAGCGAGCCGCCGGACAGGCGTCCGCGATCGGGGGCGAAGCACGGCGCCACGGCTTCGCCCCCGCGGGGACGGCATCGGCGGCGCACCTCGCGACGACGGCTTCCCCGCACTCCCTGTTGTCACTCTCCGTGAAACTCTGTGGAATGTTCCGGGGCTGCGGATCGGCGCCGCCGAGCGGCCGGACGAACTCGGCTCCGCGCCTCCGCGGCGTACAGCGGCCTCGTGAAAACGCATGCGAATGCGTCTGGTTGGGGAGCGAACCGGTTCACGCCGCCGACGCGACGGCCGGACACGGGAGCGGAACCCCGTACGCGGAGTCAGCGTACGGGCACAGAAGGTGGACGGTACGCGTGCCCTTCCGTCACTCTGAGTGGTGAGCACGAGGGCCGCGGGGAGCTGTCGCGGTCCGGTACGGAGAGAGAGGCGGCACATGGACATCGTCGACGAGGACGCGGACCGGGCCGAATCCGGGCACACGGCCGGAGACACCGGCGCGCGGGCGGTTCCGGCGGGGGAGTGCGAGCGGGAGCCTCACCCGTCCGACAGCCTGCGCACGTTCGGCGCCTTCGTCCAGGCGCTGCGCGAGCACGCGGGGCTCAGCCGCGTCGACCTCGCCGCTCTGGTCCAGTACTCCAAACACACCGTGGAGTCGGTGGAGTTGGGCCGCCGGATGCCGGACATGGCGTTTGTGGAGCGCGCGGAGGAAGCGCTCGGCAACACCGGCGCGCTGCGGAGGGCCGCCCGGCACCTCACCCGGGGCGAGGCGGGGTTCGCCGCGTGGTTCCGGCGGTGGGCGCGGCTGGAGCGGGAGGCGGTGAGCCTGTGCACGTACGAGTGCCGACTGGTGCCGGGGCTGCTGCAGTCGGAGGCGTATGCGCGGGCGGTGTTCGAGGGCACGATCCCGCTACGGACCGACGAGGAGTTGGAAGTGCAGCTCACCGCCCGGATGGAACGGCAGGCGATGATGCGGGAGCGCCCCACGGTGCCGTTCAGCTTCATCGTCGAGGAGCACGTGTTCCGGCGGCGGTTCGGGGACGCGGAGGCGATGCGCGGGCTGGTGGACCACGTCCTTGAGCTCACCGCCCCACGCAACGTGACGCTTCAGGTGGTTCCGCTGGAAGCCGGGCTGCATGCGTGTCTGGACGGGCCGGTGCAGGTCCTGGAGACCTCGGAGGGGCGGCGGCTCGGGTATGCCGAGGGGCAGAAGAACGGGCGGTTGATCTCCGACCCGAAAGAGGTGAGTGTGCTCTGCCAGCGCTATGAAACACTGCGCTCGCAGGCCCTGAGCCCCAACGAATCCCGGGCCTTGCTGGAGCGACTGCGAGGAGAGCTATGAGCAGCGGTACGACGGAACTCGCCTGGTTCAAGTCCAGCTACAGCGGCAGTGAGGGCGACAGCTGCGTGGAGGTCGCGATCGCCGAACAGGCCGTCCACGTACGGGACTCCAAGGACGTGAGCCGCCCGGCCTTCGCGGTGAGCCGCGAAGGCTGGGGCCGATTTGTGCGGTTCGCGTCGGAGCGCTGAGCGACTCGAGGGGGTGCGGTCGGCCGTGTGCAGGGTGCTCGAACGGCGGACCGCTCCCCCTCACCGCTTCTCCGGACTCCTGGTCTCGTCCACGGGGGCGTAGCCGAGGGCCGCGCGGTTGATGTAGCGGTCGCCGAACTCGGGGAAGGGACTGCGCTTCGCCTTCCGGCCGGGCTTCCGCTTGGGCTTCCGGGGTGGCTTCGGAGCCAGGTCGGGCTTCGGAACCGGGGTGGGCTTCGGGACCGGGATGGGCCTTGAGGCCACAGTGGACTTCACCACCGGGCCGGCCTTCGGGACCGGCTTCGATCTGGTCTTCTTGTTGTTTTGGGCGAGGGCCTTGCCGCTTGCTGTGAACTTTCTCCGCAGTTCGGACAACTGCCGGCGCTCCTGCGCGGTTTGCGAAGCCGGAAGGGCTTCGACGAGGGCTCGGGCCCGGCTGAAGAGATAGCGGGCTTCGGCCCGGCGCTTGGCGTTGATGACTATCCGCAGGGCCTGGATCGTGCGCTGCAACGCCTGAACCTTCGCGGCCTGCTGCCGGGGCAAGGGGAAGTCACCGCCGCCCGAACGCTGCTGACTGGCGACGCGGCCACGCCAGTCAGCGCCCGAGGTCAGGACGACGACCGAGCGGGGGTTGCTGGTCTGGCTTCGACGTACCACGTGGTGCTGTTCCTTGTGTGGGACGGCCTGCCCCGGGTGACCGTCCGTGCGACCACCCGGGGGAGCGAGATCAGTCGTGACGGGGGCCCTGGCCGGGGGGCGGAGTGAGGGGGGAACGGTACGTGCCGGACTCCCCCTCGGTGAGCGGCTTCTCCAGGGCCAGGCCGGCGGTGGCCATGCGGTCGTACTCGGCGAGGACCAGCCGCTTGGTGCGGTACTCGCCGAACTTGGCGATCTCGTTGTTCTTCAGGCCGCCCGACTCCGACTGGAAGGACTCCAGGATGTAGTCGGTGTCCTCGCGGGAAATCCCGTAGAGATGGAAGAAGTACGCGTCCAGCTCGGCACGTAGCTGGGCACGGCGGTCCTCGTCCCACCGGAACGGCTCACCCTCGTCGCCCAGGTCCCGGGCGAGCGGGGTCATGTCGTAGGCCGTGTAGACGAGTTCGAGGACGCGGGGGAGCAGGAAGGGGAGGTGGGGTTCGAGCTGTGCGGGGGTGGGGACGGGAAGCTGCTTCCAGATGAAGAGCCCCATGCTCGTGCCACCGATTTTCTGGCGGCTGATGAAGTCGAAGACCAGGGAGGACTGGGTAGCGATTAGGGCTGCGGCCAGTGAAGGTGCCACGTGGGGCATCATCAGGGGGAATTTGTGACCGACAGCCGTGCGCGGGAGGAAGGCGGGGATGGCGGTGCGCTCGTTGGTCGAGGCGGTGACGTCGCACCAGCCGCAGAGCCAGCCGCGGTCCCAGTTCTCCTCGGCAAGGCGCAGTTCGACTCCCTTGACGTGAACATCCTTGTTGTTGCGTCGTGTGGGAATCGTTCCGTCCTGCTGAATCCAGTTGAGCGGCAGGGCCAGGCGCGCGGGATCTTGCAACTCTTCGGTGGGCAGGTACTTGGGTTGGTTCTGGCGGTTGACGGCGGTCAAGCTCTTGACGACATCGGCGGCACGATGGTTGAAAAAGTCCACCATCTTCGCCTCATACAGCGGCAGCATCCGCTTCCCGTCCCGCTCGAAGACGTTGCCCCGCAGTTCCCACCCCTCCGCCTCGAGTTGCTCGCGGCTGCGGAAGAGGTCGGAGTCGTCGGTCATGTGGAAGAAGGTTGCCTTGAACGCCATGTGCCACGGATTGCCGTCCCGGCGCCCCTCGTTCCACAGCACCGGCACACGCCGGTACACGCCGACCGTGATATCCGCGTCGCGCTGCGTGCGGAACACCGGCAGCGTACCCGTGTTCGGGTTGATCCGGGCCAAGTCCTCCGGGTCCAGGGCGAAGACCCGGTTCGGGTCCTCCAGATCCGTGATGTCGGACAGGAAGAAGCCGATGCGGCTGGCGTCCGCACGTGCGGCCCGGCCGGTGAGGGAGAGCAGGCAGAACTTGTAGCTGGAGTGCACGCTCTCGAACCACTTGCCGCCCTTGGGCAGCGCGGGCGACTTCGGGCGGCGGTTCTCGAAGTCGTACAGCGACACCAGCGCGCCCCGCCGGGTGAAGTCCGCGAACAGATGCTGGGAGCCCGCGCTTGTCGCGATGGCTGTCGGCAGAATCAGGCCGAACCGTCCGTCAGGTGCTACTACGTTCGCCATCCGCTCGGCGAAGAGCTGATCCGTCTGGAGCATAGTGACGCCCTTGACCGTCAGCCCCTTCGCGCACAGCGGGAACACCCCCGAGTCCCCCGCGAAGTGGAACGTCCCCTTGACCGCGCGCCGTGCCTCCCGGTACCGCTTGCCGGCCTCCGGGTGCTCCCGCTCCCACTCGAGGATGCGGGTGCGGCGAGCCGTGCCGGAGATCTCCGCGATCTCGGGGTCGACCACGCTGAAGTACTTCTTGTCCTCGAAGTCGACCTTGTCCCACGGCGGGTTGCCCACCACGCACGAGAACCCGCCGGCCCACCCCGTCACCGGGTCGACCGCGCCCGTGTCCGCGGAGGCGGCGCCGTCCTCCGGGACCGTGAAGATCTCGGGGAACTCCAGGTGCCAGTGGAAGAAGGCGTACTGGTCGCGCAGGCGCACGATCTCGTCGTGCACCGACTGCGGGGCCGCGTCGCCCTCGGGGTCCTCCAGGTCCCGGAACACCTTGTGGGTGATGGCCGGCGGCGCGTCCTCGCGCTTGACCCAGACGAACGCCGCGCACCAGGCGTCCGCCAGGTGCAGGGCGTGCCGGTACTCGTCCGCGGCGGACCACTCCCGGTAGGCGGCCTCCTTGCGGCGGACGTCGGCGAGGCTGTCGTCCGGGGAGGCGGTGATCCGGCGCAGGCCGCGGGCGAAGGAGGTGTTGGCGACCTTCGCCTCCGTCTCGATCTCGAACAGGCCGCCCTGGCCCTCGCGTTCGAGGGCGTTGCGGTGGAGCAGCTGCCGCGCCCAGGCCTCGTCGTCGCCCTCGGTCTTCTTGAACGCCCGGTCCGGGATGCCGTCCCGCATCAGGGCGGGGGTCGCGCCGATCAGGCCGTTGCCGTGCTTGATGTGCGCGTCCAGGAAGCCGAGGGGCTTGCCCGGTTCCATGGCCTCCAGCCACAGGGACACCTTGGCCAGTTCGACCGCCATCGGGTTGAGGTCCACGCCGTACACGCAGCGGGCGACGACCTCGTGGAGGGCGTGGCGCACCGACTTGGCCGTGGGCTCGGGGTTGCGGTCGCGGACGGCGGCGACGCGCTTGGCGATGCGGCGGGCCGCCGCCACGAGGAAGTGGCCCGATCCGCAGGCGGGGTCGCAGACGGTGAGGGAGAGGAGTTCCTCGACGATCGTGTCGGTGGGGTCCGGGCGGCCCTCGGCGCTCGCGCGCCGCTCCCCGCGCTTGACGGCGTCGTCTATCACCGGGTCCAGCGTCGAGTCGAGGAGGGTCTCGGTGAGCGCGGTCGGGGTGTAGTAACTGCCGGTCTTCTTGCGGTCGTTGCCGATACGGTCGACCAGTTCGAAGGTGCGGTCGGCGGCGCTGTGCTTGGGCACCAGCTCCAGCAGGGCCTCGTACACCGAGCCGAGTTCCTCGGCACCCATGTGCAGGTAGTCGACGGGGCGCCAGCGGCCGGAGCCCGCGTCGCGCACGCGGGCCAGGTGCTTGACGGCCTCGAACAGGTCGCGGTTGGCCAGCCGCGCACCGCGCAGGGGCGCGTCGGCGGGGGTGTCGTTGAAGAGGCCGCCGAGTCCCTTCAGACCCAGCTCGGGGCGCCCCTTCTCGGAACCCAGCGCCTCGATCAGCAGCTCCAGGACGCGGTACTGGTCGTCGTGGGCGGTGCCCAGGCGGCGCAGGGCCTGGCGGCGCAGGCGGGCGGTGGAGAAGTAGCGGCTGAAGCGCTCGCGGGCCAGTTCGTCCGCCTCGGGGTCCAGCAGGGCGCCCCGGTCCTCGGCGACGAAGAGGAAGATCATGCGGTAGACGAGCCGGAGCAGCGCCGTCTGGAAGGCGTGGACGTCCAGGTTCTCGCGGAGCCTGTCGTTGTGCGGGTGTCGCAGGAATCCGGTGCCGAGGACGGTGAGGGCCGCCTGGACGCCGTCGCGGAAGTGGTCCAGGGCGCGGCTGCCGGACTCGATGGCGACCGTGCGCCACTTCTCCAGCCAGCACCCCGAGGCCGGCGTCCCCTCCGGCACCTCGAACCGGGAGGCGTGCAGCAGGCTGTACAGCAGCACGAACTCGCTGAACAGCTCGCCGTCGAAGATGGCCTCCAGGTCGAACTCGACGTAGGCGGCGGTGGCGAAGGACGAGGAGTCGCGCAGCAGGCGCAGGCGGCGGCCGTTGGTGAGGACGGCCCACAGGTGGGCCTCGGTGCGGTTGAGGCAGTCCTGGAGCATGGACTGCGGGGGGACCTGGCCGGGGGCCGGGCGCTTGTCGAGCTCCTGGTTCCAGGGGATCAGGTGGACCAGGGCCGGGCCGTGGCGGTGGGAGACCGGGAAACGCTTCTCGGGGTCGGAGTCGGCGGGGACGCCCGCAGCGCCGACCTCCGTCAGCGCGCCGAAGTCCAGCTTGCGGAAGAGCTGGGCGAGCCAGTCGGTGCCGGCCCGGCCGGTGGGGTCGGCGGCGGGCGCGCCGGTGTGCGGGTCGCAGGGCAGGGCGGCGCGCAGGTCGCGCCAGAGCGGCTTGAGGTACTCCCAGGCGCGCTCGGCCTCGTCGCGCACGGGCACCGAGGCGGGCAGGCCGTAGTCGGCGGGTTTGGTGCCCGGCAGGTTCCGTGCCTCGGCGATGCGCAGCAGCATGTCGGCGGGGAGCAGCCCGCCGACCGTGGTGACGGCGGTGAAAGCCAGGGCGTTACGGGTGGCGGCGGCGGACATCAGGCTTCGGCTCCGGACACGGTAGAGGTGGGGGAGACGGGAGCAGCGGGCTGCTGCGGCAGGTAGACGTACACGCCGAGGACGTCGGCGGGCTCCTGCGGGACGACCTTCAGGCCGCGGACGATCTCCTCGTTGGCCTTGCGGACCCGGCGGTGCGAGGCGTCGAGTTCGGCGGCCAGGCGCCGGCCGTACTCGGTGAGGTGCCCGGACAGGCCCGGCAGGCCGTCCAGGGCCTCGCCGATGCGCTTGCGGGCGAGCTGCTCGTGGGTGTTGGCGGTGGCGCGGGCCGTGAGGAGGGCGGTGGCCGCGTCGTCGTCCAGCCAGCGGGCGCGCGCGGGCAGGCCCTCGTAGGCGAGCAGGCGGGCGTCCTCGGCGACCAGCTGCCGCTCGCCGGTGCGGGACGGCAGGGTGAGGTGGAAGCGGTAGCGGACCAGCAGGAGCGTGGTGAGGGAGGTGACCGCGTCCGTGGTGACCACACCGCAGCGGCGGGCCGGGCGCGGGCCCAGGGCGTTCACGTCCAGCGCCGAGTCCAGGACGTACGAGGCGACGGCCCCGACCGCCGGGTCGGTGCGGACCAGGGCGGCCTCGCCGCGGGCGACCGCCGGGGTGGCGCGGAAGGGGATCTCGCGGTCCTCCTCGACGAGCCGGTTGCCGAGGACGGCGGCGAGCGCGTCACGCAGGCCGGCCGGGGCGCCACCGACCTGGGCGGTGAAGTCGCCGGTGCCGTCGCGCGGATCGCGGACCAGGGCGCCCAGGTCGCGCAGCGCCTCCAGGACGAAGTCGCGGACCTCCTCGGCGCCGCCGAGGGCGGCCCGCACGGCGGCGACCTCGCGGGCCACCTCCTCCGGGTGGATGGCGCGCTGGGCGTACTTGGAGCGGGAGGTCTTCTCGCGCTCCGCGGCCGAGGCCCACTCGCGCTCGATGCGGTCGAAGGACTCCTGGTGGCCGGGCAGGTCGAACAGGCTCTCCTGGCTGCCCTGCCGCCCGTGCAGCAGCAGCCACTCCACGACGGCGTCGGTGACGCCGGAGGCGGTCTCGTCGGGGACGGAGACGGAGATGCCCAGGTCCTTCTTGATCTGCCGGTGCTTGCGGAACAGCACCTCCAGCACCTTGCCGTCGATGCCGTTGTCCTCGCCGTACATGGTGATGACGCGGACCTGGTCGCGCTTTTGCCCGTAGCGGTCGACGCGGCCCTCGCGCTGATCGTGGCGGGTGGGGTTCCAGGCCAGGTCGTAGTGGACGACGGCGTCGAAGTGGTGCTGGAGGTTGACGCCCTCGGAGAGGCAGTCGGTGGCGATCAGCACGCGGCGCACGGCCGGGTCCTGGGCCTCCTCGGCGGAGTCGGCGGCGGCGAGCTGCTCGATGCGCTCCAGGCGCTGCTGCGGGGAGAGGTCGCCGGTCACGGCGGCGATCTTCGTCTTCTTGCCGAGCTTGCCGTCGAGCTGCTCGGCGAGGTACTTGGCGGTGGGGATGTAGCGGCAGAAGACAATCGGGTGGTAGCCGTCGGCGAGCAGCTCCTTCAGGTGCCGGATGAGCGCCTTCAGCTTCGCGTCCTCGGCCGGGCCGGCGAGCTGCTCGGCCCGCTCGGCGAGTTCGAGCAGCCGGGCGCCCGCCTCCTCCGTCTCGGCGGCGCCCGGCGCGACGTCCATGCCCTCCAGCCGGTCGTTGTCCGCGGAGTCCGCGGCCACCGGGGCGCCGAGCACGTCCGCCTCCTGCGCGGTGCGGGCGGCGGCGGACTCCGAGCGGGTCCTGAGGGTCTGCGCGGCGGCCGCGGGCGAGGAGACCATCGAACGCAGCAGCGCGATCACCGACCACCAGGCGATACGGGCCTCCCGCTTGCCCTGCTCGCCGGCCGCCTCGACGCGGTCCCTGGCGTAGGCGATGGCGTCGTCCAGCAGCGCCCGGTAGGCGGGGGTCAGCTTGTACGGCTCGTCCTTCGTCCAGCGGTCGGACGGGAAGGCGGTCCGCTCGGCCAGGGAGTCGTCGGCGAGGCCGTCCTCCTTGGTGAGGTAGTGGCGGACGTCGGCGCGCTTGCGGGCCACGAAGTGCTCGGCGAGCTTCGCCCGCCCCGCCGGGGACTCCAGGTCCAGGATGGCCAGTTCGGGCCGCACCAGGCCCAGCAGGTTGCGGAACGCGGACTCCTTGCCGGAGTGCGGGGTCGCGGTCAGCAGCAGCAGGTGGCGGTCGGCGTCGGCGGAGACCTTCCGCAGCAGCTCGTAGCGGAGCTGGCTGGAGGAGGACGCGCCGCCCTGCGCGGCGTCGTCGGCGGCCACGCACGTGTGGGCCTCGTCGACGATCACCAGGTCGGGGCAGTGCCGCACGAAGTCCTCGCGGTGGCGGGTCGACTTGATGAAGTCCGTCGAGATGATCGTGAACGGGTGCCGGTCGAACAGGGACTGGCCCAGCTCCAGGCCGCGCTCCAGACGCGACACCGTGGAGGCCAGGACCAGTTCGGCGTCGATGCCGAACTTCTCCCGCAGCTCGGCCTGCCACTGCTCGGCCAGCGCCGGGGAGCACAGCACGGCCAGCCCGGTCGCCTCACCCTGGGCGAGCAGCTCCTTGGCGATCAGACCCGCCTCGACCGTCTTGCCGATGCCCACGTCGTCCGAGATCAGCAGCCGCACGGTGCGCTGCCGCAGCGCCATCAGCAACGGGACCAGCTGGTAGGCGCGGGGCTCCACGGCGATCGACGCCAGGGAGCGGAACGGGCCGGCACCCGAGCGGAACCCGATGCGCAACGCCGTGCGCAGCAGGCCGGCGGCGCGCTGGTCGCCCAGATCGTCCGGGCTCGGTGCCGCGAACTGGGCGGGGCACACGTCCTCGAAAGCGGGAAAGACGGCCGCGATGTCGTCCTCGCTCCCGCCCAGAGGGCGCAGCACCAGCATGTCGGGGGCGCTCTCGGGCAGCACCACCCATTCCCGGCCGCGGGCGGTGACCAGCGAACCGGCCGTGTACGTAAGGCTCATGAGCTGTCTCAGTTCCTGAGGTTCCTGGGGTTCGAAAGCCGGAGAGGCGGTCAGCGGAGGTGGAAGTAGGCGGCGTTGTGCTCCACGATGGCGTCCCAGTCGGCGTCCGCCGGGAAACGCAGGACGTCCCAGCCGGCCTCCTCCAGGCGGTAGCCGGCCTCGAGATCGCGGGTGGAGTCGGCCGTGCGGCCGGGGACGTCGACGAACACCGCGAGGTTGGCGCCGTCCAGACGGAAGACGAGGTCGGGCCGCGCCCCCGCCGCATCGACGAAGGCGCCGACCTCGTCCGGCAGCCGGTAGCCCTTCGCCTTCAGCCAGCCGAGCAGGTCGCCCTTGGCGACCAGGGCCGCCAGATCCGCCTCCGCCGGAGTCGGCGAGGACGCCGGGGCGCCGCCGGGCGCGGCGCTCGCACCGCCGGCCGCGGGGGCGAGCCTGCGGAACCGCTCGCTGCGGGACTCGCCGCGGTCCTCCCGCTCGGTGCGGGCGCCGGCCAGCCGCAGCAGCAGCGGGCGGGCGGCGTGCCGGTCCAGCCGGCGGTGGTGCGTCTGGTTGGCGTAGGTCAGCAGGCAGGCGTAGCAGCCGCGGGCACACTTCTCGCCGCCCGCCGGCCCGTCCTGGTCCTCGCCGGTCTCCGGATCGAAATGACAGATCTCCAGAGCGGTCCGGGCGGCCTTGGCCAGGGCGTCCCTGTCGTGCTGGATCCGGCGCAGCACACCGGCGCCGCCCTCGGCGGCCTCCGTGAACAGCATGCGGCGGCGCGGACCGTCGTCCGGGGGCAGCAGCTCCGCGGTCAGCTCGGAGTCCTCCAGCTCGAACGCCGCCTCGATGCCCCGCTCCAGCGCGTACAGGAACGACAGGGCCACCGGCTCGGGCTGCGGCTCCTCCAGGGTGACCACGAGGATGTTGCGGCGGTCTTCCACGTAAGGCAGGACGCGCTTCTTGCGGCGCTTTTCGTTGCCGTCCTCGTCGACCACCGGCATGCCGGTGCCCTCGATGGCGTCCGCGGCGGCCCGGTCGTTGAGCCAGCGGCCGTCGCCCAGGTCCAGCCAGTAGCCGTCCGGTTCGCCCTCCTTGTCGCGGACGCGGCCGAGGTTGGTGATGCGGACGGTCGCCGAGTCGCCGTAGTCCAGGTCGAGGACGGGCACGCCGCCGGCGTCGGTGACGTGCGAGGTGAGGCGTCCCTTGCGGGCGCCGTGGTCCTGGAACGCGTACGAGGTCTCCAGGCGGAAACCGGCCCGGCGGCGCTCCTCCTCGTCGGAGGAGATCCGCTCGCGCGGCGTGGTGTACACGGTGTGCAGGTGCAGAAGGCCGGTGCGCTTGCTCCGCAGCTCCTCCCCGCACATCGTGCACCTGTCCATCCCCGGCCTGACCGGGTGGTGGTAGCCGCAGCCGTCGCAGCGCCTCGCCTCCGAGGTCGCCAGGTCGCCCGAGGCGTCCGGCGGCAGCTGGACCCGGGTGACCTGGTAGCGGGCGCCCTCGTGGTAGATCAGCGCGCCCGGGCCGAACTCGCGGATCGCCAGGAACCGGGGACGCTGCAGGTAGTCCCCGTCGGCGTTGCGGCGGTTGCCGGAGCGCGGGATGTACGCGGCCAGCGGCAGCCGCGGGAAGCTGTAGCCGGGCAGGAACCCCTCGGACGCCAGATAGCGGTACGGATTGAAGTCGCTCATCACCGACTTGCTGTCGGCGGAGCGGTTCAGCAGCAGGTTCGTCTGCGTCTCGGCCTCCCGGCGGCGGGAGCGCGCCCGGCTCTGCTCGCCCGGGGAGAGCGTGTGGTCGACGACGCGCTTGTTCTGCTCGTACTGGTCGATGACGGCCGCCCGGAACAGCTGACGCCACCGGTCGAAGGAGGCGTCGAACTCCTTCGGGGCCCGCTCGATCCGGTCCTCGATCCACTCGTCGTACCACCAGGTGGTGGCCTCGAAATCGGCGATCAGCGGGGCGAGGACGGTGCGGGCGGCGGCGACGGCACGCCTGCGGGCGCCCTCGTCCAGGGACAGGTCGCGGACGTGGGGCAGGAGCGGCAGCGGCATCTGCGGATCGGGGCGGTCGCTGCCGTCGGGGTCGTAGGCGACGTCGATGACGTCCGGGATCGCGTTGCCGAGTTTCATGCCCGTCTCCGCCAGCCAGATGGCCTGCAGATGGGAGCGGACCAGGTCCTCGTTGGCGAGGTCCAGGCGCGGCGGGGACACCTGCCCCGACACCATGTCCCGGGAGCGGCGGAAGTAGTACTGGTCGTGGCTGTTGCCTGTGGCGCAGTACGTGGTCACCAGCGCGGGCTGGCCGGACCGGCCCGCCCGGCCCGAGCGCTGCGCGTAGTTCGCCGGGGTCGGCGGCACGTTGCGCATCAGCACCGCGTTGAGCGAGGAGATGTCCACCCCCAGCTCCATCGTCGGCGAGCAGTACAGCAGGGGCAGTTCGGCGTCGCGGAACCGCCTCTCGCGCTCCAGCCGGTCCTCCGGGGCGACCTGCGCGGTGTGCTCCCGCGCGTACAGGCCGGCCAGTTCGGCGGCCGCGCTCCGGTACAGGTCGCGGAAGAAGGGGTTGACGCGGGGGCCCTCGCCGCTGCTGTAGGTGCGCGCCAGCGGGTCGACCGCGCCCCGCTCGCCGTCCCCGGCCCGCCAGATCAGAGCGGCCGCCGACACCCGGTAGCCCTTGCGCTTCTCCGACGCGCGGCGGCGGTAGGCCGGACCGGAGTGCTCGGGGGCCGTCTCCACCTCGCGCACCAGGTCCGCTTCCTTGAGGACCTCCAGCAGGTCCTCGATGACGCGCTGGACGTCCTCCAGCGGCAGGTCGCGCAGCTTGGGCATGTTCCGCCGCAGGTACCTGCCGAACTTGCCGCGGGCCGACAGAAACAGCGCGGAGCGCTCCATGCCCGGCCGCGAGGCGTACGGGTAGGCGGTTCCGACGACCGGCCGGTCGCTCTCGCTCAGCACCCACGGCCCGGTGAGGCGCTCCTCGCTCGCCCGCTGCAGGACGTCGAAGTCATCGCGGAAGTACTGCACGTCGATGGCGAGGGCGCGCCGCATGAAGTCGAGCAGCGTACGGGCGACCTCCTCGCGCAGCACCGGGTCGGCGCCGCGCAGCACGGCGTGGGCGGCCTGCCAGCGCTCGGACCGGGCGGCGAGCCAGCCCAGGTCCTCGTAGTCGATCCGCAGCAGCCCCGTCTGCTCCAGGTTCGGCATCGTGATGCGCCAGCCGCGCTCCAGATCGCGGTAGAGGCGGTAGCCGACGACGTCCCGGAAAGCCTTCGTCGCCCTGCGCTCCATGGACGGAGTCAGGTCTGTGCCGGCCGCGTAGTCGCGGGGGGTGAGGCCCATCACCGCGGTGACGGCCTCGGCGAGGTCGTCATGGCGCAACCCCTCCTCACCGGCCTGCACCGCGGCCTGGTACAGGGCGCCGCGCAACTGGGTCACCTGGACGAAGTCGTTGAAGTGCCCGGCCTGCAGCGAGGCGTCCTGCCGGTTGTCGACGAAGGTGAGCAGCTTGCGCGCCTTCTTGTCCAGGCTCTTCTCGGGCACCGCCCGCAGGGACCGCACGATCGACGCGGAGATCAGCGAGGTGGCCGAGGAACGCCCCTCCTGGTCGAGGGTGGCCAGTTTGGCGAAGTCCCGGCCGCGGGTCTGCTCGTAGGAGACCTGGCAGTGCACGCAGAACAGGAACGGCGCCGGAATGAACGCCGCCACCAGCCCCTCGCCCGACTCGTTGCCGTAGGCGTCCACGACGACGCGCTTGGGCACCCGGTGACGGTAGGACTTCTTGACGACCATCACGCCCTGCGCGTCCGGCTCCAGCCACGACTCCGGCAGCCGCCGGTCGCCTACGGCCTTCTGCGGGTCGGCCGGCCACTCGTAGTCCTCCCCGGGCATGCCCAGGTACAGGTAGCCCTCGCCGTCGCGGCCCCCGGAGGCGGAGGTGTCCCGGCGCGGCTCGTACCGGAACGTGCCGCCCTCCTCGGTGCGCCAGACGGTCAGGTACTCCTGGCCGCACTCGCGGCAGAACGCCAGCGGGAACAGCGGCTTGCCGCCGCTGTCCGGCTGCTCCAGCTGGTAGGTGCGGGTCAGCGGCCGGGTCAGCGGATCCTCGAGCGTCGTGTAGACGGTGTCGCCCTTGGAGAGGAACTGGTGCAGCCGGAACGCGAACAGCGGCCGCTCCGTCACCGGATGCTTGGCCTGCGCACCCGCCTCCAGAGTCGTCCGGATCGCCTCGCGCACACTCTCCTCGGGCACCCCGGACTGCGCGGCCAGCTCGGCCGCGGCCGCCTCGATCGTGCCCGGGGCACGGCGGCGCAGCCGGCCCGTACCCTCCTCGCGCTCCAGGCCGAACCGGGACTCCACCCAGCGGGCCAGCGGGTCCTTCACCAGCGCCTCGTACGAGCGGGGCGCGGCCGGCACCCGCAACCGCTCGGCGGGCACGGTCTCGGGGGCCTCCTCGGTCGCCCGGACCAGGGTCTCGCCGATGACCCGCTTCGGCAGCACCGTCGTGCCGAACAGCCGGCCGGCGACCCTGGCCACCTCGCGCTGCTGGTCCTCCCAGGAGCCCTCGGTGGACATGGTCGCCGAGGTGCCGATGCACTGCAGGGTCGCGGAGGCCCGGCAGGCCTCGCGGACCCGGCGGATCAGGAACGCCACGTCCGCACCCTGCCGGCCCCGGTAGGTGTGCAGTTCGTCGAAGACGAGGAACTGCAGCCCCTCGGCCATGCGGATCAGACTCGACCGGTCGTCCGGCCGGGTCAGCATCAGCTCCAGCATCACGTAGTTGGTCAGCAGGATGTCCGGAGGATTCTTGCGCAGCGCGCGGCGTTCCTCCTCGGACTCCTGACCGGTGTAGCGGGCGAAGGTGACCGGCTCGCGGCCCTTCCCGAAACCGTGGCGCAGGTACTTCTCCAGCTCCCCCAGCTGCGAGTTGGCCAGCGCGTTCATCGGGTAGACGACGATCGCGCGCACCCGGCTTTCGGCGTCCGGTCCCGCCGCCTCGCGCTCCTTCAGCACGTGGTCCACGATCGGGACGATGTACGACAGGGACTTGCCGGAACCGGTGCCGGTGGTCAGGACGTAGGAGTCGCCCGCCTGAGCGGCCTCGATCGCCTGCCGCTGGTGGAGGTGGAAGGTCAGCGGCCGGCCGTCCGGGCGCGGCGAGGTCTCCTTCTTGCCGCTCTGGAAGATCTCCGCGCACTTGGGGTGCAACACCCCGTCGCGCACGAGGTCGGTGACCTGGCCGCCGTCGGCGAAGAAGGGGTTGAGCGACAGCCACGGGTCGGGCCACTGCGACTTCGCCGCCAGGTCGTCCTCGACGAAGCCGGCGATCCGGGCGTCCCGGATCACCGTCGCGCTCTTGGTGAAGCTCTCGTACTCCCGGATCAGATCGGCATGGATGGCGAAGACGTCCATCGCCTCGGGCAGACGCGGCTCCCTGCGCGGCACGGGAGCCGGCGCGGCCGGGGCGGGCTCGGGGAGCAGGGCGCGCAGCCGCGCCACCGGATCCATCGCCCGCCAGTACGGAGCCAGCAGGGCGGCCGTGTCGTCCGGCGCGAGAGCGAGCGGGACCAGCGCCTCACGGACCAGGGTGGCGTTCTCGGGCCGCAGCTCGGCGTCCTTCTCCAGCAGGCGGTCCACCAGCCGGACCAGCTCGGCGGGCAGATCCGGGCGCACCAGGGTCAACTGGGGCGGCCGCTCGTGCTGGTGCTGCTCGGAGAGCTCGTAAGGGGTCCTGGCGGAGAACGGCGGCCGTCCGATCAGCAGCTCGTACAGGATGCAGCCGAGCGCGTAGAGGTCGGCCGGGGCGGAGACCCGTTCGGCGCGGAACTGCTCGGGTGCCATGTAGCGCGCCGTGCCGACGCTGACCCCCGTGCTGGTCAGCCGCGTCTGGTCGGGATCGTCGACGATCGAGCCCATGCCGAAGTCGAGGATCTTGACGGTGCCGTCGCGGGTCAGCATCACGTTGGCCGGCTTCAGGTCGCGGTGGACGACCCCGGCGGTGTGCGCGGCGGCCAGACCGGCGGCGATCTGCGCCCCGATGGCGGCGACCCAGGAGACCGGGAGCTGGGGCTCCTCGTCGATGAGGTCCGCGAGCGGATGGCCGTCCAGCAGCTCCATGGCCAGGTAGGGCAGGCCGCTGCCGCCCGGCGTTTCGTCCACGCCGCCGTCGATCAGCAGGGTGAGGTTCGGGTGGCCCTGGGAGAGCATGCGCATGATCCGCACTTCGCGGCGGAAGCGGTCGATCTCCTTGCCGGACCCCGAGGTGTCGACCGCGACTCCGGTCCGGCCGCGCAGCACGGTCTTGACCGCGACCTGCCGGTGCGGGGAGTCCGGGGCGGCCTGGAGGTCCTCGGCCCGGTGCACCTCGCCCATGTTCCCGCGCCCCACAGCCCCTGTGATCCGGAAGCGTCCGCCCACCGTCTCCAAGCCCATCGCCCCTCCCCGGTTCACCTGTCGCGTGCAAGGTGAGTGCACCCCGCAGGGAGAGTACACCTTCACCGTGTTGAGGCAGGTCACATTATCGTGTTGACGTTGTCAACGGATGATTAACGGGCTGACGGGCGCCGGTACGTTGCCGATGACCGACGAGGGGCCGGCAGGTAGTCATACCTCGTCGAGCGGAGGCGAGCGCCGGGCGAAAACCCGCAGGGCGGATCGAGGAGCCCCGGACGACGCCAGTCCGCCGCTCGACCCCTCCCGGGCTCTCCCGCGTCGTGGAACCTCGCGGAAGCGCGCCTGCCGCACTTGCGCGGCTTCCACGCCTCCTGCGCCTCCGGGCGGCCGGGGTCCGGCAAGTCGCTGATGTTCCTGCCGCGGTGGCTCGATGGCCCGGCCCCGGGTTCACCTCGCGCGAGCCCGTGTGCCTCTCCACGGGCCAGGGGCGGACGGGCGTGGCGTGCCGCCCGAACACCAGGCCCAGGGCGACGGTCCCCACGGTCAGGACCCCGAAGGCGACCAGGCTGACCGTGCCGTACGGGGCGACGGAGGCCAAGAACAGGAAGATGCCGCCGCCGATGATGTTGCCCATCACCAGCGCGGTGGCGACGGGCAGCCCGAAGCGCCGGACATGCCGGCCAGCATCACCGGGGCGGTACCCATGGTCGGACACGGCCCGACGAGGCTCCAAATCACACGATTTCGTCCCGTACGCCCCCGCCCGTCACCGGAAAAAGTGCACCGTCGCGACCCGCGGGCCGGGAATCGTCCGGCCCCGGGCTGCCCGGCCCGGCGCCCATTCCCGACCGTCCCGCTCCACGGACCGACGGTGGACTGGAGCTTTTCTCCCATCCGGGGCCCTGGTGAAGGGACCTCGCACCACATGCCCGGGCTCACCCGGATACGGCGGTGACGTCGGCGACGCGCACGCACGCGGCCGGGGTGTGGGAAATCGCCGCCACGGGAGGCGGCGATGGAAGAAATCCTCCCTCTCCCGGTTCTGGCTGGAGCGCCCTGTTCCTCTCCTCCCACGCTGAGCCGTGGCCGGCCCCGACGCCCCACCGACCGGGGCCGGACCGGCGTGTCGACGACGGTGGAGAGGAACCCCGATGACTGCTGAGCGTGCGCTGACGCCGACTCCCACGGCGTACCGATGGCGGTGGCCGGCGCTCACCGCCCTGCTGCTCGGTGAGGCGATGAACCTGCTGGACGCGACCATCGTGCAGGTCGCCGCACCGAAGATCCATGCCGATCTGGGCGGGTCGGTCTCGGACATCCAGTGGTTCACGACCGCCTACACGCTGCCGTTCGCGGTGCTGTTGATCACCGGCGGGCGGCTGGGCGACATCGCCGGCCGCAAGCGGCTGTTCGTGATCGGTGTCACCGGATTCATGGTCGCGTCCGCCGCTTGCGCCGTGGCACCCACGGTGGGGCTTCTGATCGCCTTCCGGGTGGTGCAGGGAGCCGCGGCGGCCGTGATCATCCCCCAGAGCATTGGCCTGATCAAGGCGATGTTCTCCGGGCCTGAGATGTCCAAGGCCTTGGGCGGCATCGGCCCGGTGATGGGCCTCGCCGCCGTCTGCGGGCCGGTGCTGGGTGGCGTGCTCACGCATGCCGACCTGTTCGGCTCTTCGTGGCGGGCGGCCTTCCTGGTGAACGTTCCGGTGTCGCTGATCGTCCTCGCGATCTCGCCCCGGCTGCTGGAGAACCGCGCTCCCGACCGGCCCACCCTCGATGTGATCGGCACCTTGCTGGCCACGGCCGGCGTCGGTCTCGTCGTGTACCCGCTGATCGGTGCCGACCTGACCGCTCTGCCGGGGTGGAGCTGGGCGGCGATCGTGGCCGGGCTGTGCCTGATGGCCGTGTTCGCCGTGCACCAGCGCGCGGTGGCCGCCGCCGGGCGCAGCCCGCTGGTGGAGCCCAGCCTGTTCGCCCACCGCGGCTTCCCGGCCGCCCTGATGACGTCGGCCTCCTTCTTCGCGGTCACCAACGGGCTGATGACGGTCATCGTTCTCCAGCTCCAACTGGGTCTGGGAACCGACGTGTTGAAGGCGGGCCTGACCCTCGCCCCGTGGTCGGCGGGCCTGGCCGTCGCTTCCTGGGTGGCCGGCGCGCACCTGGTCCGGCGCTACGGGCACCGCATGATGAGCCTCGGTCTGACCGTTCTCCTGGTCGGTGCGCTGGCCGCTGTCGCCGTCTATCACGAGGCGGACCCGCACACGTACCCGACGCCGTTGCCGTTCGCGCTCGGGGTCGTGGGGCTCGGAGTCGGCCTGTTCAGTCCGGCGTTCTTCACCATCGCCCTCAAGCCGCTGCAACCGCGGGAGATCGGCTCGGCCGCGGGCCTGCTCAACGCGGTCCAGCAGCTGGGAGCCACGCTCGGGGTCGCCGTGCTGGGCAGCGTCTATCTGGAAAGCGCCGGCGACGGCGGTGCGCCGGCCGCCCTGCACGCCGTCCAGGTCGCGTTCCGGGTCGCCGTGGCGCTGGTCCTGGCCGGCTTCGCGACCAGCCGGATGATGACGGGCAAGAACGCTCCGGACGATGCGGGAGCGGGGCACTAGGCTGCCCCCTTCCCCGGTGTGCGCGGCGGCCTCCGGGCCGCCGCCCCCGCGTGCTCGCGGTTGCCGGGCCATCGGCCGTCACACGCGGGGGCGGACCGGGGCGGGCGGCCTTCTGGTGCGGGTCGGATCGGTGACGACGGGGCTCGCCGCTTTGAGGTTCCAAAGGACCGGGGTGGTCTCGAGGGTGTGGACGGCATCCAGTGAGCCCAGCCGCCGGGTCAGGTAATGGTGCAGGTCGGCGGGGTCACGGCACAGGGCCTGGGCCACCAGATTGGTGCGTCCCGTGGTCGCGGCGACGTAGGCCAGTTCGTCGTGGCCCGCCAGTGTCGTCGCCACGTTCTCCAGATGGGCAGGACTCACCGACATCCACAGCAGCGCCCTGGTGTTGACCCCGAAGTGCCCGGCGTCGACCTCCACGTCGAAGAAGATCGCGCCGCTCGCCTGCAGATCGGCGAGCCGGCGCGCCACCGTGACCGGGGACCAGCCGGTCGCCCGGGCCAGCTCCGCGTGGGTGGCACGCCCGTCCTTCTGCAGGGCGAGCAGCAAGTCCGCGTCAGCGTCCGTGAGGTGGCGCGGCACCGGCACGTACGAGGTGCCGGCCGCCTCGTGCTCGCGCAGGATGCGCTGCTGCTCCTCGTCCAGGGTGTCGGCGCTGCGGCGCCAGTTCGTCGGTCCGCCCAGGTAGGTGTGGAGGATGCAGTGCGCGGACACGGCGGTGATGTTGCTGGTGCGCGGAATGTCGCGCAGCAACAGGGAGTTGCCCGCGCCGGCGTCGGTCGGGGTGTGGATGATCGCGACGATCTCGGTGCCGCCGGAGGTGAGTTTCACCCACGAGGTGTCCTGTCTGCGGACGAGGGCGTAGGCCAGGTCCTGCGCGGAACCGGCCGCCGCGGTGAGCCGGACGAGCCACTGCGTCCGACCCGCCTGACGGGGGTCCGGCAGACCCACGACCCGTAAGGACGCCTCGGCGCGCAACCGGCGGTAGCGGCGGGCGACGGTCTGCGGGGAGACGTCGAGGGCGGTGGCGATCCGGCTGAAAGGCGCGCGGCCGTCGATGTGCAGCGCGTGGATCAGGGCACGGTCCAGGTCGTCCAGCATGCACACATCCTTCAGCAGAGGCTCAGTCGTGACCGGCTCGGGTGGACACCTCGCCGATCACGCAGCATGCGGACGCAGGGCGACCGGTGATTCTTCGGTACCGGCCAAAAGGCCCAGAAAACTCCCAGCGGCGCCGCCACGCCCCCTCTCTCGCTTCGTATTCACGCAGCTCAGGTGGGGCGTGGCGGCGCTTTTTCCGAAGGCTTTCAGATGTCCCGGAAGGTCTCGATCTGTGCCCCGACGGAGTTCAGGCGCTCGGCCAGGTCCTCGTAACCTCGGTTGATGACGTACACGTTGCGCAGCACGGAGGTGCCCTCGGCGGCCATCATCGCCAGCAGGACGACCACGGCGGGCCGCAGGGCCGGCGGGCACATCATCTCCGCCGCCCGCCAGCGGGTCGGGCCCTCCACCAGCACCCGGTGCGGGTCGAGGAGTTGGAGGCGGCCGCCGAGGCGGTTGAGGTCGGTCAGGTAGATGGCGCGGTTGTCGTAGACCCAGTCGTGGATGAGGGTCTTGCCCTGCGCGGTGGCGGCGATGGCCGCGAAGAAGGGGACGTTGTCGATGTTCAGGCCGGGGAACGGCATGGGGTGGATCTTGTCGATCGGCGCCTCCAGCTTGGAGGGCCGCACGGTGAGGTCCACCAGCCGGGTGCGGCCGTTGTCGGCGACGTACTCGGGCGTGCGGTCGTGGTCGAGGCCCATCTCCTCCAGCACCGCGAGCTCGATCTCCAGGAACTCGACGGGCACCCGGCGGATCGTCAGTTCCGATCCGGTGACGACGGCGGCGGCCAGCAGGCTCATCGCCTCCACCGGGTCCTCGGAGGGGGAGTAGTCGACGTCGACGTCGATGTCGGGCACGCCGTGCACGGTGAGCGTGGTGGTGCCGATGCCCTCCACCCGCACGCCCAGGGACTCCAGGAAGAAACACAGGTCCTGGACCATGTAGTTGGAGGAGGCGTTGCGGATGACGGTCACGCCGTCGTGCCGGGCGGCGGCCATCAGCGCGTTCTCGGTGACAGTGTCGCCGCGTTCGGTCAGCACGATCGGGCGGCCGGGACGCACCGCGCGGTCCACCTCGGCGTGGTACCAGCCCTCGGTGGCCGTGATGTCCAGCCCGAACCGGCGCAGCGCGATCATGTGCGGTTCGATGGTGCGGGTGCCCAGGTCGCAGCCGCCGGCGTACGGCAGTTTGAAGTGGTCCATGCGGTGCAGCAGCGGGCCGAAGAACATGATGATGGACCGCGTCCGGCGGGCCGCCTCCGCGTCGATCGCGCCCACGTCGAGGTCGGCCGGGGGCACGATCTCCAGGTCGGTGCCGTCGTTGATCCAACGGGTGCGCACGCCGACGGAGTTGAGGACCTCCAGAAGGCGGTAGACCTCCTCGATGCGGGCGACGCGGCGCAGCACCGTGCGGCCCCGGTTGAGCAGCGAGGCGCACAGCAGTGCCACGCACGCGTTCTTGCTCGTCTTGACGTCGATGGCGCCGTGCAGCCGGCGGCCGCCGACCACCCGCAGGTGCATCGGACCGGCGTAGCCCAGGGAGACGATCTCGCTGTCCAGCGCCTCGCCGATACGGGCGATCATCTCAAGGCTGATGTTCTGGTTGCCGCGTTCGATGCGGTTGACGGCGCTCTGGCTGGTTCCGAGCGCCTCGGCGAGCTGACTCTGCGTCCAGCCCCGGTGCTTGCGGGCGTCACGGATGAGCTTGCCGATGCGTACGAGGTAGTCGTCTGCCATGAGGTTGAGGTTATCTCAGATATGAGATGGCACCTCCTGGGGGGTCCGTTCGGGTGACGTGCCGTCAACGACGGCGCTCCGTACGGGTGCGACGCCACCCGAAAGGTCCGGGCAAATCCACCGATGTCGTACGACGTCCCGTGCTGCTGCGGGTGTACCGCGGACCCTTCCCGCCGCCGGCGGTGATGGACCAGGACCGCTTGTTGATGTTCAGCCGCACCCCCGGCAGGATGCGGAAGCTCTTGCGGAACGTGAGCGGCATGCGTGTCTCCTTCCGGCCGGTGCCGAAATCCTCCCGCTCACGCGGATACCCCGCGTCGGCCCCTTGATGGCCGGCCCTCGGCGGCGGGGCGGGGCTTCGGGGTCGGTGGAGCTTCGGCGGCCGGCCGGGTCCTCGACGGCCGGGCGGCCCCTTGGCGACAGGGCAGGGCTTTGGTGGCCGGACGGGCCCTCGGTGGCAGGGCAGGGCTTTGGTGGCCGGGCGGAGTGCCGTCTCCCCGGCGGCCGGATCCCGTGAGCCGAGAGGCGGTGCCGAGCCGAGAGACGGCACCGAGCCGAGAGGCGGTGCCGAGCCGAGAGACGGCACCGAGCCGAGAGGCGGTGCCGAGCCGGGAGGTGGCGCCCCGTCGGCCGTGCATCGAAACCGCGAGTCCGGTGACCCGGGAGGCGGGGCCGTGGGTCCTGCCGGGAGCCGCCCGGCCCTCGCCGGGGCAGGGCGTTCTCCGGGTTGGGCATGACCATCCGGCCCCCATGTACTAGTGTTATCTCGACATCGAGATATCTGCCGAGGCGCACCGCAGCCGTCACCGCGGTAAGGGTGACCTTACTTAGCCTTACCTTAGCTGATCGGCCGGGACGGCGTGGCGGCAGGATTGCGGTGGTACGCGCACATAAATGAAGGAGACTGTCGTGTCGGCGAACAGCTTCGACGCCCGCAGCACGCTGAAGGTGGGCGACGAATCGTACGAGATCTTCCGCCTGGACAAGGTGGAGGGCTCGGCCCGGCTGCCCTACAGCCTGAAGGTCCTGCTGGAGAACCTGCTCCGCACCGAGGACGGCGCGAACATCACCGCCGACCACATCCGCGCGCTCGGCACCTGGGACTCCCAGGCCCAGCCGAGCCAGGAGATCCAGTTCACGCCGGCCCGCGTGATCATGCAGGACTTCACCGGCGTGCCCTGCGTCGTGGACCTCGCCACCATGCGCGAGGCCGTCAAGGAGCTCGGCGGCGACCCGTCGAAGATCAACCCGCTGGCCCCGGCCGAGCTGGTGATCGACCACTCCGTCATCGCCGACAAGTTCGGCACCCCGGACTCCTTCAAGGTCAACGTCGAGCTGGAGTACGGCCGCAACAAGGAGCGCTACCAGTTCCTGCGCTGGGGCCAGACCGCGTTCGACGAGTTCAAGGTCGTCCCGCCGGGCACCGGCATCGTCCACCAGGTCAACATCGAGCACCTGGCCCGCGTCGTCATGGTCCGCGACGGCAAGGCCTACCCGGACACCCTGGTCGGCACCGACTCGCACACCACCATGGTCAACGGCCTCGGCGTCCTCGGCTGGGGCGTCGGCGGCATCGAGGCCGAGGCCGCCATGCTCGGCCAGCCGGTCTCCATGCTCATCCCGCGCGTCGTCGGCTTCAAGCTCACCGGCGAGCTGCCCACCGGCACCACCGCCACCGACCTGGTGCTGACCATCACCGAGATGCTCCGCAAGCACGGCGTGGTCGGCAAGTTCGTCGAGTTCTACGGCGAGGGCGTGGCCAAGACCTCGCTCGCCAACCGCGCCACCATCGGCAACATGTCGCCGGAGTTCGGCTCCACCGCCGCGATCTTCCCGATCGACGACGAGACCCTGAACTACCTGCGCCTGACCGGCCGCAGCGAGCAGCAGGTCGCCCTGGTCGAGGCGTACGCCAAGGAGCAGGGCCTGTGGCTGGACCCGTCCGCCGAGCCGGACTACTCCGAGAAGCTCGAACTGGACCTGTCCACCGTGGTGCCGTCCATCGCCGGCCCCAAGCGCCCGCAGGACCGCATCGAACTGGCCGCCGCCGCCGAGCAGTTCAAGAGCGACGTGCTCAACTACGTGCAGGCCGGCGTCACCGGCGGCGACGACCGCAAGCCGGGCGTGCCGCAGCAGGAGCAGCCGCACGGCGTGTCCTCCCCGGTCGACGAGGCCGGCGCCGAGTCCTTCCCGGCCAGCGACGCCCCGGCCTACGGCCACGAGGACAACGGCGCCGGCGCCCCGCAGCACTCCGCCGTCGTCCCCGGCGCCGGCCCGTCCCACCCGGTCACCGTCACCACCGCCGACGGCCAGACCTTCGAGATCGACCACGGTGCCGTGGCCATCGCCGCCATCACCTCCTGCACCAACACCTCCAACCCGTCCGTGATGGTCGGCGCCGCGCTGCTGGCCAAGAAGGCGGTGGAGAAGGGCCTGACCCGCAAGCCGTGGGTGAAGACCACCCTCGCGCCGGGCTCCAAGGTCGTCATGGACTACTACGACAAGGCGGGCCTGACTCCGTACCTGGAGAAGATGGGCTTCAACCTCGTCGGCTACGGCTGCACCACCTGCATCGGCAACTCCGGTCCGCTGCCGGAGGAGATCTCCCAGGCGGTCAACGACAACGACCTCGCGGTCGTCTCGGTCCTCTCCGGCAACCGCAACTTCGAGGGCCGCATCAACCCGGACGTCAAGATGAACTACCTGGCGTCCCCGCCGCTGGTCGTGGCCTACGCGATCGCCGGCTCGATGAAGATCGACCTCACCCGTGAGCCGCTGGGCACCGACAAGGACGGCAACCCGGTCTTCCTGAAGGACATCTGGCCGTCCGAGCAGGAGATCAACGAGGTCATCGCCCACGCCATCGGCGACGACATGTTCAACAAGTCCTACCAGGACGTCTTCGCCGGCGACGCCCAGTGGCAGGCGCTGCCGGTACCCACCGGCGACACCTTCGAGTGGGACCCGGAGTCGACCTACGTGCGCAAGCCCCCGTACTTCGAGGGCATGAAGGCGCAGCCGGACCCGGTCACCGACATCACCGGCGCCCGCGTCCTGGCCAAGCTGGGCGACTCGGTCACCACCGACCACATCTCCCCGGCCGGCGCCATCAAGGCCGACACCCCGGCCGGCAAGTACCTGCTGGAGCACGGCGTGGAGCGCCGCGACTTCAACAGCTACGGCTCCCGCCGCGGCAACCACGAGGTGATGATCCGCGGCACGTTCGCCAACATCCGCCTGCGCAACCAGATCGCGCCGGGCACCGAGGGCGGCTACACCCGCGACTTCACGCAGGAGGGCGGCCCGGTCTCCTTCATCTACGACGCCGCGCAGAACTACCAGAAGGCCGGCATCCCGCTGGTCGTCCTGGCGGGCAAGGAGTACGGCTCCGGCTCCTCGCGCGACTGGGCCGCCAAGGGCACCGCGCTGCTCGGCGTCAAGGCCGTCATCGCCGAGTCCTTCGAGCGCATCCACCGCTCGAACCTCATCGGCATGGGCGTGCTGCCGCTGCAGTTCCCCGAGGGCCAGAACGCCGAGTCCCTCGGCCTGACCGGCGAGGAGACCTTCTCCATCACCGGCGTCACCGAGCTCAACGAGGGCCGCACGCCGCGCACGGTCAAGGTCACCACCGACACCGGTGTCGAGTTCGACGCGGTCGTCCGCATCGACACCCCCGGTGAGGCCGACTACTACCGCAACGGCGGCATCATGCAGTACGTGCTGCGCAACCTGATCCGCAAGTAGGCCGGCCGGCACGGCAACCGGGCCGCGGCTTCCCGCAAGGGGGCCGCGGCCCTTCCGTTTTCCGCGAGGGGGACCACGGCCCGTCGGCTTTCCGCAGGAACCGCGGCCCGTCGGCTTTCCGCCACCCTCCGGCCGGAACGGGCGAAACGGAGGTGAAGGGGCGTCGGAACGGCGGCGAAGCAGCGGCGAAGCAGCGGTGAAGCGGCGTCGAAACGGCGGCGGAAGGGCATGTTCGGCCGCCCGGCAGGGAAGGCACGGGCCACCGCGGCGACCGGCCCGGTCGCCCGCGTCGTCGGCGGCGGTGGGAGGCGGATGCGGCATGACCCGGCAGCACGACACGGACCCCGACGCGGTGGGCCGACTGTACGACCGGTTCACGGACGTGTGGGCGCAGGCCCTCGGCGGCAACGTCCACCTGGGCGTCTGGCCCGAGGACGGCACGGTCGCCTCCCCCGGCGAGGCCGCCGACCTCCTCACCGACCTCGTGGCCGACCGCCTCGCCCTGCGCCCCGGCGACCGGGTCCTCGACGTCGGCTGCGGCAACGGCCACCCCGCCCTGCGCATCGCCGCCCGCCACGCCGTCCACGTCACCGGCATCACCGTCAGCCGCCACCAACTCCGGCAGGCCCGGCAGGCGGCGGACCGGGCGGCCCGGGACGCAGGGGAGCGGTGGTCGGCGCGGTTCCTGCTCGCCGACGCCATGCGGCCGCCGTTCCCCGCGGCCTCGTTCGACGCCGCGTTCGCCGTCGAGTCGCTGCTGCACATGCCGGACCGGGCCACCGTGCTCGGCCGGCTCCACCAGGCCGTGCGCCCCGGCGGCCGCCTGGCCGTGGCGGACCTGCTGCTGCGCGGCCCGGTCACCGGGCCCGCCGCGGCCGCCGTCGCCGCGACGGCCGAGATGTTCCGCGTCACCTCCTTCGCCACCGCCGACGACCTGCGCGGCCTGCTGGAGCGCACCGGCTGGGAGCTGGAGGAGCTCACCGACATCGGCGACGCCGTACGGCCCTCCTACGACCATGTCACCTCCGTCATGCGGGAGTTCGCCGCCGCTGCCGACACCCCGGGAGGCGCGTCGATCCGTGCCGGGGCCGACGTGATCGCCGCCTTCGGCGCCTGCCCCGAGGTGGGTTACGTCCTGCTCTCGGCCCGCCGCGCGCCGGCGGACGGGCGGGACTGAGCCGCCCACGGACGGGCGGGGCTGAGCCGCCCACGGGCGGACGGAGCCGGGGCAGCCGGAGGCAGAATCTGACGGATCGTCACCACACTTATTCGTCAAGGGCGTTTACAAGCGTGGCCGTGGCGGCTAGCTTCACGGAGGAGTGGGGTGGGAGCGCTCCCATGGGTAGACCGGAACCTGCCCCGGTGTGCCCCCACCCCACACCCGCAGGGGCGGGGCTCCACGGCGGTCCGAAGCGGCCCGGAGTCCCGGGGCGTTGCGGGATGCGAAAGGCGGACCCGGTGGCCGGGGGTGAGGCCACCGGGTCCGTGCGGTGTGGTACGGATGCGGCGTGCGGCTTGTGGCGACGCTGCGGCACGCGACAACGTTGTCGCAACGGTGGGCCGGACCCCTCCACCGCATCGGCCGAGAGATCCGGGACTGGTCCGGACATGACCTTACCGCGCCAACCGACAACGATGTCAAGGCACTTCACCGCCGACCCGCCCGGACAAGGCATGCACGCCCGGGTGAGGCGCGCACGCCCGGATGAGGCGCGTTCAGGGGGCGGCGAGCAGACCGGCGAGCGGAGTGAGGCACGCACGCCCGGATGAGGCGCGCCCGCCGCACGGTCCGTCCGCGGTCTTCCGCGGCGGGCGCGGCCCACGCTACTGTCCTCGCGGCTTGTGCGACCCGTGGTGCGCGACCCGTCCGACCAAGGAGGGGCCGCGTCATGCGCTTCCGTCCCGTGTCCCTGCTGCTCGCCGCCGCGCTGGCGGCCGGCGGCTCGACTCCCGCCCTCGCGGCGTCCGCCGCACCCCCACCCGACCTCGTCCGCGATCCCACCCCCTACGTCGACCCGCTGATCGGCACGAAGAACGGCGGCAACGTCTTCCCGGGCGCCGTCGTCCCGTTCGGCATGCTGTCCTTCAGCCCGGAGAACACCCGTGGCGACGCCACCAGAACCGCCGCCCCCGGCGGCTACCAGTACGACGCCACCCGCATCCGCGGCTTCAGCCTGACCCACATGTCCGGCACGGGCTGCGCGGGCGGCAGCGGCGACATCCCGTTCTTCCCGTACGCCGGCGAGGTCACCTCCTCGCCCGCGAGCGACACCAAGGACGCGGTGTACGCCTCCGGCTTCGACCACGCCGACGAGACCGCGGAACCCGGCCGCTACCAGGTGACCCTCGCCTCGGGCGTCACCGCCGACCTGACGGCCACCGCCCGCACCGGCTCCGCCCGCTTCACCTACCCGGCCGGCAAGCCCGCCTCGCTGCTGATCCGCACCGCCAACTCCGAGGTCGGCTCCACGGACTCCTCGGTCACCATCGACCCGGCCACCCGCACCGTCTCCGGCTCGGTCACCTCCGGCAACTTCTGCGGCTACCTCGACCCCGAGGGCCGCCGCGCCTACTACACCCTGTACTTCACCGCCCGCTTCGACCGCGCCTTCAAGGCCACCGGCACCTGGCGGGACGACCGCCTCAGCCCCGGCTCGACCCACACCACCGGCGGCACCGGCGGCTTCGCGGACGGCGGGCGCCCGGTGGCCGGCAAGGGCGCCGGCGGCTACGTCGAGTTCGCGCCCGGCACCGGCCCGGTCCACGTCAAGGTCGGCATCTCCTACGTCAGTCCCGAGGGCGCCGAGGCCAACCTGCGGGCCGAGAACCCGCCCGGCCGCTCCTTCGGCTCCGTCCGCGCGGCGGCCCGCCGCGCCTGGCGCCACCGGCTGGCCGCGATCCGCGTGGGCGGCGGCACGGACGCCGAGCGCACCACCTTCTACACCGCGCTCTACCACTCCCTGCTGCACCCCAACGTCATCAGCGACGCCGACCGCCGCTACCGCGGCAGCGACGGCGACGTGCACCGGGTGCGCGCCGGCCACCGGGCGCAGTACGGCACGTTCTCGGGCTGGGACGTCTACCGCGACCAGGTGCAGCTGCTGACTCTGCTCGATGCGCGCACCGGCTCCGACGTCGCGCAGTCGCTGTACGAACTGGCCCGGCAGAACGGCGGGGTGTGGGACCGGTGGCTGCACGGCGCGGCCGGCACCCACGTCATGAACGGCGACCCCTCACCGACCGCCCTGGCCGGCATCCGCGCCTTCGGCGGCACCGGCTTCGACCTGCGCGGCGCGCTGGCCTCGCTGGTGCGGGCGGCGACCGTGCCGACCGAGCAGGACCTGTCGCCGGCGGGCAAGCCGGTGCTGTCGGTGGGCCAGCGGCCCTCGCTCGACAAGTACCTGAAGCTGCACTACATGCCGTCCGTCTCCAACGCCTGGGGCGGCGCCGCGGAGACGCTGGAGATGTCCACGGCCGACTTCGCGATCTCCCAACTGGCCGCCGCCGCGGGGGAGAAGGACACGCGGGCCGTCTTCCAGAAGCGCGCCCAGTGGTGGCAGAACAACTTCGACATCGCGGCCGACGACAGCGGCGGCTACATCGCCAACCGCAAGGCCGACGGCAGTTGGGTCACCGGCTTCACCCCCGCCACCGGCAACGGCTTCGTGGAGGGCACCGCCGCCCAGTACACCTGGATGGTGCCGCACGACCCGGCCGGGCTGTTCGCCGCGATGGGCGGCCGCGACAAGGCCCTCGCCCGCCTCGACGCCTTCTTCCACGACGCGGACGGCGACTGGGCCTTCACCGGCAGCGGCGGCGAGAAGGCCGAACTCGACAACGAGCCGTCGATCAACGTCCCCTACCTGTACGACTACGCCGGCGCCCCCTACAAGACGCAGGAGACCGTCCGCGCCGCCCTGCGGCGGCTGTGGTCCACCGCGCCCGGCGGCATCCCCGGCAACGACGACCTCGGCGCGATGTCGTCCTGGTACGTCTTCTCCGCGCTCGGCATGTACCCGCAGGTGCCCTCGCGCGCCGAACTCGTCCTGGCCTCCCCGCTGTTCGAGCGCATCGAGATCGACCGGCCGTACGGCAACGACATCTCGATCCGGGCCCGGGGCGCGGCGGCCGACGCGCCGTACGTCCAGTCCCTGAAGGTCGACGGCCGCACCCACGACCGCCCGTGGCTCCCGGCGTCCTTCGTGCGCGACGGCGGCCGCCTGGACTACACGCTCGGCACCATCCCCGACCGCGCCTGGGGCAGCGACCCGGCCGACGCCCCGCCGTCCTTCCGTAAGGGCGAGCAGCCCTACCAGATCGGCGTCGGCCCCACCGCGGCCACCCTCGCCCCCGGGCAGAGCACCCGGATTGCCGTCCGCGCCCTGTCCCTGACCGGCGGCAGCGGCCCCGAGGTCCGCTTCCGCGTCGAGACCCCGCCCGGCGTCACCGCCACCCCCGCCGAGGGCACGGTGACCGGCGGCCTGCGGGAGATCACCCTCTCCACCGCCGAGGACATCGCGCAGGGCTACTACGACGTGAAGGTCACCGTCACCTCCGAGGGCACCTCCTACGCGCAGCCGGTCTCCCTCACGGTGGCCGCGCCCGGCAGCCTGCTCGCCGCCTACAACAACACCGGGGCCTCCGACGACGACGGCGAGCACGACGAGGCCGACTACGACGGCGGCGGCTGGAGCTACTCCCGCCAGGCCCTGGCCGCCGCGGGCCTCGCCCCCGGCGCGCACGGCACCGTAGACGGCCTCGCCTTCACCTGGCCCGCCTCGCCGGCCGGCCGGCCCGACAACGCCTCCGCCGCCGGCCAGACCATCCGCCTGGCCGGTCCCGCCCGCCGGCTGTCCTTCGTCGGCTCCGCCGTCAACGGCGACCAGCAGGACACCGCCACCCTCACCTACACCGACGGAACGACCGGCACGGTCGACCTCTCCTTCACCGACTGGACGGTCGGCGGCGGCGCCGGCGGCGTCCGGTACGGCAACGAGGTCGTCGCCAGGACGCCGTACCGCAACGTCGCGGGCGCGGACCGGGACCCGGTGACGACGTACGTCTTCGCCACCCGGCCCTTCACCGCGCCGGAGGGCAAGGAGATCAGCAGCGTGCGGCTGCCGGACCACACCGACCTGCACGTCTTCACGCTGGCCACCGGCTGACGAAGCGGGCGGACCGACCGGAGCAAGCAAGAAGGGGGCGGACCCGAAACGGGCCCGCCCCCTTCCGCGTCACACGGTCACACGGTCGTGCGATCACACAGTCGTGCGGCCACGCGGTCACACGTCCGTGCGCCCGCGTCCCGTCAGGCCAGCAGCTCCACCTCCGCCAGCGTCGCCGCGCCGCCGTCCAGCACCAGCCGGTAGTGCCGGTAGGCGCCGGGCGCGGCGATGGTGAAGGCCCGCGTCTGCCGGTCCCACCGGAAGGACTCCCCGGAGCGCGTATCCAGCGTCTTCCACTCGGTGCCGTCCGCCGAGCCCTGCAGGGTCCAGGCGGCCGGCGCCTTCGTGTGGTCCGCGGACGAGGTCAGCGTGTACTGCACGGCCTTCGGCGCGTCGCTCACCGGCAGGTCCACGCTGGTGACGGTCGCGTCCGTCGCCGAGGTGTCGTCGAACAGGGCGCCGTCGCCCTTCAGCACGTCCCTGCGGGGCGCGGGGACGTCGTCGCCCCGGGTGATCGAGACGGGGCCCGCGTCGGCGCCCGTGCCCCAGGACGACGGGGCGGGGCCCATGTCGAAGTCCAGCACTCCGCCCCTGGCGAGCAGGGAGTGGGGCAGCGAGGTGGAGTTCCACGGCTTCCCGTTGACCCGCACGCCCTGCACGTAGATGTTCTTCGCGCTGTTCCTCGGCGCGCGGATCACCAGGTCGCGGCCGTTGTCCAGGTGCACGGTGGCCCGGGTGAACAGCGGGGAGCCGATGGCGTACTCGCCGCTGCCCATCACCAGCGGGTAGAAGCCGAGCGCGGAGAACAGGTACCAGGCCGACTGCTCGCCGTTGTCCTCGTCGCCGTGGTAGCCCTGTCCGATCTCGCTGCCGGTGTACAGCCGGGAGAGCACCTCGCGGACGTACTTCTGCGTCTTCCAGGGCTGCCCGGCCGCGTCGTACATGTAGATGACGTGGTGGGCGACCTGGTTGGAGTGCCCGTACATGCCCATCCGCACGTCCCGCGCCTCGGTCATCTCGTGGATGACGCCGCCGTAGGAGCCGACGAACTCGGGCGAGGCGGTTTCCGGGGTGGCGAAGTAGGCGTCCAGCTTGTCGGCGAGCTTGGCGCGGCCGCCGTAGAGGTTGGCCAGGCCGCGGCTGTCCTGGGGGACGCTGAAGGCGTAGCCCCAGCCGTTGGTCTCGGTGTAGTCGTAGCCCCACACGCGCGGGTCGTACCGGTCGGGGTCCACCCGCCAGTCGCCCCGGGCGTCGCGGCCCTGGAAGAAGCCGGCCCTGGCGTCGAAGAGGTGGACGTAGTCGCGGGCGCGGTTGAGGAAGTAGTCGGCCTCCTCCCGGTAGTGCTGCTCGCCGGTCTTGCGGTACAGGGCCTCGCCCATCTTCGCGATGCCGTAGTCGTTGACGTAGCCCTCCATCGCCCAGGACAGGCCCTCGTGCGTGTCGGTGCTGGTGTAGCCGAGGAAGGGCGAGGTGGCCATGCCCTTGCGGCCGACGCCGGAGGCGGGGGGCACGACGGTGGCGTTCTTCAGGGCCGCGTCGTAGGCCGCCTTCGCGTCGAAGTCGACGCCCTTGACGTAGGCGTCGGCGAAGGCGACGTCGGAGGAGGTGCCGGTCATCAGGTCGGCGTAGCCGGGGGAGGACCAGCGGGAGGTCCAGCCGCCGTCCTTGTACTGCTGCACGAACCCGTCGACCAGATCACCCGCCTGGCGGGGTGTCAGGAAGGAGTACGCCGGCCAGGTCGTCCGGTAGGTGTCCCAGAAGCCGTTGTTGACGTACACCCTGCCGTCGACGATCTTCGCGCCGGTGTGGGTGGGGGTGTCCGGGCCGGGCATGGGGGAGAACGGCGAGGCGTACTGGTCCTTGCCGTCGACCCTCTCGTAGCCGGAGTTGGGGTACAGGTACAGCCGGTAGAGGGACGAGTAGAGGGTGGTGAGCTGGTCCTCGCCGGCGCCCTGCACCTCCACCCGGCCCAGCAGCCGGTCCCACTGGCGCCGGGCGTCGGCCCGTACAGCCGCGAAGGAGGTGCCGTCCGGGATCTCCTGGCGCAGGTTGTCCTTGGCCTGGTCGATGCTGATGAGGGAGGTGGCCAGGCGCAGGGTGACCGTGCGGTCGGCGCCCGCGGCGAACCGCAGCCAGCCCTTGACGCCGTCGACGGCGCCGTCCGTGACCGGCTTGTCGAACTCGCCGTAGACGAACAGCCGCGTCGCGCCCGTCGACAGGCCCGACTTGACGTCGGAGTAGCCGGTGACGGTGCCGTGCTCGGTGTCCAGGGTCAGGCCCGCCTGCTCGGTGACGTTGTCGAACAGTACGCTCGCGTCGTCGCCGGGGTAGGTGAAGCGCAGCAGCGCCGCGTGGTCCGTCGGCGTCATCTCCGCCTTCAGACCGTTCTCGAACCGCACCCCGTAGTAGTACGGCCGCGCTGTCTCGTTCTCGTGCCGGAAGGCCAGCGCGCGGGCCGTGCGGCCGGTGTCCGGGGTGCCGGAGGCCGCCGAGGGCATCACCTGGAAGGTCTGCCGGTCGCCCATCCAGGGGCTCGGCTCGTGGCTGGCGCTGAACGCCTGGATCTCCGGCAGGTTGTCCTCGTCGTTGGCCCGCGCATACTCGTACAGCCAGCTCAGCGAGGAGGCGTTGGTCACCGGCGTCCAGAAGTTGAAGCCGTGCGGCACGGCCGCGGCCGGGAAGGTGTTGCCGCGCGAGAAGCTGCCGGAGGAGTTGGTGCCGCGCGTGGTCACCGCGTAGTCCGACAGGTGGGCGAGCGGGCGGGCCGGGGGCGCCGGACGGATCGTCACGTCGTCGATCCAGCCGCGGAACCTCGCCGGGCCCTTGGGGGAGTCGTAGGCGACGAGTATCCGGTCGACCGTCCGGCCGGCCGCGACCGACCCGATCCGGGAGACCACGTTGTTCCACTGGTTGACGTACAGCCCCTTGGCCGCGCCCTGCCCCCGCGGCGACAGCGCGAAGCCGTGCTGGTCCACCGCGCCCAGGTCGCTCAGGTAGGAGCCGTCGGTGAAGGCCAGGTCGACGGCGACGTTCGTGGCGTCGTAGTCCAGGTCGCCGTCGGCCAGTTGCGGGAAGATCCGGTACGACAGCCGGGTGTCGCGCCCGACCGCCACGTTCACGTCGAACACCTTGTTGTACGAGTACGCCCGCCCGTCGGACGTGTGCCGCCCGGCGTAGCGCAGTGCCCGGCGGCCGGTGAAGCCCGCGCCCGCCTTCGCCGTCGGGGAGCCGGCCGGGCCCCGGTCGACCAGGGACAGCATGTCCTGCGGGACGGGGCCGCCGCCGGTGCCGGTGGAGAACTGCACGTCGGCGATCTGCAGCAGGTCGCCGCCGTGATTCTTCGTCACCTCCAGCCGGAAGTGCCGGTACTCGGCCGGCTCGGCGAGGTCGTAGGACTTGGTCTGGAACCGCTCGGAGAAGCTCTCCCCCGAGCGCTGGTCCAGCGTCTTCCACTCCTTGCCGTCCGCCGAGCCCCGCAGCGTCCAGTCGCCCGGGTCGCGTTCGTCGTGGTCGTTGGCGGAGGTGAGGGCGTACGTCACCGCCCTGACCGGCTTGTCCAGGTCGAACTCGACCCAGCCGGTGGGCTCGAACGTCAGCCATTTGGTGCCCGGTTCGCCGTCGACGAGGTTCTCCTTCACCTCGCCCGCGCCGGTGTTCTCCCCGCTTGCCCGGACGTCCGTCACGTGGTCGGTCACGTTGCCCGGAATGCCGCTGGTGTAGCCGCCGTCGACGCCCGAGGCGCGCTTTCCGCCGTCCGGGGCGGTGTCGACGGTGTTGAGCCAGTCGGGTTGCGGGTCGTCGGCCTCGAACGAGGAGGCGAACTCCCGTTCGGTGTGCGGGTGCTGCGCCGGCAGCGCCACCGCCGCGCCCTGCCCGCCCGCCGCCATGACGAAGGCGGCCGCGAGAACGACCGCCGGTCTCCCTCCCCTGAATCCCCTGAATCCCCCGAATCCCCTGAATCTTCTGAATCCGCGCCGTGCTGTTCTGCCGTGCATGCAAGCACCCTCCTGCGTGACCGGACAACGTTGTCAGCTACCGCACGCAGGAACCAGTAGGAGTGAAGTGGTCAGTGATGTCAAGGGTGTTGAGCGTGGCATTCGGGCGCAATGCCCGGGACATTTTCAGCGTGGAGCCCGTGGTCGGCCCCTCTGCCCGCGAGGTCTCAACTCGGAAAAGACCCATGGCCAACCCTGTATTCGATCTTGATCCATCGGCGGAAACTGGACTATACCTGTCGGCGTCCACAGCGCCCGTACAAGCGGTCGGGAGCACGTCGGGGGAGTCGGAACGGGTGGTTCGACGTGCGTGGCACGCCGTGATCCGCCGTACTTTCCCCGTCGTCCCGGAAGATCGATCACTGCACAGCACGTCCTGCACCACCCGCACTTCCCGCACGACCACTTCCCGCACCACTTCCCGCACGACTTCCCGCACGACTTCCCGCACGACTTCCCGCACGACGCAGCATGACCCACCGCGGTGCCGGCAAGGATCCGGTTCACCGCCTGAGTCCTGGAGAAGGCGAGGACTTGAGCATGGGATCCACTTCCGCCGAGAACGAGGGTGCCGCGGGCGTCGGCCGCCGCGCTCTGATCAAGCGGTCCGCCGCCCTGGGACTGGTCTCCCTCCCCGCGATCGGTGCCCTCACCGCCGTGTCCGGATGCGCCAGCAGCGGCGGCGGCGACCAGGCCAAGGCCAAGGCCGGCAAGAAGACGCAGAAGAACCCGCTCGGCGTCAACACGTCCGCGCCCCTGGAGTTCGTCCTCTTCGACGGCGGATTCGGCAAGGAGTACGCCGAGGACGCCGTGAAGATCTACCGGAAGAACTTCCCCGGGGCGAAGGTCAAATTCTCCGCCACCCAGAAGATCCAGTCCACCCTGCAGCCCCGTTTCAACCAGGGAAACCCGCCGGACCTCATCGACAACTCCGGCGCCGAACAGATGGACATGGGCGTGCTGGTGGGAAAGAACCAGCTCACCGACCTCACCGCCCTGCTGGACGCGCCCTCCTACGACGACCCGAAGAAGAAGGTCCGCGACACCCTGCGCCCCGGAATCGTCGAGATGGGCCAGTTCGACGGGAAACAGGTGTGGATCCTGTACTACGCCTACACCGTCTACGGCGTGTGGTATTCGCAAAAGGCCCTGGACGCGCTCGACGAGAAGTACCCCGAGACCTGGGACGAGATGCTCAGGGTCTGTCAGAAGGCGAAGAAGAAGGGCATGGCGGGCTGGACGTACGCGGGCAAGTACCCGTACTACATCCCCTTCTCGCTCTATCCGATGATCGCCAAGGTGGGCGGCCGGGAGGTGCTGGACGCCATCGACAACCTGGAGCCGAACGCCTGGAAGCACCCGGCCGTCAAGACCTGCTTCGAGGCGTACTACGAGCTGTACCGGAAGGGCTACGTCCTCAGGGGCACCCCGGGCCTGGACCACATCCAGTCGCAGACCGCCTGGGCCCAGGGCAAGGCCCTGTTCATCCCCAACGGCTCCTGGGTGGAGAACGAGTCCGCCAGCGTCATCCCCAAGGACTTCCAGCTCACCGTCTCCGCGCCCACCGGCATCGACGCGAGCGACAAGATGCCCTTCGGCACCATCTGGGCCTCCGGCGGCGAGCCCTTCATCGTGCCGGCCCGGGCGAAGAACCCCGAGGGCGGCATGGAACAGCTGCGCATCATGCTCAGCGAAGCCTCCTCGAAGAACTTCACCACCAAAGTCAAGTCGCTGACGGCCTACAACGGCGGCACCACCGGCATCACCCTCACCCCCGGCCTGAAGTCCGGGGTGGCGGCGCTGGAGAAGGCCGGCGACAACGTGGTCAACCCGCGCATCCAGGACTGGTACGTGCAGCTGGAGAAGGAGAAGATCGGCGTGGCGGGCCTCGGCGAGATGATGGCCGGCCGCCTCACCCCGGCGGAGGCCGTCAAGAAGATCCAGGCCTACGCCGACGAGACCGCCAAGGACTCGTCCGTCAAGCACTACAAGCACCAGTGACCCCACCGGAGTGACGATGCGGCACGGCAAGTACCGGTTCGTCGTGGGGTTCCTGACGCTGCCCCTGGGACTGTACGCGCTCTTCGTGGTGTGGCCGTTCCTCCAGTCCATCTACTACTCGTTCACGGACTGGACGGGCCTGAGTCCCGAGTTCAAAATGGTCGGCCTGGACAACTACCGCAGGATGCTCGACGACGGCATCTTCTGGAAGTCCCTGCGGCACAGCCTGCTGTTCGCGGTCGTGCTGCCGCTGGTGACGATCAGCCTGGCGCTGTTCCTCGCCTTCATGATCAACGCGGGCGGGCGCCGCAGGAGGGGCGGCCCGGCCGTCTCCGGCGTCCGGGGCTCCTCCTTCTACAAGATCGTCTACTTCTTCCCGCAGGTGCTGTCGATCGCCATCGTCTCCCTGCTGTTCGCCTTCGCGTACAACCCGGACAGCGGCGCCGTCAACTCGATCCTGCGCGCGGTCGGGCTCGGCGGCGTCCAGCCGCTCTGGCTGGGCGACCCGGACCTCGCCCTGTGGGCCGTGATGGCGGTGCTCGTCTGGTCCACGGTCGGCTTCTTCGTCGTCCTCTTCTCGGCCGGCATGGCCTCCATCCCGGCCGACCTGTACGAGGCGGCGCTGCTGGACGGGGCGGGCCGGGCCACCACGTTCTTCCGCATCACCCTGCCGCTGCTGTGGGACACCGTGCAGTCCGGCTGGGTGTACATGGGCATCCTCGCGCTGGGCGCCGAATCGTTCGCGGTCGTGCAGATCATGACGACCGGGCCCGGCGGCCCCGACTACTCGACCACTGTCCTGGTCCTGTACGTGTACCAGAAGGCGTTCCGCGACGGACAGGCCGCCTACGCCACCACCATCGGCGTCGCCCTGCTCGTCGTCACGCTGGCCTTCGCCGCCGCCGTGATGCGGCTGGGACGGCGCGAGCGGCTGGAGTACTGATCGGATGAAGACGACCGAGACCCCCGCTCCGGTGCCGACCGGGCCGGAGCTTCCCGTCACCAAGGCCGACACCCCCTCCGGGCCGCCCCCGCGGCGGCGCGGCCAGGGCGCGGTCCTCAACGTCTTCTCCCACGGCATCCTGGTGATCTGGGCGTTCATGGTCGTCATGCCGCTGCTGTGGGCGGTGATGACCTCCTTCAAGGACGACCGGTCCATCTTCGGCTCGCCCTGGTCGCTGCCGGACCGCCTGCACTTCGAGAACTGGGGCCGGGCCTGGACCGACGCCAACATGAGCGACTACTTCCTCAACACCGTCCTGGTGGTGGGCGGCTCGCTCGTGGGCACCCTGGTGCTGGGCTCGATGGCGGCGTACGTGCTGGCCCGGTTCGACTTCCCGGGCAACCGCTTTATCTACTACCTCTTCATCGGCGGCATGAGCTTCCCGGTCATGCTGGCGCTGGTCCCGCTGTTCTACGTGGTGAACAACATGGGGCTGCTCAACACCATCCACGGCCTGATCCTGGTCTACATCGCCTACTCGCTGCCGTTCACCGTGTTCTTCCTCACCGCGTTCTTCCGCACCCTGCCCACCTCGGTGGCGGAGGCGGCCTTCGTGGACGGCGCCTCGCACACCCGCACCTTCTTCCAGATCATGCTGCCGATGGCCCGGCCCGGCCTGATCAGCGTGGGCATCTTCAACTTCCTCGGGCAGTGGAACCAGTACATGCTGCCGACCGTGCTCAACACCGACCCCGACCAGCGCGTCCTCACCCAGGGCCTGGTCCAGCTGGCCGTCAGCCAGGGCTACAAGGGCGACTGGTCCGGTCTCTTCGCGGGCCTGGTGATGGCGATGCTGCCGGTGCTCGCCGCGTACATCGTCTTCCAGCGGCAGGTGGTGCAGGGGCTGACCGCCGGTGCTCTGAAGTAGCAGGTCGTAGCTCTGCGCAACGGATCGTGCGCACGCCGTCCCCGGCGCGGGGGCGGCGTGTGCGCCCCTATGCACACATCTGGATGTGGTTCAACATCTTGACGGGAGGCAACCCGAACAGCTCAGCTTAGAGTTCACTAGTTGGACACGAACGGGGCCTCACCGAAGCGGCCCCGCGCGCAGGAGGTCGTCGTGGAGACTCCGGGGTCGCAGTCGTCGCTGCACCGAGCCAACCTGGAGCGCGTCGTACGCGCCGTCCGTCTGGCCGGTTCACTGACGCAGGCGGAGATCGCGCGGACGACGGGCCTGTCGGCGGCGACGGTCTCCAACATCGTGCGCGAGCTCAAGGACGGCGGAACGGTCCAGGTCACGCCCACCTCGGCGGGCGGCCGCCGGGCCCGCAGCGTATCCCTGAGCGGGGACGCCGGCATCGTCATCGGGGTCGACTTCGGCCATACGCACCTGCGGGTCGCGATCGGGAACCTCGCCCACCAGGTGCTGGCCGAGGAGTCCGAACCGATGGACGTGGACGCCTCCTCCACCGAGGGCCTGGACCGGGCGGAGCAGCTGGTCAACCGGCTGATCGACGCCACCGGCGTGAACCGCTCCAAGATCGCCGGCGTGGGCCTCGGCCTGCCCGGCCCGATCGACGTGGAGTCCGGCACCCTGGGCTCCACCGCGATCCTGCCGGGCTGGACGGGCACCAAGCCCGCCGAGGAGCTGCGCGAACGCCTCGGCGTGCCGGTGCACGTCGACAACGACGCCAACCTCGGCGCGCTCGGCGAGCTGGTCTGGGGCAGCGGCCGCGGGGTGCGCGACCTGGCGTACATCAAGGTCGCCAGCGGCGTCGGCGCCGGACTGGTGATCGACGGGAAGATCTATCGCGGGCCCGGCGGCACAGCCGGAGAAATCGGGCATATTACTCTTGACGAGTCGGGTCCCGTCTGCCGCTGCGGCAACCGGGGCTGTCTGGAAACATTCGCGGCCGCGCGGTACGTGCTGCCGCTGCTGCAGTCCAGCCACGGCACCGATCTGACCATGGAGGGCGTCGTCCGGCTGGCGCGGGAGGGAGATCCCGGGTGCCGCCGCGTGATCGCCGACGTCGGCCGGCACATCGGCAGCGGCGTCGCCAACCTGTGCAACCTGCTCAACCCCAGCCGCGTGGTGCTCGGCGGCGACCTGGCCGAGGCCGGTGAGCTGGTCCTCGGCCCCATCCGGGAGTCCGTCGGGCGCTACGCGATCCCCAGTGCCGCCCGCCAACTGTCCATCCTTCCCGGGGCACTCGGCGGTCGTGCCGAGGTGCTCGGCGCGCTGGCCCTGGCCCTGAGCGAGATGGGTGATTCCACCCTTTTGGACGGCACCCTCTCGGCGACCACCCCTGCCTTCACTTAGAGAACGGATGGCACCGTTGCCATCTCGTTAAGGATTTACTTCTTGACGTCGCACGTGTGGCCGAGTTGACTTCCAGCCACCTCGGCCGCAACGACGCGGCCTCGTCAGGGAGGTTTCTGAAGTGAACACGCGTATGCGTCGTGTCGCCGTCGCCGTTGCTGCCGGTGCGATGGCCATCTCGCTCGCTGCCTGTGGCAGCGCCAAGGAGTCCAAGGGCGGTTCCGAGTCGTCCGGGGGCGCCAAGAAGGGCGACGACATCAAGGTCGGTCTGCTCCTGCCGGAGAACAAGACCGCGCGGTACGAGAAGTTCGACCGGCCCCTGATCGAGAAGAAGATCAAGGAGCTGACGAACAACAAGGCCAAGATCCTCTACAACAACGCGCGCCAGGACGCGAACCTGCAGTCCCAGCAGGTCGACACGATGATCACCAACAAGGTGGACGTGCTCATCCTGGACGCGGTGGACGCCAAGGCCATCAAGAACTCCGTGCAGAAGGCCGTGGACGCCGGCATCAAGGTCGTGGCCTACGACCGCCTGGCCGAGGGCCCGATCAGCGCCTACACCTCCTTCGACAACGTGGAGGTCGGCAAGACCCAGGGCCAGGCCCTGCTGAAGGCCCTGGGCAACAAGGCCAAGAAGTCCACGAAGATCGTCATGATCAACGGCTCGGTGACCGACCCGAACGCCGCCCAGTTCAAGCAGGGCGCGCACTCCGTCCTCGACGGCAAGGTCACCATCGCCAAGGAGTACGACACCAAGGAGTGGTCGCCGGACAACGCCAACTCCGAGATGGAGGCGGCGATCTCCGCGGTCGGCAAGAAGAACATCGCCGGTGTCTACTCCGCCAACGACGGCATGGCGGGCGGCATCATCACCGCCCTGAAGGCGGCCGGCCTGAAGGTCCCGGTCACCGGCCAGGACGCCGAGCTCGCCGGCGTGCAGCGCATCGTCACCGGCGACCAGTACATGAGCGTCTACAAGCCCTACAAGCCGGAGGCCGACGCCGCCGCCGAGATGGCCGTCGCGCTCGCCCAGGGCAAGTCGCTCGACTCCATCGCCAAGGACAAGGTCTCCAGCGGCAGCGCCAAGGACGTCCCGTCCGTCCTCGTCCCGGTCACCTCGCTGACCCAGGACAACATCAAGGACACCGTGATCAAGGACGGCGTCTACACCACCGCCGACATCTGCACCGCCAAGTACGCGGCGGCCTGCAAGAAGATCGGCCTCCAGTAAGCAGCGGCACGGCCCTTGCCAAAGTACGGGAATTCGGTCTGAATTCCCGTACGGGCGTGCCCGCTCCCCGCTCCGTCCGGCGCCCCGCGTCCACCAAAGCCCCGCAAGCTCGTGCGGGGCGCCGGACGGATCATTGCCCCCCATACTTCTGCACAACCTCCCGCCGGGTCAGGCGGCGAAGGAGATGGTTCACGTGTCCGCTACGCCCGTGCTGGCGTTGCGCGGGGTCTCCAAGCGGTTCGGTGCCGTCCAGGCGCTCACCGACGTAGAGCTTGAGGTCCACGCCGGTGAGGTGGTCGCCCTGGTCGGCGACAACGGTGCCGGAAAGTCCACGCTGGTCAAGACGATCGCCGGCGTCCACCCCATCGATGACGGCGTCATCGAGTGGGAGGGCCGGCCGGTGACGATCAGCAAACCGCACGACGCCCAGAACCTGGGCATCGCGACCGTCTACCAGGACCTCGCGCTGTGCGACAACATCGACGTCGTCGGCAACCTCTTCCTGGGCCGCGAGATCAAGCGCCGCGGCATCCTGGACGAGGTCGAAATGGAGCGCCGCGCCCGCGAGCTGCTCAAGACGCTCTCCATCCGCATCCCCAGCGTCCGCATCCCGATCGCCTCGCTCTCCGGCGGTCAGCGGCAGACCGTGGCCATCGCCCGCTCCATGCTGGGCGAGCCCAAGCTGGTCATCCTCGACGAGCCCACCGCCGCCCTCGGCGTCGAGCAGACCGCGCAGGTCCTGGACCTGGTCGAGCGGCTGCGCGAGCGCGGGCACGCCGTCATCCTCATCAGCCACAACATGGCCGACGTCAAGGCCGTGGCGGACAAGGTCGCCGTGCTGCGCCTGGGCCGCAACAACGGCGTCTTCGAGGTCAAGACGACCTCGCAGGAGGAGATCATCGCCGCCATCACCGGCGCCACCGACAACGCCGTGACCCGCCGTGCGGCGCGCACGACCGGGGAGGTTTCCCAGTGAGCATCGACAAGACCTCTGACGTGTCGGCGACACCGCAGAACGAGCACCTCGTGGAGAACCCCGAGGCCGCCGCCCAGGCGGTGACCGCCGTCGACCCCCGCCTGCTCGTGCGCGAGCAGGGCCTGGCGGGCTACGTGGGCGAGTTCAAGCGCAAGATCAAGGCCGGTGAGCTGGGCTCCCTGCCGGTCGTCCTCGGCCTGATCATCATCTGCGTCATCTTCCAGAGCCTGAACTCCGAGTTCCTCTCCGCGCAGAACATCAGCGACATCACCGTCACGATGGTCGGCACGGGCATGATCTCGGTCGGCATCGTCTTCGTGCTGCTGCTCGGCGAGATCGACCTGTCGGTCGGCTCGGTCAGCGGCGCGGCCAGCGCCGTGGCGGCCGTCCTCGCCGTCAACCAGGGCTGGCCGGAATGGGCCGCCGTGCTGGTCGCCGTCCTCGCCGGCGTGGCCATCGGCGCCGCCCACGGCTTCTTCTTCGCCGTCCTCGGCGCCCCCGCCTTCGCCGTCACCCTGGCCGGCCTGCTGTTCTGGCTGGGCTTCATGCTCAAGGTGCTCGGCGAGGACGGCACCATCAACCTCGACAGCGACGGCCTGATCGGCAAGCTGACGACGTACTTCTTCAGCGACATCGCCGCCGCCTACGGCCTGGCCACCGTCGCGGTCGCGGTGTTCTTCCTCACCTCCTTCCTCGACAACCGGCGCCGCGAGGCCGCGGGCGTGCCGTCCCGGCCGCTGTCCGACGTGCTGCTGCGCACGGGGCTGCTCGCGGTGGTCTCCTTCGCCGCGGCCTTCATCTACAACCAGTACAAGGGCCTGCCGCTGGCCACGGTGATCTTCCTCGTCTTCCTGGTGGCCACCGACTTCCTGCTGCGCCGCACCGCCTACGGCCGCAAGATCTTCGCGCTCGGCGGCAGCGTGGAGGCCTCCCGGCGCGCGGGCATCAACGTCACCGCCATCCGCATCTCCGTCTTCGCGATCTCCGGCGGCTTCGCCGCGATCGGCGGCCTGTTCCTGGCCTCCAAGATCGCCTCGGCCAACCAGAGCGCCGGCACCGGCGACCTGCTGATGAACGCGATCGCGGCGGCCGTCATCGGCGGCACGTCCCTCTTCGGCGGCCGCGGCCGCACCTGGAACGCGCTGCTCGGTGTGCTGGTCATCGTCTCCATCCAGTACGGTCTGCAGCTGCAGTCCATCGCCGAACCGGTGAAGTACATGATCACCGCGGCGGTGCTGCTGACCACGGTCGTCATCGACTCCATCACCCGCAGGACCCAGAAGACCGCGGGCCGCGCGTAACGCGCACCCGCACCGGTCTCCTGTGCCCGGCACCAACAGCGGTGCCGGGCACAGGCGTGCCACGGACGGGGCCGGTACGGGGGGCAGGGCACAGGCGTGCCTCGGCGGGGCCGGTGAAGGGCGGGGCGGCCGGGGTGACGTACGACGCACCGCCCGCACGCGGCCCGCACGAGCGGAACATTAGACTCGACAGGCCCGGCGAACGCTCGACACAGCTCTACTGCAAGGAGGCACGGGTGCCGCTGCTGACCCGTATCAGGGGACCGCGCGATCTGGATGGACTCACCCCGGAGCAGCTGGACGAGCTGGCGGAGGAGATCCGGACCTTCCTCGTCGACGCCGTCTCCAAGACCGGCGGACACCTCGGCCCGAACCTCGGCGTGGTCGAGCTGACCATCGCCCTGCACCGCGTCTTCGACTCCCCCAAGGACAAGGTGCTGTGGGACACCGGCCACCAGGCCTACGTCCACAAGCTGCTCACCGGCCGCCAGGACTTCTCCAAGTTGCGCGCCAAGGGCGGCCTGTCGGGCTACCCCTCGCGCGCCGAGTCCGAGCACGACGTCATCGAGAACAGCCACGCCTCCACCGTCCTGGGCTGGGCCGACGGCATCGCCAAGGCCAACCAGCTCCTCAAGCGCGACAGCCACGTCGTCGCGGTGATCGGCGACGGTGCCCTGACCGGCGGCATGGCCTGGGAGGCGCTGAACAACATCGCCGACGCCAAGGACCGCCCCCTGGTCATCGTCGTCAACGACAACGAGCGCTCCTACGCCCCCACCATCGGCGGCCTCGCCAACCACCTGGCGACGCTGCGCACCACCGACGGCTACGAGCGTTTCCTGGCCCGCACCAAGGAGATGCTGGAGCGCACCCCGGTCGTGGGCAAGCCGCTCTACGACACCCTGCACGGCGCCAAGAAGGGCCTGAAGGACTTCATCGCCCCGCAGGGCATGTTCGAGGACCTGGGCCTGAAGTACGTCGGCCCCATCGACGGCCACGACATCCAGGCCCTGGAGTCGGCGCTGGCCCGCGCCAAGCGGTTCAACGGCCCGGTCATCGTGCACTGCCTCACCGAGAAGGGCCGCGGCTACAAGCCCGCCGAGCAGGACGAGGCCGACCGCTTCCACGGCATCGGCCCCATCCACCCCGACACCGGCCTGCCCATCAAGGCCGCCGCGCAGAGCTGGACTTCCGTCTTCGGCGACGAGATGGTCAAACTGGGCCACGAGCGCGAGGACATCGTCGCCATCACCGCCGCGATGCTCCAGCCGGTCGGCCTGAAGAAGTTCGCCGAGGTCTTCCCCGACCGGATCTACGACGTCGGCATCGCCGAGCAGCACGCCGCCGTCTCCGCGGCCGGCCTGGCCACCGGCGGCCTGCACCCGGTCTTCGCCGTCTACGCCACCTTCCTCAACCGCGCCTTCGACCAGGTCCTCATGGACGTCGCCCTGCACAAGTGCGGGGTGACGTTCGTGCTGGACCGGGCCGGCGTCACCGGCGACGACGGCGCCTCCCACAACGGCATGTGGGACATGTCGATGCTGCAGATCGTGCCCGGCCTGCGGCTGGCCGCCCCGCGCGACGCCGACCAGCTGCGCGCCCAGCTCCGCGAGGCCGTCGCCGTCGAGGACGCGCCGACCGTGGTGCGCTACTCCAAGGGCGTCGTCGGCCCCGCCGTACCCGCCGTGGGCCGCGTCGGCGGCATGGACGTGCTGCGCGAGCCCGGCACCGACCGCCCGGACGTCCTCCTCGTCTCCGTCGGCGCGCTCGCCCCGATGTGCCTGGAGGTCGCCGAACTGCTGCAGAAGCAGGGCATCTCCACCACCGTCGTCGACCCGCGCTGGGTCAAGCCCGTCGACGAGGCCATGGCCCCGCTGGCCGAGCGGCACCGGGTGGTCGTCACCGTCGAGGACAACTCCCGCGTCGGCGGTGTCGGCTCCGCGATCGCGCAGGCCCTGCGGGACGCCGGGGTGGACGTGCCGCTGCGCGACTTCGGCATCCCGCCGCGCTTCCTCGACCACGCCTCCCGCGCCGAGGTCCTCGCCGAGATCGGCCTGACCGCGCCGGACATCGCCCGCCAGGTCACCGGCCTGGTCGCCCGGATCGACGGGCGCTACGAGCGCACCGCCTCCGACGTCGACTCGGTGGAGGCCGCCCGCGACTGAAGGCGGCGCGCCGCTCACCGGAAAGGGCCGCATCCACCGCGGTCACAAGTGGTGGATGCGGCCCTTTCGCGTGAAACTGCCCACGCCGGGGCATACGCACTACGCCCCCTCCCGATCATGTCGAGGACGCCCAGCGTGGGAGGTACGCCCGTGAGCAGCAGCAGCCTCTTCCGGACCAAGAGGGTCGAGCAGTCGATCCGCGACACGGAGGAGCCGGAGCACGCGCTGAAGAAGTCGCTGTCGGCGCTCGACCTGACGGTCTTCGGCGTCGGCGTCATCATCGGCACCGGCATCTTCGTGCTGACCGGCCAGGTCGCCAAGAACAACGCCGGTCCGGCGGTGTCCCTGGCCTTCGTCGTGGCGGGCGTGGCCTGCGCGCTGGCCGCCCTGTGCTACGCGGAGTTCGCCTCCACCGTGCCGGTGGCGGGCTCCGCGTACACCTTCTCGTACGCCTCCCTGGGCGAGCTGCCCGCCTGGATCATCGGCTGGGACCTGGTCCTGGAGTTCGCGCTGGGCACGGCGGTGGTGGCGGTCGGCTGGTCCGGCTACATCCGCTCCCTGCTGGACAACGCCGGCTGGCACCTGCCCGACTACCTGTCCGGGCGGGAGGGGACCCCCGGCTTCGGCTTCGACATCCTCGCCGCCGCGCTGGTCCTGGTCCTCACCGGCATCCTCGTCCTCGGCATGAAGCTGTCCGCGCGCGTCACCTCCCTGGTCGTCGCGATCAAGGTGACCGTCGTCCTCGTCGTGATCGTCGCGGGCGCGTTCTTCATCAAGGGCGCCAACTACCACCCGTTCATCCCGAAGTCCAAGCCGGTCGAGGCGGGCGCCGGCCTGACCTCGCCGCTCGTCCAGCTCATGTTCGGCTGGGCGCCCTCGAACTTCGGCGTCATGGGCATCTTCACCGCGGCCTCCGTCGTCTTCTTCGCCTTCATCGGCTTCGACATCGTCGCCACCGCCGCCGAGGAGACCCGCAACCCGCAGCGCGACATGCCCCGCGGCATCCTCGGCTCGCTGTTCATCTGCACCGCGCTGTACGTCGCCGTGTCGATCGTCGTCACCGGCATGCAGCACTACTCGAAGCTGTCGGTCGACGCCCCGCTCGCCGACGCCTTCAAGGCCACCGGACACCCCTGGTTCGCGGGCTTCATCAGCTTCGGCGCCGCCGTCGGCCTGACCACCGTCTGCATGGTCCTGCTGCTCGGCCAGACCCGCGTGTTCTTCGCGATGAGCCGCGACGGGCTGCTGCCGCGCTTCTTCTCCCGCGTCCACCCGCGCTTCCGCACCCCGCACCGGCCGACCATCCTGCTCGGCGTCGTCATCGCCCTCGTCGCCGGCTTCACCAGCCTCAGCGAGCTGGCCGAGCTGGTGAACATCGGCACCCTGTTCGCCTTCGTCGTCGTCGCGATCAGCGTGATCATCCTCCGCCGCACCCGCCCCGACCTGCCCCGCTCCTTCCGCACCCCCTGGGTGCCGGTCGTCCCGATCCTGTCGGTGTGCGCCTCCCTCTGGCTCATGCTGAACCTGCCCGCCGAGACCTGGGTCCGCTTCGCGGTGTGGATGGTCATCGGCTTCGCCGTGTACTTCCTCTACGGCCGCTCCCACAGCCGCCTCGCCGCGTCCCGTCAGGCCGGGGAGGAGACGCTGCCGGGGCCGAGGGACGGGGGCACGGCGCGCTGAGGGCGACGCCGGCCGCCGCTTCCCCCGCGTCGGTGTCACCCGCTGTTCCCGCTCGCGTCGGCGTCACCTGTCGCTCCCGCTCGCGCCGGCGTCACCCGCTGCTCCCGCTCGCGTCGGCGTCACCCGTCGGCGTCGCGCCGCCGCGAGCCCCGTACCGTGCGCGGGCCGGCGACCTCGGCGCCCAGCGCCGTCACCCGGCGGCGCAGGGCGCGGTCGGCGGTGACGACCAGGCAGGGGCGGCCGGCGGCGCGCGCCCGCTCGACGAGCTCGACGACGCGGTCGTCCCCGCTGCCCGGCGCCGCCTCGACGCGCACGCCGGGCACCGACTCCACGCCGCGGGCACCGCCCTCCACGACGAGGACGAGCTCCACCGGTCCCGGACAGCCGGGCAGTCCCTCGGCCGCCAGATGGTCGCGCAGCCGCTCGGCGGCGCCCCTGCGGTCCCGCCACCACCCGTCGGGCACCGACCCGACGACGTTGGCGGCGTCCACGACGACCAGCAGGGGAACATCCCGGACCGGCGCGTCCGCGCCGCCGGTGCCCTCCCCGTCCCGCGAGCCGTTCATGCCGCCCAGGGTCGCACGTCCCGGGCGGCGGCGGGCGGCCGGGGCGATCCGGGACGATCCGAGGCGGTGGCGCGCAGGGGACGGGCGGACGCTTAGAGTGAACCGGTGAACGGCGACTGGCTGATATGCGGCCGAGACGGCCGGCTCAGTGTCTATCTGCCCTCCGGCGACGCCGTCCTGTGCCGGGCGGAGCGGTGGCCCGGCGGTCCCTGGGACGCGGCGCGCCGCGTGGGCGGCGAGCAGAGGCTGCACCCCGTCCTGGCGGTCGGTCAGGGCGCCGACCGCTACGCGCACTTGGTGTCCTGGCGGCCCACCAAGCCCGGCGAGTCCGGGCTCGTGCACTCCACCCACTTCCGGCCCCGGCTCGCGGCCCTGGACTGGAACCCCGTCGGGCATCCCAACAAGTCCGGCGACCGCACCGGAACCCCGGCGGTGGCCGTCGACGCCGAGGGGCGGGCCCACCTCTTCGTCCGCAACAAGGGCGGGGGACTGAGCATGCTCGGGCAGAAGGAGAAGGGCGGCTGGGGGCCCTGGCGGGACCTGAAGGGCCGGGACGTGCAGGAGGTGCCGGCCGCGGTGACGGGGGAGTCCGGGCGCGTGGAGGCGTACGCGGCGGTGCCGGACGGCATCCTGTACTGGCGGCAGGAGGAGCCGGGCGCCGTGCCGGTGCTGCAGGAGGCCGTCGAGGCGGCGGTGCGGCCGGGCACGCTGCGGGCCCTGGCCACCTCCGCCGGCAGCACCACCCTGTTCTTCGTCGACGACACGGGCGACCTGTGCGCCTGGCGCCCCGGCGACAAGCCGGTCCCGCTGCTCGCCGCGGCCGGGCACGGCCCCGTCGCGGCCGTGCGCTGCGCACTCGACGGGTACGACTGCACCCTGCTGGCCCAGCGCTCGGCGAGCGGCCGGGTCGCCTTCGCCGCCTACCCGACCGAGCAGGAGACGGCCGGCGCCTGGTGGACGGAGTCGGGCCCGCAGCTGCCCGCGGACGCCGGGGTGGCGCTGACCACGGACGCCGACGGGCGGGTGGTGGCCGCCGCCCTGTCCCCGTCCACCGGCCGGCTGTTCCTCACCCGCCGCAAGGCCGAGCCGGGTCTGGCCCTGGAGGCGTGGCGGGAGGTGTGACGCGTGGGGCGCGCCGCGGGCGTCTCAGCCGCCGGCCTGCGCGGCGCGCAGCGCGGCGGCCGTGGCGGCCGGGTCGTAGTCGGGGGCGACCCCGTCGACGAGCAGGACGTCGCCGTCCATGTGCCGGGTGCGCAGGGGCAGCAGCTCCTGGCAGGCGGGGGAGCCGTACCAGGAGCGGGCGTCGGCCAACGACGGGAAGGCGATGATGACCAGCGCCTTTGGCCACTCGCCCTCCCGCACCTCCCGCTCGGGCGCGCCGTGCACCAAGAAGCGCCCGCCGAAGGGGTCCAGGGGCGACTGGATCCGTTCCATGCAGGTCAGCACCTCCTCGTCGAGGTGCGCGGGCGGCCGCAGGTTGCCGAGGGCGTAGGCGGTCGTCGCCGCTCCTGTTCGCCGCGTCCGGTACGGCGCCGTCACACGTGCGGTATCACCCTGCCCGGAACGGCGGCGGAGGGCGACCGGTTAATCGGCCCCCGCCCGGGAGGCGGCGGAAGCGGCCCGGCCGGCGGCGTCCGAGGGGTGCGGCGCGCGGCCCGCCCGTCGGGTCGGCGGGAGCTGCTGCCGTGCGGGGCCGGTGCGGGGCGCTCCTGACGGCGGGGAACTCCGTGATCCGGTACCCGGCCGCCGGCCCGGGACCGGGCCCGGCCGGCGCACACGCCGGTGCCCGGCACACCGTCAGGAGTGTGCCGGGCACCGTACGTCCGCGCCGGGCGCCTACGCCGGGACGCTCGCCACGCCCTGCGGCAGGAACCGCTTGCCGTTGACGCGCTCGCTGACGCCCTCGCGGTCCAGGTACGGCGTGATGCCGCCCAGGTGGAAGGGCCAGCCGGCGCCGGTGATGAGGCACAGGTCGATGTCCTGCGGCTCGGCGACGACGCCTTCGGCGAGCATCAGGCCGATCTCCTCGGCGACCGCGTCCAGGACGCGGGCGCGCACCTGCTCCTCGGTCAGGACGGTGTCGCCCTGCTTCAGCAGCGCGGCGACCTCGGGGTCCAGCTCGGGCTTGCCGCTGTCGTAGACGTAGAAGCCGCGCTTGCCGGCCTCCACGACCGCCTTGAGGTTCGGGGAGACCTTGAAGCGGTCCGGGAACGCCCGGTGCAGGGTCTCGGAGACGTGCAGGCCGATCGCCGGGCCGACCAGCTCCAGCAGCACCAGCGGCGACATCGGCAGGCCGAGCGGCTCGACCGCCCGCTCCGCGACCTCGACCGGGGTGCCCTCGTCGATGACGTTCTGGATCTCGCCCATGAAGCGGGTCAGGATGCGGTTGACGACGAACGCCGGGGCGTCCTTGACCAGCACCGCGGTCTTCTTCAGCTTCTTGGCCACCGCGAAGGCGGTCGCCAGGGAGGCGTCGTCGGTCCGCTCGCCGCGCACGATCTCCAGCAGCGGCAGCACCGCGACCGGGTTGAAGAAGTGGAAGCCGACGACCCGTTCGGGGTGCTTCAGCTTCGACGCCATCTCCGACACCGACAGGGAGGAGGTGTTGGTGGCGAGGATCGCGTGCTCGGGCGCGACCGCCTCGACCTCCGCGAACACCTGCTGCTTGACGCCCATCTCCTCGAACACGGCCTCGATGACGAAGTCCGCGTCCGCGAAGCCCTCGGCCTTGTCCAGGACGCCGGTGACCAGCGCCTTGAGGCGGTTGGCCTGGTCCTGGTTGACGCGGCCCTTCAGCAGCAGCTTGTCGATCTCGTCATGGACGTACCGCACGCCCTTGTCGATGCGCTCCTGGTCGATGTCGGTCAGCACGACCGGCACCTGCAGGCGGCGCACGAACAGCAGCGCGAGCTGGCTGGCCATCAGGCCGGCGCCGACGACACCGACCTTGGTGACCGGGCGGGCCAGGTTCTTGTCGGGGGCGCCCGCCGGGCGCTTGCCGCGCTTCTGGACCAGGTTGAACGCGTAGATGCCGGAGCGCAGTTCGCCGCTCATGATGAGGTCGGCCAGCGCCTGGTCCTCGGCGTCGTAGCCCTGCTGCAGGTCGCCGTTCTTGGCGGCGGCGACGATGTCCAGGGCGCGGTAGGCGGCCGGGGCGGCGCCGTGCACCTTGGAGTCGGCGAAGGCGCGGCCGCGCTCGACGGCCTGGTCCCAGGCCTCGCCGCGGTCGATCACCGGGCGGTCGACCACGATCTCGCCCTTGAGGACGGCGGCCGTCCACACCAGCGACTGTTCCAGGAAGTCCGCGCCCTCGAACAGGGCGTCGGCGATGCCGAGTTCGTGGACCTGCTCGCCCTTGAGCTGCTTGTTCTGGTTGAGCGCGTTCTCGATGATGACCTTGACGGCCTTGTCGGCGCCGATCAGGTTCGGCAGCAGGGTGCAGCCGCCCCAGCCGGGCACCAGGCCGAGGAAGACCTCGGGCAGGGAGAAGGCGGGGACGGCCTTCGACACCGTGCGGTAGGTGCAGTGCAGGCCGACCTCGACGCCGCCGCCCATGGCCGCGCCGTTGTAGTAGGCGAACGTCGGCACGGCCAGCCTGGCCAGGCGCTTGAAGACGTCGTGGCCGCCCTTGCCGATGGCGAGCGCGTCCTCGCGGCGCTTGATGACCTCCACGCCCTTCAGGTCCGCGCCGACGGCGAAGATGAACGGCTTGCCGGTGATGCCGACGCCGACGATCTCGCCGTCCGCGGCCTCCTTCTCGACCTGGTCGATGGCGGCGTCGAGGTTGGCCAGCGACTGGGGGCCGAAGGTGGTCGGCTTGGTGTGGTCGTGGCCGTTGTCCAGCGTGATCAGCGCGAACCGGCCCGCACCCAGCGGCAGTTCGAAGTGGCGTACGTGCGCGCTGGTGACGACCTCGTCGGGGAAGAGCTCGGCGGCGCCCTTCAACAGCTCAGCGGTGGTGCTCACTTGCCCTCCCAGTGCGGGTTCTCCCAGATGACCGTCGCGCCCATGCCGAAGCCGACGCACATGGTGGTCAGGCCGTAGCGGACCTCGGGCTGGTCCTCGAACTGGCGGGCCAGCTGCGTCATCAGGCGGACGCCGGAGGAGGCCAGCGGGTGGCCGAACGCGATCGCGCCGCCGTACTGGTTGACGCGCGGGTCGTCGTCGGCGATGCCGTAGTGGTCGAGGAAGGCCAGGACCTGGACGGCGAACGCCTCGTTGATCTCGAACAGGCCGATGTCGGAGATGGACAGGCCGGCCTTGGCCAGGGCCTTCTCGGTCGCCGGGATGGGGCCGTAGCCCATCACCTCGGGCTCGACGCCCGCGAAGGCGTACGACACCAGGCGCATCTTGACCGGCAGGCCGTGCTCGCGGGCGAACTCCTCGGAGGCGATGACCGAGGCGGTGGCGCCGTCGTTCAGGCCCGCGGAGTTGCCGGCGGTGACCCGGCCGTGCACGCGGAACGGGGTCTTCAGGCCCTGCAGGCCCTCCAGCGTGGTGCCCGGGCGCATCGGCTCGTCGGCGGTGACCAGGCCCCAGCCGGTCTCGCCGCCCTCGGGGTTGGTGCGGCGCACCGAGACCGGCACCAGGTCGGCCTGGATCTTGCCGTTGGCGTACGCCTTGGCGGCCTTCTCCTGCGAGCGCACCGCGTACTCGTCCGCGCGCCGCTTGGTCAGGTGCGGGAAGCGGTCGTGCAGGTTCTCCGCGGTCATGCCCATGAACAGGGCGGACTCGTCGACCAGCTTCTCGGAGACGAACCGCGGGTTGGGGTCCACCCCCTCACCCATCGGGTGGCGGCCCATGTGCTCGACACCGCCCGCGATGGCCACGTCGTAGGCGCCGAAGGCGATGGAGCCGGAGACGGTGGTGACGGCCGTCATCGCACCCGCGCACATGCGGTCGATGGAGTAGCCCGGCACGGACTGCGGCAGACCGGCCAGGAGCGCGGCGGTACGGCCGATGGTCAGGCCCTGGTCGCCGATCTGCGTGGTCGCCGCGATGGCCACCTCGTCGACCTGCTTGGGGTCCAGACCGGGGTTGCGGCGCAGCAGCTCCCGGATGGCCTTCACGACGAGGTCGTCGGCGCGGGTCTCGTGGTAGACGCCCTTCGGGCCCGCCTTGCCGAACGGGGTGCGGACGCCGTCGACGAAGACGACGTCCCTGACGGTACGAGGCACGATGGCTCTCCTCCAGGGTGCGGGATGGCACTGCCGCGCTGCGCTGAGCGCGCGCTCAGGCCCATGCTACTCGTGAGTAATCTGACTGCCCAGTCCTGCCGACCGTAGCGGTGAACGTCACACCACCGGCTCCGGCACGCGGGACTGCGGCCCGACCCGCGCGGCGGGATGCTCGATCCCGCGGGATCGAGCGCACCGGAGGCGACCGGAGGCGACCGGAAGGACGGCGGAGGATGACGAGCGGCATGCTGATCGAACACCGCGGCGAGCGGCCGGTGGTCCCGGAGTCGGCCTACGTGGCGCCCAGTGCCGTGCTGTGCGGCCGGGTCGTCCTGGGCGAGCGCGCCCGCGTCCTGCACGGCGCGGTCCTGACCGCCGAGGACGGCGAGGTGCGCACCGGCGCGGACGTCGTCGTCATGGAGCACGCCCTGGTCCGCGGCAGGGACGGTCACCCGGCGGTGCTCGGCGACGCCGTCCTGGTCGGCCCGCACGCCCACGTCAACGGCGCGCGGGTGGAGGACGAGGTGTTCGTCGCCACCGGCGCCGCCCTCTTCCCCGGCTCCGTCGCCGGCACCGGGGCGGAACTGCGCGTGCACAGCGTCCTGCACGCCAACTCCGTGCTGGCGCCGGGCACGGTCGTCCCCATCGGCTGGATCGCGGCCGGCGACCCGGCGCGCCTGTTCCCGCCGGAGCGGCACGACGAGCTGTGGGAGGTGCAGCGGGAGCTGGACTTCCCGGGGACGGTGTACGGCGTGGCGCGCGGCACCCCGATGCGGGAGATCATGCGGCGGCAGGCCGAGTACTACGGCAGCCACCGCGCCGACCGGCTCCTCTGACCCCGCGCCGGCCGGCTCTCCGGGCTCGTGCTTTTTCGGGCCCTCGTGCTCTGCGGCCCTCGTGCTCTGCGGCCCTCGTGTTCTCCGGCCCTCGTGCTCTGCGGCCCCCGGTGCCGATCGGCTCCCCGGCCCGTGCCGGCCGGCTCTCCGACCCCCGTGCCGGCCGGCCCCCAGTCCTGCGCCCCCGCCCCGTGCGGCGGCGCCGTCGACCCCCGCGGGGTCAGGGCCGGGCCGGCCACCGCGTGCGAGCCCGGGCCCTCGCCGGTGAGCGCCGGCCCCGGACCGGGACCCGCTCTTGCGGCAGGTCTTGCGGCAGGCCCTACCCCTGCCCCTGCCCCCGCCCGGCCGCCGTCAGCGCCCCCACCAGCACCGGCGTCACCTGCTCCACCTGCCAGGGCCGGGCGCCGTGGGAGGCCAGGGCGGCGGCGACCGCGGCGGCGTCGGCGGGCCGGGGCGGCTCCCAGCAGACCCGGCGGACGATGTCCGGGGAGACCAGGTTCTCCTGGGGCATGCCGAGCTGCTCGGCGAGCGCGGTGACCGCGGCGCGCGCGGCGGACAGCCGGGCCGCCGCCGCCGGGTCCTTGTCGGCCCACGCCCGCGGCGGCGGGGGCCCGGTCACCGGCTGGCCGGAGGAGGGCAGCTGCGGGTCGGGCAGGGCGCGGGCGCGGTCGATCGCCGCCTGCCACTGCTCCAGCTGGCGCCGGCTCATACGGTGTCCGAAACCGTTCAGCGCCGCCAGGGCGCGCACGTCGGCCGGCAGGGCCAGGGCGGCCTCCACGATGGCCGTGTCCGAGAGCACCTTGCCCGGCGAGACGTCGCGGCGCCGGGCGATGCGGTCGCGGGTCTGCCACAGCTCGCGCACGACGGCGAGCTGGCGCCGGCGGCGGATCTTGTGCATGCCCGACGTGCGGCGCCAGGGGTCCTTGCGCGGCTCGGGCGGCGGCGCCGCGGCGATCGCGTCGAACTCCTGCCGGGCCCACTCCAGCTTGCCCTGCCGGTCCAGCTCCTTCTCCAGCGCGTCGCGCAGGTCGACGAGGAGCTCCACGTCGAGGGCGGCGTAGCGCAGCCAGGGCTCGGGCAGCGGGCGGGTGGACCAGTCGACGGCCGAGTGGCCCTTCTCCAGGACGTAGCCGAGGACGCTCTCGACCATCGCGCCGAGCCCGACGCGCGGGAACCCGGCGAGCCGTCCGGCCAGCTCGGTGTCGAACAGCCGGGTCGGGATCATGCCTATCTCGCGCAGGCACGGCAGGTCCTGGGTGGCGGCGTGCAGCACCCACTCGGTGCCGGCGAGCGCGTCGCCGAGCGCCGACAGGTCGGGGCAGGCCACCGGGTCGATGAGCGCGGTGCCGGCGCCCTGGCGGCGTAGCTGCACCAGGTAGGCGCGCTGGCCGTAGCGGTAGCCGGAGGCACGCTCGGCGTCGACGGCGACGGGGCCGGTGCCGGCGGCGAAGGCGGCGACCGCCTCGGCGAGGGACGCCTCGTCGGCGATCACCGGCGGAATGCCCTCACGGGGCTCGAGCAACGGGATCGGCGCCCCGGTCGCAGAAGATCCGGCGTCGTCCGGAGGGGCGCCTCCGGTGGTTCCCAGTGAGCTGTCTGCTGCGGTCTCGTGGGCGTCGGTCACATGTCAAGGGTATCGGTGCACGGACAGCGCCCGCCGACGGAACGTTCCGTCGGCGGGCGCCGTGGGTCGGGAACCGGTCACCGCCGCAGCAGGGCCGGGGAACGGCGGGGCAGGGGAGCGGACGCGGGATCACGCGGGGTGCGGAACGCGACCGGGGAGGGCCGAGGGCCGGTCCCGGGCACGGCCGTGACCCGGGCGGTGACCGGGGCGATCCGGGCGGGCGCGGGGTCGGTGGACCCGTGGTCGGCGGGCCCTTGGACCGGTGGATCGACGGGGTCGGGGAATGCGGGGCGTCAGGGATTTCGCGGGGTCAGGGGTTCTGTGGGGTCAGGGGTTCCGCGGGATCAGCGGTTCCGTGGGGTCAGTGGATGATGCCGGTGCGCAGGGCCACGGCGACCATGCCGGCGCGGTCACCGGTGCCGAGCTTGCGGGCGATGCGGGCGAGGTGGCTCTTGACGGTGAGTGCGGACAGGCCCATGGACACGCCGATCGCCTTGTTCGACTGGCCCTCGGCGACCAGCCGCAGCACCTCCACCTCGCGGCCGGACAGCTCGCGGTAGCCGCCCGGGTGGCTCGGAGCACCCGGGGGGCGGCGGTGCAGGCGGGCGGCGGCCGCGCCGATGGGGGCGGCACCGGGCCGGGTGGGAAGCCCGATCGCGGTGCGGGTGCCGGTGACGACGTAGCCCTTGACGCCGCCGGCCAGGGCGTTGCGCACGGCGCCGATGTCGTCGGCGGCGGACAGGGCCAGGCCGTTGGGCCAGCCGGCGGCGCGGGTCTCGGACAGCAGGGTGAGTCCGGAGCCGTCGGGGAGGTGGACGTCGGCGACGCAGATGTCGCGCGGGTTGCCGATGCGGGGACGGGCCTCCGCGATGGACGACGCCTCGATGACGTCACGGACTCCGAGGGCCCACAAGTGACGGGTGACGCTGGAGCGGACGCGCGGGTCGGCCACGACCACCATGGCGGTCGGCTTGGTGGGGCGGTAGGCGACCAGGCTTGCGGGCTGCTCGAGGAGAACGGACACCAGGCCTCCTGGGGTGCGGGACGGGGCCGGCTTGTGGGGATGAAGCCGGGACGAACCGTGCTTTCAAGGTCACAGTCGTCTTCGGCAGCATCCGCGTCCGCCTTTAGGGGATGATCACGATCTAGTGAGTAACAATCTGCGCAATTCGGGCAAGTGGTCGATCGTCCGAAGATCGAATCGGTTCATGGGCCGTCCGTTCGGACGTCGTTCCCTGTCCGGCAATGTCGATACGGCGCTCAAAAGTGGTCGTGTCGACAAAGTGACCGTTCCTGGTCCGGGCGGGGAGGGGGGACGGCGGGCAAGGCGTGAGGGCAAGGCGTTCGGTGGGGCTCCGGCGGGGACTGCAGGGGGACTTCGGCGGGACTTCAGTAGGGCTTCAGCGGGACTGCGGGCCCCGGCGCTGCGGCAGCGTCACCACCGACGCGTCACCGGGCGAGGCCGGCGGCAGGCCCGCGACCTGCGCCAGCAGATCGCACCAGGAGGCCAGGTGCGCCGCGGTGTCCGGCACCCCGCCCAGGCTCTCCCGGGGCGTCCAGGAGGCGCGGATCTCGATCTGCGAGGTCGCCGGGCGCTGCGCGAGGCCGCCGAAGTAGTGCGAACTCGCGCGCGTGACGGTGCCGCTCGGCTCGCCGCACGCCAGGCCCCGCGCCTGCAGCGCCCCGGTCAGCCACGACCAGCACACCTCCGGCAGCAGCGGGTCGGCCGCCATCTCCGGCTCCAGCTCCGCCCGCACCAGCGTCACCAGCCGGAAGCAGCCCCGCCAGGCGTCGTGCCCGCCCGGGTCGTGCAGCAGCACCAGCCGACCGTCGGCGAGTTCCTGCCCGCCGTCGACGACCGTGGCCTCCAGCGCGTACGCGAACGGCGCGAGCCGCTGGGGCGGGCGCACCGGTTCGATCTCGATCTGCGGCCGCAGCCGCACGGCGCGCAGTGCGTCGACGGCGGCCCGGAAGGGCAGCGGAGCCGCCGCGTCCACCTGCGCGACATCCTCCTCGGTGCCCTTGGGGTCGTCCATTCCGCCAGCGCCGTCCGACAGTCGTCCCTGAGCCGCAGCCATGCCGGGAAGGGTAAGGGGAACCGGCTCCGCGCGCAGGGCAAGACACCCGCGCGTGGACCCCTCGCCGGGATCGCGCTGCGCGAACGGGAAAAGAGGGTGGGGCGGGTTTGCGGACCGGGGGTCCCGGGGCAGGGCGGGCGGCGGACGGCCCGGCGGTGCGGCCCGGCGGTGCGGCCCGGCGGTGCGGTCCGGCGGTGCGGTCCGGCGGTGCGGTCCGGCGGTGCGGTCCGGCGGTGCGGTCCGGCGGTGCGGTCCGGCGGTGCGGCTCGGCCGGTCGGGCGGCCCGGTGCGGGGCCGTTCCCGGGCCGCCCGGCAGCGCGCGTGTACCGGGGCGGGCGCCCTGGTCGCCCTCCGCCGTACGGGCCCCCGCGGCCCCCTCCCGCCCCCGGCCCGGGACCCCTCCCGCCCCCGGCCCCGAAACCCCTCTCGCCCCCGGCCCCGCGGGCCTTGGCCGTCCCCGGGGCGTGCGAGACTTGCCGTCGTGAGTGTCAAGCAGAGCCCGGCGGGCAAGCAGCGGACAGCGACGTACGAGTCGGCCTTCCTCAGAGCGTGCAGGCGCGAGCCCGTGCCGCACACGCCCGTGTGGTTCATGCGCCAGGCCGGGCGCTCCCTGCCGGAGTACCGCAAGGTGCGTGAGGGCATCCCGATGCTGGAGTCCTGCATGCGCCCCGAGCTGGTCAGCGAGATCACCCTGCAGCCGGTGCGCCGGCACGGCGTGGACGCGGCGATCTACTTCAGCGACATCGTCGTCCCGCTCAAGGCCATCGGCGTCGACCTCGACATCAAGCCCGGCGTCGGCCCGGTCGTCGAGCGCCCGATCCGCTCCCGCGCCGACCTGGCACAGCTGCGCGACCTCACCCCCGACGACGTGCCCTACGTCACCGAGGCGATCGGCCTGCTCACCGCCGAGCTCGGCGCCACGCCGCTGATCGGCTTCGCCGGCGCCCCGTTCACCCTCGCGAGCTACCTCGTGGAAGGCGGCCCGTCCCGCAACCACGAGCACACCAAGGCCCTCATGTACAGCGACCCGGAGCTGTGGGCCGACCTGCTCGACCGCCTCGCCGACATCACCGCCGCGTTTCTGAAGGTGCAGATCGAGGCCGGCGCGAGCGCCGTCCAGCTCTTCGACTCCTGGGTCGGCGCGCTGACCCCGGCCGACTACCGGCGCTCGGTGCTGCCCGCCTCCGCCAAGGTCTTCCGCGCGGTCGAGGACTACGGCGTCCCGCGCATCCACTTCGGTGTCGGCACCGGCGAGCTGCTCGGCCTGATGGGCGAGGCCGGCGCGGACGTCGTCGGCGTCGACTGGCGCGTCCCGCTCGACGAGGCCGCCCGCCGTGTCGGCCCCGGCAAGGCGCTGCAGGGCAACCTCGACCCGGCCGTGCTGTTCGCCTCCACCGAGGCCGTCGAGGCCAAGGCCCGGGAGGTCCTGGACGCGGCGGCGGGCCTGGAGGGCCACGTCTTCAACCTCGGCCACGGCGTCCTGCCCACCACCGACCCCGACGCCCTGACCCGGCTCGTGGAGTACGTCCACACGCACACCGCGCGCTGACCGCCCGCCCCGGCCCCCGGCCACGCCCGGCAGCGCGCACATCACGCCCGCGCCCCCGGCCACCGCACAGATCCGTGGCGGCCGGGGGCGCGGGCGTGTCCCGGTCCACTCGCCGGCGGCGGGACTGGACCTGCTCGCCGTCCGGCTGCACGACTTCCCCCGCGCCCTGCGCCTGCTGGACGACGCGGCAGCGGCCCTCGCCGCCCGCTCCGCCGCTCCCGTCCCCGGACCCCACCGGGAAGCATGACCGGCCCGCCGCTGGTTGCCGTTTGCCGTTTGCCGTTCACTGTCCGCCGTCCGCCTTACCGCCACCCGCACCGAGGCGCCGAGCCCGTGCCGCGAGAGCTCCTGGCGGGAAGCGATCCGGCTCGAAGTGCGCCGGGGCCGGACCGCGACGATCCTGGTGCCGGGGGTTCCTTCCGGCCGAACGGGAAGGGGTACGGCCCATGAACAAGGCACAGTTGATCGAGACGACCTCCGCCGACGTGAGCACGCACGGCGAGGGACGGCAGCTCTCGCCCCAGGACATCGAGCGGGTGTTCGACGCCGTCTTCGGCACCGTGGAACACCCCGGCACGCTCGCCCAGGCGCTCCGCAGCGGCCAGACCGTGACCCTGGGCAGCTTCGGCAGCTTCCAGGGCGACGGCGGCACGGCCTCCTTCCGCCCGGGCAAGGCCCTCACCGAGTTCCTGCAGGGCAGAACGCGGTGATCCCGCGGATCCGGGAAACCGTTGCGGCCGCACGGTTCCCGGATCTGACGGGTGCGATGCGGGCCGCCGCGGAGGTGACTCGGGCACGACGTCCGGCCGCACGCGGACCGGAGCGGAGCGGAGCGCCAAGCGGTGTTGCGGGAAATTACAGCCCAGGAGCCCAGGGGGCTCCCGGTTGTTCCCGTGGTCCGCTCCGGCCCCCTCCCGCATCCGACTGTTCAACCGCGGCGCCCTGATGGTGATCATCCCGGCACCTGGCAGGCCACGGAGTGCGAGGCGGGGTGGGGCAGTTGGGCCGTCCTGCGCCGCACCCGCCGACCTTGAGCAGTCTCGCGGCCTTCTGCCGGGTCCGGCGCCGCGAGGCGGTGTTGCCGCGGCAGGAAATCAACGAGGCCCGCGCCGCCCTCGAAGCCCTGCCGGGACACCGTCGCACCGCGGGCCCGCAGCCGTACCGGATGCCGGGCGTGATCAAGCGGACAGACCTGTTCACCACCCTCCGTGAGGCACTGCCTGCCACAGCGCCCAGCACACTTGCACCTACAACGACGCCGGCGAACTGACCGTCTACGACTCCGCCACCGGCTTCACCTACGCCGCCATCGGCGTCACCGGGCAAAGCGCCTCCGGCACCGCCCGGGCATGCGAAGGCCCGGCCGGGGAACGGAACGAGCCGGGCCAGTCTGTGTGCTGCGTGGTCAGACCTTGCAGAAGCCGAGGCCCTTCAGCGCCTGGTTGATCTGCTTGCCCTGCGCTTCGCTGGTCGTGACGTCCTTGTACGTGAAGCGCTGCGCCGCCAGCCAATCGAGGCGCTGCGCACCGCCGTTGACCGCCGAGCACTGGTTGCGGGCGGCGTCGACGGCCTTGTTCTCGTACTTCACGATGTCCGGGTTGGCGGCGGCGAGGGCCCGCAGGAGCTCGGCGCGCTTGGCGACGGTCGGCTCGGGCGGGATGCCTGTGGCCTTCTCCGCGGCGCCGATGTCCACGCCGGGCGTCGCGGTGGGCTTGTGACTGGGCTTGTGGCTGGGCTTGGTGCCCTTGGCGCCGTCGTCGCTGCTGCTGGAGCAGGCGGTGAGGGCGAGGGCGGCGGCGGTGAGAGTGCCGCGGTGGTGGTGCGGGTGTTCATGGTCCTCCAGGGCCTGGGTGCGTGCGAATCGTGCGCGCGGGTGCGGGTGACGGGCTGTTCAGTCCCAACCGCCGAGGAGGCCGGCGCTGAGCTGGGCGTCGCAGATGTTGTAACCGCCTGAGGCATGGCCGGTCTTGGTGTGGTCGCCGATGGTGACCGAGCACTGGATGTCACCGGAGCCCTGCAGCTGCGCCGACACCGTGTAGAACATGGCCTTCTTGTTCAGGGGCAGGGTGGCCTCGAAGCGGCCGTTCTTCCAGGTGCCCTTGCGGGTGTCGCTGTCGGAGCCGTAGGTGATGTCAAGCGGGCCGAGGGCGCCGTCGGGGGCCTTGCCCCACACCTTGAACACGACGGTCTTGGCGCTGTTCTTGGTGCTGCCGCTGTTGGCGCCGTCGTCCTTCTTGGCGCCGCCGGTGCTGCCCGCGGTGGCCTTGTCGGGCTTGGAGGAGCTGCTGTTGCCGGAGCCGCCGCCGCTGCCGGCGAGGGCGGCGACCATGACGATGACGACGAACAGGCCGATGATGCCGAGGCAGCCGAAGCCGATGATTTTTCCGGCACTGCTCTTCTTCGGCGGCTGGGGCGGCTGGCCGTAGGGCGGCTGAGGTGCTCCCCATCCGGGCTGCTGCGGCTGTTGCGGGTACTGCTGGTTCATGTGGTCCCCCAAGGATGCATGGTGTGCGTGTATCTGACACGTGTATCTGATGTGTGGTTGCCATAAAGAACTGGTTGTCACCCGATCGGGACCATGCGTCGAACAGGCGCGCGGGAAAGCAGCCGGACTGCTGCGTGACAGTGCCGTGCCGGCGGTGGGTGCCGGCGAGGTCGTAGATGATCAACCCGCCATCGGTGCGCACCACACGCACCCCTTCCTCAGTCCCTTCCCCACTGGCGTCGTCGTTGTCGTCGACGCGCTGACCTGCACCGATGACACCCGGAGAGAGACCGGCAGAGGCAGGGGAGGGGCCTCGTCCCAGCGCAGCCCGGCCGCCGACGAACGGCCCCGCATCCGCCCGTCCTTCACCTCCCAGCCCAGCCGGGCGGTCGCGGCGCGCATTGCGTCGGTGGTGGTGTTGAGGTTCTCAACGAGCGGGACGAGTTGGGCGTGGGGGCGCCGACGTTGCGGACCGCGGCAATCAGCGCGACGGAGGAGACCGGCAGCGGCCCGGCGGCCTCAACGGAACACCCCCGCGTCGGCGGGGAGGACGCCACCTCGGTCCGCCGGGACCTGGAGAACGGCGGAACACCCCCGCGTCGGCGGGGAGGACGGGTGGTTGCGTGGCGAGAGCGGCATCGGCACCGGAACACCCCCGCGTCGGCGGGGAGGACGACGGCGTTCGGGTCGGACTTGCGGAAGTGCGCGGAACACCCCCGCGTCGGCGGGGAGGACGCGGCCGTGGACCGCGGCCCGCACCCCCGGGTCGGAACACCCCCGCGTCGGCGGGGAGGACGTGTGCGATGGCGTCGCAGTAGTCGGCGCGGGCGGAACACCCCCGCGTCGGCGGGGAAGACATCATGAGCGAGACCCCGGTCATGCCCACCGACGGAACACCCCCGCGTCGGCGGGGAGGACGATGTTCGAGAGTGCGTGATCATCGAGTTACGCGGAACACCCCCGCGTCGGCGGGGAGGACGGCATGTCCAAGGGACTCACGCAGGCCGTCATTGGAACACCCCCGCGTCGGCGGGGAGGACTCCTCTCGACGCTGGTAGCGCACCGCCTCCTGCGGAACACCCCCGCGTCGGCGGGGAGGACGGGGCGCACCTACCTGGTGGACGCGGGCGTGGTGGAACACCCCCGCGTCGGCGGGGAGGACGCGGTGGGAAAGAGACCGGACGGAAGCAGGCGGGGAACACCCCCGCGTCGGCGGGGAGGACCCCGGTGAGCCGCGTATCAGACACCCCTGGGTCGGAACACCCCCGCGTCGGCGGGGAGGACGGCGTCGGCGGCGTCGGCGGCGTCGGCCGCCGCGGAACACCCCCGCGTCGGCGGGGAGGACACGTGAGCGACCACCGGCCCGAGCCCGCCGGTCGGAACACCCCCGCGTCGGCGGGGAGGACTGTCTCGGGGGGGTGGGCGAGCCGGGCGGCGGCGGAACACCCCCGCGTCGGCGGGGAGGACGGCCAGCCCTACTCCTACGTCCGCATCGACACCGGAACACCCCCGCGTCGGCGGGGAGGACGCTTTCTGACCTGCAGCTTAGCAACCGCTTTGCCGTTTCTTTGCCTGAGTGTCGGGCTCAAGGCGCGGTGGCGGGCAGATCACGTCAGCACTCTAGTTGTTCCCGCATGCCGGAGGCAGTGTCAGTGGCGTGTGCTTCGATCCGTGACGCACAGAGGTCGTGAACGGTGGGATCCAGAGGGGGGCGGTTATGTCGTCTGCGGTGGGGGAGGAGCCGGACGAGTCGGTCTGGGGAAAGGCGCGCGGGCTGGATCCGGAGCTTCCGCCGTACCCGCTGGTCAGACATCTCCTCGATGCGGCTGCCATGGCGTTGCATCTGTGGGACGTGTACCTGTCGGACAACCAGCGGCGGAGCATCGCGGACGGGTTGGGGCTCGCGGCCGAACCAGACAGAGCGCGTGCGGTGGTGGGGTTGTGCGCCGGGTTGCATGACATCGGTAAGCTCTCGGGCTTCCAGTTCTGCGCCCGGCACGGCAGCGAGCACCTTGGTGCGCCGCTTCGTGAGGACCGCGGCAAGATGGGGACGGAGCGATGCGGTCACGATGTAGCCGGTATGCGGGTGGCTGCGGACGTGCTGGCGGTCCTGGGTTTTGACGCCGACGGGGAGACCGTGGCTGCGGAGCGGGTCGCGGAGATCATCGGTGGTCACCATGGCCGGTTCTACCGCAATGAAGGCGGGAGCAACTCCGCGTTCCTGGGAGGGTCGGCCTGGGCGCGGCAGCGCGTCGCACACGCGTTCGCGGTGTATGACGTGCTGGGTTCTCCCCGAGCGCCTGAGTCGTTCAAGGCTCCGCAGGCTGCTCTGGTGACAGGGGTGGTCATTCTCGCGGACTGGCTGGTCAGCCAGGAGCGTTATCTGCGGCGTCGGCAGAAGGCTCTTGAACCTTCCTTGGCAGAGCACTTCGCCCGGTCCCTCGCGGACGCTGCGGACCTGTTGGTGGATGCCGGGCTGAGTCCGGTGCGGTTGCGGCGCAAGGATTTCGCCGAGGCGTATGGCATCAAGGGGCAGCCCAATGCGCTGCAGAGGTCGATCATGGAGGAGCTGCCGGCGGCCGTGGGCCGCGGGGGCAAGGGCGGCATCCTTCTGGTGACGGCTGCGCCGGGGGACGGGAAGAGTGAGACAGCGCTGGAGGCCGAGCGGGTGCTGTCCGGCGTATTCGGCACGCGGGGATTCGCTTTCCTCCTGCCGACCATGGCCACGAGTGACCAGATGTACGGGCGGATCGCGGACACGCTGCGGCGTCAGGCCGGCCAGGGCGCGAGCCTGACCCTCGTCCACAGCATGGCCTGGCTCAACAGTGCCTACGCCGATGAAGATTTGGGCGCGGGACAACGTGTTCTGACCTGTGACGGGGACGAGGACCTGGCGGGGCGGCAGCGGGCGGAGGCCGACATGCGTCCGCGGCAGTGGTTGCGGGGTTCCAAGCGCCCGTTGCTGGCGCAGTTCGCCGTCGGCACGGTGGACCAGGCGCTGATGTCGGTGCTGCCGGTGCGGCACAACGCTTTGCGGCTGCTGGCGCTGTCGGGCAAGACGTTCATTGTCGACGAGGCGCACGCCTACGACTCGTACATGCAGGTGCTGCTGGGTCGGCTGCTGAACTGGCTGGGTGCCTACGGTGTGCCCGTTGTCCTGTTGTCGGCCACTCTGCCCGCGTCGGTCAGTGATCGACTGATCAAGGAATATCTGCAGGGTGCCGGGCACCGGCGTGAGGTGCTGGGCGGGCGGACGTTTCCGGCACCGTACCCCGGCTGGCTGTACGTGGACGGCGCGAGCGCCCGTAGCACGCAGATGACCGAGACGCGACGGCGGGAGCAGGCCGGTGAGCGGCGCATGGGGCTTCGGCTCCACGTCGAGCCGGTCGTCCACGGCGCGGGAGGCGGGAAGCGCAACCGTTTCGCGATCGTCGAGCGGTTGGTGGAACCCGTGGCCACGGGCGAGGGCGGCAGCGCCCTGGTGGTGTGCAACACGGTGAGCGAAGCGCAGGAGACGTATCTGAGGCTCCGCGAGCGGTTCGACGACCGTTCCCACCAGCAGGGAGGGATCGTGCAGTTGCTGCACGCCCGTTTCCCCGGGGATGTGCGGGAGGCGCGTACGCGAGACGTCACAGGCGGCATGGGGCGAACAGGGCCGCGGCCGGCGCGTCGGATCGTAGTGGCGACACAGGTGGTGGAACAGTCCCTCGATCTGGACGCCGACCTCGTCATCAGCGATCTCGCACCGCTGGCCTTGCTGCTGCAGCGGGCCGGGCGATGCTGGCGGCACGAGAACTGGTGGGTCCGTCACGGCTATCCGGGCGGGCGCGGCCGTCCGAGCTGGGCGCGGGAACCGCGTCTTGTCGTGCTCGACCCGCTGTCCGAGGGCGGGGAGGTGCCGAAGCAGTGGGGCGAGGTCTATTCCGAGTTCCTGCTCGGCACGACCTCCGCAAAGCTGAGCGAGCTCGCCGACGGGCTGGTCTCGATCCCCGAAGACGTGCAGGAGCTGGTCGAGTCGGTCCACGGAACCGGCGTGGAGTCCTTCGACTGGGATGTTTTCGACAGCCGGCGCAAGACGGCCTGGACCGCGCATCAGGGCAAGGAACTGGCGGAGCGGGGCCAGGCCGGTCTGGTGGCGGTTTGCCGGGCGCGGAGTGTGCGTGGCCTGCACACCCTGCACAGCCTGCCGGGCGAGGAGGACGAGTGGGAGGTCGCCACGCGGCTCGGAGCGGAATCCGTGCGACTGCTGTGCGCATACGTCCAGACGGATGGGCGAAGAACCCTCGACCTGGCCGGTACCGAACGGCTCCCCGACCCCAGCGAGGGAGAGCCGGTTTCACCGGCTGCGGTACGGGCCGTGATGCGACGCACCGTCCCGGTACGCGCGAACTGGTTCGGGGCCGAGGACACGGAACTCATCAACCCGCCCAAGTCGTGGGCGGAGCATCCGATGCTGGGCGACGTCCGTGTTCTGTATCAGCCTGTGCAGGACGGCGCAGCCCGCGCCGTGATCGTCGGCGGCAGATCCCTGCACGTGGACGAGGACCTCGGGCTGGTGCGGCGATGAGAAGAAAGCGGCTCTGCCCGGCACCCCCGCTTCGGCGGGGATGAATCCTCATGGCGAAGCCGCCCACGCCCGTCCAGGGAAACACCCCCACTGCTGCGGGGAAGAGCACCCCTGGCAGTGTGCCAGAAGCCGGATGTGGTCATTCAGGCGGCGGTGGAAGCCTGGCGTCGCCATTTCCTCGTTCATTTCGCACTCCTTTTTATCCCTCCGACTTCGCCCTTCCAACTTCACGCGAATGTCTGCGGCGGGGTCCCCGTCTGTGCTTGGGTATTCCGCGTGGTTGCTCTCCACACCGTTGTCAGTGGTGGCTGCTTCAATGTCGGCCACGACGCATGAGGTGATCGGCCGGGGACCGTTCGCCCCACCCAGGTGTGGCGTTGAGCCGTGTGTGTACAGAGGGGGTTGTATGGCTGGGGGGTTCGATCTGCGGGACGAACCGTGGATTCCCGTACGTTTACTGACGGGCGAGTCGGTACGGCTGGGATTGCGGGGCTTGTTTCAGCAGGCCCACGAGATCGCGGACTTGGAGCTTCCGGTACCGCCGGCGGCGGCGGGTCTGCTGCGCATCCTGGCCGCGATGACCGCGAGAGTCGCCCGGGACGGCGGTGTCCGTCTCGGTGACACGGGCGTCGCGGAGGACATCGAGGACTGGCATGCGCTACGCCGGCGCATCCTGAAGCGCGGCCGGTTCGACCCGGAGGCGGTGAACGCCTACTTCGATGAGGAAGTCCCGGCGGGCCGCTTCGACCTCTTCGACGAGCAGCGGCCGTTCCTGCAGGATCCGCGACTGGTCGCGGAGTGCGTGGACCCGAAGGGCGCGCCCAACCCGTCCGGGGTGAACAAGCTGGTGTTCGGGCGGCCTACGGGCGTCAACGGCGCCGTACTGTTCGGGCACTTCACGGACACCGCGCCGGTTCCGGTACCGGCCGACGAGGCGGTGTGGCATCTGATCGCGCAGTTGTACTTCGGCCCGTCGGGCCAGTGCACACCGCGCCGGATCACTTCCCAGCGGACCGGAAGCGGAGATGCGGCGCCACTGCGGAAGTCCCTCTCCTATTTCGCCTGGGCGCCGGAGCTGTTCACCAGCCTGGTGCTGGCTGTTCCCGGCCCACAGGCGGAAGTGGACTGGGAGGCGCAGGACGCCTGCCCGTGGGAGGAGGAACTGAACGCGCCGCTGGACCCACTTCCCGCCATGACGTGGCCGGGCAGGATGCTGACGGGCCGGTTCCGTCACGCGGCACTGCTGGTTCCCTCGGACGACCGCCGGTCGGTGACCGACGCCTACCTCACGTGGGCGACGCACGAGCCCGCACCTCCGGTGCGTGATCCGTATCAGATCCTCGACCGCCGCAAGGACGGCGCGTTCCAGCCGCGGGAGGCGGACGGCACGCGGGCGCTGTGGCGGGATGTCGACTCGCTGCTGCTGAAGGACAGCGCGCAGGACGCGCAGCGGCCTCCCTGCCTGGAGGACCTGCCGAAGCACCTGCTGCCCCGGCTGCGGGTGCGGGCCTACGGGTTCGAGCAGGACGGCCAGCAGAAGGACAGCATCTGGTTCCAGGCGACGACTCCGCCGATCCTGCAGTGGCAGGAAGAAGCGGACGCGGAGATGGCGCACCACCTCAGCCGCTGTCACCGCGCTGCCGAGGACGCCGGCGCACGGCTCGACTTCGCCGCGAAAGTCGCCTGGCGGATCGCCACCGATGTGAACGCGGACACCTCACCGAAGGCGAAGATCAGGATCGACCAGCGCAAGCCCGGACCGTGGGCGTCGGCGGCGCTGGCCCGCTACTGGCCGTCCGCGGAGGTCGAGTTCTGGCGGCTGGCCGCACCGGAGCAGCTCACGGCCGACATCGAGCGGCCGTTCGTCGAGGCGGCGCTGGCCGCGCTGGATGAAGCGATCGGCCAGGTCAACCGTGCCGACATCCGAGTGGCGCGCGCCCGCAGCCGTGCCCGTTCCCTCCTCTTCGGGCTTTTGCCTTCTTCGCGGGCGGCCTGACCCGGTCCGCCGGCCTCCGCTTCATTCGATCATCTGCAGCTCACCCGTTTCCCGTCCCGCCCCTTCGCTTCCCTCTGGGATGTGCCATGCCCCAATCCACCTCGACGGCACCCGCGCCGTCGAAAAAACCCTCGCGGCCGTCCGACCGCTTCGTGGCGTACGTACACGATCTGTGCCAGTCCAAGAGGACCAGAGCCGAGCTGCGCCGAGGCCTCGCTCTGCCGGTCGAGCGGTGCAACTACCTGCACCGCTACCTCGTGCCGTGGGTGACCGGTGCGTACCCCGACGGGTTGCACGCCGACGCCAGACGGGCCCACTACGCGGTGGCCGCGCTCATCGCCGCCCGCCCCCGCACAGCCCGCGATGCCGACACCGCGGCGGGCTCCTCGCCGGGGGACACGGACACCGACTGGTACAAGCGCGCCAACCTCGGCGCCGCGCTCGGACAGGCCGTCAACAAAGGCGTCCTCAAGCCGGCCACCGCCGAGAGCACGCTGCACCTGATGTCGCGGCAGTCCGCCGACGCCATCCATCCGGGCCTGCCCGCCCTGACCCGGCAGCTGCTCACCGGCGGCGTCGCCGTGGACTGGGCGGTCCTTCTGGAGCACCTCTCCTGGTGGGACCGGGACCGAGACCGGATCGCCACCGCCTGGCTCGAGAGCTACTTCCGCATCACCAGTGCCGAGGCCGCACCCGACGACACCGACCGCCCCGAGACCTCCAACCCGCCCGAGGAGAACGAGTGATGACCCTTTACCTGGACCTGAGCGCCCTGCAGTCGGTGCCGGCCGCGAACCTCAACCGGGACGACCTGGGCTCCCCCAAGCAGGTGCGCTACGGCAACGCACCCCGCATCCGCGTCTCCAGCCAGTCCTGGAAGCGGGTCATCCGGCAGGGCGTCGAGCAGGACCTCGGCGAGAAGGCCGCACGCACCCGCATGGTGCCCGTCAAGGTGAAGCAGGCCCTGGAACGTGCCGGATGGCCGGCCGAGCTGGCGGAATTCGCCGGGGCGCAGGTCGCCGCCAGCGCCGGCAAGAAGGGCATCGGAACGGAGAAAGAGGGGCACACCTCGGTCCTGCTGTTCCTGCCCGAGGCCGCCATCGACGAGCTGGCCGCCGTGTGCACCGAGCACCGCGAAGCGCTGGAGAAGGGGCAGGGCAAGAAGAACCCCGGGCAGCTGCTGCCCCCGAACCGGATCGAGGAGATCCTCAAGCGGCGCACCGCTTCCATCAGTCTGCTCGGACGCATGCTGGCGGAACTGCCTGACGCCAACGTCGACGGTGCCGCCCAGGTCGCGCACGCCTTCACCACCCACACCGCCGAGCCGCAGCGCGACTACTTCACCGCCGTCGACGACTGGCTGGGCGAGGCCGAAACGGGAAGCGGCCACCTGGACACCGCCGAGTTCAGCGCCGGCGTCTTCTACCGCTACGCCACCGTCAACGTCACCGACCTGGTGAAGAACCTGGAAGGCGACGTCAAGGCCGCTCGCACCGTCCTGGGCTCCTTCGCCGAGCACTTCCTCTACTCGCTGCCCCAGGCCAAGCGGAACAGCACCGCCCCCCACACCCTGCCCGACCTCGCCTACCTCGCCGTACGCGACCACCGCCCCCTCTCCCTGGCCGCCGCCTTCGAAACCCCGGTCTCCGCCGACCGGCTCGGGGGCTACTCCAAGAACTCCCGCCTGGCCCTGGCGTCGTACGCGCACGAGATCAACCGGCTCACCGGCGACCGCAACCGGCGCTTCCACGGCCACGCCACCATCGCCCCCGACGAGCAGCTCACCGGTCTGGGCACCGTCCACAGCTCCTTCGACCAGCTCGTCGAGGCAGCCGTGGAAGCCGCCCTGCCGCAGTCCGGAGAGCAGGAAGCCGCCCTGCCGCAGTCCGGAGAGCAGCAGTGAGCGGACTTGTGCTGCGCCTGGCCGGCCCCCTGCAGTCCTGGGGGGAGCGCTCCGCGTTCACCGCCGTACGGGACACCGCGCCGTTTCCCACCCGGTCCGCCCTCGTCGGCCTGTTCGCCGCGGCCGAGGGGATCGGCCGCGGCGACGGCGGACTGGACCGCTACGACAGCCTGCGGATCACCGTGCGCGTCGACCGCCCAGGAGTCCGGGTCATCGACTACCACACCGTCGGTGGCGGACTGCCCAAGGCGCGCACCGCCGCGACCAGCGGCGGCAGCAACAAGGGGGCCGCCGTGATCACCCGGCGCCACTACCTGTCCGACGCGGTCTTCGTCGTCGCGGTCCGCGGACCGGAGGAGACCACCGCCCGCATCGCCGCCGCACTGCGCCGACCGTACTGGGCCCCGTACCTGGGGCGCCGCTCCTGCGTGCCCGACGAGCCGTTCCTCCTGCGCAGTCATGTCCAGGACCCCGAGGAGGAATTGCTCACCCGCGTCCCCCTCAGCTGCAGCACGCCTTCCGACCGCGGTGACGACACCATCGCCGTGGAATTCCTGCGCGAGCAACCGCCCTCCGCAACGGCCGCCCCGCCGGCCGACACCATCGACGTCAACGACGTCCCGGTCAGCTTCGCCCAGCAGGGACGCGGCCACGGCATGCGCCGCCTGTACCGGACCGTGGAGCGGCTGCCCCGGGCCCTGGCCGGCCCCCAGCACACCCTGCTGCGGCGACTGATCGACTACGCCCAGACCGAGGAAAGCGCATGAACGACCACCCGGTGATCGCACGCATCCGCCTCAACCCGCACAGCCGCGACGTCCACCGCGACCTGCGAGACGCCACCCAGATGCACCGAACCGTCATGCGCATGGTCCCCGAGGGCCTCGGCGAGTCGCCGCGCCGCCGAGCCGGGCTGCTGTACCGCCTGGACGAGACCGACACCTCCAGCACACTCCTCGTCCAGGCCACCCGCCTCGACCCGACACTGCTGCCCGCCGGATACGGCCACGCCGAGGTCAAGAGCCTCGCCCCTCTGTTCTCGTCCCTGCGCAAGGGACTCGCCGTCCGCTACCGCATCGTCGTCAACCCCGTCAAACGCGAACGCCTGCCACTGGAGCAGAAGAACAAGCGCGGCAAAATCATCCCCCTCTCCGGTGCGGACGCCGACCAGTGGTGGCTGCGCCGCGCCGCCGACGCCGGCCTCCAGCTCCACGTCCTGACCCCCACCCACCTGAACGCCGTCCGGCCCCGGGGCAAGCAGGCCACACCCATGAGGCACAGCCTCCTGCGCTACGACGGCACCGCCACCGTCACCGACCCCGACGCCCTCGCCGACGCCGTCCTGACCGGAATCGGCCGCGGCAAGCCCTACGGCGCCGGCCTGCTCAGCCTCGCCCCGGCAGCCGCGGCGTGAGCGCGCCGACAAAGGGCGGCGACGCGCGCAGACGCCTCGCCGCCCCCACGCTGGCCATGCTTCCCCGCGTTGCCGACTCCCTGTCGTTCCTCTACCTCGACATGGTCCGCGTCGTCCAGGACGACACCGGCGTCTGCGCGCAGATCCAGGTCACCGACAACCGGACGGACCTCGTCTACATCCCCACCGCAGCACTGTCCTGCCTGCTTCTCGGCCCGGGCGTGTCCATCACCACCCCGGCTCTGGCCACCCTCGCCCGCCACGGCACCAGCGTGGTGTGTGTCGGAGCAGGCGGCGTACGCGCCTACGCGGGCATCCTGCCCGACTCCCTCACCACCCACTGGCTCGAGCAGCAGGTCGCGGCATGGGCCGATCCCGTCCGGCGCCTCGGCGTCGCCACTCGGATGTACGAGATGCGCTTCGGCGACGCCGAGCTTCCCGAAACCGTCACCTTGGACCAACTGCGCGGGATGGAAGGCCAGCGCATGAAGAGCCTGTACAAGATCCTGGCCCAGCAGCACGGCATCGGCCGCTTCCGCCGCAATTACCACCCCGACCAGTGGCATACACAGGACCCCGTCAACCTCGCCCTGTCCGCAGCGAACACCTGCCTGTACGGCATCGTCCACGCGGCCCTGCTCGCTCTGGGACTCTCTCCCGCTCTTGGCTTCGTCCACGCCGGAACGCAGCACGCCTTCGTCTACGACATCGCCGATCTCTACAAGGCCGAGACCACACTGCCTCTCGCCTTCGCCCTGCACCAGTCGGCCAACCCCGAGCAGGAAGCCCGCCGCCGCTTCCGCGAAGACCTCCGACTCCTGCGTCTGCTGCCCCGCATCGTCGGAGACGTCCAAACCCTCCTGACACCCAAGCGGACGGACACCTCCACCACTCCTGCCGACGCGGAGGAACGCTCCGAGCGACGCGACGTGGACATGGTCCACCTGTGGGATCCCAAGGCAGGCGTCCTGCCGGCCGGAGTCAACTACGCATCGGGTGGTACGTGATGCCGACCATGGTGGTGATCGCCACGACAGCCGTGCCCGATCACCTGCGCGGTGCCCTGAGCCGCTGGACCAGCGAAGTCGTGCCCGGAATCTTCGTGGGCGCCGTATCGGCCCGCGTACGCGACCAACTCTGGCAAGCCGTCACCGAAACCGTCGGCAACGGTGCCGCCGTCCTCGTCCACCCCGCTCCGACAGAACAGGGCTATGCCATCCGTACCGCAGGCACTCGCCGCCGCGTCCCCATCGACTTCGACGGCCTCACCCTCATCCGCATGACAGCCGCCCCCAAAGTAAACAAAGAGCAAAGTCCTTCTTAAAGTGCAGGTCGCGAAGGGTCCTCCCCGCCGACGCGGGGGTGTTCCGGTGCTGTCGCGGTGCGGGTCGGCCGGGTCGTTGTCCTCCCCGCCGACGCGGGGGTGTTCCGCCGGCCTGCCGGAGGGCGCTCACCACGCTGTCGTCCTCCCCGCCGACGCGGGGGTGTTCCGAAGTGCACGTGCCCGTCTCTGATCGCGGAGCGGTCCTCCCCGCCGACGCGGGGGTGTTCCGCGGGAGGCGGTGTGCTACCAGCGTCGAGAGGAGTCCTCCCCGCCGACGCGGGGGTGTTCCGATCACCGTCAACACCTCGTCTCAGGTGTACTCGTCCTCCCCGCCGACGCGGGGGTGTTCCATAGAGGAGCCCCTCCGGCGCGTGGGGGTGGGAGTCCTCCCCGCCGACGCGGGGGTGTTCCGCGATGTGAGCACTGCTGCTTGTCCCCGATTTCGTCCTCCCCGCCGACGCGGGGGTGTTCCGTCCGGGTCGATAGTGGCGATGTAGTGCTGGCGGTCCTCCCCGCCGACGCGGGGGTGTTCCGTCGCCGCCCTCGTCTAGCGGGACGCTGAAGCTGTCCTCCCCGCCGACGCGGGGGTGTTCCGACGTGGTGGAACTGGGCGACCGCGCCCTCATAGTCCTCCCCGCCGACGCGGGGGTGTTCCGTTCTCTGGGTCCAGCTCCGCCGCCCTCGACCGGTCCTCCCCGCCGACGCGGGGGTGTTCCGATCGATCCGGACTGGAACCCGGCGTGGCCGGCGTCCTCCCCGCCGACGCGGGGGTGTTCCGCAGGCCAAGTGGTTGCCGATGCGGGGGTTGTAGTCCTCCCCGCCGACGCGGGGGTGTTCCGTCGGTACGGCGACTCTAAATAGGCGTTAGGCCGTCCTCCCCGCCGACGCGGGGGTGTTCCGAACACCTCGAGGTCCATGCCGCGGCAGGCGGCGTCCTCCCCGCCGACGCGGGGGGTGTTCCGCCCTGCGCCTGCTGCTCCAGTCCCGTGCCCCAGTCCTCCCCGCCGACGCGGGGGTGTTCCGCCGCACCGTGCCCGCCAAGACCGGCGCCCGCTGTCCTCCCCGCCGACGCGGGGGTGTTCCGTCCAGCCCCTGACGGTGCAACGCGTCCACCGCGTCCTCCCCGCCGACGCGGGGGTGTTCCGACCTACCAGGCCCTCAAGGACAAGGGCCTGCCGTCCTCCCCGCCGACGCAGGGGTGTTCCGGGGACGAGGGCGGCCCAGGAGCGCTTCTCCTTGTCCTCCCCGCCGACGCGGGGGTGTTCCGTCGGCCTTTCCATGGGCAGGTCGTAGACATCGTGTCCGGCTTTGAGATCTCCGAGTTCCCAGGTGACGTCGGTAAGGGAGCAGGTCAGGTGGGTGGGGCGTCGTTCCACGCGTGCTGGCGGGTGATGGTGCTGGTGGTGTCGATGCTGGCGCCTTGGCCGAGGGCGGGCAGGTGCGCGCCGTCGGGGCGTTGGGCGGTGGGCGGGGTGCGGAGGGCGCGACTGTGGTGGTCGGCGCTGGTGCCGGTGGCCGGCTCGATGGGGGCGAGTTCGTAGGTGATGCGGCGCAGGCGTGGCTTGAGGCTCTTGTCGGTGTTCTCGGGCAGCTTCCATGCGAAGTGCACGCGGGTTGGGATTCGCCGTCGTCGTCGTCATTCGCCTCCGGTGTTCGTCACCATCCCGACCAGCCCGGTCGTGCGCGTCGGCCGAAGATCAGGCCGCGGGGTTCGGGCGGTGGTGTGGTGCCGGGGCGCAGGGGCAGGGCGAGGAGCATGCCGGCGAGGAAGCCGATGACGTGGGCGGCGTAGGCCACCGTGCCGGCCTGGGAGACGCCCTGACCGGAGGAGTACACCGCCTGCAGCACGAACCAGAAGCCCAGCACGATCCAGGCCGGCAGGCGCAGCGGCAGGAAGATCAGGAAGGGGACGAGGACCCAGACGCGGGCCCTCGGGTACAGCACCAGGTAGGCGCCCAGCACTCCGGCGATCGCGCCGGAGGCGCCGATCAGGGGGTCGGACGAGTCGGCGTTGAGCAGCGCGAAGCCGTACCCGGCCGCGTACCCGCACACGACGTAGAAGAGGAAGAACCGCACGTGCCCCATGCGGTCCTCGATGTTGTTGCCGAAGATCCACAGGAAGAGCATGTTGCCCAGCAGGTGCAGCCAGCTGCCGTGCACGAACATCGCCGTGAACACCGACAGCTCGGGCGACTTGTCGTAGCCGGGCGGGGCGACGATGCAGCCCGGGCCGTGCGTGCCGACACCGATGCCGCCGGTGGGCACCACCCGCGGCATCTGGTGGTGGATCAGCTCCCGCGGCACCGCCGCGTAGTGCTCCAGGAACGCCTGCAGGTGGCACAGCTGCGACAGGCTGCTCTCGCCGGCCACGGAACCGGCGACCCCGGGCGTGGCCAGAAACACGAGGACGTTCGCGGCGATCAGGGCGTACGTCACCCAGGGGGTGCGCCGCACCGGGTTCACATCATGGACGGGAATGACCACGTGGAAGTAGTGCCCCGGATGCGGCCGGTTTATCGGCCGCCGGGCGAACCGGTGAACACGCGGGTCGTCGGTTGCGTATGTCTCGTCAACCGCCCGCGGCACGGGGAAGGCGTGCCGCGGGGATCGACGTGAGGATCAGGCGATGAACGACCGAGTTACTCCTCCGGCAGTCTCCGCGATGCACGCCCTGCCCGACGGCGAGGCGGAGCTCTCCCTGGTGGTGCGGCTCCCCTGGGAGGACGTCGCCCGGCTCGGCCAGGAGGCCGGGCGGCTGGCCCAGCAGATGCAGCGCCCGGTCACGCTCGACGAGGCGGTGAGCCACCGGCTGCGCTCCGCCCGGGCCACGGCCGCGCACGCCAGGCCGGCGGGGGAGCAGCCGGTCGCCACCGGCGGGGGGTCGGCCGGCGGGGGATCGGTCGGCGGGGGATCGGTCGCCTCGCTGCCGCGGATCAGCGGCAGCGCGTGAATCCGGTGCTGTGCGGCAGCATGTGAGTTTGGTGCTGCGCGGCGGGTGTGCGTGCGGTGCTGCGCGGCAGCGCGTGAACCCGGCGCTGCACGGCCGCATGTGAATCCGACGCTGCGCGGCAGCGCGTGAACCCGGCGCTGCGCGGCCGCGTGTGAGTTTGGTGCTGCGCGGCGGGTGTGCGTGCGGTGCTGCGCGGCAGCGCGTGAACCCGGTGCTACGACGTGTTCTCCCGGACCTTCGACGCAGCCTTCCTGGCGGCCACCAGGACCGGGTCCCACACCGGTGAGAACGGAGGGGCGTAGCCCAGGTCCAGGAACGTCATCTGTTCCACCGTCAGACCGGCCGTGAGGGCGACCGCGGCGATGTCGACGCGCTTCCCCGCGCCCTCACGGCCGACGATCTGCACCCCGAGGAGACGGCCGGTGCGGTGCTCGGCGAGCATCTTGACGGTCATGGGGGAGGCACCGGGGTAGTAGCCGGCGCGGCTGGTCGACTCCACGACGACCGTCTCGTGGCGCAGCCCGGCGCGCCGCGCGTCCTTCTCGCGCAGCCCGGTGCGGGCGATCTCCAGGTCGCACACCTTGCTGACCGCGGTGCCGACCACGCCGGGGAAGGTGGCGTAGCCGCCGCCCGCGTTGGTGCCGATGATCTGCCCGTGCTTGTTGGCGTGCGTGCCGAGCGGGACGTGCCGGTACTGCCCGGAGACCAGGTCGAGGACCTCCACGCAGTCGCCGCCGGCCCAGATGTTCTCGTGCCCGCGCACCCGCATCGCCCGGTCCGTCAGCAGCCCCCCGTGCTCCCCGAGCGGCAGCCCCGCCGCCTGCGCGAGCGTCGTCTCGGGCCGTACGCCGATGCCCAGCACCACCACGTCCGCCGGGAACTCGGCGTCCCGCACGGCCACCGCGCGCACCCGCCCGTCCTCCCCGGTGAGGACCTCGGTGACCTCGGTGTCGTTGACCATGGTGATGCCGAGTCCCTCCATGGCCCTGCGCACCAGGCGGCCCATGTCGGCGTCGAGGGTGGCCATCGGCTCCCGGCCGCGGTTGACGACGGTCACCCGGTAGCCGCGGTTGATGAGCGCCTCGGCCATCTCCACGCCGATGTAGCCGGCGCCGACCACCACGGCGCGCCGCCCGGGTGTGCGGGCGAGGGTGTCGAGGAGCTCCTGGCCGTCGTCGAGGGTCTGCACCCCGTGCACCCCGGGCGCGTCGATGCCCGGCAGGGCGGGCCGGACCGGCCGCGCCCCGGTCGCGATCACGAGCTTGTCGTACGACGTCCACGTCTCCGTCCCGGAGTCGAGCTCCCGCGCCCGCACCCGCCCGCGCGCCACGTCGATCTCCGTGACCTCGGTGCGCAGCCGCAGGTCGATGCCCCGCGCGCGGTGCTCCTCGGGTGTGCGGGCGACCAGGGCGTCCCGGTCGGGGACCTGGCCGCCGACCCAGTAGGGGATGCCGCAGGCGGAGAACGAGGTGAACCGGCCGCGTTCGAACGCCACGATCTCCAGCTCGTCCGGCCCCCGCAGCCGGCGCGCCTGCGAGGCCGCGGACATGCCGGCGGCGTCCGCGCCGATCACGACCAGTCGTTCCCGTCCCCGGCGTGCACGGCTCATGTTCATGCCGACACGGTACGGGGAGGGCCGGGGCGGGGGAACGACGGGAGGCCCGGCCCGCTCCCGTCCGGTGTGCGACTCGCCCCGGGCGGGACCGGGCGAGACCAAGCGGGAGCGGACGGGAGCGGACGGGACTGGACGGGGACTGGACGGGAGACGTCAGTTCCGCTCGCCGCTCTCCTCCGCGCGCACCGGCCGGGCCGCCGGCAGCGGCCCCGGCACGGCGGCGGGCGTGGCGGGCGCGGCGGGCGCCGGGCGGCGCGGCAGGCGGGGCCGGACGACGCGCACCCACAGCGCGGCGAGCAGCGCGGCCAGGGCGGCGAACGGCAGTACCGCGCCCAGGACCAGCGCGATCCAGCGCAGCATCGTCAGGAACGCGTGCCAGCCGCCGGCGAGGGCGTCGGCGAAGCTGGGCTCGTCGTCGCCGGAGGAACGGGCACCGGGGGTCTCGGAGAGCGACAGGGTGATGGTGGCGAGGCTGGTGCGGTCCTTCAGCGAGGCCTGCTGGGCCAGCAGGGACTCCAGGTCGGCCTCGCGGCGGCTGAGCTCGCCCTCCAGCTCCACCACGTCACCGATCTTCGTCGCCCGGTCCATCAGGGCCCGCACGCGCGCGACGCTGGCCCGCTGGGACTTGATGCGGCTGTCCACGTCGACGACCTGGTCGGTGACGTCCTGCGCCTTCGCGGTGCGCTCGATCAGCTTGCCGGAACCCGCCAGGCCGGTGAGGACGGCGTCGTACCGCTCGGTGGGCACGCGCAGCACCAGTTCGGTGCGCTCGTGTCCCTCCTCGTCCCGGGTGGTGGTCTCGTTGCCGACGTAGCCGCCCGCGTCCTCGGCGGCGGCCCGGGCCGCGCGCAGGGCCTTCGGCACGTCCTCGACCTGCACGGTGAGCGAGGCGGTCCGGATGATCCGGTCGGCGGTGGGCCGCGCCGCCGCGGCCTGCCGGCCGCCGGCCGAGGCGGAGCCGTCGGCGGCACCGCGCCCGCTCGCGTCGCGGGCGGCGGCCTTGTCGCCGGCGGAACTGCCCGAACCGGTGTCGTCCGCGCCGCTGCAGCCGGCCAGTGCGAGGGTGGCGGCGAGCAGCAGCCCGGCCGCGGCCCGGACGTGCCGGCGCGCGGAACGACGGACGGAACGGTGCACGGAATGGGGCACGGAACGGTGCACGGAGCGATGGACGAGACGACGGACGGAACGGTGTGCGGAACATCGGGCGCGCATGCGGGTCTCCCCCGAGGGTCGTGATCGGGCACGTTCCCTCCTTCGACGCGCGGGCCGGACCGGACGTTGGGCGCGGACGGTTCCGATGCGGTCACGACCGGGACTCGGTGGGGCCACAGGGCCCTGGCGTGGGCGCCGAGGGCGTCTGAGAAGGTGGGAGCCATGAGCGCATCGCACCCGGACACGGGCCACGTCGTCGTCATCGGAGCCGGCATCGCGGGGCTGGCCGCCGCGCACCGGCTGCTGGGGCGCGGCGCCCGCGTGACCGTGCTGGAGGCCGCCGACCGCGTCGGCGGCAAGCTGCTGCCCGGCGAGATCGCGGGCGTGCGCGTCGACCTGGGCGCCGAGTCGATGCTGGCCCGCCGCCCCGAGGCGGTCGCCCTCGCGCACGAGACGGGCCTCGCCGGCCGGCTCCAGCCGCCCGCCACCACCAGCGCCTCGCTCTGGACCCGCGGCGTCCTGCGCCCTCTGCCCAAGGGGCACGTCATGGGCGTGCCCGGCACCGCCTCGGCCCTGGCCGGCGTCCTGTCGCAGGAGGGCCTGGCCCGCATCGAGCGCGACGCCGACCTGCCGCCCACGCCGATCGGCGACGACGTGGCGGTGGGCGAGTACGTCGCGGCCAGACTGGGCCGCGAGGTCGTCGACCGCCTGGTGGAGCCGCTGCTGGGCGGGGTGTACGCGGGCGACGCGTACCGCATCTCCCTGCGCTCGGCCGTCCCCCAGCTGTTCGCCGCCGCCCGCACGCACGCGTCGCTGACGGAGGCGGTGCGCGAGATCCAGGCGAAGGCCGCCGCGGGCCCGCAGACCGGGCCGGTGTTCCTGGGCATCGAGGGCGGCGTGGGCACCCTGCCGCTCGCCGTGGCCGACGCGGTGCGCGCCCGCGGCGGCGAGATCCGCACCGGCACCCCGGCCACCGCGCTGCGCCGGGAGGCGCACGGCTGGCGGGTCACCGCGGGCGGGGAGAGCCTGCGCGCCGACGCGGTCGTCGTCGCCGTACCCGCCCCGGCCGCCGCCGCCCTGCTGCGTGCCGAGGCGCCCGCCGCCGCGGCCGAGCTGGCCGCCGTCGAGTACGCCTCCATGGCCCTGGTCACCCTCGCCTACCGCCGCGCCGACGTCCGCCTGCCCGACGGCAGCGGCTTCCTGGTGCCGCCGGTCGACGGGCGCGCCGTCAAGGCATCCACCTTCGCCTCCCAGAAGTGGCGCTGGATCGCCGAGGACGATCCGGAGGTGGTGGTGCTGCGCACCTCCCTGGGGCGCTACGGCGAGACGGAGATCCTCGACCGCGACGACGCCGACCTCGTCGACGTCTCCCGCCACGACCTGCGCGAGGCCGCCGGCCTGGACGCCGAGCCCGTCCAGACCCGGGTCACCCGCTGGCAGGACGGCCTGCCCCAGTACCCGGTCGGCCACCACGCGCGCGTGGCCCGCGTCCGCGAGCACGTCGCCAAGCTGCCCGGCCTCGCCGTGTGCGGCGCGGTGTACGACGGCGTGGGCATCCCGGCGTGCATCGCCAGCGCCCACGCCGCGGTGGACCGGATCGCCGGCGACCTGCCCCGGGCGGCCGGACCGAGCGACCGCCCGGGGCAGGGCCCGGTCCATCCGGGGCAGGGCCCGGTCCACCCGGTGCAGAGCCCGCACGCAGAAGCAGGAGAATGAATTCCATGAGTGACGACGCCCCCACCACCGAGCCCGGCAGGATCCCCAACAAGGGCAAGCTGGCCAAGGACCTCAACGAGGTCATCCGCTACACGCTCTGGTCCGTCTTCAAGCTGAAGGACGTGCTGCCGGAAGACCGCGCGGGCTACGCCGACGAGGTCCAGGAGCTGTTCGACCAGCTCGCCGCCAAGGACGTCACCGTGCGCGGCACCTACGACATCTCCGGCATGCGCGCCGACGCCGACCTGATGATCTGGTGGCACGCCGAGACCAGCGACCAGCTGCAGGAGGCGTACAACCTCTTCCGGCGCACCAGGCTGGGCCGGGCGCTCACCCCGGTGTGGTCCAACATGGCGCTGCACCGGCCCGCCGAGTTCAACCGCTCGCACATCCCGGCGTTCCTCGCCGACGAGACGCCGCGCGCGTACGTCAGCGTCTACCCCTTCGTGCGCTCCTACGACTGGTACCTGCTGCCCGACGAGGAGCGCCGCAGCCTGCTCGCCGAGCACGGCCGGATGGCCCGCGGCTTCCCCGACGTGCGCGCCAACACCGTCGCCTCCTTCTCCCTCGGCGACTACGAGTGGATCCTCGCCTTCGAGGCCGACGAACTGCACCGCATCGTCGACCTCATGCGCCACCTGCGCGGCTCGGAGGCCCGCCGGCACGTGCGTGAGGAGATCCCCTTCTTCACCGGCCGCCGCAAGTCGGTGGCGGAGCTGGTGGCCGGGCTGGCCTGACGGCCGCCGCGGCAAACGGCCCGGCCCCGGTTCCGGCCGGCGCGGGCACCGGCCGGAACCGCGGCGAGGGCGCAGGCCGGAACCGCGGCGAGGGCGCAGGCCGGAACCGAGGTGAGGGCGCAGGCCGGAACCGCGGTGAGGGCGCAGGCCGGAACCGAGGTGAGGGCGCAGGCCGGAACCGCGGTGAGGGCGGCCGGGAGCAAGGCCCGGCCGTCGCGGGCGAAGGCGGCACCGCCCGGCCGGTGCCGTGCCGCCCCGCGTGCGGCCCGTACGCCGCGCTCCGACAGGCGGGAGGTGCCCGACGGGCGGGACGCTCCCACGGGCGGACGCACCGACGGGCGGGACGCGCCCCCCGCGATGCGGGTCAGGCGTGTCGCAGCGGCTGGTCGCGGTGGGCGAAGGCGGCCCGCAGCTCCGGTTCGCCGACGGCGCGGATGCCGCGTACGGCGACGGAGGCCAGGTAGGCGTGCTCGTCACCGGTGCGGCCGAGACGGTGGGCGAGGGTGTCGAGGAGCCGCTGCCCGGCCGGGGAGGCCCAGCGGGAGCAGGGGCAGACCTCGACGAGGGCGATGGCCAGGCAGCCGAGGCAGAGGACGAGGGGCAGCGCGAACCACAGGGCGACCAGGTCGCGCGGGACCCCTTCCCGGTCCGGCAGCAGCAGCGCCGCCGCGCCCAGCGCCACCACCGCCACCGCGGCGGCCCGCACCCGGCGGATCCCGGCGGCGACGGTCGTGCGCGCACCGTCCGGCACCGCCAGGCCCGCGCGCACCAGACGGTCGGCGAGGCGCTGCACCGCCTCCGCGGCGGCGGCCGCCGCCCGCACCGGCGGGATGCGCGACTGGCCCTGCGGCCCGATCGCCCCGATGACCGCCCGCTCCATCTCGTCCCGCCCGTGCGGGTCGACCACGGTCGCCCAGCCGGTGTGCGCGAGCAGCAGCCGGCGTCGGCGGGCCATCGACACCATGGCCAGGTCCGCGACCCGGCGGGGACCGCCGGAGAGGAACGCCACCTCGTACAGCGTCAGTTCGCGCTCCCGGTCCGGGGCCGCGCCGACGGCCGCCGCGCGTACGGCGGCCAGGCACAACCGTGTGCACGCCGTGCCGGCCACGGCCCAGGCCGGCAGCAGGAGAAGGACCCAGAACATGACGTGTTTCTATGCCGACGGCCTGGGACGCGCCATGCCCTGTTCAGCATCCGGACGGAGTGTTGCCGGGCTGTGACTTTTCGTGCGCGGTTCTTCGTGTGGCTTTTCGTGTGGCTTTTCGTGCGCGGTTCTTCGCGCCCGGCTTTCGGGATGCCCGGCTTGCATGGTGCCCGGTTTTCGTGCGCGCGCCCGGTGCGGGACACGCACGCATGGTTCACGGCCCACGGCCCACGGCTCGTAGCTCACTGCGATCCGGTGCTCGGGGGCGGGCTGGACGTGGGTGGCGGCAGCGGGTAACTCGGCGCCGGGGACGGGGCCGTGGAGGCCGACGAGGCCGACGAGGCCGACGGGAACGCCGACTCCGGCAGCGGTGCCGACGGGGTGACCGGAACCACCGAGCCCGCGGCGGGCGGAACGGGGGAGACGGACGGGGCGGGCGTGGCACTCGCGGCCATCTCCCGGGCCAGGGCGCCGAAGTCGACGTAGCCGGTGGCCTCCAGGACCTTGATGTGGTCCAGGACGGTGGAGTTGGCGTCGTCGGCGAGGCCGCGCACCAGCGAGTTCTGCGTGGTGGCGCGGACCTGGGCGACGACCGTGAAGACCCGGCCGTGGGCCAGGCGCAGGATGTTGGCGAACGCGCGGTCGAAGTCCTGCCCGCGCGCCGCGTTCAGCTCCGCCAGCCACTTCTTCTGCTGGTCGTTGGGCTGGTTGGGCAGGGACAGGCCCAGCTTCGCGGCGACGTCGCGGACCCGGGCGTCCAGCAGGGTGTGCCCCTGGACCAGGTGCTGCCCGGCGGTCCGTACGGCCTGGGTGGTGCCCTTGCGCTGTGCCTGCTCGCCGGCGGGCAGCTCCCACAGGCCGGCCAGCCGCACCTTGGTGACGAAGTCGCGGTCGAGGGCGGACAGCGGGCCGTACGGCGTCGCCACGGTCTGCGCGCTCAGGACGTCCGCGCCGGCTCCGGAACGGTCGGCGTACGACCAGATCGGGAAGATCAGCGCCGCGAGCGTCGCCGCCAGGCCCATGATGATGATTCCGGTCCCGCTGACTATGCCTCGGCCGGTGATGGGGGGTCGCGGTCGCATGACTGACTCCTGGTGCACACCGCACACCCGGGAAGCCCGGGGTGCGGTGTGGCATGGTACTGCGGAGTCCGTGGAGGCGCTGTGACGGGCGCCCCGCCGTGCGGGGGCGCCCTCACCCCCGCAGCAGCACCCGCCGCGCGGCCCGGGCCAGGCGTACCGCCGGGCGGGAGGAGCGCGGGGACGGACCCGAGCGTTCGCGCCACCAGGCCCGCAGCTCCCGCCGGGCCCGGGCGTCGGCCGGTTGCCCGGCCAGCAGGAGGTGACGGGCGAAGTCGAGGGCGTCGCGCCGGTAGCCGCCGGTCATCGGGGTGCCGTGGGCGTAGGCGAGGAAGGCGGGGCGGTAGCCGGCGCCGAGGAGGGCGGGGAGTTCGGGTGCGACCTTGGCGACCACGTCGGCCCGCTTGGCGGCGAGTGCCCGCGCCTGCACGCCCAGCCGCGCCCGGTCGAACTCCTCGGGCAGCGGGGTGCCGGCGACGAGCGCGGACAGCAGGGCGGCCTGGGCGAGCCCGAGCCGCTCCCGGACGTGGTCCGGCGGGGCGGGGGCAGGGGTCGAAGCGAGGGAGGCCCGGGGCGCGGTGGCGGCCGGAGGGGATGTCGGCCGTTGCCGTCCGCCCCGCTCCAGCGCCTGCCGGATTTGCGTCAACTCCCTTTCCAGCTCGGTGGGTTCGGGGAAGTTGTCGTCCCGTTCCAGCAGCACTCCGGGTGGCCGCACACGGGAGGCGAGGTCGGTCAGGAGGTCGAGGACGGGCCGGGGAACGGGGTGGGCGTGGCTGTCGTGCCAGACGCCGTCGCGTTCGACGCCGCCCGCGACGTGGACGTAGGCGAGGGCCTCCAGCGGCAGGCCGGCGAGCGCCTTGGCCGGGTCCTCACCGCGGTTGACGTGGTTAGTGTGCAGGTTGGCGACGTCGATCAGGAGCCGGACGCCGGTGCGGTCGGCCAGCTCGTACAGGAACTGACCCTCCGTCAACTCCTCGCCGGGCCAGGAGAACAGCGCCGCGATGTTCTCGACGGCGAGGGGCACCGGCAGCGCGTCCTGGGCGATGCGGACGTTCTCGCACAGCACGTCCAGGGCGTCGCGGGTGCGCGGCACGGGCAGCAGGTGACCGGCCTCCAGCCGCGGGGTGGCGGTGAGCGCGCCGCCCGCGCGGACGAAGGCGACGTGCTCGGTGACCAGCGGGGCGCCGAGGGCCTCGGCCCGTTCGGCGAGGGCGGCCAGACGGCCGGGATCGGGGCGCTCGGCGCCGCCGAGGCCGAGCGAGACGCCGTGCGGCACCACGGTGACGCCGCGCTCGCGCAGCCGCAGCAGCGACGCCGGCAGGTGCCCGGGGCAGACGTTCTCGGCCACGACCTCGACCCAGTCGACGCCCGGCATGCGCTCCACGGCGTCCGCGATCTCCGGCCGCCACCCGATCCCCGTCCCCAGCCGCTCCATCGGCCCCTCCTTCCCCCGCCGCCCGCGTCCCGCGCGGTCACCGCGTGCCGGAGTCATCACCCCGCGGAACGTGGCCGAATCCCACCGGGGGGACGTTCAGAGCAACATTTGAGCTTCGGCCGGCCGTGCGGAGGGGCGCCGAAGCGTCGCGGATCACCCGCCTCCGGATCTCCTCCCCGCCGCCCGCGCCACCCAGGACCGGCAACCCCACCGCGCGAGTCCCCCACGGCGAGGGAAACGAGCACCGCTCCCCGGTCGATGACGTGCGGCAGTCCCGGAAACAGGGCGAAGAAGGCGAGCGCGGCGGCGACTCCCGCCAGGAACGCGGCACCCCGGCCTGGCGCTTCCTGGCCTCCCAGGCGCGCTCGGACCCCGGCCGCTGTCGATCGATCATGGACGACCCACTTCGTGATGTGGTGACACTGGGCGGCACTGACTGAAAAGCTGACCCGCGAACGACCCGCGAGTGAAGATGCCCAGGTGTACAACCGGAGCCCCGGGCGGTCGGTTTCGGTGTCCGCCGGCCTGCGTTCCGGGAAGCCCCCCGTCGGTCAGCGCAGGGCCGGGTGGTCGGCGATCACCGTGCAGGAGCCGGGGGCGATCTCCGTGTAGCCGGCGTCGCGGACCAGGGGGAGGCCTGCGGTGAGGAGGTCGCGCCAGCGGGCGGGGGAGGCGGTGCGGACGGCGAGGGGGAAGCCGGCGTCGCGCCAGGCGGCGCGCTCGGGGTCCGGCAGGTCCCACCAGGCGAGCTGGGCGGCGTGCCCGGCCTGCGCCATGGCCTTGCCGGCGGACATGCCGAGGTCCGGGTTGAGCCACAGCACCGGTGTGCCGGGGGCGGGCGCGGCGGGCGGTTCGGGGTCGTCGAGTTCGGTGCCGGAGACCTGGAGCCGTGCCAGGTCCTTGGGCCAGCCGTCCAGCGGGACGGGCGGGAAGACCCGTACCTCCGCCGACCGGCCGGTGACCGTGATGCCGGGCAGCGCCGCGGCCCGCCGCCACTCGGCTCCGCGCGCCCGCCGGACCACCTTGCGGATGCGGGCGTCCTGCCAGTCCCGCACCGCCTGCGCCCACTCGCCCTCGCCCAGCGACCGCTCGTCGCTCAGCATCACCAGGACCGCGCGCGCCGCCGTCTCCAGGGCGTCGGTGCGGGCCGGCGGGGCCGCCTTCTCGATGCGCACGACCAGCGGCAGCACGAACTGCCGCGCCTGGTCGCGCGGGTCCGGCTCGGTGCGGAAGGGGCTTTCCGCGGTGGTCTCCGCGGTGGTCTCCGTGGGGTTCTCCGCGGTACTTCCCGCGGGGCTCCCCGCGGTGTGCCCCGTGGCGTTCTCCCGAACGTTCTCCCGAACGTTCTCCTGGGTGGTGCGGGCGGCGCGGGCGGTGATCTCCTCGGTGCTCACGGGCCCCAGTCTGCCAGGCCGGGAATCGGCCGTTTCCGCCCGTGGCGGTGGTGGCGGCCGGGGCCGCGGACCCGCGGTGAGAGGACCAGAGGACCATGGGAGGAGCACGAGAACCGTGAGAAGGGTGCGGGAGGATGGAGCCATGCCACACGAGTTACGGCTGCGGGGCGTGGGCCGCCGCTACGGCCTGCGCGGGCCCTGGGTGCTGCGCGGTGTCGACCTGACCGTCGCGCCCGGCACCCTCGTCCGCGTCGAGGGAAGCAACGGCAGCGGCAAGTCCACGCTGCTGCGCCTGATCGCCGGGATCGACGCGCCCTCCGCCGGCCGGGTCACCGGGCGCCCGCGCCGCACGGCCTACGTCCCCGAGCGCTTCCCGGCCGCGCTGCCGTTCACCGCCGCCGGCTACCTCACCCACCTCGGCACCGTGCACGGCCTGTCCCGCGGGGCCGCCGCCCGGGCCACCGCCGCGTGGCTGGAGCGCTTCGGCGCCGCGGCGTACGCCGGCACGCCGCTGGCGCGGCTGTCCAAGGGCAGCAGCCAGAAGGTCGCCGTCGCGCAGGCGCTGCTGGCCGGTCCGGAGCTGCTGGTCCTCGACGAGGCCTGGACCGGGCTCGACGCCGCGGCCCGCGCCGAGCTCGACCGGGCGGTCGCGGAGCGGACCGCGGCGGGCGGCGCGGTCGTCTTCGTCGACCACGACCCGCGCCGCCTCGCGGGCGTCGCCGACGTGACGTACGCCGTCCGCGACGGCGGCCTGGACCGGCGCCACCCAGGTGGCACCGCCCCCGCGGCGGGCCCGTGCGTCGTCGTCGAGGCGCATGCCGCGCCCGGCGCCGTGCCGCCCGCCGAGGCGCACCGGTGGGCCGGTTCCGCCGCGGAGACCGCGCCCGGCGTCCACCGGTTCACCGTCCCCGCCTCCCACTCCGACGTCCTGCTGCGCGCCCTGCTCACCGCCCGCCCGCCGTGGCACGTCGCCCGCGTCACCCCGGCCGCCGAATCCCCCGAGGCCCCGCCTCCGCCCGAGCCGCAGTCTCCGCCCGAGCCGCGGCCTGCGTGCGAGCCGGAGCCGGGAGCCCCGTCCGGACCGGGAGGCCGCCGATGACCGCCCTGCTGCGCTACCAGTGCGCCCTCCTCCTGCGCTCCCAGCGGTGGCTGCCCCCGCTCGTCCTCTACGCGGCCGTCCTCGCCGTCGGCGTGCAGGCCGGCCAGCCGGTGCTGGACTCGCTGGGGTACGCGGCGGCGGCGCTGCTGCCCGTCGCGGCCTGGCTGGTGCGGATCTGCGTCACGGGCGAGCCGCCCGCGGCCCGCGCGTGCGTCGCCGCGGCGGCCGGACCGGCGCGGGCGCACCTGGCCTGCGTGCTGGTGGCGCTGGGCGCGGCGGTGCTGCTCGGGACGGCCGCGACGGTGGTGGTGACCCTGACCGGCGCCCCGGTGAGCGCCGACCACGCCACCCGGGTGCCGCGGCTTCCCGCCGGGACCGCCGGGCTGCTGGCCGTGCTGGTCTGCGCCCTGCTCGGCACCGCCGTCGGCGTGCTCACCGGCCCGCCGCTGCTGCGCGCGCCCGGCCGGGCCGTGCCCGCGATGCTGCTGGGGGCGCTGCTGTCGGTGGTGGCGACCGGCTCGCCGGCGCAGGCGGCGGTCACCGGATTGGTCACCGGCTCGCAGTCCGGCCGGGTGCCGCTGCCGTTGTTGCCGCTCGCCGGGGCGGCCCTGGCCCTGGCGGCGGCCGCCGCCGTCGCCTGCGCCCTCGTCTCCCGCCGCGCGCCGTGACACGGGAGCCCGGCCGGGCGTGCGGAGTCAGTCGGTGCAGGTCAGCCGGTACAGGTCAGCCGGTGCGGGCCAGCCGGTACAGGTCAGCCGGTGCGGGTCAGCCGGTGCGGGTCAGCCGGTGCGGAGTCGGTCGGAGCGGGGTCAGCCGGAGCAGGCGATGCGCTGCGCTTCTTGCCTCCCCCAAGCTCTCGACTTCGCTCGAGCAGGGGGACCCCCATGCAGACCGGGCACAGCGTGATGCCTTTGTACGACTCGGGGTATTCCGTCGGCTGCCGGCACAGCACGCTCCCCCACTCTCGGCTGCGCGCGAGCGGGGGCACCCCCATCGCGTACGGCGGCCCGCCGGCCCGGGGCGGCCGGGTGGCGTCGATCAGGCAGTAGCCGCCCGTGCGGTCGTCCCAGCCCTCGCCCTGGCCGTCGTCCCGGCCGTCGTCCCAGCCCTCGCCCCGGCCCTCGCCCCGGCGGTCGTCCTCGTGCGCGCTCATTTCTCCAGCGTGGGACGCCCGTTCGCCGCGCCGATCAGCGCGGACACCTTCACGAAGCGGTAGCCCCGCGCGCGCAGTTCCGGCACGACCGCGCGCACCGCCCGCTCGGTCACCGGGGCCGCGCTGCGGGTGCAGTGCAGGACCACGACCGATCCGGGCCGCACCCCGTCCAGCACCTGCCGGGCGACGGCGTCCGCGTCCGTCGCGAACGCGTCCCCGCCGACCACGTCCCACTGCACCGCGGTGACCTTGAGCCCGCTCAGCGCGCGCAGCGACCGCCGGTCGTGGCAGCCTCCGGGGAAGCGGAAGTACGGCAGCGCGTCGCGCACGCCCGCCTTCCGGAAGGCCGTGTACGCGCGCTCCACGTCCGCCCGCATCCGCTCCTCGGGGACGGTGGGCAGGCCGTAGCAGTCGCCGGTGAAGGCGTAGTGGCTGTAGGAGTGGTTGGCGACCTCGAACAGCGGGTCCCGGGCGATCGCGCGGGCCTGGTCCGGGTACTGCTCGGCCCACCGGCCGGTCATGAACACGGTGGCCGGCACCTTCAGCGCGCGCAGCGCCGCGATCAGGCCCGGGTTGTCGAAGTGCTCGCCGGCGGCCGCGCGCGGTCCTTGGCCGGCGGTCATGTCGGCGTCGAAGGTGAGCGCGACGACCCTGCCCCGGGTGCGCGGGCCGTGCGAGAAGACGGGGGTGAGGCCGGCCGGTCCGGGCGCGAGAGTCGGCGGCCGGGACGGGGCCGCGGAGGCCGACGGGGCGGGGCGGGCCGGGATGTGCGGCGCACGCTGCGCCCCGCAGGAGCTGGGAGCGGCGGTGCAGGCCGCCAGGACGCAGACGGCGGCGGCACGGCGTACGGAAGCGATCACCGCAGGAACGTACGATGATCACACTCGTGCCGGTGGTCGGCGCGGCGGTCCGGTCACCCGCACGGCGGCCGCCCGGGCCGTACGCGCGCCCGGCTCAGATGTCCCGCCGTTCCAGCGGCCGTACCGCGGGCCCCTGGATCACCGTGCCGTCGGGGGCGAAGCGGGAGCCGTGGCAGGGGCACTCCCAGGCGCGTTCGGCGGCGTTGTAGCCGACCAGGCAGCCCAGGTGGGTGCAGCGGGCGGAGACGGCGTGCAGGGCGCCCTCGTCGTCGCGGTGGACGGCGATCCGGTCGGTGCCCGAGCAGACCACGGCGCCGCCGCCGGGCGGGATGTCGTCGACGGACGCCGGCGGGCGCAGCCGGTCGCCGATGAAATGCCGGGCCACCTGGGCCTGCGTCTTGAGGAAGGCGGGCGCCTCGCGCACCGCCGTGCGCAGCCGGCGCGGATCGTACAGCTCGCGCCACGCGCACGGCCGGCCGGTGAGCAGCGCGGTCAGCAGCAGGCCCGCCATGATCCCGCCGCTCATGCCCCAGCCGCGGAAGCCGGTCGCCACGTAGGTGTGCCGGGTGCCCGCGTACAGGGGCCCGACCATCGGCACGGTGTCGGTGGGGTCGTTGTCCTGCGTGGCCCAGGCGTACGTCGGGTCCACGCCCGGGAAGTGCTCCCGGAACCAGGCCGTGAGCCTGCCGAAGCGGGCCGGGGTGTCCCCGGTGCCCGGCGTGAAGTGCTCCCCGGTGACGATCAGCAGCCGCTGCCCGTCGCCGGGGCCGTACGGCGCGGTGCGCACCGAGCGGGTGCCCTCGTCGGGCGTGATGTACATGCCGTCGGGGTCCCGTTCGGCGCCGATCGCGCCGGCGACGACGAGTTCGCGGCGCGGGGAGAGGCGGGTGAACAGCAGCGCCCGGTCGAAGAGGGGGTAGTGGGTGGCGACGACCACGTCCCGCGCCCGGACGGCCGGCCCCGCGGCGGTGGTCAGCCGGCACGGCTCGCCCTCCGCCAGGCCGGTGACCGCGGTCCGCTCGTACACCCGCCCGCCGAGCCCGGTCAGGGCGTCGGTGAGGGCCAGCAGGTATTTGCGCGGGTGGAACTGCGCCTGGTCCTCCACCTTCACCGCGCCGGCCACCGGGAACGGCAGTCCGGTGTCGGTGGTGAACGACGCCGGCAGCCCCGCCTCCCGGGCCGCCCGCGCCTCGGCCCGCAGCTCCTCCACGCGGCCCGCGTCGCAGACGTACGTGTACGCGCTGCGGCCCTCCCAGTCGCAGTCGACGCCCAGTTCCTGCACGAGCGCGGCCGCGTGCTCGATCGCCTCCGTCTGCGAGCGGGCGTACAGCCGCGCGGCGTCGGGGCCGCGGGTGCGGCGCAGCCGGTCGTAGACGAGGGTGTGCAGCGCGGTCACCTTGGCGGTGGTGTGCCCGGTGACCCCGGCCGCGACCCGCCCGGCCTCCAGCACGGCCACCCCCCGCCCGGCCCGCGCCAGTTCGTACGCCGTGCTCAGCCCGGCGATCCCGGCGCCGATCACGGCGACGTCGACCTCGACGTCCTCCGTCAGCGGGGGGAAGGAGCGGCCGGGGGCCGTTTTCAGCCAGTACGAACCAGTGACGTGCCGGTAGTCGCTCATGCGCGCCGAGTACCCAGCCGCGGGCCGCTCGACCATCCCCGGGGGGCAGAGGCCGTGGCGGCCACCAGGGGTCAACGGCTGTGGCGATCACCGGGACTCAGCGGCCGTAACGGCCACTGGGGGGCAGAGGCCGCAGTGGCTACCGGGGCTCAGCGGCCGTGGCGGCTACGGGGGCTCAGCGGCCGTAGCGGCCGGAGAGGCTGCCGAGGGCCAGGGTGTGTCCGGCCAGGACGCGCCGGACGTCGTCGGCGGTGGCGGAGGGCGTGAGGCCGAGGCGGCGGTCGGCGGCGTAGACGGTGAAGACGTAGCGGTGGGGCCGGTCGCCCCGGGGCGGGCAGGGGCCGCCGTAGGCGTTCTTCCGGAAGTCGTTGCGGCCGACGGTGGCGCCGGCCGGCACCTCGCCCGCGGGCAGTTCGGCCAGACGCGGGTACACGCCCCACATCAGCCAGTGCGTGAACGTCCCGTGCGGGGCGTCGCGGTCCTCGGCGATCACGACCAGTCCGGTCGCGTCGGCCGGCACGCCGGACAGGGCGAGCGGAGGGGAGACGTCGGCGCCGTCGCAGGTGTAACGGCGCGGGATCGTGCCGCCGTCCGGGAAGGCCGGGCTGGTGACGGTGATCCGCCGTGTCGCGGTGGGCGTGGGCACGCCGGAGCCGCCGTCGCCCCCGCACCCGGCGACCGGGACGAGGACGGCCGCCGCCACCGCCGCGGACACGAGCCTGCTGCGCATGGCCGCACGCTAGCGGCGCGGTCGGCCCGCCGCCAGCGTGCGGCATCCGTCGGTCGGCACTCGTCGGTCGGCACCTGTCGGTCGGCATCCGTCGGCCGGTACCCGTCAGCTGGTGGTCACCTCTCCGGCGACCTCGGCGTCCGGGGCGGTCCGAGCGGCCGATGCCGGCGCCGCGACCGGGCCGGTTCCCGGCACGGAGGCCGGTGCGGGCGCCGGCGGGATCGATTCGGGCGCGGGCGCGTTCAGGCGCGCCGGGCCGGTGCCCGGTGCGGAATCCGCCTGCGGCGCGGAGTCCGCCCGCGGTGCCGCCGCCGGGCCGGTCTGCGGTGCCGCGGCCGGCTGATGGGCCTTCTCCAGGAAGCGCAGCAGCTCCACGGGGAAGGGCAGCACGAGGGTGGAGTTCTTCTCGGCGGCGACCGCGACCACGGTCTGCAGCAGCCGCAACTGGAGGGCGGCCGGGGCGTCGGACATCACCTGCGCGGCCTCCGCGAGCTTGCGGGAGGCCTGCAGCTCCGCGTCGGCGTTGATGACCCGGGCGCGCCGGTCCCGGTCGGCCTCGGCCTGCCGGGCCATGGACCGCTTCATGGTGTCCGGCAGGGACACGTCCTTGATCTCGACCCGGTCGATCTGCACGCCCCAGCCCACGGCCGGGCTGTCGATCATCAGCTCCAGGCCCTGGTTGAGCTTCTCCCGGTTGGAGAGCAGATCGTCCAGGTCGCTCTTGCCGATGATGGAGCGCAGCGAGGTCTGCGCCATCTGGGAGACGGCGAAGCGGTAGTCCTCGACGTTGACGATCGCGGCCTCCGGGTCGACGACCTTGAAATACACGACCGCGTCCACCCGTACGGTGACGTTGTCCCGGGTGATGCCCTCCTGCGCGGGGATCGGCAGCGTGACGATCTGCATGTTCACCTTGCGCAGCCGGTCCACGAACGGCACCACCATGGTGAATCCCGGTCTGCGCACGTCGTTCAGCACCCGCCCGAGCCGGAACACCAGTCCGCGCTCGTACTGCTTGACGATGCGCGCCGAGGCGGCGAGGTAGACCAACCCCGCCGAACCGACCGCCACTCCCGCTGCCACCAGCTCCTGGAGCATGGCGACCTCCTTGCCCAGAGGTCCGTGCGGTGCCTGCTCCTGCCACGATATGCCCGGGAACCGGCCGGGGCCATGGGGTCCGCGGCCCCGCTCGGCGGACCGCCGGGACGGACCGGACCGAAAGGGGCCGGGACCACCGCCCCGGCCCCGACCTCGGCCTTCGGATCATGCGGCCCCGGCTCCCGGTCCGCACAGCCCCGGCCCCCGGACCGCACGGGCGCGGCTCCCGGACCGCACGACCCCGGCTCCCGGGCCGCGCGGGCGCGGTCTCAGGCCGCCAGCACCCGCACCGGCTCGGTGCCGGCCGTGCTGTGCCGCTCGGCCCAGTTCCGCAGGGCCGTGCGGCAGGCGTGGTCGAGGTGGTGCAGGCCGGACAGGTCCAGCTCTATCGGCCGGTCCTGGGGGAGCGCCTCCAGGTTGTCGAGGATCTTCGGCAGCCGCAGGAAGGTGGCGTTGCCCGCCAGGTGCGCCCGGATCGGGCCGGTGCCCTCGTCGACGACCTCCAGCCGCACGTGCGAGGCCTCCCAGGCGGTCTTGACGACGGACAGGGCCAGGCCGATCAGCACGCCCTCGAACATGGTGACCGCGACGATCGACACGGCGGTGGCGACCAGGATCAGCGCCTCGCCCCGGTGCCCGCGCCACAGCGCGGCGATCTGGCGGAACGGGATCAGTTTCCAGCCCGCGTGGACCAGGATGCCGGCCAGGGCGGGCAGCGGGATCAGCGCGAGCGCGTACGGCAGCAGCGCGGCGAACAGCAGCAGCCACACGCCGTGCAGCACCCGGGACGCCTTGGTCCGCGCGCCCGCGCCGACGTTGGCGGAGCTGCGCACGATCACCGCGGTCATGGGCAGCGCGCCGAGCAGGCCGCACACCGTGTTGCCCACGCCCTGCGCGACCAGCTCCTTGTCGTACCGGGTGCGCGGGCCGTCGTGCAGCCGGTCCACGGCCGCCGCGCTGAACAGGCTCTCGGCCGAGGCGATCAGCGCGAAGGCGAGGACCGTGCCGACGAGCGCGGGCTCGGCCGGCCTGCCGAACGCGTCGGCGCCGGGCGGGCGGATCGCGCCGAGCAGGCCCTCCACCCGGACCGTGGCGACCGGCAGGGAGAAGACGAGCACGGCGAGCGTGGCCAGCAGCACGGCGGCGAGGGCGCCCGGCACGACCCGCACCTTCCCCGGCAGGCGCTGCCACAGCACCACGACGGCGATCGTGCCCGCGCCGACCGCGAGCGAGGCCGGCGCCCCGGGGTTGTCGAGGGCGTCGACGAGGGCGCCGGGCAGGCCGATGATCTTGCCGACGCCGGTGTCCGGCGCCTTCGTCCCGGCCGCGGTGTAGATCTGCCCGGCGATGATCACCAGGCCGATGCCGCAGAGCATGCCCTCCACCACGGACAGGGAGATCGCCCGGAACCAGCGCCCCAGCCGCAGGAAGCCCATGGCGAGCTGCAGCAGCCCGGCGGCCGCCACGATCACGCCGAGCGCCGGCAGCCCGAACTCCCGCACGGCCTCCAGGACCAGCACGGTCAGGCCCGCGGCCGGACCGGACACCTGCAGGCTGCTGCCGGGCAGCAGCCCGGTGACGAGGCCGCCCACGATGCCGGTGACCAGGCCGAGTTCGGCCGGCACGCCGGAGGCGACCGCCACACCGACGCACAGCGGCAGCGCGACCAGGAACACCACGAGCGAGGCCGCGAAGTCCTGCCTGAGATACGGGAACCTGCGCGCGCCGGCCGGCCGCGCCGACGGCTCGGGCGGCGGGGACGCCGCGGGCGTCGAGGACGCCGGGGTCTTCCGGTTCATCGCGGTCACCCCCTTCCTCACAGCGCCCGGAAGGTGTCGGTGCGCGGCTGGTGCGCCAGGACGGTGCCGGTGTGCACCTCGTAGAACCAGGCGTGGAGGGTGAGCTCCCCACGGGCCGGCCGCTCGGCGACGCACGGGTAGGAGCGCAGCCGCAGGATCTGGGTGAGGACGTGGTTCTGCACCGCCTCGGCCACGGCCGGGTCCTCGGGCGCGCCCTTCGGGCGGGGCGTGGCGCGGGTGAGCCATTCGCGCACGGCCGGTACGGCGTCCAGGTCGTCGCCGCGCACCAGCGCGCCGACGGCACCGCAGTGGGAGTGGCCGCAGACGACGACGTCCCGGACCTCGAGCACGTCCACCGCATACTCGATGGTGGCGGCCTCGCCGGTGGGGTGCCCGGTGTCGTACGGCGGCACGATGGTGCCCGCGGTGCGCAGCTCGAAGAGCTCGCCGGGGCGGGCGCCCGTGATCAGGGCCGGAACGACCCGGGAGTCGGCGCAGGTGATGAACAGCACCTGGGGCGACTGGCCCGCGGCGTACCGGGCGAACTCGTCGGGGCGCTGACCGAACGCGCGGGCGTGGTCGATGAACGGCTGCATGTGGGGTGACTCCTCCTGGCGCGCCGATGGGGGCGCGTCGGATCTGCACGGACAGAGGTGGGGGAGCGCGTGCTCTGCCGGTCGGCAGGCGCGGTGTGCCTGTCGGCGGTGTGCCGCCCGGGCCGGTGGGCGTCTCCTCACGGACGCGCCGGGTGCACCCGGCGGACGCGGCGCGGGGCGCCCGTGAGCAGGGCGGGCCGGTGGTCGTGCCGGTCAGCAGCGGAAGACCTGGAGTGCGGCCGGTGTGCGGTCGGCCGGCGATCTGGAGGCGCTGGAGTGCGCGGGGTCGGGGGCGGCCGAGGGGGGTGGGGCCGCCGAGTCGCCCCTGAGCGGCGGGCGTTCGGGTGCCTGGGACAGGCAGGTGGCGGCACGGTGCCGGTCGCGCAGGAGCAGCGGCCCGGCCGGGGCGCCGTGGTGCTCGCAGGAGCGCAGGACGGTGGTCTCGTCGTGCGGGGTCCGGCCGGTCGCCGCGGTCCCCGACGGCACGGCTCTGGCCTCGGCTTGACGGACCGTGTGCGCGGATGCGAAGGAAACGCCCGGTGCGAACAACTGGACGACGAGCAGGACGGCGGCGAGGACCACCGGCGCGCTCCGGGCTGTCGTACCTCGGAACATACGCCTCCCCCCGCTCACGCCTCATGTTTCGTAACGACCAAGCGTTGGTCAACGGTTGGTCAAGAAACACGGTAGCCCGGCGGGGGTGTTTGCAGGGTTGACTCGGTGTTTCGAATCGGAGATCGCCCGAAAACCGAGGGTCGGTTGGCGTGAATCCGCCCGCGCGGACAGGGAGTTGAACGAGGGGTGACGGCCGGGCCGCCACGGCGTCACGCGCACGTGGCGACCAGGCGCCGCGCGTCACGCGTGCGTGTCCACCAGGCGCTGCGCGTCGCGGGCCAGTGCCGTGAGGCGGGATATCGCGCGGAAGTACTTCTTGCGGTACCCGCCCTTGAGCATCTCCTCGCCGAACAGCCGGTCGAAGGGCAGCCCGGAGGCCAGCACGGGCACCTCCCGGTCGTAGAGCCGGTCGGCCAGGACGACCAGGCGCAGGGCCGTCGACTGGTCCGGCACCGGCTGGACGTCCGTGAGGCACACCGCCGTCACGCCCTCGGTCAGCGCGCCGTACCGGCTGGGGTGCACCCGGGCGAGGTGGGCGAGCAACTGCGGGAAGTCGTCCAGCGATGCGCCCTCGGTGGCGTACGCCGCCCTGGTGACCTGCTCGTCGGTGAACGGCGGCGGCGCCTCGGGCAGGCCGCGGTGGCGGTAGTCCTCGCCGTCGATGCGCAGGGTGCGGAAGTGGGCGGCCAGGCCCTGGATCTCGCGCAGGAAGTCGGCGGCCGCGAACCGGCCCTCGCCGAGCTTGCCCGGCAGCGTGTTGGAGGTGGCGGCCAGCGCCACGCCCGCCTCGACCAGCCGGCCGAGCAGGGTGGAGACCAGGACCGTGTCGCCGGGGTCGTCGAGCTCGAACTCGTCGATGCACAGCAGGCGGTGGCCGGAGAGCGTCTCGACGGTCTTCTGGAACCCGAGGGCGCCGACCAGGTTGGTCAGCTCCACGAAGGTGCCGAACGCCTTGCGGGAGGGGTCGGCCGGGGTCGCGTGCCACAGGGAGGCCAGCAGGTGGGTCTTGCCGACGCCGTAGCCGCCGTCGAGGTAGACGCCGCGCGGGCCGGCCGGGGCCTTGGCCCGGCTCCGGCCGAAGCCGAACAGGCCGCGCCGGGCGCCGCCCGCCGGCCGCTCGCCGAGTCCGGCCGCGAACTCCTCCAGCACCCGGACCGCCTCCGCCTGGCTGGGCTGGTTCGGGTCCGGGAGGTAGGTGGAGAAGCGCACCGAGTCGAACCGCGGCGGCGGCACCATCTCGGCGACCAGCCGGTCCGCGGGGACGTGCGGCTCGCGGGCGCACAGCGACAGCGGGGCCGTACCGGCCCTCGGGCCGGTTCCGGAGGCGGCGGTGGTGGAGGCGGCGCTGGTGGAGGACACGCTTCCCCATGCTAGGGCCTGCCCGGGGTGACCTGCGGTGCCGGGCCCGCGGGCGGCGCGGGCAGGGGCGGTCGGGGACGGCCGGGCGCCGCCCGCCGCCGCGGCGGCGCGGACGGCCACACACCACCGGCTACGACGGTGACACGGCCGCTCACCAGCGGTGATGCCGGCCGTGCCGGGGCCGGTCGGCCCGGTCGCACCCGCCGCCGGGACGAGTGCCCGTGCCACACTGCACGGCATGCGACGCCTCTTCCCTGTGACCGACGAGACAGCGCCCCGGACGGCGGCCGGCACCCCCGGCGGTGAGCGGGCCGCCCACCCGGCGGACCGGGAGCGAAGCACCGACCGGGAGCGAAACGCGGACCGGGAGCGAAACGCGGACCGGGAGCGAAACGCGGACCGGGAGCGAGACGCGGACCGGGAGCGAAGCACGGACCGGGAGCGGAACGCGGATCGGGAGTGGAGCCTGGAGGAACTCGCCGCCGCCTACGCCTACCCGGAGCCCGGCCCGGACGGCCCCCGCCCCTGGCTGCGCGCCAACATGGTCGCCACGCTCGACGGGGCCGCCCAGCACGAGGGGCGCTCCCAGCCCATCTCCAGCGCCGCCGACATGCGGATCTTCGGCACGCTGCGGGCCCTCGCGGACGTCGTGGTCGTCGGCGCGGAGACGGTACGCCGCGAGGGGTACCGGCCGGCCCGCGCGCGGGCCGAGTTCGCGGCGCTGCGCCGGGCCGCGGGGCAGGCGCCGGCCCCGGCCGTCGCCGTGGTCAGCGCCGCTCTCGACCTGGACTTCTCGCTCCCGCTGTTCACCTCGCCCCTGGTGCCCACGCTCGTCCTGACCGGCGCCGCCGCGCCCGCCGACCGCGTCGCCGCGGCCCGGAAGGCGGGCGCCCGGGTGGTCGTGGCCGGGGACGGCGCCGGCGTCGATCCGGTGCGTCTCGTGCAGGCCCTGGCCGACCTCGGCCACACCCGGCTGCTGACCGAGGGCGGCCCGCGGCTGCTGGGCCAGCTGGTGGCGGCTGAGGTGCTCGACGAGCTGTGCCTGACGGTCGCCCCGCTCCTTACCGCGGGCGACGCGCAGCGCATCGCGGGCGGGCCGGCGATCCCGGTGCCGCAGCGGTTCCAGCTGGTGTCGCTGCTGGAGGAAGAAGGGTTCCTGTTCAGCCGGTACCGGCGGGGGTGATCGGCCGGTACCGGCGGAGGTGATCGGTCGATACCGGCGGAGGTGATCGGTCGATACCGGCGGGGATGATCAGCTGGTACCGGCGGAGGTGATCGGTCGATACCGGCGGAGGCGATCGGCCGATACCGGCGGGGATGATCAGCTGGTACCGGCGGAGGTGATCGGTCGATACCGGCGGAGGCGATCGGCCGATACCGGCGGGGATGATCAGCTGGTACCGGCGGAGGTGATCGGTCGATACCGGCGGAAGTGAGGCGGCGGGCCGGGCGAGAGGAGAATCGGCAGTAGCCGTGCGATCACGGGGCAGGATGGTTTCCGCGGGGCCGGGACCGGCCCGCGCGGGACTGGGGCCGCCGGCCCGGAGCAGAAGGGGCGCTGGTGTTCACAAGCGTATTGATGATCGAGAAGGCGCTGACGTCCGCCGACGTGGAGTTCGTCACGACCTTGCACGGGGACGAGCCGGTCGCCTTCCACGTGCTGCTCCAGCCGCGCGGAAACCAGGCCGACCGCCTGCTGCGCGCCCTCGACGACATCGCGCTGGGCGAGCTCGACGAGGCCGTCCGCGAGGGCGAGACGCCTGAGGGCGAGGAGGCCGTCAGCGTGGGGCAGCGGGCTCTGGACGTGTCGCTGAGGGCCCTGCGCGCCGCCGGCAGCCAGGCCGAGGGGCGACTGGTGGACGACCATCCGCTGGACGCGCTCAAGGCCCTCGTGGAGGAGGCCGACGCCGACGAGGTGATCGTCCTGACCGACCCGCACTACGTGGAGGAGTTCTTCCACCGGGACTGGGCCTCGCGGGCGCGGCACAAGGTGGGGGTGCCGGTGCTGAAGCTGTTCTCGCACGGCAAGGACGGCGGGGACGGCGGGGACGGCGGCCAGGACGGCGGCGACGGCAGCAGGGATTGAGTGCCGTCGCGGGACCCGGCGGGACGTGGGCGCCGCCACCGGACCCGCGCCCCTCGTGAGGCGCCGCCCGCGGCGTGTTCGCGGCCGGGCCCGCCGCGCCCGCGCCCCGGCCCGCCACGCCCCTCGCGAGCTGCCGCTCCGCGCACGCAATAGGCTGGGCCCCGCGTGCCCGCCCCGGCCCGCGCAGTCCGTCGTAGCGAACCCTGGAGAGAGACACATGGCCCCCGGTCTTCCCCCCGCCATGGACCGACCGCACTTCATCGGCATCGGCGGCGCCGGAATGTCGGGCATCGCGAAGATCCTCGCCCAGCGCGGCGCGAAGGTCGCCGGCAGCGACGCGAAGGACTCGGCGACGGCGCAGGCGCTGCGGGCGCTGGGCGTGACGGTGCACGTGGGGCACGCGGTCGAGCACCTCGCCGACGACGCGAGCTGTGTCGTCGTCTCCTCGGCGATCCGCGACGACAATCCGGAGCTGGCCCGCGCCGCCGAGCTGGGCGTCCCGGTCGTCCACCGCTCCGACGCCCTGGCGGCGCTGATGGAGGGCCTGCGTCCGGTCGCGGTGGCCGGCACCCACGGCAAGACCACGACGACGTCGATGCTGGCCGTGTCCCTGACCGAGCTGGGCCTGAAGCCGTCGTACGCGATCGGCGGCGACCTGGACGTGCCCGGCTCCAACGCCCACCACGGCGAGGGCGACCTCTTCGTCGCCGAGGCCGACGAGTCGGACCGCAGCTTCCACAAGTACGCGCCCGAGGTCGCCATCGTCCTCAATGTGGAGCTCGACCACCACGCCAACTACGCGTCGATGGAGGAGATCTACGACTCCTTCCAGACCTTCGCCGGCCGGATCGTCCCCGGCGGCACGCTGGTGATCGCCGCCGACCACGAGGGCGCGCGGGAGCTGACCCGGCGCCTGGCGGGCTCGGTGCGCACGGTGACGTACGGCGAGGCGGCCGACGCCGACGTGCGGATCCTGTCGGTCGTCCCGCAGGGGCTGAGGAGCGAGGTCACCGTCCTGCTCCAGGGACAGCGGCTCACCTTCGCCGTCTCCGTGCCCGGCCGCCACTACGCCCACAACGCCGTCGCCGCCCTCACCGCGGGCGTGGCCCTCGGCATCCCGGCCGCCGAGCTGGCCCCGGCGCTGGCGGCCTACACCGGCGTCAAGCGGCGCCTGCAGCTCAAGGGGGAGGCGGCCGGCGTGCAGGTGATCGACTCCTACGCCCACCACCCCACCGAGATGACCGCGGACCTGGAGGCGATGCGGGCGGCCGCCGGCGGGGCGCGCATCCTGGTGCTCTTCCAGCCCCACCTCTTCTCCCGCACCCAGGAGCTGGGCGAGGAGATGGGCCGGGCCCTGGCCCTGGCCGACGCCTCCGTCGTCCTCGACATCTACCCGGCCCGCGAGGACCCGATCCCCGGCGTCACCAGCGACCTGATCGTCGAGGCGGCCCGCGCGGCCGGCGCCGACGTCACCGCCGTCCACGACAAGGCCGAGGCGCCCGCCGTGATCGCGGGAATGGCGCGGCCCGGCGATCTCGTTCTCACCATGGGGGCGGGCGACGTCACGGACCTCGGCCCGCACATCCTGCACCGCCTGTCGAAGTGAGGGGCTGACCACTCATGCCGTACGAGGTCGAGAAGCCGGACGAGCAGTGGCGCGCGGAGCTGAACCCGGCCGAGTACGCCGTCCTGCGCCAGGCGGCCACCGAGCCCGCCTTCACCGGTGAGTACACGGACACCAAGACCAGGGGCGTCTACACCTGCCGCGCCTGCGGCGCCGAACTGTTCACCTCCGACACCAAGTTCGAGTCCCACTGCGGCTGGCCGTCCTTCTACGACCCCAAGGACTCCGACGCGGTGGAGCTCCTGGAGGACCGCTCCCACGGCATGGTCCGCACCGAGGTCCGCTGCGCCCGCTGCGGATCCCACCTCGGGCACGTGTTCGAGGGCGAGGGGTATCCGACACCGACGGACCAGCGGTACTGCATCAACAGCATCGCGCTGCGGCTGGTGCCGGAGGAGGGCTGAGCGCGCCCGTTCCGCGATGTCCCCGTGCATCCCCTTGTGGTGACTCGTACCGGGAGGACAATGGGGACACGAGGGATGATCTCGGCCGATCCCGACCGATCTCGGGGTCATCCCCGCTCCCCGGGTGAGGCGGGTGAGAGGGATGGACGCGAGCACGTACGTCATGGCCCTGACGGCACACCAGTGGAACGTGGCCGGGGCCTTCGCCGGCGGGATCTTCGTCGCCGCCGGACTGATCTGGGCCGTGGTGGCCGGGATCGGCGTGATGATGCGGGAGCCGGGGCCGCCGGATCCCGAGGACCAGCCGCACCTGCCGGACGGCGGGCCGGTGCATGAGGTGCGTGAAGTGCGGGAGGCGGACGAGGTGCCGCGCTCGGACGGGAAGCGGCTCATGCCGTACGAACTGCACCCCTGCCCCACCCGGACCAGCGAGCACCAGGACCGGCCCCGCTGGACCCCGGGGTCCAGCGGGGCCGG
>NZ_BMWH01000010.1 GCF_014651135.1 Streptomyces echinoruber
CTTACAGCGCCGATGGTACTGCAGGGGGGACCCTGTGGGAGAGTAGGACGCCGCCGAACAATTATTCAGAGGGTCGGACCCGAACTTCGGTTCAGGGTCCGGCCCTCTTTTTTTGTGCGTCACCTCGTGTTCACGTTCCGCAACCAGCATCCCCGCCATGGGTACTGCTGCAATGCTCGCAACCGCCGGCGTCGGAGTCGGTGACGAGGTCGTCGTGCCGGCGTTCGGGAACGCCGAGGTGGCCGAGGCCGTGGCGCAGGTCGGCGCGGAGCCGGTGTTCGCGGACATAGATCCGGTCACGTACTGCCTCGACGCGTCCGCGGTGGAGGCGGCGGTGACCCCGCGTACGGCGGCCGTGGTCGTCGTCCACCGCTTCGGGCGGACGGCGGACATGGCGGGGCTGCGCGCCGTGGGGCAGCGGCACGGGCTTCTGGTGCTGGAGCAAGGGGAGTCGGCGGCGCCGTACGACGAGGTGGCGCAGCGCCGGCAGCGGGCCGCGTACCTGGACGCACGGCTGAAGGGCGTGCGGACGCCCGAGGGTGGGGACGGGCACACCTATCAGCAGTACGTCGTGCGGGTGCCCGGGAACGGGCGGCCGGATCGGGACGCGTTCGCACGGGCTCTGCGGACCAGGGGAGTTGACTGCCGGGTGCCGGTCAAGACGCCCGTGCACCGGCTGCCGGAGTTCCGGCGGTGGGTGTCGTTGCCGGAGACCGAGCGGGCCGCGGACGAGACGCTGGCGCTGCCGGTGGACGCTTCGTTGACCAGGCGGGAGATGCAGCGGATCGTGTCGGCGTGCAACGCGCTCGGAGGTCTGGTTGGGAGCACGGCTGTGTTCGGGGTATGATCTATTCCGTTGCCGCGGGGAATCCCGCGAAACGCAACCGGCCCCTATAGCTCAGTCGGCAGAGCGTCTCCATGGTAAGGAGAAGGTCAACGGTTCGATTCCGTTTGGGGGCTCCAGCAGTGAAGAAGACCCCGCCCTTTCGGTCGGGGTCTTCTTCGTTCCTCGCTCTCCGGTTCTCCGGGGGAACTCCCGGGTTTTCCGGAGCTTTTCGGAGCCTCTCGGATCTTCTCGGTCAGTCCTGCTGGATGCCGGCCACGCGCATCGCCAGGATCGCCATGTCGTCGGACGGGGCGTCCGACGCGAAGCGCTCCACCGCGCGCATGACGCGGGCGGCGACCGCGCCGGCCGTGAGGCCCGTGCAGGTGGTGAGCACGTCGGCGAGGCCGTCGTCGCCGAGCATGCGGCGGCCCTCGCGGCGCTCGGTGACACCGTCCGTGACGCACAGCAGGACGTCGCCGGGGTCGAGGACGACCGTCTCCTCGTACAGTTCCAGGTCGTCCATGACGCCGAGCAGCGGCTGCGGTTCGGCGGCCGGTTCCACGGTGCCGTCCTGGCGCAGGCGCAGCGGCAGCGGGTGGCCGGCGCAGACGACCTTCAGGACCGCGCTGCCGTCCTGCTGCGGTCGTACCTCGCCGTAGAGCAGGGTGAGGAAACGGCTGCGTTCGCCCTCGTCGAGGATGGCCGAGTTGAGGCGCTCCAGGACCGCGGGGCCGCCGAAGCCCTCGCGGGCGAGAAGGCGCAGGGCGTGCCGGGCCAGGCCGGTCACCGCGGCCGCCTCCGGGCCCGTGCCGCACACGTCGCCGATGGCGAAGCCGTAGGCGCCGTCGTGGATGGGGAAGACGTCGTAGAAGTCGCCGCCGACCTCGTTGCCCTCGCCGGCCGCGCGGTAGATGACCTCCACCTCGACGCCCTCGATCTCGGGGAGTTCCGGCGGCAGGAGGCTGCGCTGGAGGGACTGGCTGATGGCCGTGCGCTCGGAGTAGAGGCGGGCGTTGTCCAGGGCGAGAGCGGCGCGGCGGCTCAAGTCCTCGGCGAGCTCCAGGATTTCCTGGCGGAAGTGCTCGTCGGTGGGCTTGCCCAGGGTGAGCATGCCGATGACGCGGTTGCGGGCGACCAGCGGCAGGACGACCGTCTCACCGCCCACCGCCTGGGCGGTGGCCAGGGTCGGGCCGACCGTGGCGCCGACGCGGTGGGGGGAGTCGCCGAGGCTGAGGCTGTGCATGGAGCTGCGCAGTGCCGACTGGCGGGCGGCTTCGCCGGGGGCGCTCCACAGGCGGGCGCCGGGAGTGGGCACCGGGTCCGGGGGCGGGATCTTCGACAGCAAGGACTTGATGCCGTCGATGAGTTCCTCGTCCTCGTGCAGAACGTACGACAGATACGGTTCGGAGGCCTGGTCGGCGATCGTGTAGACCGCGCACCAGGTGGCCAGGGTGGGGACCGTCATCTGGGCCATCAGCGCCAGCGTCTGGTCGCGGTCCAGGGTGCCGGCGAGGAGGTCGGAGGCCTCGACGAGGAAGCTGAGCGAGCCGCGGCGCAGGCGTTCCAGCTCACCGAGACGGGCGGACTCGACGGCGAGCGCGATGCGGTCGGCGGCGAACTGCAGGCGCAGCGCATCCTCGTTGGAGTAGCGGCCGGGGGCTTCGGCGGCGACGCCGAGGGAGCCGGTGAGGCGGCCCTCCACCTTGAGCGGGACGGTGACGACCGAGCGCATGCCGGTGCCGGCGAGCAGGGGTACGGCGCCGGGGACGGCGGTGAGGTCGTCGTGGACGGCGGGCATGCGGGCCGAGCCGTAGCGGCCGGGGCCGGCCTCGACGGGGACGCGGGCGAAGCGCTGGCGGGCGGAGGGCAGACCGGTGGAGGCGCGGACCTCCAGCTCCGTCTCGTCGTCGGTCGCCAGCAGCAGGAAGGCGGCGTCACCGTCGAGCATGTCGCGGGCGCGCTCGACCGTGCGCTGCAGCAGGCCGTCGAGGTCGTCGGGGGCCGGGGAGCCGATGAACACCTCGAACGGGTCGCTGCTCTGGCTGTCGGAGGTGGACTTCTGGTCGGCGGAGGTCAGGCGCACCGGCGTCTGCAGGACGGCCCGTTCGTGGTCGCGGACCAGGAGGCAGACGGTGGAGGGCTCGCCGTCGGTGTCGCGGACCCGCAAGTGGGAGGCGTAGACGGGGATGACGCGGCCGGTGGCGGCGCGGATGCCGTAACTGCCCTCCCAGCGGGAGAGCTGGAGGGCCTCGGCGATGCCGGTGCCGGTGCCGGGGGTGTGCGGCCAGGCGGCGAGGTCGGTCAGGGGCTTGCCGATGACCTGGTCGGCGCCGTGGCCGAACAGCTCCTCCGCGTCCTCGTTCCAGGCGGTGATGGTGCCGGCGCGGTCGATCTGCACGACGGCGACGCGGACCCGGCCGTCGGCGAGGGGGAGGAGATCGGCGGGCAGCGGCGGGCCGGCGGCGCGGGTGCCGACCGGGCGCTGCGGAAGGTCGAGTTGGAACCAGACGTTCTTGTGGGTGGGGGTGTACTCCACGCCCCAGCGGCCGGCCAGGGCGGCGCACAGCTGCAGGCCACGGCCGCCCTCGCGGTCGGGGCTGCCCATGTTGACGGCGGTGGACTGGACGGGGATCTCGCGCTCGGGGTAGCGGTCGGAGACCTCGATGCGCACGCCCTCGTCGCTGCGCAGGCAGCGCACCTCCGCGGAGGTGCCGGCGTGTACGACGGCGTTGGTGACCAACTCGCTGGTGAGGACCACCGCGTCGTCGACGATGTCGGCGAAGCCCCAGCCCTGGAGGGTGTCGCGGACGAAGGATCTGGCGCTTGCGACCGATCGGCCGACGGGCTCGAAGGTGGCGGCCGCGCGCGCGGTGATCACAGAACTCCTCGACCGGTTGTCGACGTGCAGGGCTTCCGGACCGACCGGCTCGCGCCGCTGTTCCGGCAGTGCGTCCGTCGGCCGGGGGTCCGAGGGCTGGTCCCCCGGGATCAGTCCGGTGGTCATTGCGGCCGCCCCTCCGATGCCCGCTCGTTCCCGTGCCACCGCCCAGGCCGGACGAACCGGCGCGGCTGGACAGCCGCATGCAAGGTTACTTACCTTCGCCGTCCGAGCGGATGCCGGTCACCGGTGTTTTCCGTTCCGAGGGTGTGCGGACGATGTGCGAAGCTGCCGAACTGTTATGGCCTGGTTCGGCCGGGATGAAACACTGGGCAGGCTTCCGGTAAGGCCAGGGCGGCCTGCGTGCGGCCCGCGCGCGGCGGGCAGGGGCCCGGTGGGGCCCATGGGCCGGACCGGGAGTACGCGGCAGCGAACGGATGCCCGAGCAGTGGTACCCGAACACGGCAGTAACGGTCGATCCCTGCGGGAGGGACACAGTGGAGTCTGGCACAGCGACGCGGAGCACGAAGACGCGCGCGAAGGGCGGACCGTCCCTGGAGAGCCGGCGTGCCCAGCGCGCGGGGACCACCGTGGTGGAGACGGCCGCCCTGAACCGGCTGCTGGCCGCTCTGACGGCGATGCGGGACGGCAACTTCCGCAAGCGGCTCACGGTGTCCGGGGACGGCGTGATGGCGGAGATCGCGGCGGTCTTCAACGAGGTGGCCGACCGCAATCTGCACCTGACGGGCGAGCTGTCGCGGGTGCGCCGCATGGTGGGCCGTGAGGGAAAACTCACAGAACGGCTGGAAACGGGCGCCTGCGAGGGGTCGTGGGCGGCGGCGATCGACGCCTCGAACGCGCTCGTCGACGATCTGGTGTGGCCCGTCAGCGAGGTCGGCCGGGTGCTGTCGGCGGTCGCCGAGGGCGACCTGTCCCCGCGGATGGACCTGCGCACCCAGACGCCGGAGGGGCCGGGGCATCCGCTGCGCGGCGAGTTCCTGAAGGTCGCGCGGACCGTGAACAACCTCGTCGACCAGCTGTCGACGTTCACCGACGAGGTCACCCGGGTGGCCAGCGAGGTCGGCACCGAGGGCAAGCTCGGCGGGCAGGCGCGGGTGCGCGGCATGTCCGGGTCGTGGCGGGACCTGACGGACGCCGTGAACACCATGGCGTCCCGGCTGACCGCGCAGGTGCGCGACATCGCCCTGGTGACCACCGCCGTGGCCAAGGGCGACCTGTCCCGCAAGGTCACCGTGCACGTCGAGGGCGAGATGCTGGAGCTGAAGAACACCGTCAACACGATGGTGGACCAGCTCTCCGCGTTCTCCTCCGAGGTGACCCGGGTGGCGCGCGAGGTCGGCACCGAGGGCATCCTCGGCGGTCAGGCGCAGGTGCCGGGCGTGGCCGGGGTGTGGAAGGAGCTCACCGACTCCGTCAACACGATGGCGGGGAACCTCACCTCCCAGGTGCGGGAGATCGCCGAGGTGACGACGGCCGTCGCCAACGGCGATCTGTCGCGGAAGGTGACCGTGCCGGCCCGCGGCGAGGTGGCGCAGCTCGCCGAGACGATCAACCAGATGACCGAGACGCTGCGCATCTTCGCCGACGAGGTCACGCGGGTGGCCAACGAGGTCGGCGCCGAGGGGCGGCTCGGCGGGCAGGCGAACGTGCCGGGCGCGGCCGGCATCTGGAAGGACCTGACGGACTCGGTCAACACCGTGTTCCGGAACCTGACCACGCAGGTGCGCGACATCGCCGCCGTGACGACGGCGGTGGCCAACGGCGACCTGTCGCAGAAGGTCACCGTCGACGTGGCCGGCGAGATGCTGGAGCTGAAGAACACCGTCAACGGCATGGTGGACCAGCTCCAGGCGTTCGGTGCCGAGGTCACGCGCGTGGCCCGCGAGATCGGTGTCGAAGGCGAGCTGGGCGGTCAGGCGCAGGTGCCGGGCGCGGCCGGTACGTGGAAGGACCTGACGGACTCCGTCAACACCGCGTTCCGCAACCTCACTGGTCAGGTACGCAACATCGCCCAGGTGACGACGGCGGTGGCCAACGGCGACCTGTCGCAGAAGGTCACCGTGGACGTCTCCGGCGAGATGCTGCAGCTGAAGAACACCGTCAACACGATGGTGGACCAGCTGTCGTCGTTCGCCGACCAGGTGACGCGGATGGCGCGGGACGTGGGCACCGAGGGCCGGCTGGGCGGTCAGGCCGTCGTCCCCGGGGTCTCCGGCACCTGGAAGGAGCTGACGGACTCCGTCAATTTCATGGCGGGCAACCTCACCAACCAGGTGCGGCAGATCGCGCAGGTGACGACCGCGATCGCCAAGGGCGACCTGACGAAGAAGATCGACATCGACGCGCGCGGGGAGATCCTGGAGCTGAAGGACACCATCAACACGATGGTCGACCAGCTCTCCGCGTTTGCCGAGCAGGTGACCCGGGTCGCGCGCGAGGTGGGCACCGAGGGCCGGCTGGGCGGTCAGGCGCAGGTGCCGGGTGTGGCCGGCGTGTGGCGGGACCTGACGGACTCGGTGAACGGCATGGCCGGCAACCTCACCGCGCAGGTCCGCAACATCGCGCAGGTCGCCACCGCCGTGGCGCGCGGCGACCTGTCGCAGAAGATCACCGTGGACGCGCGCGGGGAGATCCTGGAGCTGAAGAACACCATCAACACGATGGTGGACCAGCTCTCCTCGTTCGCCGAGGAGGTCACCCGGGTGGCCCGCGAGGTCGGCACCGAGGGCCGGCTGGGCGGCCAGGCGGAGGTGCAGGGGGTCTCCGGCACCTGGAAGGACCTCACGCAGTCCGTGAACGGCATGGCCAACAACCTGACCATGCAGGTGCGCAACATCGCCGAGGTGACGACCGCGGTCGCCAAGGGCGACCTGTCGAAGAAGATCACCGTCGACGCCAAGGGCGAGATCCTGGAGCTGGTCACCACCGTCAACACGATGGTCGACCAGCTGTCGTCGTTCGCCGAGCAGGTCACGCGCGTGGCCCGCGAGGTGGGCACCGAGGGCATCCTGGGCGGCCAGGCGCACGTGCCGGGCGTCACCGGCATCTGGAAGGACCTCAGCGACAACGTCAACCTGATGGCCAACAACCTGACCATGCAGGTGCGCAACATCTCCCAGGTGGCCGCGGCCGTCGCCAACGGCGACCTGACGCGGACGGTGACGATCGAGGCGCGCGGCGAGGTGGCGCAGCTCGCCGACACCTTCAACACCATGGTCAAGACGCTGAGTTCGTTCGCCGACCAGGTCACCAAGGTGGCCCGCGAGGTGGGCACGGACGGCATCCTGGGCGGTCAGGCGTACGTGCCCGGGGTGGCCGGCACCTGGAAGGACCTCACCGAGTCGGTGAACCAGATGGCGTCCAACCTGACCGGGCAGGTGCGCAACATCGCCATGGTCACCACCGCGATCGCCAAGGGCGACCTGACGAAGAAGATCGACATCGACGCGCGCGGCGAGATCCTGGAGCTGAAGACCACGATCAACACGATGGTGGACCAGCTCTCGTCGTTCGCCGAGGAGGTCACCCGGGTGGCCCGCGAGGTGGGCACCGAGGGACGGCTCGGCGGGCAGGCGCGGGTGCGGGACGTCGACGGCACCTGGCGGGACCTGACGGAGTCCGTGAACGAGATGGCCGGGAACCTCACCCGGCAGGTGCGGGCCATCGCGCGGGTGGCGACCGCGGTGACCCGCGGCGATCTGAACCTGAAGATCGACGTCGACGCGGCCGGCGAGATCCAGGAACTCCAGGACTACATCAACAAGATGATCGCCAACCTGCGCGACACCACGATCGCCAACAAGGAGCAGGACTGGCTCAAGGGCAACCTGGCCCGCATCTCCCAGCTGATGCAGGGCCGCCGCGATCTGGAGGACGTCGCCTCGCTGATCATGAGCGAGCTGACGCCGGTGGTGTCCGCGCAGCATGGCGCGTTCTTCGTCGCGATGCCGCTGGTCGACGGCGAGGACCTCGACGACGACACCGACTACGAGCTGCGGATGCTGGGCTCGTACGGCTACTCGATGGGCTCCATGCCGACGTCGTTCCGGCCCGGCGAGGCGCTGATCGGGACGGCCGCGCAGGAGAAGCGCACGATCCTGGTGGAGAACGCGCCCAGCGGCTACCTGAAGATCGCCTCCGGGCTCGGCGAGGCGCCGCCCGCGCAGGTCATCGTGATTCCGCTGCTGTTCGAGGGCAAGGTGCTCGGCGTGATCGAGCTGGCGTCCTTCACACCGTTCACCCAGATCCAGAAGGACTTCCTCAGCCAGATCGCCGAGATGATCGCCACCAGCGTCAACACCATCTCGGTCAACACCAAGACCGAGCGGCTGCTGAAGCAGTCGCAGGAGCTCACCGAGCAACTGCGCATCCGGTCGGCCGAGTTGGAGCAGCGGCAGAAGGCCCTGCAGGCGTCCAACGCCGAACTGGAGGAGAAGGCCGAGCTGCTGGCCCGGCAGAACCGCGACATCGAGGTGAAGAACACCGAGATCGAGGAGGCGCGGCAGGTGCTGGAGGAGCGTGCCGAGCAGCTCGCGGTCTCCATGCGCTACAAGAGCGAGTTCCTCGCCAACATGTCGCACGAGCTGCGCACGCCGCTCAACTCGCTGCTGATCCTGGCCAAGCTGCTCGCCGACAACGCCGAGGGCAACCTCACCCCGAAGCAGGTGGAGTTCGCCGAGACCATCCACGGCGCCGGTTCCGACCTGCTGCAGCTCATCAACGACATCCTCGACCTGTCCAAGGTCGAGGCGGGCAAGATGGACGTCTCCCCGACGCGCATCGCGCTCGTCCAGCTCGTCGACTACGTCGAGGCCACCTTCCGGCCGCTGACCGCGGAGAAGGGCCTGGATCTGTCCGTACGGGTCTCGCCGGAGCTGCCCGCGACCCTGCACACCGACGAGCAGCGGCTGCTGCAGGTGCTGCGCAACCTGCTGTCCAACGCGGTGAAGTTCACCGACTCCGGGTCGGTGGAGCTGGTCATCCGGCCGGCCCGGGACGAGGTGCCGCAGTCGATCCGGGAGCAGCTGCTGGAGTCCGGTTCGATCAGCGACCCGGACGCGGAGCTGATCGCGTTCTCGGTGACCGACACCGGCATCGGCATCGCGGCCAGCAAGATGCGGGTGATCTTCGAGGCGTTCAAGCAGGCCGACGGCACCACCAGCCGCAAGTACGGCGGTACGGGCCTGGGGCTGTCCATCTCGCGGGAGATCGCGCACCTGCTCGGCGGCGAGATCCACGCGCAGAGCGAGCCGGGGCGCGGCTCGACGTTCACGCTCTACCTGCCGCTGCGCCCCGGCGACCTGCCGCCGCAGGGGTCCCCGCAGGCCGCGGAGCCGGAGGGCGAGGAACTGGGCATGCTGGACGCGCTGCCCTCGCAGCTGTCCGGGGCGCAGGTCGAGACGCCGGCCGAGGTGAAGTCGTACCAGGAGACGCAGAACGGCCCCGCGGCGCTCTTCCGGCGCCGCCGCCGGGCCGCTCTGCCGCCCGCCGAGCAGCGCACCGGGCACGACGAGTTGTCGGCCGCCGAGCAGGACACGGCGCCGCAGCCGCACCGCGGGATGCGGTTCAACGGCGAGAAGGTGCTCATCGTCGACGACGACATCCGCAACGTGTTCGCGCTCACCAGCGTCCTCGAACAGCACGGCCTGTCGGTGCTGTACGCCGAGAACGGCCGGGAGGGCATCGAGGTGCTGGAGCAGCACGAGGACGTGGCGGTCGTCCTGATGGACATCATGATGCCCGAGATGGACGGGTACGCGACGACCACGGCGATCCGCCGGATGCCGCAGTTCGCGGGGCTGCCGATCATCGCGCTGACCGCGAAGGCGATGAAGGGCGACCGGGAGAAGGCGATCGAGTCGGGCGCCTCCGACTACGTGACCAAGCCGGTCGACCCCGACCACCTGCTGACGGTGATGAAGCAGTGGATGCGGGGCGAGTGACGTCGTGTCCCCCGTGCATGTGAAGGTGCCGGCGAAAGGGGCGGAGGTCGTGTAGAAGGACGGGATCCGGGGAACCTTCTGGTCTCCCGCTGCGTTTCTGCTACGTGCACAGTGACATCGCGGTGACAGGGTGTGGCGACAGGCAGGGTGCGGCTACGATGACCGGCACAAGGACGGGCGGCGCAAGGGAGTCGTCCCCTGGGGCCGCACCCGCCGGTGCGTCCCCAGGTCCTGCGGACAGGGGCGGCCCCAAGCCGGGTCGAGGAGGGCGGGCCATGGTGCAGAAGGCCAAGATCCTCCTGGTCGATGACCGGCCGGAGAATCTGTTGGCGCTGGAGGCCATCCTCTCTGCGCTGGATCAGACGCTGGTGCGTGCATCGTCCGGGGAGGAAGCGCTCAAGGCACTGCTGACGGACGACTTCGCGGTGATTCTGCTCGACGTCCAGATGCCGGGCATGGACGGGTTCGAGACGGCCGCGCACATCAAGCGGCGGGAGCGGACCCGGGACATCCCGATCATCTTCCTCACCGCGATCAACCACGGCCCGCACCACACCTTCCGGGGATACGCGGCGGGCGCGGTCGACTACATCTCCAAGCCGTTCGACCCGTGGGTGCTGCGCGCGAAGGTCTCGGTCTTCGTCGACCTGTACATGAAGAACTGCCAGCTCAAGGAGCAGGCGGCGCTGCTGCGGCTGCAGTTGGAGGGCGGCAAGGGCGGCTCCGGCGAGGGCAAGGACTCCGCCGGCCTGCTCGCCGAGCTCTCCGCCCGCCTCGCCGCCGTCGAGGAGCAGGCCGAGGCCCTCTCCAAGCAGCTCAACGACGAGTCCGCCGACGCGGCCGCGGTCGCCACGGCGGCCCATCTCGAACGCAAGCTCACCGGCCTGCGGCGGGCCCTGGACGCCCTGGAGCCCGGCACGGGCAGCGCGTCGTCGCTGCCGTCGCAGAACACCTGACGAGCAACTGACGAACACCTGACGGCGACCGGGGACGGGGTGCGCGCCACCGGCCGCACATCCCGGACGGCGCCCCTTCCGCCGCGGGGGCGGCCGGGCGGTGCCTGCGGCGCTCCTGTCCCCGGGTACGCCCGAGGGCGGGGGCGGGAGTCCGTGCCGTGGGCCCGTCCCCGGGAGCGTGCGAGGTGCGCCCGCGCCGGCCGGCGGTGAGGCGGCGTCAGTTCGCGGGCCGGACACGGGCGACACGAACGGGTGAAGCTGTGGGCACACGTGTCCACCGGGGCCTGCGCAGGTAACCTCACACCCATGGCCTCACGTCCCTCCGCAGCCAAGAAGCAGCCCGCGAAACGGGCTGCCGCTCCCGCGAAGGCTCCGGCGAAGAAGGCCCCCGCCAAGAAGGCGCCCGCGAAGAAGGCCCCGGCCAGGAAGGCCGTGGCGAAGAAGCCCGCCCCGAAACCGGCACCGAGCCCCACCGGGGGCGTGTACCGGGTGGTCCGCGCCCTCTGGCTCGGCCTGGCGCACGCCGTCGGCGCCGTCTTCCGTGGCATAGGGCAGGGCGCGAAGAACCTCGACCCGGCGCACCGCAAGGACGGCGTCGCGCTGCTGCTGCTCGGCATCGCCCTGATCGTCGCCGCCGGCACCTGGGCCGACCTGCGCGGCCCGGTGGGCGAGCTGGTGGAGATCCTCGTCACCGGCACCTTCGGCCGGCTCGACCTGCTGGTGCCGGTGGTGCTGGCGGTCATCGCCGGCCGCTTCATGCGGCACCCGGAGCAGCCGGAGGCCAACGGCCGTATCGTCATCGGCCTGTCCGCCCTCCTCGTCGGCGTGCTCGGCCAGGTCCACATCGCCTGCGGCGCGCCCGCCCGCAGCAACGGCATGCAGGCCATAAGGGACGCCGGCGGCCTCATCGGCTGGGCCGCGGCCACCCCGCTGACGTACGCCCTGGGCGAGGCGCTCGCCGTGGCGCTGCTGGTACTGCTGACGGTCTTCGGGCTGCTGGTGGTCACCGCCACCCCGGTCAACGCCATCCCGCAGCGGCTGCGCCGGCTCGGCGTCGGCCTGGGCATCCTGCACGACCCCGCGGACGACGAGGAGTTCCCGGCCGAGGAGCAGTACGACGACGAGTGGCGCGCGGCGCAGCCCGCCCGGTCCCGCCGGCGCCACCCGGCCGCCCCGGCGTCCGGCCAGGCGTACGACCCCGACAGCGCCGAGCAGGAGGCCCTCGCCCGGCGCCGCGGCCGGCCCCGGCGCTCCGCCGTGCCGCAGCCCGAGATGGGCCGTCCGATGGACGCCGTGGACGTCGCCGCGGCCGCGGCCGCCGCGCTCGACGGCGCCGTCCTGCACGGCATGCCGCCCTCTCCCGTGGTCGCCGACCTCACCCAGGGCGTCGGCACGGGCGAGCGCGAACCGACCACCCCGGTGCCCGCCCCGTCCGCCGTACCGGCCGCCCGCCCCCAGCAGGAGCGGCTGCCGCAGGAGACGCCGCGGAGGAACGGCGAGCCGCAGCAGGCCCCGGCCGAGCCGGCCGTCCCCGACCTCACCAAGAGGCCGCCCGCCGAGCCGCGCGACCTGCCGCCGCGTGCCGAACAGCTCCAGCTCTCCGGCGACATCACCTACGCCCTGCCGTCGCTGGACCTGCTGCGGCGCGGCGGACCCGGCAAGGCGCGCAGCGCCGCCAACGACGCCATCGTCGCCGCGCTGACCACCGTCTTCACCGAGTTCAAGGTGGACGCGCGCGTCACCGGCTTCACGCGCGGGCCGACGGTCACGCGCTACGAGGTCGAGCTGGGCCCCGCCGTGAAGGTCGAGCGGATCACCGCGCTCACCAAGAACATCGCCTACGCCGTCGCCAGCCCGGACGTGCGCATCATCAGCCCGATCCCGGGCAAGTCGGCGGTCGGCATCGAGATCCCGAACACCGACCGGGAGATGGTCAACCTCGGCGACGTGCTGCGCCTGGCGGAGTCGGCCGAGGACGACGATCCGATGCTGGTGGCCTTCGGCAAGGACGTCGAGGGCGGCTACGTCATGCACAGCCTGGCGAAGATGCCCCACCTGCTGGTGGCCGGCGCCACCGGCTCCGGCAAGTCGTCCTGCATCAACTGCCTGATCACCTCGATCATGATGCGGGCCACCCCGGAGGACGTCCGGATGATCCTCGTCGACCCCAAGCGGGTCGAGCTCACCGCGTACGAGGGCATTCCGCACCTGATCACGCCGATCATCACCAACCCCAAGCGGGCCGCCGAGGCGCTGCAGTGGGTCGTACGCGAGATGGACCTGCGCTACGACGACCTGGCGGCGTACGGCTTCCGGCACATCGACGACTTCAACGCGGCCGTGCGCGCGGGCAAGGTGAAGCCGCAGGAGGGCAGCGAGCGCGAACTCCAGCCCTATCCCTACCTGCTCGTCATCGTCGACGAGCTCGCCGACCTGATGATGGTCGCGCCGCGCGACGTCGAGGACGCCATCGTGCGCATCACCCAGCTCGCGCGCGCGGCCGGCATCCACCTGGTGCTGGCCACGCAGCGGCCGTCCGTCGACGTGGTCACCGGTCTCATCAAGGCCAACGTGCCCTCGCGGCTGGCGTTCGCCACCTCCTCGCTGGCCGACTCGCGCGTCATCCTCGACCAGCCCGGCGCGGAGAAGCTGATCGGCAAGGGCGACGGGCTGTTCCTGCCGATGGGGGCGAGCAAGCCGGTGCGCATGCAGGGCGCCTTCGTGACCGAGGAGGAGGTCGCGGACGTCGTCGCGCACTGCAAGGCGCAGATGACACCGGTCTTCCGGGACGACGTCGTCGTCGGCACCCAGCAGAAGAAGGAGATCGACGAGGACATCGGCGACGACCTCGACCTGCTGTGCCAGGCGGCCGAACTCGTCGTCTCCACGCAGTTCGGGTCGACGTCGATGCTGCAGCGCAAGCTGCGCGTCGGCTTCGCCAAGGCGGGGCGCCTGATGGACCTGATGGAGTCGCGCGGGATCGTCGGCCCCAGCGAGGGCTCCAAGGCGCGGGACGTGCTGGTGAAACCCGACGACCTGGACGGCGTGCTGGCGATGATCCGGGGCGAGACCGAGGGATGAAAGAGGGATGACCGAGGGCTGGGCGGGCGGAGCCGGGGACGGACGGGGCGCGGCGGGGGCCGGACGGGCCGGGCACGCGGGCCGGGCGGGGCGGAGGCGGGGGACGAACGGGACGGACACGGGGGAAAGAGGGATAGGACGGGCCCGGTGCGGGCAGGCGCGGACTGTGACCCACCCGTTAGAGAGCGCCGAGCAACCGTTTCCCTTTGGCATACGTCAAGTTGAGCGAAACGCCAGCCGCGGGCCGCACCCTGGCCCGTGGCCCCCGCCCTCGGAGTGTCCGGCCATTCCGATGGCGTACAAAGTGCCACCGCCCGCTTGCCCCACCCTTTCGTACCCCGCCTAGACTGAGTCTCCAGCATGGCGGCCATACGCTCGAAAGGCGCCCCCGTGTCCATCGGCAACTCCCCTGAAGACGAGCGTCCGTTCGAAGACGACCGCGAGGAAGTCCGCCCCTCCGTCGGCCATGCCCTCAAACAGGCGCGTATCGCCGCCGGCCTGACCATCGACGACGTCAGCACCGCCACCCGGGTCCGCATCGCCATCGTGCGCGCCATCGAGGCGGACAACTTCGCTCCCTGCGGCGGGGACGTCTACGCCCGCGGACACATCCGCACCCTGGCCCGCGCCGTGCACCTGGACCCGGCCCCCCTGATCGCCCAGTACGACGCCGAGCACGGCGGCCGCCCGGCCCCGACCCCGGCCGCGCCCCTGTTCGAGGCGGAGCGGATCCGGCCCGAGCGGCGCGGCCCCAACTGGACCGCCGCCATGGTCGCCGCCATCGTGGCCGTCGTCGGCTTCGTCGCCTTCACCGCGTTCAAGGGCGGCGACGACGGCCACGGCACCCAGGCCCAGGTCGCCGAGGGCTCCACGCCCACCGGGAGCAAGCCCGCCTCGCCGACCCCCAAGAGCAGCAAGCCCGCCGACCAGAAGGCCGAGCCGTCCGACAGCGCCATCGCGGCCGCGCCCCAGGACAAGGTGACCGTCCAGGTCAGCGCCGCCAACGGACGCAGCTGGATCTCCGCCAAGGACCACAACGGGCGGCTGCTGTTCGACGGGCTGCTGAAGAAGGGCCAGACCAAGACCTTCCAGGACGATTCCAAGATCAACCTGCTGCTCGGCGACGCGGGCGCCATCGACCTGTACGTCAACGGCAAGAAGATCGAGGACGACTTCCGGCCGGGGGCCGTGGAGCGCCTGACGTACACCAAGGGCGACCCGCAGGTCGGATAATCGGGCGGGAAGCGCGCAGGGCGGTACGGGCCGGTCAGGCCGGGCCAACCCGTCGACCGGGGACGTCGGCGGGACGAAGTAGTCTTGAGCCCATGCCTGAACGCCGTACCGTCGCCCTCGTCACGCTCGGCTGCGCCCGTAACGAAGTGGACTCCGAGGAGCTCGCCGGCCGTCTGGAGGCGGACGGCTGGCAGCTCGTGGAGGACGCCGCGGACGCGGATGTCGCAGTCGTGAACACGTGCGGCTTCGTCGACGCCGCCAAGAAGGACTCCGTCGACGCCCTCCTGGAGGCCAACGACCTCAAGGGCCACGGCAGAACCAAGGCGGTGGTGGCCGTCGGCTGCATGGCCGAGCGGTACGGCAAGGAACTCGCCGAGGCCCTGCCGGAGGCCGACGGCGTGCTCGGCTTCGACGACTACGCGAACATCTCCGACCGGCTGCGGACCATCCTCAGCGGCGGCGTGCACGCCCCGCACACCCCGCGCGACCGGCGCAAGCTGCTGCCGATCAGCCCCGTGGAGCGGCAGAGCGCCGGCGCGCAGGTCTCCCTTCCGGGACACGGCCCGGCCGACCTGCCCGAGGGCGTCGCCCCCGCCTCCGGACCCCGCCCGCCGCTGCGCCGCCGCCTGGACGGCTCCCCGGTCGCCTCCGTCAAGCTCGCCTCCGGCTGCGACCGGCGCTGCTCCTTCTGCGCCATCCCCTCCTTCCGGGGCTCCTTCATCTCCCGCCGCCCGGCGGACGTGCTGGGCGAGACGCGGTGGCTGGCCGAGCAGGGCGTGAAGGAGATCATGCTGGTCTCCGAGAACAACACCTCCTACGGCAAGGACCTCGGCGACATCCGCCTGCTGGAGGCGCTGCTGCCCGAACTCGCCGAGGTCGACGGCATCGAGCGGGTGCGCGTCAGCTACCTGCAGCCGGCCGAGATGCGCCCTGGCCTGATCGACGTGCTGACCTCCACCCCGAAGGTCGCCCCCTACTTCGACCTGTCCTTCCAGCACTCCGCGCCCGGCGTGCTGCGCGCCATGCGGCGCTTCGGCGACACCGACCGCTTCCTGGAACTGCTCGACACCATCCGCTCCAAGGCCCCGCAGGCCGGCGTGCGCTCCAACTTCATCGTCGGCTTCCCCGGCGAGACCGAGGCCGACCTGGCCGAACTGGAACGGTTCCTCAACCACGCCCGCCTCGACGCCATCGGTGTCTTCGGCTACTCGGACGAGGAGGGCACGGAGGCGGCGACGTACGACAACAAGCTCGACGAGGACGTCGTCGCCGAGCGCCTCGCGCATATCTCCCGGCTGGCCGAGGAACTCGTCTCCCAGCGTGCCGAGGAGCGCGTCGGCGAGACCGTGCACGTCCTCGTCGAGTCCGTCGACGACGAGGAGGGGGTGTACGGCCGCGCAGCGCACCAGGCGCCCGAGACGGACGGCCAGGTGCTGCTCACGAGCGGCGAGGGCCTGGACGTCGGCCGTATGGTCGAGGCGAAGGTGGTCGGCACCGAGGGAGTCGATCTGGTGGCCGAGCCGCTGCGGGACCCCTTCGAGGACCGGGCCGCGGGCAGTGAGGAGGCGGGCAGATGACCGGAGTCCCGGCTTCCGCGGCGGGGGGCTCCTCCGGCGCGCACGGAGCCGCCGCGGGCGCGGCGTCCGGCGCCGTCGCGGGGACCGCCGGCCGTGCGGCGCCGGGGGCTTCCCACAGCCACGGCGAGCAGAGTGCGACGACGGGCGCGGCGGGACGGACCGGCCCGGCGGACGCCGCGGACGCGGCGACGGGCGGGCAGGCAGCGGTGAAGCCCGCGCGGGGCGGGAAGCTGGCGGCCGCCGCGGTGAACCAGGCGAGCGTGTGGAACGTCGCCAACCTGCTGACCATGCTCCGGCTGGTCCTGGTGCCCGGCTTCGTGGTGCTGATGCTGGCCGGCGGCGGTTACGACCCGGCCTGGCGCTCGCTCGCCTGGGCGGCCTTCGCCATTGCCATGATCACCGACCTGTTCGACGGTCACCTGGCCCGCAGGTACGACCTCGTCACCGACTTCGGCAAGATCGCCGACCCCATCGCCGACAAGGCGATCATGGGGGCGGCGCTGATCTGTCTCTCCGCCCTGGGCGACCTGCCGTGGTGGGTGACGGCGGTGATCCTGGGGCGGGAACTCGGGATCACCCTGCTGCGTTTCCTGGTCATCCGCTACGGCGTGATCCCCGCCAGCCGCGGCGGCAAGCTGAAGACACTGACGCAGGGCGTCGCCGTCGGCATGTACGTGCTGGTGCTGACGGGGTGGCTGGCCACTGTGAGGTTCTGGGTGATGGCCGTGGCGGTCGTCCTGACCGTGGTGACCGGGCTCGACTATGTGAAACAGGCCATTGTGCTGCGCAGGCGAGGAATCGCCGGGAGCGGAAAAGCGTTGGAGGAGTCGGAAGGGTGAGTTCCGCGGCCACCGAACTGGTGCGACTACTGACGGTGAGAGGCGAGACGGTCGCCGTCGCCGAGTCCCTCACCGGTGGCCTGGTCGCGGCGGAGATCACCTCGGTGCCGGGGGCCTCCAAGGTCTTCCGGGGCTCGGTCACCGCCTACGCCACGGAACTCAAACACGAACTGCTCGGTGTGGACGCCGCCCTGCTGGCCACTCGAGGAGCGGTGGATCCGCAGGTCGCGGCCCAGATGGCGGCCGGTGTGCGCAAGGCGCTCGACGCCGACTGGGGCCTGGCGACCACCGGGGTCGCCGGCCCGGACCCCCAGGACGGACAGCCGGTGGGCACGGTCTTCGTGGCCGTGGACGGACCCTTTGGGGCGGACTCCGGAGTCGCCGAAGGCGGGAAAGTGACCTCGCTGCGGTTGAACGGCGACCGGGCGGAAATTCGTAGAGAGAGTGTACGGAGCGTGCTCGCACTGCTCACGGAGCGGATTGCGGGCGAACAGACCGGGAATGAGCGGGCACAGGATACGGAACGGAACGGGGGGTTTTGATGTTTGCAGCCCTGAGTGAACACAGCATCGCTCCCCGCACGGCCGCGGCGCGAGGCGGTACGGTGGGGCGTGAAGGATGCGGCTACGCGGTCCGAGGAGGGAGCCACCGATGATTCTGCTCCGTCGCCTGCTGGGTGACGTGCTGCGTCGGCAGCGCCAACGCCAGGGCCGTACTCTGCGCGAAGTCTCCTCGTCCGCCCGAGTCTCACTCGGCTATCTCTCCGAGGTGGAGCGGGGGCAGAAGGAGGCTTCCTCCGAACTGCTCGCCGCGATCTGCGACGCGCTGGACGTACGGATGTCCGAGCTCATGCGGGAAGTGAGCGACGAGCTCGCCCTCGCCGAGCTGGCCCAGTCCGCTGCGGCCACCCCCAGCGAGCCGGTGCCGTCGGGACCGGTCCGTCCGATGCTGGGCTCCGTGTCGGTGGCCGGCGTCTCACCGGAGCGGGTGACCATCAAGGCGCCCGCGGAAGCCGTGGACGTCGTCGCCGCCTAGCGGTCCCCGCCCCCCGTACGCGGCCTGTGCGGGTCGCGCACCGAACGCCAACCGAAGACGTGTGCAGAAGGCTCCGGTCGGGGCCTCTCCGGTGAGACCCGGAGGGGCGCGGCCGGGGTCTTTTGCGCCTCTTTGGGCTGGTGCGTTCCCTGGGTACCGCTGTTGCTGCTGGGTGCTGCTGTGCGTCGCCGGTCGTGCTTTGCGCTCGGCGCCCTGTCGGGGTCCGGTGGTGCTCGGTGCTCGGTGCTCGGTGCTCGGTGCGCGGTGCGCGGTGCTTCGTGTGCTCCGTGCGGTCCGGTTGTGCTTTGTGCTTCGCATGTTTCGCGCGGTCCGGTTGTGCTCCGTTTGCCGGTGGGGAGTGGGGCGGTCATGGTGAAGGGACGCGGTGCGGGCGGTTCCGGGGCCGCGCGGTCCCCTTCCGGCGGGCGGATGGTGTGTCGGGTGTCCGTCGTGCGGTGTCCTGCCCGGCGGGGCGGCGTGCGGTGTCCGGCGTTCGGCTGGAGGTGGCTGCCATGGCGGGGCGGACGGTGCGCTGGGGGACGGCCGCGGGGCTCGGCGCGGTGTGGTGGTGGGCCGTGCTGCGGCTGGCGCTGGTGCGCGACGCGGGAGCCTGGGAGGGGGCGGTGGCTGCCGGGGGGTGGGGGTTGAGTCTGTTGCCGGTGCACTGTGTGCCGAAGGAGCGCGCGGACGGTGCCGTGAGCGCCGGGAGGTGGGTCCGGGCGGTGCGGACGGTGTTGGGGCCTGCGTTGCCGGGTGGGGACGGGGACGTGGGGCGCGGTGAGAGGCGCGGGACGGGGGGTGAGGAGTCGCGTCGGGGGCGGGATGAGACGTGGCCGGAGTGAGGTGCGTCGCGGCGGACGGCGATCACGGAGCTGACAGGGCGGTGAGGAAAAGGAGCGGCTGGGGGAGAACGTCCGGTGGCTCGGTGGTTGCCCGGTGGTGGCCCGGGCGTCAGCGGGGTGTGCCGGGGCGGAGACGGCGGGGCGCGGAGGTGCCCGGGGCGGGGGCCGGGCCGGGTTGGCAGGTCGGGCACCAGTACGTGGGGCGCTCGCGGGTGCCGTCCCCCTGGTCGGCCACGCGGATCGGCGTGCCGCAGCGCAGGCAGGGGCGGGGTGCGCGGCCGTAGACGAAGAGGTCCGAACCGCGGCGGAAGGTGGTGGTGCGCACCGGGCGGTCGCGGTTGGCCTCCAGCAGCCTCCTGGCGAGCCCGGGCAGCCGCGCGGCACGGTCGGCGGGGAGGGCGCCGACGGGCAGCCAGGGGGTGACACCGAGCAGGAAGCACAGCTCGCACTTGTAGATGTTGCCGATGCCGGCGAGGTTGCGCTGGTCGAGCAGGGCCTCGCCGAGTGGGCGGGCGGGGTCGGCGAGGAGGTTGGCCAGGGCGCGGTCCGGGTCCCAGTCGGGGCCCAGCAGGTCGGGACCGAGGTGGCCCACGGCCCGCTCCTCGTCGCTCGTGCGCATCAGCTCCAGGACCGGGAGGCGGTAGCCGACGGCCGTGTGGTCCGCGGTGCCGAGGATCGCCCGGATCTGGTGTCCCGGGCCGCCGCTCCAGCGCTGCCCGGTGGCGTACACCTTCCAGGCACCGTCCATCCGCAGGTGCGAGTGGAGCGTCAGGCCGCCCTCGACCCGGGCGAGCAGGTGCTTGCCGCGGGGGGTGACGTCCAGGACCCTGCGGCCGGTCAGGTCCGCGGTGGCGTACCGGGGGACCCGCAGGTCGCTGCGGGTCAGCACACGGCCCGCGAGCGCGCCGTGCAGCCGCTTCGCGGCCTGCCAGACCGTGTCACCTTCGGGCATGGGTCAAGGGTCGCACGATGGCGGCACGGAGGTGGCGGGCCGGTGAAGGACGGCGGTGGACGTACGGCGGCCACCGCGCAGGCGCTGCCGGGGACGCCGTGTCCTGGGGTGCCGGCCGTCCGGGCCGTCGGCCATCGAGGCCGCCGGCCGCCCGGTCACGCCCGGATGCGCAGCCCGCGCGGGGTCGGGACGAAGCCGGCTGCTTCCAGGAGGGCGCCGAACGGGGAGGTCAGGGCGGAGACCCCGTTGACGCGCTCCACCGTCACCGTGCCCAGGGCGCCCTCGCGGGCCGCGGCGGCGAGGGCGTCGGCGGCCGCTCTCAGCCGGGGATCGTCGGCGACCCCGGCAGCGGGATCGGAGGGCCAGGCCAGCAGGGTCTTGCCGCCGCGCTCCATGTACAGCGTCAGCTCGCCGTCGACCAGCACCACCAGCGAGCCCGCCTTGCGCCCCGGCTTGTGCCCGGCGCCGGTCGGCGGTTCGGGCCAGGGCAGGGCGGCGCCGTAGGCGTTCGCAGGGTCGGCGGCGGCCAGAACGACGGCCCCGGCGCCGGCGGCGGCACGGCGGCCCGCCGGGCCGTCGCCGTACGGGGTGCGCGAGGTGTACGGGGTGTACGGGCCGTGGGCACCGTAGGGGTTCGGCGACGGGTGGTCCCGCGGGGAGACGTAGGCGTCCCGGGAGGCGGGCGATGCGGGACGGGCACCTTGTGGGCCGGGGCCGAAGTCCTCGTCGAAACCGGCCGGCGCGGGAAGGCCGTCCGGTGAGCCCGGGGCGTCCGCCGGCCACGGGCCGTCGTCCCCGAAGCCGCCGGGGGCGTGCGGTGCCGGCAGCGGCTCCCCCCGCTCGCGCGCGTTGGCCACGGCGCGCAGGCGGTCGACCGCGCCGTCCATGGCGAACTGCGCCGCTCCGAGTCCCTCGACGACGTAGCCGCGCCGGGCCTGGCCGCTCTCCTCGAAGGCGGACAGGACGCGGTACATCGCCGAGAAGCCGCCCTCCACGCCCTCCGCGGCCACGGCCCCGCGGGTGACCACGCCGTGGCGGTCGAGCAGGGTGCGGGCCAGGGCGTGGGCGCGCACGGTGGTGTCGGGTTCGCGCTGCGGCAGCAGGGACCAGCGGCCGGCGACGGTCGGCGGGCCGCTGCGGGAGGCGGGGCGGGCGGCGGCCGTGAGGCCGCCGTAGCGGCCGCGCGGGACGGTGCGCCGGGCGCGGTGGGCCGTGGAGCCGGCGGTGCGGCCCGAGCCGAGGAGGGAGCGCAGCGGCGCGAGGGTGTCATTGGTGAGACGGCCGGACCAGGCCAGGTCCCACAGGGCGTCGGCGAGTTGGGGATCGGTGACGTCGGGATGGGTGGTGGCGCGGACCCGGTCGGCGACCTGACGGAAGAACAGGCCGTAGCCGCCGGAGAGCGCTTCCAGGACCGACTGGTGCAGGGCCGTGAGCTCCAGCGGGTGCGGAGGCGGCAGGAGGAGCGGGGCCGCGTCCGCGAGATAGAGGGCGACCCAGCCGTCCTTGCCGGGCAGCGCGCCCGCGCCCGCCCACACCACCTCGCCGGCGGCGGTCAGTTCGTCGAGCATCGAGGGCGTGTAGGAGGCGACACGGGACGGCAGGACCAGTTTCTCCAGTGCCGAGGCGGGCACGGGGGCGCCCTGGAGCTGCTCGATGGCGCGCACCAGCCCGTCGACGCCGCGCAGGGCGTGGCCGCGGCCGATGTGCTGCCACTGGGGCAGGAACTGGGCGAGCGCGGCGGGCGGCACCGGTTCCATCTCGTGCCGCAGTGCGGCGAGGGAGCGGCGCCGCAGCCGGCGCAGGACGGTCGCGTCGCACCACTCCTGGCCGATCCCCGCCGGGTGGAACTCGCCCTGGACGACCCGGCCGACGGCCGCGAGCCGCTGCAGGGCGCCCTCGGTGACGGCCACGCCGAGCCCGAACCGGGTCGCCGCCTGCGCCGAGGTGAACGGGCCGTGGGTGCGGGCATAGCGCGCGAGGAGGTCGCCGAGCGGATCCTTCACCGGCTCGGTGAAGGCCTCCGGCACACCGACGGGCAGCGCCGTGCCCAGGGCGTCGCGCAGACGGCCGGCGTCCTCGACCGCCGCCCAGTGCTCGACGCCGGCGATCCGCACCCGGATGGCGCGGCGCGCGGCGGCCAGCTCCCCGGCCCAGCCCGGCTCGGCGCCGCGCTCGGCCAACTCCGCGTCGGTGAGCGGCCCGAGCAGCCGCAGCAGGTCGGCGACGCCCTCGGTGTCCTTGACCCGCCGGTCCTCGGTGAGCCACTGCAGTTCCCGCTCGAGCTCGGCCAGCACCTCCGCGTCGAGCAGTTCGCGCAGCTCCGCCTGGCCCAGCAGCTCGGCCAGCAGCCGCGAGTCCAGGGACAGCGCGGCGGCGCGGCGCTCGGCGAGCGGCGAGTCCCCCTCGTACAGGAACTGGGCGACGTACCCGAAGAGCAGGGAGCGGGCGAAGGGGGAGGGCTCGGGGGTGGTGACCTCGACCAGGCGGACCCTGCGGGACTCGATGTCGCCCATCAGCTCGACGAGTCCGGGGACGTCGAAGACGTCCTGCAGGCACTCGCGGACCGCCTCCAGGACGATCGGGAAGGAACCGAACTCGCTGGCCACCTGCAGCAGTTGGGCGGCGCGCTGGCGCTGCTGCCACAGCGGGGTGCGGCGGCCGGGGTTGCGGCGCGGCAGCAGCAGGGCGCGGGCGGCGCACTCGCGGAAGCGGGACGCGAACAGGGCCGAGCCGCCGACCTGGTCGGTGACGACCTGTTCGATCTCGCCCTTGTCGAAGACGACGTCCTGGGCGCCGACCGGCGCCTGCTCCGCGTCGTACTCCGTACCGCCCCGCATCGGGTCCTGGTCCAGCAGGTCCAGACCCATCAGGTCGGCGTCGGGCAGCCGCAGCACGATGCCGTCGTCGGCGTGCATGACCTGCGCGTCCATGCCGTACCGCTCGGAGAGGCGGGCGCCGAGCGCGAGCGCCCACGGGGCGTGCACCTGGGCGCCGAAGGGGGAGTGGACGACGACCCGCCAGTCGCCCAGCTCGTCACGGAAGCGCTCGACGACGACGGTGCGGTCGTCGGGGACGTGGCCGCAGGCCGCGCGCTGCTCGTCCAGGTACGACAGGACGTTGTCGGCGGCCCAGGCGTCGAGCCCGGCGGCCAGCAGCCTCAGGCGGGCGTCCTCCTTGGGCAGGGACCCGACCTCGCGCAGGAACGCGCCGACCGCGCGGCCCAGTTCGAGGGGACGGCCCAGCTGGTCGCCCTTCCAGAAGGGCAGCCGTCCGGGCACGCCCGGGGCGGGGGAGACCAGGACGCGGTCGCGCGTGATGTCCTCGATGCGCCAGGAGCTGGTGCCGAGGGTGAAGACGTCGCCCACGCGGGACTCGTAGACCATCTCCTCGTCCAGCTCGCCGACCCGGCCGCCGCCCTTCTTCGGGTCGGCCCCGGCGAGGTGGACGCCGAACAGGCCCCGGTCGGGGATCGTGCCGCCGGAGGTGACGGCGAGCCGCTGGGCGCCGGGGCGGCCGGTGACGGTGCCGGCGACGCGGTCCCACACCACGCGCGGGCGCAGCTCGGCGAACGCGTCGGACGGGTAGCGGCCGGCGAGCATGTCGAGAACGGCCAGGAACGCCGACTCCGGCAGTGAGGCGAAGGGCGCGGCACGGCGGACCACGGCGAGCAGGTCGTCGACCTGCCAGGTGTCCATCGCCGTCATCGCCACCAGTTGCTGGGCGAGCACGTCCAGCGGGTTGGAGGGGATCCTCAGCGACTCGATGGCGCCGGAACGCATCCGCTCGGTGACCACGGCCGCCTGCACCAGGTCGCCCCGGTACTTCGGGAAGACCACACCCTTGGACACGGCGCCGACCTGGTGTCCCGCGCGGCCGACGCGCTGCAGGCCGGAGGCCACCGACGGCGGGGACTCGACCTGCACGACCAGGTCCACCGCGCCCATGTCGATGCCCAGCTCCAGGCTGGAGGTGGCCACCACGGCGGGCAGCCGGCCGGCCTTCAGGTCCTCCTCGACCAGGGCGCGCTGCTCCTTGGAGACCGAGCCGTGGTGGGCGCGGGCGAGGACGGGCGGGGCTCCCCGGGCGGCACCGGAGCCGCCCATGAGCTGCGCGGGCGCATGGTGCTCGGCCGGCGCTTCGCCGGTGGCCCGCTCGTGGGCGATCTCGTTGAGCCGGTTGCACAGCCGCTCGGCGAGGCGGCGGGAGTTGGCGAACACGATCGTCGAGCGGTGCGCCTGCACCAGGTCGGCGATCCGCTCCTCCACGTGCGGCCAGATGGACGGACGCTCGGCGCCCTCGGTGCCGTCGGCGACGGGGGAGCCGCCCAGTTCGCCGAGGTCCTCGACCGGGACGACGACGGACAGGTCGAACTCCTTGGCCGCCTCGGGCTGGACGATTTCCACCTTGCGGCGCGGGGAGAGGAAGCGGGCGACCTCGTCGACCGGGCGGACGGTCGCCGACAGGCCGATGCGGCGAGCCGGCCTCGGCAGCAGCTCGTCCAGCCGCTCCAGGGACAGCGCGAGGTGCGCGCCGCGCTTGGTGCCCGCCACCGCGTGCACCTCGTCCAGGATCACCGTCTCCACGCCGGTCAGGGCGTCCCGCGCGGCTGACGTGAGCATCAGGAAGAGCGACTCGGGCGTGGTGATGAGGATGTCCGGCGGGCGCGTGGACAACGCGCGCCGCTCGGCGGGCGGGGTGTCGCCGGAGCGGATGCCGACCTTCACCTCCGGCTCGGGCAGACCCAGGCGGACGGCCTCGTGGCGGATGCCGGTCAGGGGGCTGCGCAGGTTGCGCTCGACGTCGACCGCGAGGGCCTTGAGCGGAGAGACGTACAGCACCCGGCAGCGTTTCTTCGGGTCGGCGGGCGGGGGCGCCGACGCCAGTTGGTCCAGGGCCGCGAGGAAGGCCGCCAGGGTCTTGCCCGAGCCGGTGGGGGCCACCACCAGCACGTCCGAGCCCTCCCGGATCGCCCGCCACGCGCCCGCCTGGGCGGCGGTGGGCGCGGAGAAGGCCCCCGTGAACCAGCCGCGGGTCGCGGGGGAGAAGCCGTCGAGGGCCTGGTGGGCGGAGCTGACCATGCGTCCATCGTGCACCCACCCACTGACAATGGGCCTGACCTGGGCATTCGTCCGCGACAGGCGGGTTCGGTGGTGACGGAGGGTGACCAGGTGGTGGCCGAGAGGCGGTCGGGAGGCGGTCGGCGGGACCGTTTGGGGCCGGTCGGAGTGGTGGACTGAGGGGTTGATGGGACGGGCCCGTCGAGTCGGGGCCGCCAGAGGTGGAGTGCGAGCGGCCGGTGGGACGGGTCCGCCGGGGAGGGGCCGCCAGTGGGGGACTCCCCGGACCAGGGACGGCCGGTCCGTCCGGTCCGCGGATAGGGGCCCGGTCCGCGGATAGGGGCCCGGTCCGCGGACGGGGGTCCGGTCCGCGGACGGGGCGGACCGGCTGCCCCAGCTCTGGCGCACAATGGCCGCATGGCGGGTTCGACCACGGAGCAGGCACGGCACTGGTGGTACCCGGACCTGCCGGGGGTGGACCTGCTGCGCGCCCGCTACGTCCGCAAGACGTTCGTCCGGCACACCCACGAGAACTTCGTGATCGCCGCCATCGCCGACGGCGTCGAGGTCTTCCACCACCGCGGGGCCGACCAGTACGCCGGGCCGGGAGCGCTCGCGCTGATCAACCCCGACACCCCGCACACGGGCCGGGCCGGGGTGCCCGAGGGCTGGCGGTACGGCGCCGTCTACCCCACGCCCGAGGTGGTCGCCGGGATCGCCGCCGAGACCACCACGCTGCGCGGGACGCCGGGCTTCGTCAGCCCCGTGCTCGACGACCCGTACGCCGTCGGCCTGGTCCATCAGGTGCTGCGCGCCACCGACGAGGGCAACGCGCTGGCCGCCGACACGCTGCTGCGGGTCGTCGTGACCCGGCTGCTGCGGCTCAACGGCGGCCCGCTGCCGCGCCGCGAGGTGCGCACGGCGGGCGCGCGGACCGCGGCACGCGCGCGTGCGGTGCTGCTGGAGCGGATGGCCGCTCCGCCGAGCCTGGAGGAACTGGCCGCGGGCGTCGGCACCAGCCCTTTCGCGCTGCTGCGGGCTTTCCGGGACGCCTACGGCATGCCGCCGCACACCTGGCTGACCGACGCCCGCGTCCGCCGGGCACGCCGGCTGCTGGATACGGGGACGCCGCCCGCCGAGGTCGCGGTCGCCGTCGGTTTCACCGACCAGCCGCACCTCAACCGCCACTTCACACGCATCGTGGGCGTACCGCCCGGCGTCTACCAGCGCGAGCGCCTCGACCGGCCCGCGCGTCTCGACCAACCCATGCGTCTCGACCAACCCACGCGTCTCGACCAGTCCGCGTCTCTCGATCAGTTCACACGTCTCGATCAGCCCGCGCGCAAGAACGTACAAGACCCGACCTGAGGCCGGCTCCTAACGTCTTGGTCGTGCCAGAACAGACAGCTTCCCCGGACATCCGCACCGAAGACGTGGAACGGCCCGACGCGGCCGTGGTCCGCGACGCCCTCGGCGTCGGGATCGCCGTAGGACTCTCCGGATTCGCCTTCGGGGTGACCTCGGCCGGCAGCGGACTCTCGCTCGCGCAGACCTGCGCGCTGAGCCTGCTCGTGTTCACCGGTGCCTCGCAGTTCGCGCTCGTCGGCGCGCTCGCGGCGGGCGGCACCCCGCTCACGGCAGCCGCCGGGGCGTTCTTCCTCGGCGTGCGCAACGCCTTCTACGGGCTGCGCCTGTCGCAGTTGCTCGCCCTCCCGCGTGCGCTGCGCCCCCTGGCCGCGCAGTGGGTCATCGACGAGACCTCGGCGGTGACACTCGCGCAGCCCACCCGGCGCGCCGCCCGGATCGGCTTCACCGTCACCGGACTGAGCCTGTACGTGCTGTGGAACCTCACCACGCTGCTCGGCGCGCTGGGCGCCCAAGCACTCGGCGACACCGACGCCTGGGGGCTCGACGCGGCCGGACCCGCCGTCTTCCTGGCGCTGCTCGCGCCCATGCTGAAGACCACCACCGAGCGTGCCACCGCCGCGCTCGCCGTCCTCCTCGGGCTCGGGCTGCTGCCCGTGCTGCCCGCCGGGGTGCCGGTGCTGGCGGCCGCGCTCGCGGCGCCGGCGGTGCTGTGGGCCGAAGGCCGCCGCAGGAACGGTGGCGGCGACCACGCGCGCGAGGAGGGCCGGTGAACACCTGGATCGCCATCGCGGTGACCGCACTGGGCTGCTACGCCGTCAAGCTCGCCGGGCTGCTCGTCCCCGCGGGCCTGCTGGAACGGCCGCTCGTCCGCCGGCTGGCCGCCCTGCTGCCGGTCTCCCTCCTCGCGGCGCTCACGGCCCAGCAGACCTTCTCGCACGGGCACGTCCTCGTCCTGGACGCCAGAGCCGCCGGGCTCGCGGCGGCGGCCCTGGCGCTGGTGCTGCGCGCTCCGTTCCTGCTCGTCGTCGCGGCGGCCGTGGTCGTGACGGCCGGGGCGCGGGCCATGGGCGCATGACCCGCGCGGGAGGCGGTTCACGTGTGCGCGAGGCGGCTTGCGTGAGATCGGCGAGTACCGCGAGCGGAACCAGGCGGCTCACGCGTGCGCGAGGCGGCTGCTCACGCGCGGGGGCTCAGCCGATCCGGCGGCCGTACGCCCGGAGAGTGCGCAGTGCCTCGATCGTCACCGCGGGGCGCGCCTCCAGGGCGGGGCCCGGCGCCCACTGGCGCCAGGTCACCGGCCAGCCGCCGTCCGGGCGCTGCTCGGCCGCCAGGAAGTCCAGGGAGCGCGCCATCTCCTCGTCCGTGAACCACGCGCGCGCGAGGGAGTCGGGGGTGCGGGCGTAGTCGTGCGGGAAGTGGTGCTCGCCGGGTGCGTAGCCCGGTGCGACGGGCCAGGTGTCCCGGCGCTCCGGGTCCAGGACGGCCAGCCGTTGCTCGCGCACCAGGCGGCCGAGCCGGTCGGCGGCCGCCTCTGCGCGCGGGCGGTCGGGCACGCCGTCCAGGAAGGTCACGGCGGCCTCGACCTCGTACGGGTGCGAGGTCTCCAGGGACTCCACCGCCTGCCAGCAGAACTCGGTGGCGCGGAACAGCCAGGCGTGCCACACGTTGTTGCGGTGCAGCAGGCCCACCACCGGTCCGGTGGCCAGGAGGGAGGCGGGCGGGTCGTCCACGACCGGCACGAAGGGCGCCGCCGGGTAGCCGCGCTGGCCGGGCAGGACCGCCGGCAGGGCGCCCTCGCGCGTGGAGACGGAGGTCAGGTAGCCGCACACGCGCTCCACCCGCTGCCCGCCGCAGCGCCCGATGAGGTCCAGGACGTGCAGGGCGCGCCCGGTGTGCAGCGGCTGGCTCACCGGGCCGCGCAGATCGGGTTCCAGGGCGTGGCCGAAGCCGCCGTCGTCGGTGCGGTAGGCCTCCAGTGCGGTCTCCACCGGGTCCGGGCGGCCGTGCAGGAACAGGTACGCGAACAGGCGCTGCTCCAGTACGCGCGCGGTGAGCCACACGAACTGCTCGGCGTGCAGGAGCGGGGAACGTTCCGAGGGCTCCTTGGACTCTTTGGACCCCTTGGACTTTTTGGGCTCCTTGGATTCGGCGGGCTCCTTGGACTCGGCGGGCTCCTTGGACTCCGAGGGCTCCGAGTGCGGCGGGGGTGTCGGGGGAAGGGCGGAAGCTCCTGTTTCGGCCATGGGGCGACCGTAGGGTGGAAAGCGGTCTCGAGCGGTGGCCCGGCCATCGGTCACCCCCGCGGGCGGGATACTGGGGGCATGCGGTTGACGGTCTTCTGGCAGCGGATGGCGGAGCACTTCGGTCCGGCCTACGCCGACACCTTCGCGCGCGACCACGTCATGTCCGAGCTGGGAGGGCGCACCGTGCATGAGGCGCTGGCGGCCGGCTGGGACGCCAAGGACGTGTGGCGGGTGGTCTGCACCGTGATGGACGTGCCGCCCGAGAAGCACTGAACCGGCTCCGCGGACGACGCCGCGGATTCGTTCGGCAGCGGGACGGGCGCCCGCGGACCACAAGGATCCACGAAGATCGCCCGGCGGGCTCCGAATGTCGGTGACGTGGGCGAGACTTGCACCGTGACACCCACTGACGAAACCGGGCAGCCGGCCCAGCACGCGACCCCGTTCGGTACGACGCCGCCCACCCGGCCCCCGGCCGGCCGCGGCGCCGGACCGGGCGCGCGCATGCCGCGCTGGCTGCCCCGCGCCATGGTGCTCGCGCTCGCGCTCATCGCCGTGTTCCAGCTGGGCAGTTGGGTCTTCCACCGGCTCACCGGCCTGCTGATCAACATCCTGATCGCGTTCTTCCTGGCGCTGGCCATCGAGCCGGCGGTGAGCTGGATGGCCGCCCACCGCATCCGCCGGGGCGCCGCCACCTTCCTGGTCTTCCTCGGGCTGACCATCCTGGCGGCCGGATTCGTCACCCTGCTCGGCTCCATGCTCGCCGGGCAGATCATCAAGATGGTCGAGGGCTTCCCGGACTACCTCGACTCGGTCATCCACTGGATCAACACGACCTTCCACACCGACCTGCGGCGCGTCGACATCCAGGAGGGTCTGCTCCACTCCGACTGGCTGCGCAGGTACGCGCAGACCAGCGCCGCCGGTGTGCTGGACGTGTCCGCCACAGTGCTCGGCGGCCTGTTCCAGCTGCTCACCATAGGCCTGTTCTCGTTCTACTTCGCCGCCGACGGGCCCCGGCTGCGCCGCACCATCTGCTCCGTCCTGCCGCCCGCCCGGCAGGCCGAGGTGCTGCGCGCCTGGGAGATCGCCGTGGACAAGACCGGCGGCTACCTGTACTCGCGCGGCCTGATGGCGCTCATCTCCGGCATCGCGCACTATGTGCTCCTGCAGGCCCTCGGCGTGCCGTACGCGCCCGTGCTCGGCGTCTGGGTGGGCCTGGTGTCGCAGTTCATCCCCACCATCGGCACGTATCTCGCCGGTGCGCTGCCGATGCTGATCGCCTTCACGGTCAATCCCTGGTACGCGGTGTGGGTGCTGGTCTTCGTCGTGCTCTACCAGCAGTTCGAGAACTACGTGCTGCAGCCCAAGCTGACCTCGAAGACCGTCGACATCCATCCCGCGGTCGCCTTCGGATCGGTCGTCGCCGGCACCGCCCTCCTCGGCGCCGTCGGCGCGCTCATCGCCATCCCGGCGGTCGCCACGCTGCAGGCGTTCCTCGGGGCGTACGTCAAGCGCTACGCCGTCACCGACGACCCCCGGGTGCACGGTCACCGCAGGCGCGGTGCGGCGGCGCCCGGCCTGTTCCGGCGCGCCCGGCACCTGTGGGCGCGGCGTCCGGGGACGGAGCCGGCGCGGCCTGCCGGGGAGGCGGGGGCGACCGGGGCGACCGGAGAAGCGGGGAGGGCCGGTGCACCGGAGGGGACGGGAGAGCCGGGAGGCGCGTCGGGGACGGCGGGAGGGCCGTCGGGGAACGAACCGGGACCGGGCGCATCGGGGACGGCGGGGGAGCCGGAAGCGGACGCGCCGGGAGAGCCGGGGCCGGAAGAGCCCGGCACGTCGGGCCCTGCGGACGGTTCCTGAGGGAGCCGGCCGGACCGGAGGACCTGGCCGGGAGACAGGGCGTTCGGGATCGGGAGGCAGGGGGGCTCGGCGCCGGGAGACAGAGCGCGCTCAGTATCGGGAGGCCGGACGTTCAGTACGTCAGCACCGCCCACACCCCGGCCCCGGCGACCGCGGCCGCGTAGCAGCCCACCCCCGCCGCCACGATCCGCCGCCGCACCGCCTCGCTCCACGAGGTGCGCGACAGCAGCCGGGCCAGCGCCGGCAGCACCAGCACGGCGTGCAGGCTCACGCCGTGCAGCGGCTTCAGCGGCGCCGTCGAGTGGTAGGCGGCCTCCTGGTGACCGGTCCGGGTCAGCACGACACCGCGCGCGATCATCGCGGCGCCCGACGCCAGGGCGACGAGCAGCACGGCGAAACCGGAGCGCACCGCGAGCGGCATGCCGGCCGGGCCGGTGGGCGGGTGCCGGAAGGACGCCACCGCGAAGACGGTGAGCAGCACCACCAGAATCCCGCCGCCCACCGCCAGCGTCATCGACACCGCGGTGTCGAAGGGCGTCTCCGTGTTCAGGTGCGACGGCACCCGGCGCCATGCCTGCAGGGTGATGCCGCCCACCTCCACGACGCAGTCCGCGGCGAGGACGGTCAGCAGCGCCGCCCGCGGCCGCGCCCCGATCCGCACGTACGACGTCACCCAGGTGACCGCGATCAGCGTCACCCCGAAGGACAGCCCGAACGTCACCGGCTTGCGCCAGGAGACGGGGCCGTCCCACGGGCCGCCGTCGACGGCGAACACCACCAGGTGGGCGAGACCGGAGAGGACCAGCAGGACGCCGGTGGCGTGGCAGAGGCGCTCGGCGGGGCGCGGGCCGCGGGCCGGGGCGGGGCCGGCCGACGGACGCGCCGGCGGGTGCGTCGACGGTGTGGTGATTCCCATGCGGCCAGCCTGGCGCCGGGGACGCGGGCCGTCGTCGTCCGGGCGGGGACACCGCGCGTACGCCCCGGGGAGCAGACCGGGCCTCGGGAGCCGTGTGGTGCGCTTGACACAGAAATCGAACAACTATTCTTATGGAGGCTCCGGCAGGGTTCCGGCAGAGCTCCGGGGGACTCCGGTGGGGTCTCCGAGATGGTTTCGAGGGGATTCCGTCAGGTTTCGCCTGGGGGGTGCCCGAGTTGTCCACAGGCCGGACGTGCGTCGGGGCCCATTGTCAGTGGCAGGCGTTAGCGTCTTTGACGTGAAGCGATCGACTCAAGCAAACCGGGTGGAACCCATGGCAGGAACCGACCGCGAGAAGGCTCTGGACGCCGCGCTCGCACAGATTGAACGGCAATTCGGCAAGGGCGCGGTCATGCGCATGGGCGAGCGGTCGAAGGAGCCCATCGAGGTCATCCCGACCGGGTCGACCGCGCTGGACGTCGCCCTCGGCGTCGGCGGCCTGCCGCGCGGCCGCGTCGTGGAGGTCTACGGGCCGGAGTCCTCCGGCAAGACGACCCTGACCCTGCACGCGGTGGCCAACGCCCAGCGGGCCGGCGGCACGGTGGCGTTCGTGGACGCCGAGCACGCCCTCGACCCCGAGTACGCCAAGAAGCTCGGCGTCGACATCGACCAACTGATCCTCTCCCAGCCGGACAACGGCGAGCAGGCGCTGGAGATCGTGGACATGCTCGTCCGCTCCGGCGCCCTCGACCTGATCGTCATCGACTCCGTCGCCGCGCTCGTCCCGCGCGCGGAGATCGAGGGCGAGATGGGCGACAGCCACGTGGGTCTGCAGGCCCGCCTGATGAGCCAGGCCCTGCGGAAGATCACCGGTGCCCTCAACCAGTCCAAGACCACCGCGATCTTCATCAACCAGCTGCGCGAGAAGGTCGGCGTGATGTTCGGCTCCCCGGAGACCACCACCGGTGGCCGCGCGCTGAAGTTCTACGCCTCGGTGCGTCTGGACATCCGCCGCATCGAGACCCTGAAGGACGGCACGGAGGCGGTCGGCAACCGCACCCGCGTCAAGGTCGTCAAGAACAAGGTCGCGCCGCCCTTCAAGCAGGCCGAGTTCGACATCCTCTACGGCGAGGGCATCAGCCGCGAGGGCGGCCTGATCGACATGGGCGTGGAGCACGGCTTCATCCGCAAGGCCGGAGCCTGGTACACGTACGAGGGCGACCAGCTCGGCCAGGGCAAGGAGAACGCGCGCCAGTTCCTCAAGGACAACCCCGACCTGGCCAACGAGATCGAGAAGAAGATCAAGGAGAAGCTGGGCGTCGGCGTCCGCCCGGAGGAGCCGGCCGCGGAGCCGGGCACGGACCCGGCGGTCACCTCCGCCCCGGCCGAGCCGGTCAAGGCCGTACCCGCCCCGGCGGCGGCCAAGGCCGCCAAGCCCAAGGCCGCGGCGGCCAAGAGCTGACCCGTGACCCGGCGAACCGACTGGACCGAGTACCCCCGTCCACCCGCCCCGCAGGGACACGCCCCGCAGAGACCCGTTCCGCAGGGATCCGGGTGGGAGGGCGACGGGAGACACACCGGCGACGGTGCCGGCCGGCCGGACGGTGACCCGCGTCCCGCAGCGGACGGGTACGCCGAGGACTCGTACGGTGGTGAGGGCGCGCCCGCCGGTCGGCTCCGCGGTGCCGGCGGAGCGCGCGCCACGGCCGGCCCGAGCGGCGAGGGCGGCCCACGCCGACGCGGTGGACGACGTCGGCGCGGCTTCGCGGAGCCGTCCGGCGAGGACGGGGGTGCCTCCTCCTTGTCGAGGGCCGAGGCGGGGGAGCCTCCAGGGGACCCGGTGGAGCGGGCGCGTGCCATCTGCCTGCGCCTGCTCACCGGGACCCCGCGCACCCGCAAGCAGCTCGCCGACGCCCTGCGCAAGCGGGACATCCCGCAGGAAGCGGCGGACGAGGTGCTGTCCCGCTTCGAGGAGGTCGGCCTCATCGACGACGGCGCCTTCGCGGATGCCTGGGTGGAGTCCCGGCACCACGGCCGGGGACTGTCCCGGCGTGCCCTCGCCCAGGAGCTGCGCACCAAGGGTGTCGAGACACCCCTGATCGAGGAGGCGGTCGCACAGCTGGACGACGAGCAGGAGGAGGCCACCGCGCGCGAACTCGTCCGGCGCAAGCTGCGTGCCACCCGCGGCCTCGACCGCGACAAACGCATACGCCGCCTCGCGGGCATGCTCGCCCGCAAGGGCTACTCCCAGGGCCTGTCCCTCCGGGTGGTCCGGCAGGCACTGGAGGAGGAGGGCGAGGACACGGAGTTCCTCGGCGACGGGGATTTCTGAGTTCTGAGCTTTGCGTTCCGAGGAAGGCGCAGGACGCAGCCGGTGACCGCGGCCACCCCTGAGGAAGCGGCTTCGGAGGCCGCCCGGCGTGCCGCGTCCCGCCGGAGGTCCCGTCGGAGGGACACAAGGTGCACGTCCCCGTCTCCCTGACCTCTCCCTGACACCGGTGGGTACGGGCCCGGACGGCGACCCGGCCGCCGGAACGCAGGCGACAAGAGCACCGCTCCGCCGTACGGCCCCTCCTGTGCCGCCCCCTTCGCGGGACCGGGCCGGCGCCCGCTGCACCGGCCGGGCCCGCCGTCCCGTCTCACGCCGCCGGCGGCGTCACCGGCAGTCCCGCCGCCCGCCATGCCTGGAAGCCGCCGATCACGTCGGTCGCACGGTACAGGCCCAACTGGCGCAGGGAGGCGGCCGCGAGGCTGGAGGCGTATCCCTCGTTGCAGAGCACCACGATCCGCAGATCGTGCCCGGTGGCCTCGGGGAGGCGGTGGCTGCCCCAGGGGTCCAGCCGCCACTCCAGTTCGTTGCGTTCGACGACGAGCGCGCCGGGGACCAGCCCGTCGCGCTCGCGCAGGGCGGCGTAACGGATGTCGACCAGCAGCGCCTCGCCCGCCCGCGCGGCCGCGTGGGCCTCCTCGGGCGTCACCCGCTCATAACCCGCGCGCACCCGTTCCAGGAACGTGTCGATGCCGACCGGCTCCGGGCGTGCGGCGCTCACTGCCAGTCCTCCGGACGCTCGACCTGCTCCAGGCGCAGCACGAGGCCCGTACGGCTGTAGCGCCGGATGCGCGGCAGCGGCGGGTAGTAGGCGTGGACGGAGATCGCGTGCCGGTCGGGGGACTCGTTGAGGACCTCGTGGACGTGGTGGCGGCCGAAGGCGCGGCCCCGCCCGGCCGGCAGCCGCCGTTCGCGGTCCACGCCCTCGGTCAGCTCGAGGGTCCTCCAGCCGTCGGTGGGCAGCCGCGCGGCGAGCGAGTTCTCCTTCAGTTCCCCGGCGGCCGTGACGAAGGCGCCGACCGAGTCGGCATGGTCGTGCCAGCCGGTGCCGGTGCCGGGCGGCCAGCCGATCAGCCACGCCTCGCTGCCGCGCGGCCCCTCCAGCCGTACCCAGGTGCGCTCCTCGGGATCGAGCGGCAGGGAGGCGACGAGGCCGGCGTCGGCGGCCACGCGGCGGGCGAAGTCGAGCAGTTCCGCCTGCGTGGGCGCCGCCGCGCGGGACGCGGCGGAGGAGGAAGCGGGCGCCGAGGAGGAGGCGGAGACGGAAGAAAGAGCGGAAGCGGAAACGGAGGAAGGCGGGGAAGAGGACACAGACACGTGGACCGTCCTGACGAGGCGTTCGCGGAAGTGCGCGCGACAGCACGGAAGGGGCGCGCGCGGTGGGAGGGGAGGCGAGGTCAGCAGGACGGGCGACACACGCAGCCCGCATAGCGGACCAGGTCCATGTGGACCCTCCGCCACAGGCGCACGCAGGTGTCGGTCATGGCTCCGGAGTACACCATGACCGGCCAGGACGGTCAACTCAGTGTCACCATGCGGACGCACCGTGACGGCGGACTCCGGCAGGGCGCCTCAGCGCGCCCCCGCCCCCGCGTCCGCCTGCGTCTGCGCGCCCGTGTCGGCCCCGCTGCCCGCCGCACCCCCGATCGCCGCCTCCGCCGCCGCGTACAACCCGGCCGGCCGGACCCCGGCGAACGCCGTGACGAGGTGGCCGTCGGGGCGGACCAGCAGCACGGTGTGCGCGGCCGCCCCCGGGTACTCCTCGGCGACCAGGAGTTCGGCGTGGTGCGGCAGCGCGGTCACGGCGGCCGCCAGGCGGGGCATCAGGCCGGCGGACATCCAGTGCTCGCGCGCCCACACCGTCGTACCGGGCGCGACGAGCACCACCAGCAGCGCCCCGCGGCCGAGCCGGTCGCGCAGCGGGACGAGGGAGCCGTCCTCCGCGGTGACCGGGACGTCCGCGACCGGCGCGCCGGGCGGCGTGTCCACGGGCACCTCCCCCTCCAGCGGCTCGGGCGGGGCGAGCGGGGAGTCGGCGTAGGTGCCCGGCTCGCCCACCGGACCGCGCCCGAGGTGGCCGTCGGCGAGCAGCGCGTCGTGGCCGCGGCCCGCGCCGGGGACGACCGCGCGCAGGCCCCGGCCGCCGCGCAGCAGCGGCAGCACCTGGTCGGCGGCGCGCAGCCGGGCGGCGACGGCGGCGCGCCGCTCCGTCTGGTAGCTGTCCAGCAGCGCCTCGCGGGGCCCGTGGTGCCAGGCCGACGCCAGCTTCCAGGCGAGGTTGTCGGCGTCCCGCAGGCCCTCCTCCAGACCGTGGGTGCCGAGCGCGCCGAGGCAGTGCGCCGCGTCCCCGGCGAGGAAGACCCGCCCCGTGCGCCACCGGCGGGCGAGACGGTGGTGGACGATGTGGACGCCGGTGTCGAGGAGGTCGTACGGCGGTGTGGAGCCGCCGGCCCAGCCGGCCAGGGTCTCGCGGATGCGGGTCACCAGCAGTTCCGGCGTGACCAGGTCCTTGCCCGGCGGCAGCAGCCAGTCCAGGCGCCACACGCCGTCCGGCAGGGGGCGGGCGCAGACCTCCCCGGCGGAGGGGCCGGAGGTGCGCCACGGCGGCCGGCGGTGCAGCACGGCCTCGTTGTCCCAGGGCAGTTCGGCGCGCAGCGCGGCGACGGCGTACCGTTCGACCGCGGTGCGGCCGGGGAAGCGGATGTCCGCCAGCTTGCGCACGGTGGACCGCAGACCGTCGCAGCCGACCAGGTAGCTGCCGCGCCACCAGGTGCCCCGGGGGCCGCGCGTGTGGGCGGTGACACCGGCGGGCTCCTGCTCGACGGCGTCCACGCGGCTGTCCACGGCGATGTGCGCCAGCGGCTGCCCGGCCAGGGCCGCGCGCAGGGCGCCGGTCAGCACGTGCTGGGCGACGTGCACGGGGGCGGGCCCGGCGTCGTCGAACACCACCTCGCGCGTCACCTGCCGGCGCCGCAGCGCCCGCCAGCCCCTCCAGCGGATCCCGGCCCCGGCGAGCGGCACGCCGGTCAGCCGCTCCATCAGGGCCGCGGTGTCCTCCCGCAGCACGACGGTGCGGGCGGGGCGCGGCTCCTCCTTGCCGGGCCCCTCGTCGAGCACGACCACCGGCACCTCCTGACGCGCCAGCGCCAGGGCGAGCGTGAGCCCCACGGGCCCCGCTCCGACGACGATCACCGGGTCCATGACGCGGCGTCCCCTGCTCGCGGTGAGGCCGGTGAAGCCGTGGGAAACGTTCGTGAACAGGAGGGTGGAGCAGGGTGCGCGATCACAGAACGTATGCAACCTATTGCCGCTGCTTGCGTCAAGCGACGAAGGGCAGTGGCGATCATGCCACTGCCCTCGGGGTCACCCGACTGATTGACGGATTGTCAGAGGGCGGCCTTGTCGGTCCCGGAGGTCCCGGAGGCCCCGGGGGTCCCGGAGGTTTTGGCGGTCCCGTCGGCCGTCCCCGCGGCCCCGGTCGTTCCGGCGGCGCCGGTGTGCGCCGTACCGGCGATGTCCTCGACCGCCTCGGCGCCCACCACCGCGCCCGTGGACTTCTTGCCGCGCCGCAGCCGGCCCTCCAGCCAGCCGGCGAAGCTGGTCAGCGAGAAGTTGAGGACGATGAAGATCACGGCGACGACGGTGAAGCTGGCGATGGTGTTCGCGCCGTAGTAGCTGCTCATGGTGTTGGCGGAGGACAGCAGGTCCGGGAAGGTGAGGACCGCGCCGCCGAGGGCGGTGTCCTTCACGATGACCACGAGCTGGCTGACGATCGCCGGGAGCATGGCGGTGACGGCCTGCGGCAGCAGGACGGACGTCATGGTCTGCGTCTTGCGCAGGCCGATCGCCTGGGCGGCCTCCGTCTGCCCCTTGGGCAGGGCCAGGATGCCCGCACGGACGATCTCCGCGAGCACCGAGGCGTTGTACAGCACCAGGCCGGTGACGACGGCGTACAGCGGACGGTCGTCCGAGCTGACGCTGGTGTACTGCGAGTACAGCGCCACGCCGAAGATCATCAGGATGAGGACCGGGATGGCCCGGAAGAACTCGACCACGATCGCGGCCGGGACCCGGACCCACACGTGGTCGGAGAGCCGCGCGATACCGAACACGGCGCCCAACGGCAGCGCTATGACCATCGACAGGGCCGCTGCGATCAGGGTGTTCTTCAAGCCGGGCAGGATGTAGGTGGTCCAGGCCTCGGAGCCGGAGAAGAAGGGCTTCCACTTGGCCCACTCGAGCTGGCCCTTGTCGTTCAGCCCCTGGTACACCCACCACAGAAGCGCCAGCAGCAGGGCGAAGAAGACGACCGTGAGGAGGATGTTGCGCCGCTTGGCCCGCGGGCCCTGGGCGTCGTACAGGACCGAGCTCATCGCTTCACCGCCACCTTCTTGCCCACCCAGCCGAGGATCAGGCCGGTCGGGAGGGTCAGGACCACGAAGCCGAATGCGAAGATCGCGGAGATCAGCAGCAGTTGTGCCTCGTTCTCGACCATGTCCTTCATCAGTGCGGCGGCCTCCGCCACACCGATCGCGGCGGCCACCGTGGTGTTCTTGGTGAGCGCGATCAGGACGTTCGTCAGCGGGCCGACCACCGAGCGGAACGCCTGCGGCAGTACGACCAGCCTCAGCACCTGGGTGAAGTTCAGACCGATGGCGCGGGCCGCCTCCGCCTGTCCGACCGGCACGGTGTTGATGCCGGAGCGGACCGCCTCGCAGACGAAGGCGGAGGTGTAGACGATCAGCCCCAGCACTGCGAGCCGGAAGTTGATGTGGGAGAAGCCGTGCGCGCCGAGGCTGATGCCGAGGGTCTGGTTCAGGCCCAGCGAGGTGAACAGGATGATCACCGTCAGCGGGATGTTCCGCACGATGTTGACGTACGCCGTGCCGAAGCCGCGCATCAGGGGCACCGGGCCCACCCGCAGGGCGGCCAGCACGGTTCCCCAGATCAGGGACCCGACGGCGGAGAGCAGGGTGAGCTTGATCGTCACCCAGAAGGCTCCCAGCAGGTCGTAACCTTCAAGAAAGTCGAACACGATCTTCCGCGCTTCCGCGTGTAGGGATGCCCCGGTGCGCCGCCGCCGGGGAGGGCGGCGGCGCACCGGGGCGCTGCCTCAGCTCTTGATGTCGCCGATCTTCGGCGCGGGCTCGTTCTTGTAGCCGGCCGGGCCGAAGTTCTTGTCCACGGCCTTCTTCCAGGAACCGTCGGCGACCATGTCCTGAAGAGCCTTGTTGATCTTGTTCTTCAGGTCGCTGCCCTTCTTGACGCCGATGCCGTAGTTCTCGTTGGTCATCTTGAAGCCGCCGAGCTTGAACTTGCCCTTGAACTGCGGCTGTGCGGCATAGCCGGCGAGGATCGAGTCGTCGGTGGTCAGCGCGTCGACGGCCTTGTTCTGCAGACCGTTCAGGCAGGCCGAGTACGTCGGGTACTTCAGCAGGTCCGCCTTGGGCGCCAGCTTGTCCTTGATGTTCTGCGCCGAGGTCGAGCCGGTGACCGAACACAGCTTCTTGCTGTTGAGGTCGGCCGGCGACTTGATGGAGTTGTCGTCCGCGCGCACCAGGACGTCCTGGTGCGCCAGCAGGTACGGGCCGGCGAAGTCGACCTTCTGCTGCCGCTCCGGGGTGATCGAGTACGAGGCGGCGATGAAGTCGACGTCGCCGCGCTGCAGCATGGTCTCGCGGTCGGCGCTCTTCGACTCCTTCCACTCGATCTGGTCCGCGCTGTAGCCGAGCTTCTTGGCGACGTACGTCGCCACGTCCACGTCGAAGCCGGAGTAGCCCTGCGGGGTCTTCTGGCCGATGCCCGGCTGGTCGAACTTGATGCCGATCTTGATCTTCTTGCCGCCGCCGGAACCGCTGCCGCCGTCGCCCGAGCCGCACGCGGTGGCGGTGACGGCGAGGGCGAGCACGGCGGCCGACGCGGCGGTGACCTTGCGGAGCTTCATGGTGCACATCCTTCGGGTGGTGAAGCCTTCGAGGGGTGAGAGGCGGGCCTGCGGTCCCCGGATCCCGGGGCTGTGGCCCCGCGCGCCGTCCGCCCCGGCCGCGGAGCGCGGTGGGCCGCGGGCTGCGGGCCGTGGGGAACGCGGCGGGTGGCGGGGAGCGTGGTGGACGGCGGGGAGCGCGGCGGCCCGCCGTCAGTGGTGCAGGATCTTCGACAGGAAGTCCTTGGCGCGGTCGCTGCGCGGGTTGCTGAAGAACTGGTCGGGAGTGGCCTCCTCGACGATCCGGCCGTCCGCCATGAACACCACGCGGTTCGCGGCCGACCGGGCGAAGCCCATCTCGTGGGTGACGACGACCATGGTCATGCCGTCCCGGGCGAGCTGCTGCATGACCTCCAGGACCTCGTTGATCATCTCGGGGTCGAGCGCGGAGGTCGGCTCGTCGAAGAGCATCACCTTCGGGTCCATGGCCAGCGCGCGGGCGATCGCGACGCGCTGCTGCTGGCCGCCGGAGAGCTGCGCCGGGTATTTGTCGGCCTGGGCGGCCACCCCGACCCGGTCGAGCAGCGCCCGGGCCTTCTCCTCGGCCTCCTTCTTGTCCTTGCGGCGGACCTTGATCTGGCCGAGGGTGACGTTCTCCAGCACGGTCTTGTGCGCGAAGAGGTTGAAGGACTGGAAGACCATGCCGACGTCGGCCCGCAGCCGCGCCAGCTCCTTGCCCTCCTGGGGCAGCGGCCTGCCGTCGATCAGGATGGTGCCGGAGTCGATGGTCTCCAGGCGGTTGATGGTGCGGCACAAGGTGGACTTCCCGGACCCCGAGGGTCCGATGACCACGACGACCTCGCCACGGGCGATGGACAGGTCGATGTCCTGGAGCACGTGCAACGCGCCGAAGTGCTTGTTGACGTTCCTCAGGACGACCAGATCGCCGGTCGCGGCCACGTCCTGCTTGGCCACCGATACTTCGGTCATCGCTTTCAGGCTCCGTCCTCCTCGATTTCCGCAGGACAGTAATGACCCCGTCCGACCTGCGTCATTACATCTGAGGGAGATCTGAGCATCACAATCCGATAGCAATCGGACACGTGTCGTGGCGGCGCCGTCCGGGCCGCGTACCGGCTGGGTAACGGCGGGCCGCGCCGCGCCGGAACCCCCTTGACGTCCTCGTCATCCATCAGCGTGACTGCCAGGTGGTACACACGCGTGCCTGTCGTTGCACCACGGGATCGAACGACCGGTGAACCGGAGGGGACCGGGATGAGACTGCTTCTCGTCGAGGACGACAATCATGTCGCCGCGGCGCTGTCCGCCGTCCTCAGGCGGCACGGGTTCGACGTCACGCACGCCCGCAACGGCGAGGAGGCCCTCCAGGCGCTCGTGCCCGAGAGCGCCGGTTTCGGTGTCGTCCTGCTCGACCTCGGCCTGCCCGACCAGGACGGCTACGAGGTCTGCAGCAGGATCCGCAAGCGCACCAGCACCCCGGTGATCATGGTCACCGCCCGGTCCGACGTGCGCTCCCGCATCCACGGCCTCAACCTCGGCGCCGACGACTACGTCGTCAAGCCCTACGACACCGGTGAGCTGCTGGCCCGCATCCACGCCGTCAGCCGCCGCACCGTCCACGAGAGCGCGGGCACCGCCGCCGAGACGGAGGTGCGGCTCGGGCCCGTGCACATCGAACTGCCCACCCGCCGGGTCACCGTGGACGGCACGGTCGTCCAGCTCACCCGCAAGGAGTTCGACCTGCTGGCGCTGCTCGCGCAGCGGCCCGGTGTCGTCTTCCGCCGGGAGCAGATCATCAGCGAGGTGTGGCAGACCAGTTGGGAGGGCACCGGGCGCACCCTGGAGGTGCACGTCGCCTCCCTGCGCGCCAAACTGCGCATGCCGGCCCTGATCGAGACCGTGCGCGGCGTGGGCTACCGGCTCGTCGCCCCGGCCGCGTAGCGGGGCCGCCGGGTGCGCACACGACTCCTGCCGCTGCTGATCGTCCTGATGGCGGCCGTGCTGCTGGCGCTCGGCATCCCGCTCGCCGTCAGTGTCGCGGCCGCCCAGCAACAGCGGGTCGTCGTCGACCGCATCGACGACACCGCCCGCTTCGCGGCCCTCGCCCAGTACGTCACCGACCGGCCCTCCGGCTCCCGCCGCACCGTCACCGACGAGCGCCGCGAGACCCTGGACCGGGAACTCCAGGCGTACCACAAGGTCTACGGCATCCGGGCCGGCGTCTTCTACACCAACCAGAGCCCCATGGCCAACGCCCCGTCGGACTGGTCCGTCCCCGCGGCCGGAGAGGTGCGGGACGCCTTCGACGAGGCGCTGCTCAGCCGGCGCAGCCACGACCCGGAGCAGGTCTGGCCCTGGCAGCGGCGCACGCTCGTCGTGGCCTCACCGGTCATCCGGGACGGCGACGTCGTCGCGGTCGTCGTCACCGAGTCGCCGACCGGGCCGATGCGCGCCCGCACCCTGCACGGCTGGCTGCTCATCGGCGCCGGCGAGATCGCCGCGATGCTGCTCGCGGTCGGTGCCGCGCTGCGCCTGACCGGCTGGGTGCTCAGGCCCGTGCGCATCCTCGACGCCACCACGCACGACATCGCCACCGGACGTCTGAAGTCCCGCGTGGCGGTGGCGAGCGGACCGCCGGAACTCAGGCGGCTGGCGAAGTCGTTCAACGAGATGGCGGACCACGTCGAGGACGTGCTGGAGCAGCAGCGCGCCTTCGTCGCCGACGCCTCCCACCAGCTGCGCAACCCGCTCTCGGCGCTGCTGCTGCGCATCGAGCTGCTCGCCCTGGAACTGCCCGAGGACAACGAGGAGATCGCCTCCGTCCGCGCCGAGGGCAAGCGCCTGGCCCAGGTCCTCGACGACCTGCTCGACCTGGCGCTGGCCGAGCACGCCGAGGCCGATCTGCGCCTCACCGACATCGGCCACCTGGCCGCCGAACGCGTCGCCGCCTGGACCCCGGCCGCCGAGGCCAAGGGCGTGCGCCTCACCGGCCGCTGCCCGGCCACCACGGCCTGGGCCGATCCGGTGGCGCTCTCCAGCGCCCTGGACGCGGTCATCGACAACGCGGTGAAGTTCACACCCCAGGGCGAGAGCGTCGAGGTCACCGTCGCCGCGGCCGGCGAGACGGCCACGATCGTCGTCGCCGACCACGGCCCGGGCCTGACCGACGAGGAACTCGCCCGCGTCGGCGACCGGTTCTGGCGCAGCGGCCGGCACCAGAACGTCAAGGGCTCCGGCCTGGGCCTGTCCATCTGCCGGGCGCTGCTCGCCGCGGGCGGCGGCACCATCCGCTACGACCACCACGAGCCGCGCGGGCTGAAGGTGACGCTGACGGTGCCCAGGAGCGCGCCGGCGGAAGCGGACCAGGGGATGGAGCAGGGGTTGGGTCAGGGGCCGGGTCAGGGCTTGACGGAGCGGTAGTAGCGCCGCGCCCCCTCGTGCAGCGTGAGCGGGTCCGTGTAGATCGCGGTGCGCAGGTCCACCAGTTGCGCCGAGTGCACGTGGTGGCCGATGCGGTCCCGGCTCCGGATCACCGTGCGGGTGATCCACTCGGTGAGCCGGGGGGCGGCGTCGGTGCGGGTGATCAGCAGGTTGGACACCGCGATCGTCGGCACGGCGCCGCCGCGCACCTCGGAGTAGGCCGACTCCGGCATGGTGGTGGCCCGGTAGTAGCGCGTGCTCCCGCCCTCGGCGTGCAGCCCGGCGACCAGGTCGGCGTCGATCGGCACGAAGCGGAAGCGGAACGTCGTGGCGAGCTCCTTCAGCCCGTCGGTCGGCAGCCCGCCCGACCAGAAGAACGCCTGGATCGCCCCGCTGCGCAGCCGGTCGGGGCCGGTGTCGATGCCGTCCGGTTCGGGGACGATGTCCTTGCGCGGGTCGATCCCGGCCGCCCGCAGCACCCGCGTGGCGATCAGCCGCACGCCGGAGCCGGGCGGCCCGATGGCCACCCGCTTGCCGCGCAGGTCCGCGACGGTGGTGACGTCCGAGTCGTACGGCACGGCGAGCTGCACATAGTCGTCGTACAGCCGCGCCACCCCGCGCAACCGGTCCGCGCCGGGGGCGTGCCGCAGCCGGTAGGTCTCCACCGCGTCGGCCGCCGCGATCGCGAAGTCGGCGCTGCCCGTCGCCACCCGCTCGACATTCTCCTGCGAACCGTGACTGATCCGAAGATTCACCTTCAAGTCGGGCATATCGGCACGCAGTTCCGTGCGCAGCAGCCGGCCGTACTCCTGGTAGACGCCCAGCGGCGTGCCCGTGCTGATCGAGACCGTCCCGCTCGGCGGCGCGTCCCCCAGGGGCAGCAGCCACCACAGCAGCAGCCCGAGGACGACCGTGCCGGCGCCCGCGGCCTGCAGCGCACGGCGCCTGCCGAGACGGGGGAGGAGCTTGACCATGCGGGCGATCCTGCCAGCCGGGCAGGGAGCTGACCAGGGGCGGCCGCTACAGTCGGGGGCCATGAGTTCCTCGCCTGCCCGCCTGGTCCGCGAGTTCCACCGCGCCTTCGGCCTCGACGTCCGCGACACCCCCACCGAGGTCGCGCCGGAACTCGCCGCGCACCGCGGGGACCTCCTCGCCGAGGAGGCGGCGGAGGCCGTGGAGGTCTCGGTCGCCGGCCCGCTGGACCGCCTCGCGCACGAACTCGCCGACGTCGTCTACGTCGCCTACGGCACCGCCCTCGTCCACGGCATCGACCTCGACGAGGTCATAGCCGAGATCCACCGCTCCAACATGACCAAGCTGGGTCCCGACGGCCGCGTCGCCCGCCGCGCCGACGGCAAGGTCCTCAAGGGCGAGCACTACCGGGCGCCGGACGTGGCGGCGGTGCTGCGGCGGCAGGGCTGGAGGACGGGCGGGGAGTGACGCGCGGGCCCGGGGCCGTTCCCGGTTCCGACGGGGCCCGACGGGGTTTGTGTTCCAGAAACGCACGGCGGTCCAGGAACACACGGTGGTTCTGGGAACGCGCGGCGGTTCTGGAAACATACGGCATCGGCCCCGACGGCCCCGGGCGGCGGTCGGCGGTGGGACCGCCGGCCCGATCCCGAACCGGGGCAGGGGGCCGCGGGGGACCGCCTACCCTTGTGTCATGACCAGCAGCAGCGACCGGAGCCCGGCAGTGGACGTTCACAGCACCAGGACGTACGAGATCCGCACCTACGGGTGCCAGATGAACGTCCACGACTCCGAACGGCTCGCCGGACTGCTGGAGGAGGCGGGCTACGTGCGGGCCCCCGAGGGCACCGGCGAGGGCGAGGCCGACGTCGTCGTCTTCAACACCTGCGCGGTGCGCGAGAACGCCGACAACCGTCTCTACGGCAACCTCGGCCGCCTCGCCCCGAAGAAGGCCCGGCGGCCCGGCATGCAGATCGCGGTCGGCGGCTGCCTGGCGCAGAAGGACCGCGACACCATCGTCAAGAAGGCGCCGTGGGTGGACGTCGTCTTCGGCACGCACAACATCGGCAAGCTGCCCGTCCTGCTGGAGCGCGCCCGCGTGCAGCAGGAGGCGCAGGTCGAGATCGCCGAGTCGCTGGAGACGTTCCCCTCCACGCTGCCGACCCGGCGCGAGAGCGCCTACGCGGCCTGGGTGTCCATCTCCGTCGGCTGCAACAACACCTGCACCTTCTGCATCGTCCCCGCGCTGCGCGGCAAGGAGAAGGACCGGCGGCCCGGCGACATCCTCGCCGAGATCGAGGCCCTCGTCGCCGAGGGCGTCAGCGAGATCACGCTGCTCGGGCAGAACGTCAACGCCTACGGCTCCGACATCGGCGACCGCGAGGCCTTCAGCAAGCTGCTGCGCGCCTGCGGGAGGATCGAGGGCCTGGAGCGCGTCCGCTTCACCTCCCCGCACCCGCGCGACTTCACCGACGACGTCATTGCCGCCATGGCCGAGACGCCCAACGTCATGCCGCAACTGCACATGCCGCTGCAGTCCGGCTCGGACACGGTCCTGAAGGCGATGCGCCGCTCCTACCGCCAGGAGCGCTACCTCGGCATCATCCGCAAGGTGCGCGAGGCCATCCCCGACGCGGCCATCACCACCGACATCATCGTGGGCTTCCCCGGCGAGACCGAGGCGGACTTCGAGCAGACCCTGCACGTGGTGCGCGAGGCCCGGTTCGCGCAGGCCTTCACCTTCCAGTACTCCAAGCGGCCCGGCACCCCGGCCGCCGAGATGGACGGCCAGGTCCCCAAGGAGGTCGTGCAGCAGCGCTACGAGCGGCTCGTCGCCCTCCAGGAGGAGATCTCCTGGGAGGAGAACAAGAAGCAGGTCGGCCGCACCCTGGAGCTGATGGTCGCCGAGGGCGAGGGCCGCAAGGACGACGCCACCCGCCGCCTGTCCGGCCGCGCCCCCGACAACCGCCTCGTCCACTTCACCCGCCCCGAGGAGCCGGTGCGTCCCGGCGACGTCGTCACCGTCCGGGTGACGTACGCCGCGCCGCACCACCTGCTCGCCGAGGGCCCGGTGCTGAACGTGCGCCGCACGCGCGCGGGCGACGCGTGGGAGCGGCGCAACGCCCAGGAGCAGCAGAAGAAGCAGGGCGTCATGCTCGGCCTGCCCAAGGTCGGCGTCCCCGAGCCGCTGCCGGTCGCCACGGGCGGCGGCTGCGGCTGCGACTGAGCAGGGCCGCCGGCGGAAGGGAGTGCCTCATGCCGTACAGCGTGGAGTTCACCGAGCGCGCGGCGCGCGTCCGGGACAGTCTTCCCGCCGAGCGCCGCGAGGTGCTGGAGCGCGGGCTGGCGATCCTGCTCGCCGACCCGCGGCACAAGTTCTCGCACCCGGTCGGGGACGACGAGTCGACCCGCGAGGTCGCGCTGTCGCGCAACCTGTTCGTCGAGTACGTCATCAGCGACGGCAAGCTCGTGGTGCTCGTCCTGACGGTCCTCGACCTGACGGACGTGCTGATCGAGGACTGAGCCGGCCCGCCCGACGGACCGCCCTGCCGCGGGATCCACGCGGGCGGGCCCCTGCCGTCGGGCCGTCGGGCCGTCGGTCCTCCCGCCGTACGGGCTGCCCGGCGGCCCGGCCCTGCGCCGGGTTACCCTGCCGATCATGCTCGTCGCCGCCGCAGTCTGCCCCTGCCCGCCCCTGCTCGTGCCGGAGGTCGCCGCGGGAGCGGCCCCCGAACTCGACGCCGCGCGTGCCGCCTGCCTGGACGCCCTCGGTGTCCTCGCCGCCGCGCGGCCCGACCGGGTGGTCGCCGTCGGCCCCAGCGATCCCGCGGGCCCCGGCGAGGACGCGCCCGCCTCCTACCCGGAGGGCGCGGGCGGTTCTTTCCGCGGCTTCGGCGTGGACCTGGACGTACGGCTCGGGCACGCGCCCGGGCGGGAGACGGCTCCCGGGCCCGAACTGCCGCCGTCCCTCGCCGTCGCCGCCTGGCTGCTGCGGCGCGCCCACTGGACGCACGCCCCCGTCCAAGGGCTCGGCGTGCCGCGGTCCCTGCCCGCCGAGCGGTGCCTGGCCGCCGGCCGCGACCTCGCCGCACGGCCCGGACGGACGGCCCTGCTGGTCATGGGGGACGGCACCGCCTGCCGAAGCGTCAAGGCGCCGGGCTATCTCGACGAGCGGGCGGCCCCCTTCGACACGGCGATCGCCCGCGCCCTCGGCGCCGCCGACACCGCGGCCCTCGCGGCCCTGGACACGGCCCTGGCGGCCGAGCTCAAGGCAGCCGGCCGCGCCTCCTGGCAGGTACTGGCGGGCGCGGCCGAGGACACCGGCCTGAACGGCGCTCTGCTGTACGAGGACGCGCCCTACGGGGTGGGGTACTTCGTGGCCGTCTGGTCCTGAGCCGGACGAGTCGGCAGCGCCGGTCGTGTGCACGCGCGTGCACACGACCGGCGCTGCACGAGTGTGCGCGCGGGCCGCGGCGGCAGGGCCCGGCGGCGTGCAGAGCCGGACCGGGACGTCTGGGACGTCCGGGGCCGTCCGGGTGCCGAGCCCTTTGGCGCCCGGCGCCTCACGACGTCGGCGGAGGCGGCTCCGACGACGACGTGGGCGTGTCCGGAGAAGACGGGGGTGTGTCCGGAGAGGACGTGGGCGGGGCCGTCCCCGGCGGCGGCGCGGCCGCGGGACCGCCGCCCGGCGCCTCCCTGGTGCCTGCGGGACCGCCGCCCGGCGCCCCCGTGGTGTCCGCGGGGCCGCTCTTGTGCGCCAGCCGGTCCATGGCCTGCTTCGCCTTCCCCGTGCCCGCCTGGATCCGCCGGCTGTACTTGCCCTTGGTCTTCTCGTCGACGAGCTTCGCGGCCCGGTCCAGACCGTGCTCGATCTTGCCCCCGTGCCGCTGCGCAAGATCCGAGACCTTGTCCCTGGCGGGACCCATCCTGGCCTTCACGTTGTCCAACAGGCGCATGGTCCACCTTCCCTCGCAGGCCCCCGTGGGCATTCGCGCAAAAGCGCCCATATCACCTCACTACGGTACTCGTGCACGGGGGCGGCCCGCACGGGATCGGCCGTCGGCCTGCCGAGCGGTTCGGGGCACGGCAGGCGCATTTGCGAGACTGGTGCCGTGAGCAGCAGCGCATCCGCCACCCCCCGCGTCATCGCCGTCGTAGGCCCCACCGCGGCCGGAAAGTCCGACCTGGGCGTCTTCCTGGCCCAGCAACTCGGCGGAGAGGTCATCAACGCCGACTCGATGCAGCTCTACCGGGGGATGGACATCGGCACCGCCAAGCTCACGCCGCAGGAGCGGGGCGGGGTGCCGCACCACCTGCTCGACGTGTGGGACGTGACGGTCACCGCGTCCGTCGCCGAGTACCAGCGCATGGCCCGGCGGAAGATCGACGAGCTGCTCGCCGCCGGGCGCTGGCCGATCCTGGTCGGCGGCTCCGGCCTGTACGTGCGCGGCGCCGTGGACAACCTGGAGTTCCCCGGCACCGACCCCGAGGTGCGGGCCCGGCTGGAGGAGGAGCTCGCCCTGCGGGGACCGGGCGCGCTGCACGCCCGCCTGGCCGCCGTCGACCCGCAGGCCGCGCGCGCGATCCTGCCCAGCAACGGCCGCCGCATCGTGCGCGCCCTGGAGGTCGTCGAGATCACCGGCAAGCCGTTCACCGCCAACCTCCCCGGGCACGACGCCGTCTACGACACCCTGCAGATCGGCGTCGACGTCGCCCGCCCCGAGCTCGACGAGCGCATCGCCCGCCGGGTGGACCGGATGTGGGAGGCGGGGCTGGTGGAGGAGGTGCGCGCCCTGGAGGCGCAGGGGCTGCGCGAGGGACGTACGGCGTCGCGCGCGCTCGGCTACCAGCAGGTGCTCGCGGCGCTCGCCGGGGAGTGCACGCTGGAGGAGGCGCGCGCGGAGACGATCCGCGCCACCAAGCGCTTCGCGCGCCGCCAGGACGCGTGGTTCAGACGCGACCCGCGGGTGCACTGGCTCAGTGGGGCCGCGACCGACCTCGCGGAACTCCCGCGGCTCGCGTTGTCGTTGGTCGAACGACCGGTTACAGCCTGATCACGTCATGGCATCGGGACGCCCAGGCCGCCATTCCGGCCTCCGCCGCCGTGCCATCATCGAGCTTCGATCGACCAGTGGAGTCCAGTTGGGAGGGCGCGTGGCGATGGAGGCCGGCCCTCGCGACACCGCACACGGCACCGACACCGCGCACGGCAGCGACCGCGTCGTCGCCGAGCGCGGGGGCGAGGACGGGGACCGGGGCCGACTGAGCCCGGACGGCCCCGAGCAGACACCGGACGGCGTCACCGCCGACGGTCCGGAGCCCGAGGGCCTGTTCCCCGGGCCCGAGGTTCCCGGGCCCGAGGTCGAGGTGGAGCTGCGCCCGCAGCGTCGGCTGCGCCTGTGGCAGCTCGCCCCCATCGTCGGGCTGGCCGCGGTCGGCTCCCTGATGTTCGCCTTCCCGCTCGCCTTCGACTTCGGCGACAGCGGCGCCGTGATCGCCATGCTCGGCCTGCTGATCTGCTCCTGCGCGGCCGGCTGGGGCATGATGGCCGCCCGCCGCGTCGGCTACACCTGGCCCGGCCTGCCCCCGCGCGGCTCCGGGCGCCGCCCCGACTGGCGGGTGGTCCTCGCCTACGCCCTGGCGGTCGCCGCGGTCGTCGTGCTGGCCGTGTGGCGGGTCGCCCGCCTGCGCTGACGGCCGGCCGCGTGCGCGGGGGCCGGACGGGCCGTCGTACGGGGCGGGGCGCGACAGCCCGTACGATCCGACAGCCCGTACGATCGAGGAATGAGCACGCGGATCGCCTTCCTCAAGGGGCACGGCACGCAGAACGACTTCGTGATCGTCCCGGACCCCGAGAACGCCCTCGACCTGACCCCGGCCGCCGTCGCCGCCCTGTGCGACCGCCGCGCCGGCCTCGGCGGGGACGGTCTGCTGCACGTCGTGCGCTCCGCCGCCCACCCCGAGGCACGGCACATGGCGGGCGAGGCCGAGTGGTTCATGGACTACCGCAACGGCGACGGCTCGGTCGCCGAGATGTGCGGCAACGGCGTGCGCGTCTTCGCGCGCTACCTGCAGCGCGCCGGACACGCCGCCGAGGGCGACCTGGCGGTGGCCACCCGCGGCGGCGTCAAGAGCGTGCACATCGCCAAGGACGGCGACATCACCGTCGGCATGGGCCGGGCGCGCCTGCCCGAGGGCGAGGTCACGGTCACCGTCGGCGAACGCAGCTGGCCCGCGCGCAACGTCAACATGGGCAATCCGCACGCGGTCGCCTTCGTCGACGACCTCGCGCACGCCGGCGACCTGCTCTCCCCGCCGTCCGTCAGCCCGGCCGCCGCCTACCCGGACGGGGTGAACGTCGAGTTCGTCGTCGACCGCGGTCCTGGGCACGTGGCGCTGCGCGTGCACGAGCGCGGCGCCGGCGAGACCCGCTCCTGCGGCACCGGCGCGTGCGCCGTCGCCGTGGCCGCCGCCCGCCGTGACGGCCTCGACCCCGCCGTCACCGGCCTCCCGGCGACGTACACCGTGGACGTGCCCGGCGGCCGGCTGGTGATCACCGAGCGCCCCGACGGCGCGATCGAGATGACCGGCCCCGCGGTGATCGTCGCCGAGGGCGAGATCGACACCGAGTGGCTGCGCACGGCCGCCGCCGGCTGAGCAGCCCACGGGGCCGAGGCCGAGGCCGGGACCGCGATATCGGCGCCGCGGCGCGGAAGCCGGGCCACCGGTTCCCACGGCGGCGCACCCGCCGGCCCGTCCCGAACCCGCTGTCGCACACCGCACGGACGTAAACCCCCAAATCGTCGCTCGAATGGGTGATCCGTTTCACGCTCGGCGGGAGGCGGCCGGACGCGCGTGGTGGGCTCGATAGCATCAAGCACCGGCCCGGACGGGGGAATCCGTCGCCATCCCCTGAGCCGCGTACGCCCCGGGGCGCCCCGTCCGCCGGTCCACGCAGCCGGAGGTGCCCTTGAGTGCGGATGCGACGAACCCTGCGACCCCAGGCCCGGTAGTGCCCGCGGCGCCCCGCAGGAAGGGCCGCCCCCGGATCGACCTGCGCCGCCTGGGCCGGGCCGCCCTGCTCGGGCCCGCCGCCCGCGACCGGCTGCCCGACGCCATCGGCCACGTCGTCGAGGCGCACCGCGCCCACCACCCCGACGCCGATCTCGAACCCCTGCGCCGCGCCTACCTGCTCGCCGAGTCCTCGCACCGCGGCCAGATGCGCAAGAGCGGCGAGCCCTACATCACCCATCCGCTCGCCGTTACCCTGATCCTCGCCGAACTCGGCGCGGAGACCACGACGTTGACCGCCTCCCTGCTCCACGACACCGTTGAGGACACCGATGTGACGCTGGATCAGGTCGGGGCGGAGTTCGGTGAGGAGGTGCGCTACCTCGTCGACGGCGTCACGAAGCTGGAGAAGGTCGACTACGGCGCCGCCGCCGAGCCCGAGACCTTCCGCAAGATGCTCCTCGCCACCGGCAACGACGTCCGCGTGATGTCGATCAAACTCGCCGACCGGCTGCACAACATGCGCACCCTCGGCGTGATGCGCCGGGAGAAACAGGTCCGCATCGCCCAGGTCACCCGCGACGTCCTCATCCCGCTCGCCGAACGCCTCGGCGTGCAGGTCCTCAAGACCGAACTGGAGGACCTGGTCTTCGCGGTGCTGCACCCCGAGGAGTACGAGCGCACCCGGGAGCTGATCGCCGAGAACGCCGCCCGCCCCGACGACCCGCTCGCCGCCACCGCCGACCGCGTGCGCGCCGTGCTGCGCGAGGCCGGCATCGCCGCCGAAGTCCTCATCCGGCCGCGGCACTTCCTCTCCGTGCACCGCGTCTCCCGCAAACGCGGACGGCTGCGCGGCACCGACTTCGGCCGCCTGCTGGTGCTGGTGGCCGAGGACGCCGACTGCTATGCCGTCCTCGGCGAACTGCACACCTGCCTGACGCCCGTCGTCTCGGAGTTCAAGGACTTCATCGCCACCCCCAAGTTCAACCTGTACCAGTCGCTGCACACCGCCGTCGTCCTCCCCGCCGAGGAGACCGACGACCGCGCGGGAGACTCCCCGGACCGCCAGATCGTCGAAGTCCTCATCCGCACCCACCAGATGCACAAGGTCGCCGAGGCCGGCGTCATCGCGCTCGGCAACCCCTACGCGGCCCCCGCGGAGGAGCAGAACGCCGCCGACGGCGAACGCACCGACCCCACCCGGCCCGGCTGGCTCAACCGGCTGCTGAAGTGGCAGGAGGCCGCGCCCGACACCGACACCTTCTGGTCCTCCCTCCGGGAGGACCTCGCCCAGGACCGTGAGATCACCGTCTTCCGGCGCGACGGCGGCACCCTGACCCTGCCTGAGGGCGCCACCTGCGTCGACGCCGCCTACGCGCAGTACGGCGAGGACGCGCACGCCTGCCTGGGCGCCCGCGTCAACGGCCGCCTCGTCACGCTCGGCATGGTCCTGAGGGACGGCGACACCGTCCAGCTCCTCATGGGGCAGGACGCGGCTTCCGCGCCCTCCCGCGAGTGGCTGGAGCACGCCCACACCCCCGCCGCCCGCCTCGCCATCCAGCGCTGGCTGGCCGCGCACCCCGCGCCCGAGGAGACCGACCGGACCCCCGGCACACTCCCGTCGCCGCCCCTCTTCCGGCCCACCGCCGTGAACCCCGCCCGGCGTCCCGCCCCGCCCGAGGGGGAGTCCCCCGCCCGCGCCAACGCCGTCACCGACCTGCCCGGCGCGGCCGTACGGCTCGCCGGCTGCTGTACGCCCGTACCGCCCGACGAGGTCACCGGGTTCGCGGTGCGCGGGGGAGCGGTCACCGTGCACCGCGTCGAGTGCGCCGCGGTGGCGCGCATGAAGAGCGCCGGGCGCGCGGAGGTCGGCGTGCGCTGGGGCGACACCACCGAGTGCCGGGTCACGCTCGTCGCCGAGTCGTTCGGCCGCCCCCACCTGCTCGCCGACCTCACCGAGGCCATCGCCCTGCAGGGCATTTCCATCGTCTCCGCCACCGTCGCCCCGCCCGCCCAGCAGCGCGTCCGCCACACCTACACCCTCCAGCTCCCCGACGCCGCCCGCCTGCCCGCCGTGATGCGCGCCATGCGCGAGGTGCCGGGCGTGTACGACGTGCGGCGGGCGCAGGCGCGCGCGGCAGACGCCTGAGGCACACGGCGGCGCGGGGCGCGCGGTAGGCACCTGAGGCATAAGGCGGCGTGGGGCGCGCAGTCGGCGCGTGCCGGGCATCCGAGCGCTCCGGGCACTCCGGGCGCCCGAGGGGGCGCGCACACCGGACGCACGTGCCACCGGCGGCTTCCGAAGGCCCCGTTCGAGTGGCCCGGGCGCGCGCCGCCGTCGAAGGGCGGGCGGGCGCTGATAGCGGTGGGGCATGCCGCTCAGCTCCCGTCACCTCCCGCTCGGGCTTCTCCGGTTCCGGACGGTGGCCTCCCGCCCGTCCCGTATCTCCAGCCCGCCCCCTCCCGCTCACCGGTCCCGCAGCTCCCACCTGACCCACCTGCCCCGTCGCGCCAAGGCCGCGCTGCTCGCCTCGGCCGTCTCCGTGTGCCTCGTCGCCGCCGGCACGCCCCCGGCCCCGCTCGGCGTGGGCGACCGCCTCTACCCGCAGCTCGGCAACCCCGGCTACGACGTGACGGCGTACGACCTGTCCCTCACCTACACCGGCCGCAACACCGAGCCGCTCGCGGCCGTGACCACCGTCGACGCCCGGACGACCGAGCCGCTGGAGCACCTCAACCTCGACTTCGCGCACGGCACCGTCAAGTCCGTCGAGGTCGACGGGCGGCCCGCCGCGTTCGCCGGCGCCGGCGAGGACCTGGTCGTCACCCCGGACACCCCGCTGCCCGCGGGCAGCCGGACGCGGATCACCGTCCGGCACACCAGCGACCCGGTGCCCGCGCGCGGCCGGGACGGCGGCTGGGTGCGCACCAGGGACGGCCTCGCCATGGCCAACCAGGCCGACGCCGCCCACCTGGTGTTCCCCTGCAACGACCACCCTTCCGACAAGGCGCTGTTCACCGTCCACGTCACCGCGCCCGACGGCTACACCGCCGTCGCGAACGGACTGCCGGCCGGTGCCTCCCGGACCGGCGGGCGCACCACGTGGACGTACCGCACCCGCCACCCCATGGCCACCGAACTGCTGCAGGTGGCCGTCGGCCGCTCGGCCGTGGTGCACCGCGCCGGCCCGCACGGACTGCCGCTGCGCGACGTCGTGCCCACCGCCGACCGCCGGCGCCTCGAACCCTGGCTCGCGCGCACGCCCGGCCAGATCGCCTGGCTGGAGAGCAAGGTCGGGCCCTTCCCGTTCGAGACGTACGGCCTGCTCGTGGCCGACGCCGACACCGGCTTCGAACTCGAGACACAGACCCTCTCCCTGTTCGAGAAGGGCCTGTTCACCAAGCCCGGCCACCCCGGCTGGTACATCGAGTCGATCATGGTGCACGAGCTGTCCCACCAGTGGTTCGGCGACAGCGTCAGCCCCCGCACCTGGTCCGACCTGTGGCTCAACGAGGGACACGCCACCTGGTACGAGGCCCGCTACGCCGAGGAGAAGGCGCACCAGCCGATGGAGGCCCGCATGAAGGCCGCCTACGGCGCCTCCGACCGCTGGCGCGCCTCCGGCGGCCCGCCCGCCGCGCCCAAACCCCCGGTGCCCGGCCAGAAGATCGGCATCTTCCGCCCCAACGTCTACGACGGTGCCGCCCTCGTCCTGTACGCGCTGCGCCAGGAGATCGGCCGGGTCGCCTTCGAGCGCGTCGAGCGGGCCTGGGTCCGGCTGCACCGCGACGGCACCGCCGGCACGGACGACTTCGTCCGCCTCGCCTCCGAGATCTCCGGCCGCGACCTCGGCACGTTCTTCCAGGACTGGCTGTACGGCGCGAAGACCCCGCCGATGCCCGGCCACCCGGACTGGAAGCCGGCGCCCGCCGCCGCGAAGTCGGCCCCCGGGCCGTCGGTGGGGAAGGGGAAGAGGCACGCGGTGCAGGGCAGGGAGCAGGGTGCGACGCAGGGCAGGGAGCAGGGCGCGGCCCGGAGCGGGTCACCGCACGGCCGGCACGGGAAGTGACCGGTGCGGTCGTGACCGGCGCGGCAAGCGACCGGCCCCGGGAGGCCGTCGGCGCGAGAGAAGCGGCCGGCACGGAAATCCGGCACGGAAATAAGGCAGTGGAAAGGCAGTGGAGGGGACGGGGCGTCCCATGGGACCATCGTCGGGTTCGCACGGACGGGAAGCGGGAATCTCCCGGGGTACCCGTGCGTTGTGAACGGTGACGGACCAGCTCCACGGCTCCGCGGCCCCCGGGCCCGCGACCTGCGCGGCCGCTCCGTCGCCGCAGACGCATCCCCATCGACGTAAGGACCCAATGACCTCTTCCTCCTCCTCTTCCCAGGCCGCCGCTCGCGTCGCCGAGCGTCTGGCACGCGCCTATCCCGAAGGTCTTCGGGCCGATGCCCTGATGGAAGAGGACGTCGCCTGGAGCCACGAGATCGACGCGGAGCGTGACGGCGACCAGTTCGACCGCTTCGAACGCGCGGCGCTGCGCCGTGTGGCCGGCCTCTCCACCGAGCTCGAGGACGTCACCGAGGTCGAGTACCGGCAGCTCCGTCTGGAGCGGGTCGTGCTCGTCGGCGTCTGGACCTCGGGGACCGTGCAGGACGCGGAGAACTCCCTCGCGGAGCTCGCCGCCCTCGCCGAGACCGCGGGCGCGGTCGTCCTCGACGGCGTCATCCAGCGCCGTGACACGCCTGACGCGGCGACGTACATCGGCTCCGGCAAGGCCGAGGAGCTGCGGGACATCGTCGTCGACACCGGCGCGGACACCGTCATCTGCGACGGTGAGCTCAGCCCCGCCCAGCTCATCCACCTCGAGGACGTCGTCAAGGTCAAGGTCATCGACCGGACGGCCCTGATCCTGGACATCTTCGCCCAGCACGCCAAGTCCCGCGAGGGCAAGGCGCAGGTCGCGCTCGCGCAGATGCAGTACATGCTGCCGCGGCTGCGCGGCTGGGGTCAGTCGCTGTCCCGGCAGATGGGTGGTGGCCGCGGCGGTCTCGCCACGCGCGGCCCCGGTGAGACCAAGATCGAGACGGACCGGCGCCGGATCCGCGAGAAGATGGCGAAGATGCGCCGGGAGATCGCGGAGATGAAGACCGGCCGCGAGATCAAGCGCCAGGAGCGGCGCCGCAACAGGGTGCCGTCGGTGGCCATCGCCGGCTACACCAACGCGGGCAAGTCCTCCCTGCTCAACCGCCTCACCGGCGCCGGCGTCCTGGTCGAGAACGCCCTGTTCGCGACCCTGGACCCGACCGTGCGCCGGGCCGAGACCCCGGGCGGGCGGCAGTACACGCTGACCGACACCGTCGGTTTCGTCCGGCACCTGCCGCACCACCTGGTCGAGGCGTTCCGCTCCACCATGGAGGAGGTCGGCGACGCCGACCTGATCCTGCACGTGGTGGACGGCTCGCACCCGAACCCGGAGGAGCAGCTGGCCGCCGTGCGCGAGGTGATCCGGGACGTCGGCGCCACCGACGTACCCGAGATCGTCGTGATCAACAAGGCGGACGCGGCCGACCCGCTGGCCCTGCAGCGGCTGCTGCGGATCGAGAAGCGCTCCATCGCCGTCTCGGCCCGCACCGGCCAGGGCATCAAGGAGCTGCTCGCGCTCATCGACAACGAGCTGCCCCGGCCCGCCCTGGAAGTCGAGGCGCTCGTGCCCTACACGCACGGCAAGCTGGTCGCCCGCGCCCACGACGAGGGCGAGGTGATCTCCGAGGAGCACACCCCGGAGGGCACCCTGCTCAAGGCCCGGGTGCACGAGGACCTCGCGGCGGACCTCGCGCCGTACGCCCCGGCTCCCGCGCTCTGACGCACCGCACGCGACAGCGCGACCGAAGGCTCCGTCCCCCGCACCCCGCGGGGGACGGAGCCTTCGCGCGTACGGCGGCCGGTGCGTCAGTGGCCGCCGTACGCGCGGCTCATGCGCCGGTGACTCACGTTCTTGTGGCTCGGATCCGGTGGTTCGAGTTCCCGTGGCTCGGGTTCCCGTGGTTCACGTTCCCGGCAGCGGCCGCGCCTCCGGGCCCGGCCCCGCCGCCGGTCGTGTCACTGCCCGGCGAACTTCTTGCTGACTGACAGGTACACGCCCTTGGCCACGGATCCCAGCCGCGGCCCCGCCAGCCAGCCCGACGTCACCGGGCCGATGGAGGTGTTGGAGATCAGCGCCGGCCTGCCGTCCGCGCCCGTCGCGATCCAGCCGCCGCCGGAGGCACCGCCGGTCATGGTGCAGCCGATGCGGTACATCGTCGGGTCGGCGGCGTCGATCGACAGCCGCCCCGGCCGGTCCTGGCACCGGTACAGCAACTGCCCGTCGTAGGGCGGCGCGGCCGGGTAGCCGTTCGCCGTCACGCTCGCCACCTTCGGCACCGCCGGCGCGTCGAAGTCCACCGGCAGCGCCCCGCCGACCGTCTCCTCCAGCGACTTGCCGGTGCCGCCCTTCTCCGGCGTGACGTGCAGGACCGCGAAGTCGTACGGCGCGCCCTGGCCGCCCGAGGAGGAGCCGTGCTCGATCCACTGCTCGGAGGTCTGCGCCCAGTCGCTCCACCACACCCCGTAGGGGGCCACCTCGTCCCGCGTGGCGTTCTGCAGCTGCTGGGCCGACTCGCCCCGGTTGTTGTACGACGGCACGAACGCGATGTTGCGGTACCAGCCGCCGGCACGGCCGGCGTGCACGCAGTGGCCCGCCGTCCACACCAGGTTGGACTTGCCGGGGTGCGCCGGGTCCTGCACGACTGTCGCCGAGCAGACCATGTGGCCCTCGGGCGAGTCGAAGAAGACCTTGCCGGCGGTGGCGGCGTTCGCGTGGTACGGCGGCGGCACGGCGCGCGCCCGCACCGGCGCCGGAGTCGGATCGGTGACGCCCTGGTCACCGGAGATGTCGTTGGTGTCGACGCCCTTGTCGGCGTCGTCGGCGCCGCGCATCCGGTCCGGGTCCCACAGGCCCTTGATGATCGGGTTGATGAACTCGTCGGCCTCGCGCAGCCAGTCGTCCCGGTCCCAGTTCTTCCAGGCGCCGTTCTTCCACTTGTCGATGTCGATCCCGTGCTCCCGCAGCTTCTGGCGGAGGTGCTCGGGAATCTTGATCTTGCCGTCGCCGGTGCCAGAGGCGGTCGCCGACGCCGACGCCCGGCTCTCCGCGTCCGTGCCGCCGGAGCCGCAGGCGGTGGCGGTCAGCGCCAGCGCGGCGGCGAGGGCGACGGCGGCCAGGGAGCCCGGGCGGCGCGCCCCGGGCGCGGTTTCCGCTCGGGCGGGCGCTCGGCGCGCTGGGCGGGACGGCCGTATGGGTCGCATGGTGTGACTCTCCTGGGGTGAACGAACGCTGTGGCACGGGCCGTTGACGATGCCGTCGACGGCGCTCCGAACGGCACCACACCCTATGCGGTCGCTGTGCGGGACCGCCGACGGAACGGCAACGGTTCCGTCACGGGAAGGATCTTGGAGCAACCCGTAACCCCGTGCGCGATGCGGGGTTGGTAGCGGTGAGGGTCCTGATGTCCGCTTGCGGCCCCGGCCGCCCGGCCCGGGAACCTCGCGCCATTTCATGCCACCTCGCACCATCTCGCATCACTTCGCACCCACTTGCCTTCGGACAGCGGAAGGACAGGCATCCGTGACCGTGACCGAGTCTGCGCCCGGGGAGTACGTGCCGTCAGCGGGGCGCACGGCGCACGCCGGGGGCGTGCAGGACGGCATCCTGCGGCGCCAGGCGGCACGCGAGTCGGCCGCGCGCACCTACGCGCGCTCCCTGCCGATCGTGCCGGTACGGGCACGCGGGCTCACCATCGAGGGCGCCGACGGCCGCCGCTACCTCGACTGCCTCTCCGGCGCCGGCGCCCTCGCCCTCGGCCACAACCACCCGGTCGTGCTGGCCGCGATCCGCAAGGTGCTCGACTCCGGCGCCCCGCTGCACGTCCTCGACCTCGCCACACCCGTCAAGGACGCCTTCGTCACCGAACTGTTCCGCACCCTGCCGCCCCGACTCGCCCGCCACGCGCGCGTGCAGTTCTGCGGGCCGGCCGGAACCGACGCCGTGGAGGCGGCGTTCACCCTGGTCCGCGCCGCGACCGGGCGGTCCGGCCTGGCCGCGTTCACCGGCGCCTACCACGGGATGACCACGGGCGCCCTCGCCGCCTCCGGGGGCGCCGCGGACGTACGCGTCACACGGCTGCCGTATCCCCAGGAGTACCGCTGCCCGTTCGGCGTCGGCGGCGAGCGGGGCGCCGAACTCGCCGCCCGCTGGGCCGAGTCCGTCCTCGACGACCCCAAGTCGGGGGTGCCGCTGCCCGCCGGGATGATCGTGGAACCCGTCCAGGGCGAGGGCGGGGTGATCCCCGCCCCCGACGCGTGGCTGCGGCGCCTGCGGGAGATCACCGCCGCCCGGGGCATCCCGCTCATCGCCGACGAGGTGCAGACCGGCGTCGGACGCACCGGTGCCTTCTGGGCGGTGGAGCACAGCGGCGTCACCCCCGACGTCATGGTGCTCTCCAAGGCCATCGGCGGCAGCCTGCCGCTGGCCGTCGTCGTCTACCGCGAGGAACTCGACGTGTGGCAGCCCGGCGCCCACGCGGGCACCTTCCGCGGCAACCAGCTCGCGATGGCCGCGGGCACCGCCACCCTCGCCTACGTCCGCGAACACCGCCTCGCCGAACGCGCGGCCGTGCTCGGCGAGCACCTGCTGGGCCGGCTCCGCGACTTCGCGCGCGCAGTGGACTGCGTCGGGGAGGTGCGCGGGCGGGGACTGATGATCGGCCTCGAGTTCGTGGACCCGGAGGGGGAGCCGGAGCGGGCGCCGGAGGCCGGCCCGGGGGACCCGGCCGCCCCCGGCGCCGGTCCCCGCCCGGCCGCCCCCGCCCTCGCCGCCGCCGTCCAACGGGAGTGCCTGCGGCGCGGCCTGATCGTCGAACTCGGCGGGCGCCACGCGAGCGTCGTACGGCTGCTGCCCCCGCTCACCCTCAGCGACGAACAGGCGGCGGCGGTGCTCGACCGGCTCACCGACGCCATCGAGGCGGTGGCGCGCGGCCACGGCGGTCACCGCGACGGGTGAGCCGGCCGGCCCGCCCCACGTCGTGGCCTTCGTACGGCACCTGGCCTTCGTACGGCACCGCCCATCGCAGCGCGGCCGTCCCACGGCACCGCTTCCCGCGGCGCGGCCCACGGTGCGGCACCGCCCCCGCACGAGCCCTCGCACGCCACCGTCCCCGCACGCCACCGTCCCCGTCCCCGTGCCCCACGGGGCACCAGCCCCGCCGACCGGGAGAGAACCCGATGACCAGCCACCCCGCCACCACCGAAACCTTCCCCCGGCAGCGCACCCGGCAGCCCGGCGCCGGCCCGGCACCCGCCGACCCGGCCGGCCCCCTGGAATACCCCGACCCCCTGGAACATCCCGACCCGCACACCGCCGCCGACGCCGCCGCCGTGGAGAACCTGCTGCGCTGCTGGGCGCGCGAGCAGAACCTCGCCGCCCCCGGCGACGGCATCCTGCGCGTCCCCCTGCCGGCCAGCGGCACCGCCCTGCACGTCCCCGTGCACTCCTGGTCCCCGACCGGCCGGCACCGCTTCGGCCCGCCGCGCCTGGCCGGCGCACCCGAGGACGCGGCCCCGGCCGACGCCCTCACCGTTGCCGCCCTGCTCGGCCGGGAGGCCCCGGCCGGCGCGGACATCACTGACCTGGTCGCCCGCGTCGCCGACTCCGTCCGCCGCACCGCCGGCTTCCTGCGGGCCCGCCGCGAGCGGCCGGCCGACGGCCCCGACCGGTTCCTCGCCGCCGAACAGGCACTGCTGCTCGGCCACCCGCTGCACCCGGCCCCCAAGAGCCGCGAGGGCCTGACCGAGGCGGAGTCCGAGCGGTACTCCCCGGAACTGCGCGGCGCCTTTCCGCTGCACTGGGTGGCCGTCGCCCCCTCGGTCAGGGCCGCCGACTCGGCCTGGACCGAGCGCGGCCGGCCCGTGCCCGCCGACCGGCTCACCGCCCGGCTCGCCGGTCCCGGGCTGCCGCTGCCCGACGGCTGGGCCGCGCTGCCGCTGCACCCGTGGCAGCTGCGCGAGGCACGGCAACGCCCGGATGTCGCCGCCCTGTTCGACGCCGGACTGCTGCGCGACCTGGGCGCCCACGGGCCGGACTGGCATCCGACCTCCTCGGTGCGCACGGTGTACCGCTCCGGCGCGCCCGCCATGCTGAAGCTGTCGCTGGGCCTGAGCATCACCAACTCCCGGCGCGAGAACCTCCGCAAGGAACTCCACCGCGGCGTCGAGGTGCACCGCCTGCTGCGCACGGGCCTGGTAGGGCAGTGGCGGGCCGCCCACCCCTGCTTCGACATCGTCCGCGACCCGGCCTGGCTCGCCGTCGACGGCCCCGACGGGACACCCGTGCCCGGGCTGGACGTGGTGATCCGCCACAACCCCTTCCGGCCCTCGGACGACGTCTCCTGTGTCGCGGGACTCGTCTCGCCCCGGCCCTGCGCCCCCGGGGAGACGGCCCTGCGGTCGCGGCTCGCCGAGGTCGTCGCACGGCTCGCCCGGCGCACCGGCCGCCCCCGCGGCGCCGTGGCCGCCGAGTGGTTCCTGCGCTACCTGGAGCACGTGGTGCGGCCGGTGCTGTGGCTGGACGGCGAGGCCGGCGTCGCGCTGGAGGCACACCAGCAGAACACGCTGGTCCTGCTGGACGCCGACGGCTGGCCCGCGGGCGGCCGCTACCGCGACAACCAGGGCTACTACTTCCGCGCCTCCCGCCGCGCCGACCTGGCGGCCCGGCTGCCCGGCATCGGGGAACGCAGCGACACGTTCGTCCCCGACGAGGTCGCCGACGAGCGGTTCGCCTACTACCTCGGCATCAACAACGTCCTCGGGCTGATCGGAGCGTTCGGCGCGGAGCGCCTCGTCGACGAGCGGCTGCTGCTCGCCGCCTTCCGCCGCTTCCTCGCCGACGCCGCCGCCGGTCCGGCGCGGCTGCGCAGCACGCTGCCCGCGCACCTGCTCGACGCGCCGGTGCTGCGCTGCAAGGCCAATCTGCTGACCCGGCTGCACGGCCTGGACGAACTCGTCGGCCCCGTCGACACGCAGTCCGTGTACGTCACCATCGCCAACCCGTTGCACTGAGCCGTTCCGCTGCGCCGAGTCGACCGTTGTACCGGGCCGTCCCGCCCGCCGACCCCGCCACCCCGCCGAGAGGAGCGTGCCGTGCCGCCCGCCGACGCCGAGACCGGCACCGTCCCGGACGCCGTCCCCGCCCCTGCCCCCTCCGCCTCCGCCTCCGCCGCCGCCGGCGATGGTGACGGTGACGTCGACGGCGAGGACACCCCGAAGGCCGACGGTGACGGGGAGGAGACCGCCGGGCGGGGCGGAACCGGTGACGACCTGCTCGGCGGCGTCGGCGACTGGGGGCCCGTGCCCACGCGCGCGGGCGAGTTCCGGCTGCTCCCCGTGCGGCTGGAGCGGGACCTCCCGCTCGTCGCGCGCTGGATGAACGACCCCGCCGTCGCCGCGTTCTGGCTACTGGCGGGGGAGCGGAGCGTGACGGAGCGGCACCTGCGCGCGCAGCTCGACGGTGACGGGCGCAGCGTGCCGTGCCTGGGCCTGCTCGACGGCACCCCGATGAGCTACTGGGAGGTCTACCGGGCCGACCTGGATCCGCTGGCCCGCCACTATCCGGCCCGCCCGCACGACACCGGGCTGCACGTCCTCGTCGGCGCGGCCGCCGACCGCGGCCGGGGCCTGGGCACCGTGCTGCTGCGGGCCGTGGCCGACCTCGTCCTGGACCGCCGCCCGGCCTGCGCGCGCGTCGTCGCCGAGCCCGACCTGCGCAACGTGCCCTCCGTGGCCGCCTTTCTCGGCGCCGGTTTCCACTACGGCGCCGAACTCGGCCTGCCCGCCAAACACGCCGCCCTCGTGATCCGCGACCGGGCGCTGCGGCACGTGCTGTGACGGGCGGCGGGCGGTGAGGCGTACGGTGCGGCGGACGATGCGGCGTACGGTGCCGGCGTCACCCGAACGGGACGTGCGCACCCGCTTGTCGGTGCCGGGCCGTAGGGTGGTCGGGCTATGACGAAGCCCTCACTCCCCGAACTCCTGCATGCCGCCGTCACCGCCGTCGGCGGCACGGAGCGCCCCGGCCAGGTGGCCATGGCCCAGGCCGTGGCCGACGCGATCGAAGACGGCTCCCATCTGCTGGTACAGGCCGGCACCGGCACCGGCAAGTCGCTGGGCTACCTGGTGCCCGCGCTCGCCCACGGGGAACGCGTCGTCGTGGCGACGGCGACGCTCGCACTGCAGCGCCAGCTCGTCGAGCGCGACCTGCCGCGCACGGTGGAGGCGCTGCACCCGCTGCTGCGCCGCCGGCCCGAGTTCGCGATGCTCAAGGGCCGCTCCAACTACCTGTGCCTGCACCGCCTGCACGAGGGCATGCCGCAGGACGAGGAGGACGGCCTCTTCGACCAGTTCGAGGCCGCGGCCCCCACCAGCAGGCTCGGCCAGGACCTGCTGCGGCTGCGCGACTGGGCGGACGAGACCGAGACCGGCGACCGCGACGACCTCACCCCGGGCGTCTCCGACCGCGCCTGGTCGCAGGTGTCGGTGTCCTCCCGGGAGTGCCTGGGCGCGTCCAAGTGCGCCTACGGTGCCGAGTGCTTCGCCGAGATGGCCCGCGAGCACGCCAAGCTCGCCGAGGTCGTCGTCACCAACCACGCGCTGCTCGCCATCGACGCCATCGAGGGTGCGCCGGTGCTGCCGCAGCACGAGGTGCTGATCGTCGACGAGGCGCACGAGCTGGTCTCCCGGGTCACCGGCGTCGCCACCGGCGAACTCACCCCCGGCCAGGTCAACCGCGCGGTGCGGCGCGCCGCCAAGCTGGTCGACGAGAAGGTCGCCGACCAGCTCCAGACCGCCGCCGAGAGCTTCGAACGGCTGATGGAGCTGGCCCTGCCGGGCCGTCTGGAGAAGATCCCGGAGGACCTCGGCTACGCGCTCATGGCCCTGCGCGACGCCTCCCGCGCGGTGATCTCCGCGCTCGGCACCACCCGCGACAAGTCCGTCCAGGACGAGGACGCCGTGCGCAAGCAGGCCCTGGCGTCGGTGGAGAACGTGCACGACGTGGCGGAGCGCATCGCGAACGGCTCCGAGTGGGACGTCGTCTGGTACGAGCGCCACGACCGCTACGGCGCCTCCCTGCGCGTCGCCCCCCTGTCCGTCTCCGGCCTGCTGCGGGAGAAGCTGTTCGCCGACCGCACCGTCGTGCTGACCTCCGCCACGCTGAAGCTGGGCGGCGACTTCAACGGCGTCGGCGCCTCCCTGGGGCTGGCGCCGGAGGGCGTGGAGGGCGACGACCTGCCGAAGTGGAAGGGCGTCGACGTCGGTTCGCCCTTCGACTACCGCAAGCAGGGCATCCTCTACGTCGCCACGCACCTGGCGCGCCCCGCGCGAGACGGTGACCGCGCCGACATGCTGGACGAGCTGACCGAGCTGATCCAGGCCGCGGGCGGCCGCACCCTCGGCCTGTTCTCCTCCATGCGGGCCGCCCAGCTCGCCGCCGAGGAACTGCGCGGCCGCATCCCGGAGTTCCCGATCCTGCTGCAGGGCGAGGAGACCCTGGGCGAGCTGATCAAGAACTTCGCGGCCGATCCCCGGACCTGCCTGTTCGGGACGCTGTCGCTGTGGCAGGGCGTCGACGTGCCCGGCCCCAGCTGCCAGCTGGTCGTCATGGACAAGATTCCCTTCCCGCGTCCCGACGACCCGCTGATGAGCGCCCGTCAGAAGGCGGTGGAGGAGGCCGGCGGCAACGGCTTCATGGCGGTCGCCGCCACGCACGCCGCGCTGCTCATGGCGCAGGGCGCCGGTCGTCTCGTCCGCGCCTCGGGGGACCGGGGCGTCGTCGCCGTCCTGGACCCGCGGCTGGCGACGGCCCGCTACGGCAGCTATCTGCGGGCGTCCCTGCCCGACTTCTGGTACACGACGGACCGCAACCAGGTACGCAAGTCGCTGGCGGCGATCGACGCGGCGGCGAAGCAGGCGGAGGCCGAGCAGGTGGCGGGGAAGTAGGCGAGGTGAAGTAGGCGGGGGGGAACAACAGGGGTTGGTGTGGCCCGGCCGGGGTCGGTCGCCGGGCCACACCCGGGACAGCACAGGGCCCCGGAACCGGCGCAGGGGTTCCGGGGCCCGGTCAGGGAGGCGGCGCGGCGCGGCCGTGCGGCCCGCCGGTCAGACGCGCCGCAGGACGGCCACCACCTTGCCGAGGATGGTCGCGTCGTCGCCGGGGATCGGCTCGTACGCGGAGTTGTGCGGCAGGAGCCAGACGTGCCCGTTCTCGCGCTTGAAGCGCTTGACGGTGGCCTCGCCGTCGAGCATGGCGGCGACGATGTCGCCGTTCTCGGCGACCGGCTGGCGGCGGACCGTGACCCAGTCGCCGTCGCAGATCGCGGCCTCGATCATCGAGTCGCCGACGACCTTGAGCACGAACAGCTCACCGTCGCCGACCAGTTGCCGCGGCAGGGGGAAGACGTCCTCGACGGACTCCTCGGCCAGGATCGGACCACCGGCGGCGATCCGGCCGACGAGCGGGACGTACGACGCGGCGGGCTTGCCGGCGGTGTCCGCGGGCTGGACGGGAGTGGCCTGGTCGGAGCCGCGGACCTCGTAGGCGCGGGGACGGTGCGGATCGCGACGCAGGAAGCCCTTCCGCTCGAGCGCCATCAGTTGGTGCGCGACCGAGGAAGTGCTGGACAGGCCGACCGCCTGGCCGATCTCGCGCATGGACGGCGGGTAACCGCGGCGCTGCACGGAGTCCCGGATGACCTCGATCACCCGGCGCTGGCGGTCGGTGAGCCCCGAGCTGTCCGCCCGGATGCCTGGAGGTCGACCCGGCAGGGAGCGCTTGGGCCCCTCGGGAGTCATGGCTTCGTTCATTGCGTGCACCGGCTGGATTCGGCCCTGGGAGCGGTCCTGGGCGGTGATGGCGGCACTGTCTGCGGTGGTGGTCACGTCGGCCCCTCTCGGTGGTCTCCCTGCTGGCACAACGGTAGTTGCTTTCGAAAGGTTGCGCCAAACACACGTTCGAGTGAAAATCGGCGGTTAGCCTGACGTGATCATCTGTTTGGGTGTATGGCTGCCCGGGCCTCCGGCGGGCGGGGCACCCGTCTTGCGCTACTCTTCCCCGCCGGGGCGGCTGCCTCGTGGGCCGGTGCCCAGTCTGCCATCCATGATCCGGCCGCAGGTGCGTCCGCCGTGCCCGTGCCGGATTCTGCGCGGGAGTCCCACCCCTCCTCCTCGCGGCGATCACGCCGCCTCCGCACGCGCCCTGCGCGGGGCGCGGGGCGTGCGGCTCCGTCCGGGCGGGCCGGATACCAGGCCGGACGTACGGCCGGAAGCGGGGGCGGATGTGCGGTCCGTGGCCGTCTTCTCACGTGTCGTGAGGCCGGTTCCGGTGGTCTTCGGTTTTTACCCGTGTGGCGGCGTGTCGCGCTTCGTTGTACAGGCCAATCCCCACATGTAGTGGTTGGCTGGCTACAGCAGCCCAGAAGTTGTGGTCCCCCGGGACATCCGGCTCACGATCATCGCCTATGCTGGGGTCTGCTTCGAGGGGCCAGTGGGCCTGTCGAGGCTATTGAGTCTGCTGTGAGGAGGGTTGGGAGTCCATGCACTGCCCCTTCTGCAGGCATCCCGACAGCCGCGTCGTCGACAGCCGTACGACCGACGACGGCACGTCGATCCGCAGGCGCCGCCAGTGCCCGGAGTGCTCCCGGCGGTTCACGACCGTCGAGACGTGCTCCCTGATGGTGGTGAAGCGGTCGGGAGTCACCGAACCCTTCAGCCGGACCAAGGTCATCAACGGCGTGCGCAAGGCATGCCAGGGACGACCGGTCACCGAGGACGCGCTCGCCCTGCTCGGCCAGCGGGTCGAGGAGGCGGTGCGGGCCAGCGGCAGTGCCGAGGTGGCCGCCCACGACGTGGGCCTGGCCATACTCGGCCCCCTGCGGGAGCTGGACCTGGTCGCCTACCTGCGGTTCGCGTCCGTCTACAAGGCCTTCGACAGCCTGGAGGACTTCGAGGCGGCCATCGCGGAACTGCGGGAGGTGACACGGCGCCCCACGGCGGACGCCGGGGACGCCGAGGGCGCCGGGAACGGCGAGAGCGGCTCCGCAGGCGGCGAGGAAGCCGTCGCGGGGCGGACGGAGGAGGGCGGCGGGCCCGGGGGGACGGCTCAGCTCTCCCAGCCCGCGCGCGCCGCCGACTGACCGGCGGGCCGGACGCGGGCGAGGCACCCCGGATCCGGCCGGCGGTGACGAGCGGACGGCCCGTCGGCCGACCGGTGGTCGAACGGTCGAGTGGTCGAGCGGTCGAGCAGACGACGAGAAGAGCCGAGCAGACGTGTTGCGGGTGGCAGCGAGGGCCCGCAACGAACCAGCACAGAACCCAGCACAGAACACCGTGCCACGGAACAAACGGGGCACTTCAGGGCGTTTTTGCCTGTACAGGGAGGCGGCATGACAGAGACGGCGAGCGGTCCGGCACGAGGCTCTCGATCCAGGGGCGCCAAGGCCGGCACCAAGGGACTGCGCATCGATCGCATCCACACCACCCCCGGCGTCCACCCCTACGACGAGGTGACCTGGGAGCGCCGGGACGTCGTCATGACCAACTGGCGCGACGGCTCGGTCAACTTCGAGCAGCGCGGCGTGGAGTTCCCCGACTTCTGGTCGGTGAACGCGGTCAACATCGTCACCAGCAAGTACTTCCGCGGCGCCCTCGGCACCCCGCAGCGCGAGACCAGCCTCAAGCAGCTGATCGACCGCATCGTGAAGACGTACCGGAAGGCCGGCGAGGACCACCACTACTTCGCCTCGCCCGCCGACGCCGAGATCTTCGAGCACGAGCTGGCCTACGCCCTCCTGCACCAGATCTTCAGCTTCAACAGCCCCGTCTGGTTCAACGTCGGCACCAAGCAGCCGCAGCAGGTCTCCGCCTGCTTCATCCTGTCCGTCGAGGACTCCATGGAGTCGATCCTCGACTGGTACAAGGAAGAAGGCATGATCTTCAAGGGCGGCTCCGGCGCCGGCCTGAACCTCTCCCGGATCCGCTCCTCCAAGGAACTGCTCTCCTCGGGCGGCAACGCCTCCGGCCCCGTCTCCTTCATGCGCGGCGCCGACGCCTCCGCGGGAACGATCAAGTCGGGCGGTGCCACCCGCCGCGCCGCCAAGATGGTCATCCTCGACGTCGACCACCCCGACATCGAGGACTTCATCATGACCAAGGTGAAGGAGGAGGAGAAGATCCGCGCGCTGCGCGACGCGGGCTTCGACATGGACCTCGGCGGCGAGGACATCACCTCCGTCCAGTACCAGAACGCCAACAACTCGGTCCGCGTCAACGACGAGTTCATGAAGGCGGTCGAGAAGGGCGGGAAGTTCGGCCTGCGCGCCCGCCTGACCGGCGAGGTCATCGAGGAGGTCGACGCCAGGGCGCTGTTCCGCAAGATGGCCGAGGCCGCCTGGGCCTGCGCCGACCCCGGCATCCAGTACGACGACACCATCAACCACTGGCACACCTGCCCGGAGTCCGGCCGCATCAACGGCTCGAACCCCTGCAGCGAGTACATGCACCTGGACAACACGTCCTGCAACCTGGCCTCGCTGAACCTGATGAAGTTCCTCAAGGACGACGGCAAGGGCAACCAGTCCTTCGACGTCGAGCGCTTCCAGCGGGTCGTCGAGCTCGTCATCACGGCGATGGACATCTCCATCTGCTTCGCCGACTTCCCCACCCAGAAGATCGGCGAGAACACCCGCGCCTTCCGCCAGCTCGGCATCGGCTACGCCAACCTCGGCGCCCTGCTGATGGCCACCGGCCACGCCTACGACTCCGACGGCGGCCGCGCCCTCGCCGGCGCCATCACCTCCCTGATGACCGGCACCGCCTACCGCCGCTCCGCCGAACTCGCCGCGGTCGTCGGCCCGTACGACGGCTACGCCCGCAACGCCGAGGCCCACAAGCGGGTCATGAAGCAGCACGCCGACGCCAACGACAAGGCCGTCCGCATGGACGACCTGGACACCCCGGTGTGGGCCGCCGCCACCGAGGCCTGGCAGGACGTGCTGCGCCTGGGCGAGAAGAACGGCTTCCGCAACTCCCAGGCGTCCGTGCTCGCCCCGACCGGCACCATCGGCCTGGCCATGGGCTGCGACACCACCGGTGTCGAACCGGACCTGGCGCTGGTGAAGTTCAAGAAGCTGGTCGGCGGCGGCTCGATGCAGATCGTCAACGGCACCGTCCCGCAGGCCCTGCGCCGCCTGGGCTACCAGGAGGAGCAGATCGAGGCGATCGTCGCCCACATCGCCGAGCACGGCAACGTCATCGACGCCCCCGGCCTCAAGCACGAGCACTACGAGGTGTTCGACTGCGCCATGGGCGAGCGGGCCATCTCCCCGATGGGCCACGTGCGCATGATGGCCGCGATCCAGCCGTGGATCTCCGGCGCCATCTCCAAGACGGTCAACATGCCGGAGTCGGCGACCGTCGAGGACGTCGAGGAGATCTACTTCGAGGCCTGGAAGATGGGCATCAAGGCCCTGGCCATCTACCGCGACAACTGCAAGGTCGGCCAGCCGCTCTCCGCCAAGAAGAAGGAGTCCGCGCAGGCCAAGGCCGAGCAGCCGGCCGCGGAGCCCAAGGTCGAGAGGGTCGTCGAGTACCGCCCGGTCCGCCGGCGCCTGCCCAAGGGCCGCCCCGGGATCACCACGTCCTTCACGGTCGGCGGTGCCGAGGGCTACATGACCGCCAACTCCTACCCCGACGACGGCCTGGGCGAGGTCTTCCTGAAGATGTCCAAGCAGGGCTCCACCCTCGCGGGGATGATGGACGCCTTCTCCATCGCCGTCTCGGTCGGCCTGCAGTACGGCGTGCCGCTGGAGACGTACGTCTCGAAGTTCACCAACATGCGCTTCGAGCCGGCCGGCATGACGGACGACCCGGACGTCCGCATGGCCCAGTCGATCGTCGACTACATCTTCCGCCGCCTCGCGCTGGACTTCCTGCCCTTCGAGACCCGCTCCGCGCTCGGCATCCACTCCGCCGAGGAGCGCCAGCGCCACCTCGAGACCGGTTCCTACGAGCCGATCGACGAGGAGGAGGTCGACGTCGAGGGCCTGGCGCAGTCGGCGCCGCGGCAGACCGACCTGAAGGCCGTGGCGACGCCGAGGACCGCCGGCGAGGCCGCCAAGCCGGCCCCGAAGGCCGCCCACACCAGCGCCGAGCTGGTGGAGATGCAGCTGGGCATCCAGGCCGACGCCCCGCTGTGCTTCTCCTGCGGCACCAAGATGCAGCGCGCCGGCTCCTGCTACATCTGCGAGGGCTGCGGCTCGACCAGCGGCTGCAGCTGATCCCCGCGGGGCACGGCCCCGGGAGACCGACGGGCACCCGCTGAAGCGCCGCCCGAGGAGAACCCGCTGACGTGCCGCCCGAGGGGCGCCTGCTGAAGGAAGGGGCGCCGGCCAGTGCCGGCGCCCCTTTTCCTGCCGTCGTCTCTTCGCCGCTGTGTTTCTGTCGCTGTGGCTCCGTCGTTGTGGTTCCGTTGTCGTGTTTCCGCCGTGGTGCGGCGGGACGCCCGTCAGGACTGCCGCAGCCGGCCCATGCGCCGGGTGAACGTGGCCGGGTCGTCGTCGAAGCCGTGCACGCCGGGACGGAGGTTCCAGCCGCCGGAGTCGTCGTGCGTGAACTCCGCGACCGTCGCGGCCGTCGCCCAGAGCACACCGCCGAAGTCGTCCTGCACCAGGTCGGTGTAGCCCTCGCGGATGCGCAGGCCCGGATTGCGCACGTCGACGAAGGTGCGGTGACCGTACCGCTGCTGGATGACGACACCGACCACCACGCGCGCGTAGCGGGCGTCCAGCCGCTCCAGCTCCAGCGTCATCACCTCGTCCCAGCCGAAGCCGATGCCGTCCCTGCTGTCCCGGTTGAGGTAGATGGTCCCGTCGGGGGAGCGGCTGTCGAAGTGCACGACGTAGACCGGATCGCCGTACGGGTCGCCCGCCGGATAGGTCGCGGCGACGATGTCCAGGTCGGTGGGCGGGCGGCCCGCCGGGGACGGGTCCCATTTCACCGCCACCTCGACCTTGCGGATGCCTTTGCTGAGGCCGTTCACCAGCTTCCCCTTCCCGTGCCCCGTCGACTGTGCCCTGTCGACTGTGCCCCGTCGACTGTGCTCCGCCTCAACTGCCGGGCGGTGACGGCTGGTTGTCCATCGTGCCACGTGAGTGGGCGGGTCCGCGCGGTCGCCGGGCCGACGAGGGTGACCAACGCCACGCGCGGTGGCCTTACCATGGCGCGGTGCTGGTCAAGTGGATTCGCTGCACCGTGGTGGACCGCCGCGGGTTCGAGCGGGGGCAGCGAAAGTGGGCGGGGCTTCTCGGCGAGCCGGGGTTCCGGGGGCAGGGCGGCGGCTGGAGCCGGATCCGGCCGGGGGTGGCGCACATCTTCGCCTTCTGGGAGAGCCGCGCCTTCTACGACTCCTTCATGGCCCGGTCCCACGACCGGCTGGCCGCGGCCCAGGCCGGTACCTTCAAGGACGCCCAGGTGCGGCTGTTCGACCACCGCTTCGACGTCAAGACGGGCTTCGAACCCCGCTTCACCGACGCCGACCTGGTCCGGGTGGCGCTGGCCCGCGTCCACGAGGAGCGGGCCGAGCACTTCGTCCTGATGCAGGAGAAGGTCTGGAACCCGGCCATGGCGGGCTCACCGGGCATGGTGCGCGGCCTGTTCGGCGAGGCGCCGGGCCACGAGTACCTCGTCCTGTCGATGTGGCAGTCGTCCGCCGAGCACGGCAAGTACCGCGTCGAGCGCCTGGAGCGGCTCGCCCTGCGGGCCCAGACCGAGGCCGACGTCAAGGCCCTCACCGGTGACATCGTGGAACTCGAGCCGAGCTGGATCGTCTGACCCGCCTCGCGCGTGTCGTGCCGCCGTTCGCCTCGTGCGTGTGCCGCCGGTGCTCGGGCGCGCCCGCCGCGCGCACGGTGCGGTGCCTCGCGTACGGCACAGCACGGTGCCTCGCGCGGTGCGCGTGCTTCGCGCGCACGGTGCCGTTCGCGTGTGACCTACACCTTATGGGGCCCCGCGCGTGTCCGCCCGGTCGCCCGGCGATCTAGGGTTTCGGACATGGCACGACCACGGCGCATCGTCCTCGTCCGGCACGGAGAGTCGATCGGCAATGTCGACGACACCGTGTACGAGCGGGAACCCGACCACGCGTTGCCCCTGACCGAGCGCGGGTGGCGCCAGGCCGAGGAGACCGGCGAGAAGCTGCGTGCGCTGTTCGGACACGAGCGGGTGAGCGTCTACGTCTCCCCCTACCGGCGTGCCCACCAGACCTTGCAGGCCTTCCGCCTCGACCCGGAGCGCATACGGGTGCGTGAGGAGCCCCGGCTGCGCGAACAGGACTGGGGCAACTGGCAGGACCGCGACGACGTACGTCTGCAGAAGGCCTACCGGGACGCCTACGGCCACTTCTTCTACCGCTTCGCGCAGGGCGAGTCCGGCGCCGACGTCTACGACCGTGTCGGAGGCTTCCTGGAGAGCCTCTTCCGCAGCTTCGAGGACCCCGACCACCCGCCGAACGTGCTGCTGGTGACCCACGGCCTGGCCATGCGGCTGTTCTGCATGCGGTGGTTCCACTGGACGGTCGCGGAGTTCGAGTCCCTGTCCAACCCGGACAACGCCGAGACGCGGATGCTCCTCCTCGGCGAGGACGGCAAGTACACCCTGGACCGGCCGTTCGCACGGTGGCGTGATCCGGAGCCGTACGGGGTCACGGGATAGGGCGGCGGCGCGGTGAACGCCGGCTCCTCGTGCGGCGGCCGCCCCGACTCCCCGGCCGGTGCCTCCGGCCGGACTCCCGTTGCCGGGCCCGCGCGACCCGTACGGGTACTCTCCGTCCTCGATGGGAACTCTGCGTCACGGTCCGTGCGTTGTCGTGGCGAGCGCCGTGTCACCGCCGTGGTGGTGCGGCGGATGCTGCGACGTGGGCGGGGAGAGGTGTCATGCCGGTCTTGCGGATCGTCCTGGCCGTGCTGTTCGGGACCGTGGGCACGGGGAGCGCGGGCGGACGGCAGCCGGTGAACGCCGTGCGCGGCGGCGCGGCCCGGTTCCTCGCGCCGGGTGCGCGGGAAACCGGGCCGGGGGCGTGGCTCGCCCCTGTGCGCCGGTGGCCGTCCAGCGCCGTGCGGTCGGCGCCGGGTGCGTCGGCCGCGCCGTCACCGCCGGCGGCCCGGGCCGGGTCAGCCGATGGCCGGGCCGGCCGTGCCTGCCAGGGCCTCCAGGTCGCTCTTGCGGACCCGGATCACGAACCAGGCGGTGAGCAGGGCGAGCACGGCCATCGCGGCGGCCGGCACGAACGCGGTGGCGATGCCCTGGGCGAGCACCTCGTGGCTCCACGGCGCGGGCAGCTGGTGGGTCCTGGCGAACTCCGCCTTCTGCTCGGGCGTACCGTCGGCCAGGAACTTCGGCAGCTGCTTCGTCGCCTCGTCCTTGCTGGCCGAGCCGAACACCGTCGTCAGGATGGACAGACCGAGCGAACCGCCCACCTGCTGCGTGGCGTTGAGCAGCCCGGAGGCCGCACCCGCCTCGTGCTGGGCGACCCCGGCGACGGCGGTGACCGTGACGGTGACGAAGTTCAGGCCCATGCCGAAGCCGAACACCAGCATCGGGCCGAGCACTCCGCCGACATAGGTGCTGTCGGGGGTGATGAACGTCTGCCAGGTGAGCCCGACGACCACCAGCGCCGACCCGGTGAGCATGAACGGCTTGGGCCCGAGCACCGGCAGGAAGCGCTGCGACAGGCCCGCGCCGATCGTGATGGCGGCGGTCACCGGCAGGAAGGCGAGCCCGGCCTTGATCGGGCTGTAGCCGAGCACGTTCTGTACGAACAGCACGATGTAGAAGAACATGCCGAACATCGCCGCGGCCAGGCTCAGCATGATCACATACGTGCCGGAGCGGTTGCGGTCGGCGAACATCCGCAGCGGGGTGATGGGCTCCCGGGCCCGCCGCTCGGTCAGCGCAAACGCCACCAGCAGGACCACCGCGGCGCCGAACGAGCCCAGGGTCAGCCCGTCCCGCCAGCCGTCCTCCGCCGCGCGGATGAAGCCGTACACGAGAGAGGCCATGCCCAGGGTCGAGGTCAGGGCGCCCGTGATGTCGAAGCGTCCGGGATGCCGCTGCGACTCGCCGATGTAGAGCGGGGTGAGCACCGTGATCAGCACCCCGATCGGCACGTTGACGAACAGCACCCAGCGCCAGTCGAGCCACTCGGTGAGCATGCCGCCCGCGAGCAGGCCGATCGCACCGCCGCCCGCGGAGACCGCCGCGAAGACACCGAAGGCCCGGTTGCGTTCCGGGCCCTCCGGGAAGGTGGTCGTGATCAGGGCCAGCGACGTGGGCGACGCGATCGCGCCACCCATGCCCTGCAGGGCGCGCGCGGCCAGCAACTGCCAGGGTTCCTGGGCGATCCCGCCCAGCAGCGAGGCGAAGGTGAACAGCAGGATGCCGGTCATGAAGACCCGGCGGCGGCCGAGGATGTCCCCGGCTCTGGCGCCCAGGAGCAGCAGGCCGCCGAAGGTCAGCGTGTAGGCGCTGACGACCCAGGTGAGGTCGGTGGTGCTGAACCGGAGTGCGTCTTGAATGTGCGGAAGCGCGATGTTCACAATCGTCGCGTCGAGTACCACCATGAGTTGGCAGGCCGCGATGACGGTGAGCGCGATACCGGGATGCCCCTCCCGGCGTGCCACACGTGGTTTCTGGTCCTGGATCAACGGAGAGGTTGTCGTCACTATGGGTCCCCCACAGGAGCGTTAGTGAACGGTCGCGTTCACTGTCGCCCCCACGGTAGTGAGCCCCTTATAGAGAACGCAAGCGTTCACTTGTGGTGTCGTCGTGTGGAGTCCCCCTCTGCCGCCCGCGGCCGCGCCCGTCCCACCCCGAACAGTTCCGCTCCCTCGCTCCCGGAGAGACAACGATGGCTATCTCGCGCCGGCCGGCCGCACCCGTCCGGCCGGCCTCCCCGCGCCGACGCGGCGCCGTGCTGGAACGCGCGATCCTCGAGGCGGCGCTCGAGCAGCTCGGCACGGTCGGCTGGAACGGTCTGACCATGGAAGGCGTCGCCGCCGGCGCCCAGACCGGCAAGGCGGCCGTGTACCGCCGCTGGCCGTCCAAGGAGGACCTCGTCGCGGACGCCCTGCGCTCGGGGCTGCCGCCCCTGGACCACGCGCCCGACACCGGCAGCCTCCGCGAGGACCTGCTCGCGCTGTGCCGCATGCTGCGCGACGCGATGCGCTCCCGGCCCGGCAACGCGGTCCGCTCGGTGATTCACGAATGCGATCAGGCCCAGGCCGAGCGCTTCCAGAGCGTGATCATCGACGTCGTGGTGGAGCCGGTCGTCAAGCTGATCCGTGAGATCGCCACCCGCGGAATCCAGCGCGGCGAGGTGCGGCCCGAGGCGGCCAATGGCTACGTCTTCGACGCGCTCCCGGCGATGATGATGTACCGCACGAAGATGTACGGCTGCGAATGGGACGACCCCGATCTCGAGGCGCTCGTCGACCAGTTGATGCTGCCGCTGCTGCGCAGGGACGGCACCTGAGAGCGGTGGGCCCCGGTCCCCCGTGCGCCACGGGGGACCGGGGTGTCGCCGGATGATCCGGTCGGCGTACGCTAAGGGCGCCATGCCGTACGAACCGCCTACTCACGCCGTCGAGCGCTCCCTTCGGGCCACGACCGGAGCGAAGGTCATCGCCGGGATCGACGAGGTGGGGCGCGGGGCGTGGGCCGGCCCCGTCACCGTCTGCGCGGCGGTCACCGGACTGCGCCGCCCGCCCGAGGGCCTCACCGACTCCAAGCTGCTGACCGTCAAACGGCGCACCGAACTCGCCGAGGAACTGCGGCAGTGGGTGACGGCGTACGCGCTGGGGCACGCCTCACCGGAGGAGATCGACGACCTGGGGATGACGGCGGCCCTGCGGCTCGCGGCCGTCCGTGCCCTGGAGGGCCTGCCGGTGCGTCCGGACGCCGTCATCCTCGACGGCAAGCACGACTACCTCGGCACGCCCTGGAAGGTCCGCACGGTCGTCAAGGGCGACCGGTCCTGCGTGGCGGTCGCGGCGGCCTCGGTGATCGCCAAGGTGCACCGCGACACGATGATGGCCGAACTGGGCGCCGACCACGCACACTTCGGTTTTGCGGACAACGCCGGGTATCCCTCGCCCGTGCACAAGGCCGCACTGGCGGAGTGGGGACCCACCCCGCACCACCGTTTGTCGTGGGCGTATCTTGATGCGCTGCCCCGGTGGCGGCACCTCAAGAAGGTCCGCGCAGGGGTGGACGGAGGCGTTCCGGAGATCGAGGGCCAGCTCGGCTTCGATTTCTGACGATTCCGCTCGCACTTGTGTGCCACCCGTTCACGCGAGCCGCACCAGCGTTTGATAAAAAACAGCCCATGCCTCTCATTCCCGAGGAGCCTCAGATTCACGAGAGTGCCCAGGGTCCCCGCGCCACTTCGGCCGGCGGCCGCACCGTGCCGAGTCCCCGCCCCGTGCCCGGCCCCCGCCCCGCGGCTCCGCCGCGCCCAGGCCGCCCCGGTGCCCTGCGACCCACTCCCCCGGCGCAGCGCACGCAGCGCGACGCCGCGGCGGCCAGGCCGTCGGGCCCGGATGCTGCCGCCGCCCAGACGTCGGCGACCCCCCAGATCCAGCTGATCCCGGCGCCGGCCGACGGCGCGCTCGACGCCGCCGAGGAGGCCGTCGACCTGCTCCTGGACTCCGGCCGTGCCCCCGGCGACGTGCTGGTGATCACCACCGGTGAACCGCACCCGTGGGCCGCGCACGAGCTGTCCTTCGGCGAGGACTCCTACTGGGCGCAGCACGACGCCGGCGACGACGTCTTCTACACGGACGCCGCCGCGGCCTCCCGCGCCGGTTCCCGTCCCGTCGTGGTGGTCGCCCTCAACGGCGGCAGCGACGCCACCGCGGCCGCCGCGCTGCCGCTGGCCCACTCCAAGGCCGGTTCCCTGCTGATCGTCTGCGGCGACCCGCAGCGGATCAACTCGGTGCTGGGCGCGGGCGTCTGAGGCATTGGCGTACGCCCCGGTGCTGCCCGTGGGTGGACGCGGGAGCGCGTTCACGGGCGGACGCGTGCGCTCCTGCCTGCCGCGGGGCGGTGCCGAGGGGCGGCGCGTGAGCCGTGGTCTGCGCGAACCGGTCTGTGCGTTTCCCCTTGCCGCGGCGTGGATTCACGGCCGGAGGCCGGGCGCGGCTGCGGGCCCACGATGCTGGATGTCGTAGGGCTGGATGCCGGGGTTCCGGTGGACCCGTGGCGGGAAAGCGGGTGCGTGCAGCGGGTTGGCCGGGCGTCAGGCGGTCGGCGGAACCGAGGAGGCGGTCGGCGAGGGCGGCTCAGCGGGCCGCCGCGCGGCGCATGGCCTCCGAGGCGGCGCCGCCGGTGCGGGGCAGGGGAGGCCGGTCGGTGGAGGCGGTGAACGGCTCGCGCGCCGAGAGAGCGTTCGGGCGGCGGCCGCCGCGGCCCTCGCCCATGACCTGCCAGCCGTCCCGGGTCAGGGTGATGTAGGCGCCGCAGCGCAGTCCGTGCAGGGTGCACGCGTCGCGCAGGCCCCACATCCACGCGCCGTCCTCCTCCGTCCAGTGCGTGTCGCCGTCGCGGCAGTAGAGCAGCACGGCGGTGTGCACGGGAGTGCGGCGCCGCAGGTCGTGCGGGATGATCCGGCGCAACTGGGCGAGGAGCGCGTTGCGGAACATCCAGCCGTCCGCCGGCGCGCTGCCGCGCGGGAAGGAGGCACTGGCCCGCAGCCGCTCGTCCTGGTCGAGGACCGCGACCACCGCGATCGCCGGACCGGGATGGTGCCGGGCGTGCAGTCCGCTGACCACCTCGCGGGGGTTGCGCAGCAGGGGGATGCCGGCCGCGGCCCACTCCGCCGGTTCGAGCACACGGTGGACGGAGGCGGTCGACGCCGACAGCGACGCCGAGGACGGAGCGAATCCGAAGGTCACGATCCTCCCTTCTGCGACGGGCCCGTACGGCGGGCAGGGACGGATTCCGCTGAACCGCACACCACAGGGCAGCCCTGACGATCACGGGAGCTGTGCGGAGAACAGGCTTCAATTCTTCCTGTCGAACGTGAATGCGGCAACGAGCAAATGAGGCAGCCGACCGTTATCGGACCATGTGGGGCTTATATACGTGACCTTTGGTCCCGGGGGCACCGCAGAAGCCGTACGTTGCCTGTGAGGCGACTGAGCCCACACGTTCGTACGTCATGAAGGGGCGGGCCGTCCAGCGGTGTGCGCCGACCGGCGGTCGAACAGCCGTCTACCCGCGCCCGGTCCCCTTCATGCCGCGGAAGCCGTCCCGCCGAGCGGTGTGGGAACCGCCCGTCCACGCGGTGGGAGCCACCGTCTCCTTGGACGGCGCCATCCAAGGAGCGCGCCGTCCATGGGGAGAGCCTCCGTCCGTGCGGTGGGAGCCGCCATCCACACGGTGGGAGTCGCGGTGCGGCCTCGGGATGCTCATCCCTGGATGGCCAGGACCAGGGGCAGCACCGCCCGGGCGCCGGCGCGGCGGAGCAGGCGGGCGGCCACGGCGAGGGTCCAGCCGGTGTCGGTGTAGTCGTCGACGAGCAGCACGGGTCCCGGGGTGGCGGCGAGGGCGGCGGCCAGGCCGGGCGGCACGGTCAGCGCGCCGTCGAGGGCCTTGAGACGCTGGGCGCTGTTGCTGCGGGCGATCCGGGGCACGTCGCCGGCGTACTCGACGCAGCCCAGCAGCGGCAGCCGCCCGACCTGCGCGATGTGCGCGCCGAGCGAGCCGATCAACCGCGGCCGGCTGCGGGAGGCGACGGTGACCACGCCGACGGGACGCGGCTGCGCGTCCGCCGCCCCGGAGGCCCAGCCGCCCGGTCCCTTCGCCCAGTCGGCCAGCACCTCCACCACGGCCCGCGCCACATCCTCGGGCACGGGTCCGTCCGGTGCCTGGGGCGCGAGCATGGGCCGCAGCCGGTTGCCCCAGCCGATGTCCGAAAGGCGCCCCAGCGCCCGCCCCGGCGCGGCCTGTTCACCCGCCGGGATACGGCCCTTGAGGTCGACGCCCACCGCCGCCAGCCCGGTCGGCCACATCCGGCGGGGCTCGACCTCGACACCGGCGCGGCCCAGGTCGGCGCGGGCCGCCTGCAGCGCGGCGGGGGAGAGGTCCGCGGTGAAGCGGGCGCCCGCGCAGTTGTCGCACCGGCCGCAGGGACCGGCGGTCTCGTCGTCCAACTGGCGCTGCAGGAACTCCATCCGGCAGGTCGTCGTGGCGGCGTACTCGCGCATCGCCTGCTGCTCGGCCCGCCGCTGCCGGGCCACCCGGTCGTAGCGCTCCGCGTCGTACGTCCAGGGCCGGCCGGTGGCGATCCAGCCGCCCTTGACCCGCCGCACCGCCCCGTCCACGTCGAGGACCTTGAGCATGCTCTCCAGGCGGGACCGGCGCAGCTCCACCAGGGGTTCCAGGGCGGGCAGCGACAGGGGCCGGTCCGCGCGGGCGAGCACGTCGAGGGTGCGGCGGACGACCTCCTCCGGCGGGAAGGCGAGCGAGGCGAAGTACTCCCAGATCGCCTCGTCCTCCGGTCCCGGCAGCAGCAGCACCTCGGCGTGTTCGACTCCGCGTCCCGCGCGGCCCACCTGCTGGTAGTAGGCGATGGGGGAGGAGGGCGAACCGAGGTGCACGACGAAACCCAGGTCGGGCTTGTCGAAGCCCATCCCCAGCGCCGAGGTGGCCACCAGGGCCTTGACCCGGTTCGCCAGCAGGTCCTCCTCCGCCTGCTGCCTGTCGGCGTTCTCCGACTTGCCCGTGTAGGAGGCGACCGGGTGGCCGCGCTGCCGCAGGAAGGCGGTGACCTCCTCGGCGGCGGCCACGGTGAGCGTGTAGACGATCCCGGATCCCGGCAGCTCGTCGAGGTGGTCGGCGAGCCAGGCCATCCGGTGCGCCGCGTCCGGCAGCCGGAGCACACCCAGGCGCAGGCTCTCCCGGTCCAGCGGACCGCGCAGCACCAGCGCGTCGGACGTGCCGCCGGTGCCGAGCTGCTCGGCGATATCGGCCGTCACCCGGGCGTTGGCGGTGGCGGTGGTCGCCAGGACCGGGATGCCCGGCGACAGGTCACCGAGCATGGTCCGCAGCCGCCGGTAGTCCGGACGGAAGTCGTGGCCCCAGTCGGAGATGCAGTGCGCCTCGTCCACGACCAGCAGCCCGGTCGCGGCCGCCAGCTTGGGCAGGATCTGGTCGCGGAAGTCGGGGTTGTTGAGGCGCTCGGGCGAGACCAGCAGCACGTCGACGCCGCCCGCGTCGATCTCGCCCTGGATCGTGTCCCACTCCTCGACGTTGGAGGAGTTGATGGTGCGGGCGCGGATGCCGGCGCGGGCGGCGGTCTCCACCTGGTTGCGCATGAGCGCGAGCAGCGGCGAGACGATCACGGTCGGGCCGCTGCCCCGGGACCGCAGCAGTGACGTCGCCACGAAGTACACCGCGGACTTGCCCCACCCCGTGCGCTGGACGACCAGGGCCCGGCGCCGGTCGGCGACCAGCGCCTCGATCGCCCGCCACTGGTCCTCGCGCAGGCGGGCGGTGCCCGTGTCGTCCCCGACCAGCCGGGCGAGGACGGCGTCCGCCTCGGTCCGGAGATCCGTGTTGCCCGTGTGCTCCATGCGTCCCAGTCAACAGGACGGCACTGACAATCGGGCGGCGGGTCGGCGGGAGCGCGCTGCCGGACGCTCGGGCGCCGGATACGGCGCGGCCGCGCCCGGCGTCTGCACACGGACCCCGGATTGATGTGTCCCTGATGGGAGTTATCCACAGGCTCAAGCGGAATGTGGCGATCTGCGAGATCGTCGGCGCATGACGAATCACAGCGGAGACCACCGCGACACCACCGGCTCCTTCGGCAACGACGACCTCCACCGGTCGGACGCCGCCCGCGCCGCTTCGGCCGACGACCGCGTCATGCACGGCGCACACGGCACCGAGCAGCAGGTCACCTTGCGCACTCCGGCCGAACTGGCCGACGCCCTGCCCTACTTGCTCGGCTACCGCCCCGAGGACAGCATCGTCCTGGTCGCCCTGCACGACCAGGACGGCCGCGGCCGGTTCGGCGGCCGGGCCCGCCTCGGTATTCCCGCCGACGAGGCCGACTGGAGATGCGCCGCCGAGCAGCTGGCCCGTGGCCTCGTCACGGGCAGCGAACGCCGGGGCGCCAGGCCCGGACAGATGGTCGCGTTCGTGTGCCAGGAGCCCGCCCCCGGCGAAACCGGACGGCAGGTCAAGGAGCGTCTGCATCCCCTCGTCCAGGCCCTGCGCGAAGAGTGCGGACGCCTCGACGTCCCGGTGATCGAGGCGTTGTGCATCTCCGACGGCCGCTTCTGGTCGTACTGCTGCCCGATCGAGTCGTGCTGTCCCCCCGAGGGCACGCCGATGGGCCTGCCCGGCACCTCCGTGCTGGCGGCCGCGGCCACCTACGCCGGCATCCAGGTCCGCGGCAGCCTGCGCGAACTGCGCGCCCGCCTGCTGCCCTGGGAGACCTCCGCCACCCGCGAGCAGGAGGCCGCGCTGGACGCCGCGGAACGGCAACTGGTGCCCCGGATCCTGCACGACGCCACCCGGGAAGCCGTCGCCGAGGAGACCCTGGACCTCGCCGAGCGGATCATCAAGCGGTTCGCCGAGGCGCCCCCCGTCTCCGGCACCGCCCCGGCGGACCTGCGCGACGACCAGCTCCTCGGCCACGAGGAGGCCGCGGCGCTCATTCTCGGCCTGCAGGACCGCACGACCCGCGATCACGCGGCGGCGTGGATGGAGGGCGACGAGGCCGTCCCGGCGCTGCGCCTGTGGCGGGCCCTGGCCCGCCGCTGCGTCGGGCCCTACGGCGAGCACGCCGCCGCACCCCTCACTCTCGCCGGCTGGGTGGCCTGGTCCACCGGCGACGAACTGGAGGCCCGCGAAGCGCTGGCCATGGCGCTGGGCGCGGACCCCGACTACCTCTTCGCCCGGCTGCTGCACCAAGCCTGCAACGAGGGGCTGGACCCGGAGTCGATCCGCCGGTGCCTGCGGGCGGAACGAGCGGGCCGCGCCCACCGCGCACAGCGGGCCCGACAGGGCGAGCCCGAAGGGAGCGGCGGGGCGGTGTCCGGCACCACAGGCGACCCGCAGGGCCTTCCCACCCCGTTTCCGGAGGACGTGGCCGAAGGCAGCCGGCGAAAGTCCCCGTCCCATTCCACGGCAACCGGACCGGCCTCGTCACGCCGCCGCATCCGCCCGGCGTCCGCCGTCCCGGACAGCGACCGACCGGCCGTGACCAGGACGGACCCCGCGCGTCCGCACACTCCCGGCCCGACCGGCCGCCCAGCGCGTACCACCGGGAAGGGCGTTGCGCGACGCCGTGTCACAGGTTCAGGCAAGGCCCGGCAGGGCGGTGAGGCCGGGGAGACGGAGGCGTGAGCCCTTTCGGGGAGGGGACCTGTCCGCCGGTGTCCGCGGCACCGCAGCACGGGACGGACGCCGCCCCACCGAGCACCTCACGGGCGGCCCCGGCATCGCCTCACACGGAGCCCACCCGCCCGACCGCGGGACGCCGCCCGACCCCAGGACGCGGTCCGACCCCGGACGGCGGTTCGCTCCCGGACGGCGGTTCGCTCCCGGATGGCGGGCCGACCCTGGAACGCGGGCCGGCCGCCGGGCGGCAGCCCGCCCCACCGGGGGACTCCCCAGCCACCGGGTTGCTGCGCCGCGGCCCACGGGATCGCGGCCCACGGGGGACGCGCGTTGCCGCCGGCGCACGCTGCACGCCCCCGGCAGCGGTGTTCCGCTCCGCTCTGCCCGCGCCGCCCGCACTGTCCGTCCGCCATCCGGTCGGCTCGGCGGCCCGTGGGCGTGACCGACAGCAGTCCCGTTCCGTTCACCTGAGTGGCGCAGCGTCCGGACGGGCCGCGCCACCCGACCCCAGGCATTCCGGACCTCCGTACCCGGCGCCGAGCACGCCCAGGCGCACAGAGCGCAGAGGAAGCACCTCATGCACCAGCCGACTCCGCCCTCCGCCGCAGGTGACCACCCGCTCCCCGGCACACCCGCACCACTCGCCGGTGGCGGCGCGGCCGGGCCCGCCCACGACTCAGGAGGGGTACCCCACCGCCCGCTACCGCCTCCCTTCGGAGGAACCTCTTCACCGACCCCGACCCCGATCCCGCTCCCGGCTTCGGCCCTGGCCTCGGAGCGTCCCACCGGCCCGCCCCCGGCCCCGGGCCGCGCCACCGCCTTTCCTCCGGCACATCACGCCCTCGTCTGCGTCGCCCTGCCGGGAATGGTCATCTCCACGAAGGACGGCCAGTTGTACGGCCGGGGGCTGGAGGGCTTCTACCGCGGCGGCCGGCGTCTGCTCTCCCGTTGCGGGCTCCGGGTCGCCGGACACACTCCCCTGCCCGTGCAGGCCCGCAGTACGGCGGCGGATCGCGCCCGCTTCGTCGCCACCCTGCGCGCCTCCCCCGGAACGGGCCCGGACCCGGACGTCGTCGTGGAGCGCGCCCGTGACGCGGACGGCACGGAACGGATCACCCTGCGCAGCGCCGCCGCGCACCCGGTGCGCCTGCCGGTCGAGGTCGCGCTGGGCACCGACCTGGCCGACCTCGGCGCGATCGCGTCCGGCCGCGCCGGCCCGGAGCTGGCCGCGAGCGTCCGCGGCGGCGGCCTGCACTGGTCCGGGCCCGGCGCGCGCGTCTCGGTCACCGCCGACCCGGCGCCCACCGACGCCCTGGCCTCCGCGGGCCTCCTGCGCTGGGAGTTCGACCTCCCCCCGGGCGGAACGGCAGAGGTGGAGCTGCGGGTACGGCAGGACGGCGCGGGGCCCGTCCGCGCGGCGGGCCACGTGGCCACCAACCCGCTGGCCGCCGCACGCGCCGACGGCGATCACCCGGTCGTTCCGGAACTGTTGCGGACCAGCATCGAGGACCTCCGGGCCCTTCTGCTGCGCGACCCGGCCCACCCCGCCGACACCCATCTGGCGGCCGGAGCACCCTGGCGCTGCGGCCTGGCACCGGCCGACGCGCTCGCCGCCGCCCGCATGGCCCTGCCCCTGGGCACCCGGCTCGCCGCAGGCACCCTGCGCGTCCTCGCCCGCACCCAGTTCCTGGGGGCGGGGTGGCGCCAGGGGATGATCCCCGGGCCCCGGCGGGACGCCGGCGCCCACCTGCCGCCCGCCTGCACGGGCATGGAGGCCACCCTCCTGTTTCCGGCGCTGCTCGCCGAAGCCCGCAGATGGGGACTGCCGGACCGCGAGACGGAGCAGTTGATGCCGGCCGCCGAACGCTGCCTGACCTGGCTGCGGGCCGCCACCGCGGACGGCCCGTACGTCCTCGACCCGCATCCGGGCGGTCCCGCCCGCTGCGAGGTCCAGGCCCACGCCCACCGGGCCGCACTGCTCGGCGCCGACCTGCTCGACGCCTGCGGCAGACCGGGCGGCACCGAGCTGCGGCAGTGGGCGCAGGAGCTGCGGGCGGCGTTCCGGAGCGACTTCTGGATCGAGGACCGGGGCGGCGGAAGACCGGCGGCCGCACGTCTCCCGGACGGCCGCCTCCTGTCCCACCTCGGTGCGGGCGCCGCCCACCTCCTCGACACCGGCCTGCTCAGCGGCGGCGAGCAGGCACCCGGCCTGCTCGACAAGGTGCAGACCGAGCAACTGGCCCGGCTGCTCGGCGGCCCGGCCATGGACTCCGGGTGGGGACTGCGCGGGCTCGGCACGAAGGAGGCGCAGTACAACCCGTTCGGCCACCGCACCGGGGCCGTACGGGTCCACGAGACCGCCGTCGCCGTCGCGGGCCTGGCCGCCGCCGGCCACGAGCAGGAGGCAACCTCCCTGCTGCGCGGCGTCCTGGCCGCCGCTCAGACCTTCGAGCACCGTCTGCCCGAGATGTACGCGGGCGAGCAGCGGACCCCGGGCAGCGCCCCCGTGCCGCACCCGGCCGCCTGCCGGCCCTCGGCCACGGCAGCCGCAGCCGGAGTCCTGCTGCTCACCACCCTGGCCGGCATCCGCCCCGACACCCCGGCCGGAACCGTCACACTCCGCCCCGTGCGCGGCGCACCCCTCGGCGAGATCGTCCTCACCGGCCTGCGGGTCGCCGGCGCCTCCTTCGCCGTGCGGGTCGGCCGCCTCGGCCTCGCCATGGTCGAGGCGGCCGCCGACGGGCTCCAACTCGGTTCGTGAGAAAGGGACAGAGATAAGGACACGAGCACGACGACACCCGGCACCGGACGCCCCGGCCCGGGGCACGGCCACCCCCTCCGAGCACCGGACCGCGCGGAGCGGGACACGGCGGACCGACCACCGACGCGACCGGCGAAAGGAGTGCTTATCGTCAGGAAGACGACTATGATCGCGGCATGCCCTACGACCCGTCAGCCTTTCCCCCCTTCGCCGTCACCGTCGACCTGGTCGTGCTGACCGTGCGCCGCCACTCCCTGTGCGCGCTGACGGTACGCAGGGGCGAGCCGCCGTTCCAGGGGCGCTGGGCACTCCCCGGCGGCTTCGTACGGGCCGACGAGGACCTGGCACAGGCGGCGGCACGCGAACTGTGGGAGGAGACCGGTCTGCGCGTCCACGACCCGTCCGTCCCCGCCCAGGACAACGGCGCCCACCTCGAGCAGCTCGCCACCTACGGCGACCCCAAGCGCGACCCCCGCATGCGCGTGGTCAGCGTCGCCCACCTCGCTCTCGCCCCCGACCTGCCCGCCCCCCGGCCCGGCGGCGACGCCAGCAACGCGCGCTGGGCACCCGTCGAGGAACTGCTGCAGCAGGGCGGCTACGGCCGTGACGGCGAACCGGTGGCGCCGCTCGCCTTCGACCACGCCCAGATCCTCGCGGACGGCGTGGAACGCGCCCGCTCCAAGATCGAGTACTCGTCGCTGGCCACGGCCTTCTGCCCGCCCGAGTTCACCGTCGGCGAGCTGCGCCGCGTCTACGAGGCCGTGTGGGGCGTGGCCCTGGACCCGCGCAACTTCCACCGCAAGGTCACCGGCACCCCCGGCTTCCTCGTCCCCACCGGCGGCACGACCACCCGCCAGGGCGGCCGCCCGGCGCAGCTCTTCCGCGCCGGCGGCGCCACCCTCCTCAACCCGCCGATGCTGCGCCCCGAGGTCTGACGGGCCGGCCGGCTCCGCACACGGGACGCGGACCCGGAGCCGCTCCGAGGCGCCGCCCTCGGCGGAGTCCGCCCTGCGCTGACCGAAAAAACGGACATAGCGCGCTATCTTGCTGCGGGTGATCCAGGCCTTCGGACTGACCAGCGCCCCCCGCAAGGACCTCCCGCCCGCCGTCGAGGACGTCTCCTTCGAAGCCCGCGCGGGCCACGTCACCGCGCTCCTCGGTGCCCCGGGGGCGGGCAAGACGACGGTGCTCAGACTCATGCTCGAACTCCAGGAGGGCCGGGGCATCACCTGCTTCAAAGGTCGCCCCTTGCACCGCATCCCCCATCCGTCACACGAAGTCGGCGTCCTGCTCGGCGACGTGCCCGGCCACCCGGCCCGCACCGTCCGCGGTCACCTGCGCATGCTGTGCGCCGCCGCGGGCGCCCCGGCGCGCCGCGCCGACGAAGTCCTCGAAGCCGTCGGGCTGGTCAGCCTGCGCGACGAACGCCTGGGCACCCTCTCCCGCAGCATGGACCGCCGCCTCGGCCTGGCCTGCGCCCTGCTGCCCGACCCGCACACCCTTGTCCTGGACGAGCCCGCCGAGGGACTCTCCTTGCGCGAAGGCCGCTGGCTGCACGGCATGCTGCGGGCGCACGCGGCCCGGGGCGGCACCGTCCTGTTCACCACGGCCGATGCCAAGGAGGCCGCCCGCACCGCCGACCGCGTCGTCACACTCGACGGCGGCCGGCTCGTCGCCGACCAGGAGGCCGCGGACTTCGCCCGTACCCGGCTGCGCCCGCGCGTCGTCGTCCGCAGCCCCCACGCCGCCCGCCTCGCCGCCGTCCTGGCCAGGGAGGCCCGCACCGCGCACCGCTCCGTCGAGGTCGTATCCGAGGAGGGCAACCGGCTGTCGGTGTACGGCAGTACGTGCGCCGACATCGGCGAGACCGCCTTCCGCCACGGCATCCTCGTCCACCAACTCGCCGACGAGACCGGCGACATGGGACCGAAAGCCGCCACCACCCCGCTCGGCGGCCCGGTCGCCGCCGACGCACCGCCCGCGCCCGGCACCGCACCCGCGGCGGACCAGGCGCGGCAGTCCCACCCCGGGGCCCGGCCGACCGCCGGTTCGCCCCCCGCCCAGGACGCCCCGCCCCGGGCGCCGGCAAAAGCGGCGGAGGCGGCCCGTGCGCCGGGCGCCCCCGAGCCGCCCGCCACCCCCTCCTCCGGGACCTCCTCCGGGACCTCCTCCCCCCTCCCGCCCCCCATCTGCGTCCGCCCCGCCCCCAGCCCCCTCCGTCCCCTCCGCTACGAACTGCGTCGCGTCGCCGGAATCGGCACCGGTTTCCTGACCGGGGCCGTCGTCCTCGTCACCTCGGTCCTCACCGCCGTCCTGGCCGCCCGGATCGGCCACACCCCACAGGCGCGGCTGCTGGCGGCATGGCCGCGGCAGCTGCCGCTGCCGCCCGCGGCGCTCGGTGCGGGGCTGCTCGGGGCCCTCGCGTTCGGCGACGAGTTCCGCCACCCCGCCCTGGCCGCGGACCGCGGCACCGTGCCCCGCCGGCTGGGGCTGCTCACCGCGAAACTCGCCGTCGCCGGGGCCATTGCGCTGGCACTGGCCTTCCTGACCGTGGGGTGCGACGCCGAGGTGCTCTACGTGATGTACGGACGGGAAGTCGCGCAGGTCCCCGCGGACTGGCTCGCGCTGGGGGCGGGCTGGGTGGGCCTGGTCACCGGGTGCGCCTGGGCGGGCGTGCTGGCGGCCGGCGTCTTCCGCTCCACCACGGCCGGGCTCGCGGCCGTACTCGCCGTACCGGTCGTCGTCGTACCCCTGGTGCAGAAGGCACTGGAGGGGCCGGCCGTGCGGACGGCGGCCGGGTTCCAGGTGCGGATGCGCGAGGTGTTCCTGCTGCAGTGGCCCTTCGGCGGCGACCGGTACCTGGTCGCGGCGGCCAGGGTGATCGCCCAACCCGTGGGCGGCGCGCTGACGTTGTCACTGTCCGCACTGCTGTGCGCGTACTTGCTCACGACCCTGCGCAGCCGGGCGCGATGACAACGATGCGCACTCGTTCGATCTCACTGTGTGCACAACTCCCCCAAGGGAAGCCCATTTCTTTCCGATAAGGCGTCAATTACGGCGAAGGGGGCGATCACCCTTTCGTGTGCTTTTCACCAAAGCCCTCAAGGGAGTTGGAGGCAACGCCGACAAAGGATGCGTGAGTACCCTTGCGCACACCATGATGACCGCCGCCCGCTCCGCCGACTCCGGTCTGGCCGGCCCGGGCGAACTCGACCGCTACCCGTACGCCGAGACCCCCGCCGCCGACCGGGGTGCCGCAGCGCCCGTCTGGGAGGGTGCCGAACCGGAGATGGGCCGGATGAGCCGGCGTGCGGCCGGCAGCCGTGGACGCGGACTGCACGGCCAACTCGTCCAGCAGCTTGGTCAGATGATCGTCTCCGGCGACCTGGGCGCCGACCGGCCGCTGGTGCCGGAGGAGATCGGCCAGCGGTTCGAGGTGTCCCGCACCGTCGTCCGCGAGTCGCTCCGCGTCCTGGAGGCCAAGGGGCTGGTCAGCGCCCGCCCGAACGTCGGCACGCGCGTGCGTCCCGTCAGCGACTGGAACCTGCTCGACCCGGACATCATCGAGTGGCGCGCCTTCGGGCCGCAGCGCGACGACCAGCGGCGCGAGCTGAGCGAGCTGCGCTGGACCATCGAGCCGCTCGCCGCCCGCCTCGCCGCCGGTCACGGGCGCGACGAGGTCCAGCAGCGCCTGTCGGACATGGTCGAGATCATGGGGCACGCCCTCGGGCAGAGTGACGCGCTCACCTTCTCCCGGGCCGACGCCGAGTTCCACTCGCTGCTCATCCAGGTCGCCGGCAACCGCATGCTCGAGCATCTCTCCGGCATCGTCTCGGCCGCCCTGCAGGTTTCCGGCGGCCCTGTCACCGGCTGTGACCGGCCGACCGAGGCGTCCCTGACCCAGCACACCCGGATCGTCGACGCCCTCGCCGCGGGCGACGGCGCCACCGCCGAGGCGGCCATGCGCCAACTGCTCACCGTTCATCCCGAGGTGGAGCGAGTGGTGCCCGCGCCGCGGGAGCACTGACCGCGGTGGCTCCGTCCGGACCCGATCCGGACAGTGCTCGGCCCCGGCCGGTCGCGCCTGGCAGGCCCGTCCGGTCTCCTTCGGTCTTTTTCGGTCCCCTCCGGTCAGCGGCGGTGCGCGTACGGCTGCGGCCCCGTCCTTCCGCCGGCCCGGGCCGGCTTGTGCCGGCGATGCGCGCCCGCCGTGCCGGGCCGGACGCGGTCGCCGCACGGGTGATCCTTTACGTCCCTGTGTGACCGCTCTTGAGCGTTTATGGGGTGTGATTCGGGCCACGCGGATTGGGCGTAACGCTCATGGGAGCAGCGCGATGACCTAAGAGGTGACAGCCGCGGAGGGAATACGGTCGCCGGTCCACGGCGCTGTGCATCTTCCCGGCCCCCGCCCGCGCCGTCGGCCCATCCCCAGGCCGACGGTCGGCTCCTGTCCTCCCCGGACGGGGCCGGAAGCCGTTTTCCAACGTTCCGAGAGGTTGTTCGTGTCGGCCAGCACATCCCGTACGCTCCCGCCGGAGATTGCCGAGTCCGTCTCTGTCATGGCGCTCATTGAGCGGGGAAAGGCTGAGGGGCAGATCGCCGGCGACGACGTGCGTCGGGCCTTCGAAGCTGACCAGATTCCGGCCACTCAGTGGAAGAACGTACTGCGCAGCCTCAACCAAATCCTCGAGGAAGAGGGTGTGACGCTGATGGTCAGTGCCGCAGAGCCCAAGCGCACCCGAAAGAGCGTCGCAGCGAAGAGCCCGGCCAAGCGCACCGCCACCAAGACGGTGGCGGCGAAGACGGTGACCACCAGGAAGGCCACCGCCACCGCCACTCCGGCGGCTCCCGCCGCCGACACGCCCGCCGAGGAAACCCCCGCCAAGAAGACGGCCGCGAAGAAGACGACCGCCAAGAAGACGGCGGCGAAGAAGACGACGGCGGCCGCCAAGAAGACGGCGCCCAAGAAGGCGACTGCCAAGAAGGACGACGTCGAGCTGCTCGAGGACGACGTTCTGGTCGACGACCCCAAGGTCGACGAGCCGGAGGGTGCCGAGAGCGCCGGTTTCGTGCTGTCCGACGAGGACGAGGACGACGCGCCCGCGCAGCAGGTCGCCGCGGCCGGCGCCACCGCCGACCCGGTCAAGGACTACCTCAAGCAGATCGGCAAGGTCCCCCTGCTCAACGCGGAGCAGGAGGTCGAGCTCGCCAAGCGCATCGAGGCCGGTCTGTTCGCCGAGGACAAGCTCGCCAACACGCCGAACCTCGCCCCGAAGCTCAAGCGCGAGCTGGAGATCATCGCCGAGGACGGCCGCCGTGCCAAGAACCACCTGCTGGAGGCCAACCTCCGCCTCGTGGTCTCCCTGGCCAAGCGCTACACCGGCCGCGGCATGCTCTTCCTGGACCTCATCCAGGAGGGCAACCTCGGCCTGATCCGTGCGGTGGAGAAGTTCGACTACACCAAGGGCTACAAGTTCTCCACGTACGCCACCTGGTGGATCCGCCAGGCGATCACCCGCGCGATGGCCGATCAGGCCCGCACCATCCGCATCCCGGTGCACATGGTCGAGGTCATCAACAAGCTCGCGCGTGTGCAGCGCCAGATGCTCCAGGACCTGGGCCGCGAGCCCACCCCGGAGGAGCTGGCCAAGGAGCTCGACATGACCCCGGAGAAGGTCATCGAGGTCCAGAAGTACGGCCGCGAGCCCATCTCCCTGCACACCCCGCTGGGTGAGGACGGCGACAGCGAGTTCGGTGACCTCATCGAGGACTCCGAGGCCGTCGTTCCGGCCGACGCGGTCAGCTTCACGCTCCTGCAGGAGCAGCTGCACTCCGTTCTCGACACCCTGTCCGAGCGCGAGGCGGGCGTCGTCTCCATGCGCTTCGGTCTCACCGACGGTCAGCCGAAGACCCTCGACGAGATCGGCAAGGTGTACGGCGTGACCCGCGAGCGGATCCGGCAGATCGAGTCCAAGACCATGTCGAAGCTGCGCCACCCCTCCCGTTCCCAGGTGCTGCGCGACTACCTCGACTAGGCCGCCGTCCTGTGGAGCCGGCCCTGCGGCCGGTTCCACGGCACGACGTCCACCGCGCGACGAAGGCCCGGCCCCCTGGGACGCTCTCCGGAAGTGTCGCGCCACACAGGGCCGTGCTGATCGGGCCGCGAGCGGTTCAAGCAACGCCCGGCTGGGTTTTCCCAGCCGGGCGTTTTGCGTGGGAGCCCGTCGAGTCCGACGGCGACGCGTGCAGGCGCTTACGGGTGCGGACCGACGGCCCGCGGGGTTCGGCGGGTCCGCTCCGGGCTCCACCGCGGGCCCAGGCGGCCCCGGGTCCCTGGGCCCCTGGGCGAAGGCGCGCAGTTCGGCGTTCTGCCCGGTCTTTCCGGGCTCGGGCCGGGTGCTGCGACGGCCGCTGGAACGAGGGCGCGGGAGCCGTGCCTTCGGGCTGCGGGGCACTGCACCGTGAATCACTCTGGGTGTCTTGACGTCAACCCAGAGTGAGGTGTGTTGCATGCGACGTCTCGTTGCCCGGACGCTGGCCCGGCCGCTGGTCCTGGCGGCTGCCGCGGCCGCGATACCCCCGGCCTCCGCCGCACCCGCGGCCGCCGACGTCGTGGTCGGCGGCTTTCCCGTGGACGTGTCGCAGAGTCCGTGGACGGTGGCGCTCTCCAGCCGTGACCGGTTCGGCGACACCCGGGCGGGTCAGTTCTGCGGCGGGGTGGCGGTCGGCCGGACCGCCGTCCTCACCGCCGCACACTGCATGAGCGAGGAGGTCCTGGGCACCGCGCCCGGCCGGGCGTACGACCTGAAGGTGATCGCGGGCCGTACGGATCTGCTCTCGAAGCAGGGCACGGAGATCGCCGTTCGGAACGTCTGGGTCAATCCCGGCTACGACGGCACCACCAACGTCGGCGACTTCGCCGTCCTGACCCTGGCCCAGCCCCTGCCGCAGACGTCGGTGATCGCGATGGCGGGGCCGGGCGATCCGGCGTACGCGGTGGGCACGACCGCCCTGGTCTACGGCTGGGGGGACACCACCGGTGGGGGCGGGTACGCGCACGGGCTGCACGCCGCACGGGTGCACGTGCTGGCCGACGCGGCTTGTCGGGAGGCGTATCCGGGCGGCTGGGGCGGCACGTACCGGTCCGAGAGCATGCTGTGCGCCGGGGAGCCCGCGGGGGGCCGGGACGCCTGTCAGGGGGACAGCGGGGGACCGCTGGTCGCCGACGGCCGGCTCATCGGCCTCGTGTCCTGGGGGGACGGCTGCGGCCGGGCGGGCAGTCCGGGCGTCTACACGCGTGTGTCCGACATCGTGCGCACGCTTCGCGGGGACCGCGGCGCACGGGCGCGGCAGCAGGGGGCCTGAGCGGCCGGAGGCGGGTTTGCCGCGCGCGGGACCCTGAGCCGGGCGGCCGCACACCGCGGGCTCTGAGCGGCTGGTGAACGGGTCCTGGACGGCTCGATGCGCGTGCTGCGTCGGCTGCAGCGGGCGGATGAACGCGCGCAGACGAGGGAAAGAGCGCGGGCGGCCGCCCCTGGTGTCGGGGGCGGCCGCCCGTTCCCGGCCGGGCCGGGGGCGGCTCGTCGTGGTGCGAGGGTCAGCGCTCTTCGTCGGACGCGGTGGCCGGGACGGTGGTCAGGCGCGCGGTCTCGTCCTGTATCTCAGCGGCGATCTTCTTGAGTTCCGGCTCGAACTTGCGCCCGTGGTGGGCACAGAAGAGCAGTTCTCCGCCGCTCAGCAGGACGACGCGCAGGTAGGCCTGGGCGCCGCAGCGGTCGCAGCGATCAGCGGCCGTCAGCGGGCTTGCGGAAGTCAGAACAGTAGTCACGTCGCCTTCTCTCTAGCTCGACGAGCTGTCGTACCAGGGTCAACATCCAACCAGCCCCAAACGTTCCCGCTCGCGGCTTTTCCTCGAAAAGGATCTCTCCGAGGCGGCTGGCTGCTGCCGGTTGGCGGCGAATGTGCCGTAGTGCGTGTCTGTCGTGTCGTACGGGTTCGCGCGGTCGGATCCGTCCTCCGGCGGTTGCCGGTTTGTTCTTGAGGACGTGCCCGGAGCCTAAATGGTTCATGCCTGGAAGGGAACGTGATGTGGACTTCACTCCATCGAAGTATCGAACACGTATGCGACACTCTACTAGGCTGAGGAGCCGGTCCTGGGTGGCGTTACACCCGTTCTACCAGGCATCGGTACCCTCTGAGCGGCGACAGAAGCCGTGCCCTTACCCCGAAGGGCCCCACCTGAAATTCAGCGAGGAGCGAACCGCGTGACCGCCGAGACGTCCGTGCCGTCGTCCACAGCGCTGCTGGCAGGAGCAGACCGGGACGGTTCCAACTACACCGCGCGGCACCTGCTCGTCCTCGAGGGCCTCGAGGCCGTGCGCAAGCGCCCGGGCATGTACATCGGATCCACCGACAGCCGTGGCCTGATGCACTGCCTCTGGGAGATCATCGACAACTCCGTGGACGAGGCCCTCGGTGGCTACTGCGACCACATCGAGGTGATCCTGCACGACGACGGCTCGGTCGAGGTACGGGACAACGGCCGCGGCATTCCGGTCGACGTCGAGCCCAAGACCGGCCTGTCCGGCGTCGAGGTCGTCATGACCAAGCTGCACGCCGGCGGGAAGTTCGGAGGCGGCTCCTACGCCGCCTCCGGCGGCCTGCACGGCGTCGGCGCCTCCGTCGTCAACGCCCTGTCGGCCCGGCTGGACGTCGAGGTGGACCGGGGCGGCCACACCCACGCCATCAGCTTCCGCCGCGGTGTGCCGGGCACCTTCGCCGGCGACGGGCCGGACGCCAAGTTCGAGGACAAGAGCGGCCTGCGCAAGACCAAGAAGATCCCCAAGAACCGCACCGGCACCCGCGTGCGGTACTGGGCCGACCGGCAGATCTTCCTCAAGGACGCCAAGCTCTCCCTGGAGACGCTGCACCAGCGCGCCCGCCAGACCGCCTTCCTGGTACCGGGCCTGACCATCGTCGTGCGCGACGAGTACGGCCTCGGCGAGGGCGGCAGCAAGGGTGAGGAGTCGTTCCGCTTCGACGGCGGCATCAGCGAGTTCTGCGAGTTCCTGGCGAGTGACAAGCCCATCTGCGACGTCCTCCGCTTCACCGGGCAGGGCACCTTCAAGGAGACCGTCCCGGTTCTGGACGAGCGCGGTCAGATGACCCCCACCGAGGTCACCCGCGAACTCGGCGTCGACGTCGCGCTGCGCTGGGGCACCGGCTACGACACGACCGTCAGGTCGTTCGTCAACATCATCGCCACCCCCAAGGGCGGCACCCACGTCGCCGGTTTCGAGCAGGCCGTCACCAGGACGCTGAACGACGTCCTGCGCGCCAAGAAGCTGCTGCGCGTCGCCGAGGACGACATCGTCAAGGACGACGCCCTCGAGGGCCTCACCGCGGTCGTCACCGTGCGCCTGGCCGAGCCCCAGTTCGAGGGCCAGACCAAGGAGGTCCTCGGCACCTCGGCGGCCCGCCGCATCGTGAACAACGTCGTCAGCAAGGAACTCAAGGCGTTCCTGACCTCCACCAAGCGCGACGCCGCCCAGCAGGCCCGCGTCGTCATGGAGAAGGTCGTCGCCGCCGCCCGCACCCGCATCGCCGCCCGCCAGCACAAGGACGCGCAGCGCCGCAAGACGGCCCTGGAGTCCTCCTCGCTGCCCGCCAAGCTGGCCGACTGCCGCAGCGACGACGTGGAGCGCAGCGAGCTGTTCATCGTCGAGGGCGACTCCGCGCTCGGCACGGCCAAGCTCGCCCGCAACTCCGAGTTCCAGGCCCTGCTGCCCATCCGCGGCAAGATCCTCAACGTGCAGAAGTCGTCCATCACGGACATGCTCAAGAACGCCGAGTGCGGCGCGATCATCCAGGTCATAGGAGCCGGGTCCGGCCGGACCTTCGACATCGACCAGGCCCGCTACGGCAAGATCATCATGATGACCGACGCCGACGTGGACGGCTCCCACATCCGCACCCTGCTCCTGACGCTGTTCCACCGCTACATGCGGCCCATGGTCGAGGCGGGCCGGGTCTTCGCCGCCGTGCCGCCGCTGCACCGCATCGAGCTGGTCCAGCCCAAGAGGGGCCAGGACAAGTACGTCTACACGTACTCGGACCGCGAACTGCGCGACAAGCTCATGGAGTTCCAGACCAAGGGCATCCGCTACAAGGACACCATCCAGCGGTACAAGGGCCTGGGCGAGATGGACGCCGACCAGCTGGCCGAGACCACCATGGACCCGCGCCGCCGCACCCTGCGCCGCATCAACATCTCCGACGTCGAGGCCGCCGAGCAGGTCTTCGAACTGCTCATGGGCAACGAGGTCGCGCCCCGCAAGGAGTTCATCTCCAACTCGGCGGCGACGCTGGACCGCTCCCGCATCGACGCCTGACGGCCGCCCCGGGTCCGGACTCAGGGGCCCGGACCCGGGGCGGGACAGAGCGGCGTACCCGTGGGCGGCACGCCGCTCCGGCATGAGGAAGGCCCGCCCACCCTGCTGCCCGGCTCGTACGTACGGAGCCGCATCCCGGGCGCGTCCACGGGTGGAGAAAGCGGGCCGCGGCGCCGCAACACCGCGCCGCGGCCCGACGCGACCGCGGCCCGGGACGTACGACCGGAGCTGCCGTGCCCTCTGTACGCTCACGCCGCGCCCCTTGTACGTCCGCATTCCGCTCGCACCCCGGCGCCCGCCAAGACCGTTCTCCACCCGTGGGTGGAGCCCGCTCCGCGTTCGTGTCCACCCGTGATCCATCCCCGATCCGATCCGCTGAGCTGCGCGTTTCCGTAGCGTCGAAGGCGTGGCAGCACACGCTGCCGTCTCCCTGCCGCTCACGGAGGCCCCGATGCCCGGAGTTGCCGACGCGCTGCTGATCACGGCCGTGGCCGTCGTGGTGATCGCCCGCCAGTTCCGTCCCCAGCGGATCGACGCGCGGCGCCGCTGGTGGCTCGTGCCCGCGATCCTGGCGGTCCTGGCGCTGCGCGAGCCGGGGTTGCTCGACGCCCACCACCCGGTCACGTCCGCCCTGCTGGCAGGAGCCGAACTGGTCGTCGCCGTCGGCATCGGATGCGGCTGGGCCTGGACCACCCGCATCCACACGGCGGACGACGGCTCCGTGTGGGCCCGCAGCACCAGGGCCAGTGCGGGCGTCTGGGCCGCGGGCGTCGCCCTGCGCGTCGGTCTCGTCCTGCTCGGCATACCGCTCGGCGTCCACCAGGACGGCTCCGCCCTGCTGCTCTCGGCCGCCGCCCTGCTGCTGGTGCGCTCCGGGATCCTGGCCCGCCGGGCGCGGCCGCTCACCGGTGGAGCGGCCACGCGCCCGGCGTACGGTGACGGCGTGGCCCGGCCCACGTGGAAGGAGCGGGTGTGACGGAGAACGCCTGGACGCGCTGGCCCTCCCGCGAGGCACTCGGGCGGGCCGGGATCTCGCAGGCGCGGCGGCTGCTCGCCTGGGCCGTGCGCCTGCTCGTCCTCGCCATGCTGCTGTGGAGCGCCCTGACCGGCCGCCACGTCCACGGCTGGGGCATGCTCGCGGCAGCGGCCGGCGTCGTCGTCGCGGCAGCCCTCGCCCGGGCCTTCTACCGCACCACGTTGCAGCACCGGCTCCTGCCGTCGGCCGCGTGTGTCGCCGCCCTCATGGGGCTCGCGGTCCTCGCCCAGACCACCGGCCTGCGCGTGCCGGCCCTGGTTGTCTGGTGCGGCTGCGCCGTGAGCGCGCTGGAGCGGCTGCCCTTGGCGGCCGCCCTGCCCGTGGCCACCGCCGCCCTGGCCACGTACTCCGTGTTCAACGACGACGACGGGCTGACCACGGTGGTCACCTCGGTCGGCCTCGCCCTCGCCGGCTACGTCCTGCGCCTGGACGCCGAGGCCCGCGGCAACGCCCAGCGGCTGCTGGCCCAGGAGCGGGCCGCGCGGGCCGCCGAGGCGGAGTCCGCGGCGCTGGCGGAGCGGGCCAGGATCGCCCGGGAGATCCACGACGTGCTCGCGCACAGCCTCTCGGCGCAGCTCGTCCACCTGGAGGCCGCCCGGCTGCTCGTCGAGCGCGGCGCCGACCGCGCACAGATACTCGAGCGGGTGGTCGCCGCCCGGACGATGGCGCGCGACGGTCTGGACGAGACCCGGCAGGCGCTGTCCGCGCTGCGCGGGGAGATGACCCCGCTGGAGGACTTCCTGAGCGGTCTCGTCAGCACGCAGGACGGAGCGGAGGTCACCATCACGGGTGAGCGCCGGGCCCTGCCCGCGGAGGCCTCGCAGGCCGTGCGCCGGGTCGCGCAGGAGGCGCTGACCAACGTCCGCAAGCACGCACCGGGCGCCAAGGTGAGGGTGCGGCTCGACTACGGGGAGCACGAGATCACGCTCGACGTCCGGGACACCGGCGGCTCGCCGGGTGAACTCGCCGGCTCCGGGGGCGGGTACGGTCTGCTGGGCATGCGGGAGCGGGCCGAACTGCTCGGGGGCTCGCTGCATGCCGGACCGGAGGAGGAGGGGTTCGCCGTGACGCTGAGGGTGCCGGCATGACCGCGGAGGCGGAGAGGAAACCCGCGCGCGTGGTGGTGGCCGACGACCAGACCATCGTGCGGGAGGGGATCGTGATGCTGCTCGGGCTGCTGCCCGGTCTGGAGGTCGTCGGCTCCGCGGCCGACGGGGAGGAGGCCGTCCGGCTCGTCGCCGAACTCGCCCCGGACGTGGTCCTGATGGACCTGCGCATGCCCCGCTGCGACGGTGTCGAGGCCACCCGGCGCATCCGCGCCGATCATCCGGGCACCCAGGTCGTGGTGCTCACGACGTACGCGGACGACGACTCGCTCTTCCCCGCCCTGAGAGCCGGCGCCCGCGGCTATCTCACCAAGGACGCGGGCGGTGACGAGATCGTGCGCGCGGTGCACAGCGTGCTGTCGGGGGACGCCGGCCTCTCGCCCGGCATCCAGCGCAGGCTGCTGGAGCGGCTGTCCCAGGACGAGCGCCCGCCGGCCGCGCCCGATCCGGCGCCGGACGGGCTGACCGCGCGGGAGACGGAGGTGCTGGTGCTGATCGCCGAGGGGCTGAGCAACCAGCAGATCGCGCGCAGGCTGCACGTCTCCACGGCGACGGTGAAGACCCACATCAACAACCTGTTCGCCAAGACGGGCCTCAAGGACCGTGCGCAGGCGGTGCGTTACGCGTACGGGAAAGGGCTGGTGCGACCCCCTGCGGGATGAGTCACCTGATGCATCACCTTTTGGGGTGAAGAGGGGGAGGAAGAAGAGTCATGGATCTTCCCGGTCTGTCCATCCTTGGGCATGCAGTCACCCAACGCTCGTCCCTCCGGCGCCGGGGACGGTCCCCAGAGCCCGGCCGAGAACCATGAAGGTCATGCTCCCGCCCCCGCGGCGGGACCCGAGACGTACGACGATCCCTGGTACGACGCGCTCGCCTCCGGCTGGGGCGAGCCGGCAGGCCCGGACGCGGCCGTCGAGGTGCCGGCCGCGCGTCGGGTGCAGCGGCCCGGTCCGGACGGCGGCGCGGCCGGGGTGTACCTCGCGGTGCAGCGCAGCGCGGCCTTCCAGGAGGTGCGCAGCCGCTACCGGCGTTTCGTGGTGCCGATGGTCGCCGTCTTCCTCGGGTGGTATACGGCGTACGTGGTGGCCGCGACCGCCGCGCCCGGGTTCATGGCGCGACCGGTGGCGGGCGCGATGAACGTGGCGCTGCTCGCGGGGCTCGGGCAGTTCCTCAGCACCTTCCTGTTCACCTGGGCCTATGCGCGGCACGCGCGGCTGCGCAGGGACCGGGCCGCACTCGAACTGCGCTGGGACACCCAGGAGCGGGCGCGCGGACTGCGGGGCGGTGCGTCGTGACCGGCGGGCACCAGACGCTGGCGCTGCTGCTGTTCAGCGGGTTCGTCGCGGTCACGCTGGCGATCACGACGTGGGCGAGCCGCAGACGGCACGGTTCCGCCGAGGAGTTCTACGCGGGCGGCCGGCTGTTCTCGCCCATGGAGAACGGTTTCGCCATCGCGGGCGACTACGCCTCGGCCGCCTCCTTCCTGGGCGTACCGGGGCTGATCGTGCTGTTCGGCTACGACGGTGTGCTGTACGTGGTCGGCTTCCTGGTGGCATGGCTGGTGGTGCTGTTCCTCGTCGCGGAACTGGTGCGCAACTGCGGGCGGTTCACGCTGGCCGACGTCGTCGCGTCGCGGATGCGGGAGCGGCCGGTGCGGATCGCGGCGGGAGCCTCCTCGGTCACCGTGTCCGTCCTCTACCTGGTGGCGCAGATGGTCGGCGCGGGCAGCCTGGTCGCGCTGCTGATCGGCCGTACCAGCCAGGCGGCGCAGGTCTGGGCCGTCATCGGCGTCGGCGCGCTCATGGTGGTCTACGTGTCGCTGGGCGGGATGCGGGCCACCACGTGGATCCAGATCGTCAAGGCGGTCCTGCTGCTCGGCGGCACGGTCACGCTGACCGTGCTGGTCCTGCTCCGCTTCCACGGCGACCTCGACCGGCTGCTGCTCACCGCGGCCGCCCGCAGCGGCCACGGGCCCGCCTTCCTGGCGCCCGGGCTGAAGTACGGCGCCGACTGGACCGCGCGGCTGGACTTCATCAGCCTCGGTCTCGCGCTGGTCCTGGGCACCGGTGGGCTGCCGCACATCCTGTCCCGCTTCTACACCGTGCCCACCGCACGGGCGGCCCGCCGCAGCGCCGTGTGGTCCGTCGGACTCATCGGCGCCTACTATCTGATGGCGATTCTCCTCGGTTTCGGCGCGGCCGCGCTCGTCGGCCCGCAGACCGTGCGCGCCTCGAACGCCGCCGGGAACACGGCGGTCCCGCTGCTCGCCCTCGACCTGGGCGGCGGCCCGGACTCGACCGGCGGAACGGTTCTGTTCGCGGTGGTGGCCGCCGTCGCCTTCGCCACGATCCTCGCCGTCGTCGCCGGCATCACGCTCGCCTCCTCCGCGTCCGTCGCCCACGACCTGTACGCCTCGCTGCGGCGGCGCGGCGGCAGGCAGCGCAGCGAGGTGGCCGTGGCGCGCGTCGCCGCGGTCGGCATCGGAGTGCTGGCCATCGCGCTCGGCCTGCTCGCCCGCGGCATGAACGTGGCCTTCCTGGTCGGTCTCGCCTTCGCCGTCGCCGCGTCGGCGAACCTGCCCGTGCTGCTGTACTCGCTGTTCTGGCGCGGCTTCACCACTCGCGGCGCGGTGTGGGCGGTCTACGGCGGACTGGTGCCGGCGCTGGTGCTGGTCGTGCTGTCCCCGGTGGTCTCCGGCAGCCCCGACTCCCTCTTCCCCGGCCTGGACTTCCAGTACTTCCCGCTGCAGAACCCGGGCCTGGTCTCCGTCCCGCTCGGCTTCCTCGCCGGCTGGCTCGGCACCGTCACCTCCGCCGAACTCCCCGACGAGGCCCGGTACGCGGAGACGGAGGTGCGGTCGCTGACGGGGGCGGGCGCCGCGTGAGACGCGACCGCCGCGGCCCGGGCGGGGGCCGGCCGTACGGCTACGGCGCCACCCAGGCGTACCGGTGCTCCGGCCGGCCCGTGTCGCCGTACCTCAGAGACAGGCGCAGCCGGCCGGCCTGCTCCAGGCGGCGCAGGTAGCGCTGGGCGGTGGAGCGGCTCAGGCCCGTGCGGGCGGCCACCTCGTGGGCCGACAGCGGATGGCCCGCGCGGTACAGGACGGTGCAGATGAGGTCCGTGGTCGGCTCCGAGTGGCCGCCGGGCAGTCCGGGGGAGGAGGGCGCGGGCGCGGTGCGCAGCGCGCCGAAGATGCGGTCCACCTGCTCCTGCCCGGTCACTCCCCGCCCGCCGACCCGGTCGACGGTGCGGCGCAGCGCCGCGTAGGAGTCCAGGCGGGCGCGCAGCGCGGCGAACGTGAACGGCTTGACCAGGTAGTGCAGGGCGCCCAGGCGCATCGCCCGCTGCACCGTGACCACGTCGCCGGCCGCCGTGATCATGATGACGTCGGTGCCGTGGCCCTGCTCGCGCATGCGGTGGACGAGGTCGAGACCGGACTGGTCGGGCAGGTAGTGGTCGAGCAGCACCAGGTCGATCGTGCCGCGCTCCACCGCGGTCAGCGCCTGGGCGGCGCTGTGCGCACGCGCGGCCACCCGGAATCCGGGAACCTTTTCCACGTACTTGGCGTTGATCTCAGCGACACGGAAGTCGTCGTCGACCACCAGGACGTCAATCATCGGGCCTCTTTCCGTCAAGGCCTGACGGGCGTTTCGCCCGTGTTGCGGCTGGCGTTGTTGTAGCGCGAGCAAAATGAGCACAACAGCCTCTTGCGAGCAAAAGAACAGGATGCGCTCAGAAGACTGACGCCGTGGCCCGCACCGTACCTACGGTCCCGGGTCATGAGCGCAGACACCAGCCCCGCCATCGAACTACGGGGCGCGAGCAAGACGTTCAGGACCCCTTCGGGGGGTCTGCACACGGCCGTACGGGACCTCGACCTCACCGTCGGACGCGGTGAGTTCGTCGCCGTCGTCGGCCCCACCGGCTGCGGCAAGTCGACCACGCTCACCCTGGTCAGCGGCCTGGAGGAGCCCACCGAGGGCGAGGTGCTGGTCGCCGGCGAGCCGGTGCGCGGCGTCGGCGGCAAGGTCGGCTTCGTCTTCCAGCAGGACGCCACCTTCCCGTGGCGCACGGTGCTGTCCAACGTCATGGCCGGCCCCCGTTTCCGCGGCGTGCCCAAGGCGGAGGCCAGGCAGCGGGCCCGGGAATGGCTGGCCCGCGTCGGGCTCGCCGCGTTCGAGGACCGCTATCCGCACCAGCTCTCCGGCGGTCAGCGCAAGCGCGTCGCACTCGCCGCCACCTTCGTCAACGACCCCGAGATCCTGCTCATGGACGAGCCGTTCTCGGCGCTCGACGTGCAGACCAGGGCGCTGATGTCGGATCAGCTGCTGGAGCTGTGGGAGGGCAGCGGCACCTCCGTCGTCTTCGTCACCCATGACCTGGAGGAGGCCATCGCGCTGGCCGACAAGGTCGTCGTGATGACCGCCGGACCCGCCACCGTCAAGCACGTCTTCGCCATCGACCTGCCGCGGCCCCGCAAGGTCGAGGAGGTGCGCCTGGAGACGCACTTCGTGGAGATCTACCGCGAGATCTGGGAGTCCCTCGGCGAAGAGGTCCGCATCACTCGCGAAAGGGGCGCCGCGCATGTCGCCTGACGTGCTGAGCACACCCGTCGTCGACACGGTCAAGTCCCCGGACCGCGCCCGGACCCGGGCGCGTGCCGCCCGCAGGCGCCGGGTGGTGGTGAGCGCCGTGCGCGTGCTGCTCCTGGTCGGCGTGCTCGGCCTGTGGGAGGTCCTGTCCCGGGCCGAGGTCATCGACCCGTTCAACTTCTCGATGCCGTCGAAGATCTGGGACCAGATCCGGACCTGGGTGACCCACGGCACCGCCCTCGGCTCCCTGGGCGAGCAGATCTGGTACACGCTCCACGAGGCGCTGCTCGGCTGGGTCCTCGGCGTGGTCGCCGGTGTGGTCCTCGGCATCGCGCTCGGGCGCGTCGCGTTCCTCGCCGACATCCTCGGCCCCTACATCAAGGTCCTCAACTCCATTCCGAGGATCGTGCTCGCCCCGATCTTCGTCATCTGGTTCGGGCTCGGGCCGGCCTCCAAGGTGGCCTCCGCCGTCGTCCTGGTGTTCTTCCCGGTGTTCTTCAACGCCTTCCAGGGCGCCCGCGAGGTCGACCGGAACCTCGTCGCCAACGCCCGCATCCTCGGCGCGAGCGACCGCAGGGTGACGCTGCAGGTGGTCATCCCGTCCGCGACCTCGTGGATCTTCACCAGTCTGCACGTCAGCTTCGGTTTCGCCCTCATCGGCGCCATCGTCGGCGAGTACATCGGCGCCACTCGGGGCATCGGCCTGCTCGTCGCGCAGTCCCAGGGCACCTTCAACGCGGCCGGCGTGTACGCCGCGATGGTCATCCTCGCCGTCGTCGCCCTCCTCGCCGAAGGTCTCCTCACCTTCGCCGAGCGCCGCATCTTCCGCTGGAAGCCGGCCCGTTCCGACGGCTGAGCCGCCGGTCCCCCTGCCGCCACCCCCCCCGCTGCCCCGTTCCCGCACCGCCCTCTCACAAGGACGTGAACCCGCCATGCGCACCACCGCCAGAATCGCCGCACTGACCGCCGCCGGCCTGCTCGCCCTCACCTCGCTCACCGCCTGCGCCAACGACGCGGCGAGCACCACCGCCGACACCGGCGGCGGTGCCGGGGGCAAGGGCTCCGGCGAGCACGTCAAGATCATGGTCGGTGGCCTGGACAAGGTCATCTACCTGCCCGCGATGCTCACCCAGCGCCTCGGCTACTTCAAGGCCGAGGGCCTCGACGTGGAGCTGCTGAGCGAACCCGCCGGTGTCCAGGCCGAGACCGCGCTCGTCTCCGGCCAGGTCCAAGGGGCCGTCGGCTTCTACGACCACACCCTCGACCTGCAGGTCAAGGGCAAGTCCGTGGAGTCCGTGGTGCAGTTCTCGCAGGCGCCCGGCGAGGTCGAGATCGTCTCCACCAAGGCCGCGGGCGGCATCAGGTCGCCGAAGGACTTCAAGGGCAGGAAACTCGGCGTCACCGGCCTCGGCTCCTCCACCGACTTCCTCACCAAGTACCTGGCGATCAAGAACGGCGTGCAGGTCAGCGAGTTCACGCCGGTCGCCGTCGGCGCGGGCCCCACCTTCATCTCCGCGCTCCAGAAAGGCGCCATCGACGGCGGTATGACGACCGACCCGACCGTCGCGACGATCCTCGACAAGAAGGCCGGCCGGATCCTTCTGGACATGCGCACCCCGGAGGGCTCGCGGAAGGCGCTCGGCGGCCCGTACCCGTCGTCGAGCCTGTACATGCAGACGGACTGGGTCAACAGCCACAAGGACACCGTCCAGAAGCTGGCCAACGCGTTCGTCAGGACGCTCCAGTGGATGTCCACCCACAGCGCGTCCGAGATCGCCGGCAAGATGCCCGCCGACTACTCCCAGGGCAACAAGGCGCTCTACACGGAGGCGATCAAGAGCACGCTGCCGATGTTCACCAAGGACGGTGTGATGCCCGACGGCGGTCCGCAGACCGTCGAGAAGGTCCTCAAGGCGTTCAACCCCAGCATCAAGAACGCCCGGGTGGACCTGGACAGGACCTACACCACCGAGTTCGTCGAGAAGGCCACGGGCTGAGCCGGTGACCGCAGGGGCCCGGCGCCCGCCCCTCCGCGGGCCGTGCCCGCCCGCCTCTCCTCCCGCGGGCCGTGCCCGCCCGCTTCTCCCTCCCCGCGTGCCGTGCTAGACGCGGGCCGCCCACACGTAACGGTGTTCCGGGCGGCCCGTGTCGCCGTATCTCAGGGTCAGCCGCGCCCAGCCGGTGCGCTCCAGCAGCTTCAGGTAGCGCTGCGCGGTCTGCCGGCTCACGCCCGTCCGGTCGGCGATCTCCTGCGCCGACAGCGGCCCCTCGGCGTTCACCAGGGTGCGGCGCACCAGTTCCGCCGTGGCGGGGGAGTGCCCCTTGGGCAGGCCGGGCTCCGAGGACGCGGACAGCGCGCCGAAGATCCGGTCCACTTCCGCCTGCCCGGCCTCCCCGCCGCCGTCCAGGGTGCGGCGCAGCCCCGCGTACGCCTCCAGCTTGGTGCGCAGCCCGGCGAAGGTGAACGGCTTGACCAGGTACTGCAGCGCCCCGTGCCGCATCGCCGCCTGCACGGTGGAGACGTCCCGCGCCGCCGTCACCATGATCACATCGGTCTGCCGGCTCCGGCTGCGCATCTCCCGCACCACCGCCAGGCCCGTGCCGTCGGGCAGGTAGTGGTCCATGAGGACCAAATCCACCTGCGGCAGCGTCTCCAGCAGTCGCAGTGCCTCGTCGGCGCTGTGGGCCCGGCCCGCGACCCGGAAGCCGGGCACCTTTTCGACGTAGGCGGCGTTGACCCGCGCGACGCGCGCGTCGTCGTCCACCACCAGGACCTCGATCACCCTGCCTCCTCCTCGGCGGCGGTCTCCGCGCGGGCGGCCAGGGCCGGCGCCGGCTCCGGCTCGGTCAGCGCCTCCGGCAGCACGACCGTGAACTCCGCGCCCCCGCCGTCGGCCTGACCGACCGTCACACCGCCACCCTGCCGCTCGGCGAGCCGGCGCACCAGGGACAGGCCGATGCCGCGCTTGCGGTGGGCCGGCGGTTCCTTGGTCGACCATCCCTCCGTGAAGATCAACTCCCGTTGCTCCGGCGGGATTCCGGGCCCGGTGTCGCGCACCGTCAGCACGGCCGTACGGCCCTCGGCGCGCAACTCGACCTCCACGCGCGCGTGCGGCGTGCCCGCGACCGCGTCGAGCGCATTGTCCACCAGATTGCCGACGACGGTGACCAGACCCTGCGGATCGACCAGCCGGTCCGGCAGCCGCGTCGCGTCGGACACCCACAGCGCCACCCCGCGCTCGGCCGCCACTGTCGCCTTGCCCACCAGCAGCGCCGCCAGCAGCGGGTCCCGTACCTTCTCGGCGACCTGTTCGGAGGTGGCCCGGTGGTCGCCGACGACCTCGCCGACGAACTCCACGGCGTCCTCGTACATCTCCAGCTCCAGCAGCCCGAGCAGCGTGTGCATGCGGTTGGCGTGCTCGTGGTCCTGGGCGCGCAGCGCGTCGATCAGGCCGCGTGTGGAGTCCAGTTCACGCCCGAGCCGCTCCAACTCGGTGCGGTCGCGCAGGGTGGCGACGGCACCGCCGTCGTCGGTGGGCATGCGGTTGGCGACCAGGACGCGGTGGCCGCGCACGGTCAGCAGGTCGGCCCCGGTGACCCGGCCGGCCAGCACGTCGGCGGTGCGGCCCGCGCCGAGCGCCTCGTCCGGCGACCGCCCGACGGCCTCCTCACCGATGCCCAGCAGGCGCTGCGCCTCGTCGTTGAGCAGCCGGATGCGCCCGTCGCGGTCCAGGGCGACGACCCCCTCCCGGATGCCGTGCAGCATCGCCTCCCGCTCCGCGAGCAGGGCGGCGATGTCGGAGAAGGCCAGGTCGCGGGTCTGCCGCTGCACCCGGCGGGAGACCAGCCAGGCCGCCAGCGCACCGACGGCCAGCGCGCCGCCGGCGTAGGCGAGCAGCCCCGGTATGGCGCTGACGAGACGGGCCCGCACGCTGTCGTAGGGGATGCCGACCGAGACCGCGCCGACGATGGCGCCGTGGCTGTCGCGCAGCGGCACCTTGCCGCGGGCGGTGCGGCCCAGGGTGCCCTCGTCGATCTGCATGATCTCCCGGCCGGCCAGGGCCTGGGTCGGGTCGGTCGAGACGTGCCGCCCGACCTGCCGGGGGTCCGTGTGCGACCAGCGCACGCCCCGCCAGTCCAGCACGACGACGTACTCGGCCCCGGTCGCCCTGCGGATCCGCTCCGCGGTGCGCTGCACCGGACCGTCCACGGTCGGCGGCGTCGTCAGCATCTCGTGCGCCAGCCCCGGCTGCTGGGCGGTGGTCTCGGCGATGGCGAGCGCGCGGCGCATCGCCTGGTCGTCCAACTGGTGGCTCAGCGGCGCCAGGAACAGTCCGGTGGCGAGCACCGCGACTCCCGCGGCGATCGCCAACTGCATCAGCAGCACCTGCGAGAACACGCGCCGCGGCAGCCCGAGGCGCCGGCGGCGAGCGGGGGGAGTGGGGCTCATGGCCATGAACGGTACGCGGGCGGGCCGCCCCGCCCCAGGGGTACGGCGAGGCCCGGCGGCCGGACCCCGGCGGGGTGCCCCTAGGCCAGGGCTCCCTGTACGGCCGGTTCGCGCACCGCGACGACGTCCATGCGCGCCGGTGTTCCCAGCACGGACGCCCCGCAGCTCTCCCTGCGGGGCGGCCGGGCCGCGCCCTGGGCCACCTCCACCTGCCAGTGGCGTCCGTCGGCGTGGGCGACGGTCACCTCCCAGCGCGGGGCGGCACCGTCGGTCCGCGCGTCCTGTGGGTCCCGTGCGTCCCGTACGACCTCTACGACCCGTACGACGCGGAGGGCGTCCGCGCGGTCCTCGCCCGTCGCCGCACGCACGGCCAGTTCGGCCGCCTGCCCGGGCAGCTCCCAGGCCGACCTGCCCCGGCAGTCCCGGAGGCTGATCCGCCCCTCGCGCACCCGGTGCAGGATCTCGCCGGCGGTGTGCGCCCGGACCCTGCCGTAGGCGTACCCGTACGGCAGGACGAGCAGGGTGGGCGCGAACCGGTGGCCCCCCAGATGGGTGACCTCCCACACGCCCTCCGCGCCGGACGCGGCGAGCTCGGCCGCGAGGGGCCGGCCGAGCAGGGCGCAGCAGCGGTCCCGCTTGCCGTTGGTGCAGACGAGGGCGAGCGGGTGACCGGTGTGCGGGACGCCGCCCAGCACGGCGTCGAAGGAACGGTGATCGCCGCGGCCCAGCGCGGCGAGGTCCAGCGCCAACAGGAGCGCGGAGTCGTCGGTGACGGCGGCGCGCACCCACGTCCTTCCCGGCACGGTGTGCGCCGCGTACACCCGGCGCGTCTGCGGAGTGCCGCAGTCGGCGTGCCGGCCGGGCCGGCGGATGAGCGCCACACGGACCCCGGTGCCCTTGGCGGCCCGCTCCAGGGCACGCCCGACGGCGGGGTCCAGATGGCTGGAAAGGAGCGCGTTGGCACCCCAGGGGCCGGGCTGTTCCAGCAGCAGCCACGTCGTTGCCATGGCCGCGGTCCCCGCGACGGGCTCGTCGAGCTCCAGGGAGACGGTCGCGCACGTACTCACAGAGGTGAGCCTAACCTGACTTCCGGTGCGATGACTTCCGGCCGCACGACGGGACTGTTCCTGCGGGGCGGTGGGGACTGTGCGCAGGACCGCTCCTGTGGGGGCGGTGAGGACCTGTGCGCGGGACTGCGCGGGACTGCGCGGGACTGCTCCTGCGGGGGCGGTCGGGACCTGTGCGCGGGCTGCCCCGGCCGGGACGGCCGGGCGCGCGGCGGGTCACTCCGGCAGGGGGCGCGGTGGCCGCGGGCCGGTGTAGTGGCCGCTCGGGCGCATGCGCAGCGGGCGTTCCCCGTACTCCTCCAGCGCGTGCGCGATCCAGCCCGCCGTACGCGCCACGGCGAAGACGGTCTCGCTCGCGTCGGCGGACATCCCCGAGGCCACCGTGAACACCGCGAGGGCCAGATCGACGTTGGCGTGCAGCGGCGCGTGGCGCGCGGTGGTCTCCACGACGTCGCGGGCCGCGGCGAGCGCGGGCGCGGCGCCGGGCACCTCCTCCAGCAGCGCGAACAGGGCCCGCGCACGGGGATCCTCGCCTTGGTACAGCCGGTGGCCGAGCCCCGGGATGCGGCGCCCGGCGCGCAGCTCGTCCGCGACCACCGGCGCCGCGCCGCCCCGGTCCAGCACCTCCAGCAGCATCCGGTGGGCGAGCCCGCCGGCCGCGCCGTGCAGCGGGCCCTCGATCACGCCCAGGCCGGCGGAGACGGCCGCGTAGGCGTGCGCGCGGGCCGAGGCCGCGACCCGCACGGCGAGCGTGGAGGCGGCCAGGTCGTGGTCGGCCAGCAGCCCGAGCGCCGTGTCCAGGACGCGCAGCGACGCCTCGTCGGGGCCGCGGCCGGTCAGGCGTGCCCACAGCCGGCGGGCCACCGGGCCCTCGTCGCAGTCGGCGTGCCGCAGCGGCGGCAGCGCCGCGACCAGGGTGGGGATGAGGGTGCGCGCGGTGCCCAGGACGGCGTCCTCGGACAGGTCGAAGCGCAGCGGGTCCGCCACGGCCGCCGCGACGACCGCGACGCGCAGCCGGTCGGCGGGCCCGGCGTGCGCGGGCAGGGCGTCGACGGCCTGCCGGGCGGCCGCCACGGACGCCTCCGGCGCGGTGAAGGCGGCGCCGGGGCGCAGCTCCCCCGTCCACAGCCACTCGGCGACCTCCTCGTAGGAGTGCCGGGCGGCCAGCTCGGTCGCGTCGACCCCGCGGTAGAAGTACCGGTCCCGGTCGATCAACGTGAGCCGGGTGCGGACGGACGGCTCGCCGCCGGGTCCCGCGCCCGCGGCGCCGTCCCGCCGGGTGCGGCGGGCGAGCGCCTCGACCTCCTTGGCGTCGAAGGTGCTGCCCCGGCCGCCGGGCGCGCGGCGGCTGGTGAGCCGGCCGCGGCTGACGTAGGCGTACACCGTCTCGGGCTTCACCCCGAGCAGCTCGGCGGCCTCCTTGGTGGTCAGCCGGCGCTCCCCTGGAACAGGGGCGGGTTCCTGATCACGCATGGGAGTCACCGTATCCGTTCCGCCGGGCACTCATTGACGACTGAGCATTGATTCAATCAACGTTGACAGGGAGTGAGCCGGGCACGGGCAGTCAAGTCCCTCGCAGAGAGGGAACATGCCCGTCGGCCGTGCCCGTCGGCATGCCCGTCGGCCGTGCCCGTCGGCGGGGTCGGAGCGCCCGTATCCTGGGGCCGCGTCGAGTCCTGGTACACGCACCGGAGCCGCGAGCCGGTGCACACGTCGGTGGGAGAGTGGTCGCACGGTGAGCCGGCCGAGCCCGAACGAAGAGCTGGTCGCGAGTGCGGAGCCCCGCCCGGGCCCGCGGCAGATCCCGGTCGTCGTCCTCGCCGGTTTCCTCGGCTCCGGCAAGACCACCCTCCTCAACCACCTCCTGCACCACAGCGGCGGCAGCCGCATCGGCGCGATCGTCAACGACTTCGGTGCCATCGAGATCGACGCCATGGCCGTGGCCGGCGCCCTGGGCGACTCCACCGTCTCCCTCGGCAACGGCTGCCTGTGCTGCGCGGTCGACGTGAGCGAGCTGGACCTCTACCTGGAGCGGCTCACCCGGCCGGCCGTCGGCATCGATGTCGTCGTCATCGAGGCCAGCGGCCTGGCCGAGCCGCGGGAACTGGTCCGGATGGTGCTGACCAGTGAGAACCCCGACGTGGTCTACGGCGGGCTCGTCGAGGTCGTCGACGCCGCCGAGTTCGACGCCACCCGCGCCCGGCACCCGGAGATCGACCGGCACCTCGCCCTCGCCGACCTGGTCGTCGTCAACAAGCTCGACCGGGCGGCGGACGGCGAGCGGATCCTGGCCCAGGTGCGCTCCCTCGCCGACCGGGCCGCCGTCGTGCCCGCCTCCTACGGCCGCGTCGACCCGGAGTTCCTGTTCGACTGCCGGCCCAGCGAGGAGCGCGTCGGCCAGCTGTCCTTCGACGACCTGTACGGCCCCGACGACCACGAGCCCGGCCAAGAGCACGACGGGCATCTGCACGCCGCCTACGACAGCCTGTCGTTCGTGTCCGGCACGCCGATGGACCCGCGCCGGCTGATGGCGTTCCTCGACAGCAGGCCCGAGGGGCTGTACCGGATCAAGGGCTACGTCGATTTCGGCGCCCACGACCCCCGCAACCGCTACGCCGTCCACGCCGTCGGCCGGTTCCTGCGCTTCTACCCCGAGCCCTGGCCGCCCGGCGACGCCCGGGCGACGCAGCTCGTGCTCATCGGCGCCGGCATCGACACCGTGGCCCTCGGCAAGGAACTGGAGGCATGCCGGGCGGACGCCGGGCAGGCGGCCGACGAGCACGCCATGTGGGGAGTCCTGCGGTACGTCCAGGACGTCCGGGACGCGGACACCCACGCGGAAGCCCATGCGGAAACCCACGCGGACGTGCCGTACGCCGACCCCCCTCCCGGTCCGGGCGCCGGCGTGTTCGTCTCCGAGCCCGTCATCGATCCCGAGGACCCCGAGGACCTCGAGTACGCCGACACCGACGCGGGCGCGGGCGGGGACGCGGACCAGGACGTCTAGCCGCCACCCCGCCCCCGCAGGAGACCACCCCGCCCCGCAGGAGCCCGGCCCGGACCGTAGGACCACCGGCCGGCCCGGACCGTCGGACCACCGCCGGCCCGGGCGGTCCGGGACCGCCCGGCGCCCGCCGTCACGCCGGGCCCGCCACCGCCGCGATCCTCTTCGGCAGGGACACGCCCGAACCGTCGCGCCGCGAGTCCAGCGGCGGCAGTTCGGCGGCGGAGCCGTTCTTCTGGGCGGCCCGGGCCGGGGCGGGGCCGGCCCAGGCGAAGGACAGGCAGTCCTCGCCCTTGAGGAACCGCTGGCAGCGCACGCCGCCGGTGGCGCGGCCCTTGCGCGGGAACTGGTCGAAGGGCGTCATCTTGGCCGTCGTCTGCACGGAGTCGTCCAGCGTGCCGCGCGACCCCGCGACGGTCACGACGACCGCGTCGGTCGCCGGGTCCACCGCCGTGAACGAGATGACCTTGGCCCCGTCGGCGAGCTTGATGCCCGCCACGCCGCCGGCCGGACGGCCCTGCGGACGCACCTGCGAGGCCTGGAAGCGCAGCAGCTGGGCGTCGTCGGTGACGAAGACGAGATCCTCCTCGCCGGTGCGCAGCTCGACTGCGCCGACGATCCGGTCGCCCTCCTTGAGGGTGATGACCTCCAGCTCCTCCTTGTTGGCGGGGTAGTCGGGCACCACGCGCTTGACGACGCCCTGCTCGGTGCCGAGCGCCAGGCCGGGGGAGGACTCGTCCAGCGTGGTCAGGCACAGCACCTCCTCGCCCTCCCGCAGGGAGACGAACTCGGTGACCGGCGCGCCCCCGGAGAGGTTCGGCGCCGACGCCGACTCCGGAAGCTGGGGCAGGTCCACGACGTTGATCCGCAGCAGGCGGCCCGCCGACGTGACCACGCCGACCTCGCCGCGCGCGGTCGCCGGCACCGCGGAGACGATCACGTCGTGCTTGACGCGCTTGCCCTCCTGCGGGAGCGGCTCCGCGTTGGCCGTACGGGCCAGCAGACCCGTCGACGACAGCAGCACCCGGCACGGGTCGTCGGCGACCTGCAGCGGCACGGCCGCGACCGGGACCTCGGAGGCGTCCAGCAGCACCGTGCGCCGCGGGGTGCCGAACTTCTTCGCCACCTGGGCCAGCTCGCCGGAGACCAGCTTGCGCAGCTCCGCGTCCGACTCCAGGATCCGGGTCAGCTCGGCGATCTCGGCGTTGAGCCGGTCCCGCTCCGCCTCCAGCTCGATGCGGTCGTACTTGGTCAGGCGGCGCAGCGGCGTGTCGAGGATGTACTGGGTCTGGATCTCCGACAGCGAGAAGCGCTCCATCAGGCGCTCCTTGGCCTGCGCGGAGTTCTCGCTGGAGCGGATCAGGCGGATCACCTCGTCGATGTCGACCAGGGCCGTGAGCAGGCCCTCGACCAGGTGCAGCCGGTCGCGCTTCTTGCCGCGGCGGAACTCCGAGCGGCGGCGCACCACGTCGAAGCGGTGGTCGAGGTAGACCTCCAGCAGCTCCTTCAGGCCGAGGGTGACGGGCTGGCCGTCGACCAGGGCGACGTTGTTGATGCCGAAGGACTCCTCCATCGGCGTCAGCTTGTAGAGCTGCTCCAGGACCGCCTCCGGCACGAAGCCGTTCTTGATCTCGATGACCAGGCGCAGGCCGTGCTCGCGGTCGGTGAGGTCCTTGACGTCGGCGATGCCCTGCAGCTTCTTCGAGCCGACCAGGTCCTTGATCTTGGCGATCACCTTCTCCGGGCCGACCGTGAACGGCAGTTCGGTGACGACCAGGCCCTTGCGGCGCGCCGTGACGTTCTCCACCGAGACCGTGGCGCGGATCTTGAACGTGCCGCGGCCCGTCTCGTATGCCTCGCGGATGCCGGACAGGCCGACGATGCGGCCGCCGGTGGGCAGGTCGGGGCCCGGGACGTGCTTCATCAGCGCGTCCAGGTCCGCGTTCGGGTACCGGATGAGGTGGCGGGCGGCGGCGATCACCTCGCCCAGGTTGTGCGGGGGCATGTTGGTGGCCATGCCCACGGCGATGCCCGACGCGCCGTTGACCAGCAGGTTCGGGAAGGCGGCGGGCAGGGCGACCGGTTCGCGCTCCTGGCCGTCGTAGTTGGGGACGAAGTCGACGGTGTCCTCGTCGATGGACTCCGTCATCAGGCTCGTCGCCGCGGCCATGCGGCACTCGGTGTACCGCATCGCCGCGGGCGGGTCGTCGTTGCCCAGCGAGCCGAAGTTGCCGTGGCCGTCGACCAGGGGCACGCGCATGGAGAAGGGCTGCGCCATGCGCACCAGCGCGTCGTAGATCGACGCGTCGCCGTGCGGGTGCAGCTTGCCCATGACCTCGCCGACGACGCGGGCGCACTTGACGTAGCCGCGGTCGGGGCGCAGGCCCATCTCGTTCATCTGGTAGACGATCCGCCGGTGGACCGGCTTCAGGCCGTCGCGGGCGTCCGGCAGGGCGCGGGAGTAGATGACCGAGTACGCGTACTCGAGGAAGGAGCCCTGCATCTCGTCGACGACGTCGATGTCGAGGATCTTCTCCTCGTACGCGTCGTCGGGCGGCGGGGTCTTCGTGCTGCGGCGGGCCATCGCTGCCGGCTCCTTGCTGGGACGAGTGACGGGATCTGACGCGGACCATTGTGGACCTCGGGACTGACAGCGGTGCGCGGCACTCGGCCCGTGGCGCGCACCGCGCGGCCCGCACCGCCGCCCCGCCGCCCCCGCGCCCGGCTGCTTCGCCGGGCCCCGCGGGCGGCCCGCGGGCCTCGCCGGCCGGCTCCCGGATCCCGGGCCCCGCGGGCGGGACCCGGCGCACCCGGCCGCCTCCCCGGCTCCCGCGGCGCGGCCATCCGCAGCGTACGCGATCCGCTGTCGGCGTACGTCCGCCGGGAACTTCGCCGACCGTCCGCACGCTTGCATACAGTGGCAGGACCGGCAGGAAGACAGCGGTGCCGACGGTGGTGTCGGCGACCGCCACGCGATCGAAGGGATGTACATGCCCATGGGTCACACGGCCACAACCCAGGCGGGAACAGGCGGCCTGACAGCGACCGAGCACCGCCTGGACAACGGCCTGAGGGTGGTGCTCTCGGAGGACCACCTGACCCCGGTCGCGGCGGTGTGCCTCTGGTACGACGTCGGTTCGCGCCACGAGGTCAAGGGGCGCACCGGTCTGGCTCACCTTTTCGAGCACCTCATGTTCCAGGGTTCCGCCCAGGTGAAGGGCAACGGCCACTTCGAGCTGGTGCAGAGCGCGGGCGGCTCCCTGAACGGCACGACGAGCTTCGAGCGCACCAACTACTTCGAGACCATGCCCGCCCACCAGTTGGAGCTCGCGCTGTGGCTGGAGGCCGACCGCATGGGCTCCCTGCTGGCCGCCCTCGACCAGGAGTCCCTGGACAACCAGCGGGACGTCGTCAAGAACGAGCGCCGCCAGCGCTACGACAACGTCCCCTACGGCACGGCCTTCGAGCGGCTGACCGCCCTGGCCTATCCCGAGGGCCACCCGTACCACCACACGCCCATCGGGTCCATGGCCGACCTGGACGCGGCCACCCTGGAGGACGCGCGGGAGTTCTTCCGCACCTACTACGCGCCCAACAACGCCGTCCTGTCGGTCGTCGGCGACATCGACCCCGAGCAGACCCTGGCCTGGATCGAGAAGTACTTCGGCTCCATCCCCTCCCACCAGGGCAAGCCCGCCCCGCGCGACGGCACGCTGCCGGACGTCATCGGCCGCGAGCTGCGCGAGGTGGTCGAGGAGGAGGTCCCGGCCCGCGCCCTGATGGCCGCCTACCGGCTCCCGCACGACGGCACGCGCGCGTGCGACGCGGCCGACCTGGCGCTGACCGTCCTGGGCGGCGGCGAGTCCTCCCGCCTGTACAACCGGCTCGTGCGCCACGACCGCACGGCCGTCACCGCCGGGTTCGGCCTGCTGCGGCTGGCGGGCGCGCCGTCCCTGGGCTGGCTGGACGTGAAGACCTCCGGCGACGCCCAGGTGCCGGCCGTCGAGGCCGCCATCGACGAGGAGCTCGCCCGGTTCGCCGAGGAGGGGCCCACGCCGGAGGAGATGGAGCGCGCCCAGGCCCAGTTGGAGCGCGAGTGGCTGGACCGGCTCGGCACGGTCGCCGGCCGCGCCGACGAACTGTGCCGCTACGCCGTCCTGTTCGGCGATCCGCAGCTGGCCCTGACCGCCGTGCAGCGCGTCCTGGAGGTGACCGCCGAGGAGGTCCAGGAGGTCGCCAAGGCCCGCCTGCGGCCCGACAACCGCGCGGTGCTCGTCTACGAGCCCGTCGCCGGCGAGGCACCGGCCGCCGAGGCCGCTGCCACCGACGGCACCGATGGCACCGATGGCGCTGACAACAACGAGGAGACGGACCGGTGACCGAGCTCGCCCCGATGCAGTTCCACCCCATGCCGCAGGCGGGCGAGGCCCGGCCCTGGGCCTTCCCCACGCCCGAGCGCGGCGCCCTGGACAACGGCCTGACGGTGCTGCGCTGCCACCGCCCCGGCCAGCAGCTCGTCGCCGTGGAGGTGCTCCTGGACGCGCCCCTGGACGCCGAACCGGCCGGTCTGGACGGTGTCGCCACCATCATGGCCAGGGCCTTCTCCGAGGGCACCGACCAGCACACGGCGGAGGAGTTCGCCGCCGAGCTGGAGCGCTGCGGCGCCACCCTCGACGCGCACGCCGACCACCCCGGCGTCCGCCTCTCCCTGGAGGTGCCCGCCTCCCGGCTGGCCAGGGCCCTCGGTCTGGTCGCCGACGCCCTGCGCGCGCCCGCCTTCGCCGACAACGAGGTGGAGCGCCTGGTGCGCAACCGCCTGGACGAGATCCCGCACGAGCTGGCCAACCCCTCCCGCCGCGCCGCCAAGGAGCTGTCCAAGGAGCTGTTCCCGGCGACCTCGCGCATGGCGCGCCCCCGCCAGGGCACCGAGGACACCGTCGCGCACATCGACGCCGCGGCCGTACGCGCCTTCTACGAGCGGCACGTGCACCCCGCCACCTCCACCGCCGTGGTCGTCGGCGACCTGGCCGGCATCGACCTGGACGCCGTGCTCGCCGACACGCTGGGCGGCTGGAGCGGCCCCGCGGCCCGGCCGCACGCCGTGCCGCCGGTGACCGCCGACGACACCGGCCGGGTCGTGATCGTCGACCGGCCCGGCGCCGTCCAGACGCAGCTGCTGCTCGGGCGCATCGGCCCCGACCGGCACGACCGCGTCTGGCCCGCCCAGGTCGTGGGCACCTACTGCCTCGGCGGCACCCTCACCTCCCGCCTGGACCGCGTCCTGCGCGAGGAGAAGGGCTACACCTACGGGGTGCGGGCGTTCGGCCAGGTGCTGCGCTCCGCCCCCGACGGCAGCGGCGCCGCCCTGCTCGCCATCAGCGGCTCGGTGGACACCCCGAATACCGGGCCGGCCCTGGACGACCTGTTCACGGTGGTGCGGAAGCTCGCCGCCGAGGGCCTCACCGACGCCGAGCGGGACGCGGCCGTGCAGAACCTGGTGGGCGTGGCGCCGCTGAAGTACGAGACCGCGGCGGCCGTCGCCGGCACGCTCGCCGACCAGGTCGAGCAGCACCTGCCCGACGACTACCAGGCCACGCTGTACCGGCAGCTCGCCGCCACCGGCACCGTGGAGGCCACGGCCGCGGTCGTCAGCGCCTTCCCGGTGGACCGTCTCGTGACGGTCCTCGTCGGCGACGCCGCCGAGATCAGGGAGCCGGTCGAGCGGCTCGGGATCGGCCCGGTCACCGTCGTACCGGCGGAGTAGGAGTAGCGGGGTACTGGCGGAGCAGCGGGCGGCACCCGCACGCGTGCGCGAGGGGCCCTGGTGACGGATGCGTCACCAGGGCCCCTCGGTGCCCGAATTGCGGCGGAGACCGCCTGTCTGCCCTGTGGCGTCCGCTACAAAAACCGGGCTGCGTTTGAGGATTGACGGCCCGCCCGCCTAGCGTCACCTCCGGCTGTCCGTCAGGCAGTGCGCCGCACCCGCGGCACCGGGCAGCCGTCGCCGAATCCCCGTGCGGCGCGAGCCAGGGGAGCCGGGGACCCGCCTTCCCGCCGCCGTCCGCGCGGCCGGAGGGGCCTTGCAGTCCCTGGGGTGAATCGGACGCCCGCGCGTGCCGCGAGGGTGTCCGTAGGAGACCTTCCCGCTCCGAACCCGTCAGCTAACCCGGCAGGCGAGACGGAAGGAAAGGACCAGACCACCTCATGGCGTTCACGCGCGCCACCGGCAAGCACCGCCGTCCCGGCCGGACGCAGCGCACCACCGCCCGCGCGGCGGGCGTCGCGGCCCTCACCACCGCCGGCGCCGTCGGCACCCTCGCCGCCCCGGCCCTCGCCGCCGACGAACCCGCCCCGGAGCAGACTGGCCTCATCCCGGTCGTCGCCATCGGCGACACGGTCGCCGCCCAGATCGACGCGCAGGCCGCCGCCCAGGAGCAGGCCGCGGAGCAGAAGAAGGCGGAGGAGGCCGCGCGCCGCAAGGCCGCCGAGGAGGCGCGCAGGGCCCGCGAGGCCAAGGAGCGCGCCGCCCGCGAGGCCGAGCGCAAGCGCCTGGACACCTTCGTGCTGCCCATCACCGGCTCCTACATCTCCACCGGCTACAAGGCCGGCGGGTCCCTGTGGTCCTCCGGCAGCCACACCGGCGTCGACTTCCACGCCGCCGGCGGCACGCCCGTCCACGCGGTCGGCGCCGGCACCGTCGTGCAGACCGGCTGGGGCGGGGCGTACGGCAACCAGATCGTGATCAAGATGAACGACGGCACGTACACCCAGTACGGCCACCTGTCGTCCATCGAGGTCTCCGTGGGTCAGGAGGTCACCCCCGGCCAGCAGATCGCGCTGTCCGGCGCGACCGGCAACACCACCGGCCCGCACCTGCACTTCGAGGCCCGCACCACCCCCGAGTACGGCTCCGACATCGACCCCGTCGCCTACCTGCGCAAGCACGGCGTGAGCATCTGACCCGCCCCGCCCGGCGACCGCGCCCCACTCCCGCCCACTGCCCCGGCCCGGCCGGGGCTTTCGGCGTTTCAGGACGCCCGCTGTCCAAAAAACTCCATGGATTCGATCCCGCCGTCGGAAATTACCGCCCTTTGCCCTAGAGTTCACGGAACACGCGTCCATCGTCGACGTTTCACGGGGATCGAGGCGGAGGTCGGTCATGCGTATTCCGGCGCATTCGGTGTGCACGGCGATCCGGGACGACATCGTCGCCGGTGTCCACGAGCGCGGCAGCCGGCTCACCGAGGAACTCCTCGCCCGCCGGTACGGCGTCTCGCGCGTCCCCGTGCGCGAGGCGCTGCGCACGCTGGAGGCGGAAGGCTTCGTGGTGACCCGGCGGCACGCGGGCGCGTGCGTCGCGGAGCCCACCGAGCAGGAGGCCGCCGACCTGCTGGAGATGCGCCTGCTGCTGGAGCCGCTCGGCGCCGCCCGGGCCGCCCAGCGCCGCACCGAGGCGCACCTGAAGGTGCTGCGCGGCCTGGTCCGGCTGGGCCGGGAGCGGGCCCGCCGGGGCGGCGGCGAGGACCTGCGCTCCCTGGACGGCTGGTTCCACGAGACGCTCGCCCAGGCGTCCCGAAGCCCCGCGCTGACCGCCCTGCTGACCCAGCTGCGGCACAAGATCGCCTGGATGTACACGGTCGACGCGCCGGCCGATCCCGTGGAGTCCTGGGCGGAGCACGGCGCCATCGTGGACGCCGTCGCCCGCGGCGACAGCGAGCGCGCGCGGGCGATCACGGCCCTGCACACCGAGCGCTTCGGCGCCGCGCACCGCCTGCGTCCCGGCGCCGGCGCGGAGCGCGCCGACCGCGTGAGGAATTCGCAACACCCCGTAAACATGCCGGGCCCGCGCCCTTAACACGGACACCGTATACAAAGAAGGGATATGCGGCGGAGGCGTATTTCCGCTGCCCTTTTCCGTGCGTGTCGTGTGCGCTTTTTCGTGTGTGCCGTGTTTGCCGTGTGTGCCGTGTGCGCTCGCGCGCGGTCGGCCGATTGCCTTCCGCACTTTTTCGTGCGCCCGGGAAAATACCGGCGGAGGCCGCCGGCTGCCCGGCGAAAAGGCGAAAGCCGCGCCGCCCGCACGGGCGACGCGGCTTTCGCGGCGGGTGCCGCGGGCGCGTCAGACGGTCTCGGGGAGTTCCTCGAGACCCTCGCCGACCAGCTTGGCGAGCCGGTCGAGCACGACGTCCGCGCCCTCGGCGTCGGAGGCGAGGACGACCTCCTCGCCGCCCTGGGCGCCCAGGCCGAGGACCGCCAGCATCGAGGCCGCGTTGACGGGGGTGCCGCCGGGCTTGGCGATCGTCACGGGAACACCTGCGGCCGTGGCGGCCCGGACGAAGATGGAGGCGGGGCGGGCGTGGAGGCCCTCGGCCCAGCCGACGTTGACGCGGCGCTCAGCCATGTGTTGCTGCCCTTCACTCTCAGGGTTGTCTAGACCAGTTTCCCACACCGTGAAGCGGCCGGGAACGGTTCTGCGCACCTCTGCGCACCGTCCCGGCACGGTGTCGGGCCGCGGCCTCGGCCCGACACCCGGCCTTCACGGACGTCCCTTGCGGAACGCGGGTCCCCCACAGACTGCCTCGCGCCGTCGCCGGACGCGAGCCGTACCCTGGGGCCCATGCAGCAGACCTCGTCGGCCCGGCAGGAATACCCCTCCCACTGGGAGGCCGACGTGGTGCTGCGCGACGGCGGCACCGCGCGCATCCGGCCTATCACCGCCGACGACGCCGACCGCCTGGTCAGCTTCTACGAGAAGGTGTCGGACGAGTCGAAGTACTACCGCTTCTTCGCGCCCTACCCGCGTCTGTCCGCGAAGGACGTCCACCGCTTCACGCACCACGACTTCGTGGACCGGGTGGGACTCGCCGCCACGATCGGCGGCGAGTTCATCGCCACCGTACGCTATGACCGCGTCGGCCCCGACGGCCTGCCCGCCTCGGGGCCCGCCGACGAGGCCGAGGTCGCCTTCCTCGTCCAGGACGCCCACCAGGGCCGCGGCGTGGCCTCCGCCCTCCTGGAGCACATCGCGGCCGTCGCGCGCGAGCGCGGCATCCGCCGCTTCACCGCCGAGGTGCTCCCCGCCAACACCAAGATGATCAAGGTGTTCACGGACGCGGGCTACACGCAGACCCGCAGCTTCGAGGACGGCGTCGTGCGCCTGCACCTCGACCTGGAACCGACCGACCGCTCCCTGGCCGTGCAGCGCGCCCGCGAGCAGCGCGCCGAGGCCCGCTCGGTGCGGCGGCTGCTCCAGCCCGGCTCGGTCGCCGTGGTCGGCGTCGGCCGCCGCCCCGGCGGCGTGGGCCGCAACGTGCTGGGCAACCTGCGCCACGCGGGCTTCACCGGCCGTCTGTACGCCGTCAACAAGGCCCTGCCCGAGGAGCAGAAGGACATCGACGGCGTGCCCGCCCACCGCTCCGTGCGGGACATCCCCGACCCCGTCGACCTCGCCGTCGTCGCCGTGCCCGCCGAGCACGTCCCCGAGGTCGTCACCGAGTGCGGCGAGCACGGCGTGCAGGGCCTCGTCGTGCTGTCCGCCGGGTACGCCGAGAGCGGTCCCGAGGGGCGCGAGCGGCAGCGCGCGCTCGTCCGGCAGGCCCGCGCGTACGGGATGCGCATCATCGGCCCCAACGCCTTCGGGATCATCAACACCGACCCCGAGGTGCGGCTCAACGCCTCGCTCGCCCCGCAGCCGCCCCGCCCCGGCCGCATCGGCCTGTTCGCCCAGTCCGGCGCCATCGGCATCGCCCTGCTGTCCCGGCTGCACCGGCGCGGCGGCGGCGTCACCGGCGTCACCGGCGTGTCCACCTTCGTCTCCTCCGGCAACCGCGCCGACGTCTCCGGCAACGACGTCCTGCAGTACTGGTACGACGACCCGCGCACCGACGTCGCCCTGATGTACCTGGAGTCCATCGGCAACCCGCGCAAGTTCACCCGCCTCGCCCGCCGCACCGCCGCCGCCAAACCCCTGGTCGTCGTGCAGGGCGCCCGCCACGGCGCGGCCCCGCAGGGCCACACGGTACGGCCCACGCGCCTGTCCCACGCGACCGTCTCGGACCTGCTGCGGCAGGCCGGCGTGATCCGCGTGGACACCATCACCGAGCTGGTCGACACCGGTCTGCTGCTCGCCCGCCAGCCGCTGCCCGCCGGCCCGCGCGTGGCGATCCTCGGCAACTCCGAGTCGCTCGGCCTGCTCACCTACGACGCCTGCCTCGCCGAGGGCCTGCGCCCGCACCCCCCGCTCGACCTCACCACCGAGGCCTCGGCCGCCGACTTCCACGCGGCGCTCTCGCGCGCCCTGGCCGACGACACGTGCGACGCCGTGGTGGTCACCGCGATCCCCGGCGTGGGCGAGGTGTCGCTGGGCGACGCGGAGCTGGCGGAGGCCCTGCGCTCCGCGACCGCCACGGCGCCCGCCAAGCCGGTGCTCGTCGTGCACGTGGAGCTCGGCGGGCTCGCCGAGGCCCTGTCGGCCGCGGCCGGCACCGCGCCCCAGGCCCGTCCCTCGGAGCCGGCTCCCCGCCCCGCGGAGGCCGGCGCCGGCAGCCGGGGCCGGCCCGCCGAGCCGCCCGCCTCGCCCGCCGAGCCGCCCGCCGCGCCCGCCGGGGCGCCGCGGGACGCCCGCCTCATCCCCGCCTACCCCGCCGCGGAGCGCGCCGTGCGCGCCCTCGCCCAGGCGGTCTCGTACGCCCGGTGGCGGCGCGAGGCCGCCGACCCGGGCCGGGTGCCCGAGTACGAGGACATCGACGAGAAGGGCGCCGCCGACCTGATCCACGGCCTCCTCGCGTGCGGGAAGGGACTCACGCTCGGCGCCGAGGAGACCTGCGAGCTGCTCGGCCGCTACGGCATCCTCGTGCGCCGCGCCCTGTCCGCCCCCACCCCCGACGCGGCCGCCGCGGCCGCCCGCACCCTCGGCTACCCCGTCGCCCTCAAGGCCACCGCCCCGCACCTGCGCCACCGCGCCGACCTCGGCGGCGTCCGCCTCGACCTCGCCGACGAGGACCAACTGCGCCGCGCCTACGCGGAGTTGACCGACCTTTTCGGCGGCCCCGAGGAGCTGCGCCCGGTGGTGCAGCAGATGGCGCCGCGCGGCGTGGACACCGTCGTGCGGGCCGTCATCGACCCCGCGGTCGGCGCGGTGCTGTCCTTCGGGCTCGCCGGGGCGGCCTCCCAGCTGCTCGGTGACACGGCCCACCGGCTCGTCCCCGTCACCGACCGGGAGGCGAGCGCGATGATCCGCGCCGTGCGCACCGCGCCCCTGCTGTTCGGCTGGCGCGGCTCCGACCCGGTGGACACCGCGGCCCTGGAGGAACTGCTGCTGCGCGTCTCCCGTCTCGTCGACGACCACCCCGAGGTCGTCGCCGTCACCCTGGAGCCCGTCGTCGTGGCCTCCAGCGGCCTCAGCGTCCTGGGCGCCTCCGTCCGCCTCGCGCCCCCGCCCGCCCGCGACGACCTCGGCCCGCGCACCCTGCCGGCGTACTGAGGACACCGGCCCACCGCCCACCGGGCCGCACGCCGGCCGCGGACCGTACGCCGTCACCGGACCGCCCACCGCCGCCGGACCACACGCCGTCATCGCGCCGCCCACCGCCCACCGCTGCCGGACCGCCCGCCGCACCCGTTGCGCGAACGGTCCGGGGTGCTCCCGACCGGCCCGGAGCGGCCCGCCCCACGGATTAGGATGGACGGCATGGCCAAGACCAGTACGACGACCCAGGGGCTGCGTGCGGCGATCGAGCGCAGCGGCTACTACCCGGCCCTCGTGGCCGAGGCGGTGGAGGCCGCTGTGGGCGGCGAGCCCATCCGGTCGTACCTGGTCCACCAGGAGACCACGTTCGACCAGAACGAGGTGCGCCGGCACGTGACCGTGCTGGTCCTCACCGACAACCGGTTCATCGTCAACCACACCGACGAGCAGGGCGCGGACGACACCTCCCCGACGCCCTACGCGACAACGTCCACCGAGTCGGTGCGGCTGGACCGCATCTCGTCGGTCGTGGTCAGCCGCGTGGTCGCCAACCCGGAGGCGTACACGCCGGGCTCGCTGCCCCGCGAGGTGGTGCTCACCATCGGCTGGGGCGCCGTCAACCGCATCGACCTGGAGCCCGCCGCCTGCAGCGACCCCAACTGCGAGGCCGACCACGGCTACACGGGCAACTCCACCGCCGACGACCTGACCCTGCGCGTCAGCGAGACCGGCGACGGCCCGGAGACCGTGCGCCAGGCGCTCGCCTTCGCCCAGGCCCTCTCCGAGGCGACCGCGGACCTCGGCCGCTGATGGTGCAGCCCGCCGCCTGGGACCAGCCCGAACCGCTCTCCCTCGACACCGCCCCGGTGCCCGAGTACGGTTCCGGCTCGCTCGCCGACCTGCTGCCCACCCTCGCCGCGGGCATGGGCGTGCCCGGCACCGCCGCCGCCATCCGGGAGCTGACCCCCGCCGACCGCAACTGCGTCTTCCTCATCGACGGGCTCGGCTGGGAGCAGCTGCGCGCCCACCCCGAGGAGGCGCCGTTCCTGACCTCGCTCCTGGCCGGCTCGCGCGGCGGCACCGGCCGCCCGATCACCGCCGGCTTCCCGGCGACCACCGCGACCTCCCTCGCCTCCGTCGGCACCGGCCTGCCCCCGGCCGAGCACGGCCTGCCCGGCTACACCGTGCGCGACCCCGCCACCGGCGAGCTGATGAACCAGCTGCGCTGGCAGCCGTGGACGGACCCGCAGGTCTGGCAGCCGCACCCGACCGTCTTCCGCCTCGCGCAGGAGGCCGGCGTGCACGCCGCCCAGGTGTCCTCCCCGGCCTTCGAGCACACCCCGCTGACCAGGGTCGCGCTCAGCGGCGGAACGTTCTTCGGGCGGCTCTCCGGCGAGGACCGCGTCGACCTCGCCGCCGAGCAACTGGCCGCCGCCGACCGCGCCCTGGTCTACACGTACTACGCCGAACTCGACGGCGCCGGCCACCGCCACGGCGTCGACTCCGACACCTGGCGCGGCCAGCTGATGCACGTCGACCGGCTGGCGCAGCGCCTCGCGGAGCAACTGCCGCCGCGCAGCGCGCTGTACGTCACCGCCGACCACGGGATGATCGACATCCCCTTCGACGAGCTGCACCGCATCGACTTCGACGAGGACTGGGAGCTGCGCGCCGGCGTGGCCCTGCTCGGCGGCGAGGGCCGCGCCCGGCACGTCTACGCGCTGCCGGGCGCCGAGAACGACGTGCTGACCTGCTGGCGCGAGGTGCTCGGCGAGCAGTTCTGGGTGGCCTCGCGCGACGAGGCCGTCGCCGCCGGCTGGTTCGGGCCGCGCGTGGAGGACCGCGTCTACGCCCGCATCGGCGACGTGGTCGCCGCCGCCCGCGACGACGTGCTGCTCATCGCCTCCGCGCGGGAGCCGAAGGAGTCGTCCATGGTGGGCAACCACGGCTCCATGACACCCGCCGAGCAGCTCGTGCCCCTGCTCGAAGTGCGTTCCTGACACCGGCCTCGAAGCGCGTTCCTGACACCGGCTCGGCCGGCCTTCGGGAACGCTTGTGCGCGTTGCCGAGTGGGCACGTGCCCACTAGAGTGGGCGCATGCCCACTATGCCTCACGAACACCGCGCCATGGCCGAGTCGTTCGGCGGGGACGCCGAGCGCTACGACCGCGCCCGCCCCCGCTACCCGCAGGCCCTGGTGGAGCACGTCACCGGGGCGAGCCCCGGCCGGGCGTTCCTCGACGTCGGCTGCGGCACCGGCATCGCCGCCCGCCAGTTCCTGGCGGCCGGCTGCACGGTGCTCGGCGTCGAGCCGGACGCGCGCATGGCGGAGGTGGCCCGGCGGCTGGGCGTGGACGTGGAGGTGTCGACGTTCGAGGCGTGGGAGCCGGCCGGCCGCCGCTTCGACGCCGTCGTCTCGGGGCAGGCCTGGCACTGGATCGACCCGGTCGCGGGAGCCGCCAAGGCGGCGCGGGTGCTGCGGCCCGGCGGCGTGCTGGCCCTGTTCTGGAACGTGCCCCGGCTGCCGCCCGCCGTGGCCGGCGCCCTGGCCGAGGTGTACGCGCGCGTGGTGCCCGACGCGCCCTTCGACCTGCGGGCGATGGCGGACGCCTCCGCCGTGGACCGGTACCGGGAGCGGATCTTCGGCGCCGCCCGCGACGGCCTGCGCGAGACCGGCCGCTTCGCCGCGCCGCGGGAGTGGCGGCAGGACTGGGAGTACACCTGCACGCGCGAGGCCTGGCTGGAGCAGCTGCCCACCTCCGGCGCGCTCACCCGGCTCCCGCCGGACCGGCTGGCGCAGGTCCTGGACGGCGCCGGCGCCGCCGTCGACGCCCTGGGCGGCAGCTTCCCGCTCACCTACGCGACGGTGGCGCTCACCGCGGTGCGGACTGGCGCCGCCTGAGCCGGTCCGGTTCGCGCACGACCCCGGCGAGGACCGTGTCGACGACCCGGCGCACCTCCTCCTCGGCGGGCGCAGCGCCCTCCCGGCCCGCGAACAGCAGGTGCCCGGAGCCGACCAGGGTCAGCGCCAGGATGTCCACGTCGGCGTCGTCCGCGATGCGCCCCAGGTCCCGCTCGGCCGCCAGATACGACGCGATCATGGCCGTGGCCTCCTCGGCGACGGGCATCCCGACCGGCCGCTCCCGGCGCAGCCGGGCGCGCACCTCGTCCCGGAAGGTGAGGAGTTTGACGATCCCCAGCGCGACGGAGTCGAACACGTCCGTCAGGGCCCGGGTGAGGTGATCGGCGACGGCACCCGTGCCGGCAGCGGCGCGCAGGGCGGCCGCCTGGGCGTCGATCCGCCGGACGCGGTCCTGGACGAGCTCGGTGAGGAAGGTGTCGAAGTCGTCGAAGTGCCGGTGCAGCACGCCCTTGGCGCAGCCCGCCTCGGCGGTGACCGCCCGGCTGGTCAGCGCGTTCGGGCCGTCGCGCAGCAGGATGCGCTCGGCGGCCCGGAACAGCTGCCCGCGCGCGTCGCGCAGGGCGACTCCTGTCGGCACCGCGCCTCCCCTGTCAGGCCGTCGTACTGGGCGGGCGCCCGTTCTGCTCGCCGCGCTCATTCTACCGACGGCCCCGAGGGCGGCCCGGGACCTCGCTCGGCGCGGGACCTGCAGCACCGAGAACCGCGCCCCCTCCGGATCCGCCGGCACCGCCGTGCGCCCGCGCGGACCGTCATGCGGCGGCCTCAGCACGTGCCCGCCCAGGTCCGTGAGGCGGTCCGGAATCCCGGCCACATCGGCCACTTGAAAGCACGTCACCCAGTGCGGGCCCCGCTCCCGCGGCAGGGCGTCGCCCAGTCCGCGCACCCCGGCGACGGGGCGGCCGGCGACGCGCAGGGTCATGTGGCCGCGGCCCGCGCGGCACGTGCCCGCCTCCGTACGGAGCGTGACCGCGCCGGTCCGGCGGAGCGGAGTAGCCGGAGCCGGGCCGGACGGCCACCCCGTGCGCGAGGATGGGCGCCATGAACGCCATCATCTCCGCATCCGACCTGGCGGCCGAACGGGCGGGCAGCACCCCGCCGGTGCTGCTGGACGTCCGCTGGCAGCTCACCGTGGCGCAGCAGACCGCAGCGCCGGGGCAGCCGCCGTTCGACGGCCGGGCCGCGTACGAGGCCGGGCACATCCCCGGCGCCGTCTTCGTCGACCTGGACCGGGAACTGGCCGCCCCGCCCGGCAAGGAGGGCCGCCACCCGCTGCCCGACATGGGCGTGTTCGGGGCCGCCATGCGGCGCGCGGGCGTGTCGGCCCGCCGGCCGGTGGTGGTCTACGACGGCGGCCCGGGCTGGGCGGCGGCGCGCGCCTGGTGGCTGCTGCGCTGGACCGGCCACCCCGACGTGCGCGTCCTCGACGGCGGACTGCCCGCCTGGGAGGGGCCGTTGGAGACCGGGACGCCGCCCGCCCCGGACGAGGGCGACTTCGTGCCGCGGCCGGGTGCGGGCCCGCTGCGGGTCCTCGACGCCGACGCGGCCGCCGCGCTGGCCCGCTCCGGAGTGCTGCTGGACGCCCGCGCGGGGGAGCGGTACCGCGGCGAGGTGGAGCCCGTCGACCCGGTCGCCGGGCACATCCCGGGCGCCCGCTCGGCGCCGACCGGCGAGAACGTCGGCCCGGACGGGCAGCTGCTGCCCGCGGAGCGGCTGCGGGAGCGGTTCGCGGCCCTGGGCGCCGGCGCGGACACGCAGGTGGGCGTCTACTGCGGATCGGGCGTCTCGGCCGCCCACGAGGTGCTGGCGCTGACCGTGGCCGGCATCCCGGCGGCGCTGTACGTCGGTTCGTGGTCGGAGTGGACCTCGGACCCGTCCCGGCCGGTCGCCGTGGGACCCGACCCCGAGTGACCGGCGGGCCGCGCGGCGTTCGCGGGACGCCGTGAGACAACCGCGAGGGCCCGCACCCGGAAACGGGCGCGGGCCCTTCGACGGACCGCCGCCGTACGGCCGTACCGCCGCGGCATGGCCGCAGGACCGTACTGCCGCGGCACGGCCGCACGGCGGCCTACTCCTGCTTCTTGCGCCGCGTGCCGAAGACGATCTCGTCCCAGCTGGGCACCGCCGCCCGGCGGCCCGGGCGGACCCCGTCGGCCTCGGCCTGGCGGTCGGTGGCGCCGATGAGGCGCTCCCGGTGACTGCTGACCGAACGGGGCGGCATGAGCACGTCCGCGTAGGCGGAACCGGCGGACGCGGCGGGCGCCGGTGGCTCCTCCGCCTCCGGCTCGGCCACGGGCTCCTCCGTCTCCGGCTCGGGCACGACCAGGTCGCCCCGGAAGTTCGGCACCGCCTCCAACAGGCTGGTCAGCGAGTCCCGTTCACCCGTGCTCTCCTCCGCGGGCTCCGGGGCCTGCGCGGGCAGGCTCGGCCGGTCCCGGTCGAGGGCGCGGTCCAGGGTGCGCTCGCGCGGCAGCCGGGCGATACGCGGCACGAACGGATAACTCGGCTCGGGCGCCCCGAAGTCGTCGGTCTCGCCGATCAGCGCGCGCGCCTCGTCGTCCACGGCCTGCACCAGCCGCCGCGGCGGGTCGTAGGTCCAGCTCGCCGAGTGCGGTTCGCCCGCGATCCGGTAGACCAGCAGCACCTCCCAGGTGCCGTCGTCGCGGCGCCAGGAGTCCCACTGGACGGTGTCCTTCTCGGCGCCGCGCAGCAGCAGCCGCTCCTGCACGGCCTCGCCCAGCGGCGGACCGGAGTTCTCGCCGGGGCGGCGCACGGGGGTCTTGCGGGCGCGCTCGGCCATGAACGCGCGCTCGGCCAGGACGGGGCCCTCGAAGCGGCGTACGCGGTCCACGGGGATGCCGGCCATCTGCGCGACCTCCTCCGCGGTCGCGCCTGCTCGTATGCGCGCCTGGATGTCGCGGGGGCGGAGATGGCTCTCCACCTCGATCTCGATCTGGCCGAGGCGGGGGCGGTCGCCGCGCACGGCGGCGCGCAGGCGTTCGTCGATCGGAAGCGTGTACTCCGTGTTGTCCGCAGCCTTCAGCACCAGCCGTGTGCCGTCGTTGGAGACGGCCACGACACGCAGTTCGGGCATGGGGACCTCCCGGGTGGTGCCTGCCGACGTCACGTGCGTCGCTGCTTCCGCTCTGTCGAGTGTGGCCTGCCCGGGTGCAGCCTGCCACAACCTTGCCGAGTTGCCCGGCGTGTCGGGCACGGGCCCTGGATCGCCGTTATGGCACGGTTACCTTTTCGCAACGCTAAGTGACCAACTCCGTCACCCTGTGCAACTCGCCCCCTCCCGGCGGTCCAGCGCGGTCCCGAACGCCCTGACGGGAGACGGGACCCAGGGCTCGCAACAGTACTCCATTCGGGCCACCTGCGGAGGTCGGCGCGCCGCCCAACTTCTCGCGACAGGCGGGACTTCGTCACTCCTGACCCGTTTTCGGGATCATGAACGTGGCGTACTTCACGTAAGGCCCGTAATCGGAACTAAGGGTTTCGCGCGCACGTCCCCTCTCGTGCACGGTCCGTCGACCACGTACGGAAAGGCAGGCAGGATCCGCGAATGCGCGCAAGGCCCGATACCGGTGCCGAACCGAGTGTCCGGGACGAGACCGGGACGAGGGAACCGCAGCAGGAACGGGAGAGGCAAGGGGGCGACGGAAGCGACGCGGGCGGGGCCCGGGGCATCGACCTGAGCGTCCCCCAGGTCGCCGGCAGCGCGCTGGCCGCCGTGGTGGCCGCCAAACTCGCCTCGTACTTCGGGGTCTACGGCACGATCCTGGGAGCCGGCGTCGTCAGCGTCATCGGCACCTGCGGCAGCACGGTCTTCCAGCACGTCTTCCGGCGCACCGGCGAGCAGCTGCGCGAAGCGGCCGCCGCGGCCCGCCCCAGGGCGGCCGGAGCCGCCGGGGTTGTCGGGGCCGCGCGGCCCGCTCCGCCCCCGCCCGGCGAGTACACCGCGGGCACCGTCCACCGCGCCCGCTCCCGGGCGTGGCGCCGCCCGGTCCTGGCCGCCGCGCTGGTGTTCCTGGTGACGATGGCCGGGATCACCGTGTACGAACTGGCCTCCGGCACCAGCCTCAGCGGCGGCCGGGGCACCACCGTCGGGGACGTCGTGTCCGGCCGCACCGCGTCGTCCACGTCGTCCTCCTCCTCGTCGTCCTCGTCCTCCTCGTCGTCCTCACAGTCCACCCCTTCGGGTGAGGACGCGCCGGCCTCCTCGGCCGCGCCGGCCGGCACCCCGGCCACGGGCGGCGCCGAACCGTCCTCCCGCGGCACGTCCGGTACGGGCGCGAACGGCGGCCGGTCCGGCGGGGGCGCGGGCGCGGCGGCGAGCCCGGCACCGACGGCGCCGGCCACGGACGCCGGCGCACAGGGCGACGGGTCGCCGGAGCAGGGGGACACCCCGGCGCCCGCGACGAGCGCCCCCGCTACGGACCCAGCACCCGCCGCAGGTAGTCGTTCCGGAACCGCCGCTCCGGATCGAGCCGGTCCCGCAGCGCCGTGAACTCCCCGAAGCGGGGATACACCCGGGAGAGGTACTCGGCGTCCCGGGTGTGCACCTTGCCCCAGTGCGGACGGCCCTCGTGCGCGGTGAAGATGCGCTCGGCCTCGGTGAAGTACCGCTGGTAGGGCGTCCCGCGGAACATGTGGACCGCGACGTACGCGCTGTCCCGGCCCGACGCCGTGGACAGCGCGATGTCGTCCGCGGGGCAGGTGCGCACCTCCACCGGGAAGCTCACCCGCAGATCCGAGCGGTCCACCAGCGCCTTCAGCTCGCGCAGCGTCGCCACCAGCGCCGCGCGCGGAACGGCGTACTCCATCTCCACGAAACGCACCCGGCGCGGCGAGGTGAACACCTTGTACGGGATGTCGGTGTACGTCCGGGCCGAGAGCGCGCGGCTGGATATCCGCGCGATGCCGGGGACGGTGGCCGGGACCGCGCGGCCGATCCAGTTGGCCACCTGGAAGACGCCGTTGGAGAGGAACTCGTCCTCGAACCAGGCCCGCGCCGGCGGCACCGGCCGCTCCGGGCCCGCACTGCGGTTGTTGCGCTTGGTGTTGGTGTTGCCCGTGTGCGGGAACCAGTAGAACTCGAAGTGCTCGTTCTCGGCCCAGAGTTCGTCGAACTCGGCGAGCACCCGCTCCAGCGGCATCGGCTCCTCGCGCGCGGTGAGCAGGAACAGCGGCTCCACGGCGAAGGTGATCGCGGTGACGATGCCGAGGGCGCCCAGGCCGATGCGGGCGGCGGCGAAGACGTCCGGGTTCTCCCGGGCGGAGCAGGTGAGCACCGAGCCGTCCGCGGTGACCAGCTCCAGCTCCCGGATCTGGGCGGCGATCGAGCCGGAGTCGCGGCCGGTGCCGTGGGTGCCGGTGCTGGTGGCGCCGGAGACCGTCTGCTCCATGATGTCGCCCATGTTCGTCAGCGACAGGCCCTCGCGCGCCAGGGCCGCGTTGAGCCGCTTGAGCGGGGTGCCGGCCGCCACGGTGACCGTCATGTTCTCGCGGTCGATCCGGCGGATGCCGGTCAGCAGGTGGGGACGGACCAGCACCCCGTCGGTCGCGGCGATGGCCGTGAAGGAGTGCCCGGTGCCCACGGCCTTCACCGGCAGGCCGTCCTCGGCCGCCCGGCGGACCACGGCCGCCAGCTCCTCGACGGAGGCGGGTGCGGCCTCCCGCGCGGGCCGGGCGGTGACGTTGCCGCCCCAGTTACGCCAGGTGCCGGTGCCGCCGCTCGTCTTCCCGCTCGCCGTGCTGCCCAACGGAGCCTCCCCGACCCGGAGCCGGCCTGCGCAGCCGGCGGTACCCGAGGAAACCCACCGCGACCGCGAGGGCCCCGGCGACCGCCGGGATCCCGTACCCCGCCCGCGCGCCGGCCGCGTCGACGACCCAGCCGGCCACCGACGAGCCGAGCGCCACACCGACCGCGAGCCCGGTGCTCACCCAGGTCATGCCCTCGGTCAGGTGTGTGCGAGGCACGTGCCGTTCGATGAGGGACATCGTCGTGATCATCGTGGGAGCGATGGACAGGCCCGCAAGGAACAGCGCCGCGGCCAGAAACGGCAGGCTTCCGACCAGTAGGAGGGGGATCATACTCACGGCCATGGCCCCCACGCCCAGCATCCACTGACGTTCCGGTTCCCCGCGCACCGGCAGCAGCCCGAAGACGGCCCCCGCCAGGCAGGAACCGGCCGCGTAGAGCGCCAGCACCACGCTCGCGGCCCCCGGGTGGCCTCGCTCACCGGCGAAGGCCACGGTGACCACGTCGACCGCCCCGAAGATCGCCCCGGCCGCCACGAAGGTGGCCACCAGCAGCCACAGGCCGGGCGCGCGCAGGGCGCTGCCGCCGCCGTGGCCCTCGCGCGGGTGCGGCGCGGGCTCCGTGGCCCGCTGCGCGGTCAGCCAGAACACGCCGACGCCGAGGAAGCACGCGGCCAGCAGCGGCCCGGCCTCCGGGAACCACACCGTGGACAGGCCGATGGAGAGGATCGGGCCCAGGACGAAGCACACCTCGTCCAGCACGGACTCCAGCGAGTACGCGGTGTGCAGCCGCGGTGTGCCCCCGTACAGCGCGGCCCAGCGGGCGCGGACCATCGCGCCCAGGCTCGGCACCGCGCCGAGGCCCGCGGCGCACCCGAACAGCACCCAGTCCGGCCCGCCGAGGTGCGCGGTCAGCAGCAGTCCGGCCGTCGCGGCGAGCGCGACCAGCGCGGCCGGCCGCAGCACCCGGCGCTGCCCGTGCCGGTCCACCAGCCGCGACACCTGCGGCCCGAGCACCGCGGCCGCCAGCGCGATCGTCGCCGACAGCGTCCCCGCCAGTCCGTAGCGCCCGTTGAGCCGGGAGATCATCGTCACCACGCCGACGCCCGTCATCGACAGCGGCATCCGCCCCACCAGCCCGGCCGCGGAGAACGCCTTGGTTCCGGGGGCCGCGAACAGGGTGCGGTAGGGGCTGAGCACGGACGTCTCCCACAGGGGCGCGGGGCTGGGACGGGCAGCACGGGGGCGGGGACACGGCGCCAGCGGCACGACGACGGCAGTGACGACGGCAGTGACGCGACAGCAGTGATACGACCGACACAGCTTACGGGCGCGTCCCGGTGCCGCACCCGCGGTTTTCCGGCCGTCAGCGGCGGGTGGCAGGATCGACCCATGCCAGACGCGCTCGATGCCACTCCCTACGACGCCCTGCTGCTGCTCTCGTTCGGCGGCCCGGAAGGACCGGACGACGTGGTCCCGTTCCTGGAGAACGTGACGCGCGGGCGCGGCATCCCCAAGGAACGCCTGAAGGAGGTCGGGCAGCACTACTTCCTCTTCGGCGGGGTCAGCCCGATCAACGACCAGAACCGCGCCCTGCTCGCCGCCCTGCGCAAGGACTTCGCGGAGCACGGCCTGGACCTGCCGGTGTACTGGGGCAACCGCAACTGGGCGCCGTACCTGACGGACACCCTCCGGGACATGGTGCGCGACGGCCGCCGCCGCATCCTGGTGCTGGCCACCAGCGCCTACGCCTCGTACTCCGGCTGCCGCCAGTACCGCGAGAACCTCGCCGAGGCCCTCGCCACCCTGGAACAGGAGGGCCTGGAGCCGCCGAGGGTCGACAAGCTGCGGCACTACTTCAACCACCCCGGCTTCGTCGAGCCCATGACCGACGGGGTGATCGAGGCGCTGGCCGACCTGCCCGAGGACGTCCGCGACGGCGCGCACCTCGCCTTCACCACCCACTCGATCCCGACCTCGGCCGCCGACACCTCCGGCCCGGTGGAGCAGCACGGCGACGGCGGCGCGTACGTCAGGCAGCACCTGGACGTGGCCCGGCTGATCGCCGACGCGGTCCGCGAGCGCACCGGCGTCGACCACCCCTGGCAGCTCGTCTACCAGTCCCGCTCCGGCGCCCCGCACATCCCCTGGCTGGAGCCCGACATCTGCGACCACCTCCAGGAGTGCCACGCGGCCGGCGTGCCCGCCGTCGTCATGGCGCCCATCGGCTTCGTCTCCGACCACATGGAGGTCAAGTACGACCTCGACACGGAGGCCAGGGCCAAGGCCGAGGAACTCGGTCTGCCGGTGCGCCGCTCGGCCACCGTGGGCGCCGACCCGCGCTTCGCCGCCGCGATCCGCGACCTCGTCGTGGAGCGCGCCGCCGTCGCACGCGGCCAGGACGTCACCCCGTGCGCCCTGGGCACCCTCGGCCCCAGCCACCACGTCTGCCCCGTGGGCTGCTGCCCGGCCCGCCAGGCCCGCCCCGCCGCCGCGGGCGCCGACAGCCCCTACGCGTGAGGAGCCCCGTGACCCCGCACGACCCGCTGCACACGGAACTGCTCGACCTGGCCCGTGAGGCCGCCCGCCGCGCCGGCGACCTGCTGCGCGACGGCCGCCCCGCGGACCTGGCCGTCGCGGCGACCAAGTCCAGCCCGATCGACGTCGTCACCGAGATGGACATCGCGGCGGAGAAGCTGATCACCGACCTGATCTCCGAGCGCCGCCCCGAGGACGGCATCCTCGGCGAGGAGGGCGCCGCCACCGAGGGCACCAGCGGCATCCGCTGGGTGATCGATCCGCTCGACGGAACGGTCAACTACCTGTACGGCCTGCCGACCTGGGCGGTGTCCGTCGCCGCCGAGCAGGACGGCGAGACCGTCGTCGGCGCGGTGGCCGTCCCCCTGCGTGGGGAGGCCTTCCACGCGGTGCGCGGCGCCGGCGCCTGGGCCACCGGCCCCTGGGAGGGCGAGCGCCGGCTCACCTGCCGCCCCGCGCCGCCGCTGGAGCAGGCCCTGGTCGCGACCGGGTTCAACTACGTCACCGAGGTCCGCGCCCACCAGGCCGAGGTCGCCCGCCGTCTGATCCCCCTGGTGCGCGACATCCGCCGCAGCGGCTCGGCCGCCGTCGACCTGTGCGACCTGGCCGCCGGTCGCCTCGACGGCTACTACGAGCGCGGCCTGAACCCCTGGGACTGGGCCGCCGGCAACCTCGTCGCCCGCGAGGCGGGCGCCCTGACCGGCGGCCGCCCCGGCGAGCGCCCCTCGCGCGACCTGACGGTCGCGGGAACCCCCGGCGTCTTCGAGCCCCTGCAGAGCCTCCTGGAGGACCTCGGCGCCTGGCACGACTAGGGAAGGAAGGGCCGGAACCTCCGGAGACGAAGGGGCGCAAAGGCAGGAGCCCCGGCGCTGGATTCGCCGGGGCTCCCTGTACGGGTACGGGTCGATCAGACGCCGGACGCGCCGACCTCCACACCGTGTTCGGCGGCGAGGCGGCGGAGGTCGTCGAGTTCGGCCTCCTCCACCTCGACGAGGAAGTCGTCGCCCTCGTCACGAGCCCGCGACAGATCGGACTCGGTCGCCCTTATCCGCTGCAGAAGTCCTGCGGTGAAAGCGTCCATGCTGCGCCCCCTCGTCCTGGGTCGTGGGTCGGTGGCACGGGGGTGTGCCCTGTGTGGGAAGGGGCGATCACGTCTCCGGATGCCCAGCACGCTGCCCGGGCTGGGCGGCGACGGTGCCGGACACCCGCACCCACCTCTGCGGAAAGCGGATCGCGGTGTACCGCATGGTGGTGCGGCACATGCAGAGCGTGATCGCGGGGTGTAAAGCCGTCCTCCCCAAGGCGCCGTCCGGGGAAACCTCTCCGTACGGAGAAATTTTCGCCTTTGTGTCGTGCTCACTCTTCCTTCACCGTCCGGCTCCTGCCGCCTCACCCGGGCGCAGCCGTCCTTCCTCCTCCCGCGGCCCGCCGTCCCCGCGCGGCCCGCCCTCCCCGCCCTGCAGATGCCGCCCTCCCCGCCTTACAGCCGACTTACGGCGGAAAAGGGCAGGATGGAAGGACACACAGCCGGACAACACCCCTGCCCACGTGTGCGCGCAAGCGCTGCGCGGGCGGACACAGGAAGGACAAGCGACGTGCGCGTACTCGTCGTCGAGGACGAGCAGCTGCTCGCCGATGCGGTGGCCACCGGACTGCGCCGGGAGGCCATGGCCGTCGACGTCGTGTACGACGGTGCGGCCGCCCTGGAGCGCATCGGCGTCAACGACTACGACGTGGTCGTCCTCGACCGCGACCTGCCCCTGGTGCACGGCGACGACGTGTGCCGCAAGGTCGTCGAGCTGGGCCTGCCCACGCGCGTGCTGATGCTCACGGCCGCCGGCGACGTCAGCGACCGGGTCGAGGGCCTGGAGATCGGCGCCGACGACTACCTGCCCAAGCCCTTCGCGTTCAGCGAGCTGATCGCCCGGGTGCGCGCCCTGGGCCGCCGTACCAGCGTGCCGCTGCCGCCCGTCCTGGAGCGCGCCGGCATCAAGCTCGACCCCAACCGCCGCGAGGTCTTCCGCGACGGCCGGGAGATCCAGCTGGCGCCGAAGGAGTTCGCGGTGCTGGAGGTGCTGATGCGCAGCGAGGGCGCGGTCGTCTCGGCGGAGCAGCTGCTGGAGAAGGCCTGGGACGAGAACACCGACCCGTTCACCAACGTCGTGCGGGTGACCGTGATGACGCTGCGCCGCAAGCTCGGCGAGCCGCCCGTCATCGTCACCGTGCCCGGCTCCGGCTACCGGATCTGATCGACCGTGGCCACGACTCCCACCGCACACGTCCAGGCACCCCCCAAACCCACCTGGGACCCCAGGCGGCCGGCGCCGCCCTTCCCGTGGCTGCGCCCGACCATCCGGATACGCCTCACGCTGCTGTACGGCGGCATGTTCCTGATCGCCGGCATCCTGCTGCTGTCGATCATCTACCTGCTGGCGGCGCAGGCCCTGAACACGGGCAACGAGCCCCTGTTCAAGATCGTCAGCGGTTCCGAGATCAAGGTGGCCAGCGACAACTGCCCGGCCATCAACACGAACAACCTCACGCTGCCCGAGTTCAACGCGGCGATCAGCCAGTGCATCGACCACCAGCGCCAGGTCGCCCTGGACAACCTGCTCAGCCGCTCGCTGCTGGCCCTGCTCGGCCTCGCCGTCATCGCCTTCGCCTTCGGCTACGCCATGGCCGGCCGGGTCCTGGCACCGCTGGGCCGGATCACCCGCACCGCACGCGCGGTGGCCGGCTCCGATCTGTCCCGGCGGATCGAGCTGGACGGCCCGGACGACGAGCTGAAGGAACTCGCGGACACCTTCGACGACATGCTGGAGCGCCTCCAGCGGGCCTTCACCGCCCAGCAGCGCTTCGTCGGCAACGCCTCGCACGAGCTGCGCACCCCGCTCGCGATCAACCGCACCCTCCTCGAGGTGCACCTGTCCGACCCGAACGCGCCGGTGGAGCTGCAGCAGCTGGGCAGGACGCTGCTGGCCACCAACGAGCGCAGCGAGCAGCTGGTGGAGGGCCTGCTGCTGCTCGCCCGCAGCGACAACCAGATCGTCGAGCGCAAGCCGGTGGACCTCGCCGAGGTGGCCACCCAGGCCATCGACCAGGTGCGCGGCGAGGCCGAGGAGAGGGGCGTGCTGATCCGCGGCGAGCGCAGGCCGGTGATCGTGCAGGGCAACGGCGTGCTGCTGGAACGGATCGCGCTGAACCTGGTGCAGAACGCCGTGCGGTACAACGTGCCGCAGGACGGCTGGGTGGAGGTCGTCACCGACATCCAGCACGGGCAGGCGGTCCTGGTGGTCGCCAACACCGGTCCGGTCGTCCCGGCGTACGAGATCGACAATCTCTTCGAGCCCTTCCGCCGCCTGCGCACCGAGCGCACCGGGAGCGACAAGGGGGTGGGCCTGGGCTTGTCCATCGCCCGCTCCGTGGCCCGGGCGCACGGCGGCCATATCACGGCCCAGCCGCGAGAGGGGGGAGGGCTCGTGATGCGGGTCACGCTGCCGCTGTGACGGCGGCCTCGACACGCGCGGGGATGTTCGCTTTGCGCGGAATTTCCCGACCGCCCGCCGGGATCCTTCCTGTGTGATCAATCACATGCGCGAGTTTCCGGCCATCTACGTTCCGTGATCATGGCGGAGGTCGCAAAGCCCGGAAAATCCGGGTTTTCGAGGGGTCTGATCACGGGAAGTACACGGTGGAACCTCTTTGAAGGGCGAGGTTCGGACCGTGTACGGTCCCGATCGCCATCCAAGTCGATCACTCTCGAGGGGTCCGGTTGGGTGTCGATTGAGTAACAGACCTTGATGTGAGGCAAAATCTCCGCCTCGGGTCGGGCACAAGTCCGGCCTCTCACGCGTTACGTGCGCTGGAGACACCGCAGACACCCAGAGGGGGAGAGCGATATGGCAACCGATTACGACACCCCACGCAAGACCGACGACGACGTCGACTCGGACAGCCTGGAAGAGCTCAAGGCACGGCGGACCGACAAGTCGGTCTCCTCGGTGGACGTGGACGAGTTCGAGGCCGCGGAGAGCCTGGAGCTGCCCGGCGCCGACCTCTCCAACGAGGAGCTGGCCGTCCGGGTGCTGCCCAAGCAGCAGGACGAGTTCACCTGCATGAGCTGCTTCCTGGTGCACCACCGCAGCCAGCTGGCCCGGGAGAAGAACGGCCAGCCGATCTGCCGCGACTGCGACTGAGGCCGGGTCGGCCGTGACCGGCTCGACCCCTCCTTGGAAGCGCCGCTTCCCCCGTCGGGGAGCGGACCACGGGCCGTCCGACGGTCCTCACGGCGCGCGTGACGACGAGCGGGGCCCCTCCGGTACGGGAGCGGCCGGCGCCGGTGCTTCCGGCGCCGGCCCCGATCCGGCCGGAGCGGCCTCGCTCGAACCGGTGCCCGGCCGGGACGACCCGGTGCCGGCACGACCCGGCGCACCCGTCGCCCGCCGGCGGACGGCCGCGCTGCGGCACCGGGCCGGGCGGGTCCGGCAGGGCGCTCGCACGGGCGGGGGCCGCGCCAGGGCGGGGCTGACCCGTCTCGTCGACCGGCTCGTCGCCATGGCCCCGCGCATCCCCGTACGCGACCTGGCGACCCTGCGCCGGCAGTACCCCGGCCTGGGACCGGAGGAGCTCGCGGACACCTTGGTGACGGGCGCGGCCAACGCGACGGCGGCGGTCGGAGCGGGCATCGGAGCGGCGGCGATGCTGCCGGTGCCGCTCGCGATGCCCACGGAACTGGCCGTCGAGATCACCGGCGTCGCCGCGATCGAACTGAAGCTGATCGCCGAACTGCACGAGGTGTACGGCGTCCGCCCGCCCGGCTCGCCGCGCGCCCGCGCCGCCGTGTACCTGTCCTGCTGGTCCCGGGAACGGGGCGTCGACGTGACCAGACCCGCCGCGTTCAACGACATGCTCGGCGGCCCCCTGCGCCGTGAGCTGCGTCGGCGGGTCACCAAACGCATGGTGCGCGACCTGCCGAGCCTGACGCCGTTCCTGGTCGGCGCCACCGCCGGCGCGGTGTTCAACCGGCGTGAGACCAGGAGGCTCGCCCGGCGCGTCCGGGCCGACCTGCGCAAGATCCAGGTGCCCTGGGACGCGCTCGACCTGCCCGCGCTGCAGCCCCCGCCCGACGTCCTCGACATGAGGGACGTCACCGACGTCCGCAGACAGCTCGAGGACTGACATCCAGAGGACTGACCTCCACAGGTCCAGAGGACTGACCTCCACAGAAGCATCCCGCCCCCGACCCGCGGGCACACCGGGGACCGATCCGCCCCGTGGGTGCCCGGCGGCTTTCGTGCACCGGTTGCCGCGCACGAGGACGTCCAGGCGTTCCCGTGCGAAGGGCGTCGGGAAGCCGCCGGGACGGTTCGGGCCGCCCGCGCCCGCCCCTCACCCCGCCACGGCCCCGCTCAGGCGGCCGTGCCCCCGTGGCGCCGCTCAGGCGGTCGTGGCGCGTGCCGTCCGCAGGGCCTCCGCCAGGGCCTGCGGGTCGCGGGTCGACAGATACAGGTACGGGGTCGGGTCCTCGGGATCGGCGACCTCCACGCGCAGCGCCGTGGGGATGTAGGAGCGCAGCAGCAGGAAGGCCCGGGTGTCGGCCCGGTACGTGCGCCAGGCGCGGGCCTCCTCGGCGTCCAGCACCTCCGCCTCGCCCAGCGCCGCGACCGGGATGCGCGCGTCGCCCGCGACCAGCAGCCCGCCCACCACGCGGATGCGCGGCGAGCCGTAGGAACTGGCGCAGACCGCCGCGGCCGCCGTGCCGCCGGCCAGGCCGCCCAGCATCGGCAGCGTGCCGAACGGCAGGAAGACCAGGGCCAGCGCGATCCCCACCAGCAGGCTGATCAGCCACCAGGAGCGGGGCGCGGTGAGACGCTCGTCGTAGGACGGTGCGGACGCCGGGACGGACGGCGGGACGGAAGACTGCATGGAGCCAAGCTTGGCACGCCCCCGTCGGCGGCCCGCCGCACGGGTGAGGCACGGGGTCCGGACGCGGGTAAGGTCTGCGGCTGTGAGTGGAACGTCCCCAGCCCTGACACCGCCCGCCGACGCCGTGCCGCCGGTGCGGCACCCCGACGCGCCCGCGCCCGGCGAACTCCTCGGCGCGCACTACGGGCAGTGCTTCGGATGCGGCGACGACCAGCCGCACGGCCTGCACCTGCAGGCGCGGGCCGGTGAGGGGGTCAGCATCACCGCCGAGTTCACCGTCCGGCCCGCCCACCAGGGCGCGCCCGGCCTGGCGCACGGCGGCGTGCTCGCCACCGCGCTCGACGAGGCGCTCGGCTCGCTCAACTGGCTGCTGCGCACCATCGCCGTGACCGGGCGGCTGGAGACCGACTTCGTCCGCCCGGTGCCGGTCGGCACGACCCTCTACCTGGAGGCCGAGGTCACCGCCGTGTCCGGCCGCAAGATCTACTCGACCGCCACCGGACGCCTCGGCGGCCCCGACGGGCCCGTGGCGGTGCGCGCCGACGCCCTGTTCGTCGAGGTCAAGGTCGACCACTTCGTCCACCACGGCCGCCAGGAGGAGATCCGGGCCGCCCTGAACGACCCGGACCAGGTCCGGCGCGCCCGCGCCTTCGAGGTGAACCCGTGAGCCCGGCCCCCCGAGACCCGCTGCCCGTCCTCGTCCGGCGTGTCGATCCGGAGGTACCGCTTCCGGCGTACGCGCACCCCGGTGACGCGGGTGCCGATCTGCGCACCACCGTGGCCTGCGAGTTGGCGCCGGGCGAGCGGGCGGTGCTGCCCACCGGGGTGTCTGTCGCGCTGCCGGAGGGGTACGCGGCGTTCGTGCATCCGCGGTCCGGCCTCGCCGCCCGGTGCGGTGTCGCGCTCGTGAACGCCCCGGGGACGGTTGATGCCGGGTACCGTGGGGAGATCAAGGTGATCGTGGTGAATCTCGACCCGCGCGAGTCCGTGCGGTTCGAGCGCTTCGACCGGATTGCCCAACTGGTCGTCCAGCAGGTCGAGAGGGTCCGCTTCCACGAGGTCGCGGAGCTTCCCGACTCGGCGCGGGCCGAGGGGGGCTTCGGGTCCACCGGCGGCCATGCCGCCGTGGAAAGCACAAGCGACAGCACAAGCGGTCATGTCGCCGTGGGCGGCACTACGGGTGGGTATCGATACGCTTCGGTCGTATCCGACCGGGAAGGACAGTGACGTGTTCGGACGTCGCAAGAAGAAGGGTGCCGCCAGGGACGCGGCAGGCGAGGCCGAGCAGGTCGTCGACAGCGTCGCCGAGGCGGAGGACGAGGCCGAGCGCGAGCGCGTACGGCTGGAGCCGGCACCGCGGCCCGACGGACCGTGGGACGTCTCCGAGGTCCGCGAACCGGGTGAGGGCCGCGTGGACCTGGGCGGCCTGTTCGTGCCGGGCGTCGACGGCATGGAGCTGCGCGTGGAGGTCGCGGGCGACGCGATCGTCGCCGCGACCGTCGTGCTGCGCGACAGCGCGATCCAGCTCCAGGCCTTCGCCGCACCCAAGCGCGAGGGCATCTGGACCGAGGTGCGCGAGGAGATCGCCTCCGGCATCACCCAGCAGGGTGGCATCGTCGACGAGGTCGAGGGCCCGCTCGGCTGGGAACTGCGGGCCCAGGTGCCGGTGCAGCTGCCGGACGGCACGGGCGGCTTCCAGGTCGTGCGCTTCGTCGGCGTGGACGGTCCCCGCTGGTTCCTGCGCGGCGTGATCTCCGGCCAGGCCGCGGTGCACCCGGAGACGGCCGGGCTGCTGGAGCAGATCTTCCGGGACACGGTCGTCGTGCGCGGCAGCGGCCCGATGGCGCCGCGCGACCCGATCGTGCTCAAGCTGCCCAACGACGCCCAGATGGTGCCCGAGGGCGTCCAGCAGGACGACGGCGGCTCCCGCTTCTCCGGGGGCATGGGCCGGCTGCAGCGCGGACCGGAGATCACCGAGGTCCGCTGAGTACCGCCGGCCGTACGAGAGGGGCCGCATCCCGACGGGGTGCGGCCCTGTCGCCGTACGGCGGCACCGTCGCCGTACGGCCTCGCCGCCGTCGGCGTGCGCACGCCGGCCGGTGTCGTACGGCACCGCCGCGGCCGTACGGCACCGCTCCTGCGGAGGAGGGCCGACGCGGGCCCCGTATCCGGCGCCACCGCGCCCCGGAGCCGGGCGGGGAACGCCGGTTCGAGCGGTGATCCCGGTGGGTACGGTCCCGTCAGGGTGTCCCGGTAGGCTTCCCGTATGAGTGCTGTTCCTCGTTCCGACAAGCCGGTGGGCCGCTTCCGGCGCATACTGGACCGGCTCTCCTCTTCGCAGGAGGACCTGGAGTCCGAGGAGCTGCGGGAGGACGCCGAGACAGCGGGCTGCACGCGGATCGGCGACTGCCAGGACCGGCAGGTCGTCACCGTTACTGGTACCTTGCGCACGGTCACCCTGCGGCCGCGCGCGGGTGTTCCGGCCCTGGAGGCCGAGCTGTTCGACGGCTCCGCGCCGCTGGACGTGGTCTGGCTCGGCCGGCGCTCCATCACGGGGATAGAGCCGGGGCGCAAGCTGATCGCATCGGGCCGGATCTCGATGAGCCGGGGCCGCCGGGTGCTGTTCAACCCCAAGTACGAACTGAGACCCCTCGGACGGGAGTAGCCCGTGACGCCACTCGACGAGCCCACCGACGACATCTCCGCACAGGACGCCCGGGCCGTGACGGAGGCCGCGCTGTTCGAGGCGTTCGGCGGAGTGCGGGGCATGATCGAGACGGTGCTGCCCGGCCTGCTCTTCGTCACGATCTACACGATCGACAAGAACCTGCACCTGTCGGCCCTCGCCGCCCTGGCCGTGTCGCTGGTGCTGGTCGTGGTCCGGCTCGCCCTGCGCGACACCGTCAAGCACGCCTTCAGCGGCGTCTTCGGGGTCGTCTTCGGCGTGGTCTTCGCGATGATGACGGGCAAGGCCAAGGACTTCTACCTGCCCGGCATGCTCTACACGCTGGGCCTGGGCCTGGCGTACATCGTCACCACGCTCGCCGGCGTGCCGCTGATCGGCCTCCTCCTCGGCCCGGTGTTCAAGGAGAACCTCTCCTGGCGCACCCGCAACCCCGGCCGCAAGAAGGCCTACGCCAAGGCGAGCTGGGCCTGGGGCCTGATCCTGCTGGGCAAGTGCGCGATCCTCTTCCCCCTGTACTGGTGGGCCGACACCACGCAGCTCGGCTGGGTCCTGGTCGCCCTGAAGATCCCGCCCTTCCTGCTGGCCGTGTGGCTGACCTGGGTCTTTTTGGCGAAGGCGCCCGCACCGATCGACGTCTTCGCCGAGATGGAGGCCGCCGAGAAGGCGGAGCGGGAGCGCGAGGAGCGCCGGCGCGCCGAACGGACCCCGGCGGACACGGTCGTCGGCGAGGGCCCGCGGCCGCTCGTGGACGGCGCGGAGCGGGCCCCGTCCGCCGAGTCCCGCGGACGGCACCGCAAGCAGTAGGCCGCGCAGGACGATTCCCGCGCCTCTCCACCACTCCCACGACTCGCGACCCCTACGGCCCGCGATTCGCGACTCCCACGGCCCACGCGATTCGTGGCTCCCGCGGCCCACAATTCGCGGCTCCCACGACGGCGAGGGGCGCCCGGAGGAACTCCAACTCCTCCGGGCGCCCCTCGCCGTCTCGTGACGTGTGGCGGGCTCGCCGTGCCTGCCGGCGGATCAGCCCCCCGCGCCCTCGCGGTCCTCGCGCCGCACCGACAGCAGCTCCTCCAGCTGCTGCTCCCGGGCCTGGGCGGCGACGAAGAGCAGCTCGTCGCCGGCCTCCAGGGAGTCCTCCTGCGAGGGGGTGAGGACGCGGTGGCCGCGGATGATGGTGACCAGGGAGGTGTCCGCGGGCCACTGGACGTCGCCGACCTGGGTGCCGGCCAGGGCCGACTCCTCCGGCAGGGTCAGCTCGACGAGGTTGGCGTCGCCGTGGCTGAAGCGCAGCAGCCGCACCAGGTCGCCGACGCTGACCGCCTCCTCGACGAGCGCGGACATCAGGCGCGGGGTGGAGACGGCGACGTCCACGCCCCAGGCCTCGTTGAAGAGCCACTCGTTCTTGGGGTTGTTCACGCGGGCGACGACGCGCGGAACGGCGTACTCCGTCTTGGCGAGCAGGGAGACGACCAGGTTGACCTTGTCGTCGCCGGTCGCGGCGATGACGACGTTGCAGCGCTGCAGCGCCGCCTCGTCGAGGGAGGTGATCTCGCAGGCGTCGGCGAGCAGCCACTCCGCCTGCGGCACGCGCTCGACCGAGATCGCGGTCGGCGCCTTGTCGATGAGCAGGACCTCGTGGCCGTTCTCCAGCAGCTCGCCCGCGATGGAGCGGCCGACCGCGCCGGCCCCGGCGATGGCGACCCTCATCAGTGACCGCCCTCCTCTTCCGGGCCCTCGGCGAAGGCCGCCTCGACCTTTTCCACGTCGCTGGTCCGCATCATCACGTGCACCAGGTCGCCCTCCTGCAGCACCGTCTGCGAGGTGGGCAGGATCGCCTCGCCGAGCCGGGTGAGGAACGCGACGCGCACCCCGGTCTCCTCCTGCAGCTTGCTGATCTTGTGGCCGACCCACTTCGGGGAGGCGTGCACCTCCGCGAGCTGGACCCCGCCGGTCGGGTCCCGCCACAGCGGCTCGGCGCCGGAGGGCAGCAGGCGGCGCAGCATCTGGTCGGCGGTCCAGCGGACCGTCGCCACCGTGGGGATGCCCAGGCGCTGGTAGACCTCGGCGCGGCGGGGGTCGTAGATGCGGGCCGCGACGTTCTCGACGCCGAACATCTCGCGGGCCACGCGCGCGGAGATGATGTTCGAGTTGTCGCCGCTGGAGACGGCCGCGAAGGCGCCGGCCTCCTCGATGCCCGCCTCGCGCAGGGTGTCCTGGTCGAAGCCGATCCCGGTGACCCGGCGGCCGCCGAACCCCGGGCCCAGGCGGCGGAAGGCGGTGGGGTCCTGGTCGATCACCGCGACCGTGTGCCCCTGTTGCTCCAGGGTCTGGGCGAGAGCGGAGCCCACTCTCCCGCAGCCCATGATGACGATGTGCACGACCGTCCTTCCGGTGTTCAAAGTGACTGCTCAGCCCCATCAGGGTCTCAGACGATGGCCCAAGCTACACACGAGCGGCGCGGGGAGGTACCCCTGGGCCCCGAGGAGACACCCGTACCGCGGGGAGCACTTCCCGCGCCGCGAGGGCCGCGGGGGAGGCATCCCCGTGCGCGGTTTCGGCCGGCGGCGGCCGCGCACACCCGGCGGAGCCGGCGGCACCCGGGGACGGCGAGCGGCGTCCGGCGGCGAGCGGCACCTGACGGCGGCGGGCGGCGATAGGCGACGGGGCGGCGTTCAGCGGCGTGTGATGCTGCGCACGCTGCACAGGGTGAGAAATCCGAGGCCGAGGAGGGCGGCGGCGGCACCGATCAGCTCGGCGGGTGCGGGCATGGGACCTCCCGGGGTGCGGGACGGACGGGTTTCGCCATCTAGGCACGCAGGCCCCTTCACCTGCGGAATTCGTGACGCTCGTGGGGAGCTTTTTCACTCGGGAGGCAGATGGGGGGTGGCAGGTGGGCGACCGGCTGTTCGAAGGCTTACGATCCTCTGTTGTGTCCAAACTGACCGACGTGCCCAAACGGATTCTCATCGGGCGCGCACTGCGCAGCGACCGGCTGGGGGAAACGCTCCTGCCGAAGCGCATCGCTCTCCCCGTGTTCGCCTCCGACCCGCTGTCCTCCGTGGCGTACGCCCCCGGGGAGGTGCTGCTGGTCCTGTCGATCGCGGGCGTGTCGGCGTACCACTTCAGTCCGTGGATCGCCCTCGCGGTCGTCGTGCTGATGTTCACGGTGGTCGCCTCCTACCGGCAGAACGTGCACGCCTACCCCAGCGGCGGCGGCGACTACGAGGTGGCGACCACCAACCTCGGCCCGAAGGCGGGCCTGACCGTCGCCAGCGCCCTGCTCGTCGACTACGTCCTCACGGTCGCCGTGTCGATCTCCTCCGGCATCGAGAACCTCGGCTCCGCGATCCCGTTCGTCGTCGAGCACAAGGTGGCCTGCGCGGTCGCCGTGATCCTGCTGCTGACGCTGATGAACCTGCGCGGCGTGAAGGAGTCCGGCAAGCTCTTCGCGATCCCGACGTACGTCTTCGTCTCCGGCGTCTTCATCATGATCGCGTGGGGCGCGTTCCGCGGGCTGGTCCTCGGCGACACCATGCGGGCGCCCACCGCGCAGTACACGATCAGGGCCGAACACCAGGGTCTGGCGGGCTTCGCCCTGGTCTTCCTGCTCCTGCGGGCCTTCTCCTCCGGCTGCGCCGCGCTCACCGGCGTGGAGGCGATCTCCAACGGCGTGCCGGCCTTCCGCAAGCCCAAGTCGAAGAACGCGGCGACCACGCTGGCGATGATGGGCCTGCTGGCCGTCACCATGTTCTGCGGCATCATCGTCCTCGCCCTGACCACCAAGGTCCGCATGGCCGAGAACCCGGCCACCGACCTGCTGCGGAACGGGGTCGGCGTCGGTGCGGGCTACGTGCAGAACCCGGTGATCACCCAGGTCGCCGAGGCCGTCTTCGGCAAGGGCAGCTTCCTGTTCGTGGTGCTGGCCGCGGCCACCGCGCTGGTGCTGTTCCTCGCCGCCAACACCGCCTACAACGGCTTCCCCGTCCTCGGCTCCATCCTCGCCCAGGACCGCTACCTGCCCCGCCAGCTGCACACCCGCGGCGACCGCCTCGCCTTCTCCAACGGCATCGTGCTGCTGGCCGGCGCCGCGACCCTGCTGACGCTGATCTACGGCGCCGACTCCACGCGCCTGATCCAGCTGTACATCGTCGGCGTGTTCGTGTCCTTCACGCTCAGCCAGACCGGCATGGTCCGGCACTGGAACCGCCACCTGGCCACCGAGCGGGACCCCGGCCGGCGCCGCCACATGCTGCGCTCCCGGGCCATCAACACCTTCGGCGCCTTCCTCACCGGCCTGGTGCTGGTCGTCGTGCTGGTCACCAAGTTCACGCACGGCGCCTGGGTGGCGCTGCTCGGCATGTGCATCTTCTACGTCACGATGACGGCGATCCGCCGCCACTACGACAGCGTGGCCGAGGAACTCGCCGCCCCCGAGAGCGCCAGCGACGACATCGTGCGCCCCTCCCGCGTGCACTCCGTCGTCCTCGTCTCCAAGATCCACCGTCCGGCGCTGCGCGCCCTCGCCTACGCCAAGCTGCTGCGCTCCGACACCCTGGAGGCGCTCACCGTCAACGTCGACGCGGCCGAGACCAGGGCGCTGCGCGAGGAGTGGGAACGGCGCGGCATCGACGTACCCCTGAAGGTCCTCGACTCGCCCTACCGCGAGATCACCCGGCCGGTCATCGAGTACGTCAAGCGGCTGCGCAAGGAGTCCCCGCGCGACGCCGTCTCCGTGATCATCCCGGAGTACGTGGTCGGCCACTGGTACGAGCACCTGCTGCACAACCAGAGCGCCCTGCGGCTCAAGGGCCGCCTGCTGTTCACCCCGGGCGTCATGGTCACTTCCGTGCCCTACCAGCTGGCCTCCTCCGAGGCGGCCAAGCGGCGGGCCCGCCGCGAGTGGAGCGCACCGGGGTCCGTACGGCGCGGGCCGGCCGTGGAGCGGCCGAAGGAGTCCTCCGACTCCCGGGCGTGAGCCCCCTCGGTGCCCCGGGGCCGGGGCCGACCGTGTCCGGGGTGCCCGGGGCGGCGGTCCCGTGCCCCGGGCACCCCGGACACGGGTGGAGGGGGCGGACGACGGCCGCCACGGGTGAGGGGGCGGACGGCGGCCGCGTAGACTGGTGGGCTGTTGTCCGGCCCTGCCCCCGCACCGATCTGGAGTCACCCCGCCATGCCCGCAGAACCGAGGAAGTCCCTGGTGGGGCAGGAGTACGAGGTCGAGATCGGCCCCGTCGCCCACGGCGGCCACTGCGTCGCCCGCACCTGTGAGGGCCAGGTGCTGTTCGTCCGGCACGCGCTGCCCGGCGAGCGGGTCGTGGCCCGGGTGACGGAGGGCGAGGAAGGCGCGCGGTTCCTGCGCGCCGACGCCGTACGCGTCCTGGGGGCCTCCAAGGACCGCGTCGAGGCCCCGTGCCCCTTCGCCGGCCCCGGCCGCTGCGGCGGCTGCGACTGGCAGCACGCCAAGCCGGGCGCCCAGCGCCGCCTCAAGGCCGACGTCGTCGCCGAGCAGCTCAAGCGGCTCGCGGGCCTGACGCCCGAGGAGGTGGGCTGGGACGGCACGGTGGTCCCGGCGGAGGGCGACAAGGTGCCCGCCGGCCAGGTCCCGGCCTGGCGCACGCGCGTGCAGTACGCGATCGACGACCAGGGCCGCGCCGGTCTGCGCCGCCACCGCTCGCACGAGATCGAGCCGATCGACCGCTGCCTGATCGCCGCCGAGGAGGTGAGCGAGCTGGGCATCGAGAAGCGGGACTGGACCGGCATGGCCTCCGTCGAGGCGATCGCGGCGACGGGCTCCCAGGACCGCCAGGTGATCCTCACCCCGAAGCCGGGCGCGCGCCTGCCCCTGGTCGCACTGAACCGCCCGGTGTCGGTGCTGCGCGTCGACGAGAAGACCGGCGCCGTCCACCGCGTCCACGGCCGCCCCTTCGTCCGGGAACGCGCCGACGGCCGCACCTACCGGGTGGGCGCCGGCGGCTTCTGGCAGGTCCACCCCAAGGCCGCGGAGACCCTGGTCACGGCGGTGATGCAGGGCCTGCTGCCGCGCAAGGGCGACACGGCCCTCGACCTGTACTGCGGCGTCGGCCTCTTCGCCGGCGCGCTCGCCGACCGCGTCGGGGACAAGGGCGCCGTCCTCGGCGTCGAGTCCTCCCGCCGCGCGGTGGAGGACGCCCGCCACAACCTCGCCTCCTTCCCCCGCGTCCGCATCGAACAGGGCAAGGTCGAGACCGTCCTGCCGCGCACCGGCATCACCGAGGCCGACCTCGTCGTCCTCGACCCCCCGCGCTCCGGCGCCGGCCGCCGCACCGTCTCCCACGTGACGTCCCTGGGCGCCCGCCGCATCGCCTACGTCGCCTGCGACCCGGCCGCACTCGCCCGGGACCTCGGCTACTTCCGGGAGGGCGGATACCGGGTGCGGACACTGCGGGCGTTCGACCTGTTCCCGATGACGCATCACGTGGAGTGCGTCGCCATCCTCGAACCGGCCGCGAAGGGCACCTGACCTGCGGTTTTGCCCGTGCGCATGATGTGCGGTGTGGGCGTTACGGGCGATATCTTGACGCTGAAATGACGCTCATTTGACGCTCGTTCTGATGGGGTGTCAGGTGTGTTGCGTCGCTGGTCAGCTGGCCTGATGGGGAAGTCCGCGAGGTAGGGGTGCCGGAGATTTCTGGTGTCGAACAGTCATGCTCAGCCACATCAGCAGAGCGCCCAGCAGGTTCTTGGTCTGCTGGTGGTACAGCAGCAACGCCTCGCTGACCTGCGCACATGCCCACCATGGGCAGCTTGTCGGAGCTGTTGGCCCGGGAATGGACCGGATCTTGCTTTGCCTGACGGTCGTCCGGCGGCAGACAGCGGTCAGCCCTGAGACAACCGCCTCGTCCTCCCGGCCAGGCAGTGGCACCGGCCAACCCTGCCCTGCATGCTGAGTACTCCAGTTGGATTTCGTGTCCTGAGCTGGTGGTTGTTGTTGTCCGGGTATGGAGGCGATGGCTGAAGTCGACCAGTGGCAGGCCGAGTTGGAGGCGGTGTTCGCCCGGGTGGCGGGCCGGTTCGCCCGGGTGGATCTGCGGCGGCGGATGCGGGACTACGTGCGTGGTCTGCTGGCGCCGGTCGAGCGGAAGAACGGCTGGCAGCTGGCCGAATGGGCCGGCCACCGCGATCCGGCGGGCCTGCAGCATCTGCTCAACGGGGCCCGGTGGGACGCCGACAACGCTCTGATGGGGACGTGGCCCTGCCCCGTTCCGGCCGACCGTCTGGGGCAGATCCAGGGGGCACGGACGGAGATGTCTCCGCTGCTGCCTCCGCCCCTGCCGGCCGGGGCCATCGCGGCCCAGCGCAAGGTGCATGCGAGCGGCCGCTTCATGATCAACGGTCAGTTCATCAAGCTCGGCCCGCGGCATGCGGGAAAGATCGTCACCGTGGTCATCGAGGACACCCACTACCGGATCCTGCATGGGGAGGACGAACTCGCTGTCAGGCCCCGCAAGAACCTCGGGCCGATCACCAGGCTCTACGTCAAAGGCATGGGCACCCAGAAGGACCGTCAAGGATCTCCTGACGACAAACCGTCAAGGAAGTCCTGAGACCTCACAACGACAGCCCGGCCCGTACGCCCCCGGCGCGCGGGATCAGCCCCGCGTGCGCGGGGACCACCCGACGCTGTCCTGGTCGCCATGATCGAGGTTGGGATCAGCCCCGCGTGCGCGGGGACCACAGCTGGTCCGCCTCGTGGGGCGACGCCGGCGAGGGATCAGCCCCGCGTGCGCGGGGACCACGAGGGCCCGGATCATCCTGCCCACCAGGCCCTGGGATCAGCCCCGCGTGCGCGGGGACCACCTCTTCGAGATCGAGGTGGACAAGGTGAAGATGGGATCAGCCCCGCGTGCGCGGGGACCACGCCGAGGCCGTCCAGGATCGGCCCGATGGGCTGGGATCAGCCCCGCGTGCGCGGGGACCACCTCATCCGGGCTGCCGCCGCAGTGATCGCACTGGGATCAGCCCCGCGTGCGCGGGGACCACAACGGCCTGATCCAGCTCAACGTCCGCCTGTGGGGATCAGCCCCGCGTGCGCGGGGACCACTGGGCCGAGCCGACCGGCCCCGGCGTGGACAAGGGATCAGCCCCGCGTGCGCGGGGACCACGGCGTGCGGCGCATCGTCACCCGCGTCGACGAGGGATCAGCCCCGCGTGCGCGGGGACCACGGCACCTGCGCCAGTTTCACGCCGCTGCCGCCGGGATCAGCCCCGCGTGCGCGGGGACCACGAAGTTCCGGGTTTCGGGATGATCGTGTACCGGGGATCAGCCCCGCGTGCGCGGGGACCACTCCAAGGCCCGGTTCTCTGCGGTGTTGGTCAGGGGATCAGCCCCGCGTGCGCGGGGACCACTTCCGGGTTTACCGTCGGTAACCCTGTCCGAAGGGATCAGCCCCGCGTGCGCGGGGACCACCGTCGACTGGGGGCAGCTTGACGACGCCGAGCGGGATCAGCCCCGCGTGCGCGGGGACCACTGAAGGCGCCGGCGGCGTCGTGGATGATCACGGGGATCAGCCCCGCGTGCGCGGGGACCACCTGGTCGTCTCGACCCCCCTATTACTTGGACGGGGATCAGCCCCGCGTGCGCGGGGACCACAGGCTGTGACGTGCGGCTTTACTTAGAGGGATACCCAGTTGTACTTCCTTTTAGAGAAACGGGCATAATTCATAAATCGGGTTTCATGCTGTCAAGTGCTCCGGAAACGCCGTCTCTTGGCTGCCTTGCTCCACCCCTGGCGTCCGGGTTCGGGTTGAGGGGTGGTGGGTGCTGGTGTGTGGGGAGAGGGGCGGTGGAGGAGGGTGACGCCTTCGTGGTCGGTGGGGTGCCAGGCGTGTTCGTGGGTGGCGAAGGTGAATCCTTGCTCGTTGTCGGTCTGGTAGGCGAGCAGGGCGCGGCCCTGGCCTCGGTAGCGGCGGACTTCTTCCCAGAGGATGTCGCGTACGCGGGCAGTGGGGGAGCCGAGGAAGACGCCCGGGGATATTTCGAGCAGCCAGCGGGTGAGGAAGCCGCGTAGTCCGGCGGGGCAGTTGGCGAGCACGATGACGGTCACCAGATCGGTTCCTCACTCAAGTGGGGTCCGTTCTCGGTGTCGCCGTAGTTGCGGCCGCCGGCCACGAGTCGGCCGTGGTCGGTCTGGAGTGCGACCTGGTCGGTTGTTTCCTCTGCGTCCCGGCCGTCGTCGTGGTGGGCGAGGAGGAGGTTTTTGATGTCTTGTACGCAGCGGTCGAGGAGGCCCGTTTGGTTGATGCGGTCTCTGAGTGCTCTGCGGGTTCGGGTGGCGACGTCGTCCTCGCCCTGGGTGGCTGCGTCGAAGGCGGCGGGGATGGCGATGTCGGTCTTGTAGAGGTCGGCGATGTCCAGGACGAACGAGCGTTCGTGGCCTGAGTGGACGAAGCCGAGCCCGGGTGAGCAGCCCAGTGCGCACACCACGGCGTGGGCGATGCCGTACATGCACTGGGCGGCCGCGGTGACGGCCTGGTTGGCCGGGTCGCCGGCGGTGAAGTCGCCGTGGTGGTATTCGCGTCGGCGCCAGGGGACACCGGTGCGGGCGGCTTCGCGGCGGTAGCACTCCTTGACCCGGCGGCCCTCCATGTTGAGCAGTTCTTGGCGGGTGCGGGTGGAGGGGTCGTCGTCGGGGAATCGCAGCCGGTACATGGCCCGTGCGACGGCGAGGCGGGTTCGGCGGTTGGCCCAGGCCGTGGCCTGGGCCTCCGCGAGGCGGGAGGAGCGGGTCAGGGCTCGGCCGCCCGCGTAGAAGCGCACGCCTTGCTCGCCGACCCAGAGGACGCCTGCTCCGCATTCGCCGAGTACGGACATGGCCTGGTGGGTCACCCGGGTGCCCGGCCCCAGGAGCAGGGTGCCGATGGTGGCGGACGGGATGTGGGTGACTCCGTCCGCGTCGGTGGCCGTGATGGCGTTGTTCTCGCGGTGGATGGTGCAGCGTTCCAGGTAGATGAAGGAGATCCGGTCGCCGACTCGGGTGAGCTCTCGGGGAGAGGAGGCGGCGCGTTGGCTGACGGTGCTCATGAGGCGCGTGTGGGGGCGAGGGTCATCAGGCCGCAGCCGTAGGCCTTGCCCTTGCCCAGTCCGTGGGTGAGGGTGCGGCGGAAGGCGTCGATGTCGGTGATGCGCAGGCGTCCGTCGAAGGTGACCCGGGTGAGGCGGACGTCATGGCGGGGGGAGCGGCTCTGGTAGCTCTTGCGGAACTGCAGTGGTGTCCGGTTGTGCACGATCACCTGATGTTCGTGGCCGTGTTCCGTCAGCTGCTGCTCCGGTGGTGTGCGGACGATCTCGAAGCCGGCGTGTTCCTGCCGGGCCAGCAGCCAGCCGATCTGGTGGCGGGGGGTGATGTGGGCGGTCCGCTTGGTCTCGGTGCCTGCGGCGTCGCTTTCCTTGCGGATGTGGTGGACGGGGTTGGCGGTGAGCCGGAAGGCCCAGGTGCTGCCTGCGGTGAGGCGGTCGAGGAACTCCTTGTAGGCGAAGGTGGTCCAGCCCGGCTGGTCGAGGTGGGGCCAGCCGGCCTGTTCGACCAGGTGGGTCAGGTCGGGGCGGTCGGGGCTGACGATGAACAGATCGGCGCGGGCGGAGGCGGCCGGGTCCACGCGCCACAGCACCCGTGGGCCCTCGCCGTTGCGGGGCGGGGCGTCGGGGAAGGCCATGTTCACGGCGCCGTGCATGAGGTGGGGGGAGCCGAGGAGTCGGCGGGCGCCGGAGCGGGCGGTGTTGATGCGGAAGCGGGTCAGGTACATCAGCTGGACCTCGGGAGGTTCTCTGCCGGGGTGGTGTCTGCGGGCCCGTCGAGGGGGCGTAGCAGGGTCGTCGGGTCGTGCGGCCCGGGCACGGCGGGTGCTGCGGGGGACGGTGGGGCGACCCGGTCGGTGCGGATGCCGCGCAACTGGTACTGCCGGTGCCGTGGGTCGAAGCTGACCGGTGTGTCGCGCAGGGACAGGTGCGGGAGCTGTCCTGGTGGGCAGTCGATCAGCACCTCCAGGGGCTCCGGGGCGGCCGCAGCGTCGCTCCGGCTCTTTTGGCGCGTCAGCTGCCGCCGGTACCAGGGGGATGCCTGCCACGGTGCGGTGCGCAGGGCCTCCTCCAAGGTGGTGTCCGCCCTCGGCGGGCCCATGTCGAGGGGGCGGGACGGGGGGCAGGAGCGCCGGCCGAGGTAGGGCAGGAAGTGCGGGGCGAGCAGGCCCTGGTGCAGCCGCTGCAGCAGGGCCTGCTCGCCTTCGACGCCGGCGACGAAGACGGCGTCGGCGAGGTAGAAGCGCTCCGACAGTGGCATGGCTTTGCCGGAGTCGGCGTGGTGGGCGGTGTGGAAGTCCCGTAGGCGCAGGCCGGGTTGGTCGATGCGTACGCCGAACCGGAGGGCTGCCAGGTCGGAGAGGTCCGCGGTGCGGGGACGGCCGTCGGCGGCGGCGAGCAGACCGAGCACGCCGCTCTTGGTGGGCGCGTTCTCCGTGGTGCGGCGGGCGAAGCGGGCTGCGGAGCCCCAGGACTGCAGGGGGCCGGCGAGCCGCAGCAGCAGCACCGTCATGCGGCAACTCCGGAGGCGAGTCGCTGGGCGACGGCTTGGCCGACGTCCTGCAGCAGCGCCTTCAGGGAGACCTGCTGGCCCAGTTCGGCCAGCGCTTCGGTTTCGTCGCCCACACGGAAGACCCAGCTGTGGTCCTGGGGGGTTTCGATGCCGTACTGCCTCTCCAGGTCCGGTACGTATGCGGCGAGCCGGCGGCAGCTCTCGCGCAGGTATCCGCCGCCGGGGCCCTGCGGCACCGGCTCCTCGAAGGCGCTCACGAAGCTGACCGGGCGGCGGTCGCGGAGCTTCACGATCACGGCGGAGGGCAGGGTGTGGTTGCCGAAGGTGTTCACTTTCCCGGTCGGCAGGGAGGTGATGAACGCTTCCAGGAACGCCGCGACGGCCTTCTCCACCGGCGCGCTGGGTGCTTCGTCGTCCCGGAGTCCGAGCCCGAGGTTGCGCTGCAACTCGTCGACGTCCACGGCGGCGTAGCGGTAGAGGGTGGCGGAGTTGAAGTCGACGGTGCCGATCATTCCGGCGCCGGATTCCTCGGCGGTGTTCAGGTCGTCGACGGCCGTGTAGTAGTCGGACTCGATGTCCGACTTGTGCACGCTGATGGCGTGCGCCACCTGCGTGGCCGCCTCGACGTTCAGGTCTGCGGAGTCGGCGACCATGCGCCCGAAGAGGGCGATGTCCACCGAGTGCCGGGAGTCGACGGCCTGCCGGGCCGCGGCCTTGTTCTCCTTCTTCTTGAAGTGGTTCTTGAGCGCGTCGACGTCCCCCGTGCCGCCGCCGGCTTCGATCGCCAGCTCGGCCAGGGCGTCCAGCTGGCGCCGGCTGAGGAACATCAGGTACGAGGAGGTGGGGGAGGCGGCCGGTTCGTCGCCGTTCTTCCCCTTCCGCTTCGGCACCTCGATCTTGGTGCCGGTGGCCGCCTGCAGCGTTTCGGCGGCCAACTCGACGGCCACCGGCTGCAGGGAGCCGTCCTTGGCGGTGATCCGCTCGGCCAGGGCCTCGGCGACCTTCTTGGTGCGGACACCGAGTGCCTCGGGAGGCAGCAGGTCGTTGAACGCCTTACGGGTCGCGCGCTTCCAGGCCTGGCTGGAGACCCGTGCGCGGCGTACTCCTCCGTAGTAGGCCGACTTCGGCGTTCCGGTGTCGTCGCGGTTGAGGTTGCTCGGCGGAACGGTCTGGAGAACGTGGATGTCGAGGATGGTGCGGGTCACCGTGGTTCCGTTTCTCTTCAGGGGATGCTGCGCCGGGCAGGGCGCAGGAGAGGAAGTGAGCCGCGGTCGTCTCGCGGCTGGTGGGCGTGGACTACTCGCCGGCGTCGTCGAGTGCTGCGTCCGGCGTCCGGGCAGTGGAAGCAGAGGCGGTTTCTTCCTCGTCGTTCGCCGGCGAGGTCTGGTAGAGGCGGTGGAAGTCACGGCCCCAGGAGCGCCTGACGCCGCCCTGGCTCGTCTCGTCCTGCCAGTGGTAGAGCTGCTCGGCGAGCAGGCCGTAGTCCAGGGGGATGCGGGCGTTGCGCAGCAGCAGCACCATCTCGCGCAGCCGGCGGCTGAGCATGTCGAAGTCCACCGAGGTGCCGATGCGTACGAACCGGGTTCGGATGGGTGAGTTGGCGTCCACTCCCCGGTCGGCTGCCTGGCTGTTGGCCGGCGGGCGGGCCGGTTCGTCCTGCACTCCTGTTTTGCCGTCGGCGAGCCGCCGTACGGCGCGGCCCAGGGACCAGTCGGGAACGTGCATGGGGTGGTCCCGGATGGACTGCTGGTGAAGTGCCCAGAGGGTCACGGCGAGGTGGACCGCGCGCTCCTCGCGCTCTTCCCGCTGCTCCTGCTGGTGCTTGATCTTGTGCGACAGGTATCGGGACGGGTCGCTGCCGTCGTGGTCTTCCTGCCTGCGTTGTTCCCGCAGCCGGGCGAGCTCCTCCAGGTATTCCAGACCCCAGCTGGAGGGTGAGGTGTAGAGGTCGCGGCCGGCCTCCCGGCGCAGCCGGGCGACCGCGGCGACCGCGGCCGCGTCGTCTCGGCGGTAGCCGCTCTGCAGCCGGCTGACGGTCGACAGGGCGACGGAGCGGGGCACGGAGAGACGGCGCGTGTCGTCGCTGTCCTGCTTCGGCGTGGCGGGAGCGGGCTCGGTGTGTGGTGTCGTTGTCGTCATCGTGCGCTCTCCGCGCGGTTGGGGTCGGCGAGTCGAGGGCCCGGCTGGGCCGGTACCGGGACGGTGGTGGGCCGGCTCGGCGGCGGACCCAGGACCTTGTACAGGCGGGCTCTGAACCACTGCTCGGCACGGCCGGTGTCCATCAGCCGGCTGCCCTGTCCGGGGACGTCGATCATGCGTCCTTCGTCCGCGGCGGGGCCTGTGGAGTCGAGCAGTTGCCGGCTGAGCCGTTCGAGGTGCTCGCGGACCGTCTCCCGCCACTGCCGGCGAGCCGTCTCCAGGTCCGGGAAGGCCAGCAGGTCCTTCAGCCATGCCCGGTAGGGGCCGTCCAGGGCACCGAAGCCCAGGTCGCGGGCGGCGGCGACGGGAGTCGTCGGGTCGCTCCCGGCGGCGCGCGCCAGGTTCCCGGCGAGCTGGCCCAGGGCGCCCACGGCCAGCTCGGCGTCGCTGACCGCGTCGACGGCGGCGGCGCCGTACACCGGGTCCGCCTCGTGCAGGGTGATCACAGGCAGGATCACCGAGTCGTCCACGATCTCGTCGATCACGGACTGCTGCGTGCCGTAGACCGCACCGACCAGGTGCAGCCTGACCAGGGTTCCGGGAGGGAGCTCACTGGTCGTGATCACTTGTGTGAACCAGCGGGTGATGCCGGATCGCAGAATCCGGTCGGGCTCGCCCCGTTTGCCGTCGTCCGCCACCTGCCTGCGGGCCGGAAGCAGGGAGCCCAGCCCGCGCCAGGCCGCCCTGCTCGGGTCGTGCCGCAGCGGCGTGTACACCGGGCTGCGTCCCTGCTTCTTCTCCTGTGCCTCGCTGCGCCGCCAGCTCGACATCGGCTCCAGCTTCCACGGCGCCGCCAGGGTCAGCGGGTCGCCGTAGCCGAGCACCACCCCGGTGACCGCGCCGTCCTCGGTGTGCAGGCGGATTCTGCGGGACTGCCAGGTGTACAGGTCGCGAAGGCCTGCGGGCCGGGCCGGGCCGCCGGCGCCGTCGCGCTCCCCGGGGCCCAGCGGGGCGGGGCGCCGCCAGACCGGCATGTCCTCCCCGGCGGAGGTGTCCCAGTCCGCCCCCGTCTCCTCCAGGGCGATGAGGTTGAGCAGCAGGGTCTCGCGCAGCGTCGCCCCTTCGGCGAAGACGCCGCCGAGGTTGCCCAGAGAGCCCACCCCCAGCGGGTAGACCTTGCCGGCCTTTCCTCGCTTGTCGCCGACCATGGCGGGCTTGATGCCGGAGGTGTCGTAGGCGTGGGTGTGTACGAGCCACCGGGCGGCCTCCGCATACGACAGCGTCTCGACGCCGGGCCGCCGCATGGCGAAGAAGGGCTCCCCCACCGGCACGTCCGCAACGATCCGGGCGAGCGGCGCGACCTCTCCCTTGTCCGTGCGCAGGCCGGCGACCTGATAGAACGGCCGCTCGGGATGGAAGAGATCGAACCGGTCCCGGTGACGTGCCAGGTAGTCGGCCACCGGCGCGAACGGCCGGGGCGACACCCACAGGTCTTCCCAGTCCTCGACCTCGGCCGGACCGTCCAACGCGTCATACAAGATCGCCAGCAGCAGCCGCAGCAAGGCGATCTCCTGCGTGGGGACGTCCCCCACCAGCCGCCGCAGCGAATCCGCCTGTTCGAACAGGCCGAGGAGGGAGACCTCCTCCACCGCCCCGTCCGCCTGCTGCACCGGCAACCACGGCATGGCCACCAGGTCGAAGGACGGTCGTCCGCCCGGCCCGGAACCGCGTGCGCTCACCACGCCGGCCTCGACAGATGCCGCACGGCTCGCGAGAGCAGCACCGGCACTGGCTTTGGCCGCGTGCTCATCCTGTTCACTCATACCCCCCCTCTTGGACTTCGTTGTCCTCCGGCGGCGCCTGCGCGCCCCCCGTCGCACCACCCCTGGCCGCGGGCACGCCAGGGGCCGTCACCCGCAGGCCGTCGGCACGGCTGTAGGTGAGCTGAAAGCCTGCCAGACGGCACTGACAATCGGCGTCGAGCACGAGGATCAACTCGCCTGCCAGCCAAGGGCAGTCCTTTGCCTGCCAGGCGGGAACCATGAATTGCTCCAGCTCGGCGATTGTCCTGTCGATCAACCACGGCGAGCTGAAACGCCCCGGCAGAGTGAGCGCGCTCGCGGCCACCGCCTCGGCGGCGCGCCGGGACGGAGTGAAGTCGGTCGGCAACTCCAGTCCGCCCCGACCCCCCTCGCGGCCGTCGTCCAGCCACGGCACCGTGGTCAGCCGGCCGTCGGCCTGCCGCTGAACGACCAGCACCTCGAGCGTCTCCGTGCTGTCGCGCACCTGGGCACGTCCCGCACGGGTGTCGTCCACATCGCCGGCGGCGGCCTCCAACCACCCGTACACCGGCCGCCCCGGCCGCCCGACCGGATCGAGGAGGAAACTCCCCGCCTTCTCCCGCTTCTCGGCGAGCAGTTCCTCGTGCGCATCCCGCAGCTCGCTCAGCCTCTGCGCCCACGTCTGCGGACCGACGGGCTGCTCGCCGTAGGCCGTCTGCACCAGCGGGCTGATGCCGCCCGGCAGCTCCAGAGCCGCGCCGTCGAGATACGGCTCCAGCACGGCGATGGAGCGCAGCAGGACGTACTCGCTCCGGTACACCGCGCATGTCCCCTTGACCGGCTGCGGAGGCGCCGCGGACCAGTCCACTCCGGTGATCAGGCAGCGCGGTCGGGCCAGGCGCCGAGGCCGGGAGCGCCGGTGCCGGTGCAGCCGTCCCATCCTCTGCAGCACCAGGTCCACCGGAGCCAGATCCGTCACCAGCAGATCGAAATCGATGTCGAGCGACTGCTCCGCCACCTGGCTGGCCACGACCACATGACGGGCGGGACGCTCCCGCCCGTCCGGACCGAACCGCCGCAGCAGCCCGGCGTCCTTCGCCGCCCGGTCCGCGGCGAGGAAGCGTGAGTGCACCACCGTGACCGCGTCCTCGCCCAGGCGCTGCCGCAGCACGTCCGCGGTCTGCAGGACCCGGTCCACGGTGTTGCGTACGACCAGTGCGCAGCCGCCGTCGGCCAGCTCCCGCTCGAGGCGGCCGGCCAACACCTCCAGGTCGTCGTCCAGCCGCTCCAGCACCACCCGCGTTTGCCGGCCGGAGGCAGCCGACGGCCGCGCCGAAAGAACCGGCCGGCCCGGACAGGCGGCGGTGATCAGGGGATAGGAGTCGGCACCCGTCTCCACGCCGTCCGCCGCCGAACCGGCGTAGGCGGCCACCAGCGCGCGCCGCCGTTCCTGCGGCAGGGTGGCCGACAGCAGCACCACCGGAACCCGGTACGCCGCCAGCCACTCCAGCACGCGGTCCAGGTAGCGCCCCATGTAGGCGTCGTAGGCGTGCACCTCGTCGATCACCACGACCTTGCCCGCCACCGCCAGATGCCGCAGAGCCAGATGGCGGCTCTTCAACCCGGCGAACAACACCTGGTCGATGGTCGCCACCCCGAACGACGCCAGCAACTGCTTCTTGTGCCCGCGCAACCACTGGTGCGCATGCAGGACGGAAGGCTTGGCATCCGCCTCACCCGGCTGATGCCGCTCGTCCGGATCGACACCGAGGATGGACGGCTGCCTCCGGCGCAAGAGGCCTGCCCACACCCTGTTGAGCGCCGCCTTGGCGTGGGCCAGAACGACCGTACGCCGACGGTCCTCCCCCTCCACCGCGCCGCCAGGGAGTCGTTCCAACCATTCCAGCAGACGAGGGAACATGGCGTCCCCCGTTGCGCGCGTGGGCAAAGCCACCAGCACCCCGCCGGCACCGGACCGCGCCGCCAGAACCTCCGCGGCGGCCAGCGCCGCCTCGGTCTTCCCCTCGCCCATGGGGGCCTCGATCACCAGCAGCCCCGGCTCGGGCATGGAACGCGCCACCTGCACGGCCTCGGACTGAACCGGCCGGATCGCCGCGCCCTTGAGCCTGGGAAAGCGCCGCGCGAACAACTCGGTGGTGGAGTATCGGGGTTCCTCGGGACTCCACGGCTTCGGCAGATCCAGCTCGTCCCAGGCGGCACGGAGCCTGCGCTGCTCGCCCACCGGCCCCGACGGCTGCCAACTCTCCGGATCGTAGGGAAACAACTCGGGCGCGCTGGCGATCCAGTCCGCGAGGATCACCACCGCCGTCAGCACCACCTGCACCGTCTGCGGCAGCCGAACCTGCCCCCACTCCGGCAGCCTGCTCCTGGCCCCGGTCGCCTGGGCACAGGCATCCATCAGCTCGTACTGGACCTGACGCCACACGCTCTCACTCGGCCCCGGATGCCGCAGCAAGTGCGGACGCAACTGCAGGTCGTGAATCTGCTGATGATCGGGCGGCACCCCGTGATGACCACCCGAAACGACCGCGAACTGCCCGGACGCACGGCCACGCAGACCGAAGCGTTCCGCCATCCACTCCTGCAGCAGCAACTGCCCGGCCAGCCCGTGCGGAGCCAGCCGCCGGTCCTGGCCGTACTCACGAACCAAGGGCATGTCGAGGCCAACGTCCCTCATCACCCCGGCCAGGGACTCCACTTGACACGCGAAGGCAGGCGTGGCCTTCCCCGCGTCATGGACGGCAGCCAGAAAACGCACGAGGACGTACGCGTCCGCCTCACCACCAGGCAGGACCTCACTCACCAACGCCCGAACCGACCGAGGCAGCCAGTGCTCCCACAGCAGCCCGGCAACGGCCCCGCTGTCCGCCATGTGGCGCCACAACGGAAGCCAACTGTCCGTCTTCCGCTCGTGCTTCGCCCACACCTGACGCGCTGCTACCGACAACTGGTCGAGCGGCAGCAGAACGTGTTCCAAACGTGGACTCATGCGCTCATCAGACATGCTTGCCCTCTTTCTGCGCAGACAAAGCGACAAAAGAGCCCTGACCTGCGGGATGCCGTGGTAATGGGCCGACGGCGCGAGCGGCATGGAGAACTGCGGAACGCTCGGTGCGGGCTGGGGATCAGGCCCGCGTGCGCGGGGACGGGGCCTCCCCCTGAGTGGTGGACACGCTGATACTGGATCTGCTTGATCCGGAGGAAGTGAGAACACCGCCGATGGCGATGAAGGACTACTCGGGCGAGTTCAAGGCCGATGCCGTGGCCCTGTACGAGTCCGCGCCCGGGCGGCCTGCAAGAGCATCGCTGCTGACCTGGGTATTAACGAGGCGACGCTGCGTGAGTGGGTGCTGCGGGGCCGGGAGCGTCGCGGGGTCACCCCCGCGGCCGCTCGGTCGGGTGGGGCAGCGCCGGCCCGGGCAGGACGGCCGGCACCGTCCGCCGGCCCGGACGAGCGGATCCGGCAGCTGGAGGCCCGGGTGGCCGGGCTTGAGGCGAGCGAGCGGACGCCGGCCACCGAGCGGGACATCCTGCGCAAGGCGGCCGAGTATTTCGCCGGGGAGACGAATTGGTGAACCGCTTCCAGTTCGTCCACGACCACCGGGACGCCTTTGGTGTGAAGCGGTTGTGCCAGGTGCTGGGCGTGAACCGGTCCGGCTGCTACAGGTGGCGGGACGGGGCCGAGGCGCGGATCGCGCGGCTGGCCGCCGACCGGGCCCTGGCCGAACAGATCCGCGCCGTCCACGCCGACTCCGGCGGTGCCTGCGGCTCTTTGCGGATCACCGCCGAGCTCCGCGCCGACGGTCGGAAGATCAACGGGAAACGGGTGGCCCGCGTGATGCGCGAGTTCTCCATCCAGGGCGTACGCCTGCGCGGACGGGTCCGCACCACGATCCCCGAGCCGTCGGCGACGCCGGTCCCGGACCTGTTCCAGCGGGACTTCACCGCCCCGGCGCCCAAAGTCAAGTACCTGGGCGACATCACCCATCTCCCCACCGGAAACGGACAGTTCCTCTGTCTGGCCACTGTCCTGGACTGCTTCAGCCGCCGGGTGGTCGGCTGGTCCCTCGCCGCCCACATGCGCACCGAACTCGTCGCCGACGCCCTACGGATGGCAGCCGCCACCCGCGGCGGTCTGAGCGGCGCGGTCTTCCACCCCGATCACGGTGCCCAGTACACATCGCGTGAATTCGCCGCTCTGTGCGGCGAGTTGGGAGTCACCCTGGTCATCACCCGACGTGACAGCCAGTCAGTCCACTCGGGAGGACACACCGCTCAAGTTCGAAGACCCGAATATCTCGCGCAGGGCCTCGAAGCGGTCGCCGCAGAAGTTCATAGAGTTGGATCATGGCGAGTGAATTCAGCGAGGACTTCCTCTGCGAGGCCGAGCGGCATGCCGCATGGGGCGCCGCCCAATGGGAGACTCTGACCGCGTTTCTGCCCGAGGGGCCCTGGACCGCCGACCTGGAAGCCTGCCGCTACCGGCAGGGCGACCTGGAACTGCGCGTGGGTGTGCTGGGGACGTACGACCTCTCGGAGCAGTCCTGGATGTGGGGGTGGGCGAACCCGGGGCTGCGGGGCACAGAGGTGGTCTCCCTGGCCGCCACCGTCGAGCGGTACGGGCGGGCGCGCGGTATCACCGAACTGACCGAGGAGATTCTGGACCTGTCCGGTTTCCCTGATCCGCGCCGGGCCGCCGAGACGCTCGCCTTCACCGGAATGGGGATGGCCGAGGCACCCGGATACATCGGCGCCCCGGCGGGACCGGCTACTCAGGTGTACTTCCTGCCTGATGACCCCCAGGTGCCGCGCACCGGCCTGGACGCGGTCGCCCTGCCGCGGACGCTGCTCACCGGCGCGCAGCTGATCGGGCATTCGGCTCGGCACGTCGTCAGCGGGTACTTCGACCACCACGGCGTCCCGCACCGTATGGAGGGTGACCGGATCGTCGCCGAACTGCCCGGCGGCGGGGTGGTCGAGGTCACCTTCGACGCGGCCGGGCGGATCGTGGGAGTGGAAGCCGGGATCCGCCCTTGAGCCGGAGGCCACGGGCCGCGGCCGGTGGTCCCCGCCCGCGCGGGGGTAGTCCCGACCGGACCATGGAGGCGGGTCCCGATCGGGTGGTTCCCGCCCGCGCGGGGGTAGTCCCAAAACGCGTTCGAAGAGGCGGGAATGTTCTGTGCCGTTGCGTTCCCGGCAGGGTAGAAAGGGGGACTGTGCACGTGAGGGGCACGTAAGGGGGTTGTGATGGAAGCGGAGTTGGCGGCGCTGGCGGCATCGGGCGCATCGACCATGGTTACGCTGATGGTGTCCGACGCCTGGGAGCAGGTGAGGGCTCGCGTGGTTCGCCTGTTCGCGCGCGGCGGTGACGAGGCGGCGGTCGAGGGGGAGCTGCGGGGAGCGCGAAGTGAGCTGCTGGCGGCTCATGACGCGGGAGACGTGGACGCGGCTGGTGACGTCGAGGAGGAGTGGCGTCTGCGCCTGCGCCGGGTCCTGCGGGCCGATCCCATGGCGGCGCGGGAGTTGAGGCGGCTGCTGGACGAGCTGGACGAGCTCGGATCGCAGGGCGCGGATCAGCCGGTCGTCTCGGTCCGCAACACCATCACCGGAGCCACGGTCAACGGTCCTGTCTTTCAAGGACAGCAGTTCTCCCACCTGACGTTCACCAGCGCACCGCCCCGCTCCTCCGGTGCACCGCCCCGCTCCTCCGACACCCCTGCGGCGGAATGACAGACAATACGGACAACCAGGCGGACGAGCCGCTCAAAGCCCTGGCGCCCGTCAGTCATGGCAACGACCTCTCGGGAGTGGTGTACGGGCCCAGCGTGCAGGCCCACCAGATCCACGGTGGCATCACCTTCCAGGTCCAGCCGCCGCCCGCCCCAGGACCCGACGTCCGGCCGGACGAAGTTCCGCCGGTGCTCTTCGACTTCATCAACCGCACCGAGGAACTGGCACGGCTGAACGCCCTGTTCGGCGACCACAGCGAAGCCTCCGCCAGGCGGGTCGGTCTCGGACTGGTCTACGGGCTGCGCGGTGTCGGCAAGACCTCGATGATCAGCTACTGGGCGGAACACGGACGGCGCCTGTTCCCGGACGGCCAGATCTACGTCGACTTCGACACCCTGGGCGGCCGGTCCGGTGGAGGAGACGTCTCCGAGGCCGCGCGGCACTGCCTGCGAGCCCTCGGTGTCGGCGAGCCGGCCATTCCGTCCTCGCTGGAGGAGCGTGTGGCGATGTTCCGCTCCTGCTCGGCGCGGCGGCGGTTACTGGTGGTGCTCGACAACGTGAGGCACCCCGGCCAGGTCAGGGCGCTCCTTCCCAAAGGGCCCGGCAGCGTGCTGCTGGCCACCAGTCATGCCCGGCTGGGAGAACTGATCATGCTGGGCGCCAAGTTGCTGGAGCTTCCGCCCTTCGACAGGGCCAGCGGGCTGCGCCTGCTCGCCGCATGGTGCGGCGAAGAGCAGATCCACACGGACCGGTCGGCTGCCGAGCGCGTCGTCGACCTGTGCTGCGGCCTGCCCGAGGCCCTGAGCGTACTGGCGGCACGTCTGCAGACGACGCCGGGGCTGACCGTGACACGACTGGCGGACGAACTGGCGGACGAGACGCGTCGGCTCGCCGGGATGTCCCTGGGGGAGGAGCATTCGGTGTCCGCCGTATTCGACCTCACGTACCGCGAACTGCCGCCGGACGCCGCCCGTATGTACCGCCTGGCGGCATGGATCCCCGGGCGCGCCTTCGACACTGGCACGGCCGCAGCGGCCGCCGGCCTCGCACCCGGGACGGCCCAAGCTCTGCTGCGCACGCTGGAGAAGACCCGTCTCCTCGACAAAGCGATGCCCGACGGCCGTTACCGCTTCCACGATCTCGTACGCCTGCACGCGCGGCAACGGGCCGAGGAGGAGGAACCGGACGGCGCACGGCAGGGCGTGATCCACCGTGTGGTCAGGCACTACCTCGCGCTCACTGCTTTCGCCGACCGCGCTGTGCGACAGGACCGGCTGCGCATCGCCGACCTGACCGACCTGCTGCGCGGTGCGGCGGATCCCTTCGCCTCCGTCGGCGGCCCGGCCCCACTGGACTGGCTGGAGGCCGAGCACCGCACCCTCCTCGACGTGCTGCGCGCGGCATGGGAGGCCGGTCTCGCCACCGAAGTGTGGCAGCTGGCCGAGGCGTTCACCGTTCTCTTCCTCCACCACCGGCATCTCGCCATCTGGCGGGAGTCCCTGGAACTGGGAGCGCGGGCGGCGGCACGGTGCGTGGAACCCGCGGCCGAGGGCCGGCTGCGCAGCCTGCTGTCACGACCGCTGATGGACCTGGGGGAGTTCGACACCGCTCGTGCGGAGCTGGAGCGTGCCGCGGCCTGCGCCGAGGTCTCGGGCCACCTCGTGCTGCAGGCATCGGTGCAGGAGTTCCTCGGCCGGTACTGGGAACACTGCGACATCGACCGGGCGATCGCCTCCTACCAGCGGTCCGTCGAACTCAACATCGAGGCCGGTGAGCGGCGTGGTGCTGCCATCGCCGCCTACTTCCTCGGATGCGCCCAGGACGCCCGCGGCGACCATGCCGCAGCGCTGGACACTCTGCTGCAGGCCCGCCGCAGGCTGCTGGCCGTCGCGGACGCGAGGATGGCGGCACGGGCCACACTCGCCATCGGCGTCGCCTACGACCATCTCGGCCGTCCGGCTGAGGCGATCGACGCCCTGAGCGAAGCGGCCGAGATGCTCAGGGCGCAAAAGGCCGCGCACTACGAGGCACAAGCCCTCCTCGCCCTGGCGGACATCGAGGAACGGACGGGAGCGGAACGAGCAGCGGTACGCGCCCACTTGACACGCGCCTGGGAGATCTACACGCAGGAGGGCAATCCGGCCGCGGACCGGGTGCGGGAGCGTTTGGACGGCCGGTACGGGACCGAATGAGACCCGGCGGTCTCATTCGGCATCCGCAGTCAGCCGCCCGGAACTGGAACTGGGACTGGGACTGGAACTGGGACTGGGACTGGGACGGATGATGACCTCGCCCTCCTCCAGATGCCCGAGGCGCAGCGTGACGGCACCAACCAGCGGCCGGCCCGCGCGCAGTCTGGTGTAGACGGCCGCCGCCAGCAGGCAGGGGTCGGTGAAGTGCCCGGTACCCACCGCCTCCACGACACGGCCGTCGCGCAGTCCCACAAGGCCGCCCCCGTCGGGGAGGGACACGGCGGCGAGAAGACTTCCCGGGAACCTGGCCAGCGTGTCGTGAACCCAACTCTGCGCGGAGACGACCGTCCGTATCGGCCTGCGACGGACGATCACCGACGCGCTCTCGATCAGGTGGGCGTCCCGCTCCTCCTCGTCGCAGGCGAGATGGACGAAGGTGCCCGGTGCCTCCCGCGCGGTCGGGCACACCGCCGCGGGGAAACGGCACAGGGAAATGATCGCGTCCTCCGCGACGTCGGCGCCTGGTGGCCGTGGCCGTGGCCGTGGCCGTGGCCGTGCCGGTGGTTCTCCCGTCTCGACCGAGGTGACCACGAGCCAGGAAGTGACCTGTTGTGGTCGTCGTTCGAACCGCTGGGGCGGCAACGCCCGCGGTGGTGCGGCCGGCGGCTCCGGAAGCCGCAGCAAGCGGTACAGCACCGTGCGGAGCCGAGGCAGAGCCTGCCCCGGCTCCGCGAACGCCTGTTCACGGATGTCAACGTACCGGTCGGGCACGTGGGAGCGGACGGCCGCCTCGATCTGGTCGCGCAGTCCGCCGCGCGGATCGAGGCGTGGTGCGGCGTCTCCGAGGGCGGCGATGGCCGTGCCCGGTACGGCGTCGGTACCGAACGCCGCAAGGAGAACGGGCTTGCCCAAAGCCGCCCCGTACAAAGTCACGGAACCGTGGTCGCCGACGACCACCGAGGCCGCGGCCAGTACCGGCCGCCAGGCGTGCACCGGCGGAACCAGCAACAGCCCGGCTTCGAGCGCCGCCGCCTGAAGCGTGCGGATCTGCCAAGAGCCGTGTGCCGCCCAGACATTGGGATGAATGATCGCTGCCACGCGGTACTCGTCGTACGGCAACTCGGCCAGCAGGCGCTCCGCGATGTCAGGAGTTCGGCCCAGCAACGATGTGGGCCCCCACGTCGAACTGAGAACCACCAACTGCTGCCCGTCGGCGACGCCCAGCGCGCGCCGATAGGATTCCATGTGCTCGAGACCGGCCCGCAGTTCGTCAAAGCAGGGATCCCCCACCAGCAACGTACGGCCGGCGGTCTTCGGGTGCGCAAGGAGCAGCTGTCCCTCCTGGTCCGGGTGGGAGAGAGCCAACCAGGCACGCCCCGTCTCCAGCAGGGAATCGGGCACGACTCCCGACAGCCGCTGGCGCGAAGAGCGGGAGTCGGGCACGAACTTGTGGAAGCCGACGCCGTGCGGCAGGACCAGCACCGGGCACCCGTTTTCCGGCACGTCGATGTTCTCACTGGCCGTCAGGATCAGGTCCGGGGAGATGCTGCCCAGCTGACTCCAGGGCATGACCCGGCATCCGGCATCGTGCAGGAGATCCAGAACACCGTCGTTGAAGGCGGATGTGGGATCGTAGGCGAAGACGACGGTCACCCGCCGGTCGCCGCGTACCAGTGCGGGCAGACATTCCAGAACACGTGCCGTGGAAGTGACCGTACGCGCGGCGACGACCAGCGTCCTCTCCCCATGAAACGTGCTCCAGCGCTCGGCATCTTGACCGACGGGAACCCGAAGGGGCCGGCTACCGTTCACGGCCGCCCCAGCACAACAGCTCGCAATGGCCGCCTAGCTCGCGGCTCGCGGCTCGCGGCTCGCGGCTCGCGGCTCGCGGCTCGCGGCTCGCGGCTCGCGGCTCGCGGCTCGCGGCTCGCGGCTCGCGGCTCGCGGCTCGCGGCTCGCGGCTCGCGGCTCGCGGCTCGCGGCCACCGTCGATTAGCACATCCCACTTCGCTGTGCAACCTCTCACTCTTTCATCGGCCAGCGAATCGTCCGAGACGTCGTGCTTGCTCGCAGATGTGCCTGGGGGACACACCCGGTTGATCGTATCGCCGAAAGAGTGGGAGAAGGTCAGTCCACCAACGATCGGCTGTGTGGGTCCTTGGGACTGCTGCCTGGCCGCGTCCAGCGGAAACGTACTGCGTACCGTGCGGATCATCGGTGCCGATGCCGTCGTCGACTGCCGCGAAACCCTCCGCCAAGCCCTCGGTGACCGACATGGTGACGGCAGGAGCGAAGCGCGCCGTTCGGATCACGGGCGAGGCGTGGACGGCGAGGAGACGGTTACCTGCTCCTCATGACACGGCTACCTGGACTCGGACACGAAGATCAGAGCGACGACCGGCTTCAGCGGCGCGACCGAACCGGTGGGGACCCGTCCACCTGGTCAAAGGCCGGGGGCGGTGAGGAGGAGCAGTACGGCCCGGACGATCGCGTGGAGGAGGCTGCGCCGGACGCGCCGACGAAGCTGCCGAGGCGGTCGTGGGCGAAGGTGCTCAAGGGCACGCTGAAGGAGTTCAAGGACGACGAGCTGACCGACCGGGCGGCGGCGCTGACGTACTACGGGGTGCTGTCGCTGTTCCCGGCGCTGCTGGTGCTGGTCTCCCTGCTGGGCATCACCGGCAAGTCCGCCACCGACAAGGTGCTGGCCAACCTCAAGCAGCTCACCCCCGGCTCGGCCCGCGACATCATCACGCGGGCGGTGGAGCAGTTGCAGGGCAATGCCGGCACCGGTTCCCTCGTCGCCCTCGTCAGCCTGGCGCTGGCGATATGGTCGGCCTCCGGCTATGTGGCCGCGTTCATCCGCACCGCCAACGCCGTCTACGACATGCCCGAGGGCCGGCCGGTGTGGAAGATCCTGCCGATCCGCGTCGCGGTGACGGTCGTGCTGATGGTGCTGGCGGTCATCAGCGCGCTGATCGTGGTGTTCACCGGCGGCATCGCCCAGCAGGCCGGGCAGGCACTGGGGATCGGGGACAGCGCGCTGACGGTGTGGTCGATCGCCAAGTGGCCGGTCCTGGCCGTCCTCGTCACGGTGATGATCGCGATCCTGTACTGGACCAGTCCGAATGCCAAGGTGAAGGGCTTCAGGTGGGTCACGCCGGGCAGTTTCCTGGCGCTGATGATCTGGCTGATCGCCTCGGCCGGGTTCGCGTTCTACGTGACCAACTTCGCTTCCTACAACAAGACCTACGGCACCATGGCCGGCGTCATCGTCTTCCTGGTGTGGCTGTGGATCAGCAACCTGGCGATCCTGCTGGGCCTGGAGTTCGACGCCGAGACCATCCGCCAGCGGGCCGTCGCCGGCGGACTGCCGCCCGAGGCCGAGCCCTACACCCGGCCCCGCGACACCAGGAAGTGGGACGAGGAGGACCGGCGCCGCATGGACGAGGCGTGAACCCGTTTCCCGCCGGGATCACGGGCGCGGGCCCCTGCCCTCGGGATGCCTCGGTGTCCATGAACGTGGCGGGGTGGGCGGCACGGCCGCAAGGCCGCCGTCGCCGGGCCGGGTGCGGTGGCGGTGGCGCAGCTGGTGTCCAACGGCGTGTGCAAGCAGCCGGCGCACCGTCCGCGACCGCCCAAGGAGTCGATCCCGAACGAAGAGGTCCACGACCGTCCCGGCTCCGCAGCCCGGTCGAGCGCGCCTTCGCCCGGCTCGAGCGAGGGCGGATCGCTGAGCTGTGGCGAGGTGCAGTTGCTGGTGACACCGAATGGCGTGCTGATGAGGAAGAACGGCCTGCGTACGGGGGCTGTCAGGCGGTTCGGTCAGGTCAGAGGCCGGGGGAGCCAGGGGCGTCATGGACGAGCCGGGTGCCGTCGGCCGTCGGGAACGTCGGCCTTCGTGATGTCACGGAGACGGTGCCGGGCTCGGCGTCAGGTCGACTCCGCACAGGTCGGCGAGTTCCTTCGCCACCTCGACGAGGGGTGCGTGGAGTGCGGTGAGGGCCTGACGCATCTCGGTGGACCGTTCCCACCGGCGTTCGTGCTCGACGGCGCTGGTGTTCTGCGGCCGGGTGGCCTCGTGTTCCTGGAGGGCGGGATGCCATGTGGCGAGGAAGGGACGCAGATGGTGGTTGATCAACGTGGTGGCGATGCGGGGCAGGGTCAGGGGCGCCGGGACCTCTGCCGCCACCCGGTGGAGGACTTCACGTGTGGTGGAGAAGAGGGAGTGGAGCGAGGTCAGGGCTTCCCGTAGGGACCCCTGGCCGGGGTGGAGAGGCTGAACGCCGATTCGGGTGACCAGCTCGACCTGGAGGTCGAACGCGGCGGCCCGCTCGATGGGCCCGGGGGAGGACCGTCGGGACGCGGTCCGGCTCTTCGCCGGGAGGGCCTTCGGTGCGCTGTGGGCCGGTGGGGCGGAGGGGGCTGCGAGGGTGTGCAGAAGCGAGCGGCGGAGGTCCTCTTGCCGGGAGGTGTCCGTGTCGTGCCGGCGCACGGCACGGGCGAGCAGGGGATGGATGGTCCACGAGGCGTCCTGGAATGGTTCGGGGCGCAGGGCTCCGGAGCCGAGGAGCGCGTCCACGGCTTCCGCGACGAGGGTGGCCGACTCCCAGGGGTCGTAGGGCGGGACGGTGGAGAGGACGGCTTCCAGGGTGCGGCGCGGCAGGGGCGCCGGGCAGGCCAGCGCAAGCAGCCGCAGGACGTCGTCGACGGGCCGGTGACCGGTCAGTGGTCGGGTCAGGAGCGCAGCGGTCAGCCGGCGACGGGACGGTGCCTGGTGGGCGGGCACGGTGTGCTGGGAGGTGAGGATGTCGGTGCCGGGTGCGTGCAGCCGGTTGCGCACCTGGGTGAAACCGCCGGCCGCTGCCAGATCGGCGAGCAGGTCCAGGGCCTGGGGATGGCCGCCGACGTCGTGGACCAGTGCGTGGGCGGCCGAGCGTTCCGCTTCGCCGCGCGGCCGGCGTTGGGAGGTGAGGAGGGCGTAGCCGGATTCGTCGGGCAGCGGCGTCACGTCGATGGTCTCGGCGAACGGTGTGTAATGCAGAGACCGGGTGGTGATCAGTGTGGAGGCCACGAGGTTCGGTGCCCGCAGCAGATGCAGTTGTTCCTCGGACAACCCGTCGGGGACACCGTCCACCACCCACAGGCACGGTGCCCCGCGCTCCCCGAGGACGACCGCCAGCCGGCTCAGCAGGCGCGGGAGCGACTGGGCGTCGGCCTCCCCGGTGAGAGTGACGACGACCGTGGCCACCTGATCGGCGTAGGCTTCCACGGCTTGCGACGCGGTGGACGACTCGGCCGTGTGCAGGTCGAACCAGAAGATCCCGCCGGGATACGCCGGGGCGAAACGCAGTGCGTACTCCTGCGCGAGCAGCGACTTCCCGATGCCGGGCATGCCCCGCAGCTGCGCGGCACGGCCGGAGCCCGCCTGGGAGACGAGCGGGGCACGATGGCGGTGCAGCGCGGTGTGAATGCGCCACTGCTCCGCCAAGCGGTCGACGAAACGAGCCGATCCGGTGCGTGCCGGTGCCGGCAGCCACGGTACGCCGGACTCGGCCGCCGCGGCGCCCATGGTGGTGGCTAGCCCGGCGGCGTGCTCCGCGACCCGGTCCGCCAGCCGGTCCATTGCCTGGGCGGTGGTCGGCCACGGCCAGTGTCGTGCGTCCCGCAGCTCCACGGGGTGGACGTGATCCGCTGCCGGCTCCGGGTTGATCACCAAGACACGTCGCCGGGGATCGCCCTCGCGCTGCCCGGCCAGATAGGCATACGTCAGTTCCCACTGGCAGGCCCGGCGCCTGGGATAGTCAGCGGAATACAGGGCCAGCACGACCTTGGACTGGGCAAGTGCCCGGGTGATCGTGCCGGTGATGGAGGCGAAGTCGTCCACCGCCGTGTCGTCGACGAACAACCGAAGCCCACGGCCGCGCAGCGCGGAGGCCAGCAACCCCGCCTTCTGCGCGTCGGTACGGCTGTAGCTGAGGAACACGTCCCACCCGGCGGATTCCGTGCGCTCGTCCAGGCCGGACATCAAACGACCCCTCCGCTCCCGGAAATCCGCTCAGCTCCCCGAATCAGCCGGGGGGGGGGTGCTGCTTGACGGACATCACGCGATGCCAGGACACCGGTCAGTGGAATGAAGATCGTCACCGTTCCATCATGCCGACACGGTCCCCGCACCGCAGGGACGGCCGCCTCAAACGTCACCGCGCGGCGTCCTTCTGCTGTCGGGGGAGCGGGGAGGACGCACGGGCGGCGTACCACGCGGAGCGGCGAAGGTGCCGTTCAGGATCACGGATACCGGCGATCTCACCGAGTCCGATCACGTACGGCCGCAGGTTGTCCTGCAGCGTCCGCAGTTCCTCCCGGAACGCGGCGTTCTCCGGCCAGGCGGACTCGTCCTGTCCGGGGTGGGCCTCCTCGAACGCGCGCAGCCGGGGATGCCACTTGGCCAGGAACGGCGCGAGTTCGAAGTTGAGGATGTCCAGCACCAGTTCGTGGACCGAGTCGCCCTTGGCCGGAGGAGGCGGGGCCGCCCCCGACTCCAGAGGCTCGCGGTACAGGTCGAACAACGTCTTGAGGGAGGTGAGCGCCTCGCGCAGGTTGCCGCTGCCGTCCTCGAGCGGACGGGTGGCGACGCGGGTGGCGGCCTGGAAGAACATGCGCTGCGCGGCCTGCCGCATGTCGGTGTTGGCCCGGAAGGTCATCTCACTGCCCGGCAGCACGAGCCGTACCTCGGTGAGCTGGACCGACCGCCGGTACAGATCCGCCCCGAGGACAACGGCCACCCCCAGCAGGGCACCCACGACGATGGACAGCCGCTGCCCTCCGGTCTGGCTGATGGAGTAGGCCGCGATTCCCACGACCGCGCCCAGGAGGCCGGCCAGCGCGGCACGGGCCGCCGTCCACGCCACCGTGGTGATCGACCGTCCTCGGCCTGCCCGCATGAACCCCTCCCATGCCCCGCTCACCCACCTCTTGGGTGCTCACGTCCGATCCAGCAACTTACCGTGAGCGCACGGGTGGAGCCCGGCGAGGTCCGGTTCCGCGCCGGCCCGTCATGCCCCTTCCGCGTTTCCGGTGACGCCCTCCGGAACGAAGCGCGTCCAGGGGGAGGGAGAGCTCGGGTGCGGGTTTCCTCGCTGACGCGGCGCCGGGCGCTCCGGTGCGGCAGCCGACACCGGCTCGGCAACCCCGGACCGGAACGACCGCGCCACGTGGGAACGGCCGGCCGCCGGGCTCGGTGCCCGCTTGATTCGGACGTCCAGGAGCGGCTTCTTCCCTTGGCGAGCTGGTGTATCCGAACGTCCGCGCATTCCACGGCCGAGCTGTCGGCACCAGGCAGGAAGACCACGCGGCGGTGAGCCGTCATGACACGTCCCTTCCTGGTGTCCTTCCCTGGTGTCACAGCGTCAGATCCATGACGCCCAGCCTTGTCACGGTGGCCGCCTAAGGCTCAACAGGCCCGGATGCCCGTAAGGTTGGGGCGTGCTGGACGGGGACATCGGGCAGCGCTGTGCCGACGTGCCGGGGTCCTTCGGCAGCGCAGTCGCACATCGGCCGACCGGATCGAGCCATGGGAGCCAGCCCTGCATGATGTACCAAATCCCGCCGGAGGCGGCGTGCTTCGTCGACCGAGAGGATGAGCAGACACGGGCGCTGCGGGCGGTGGCCGAGTGGAGCGGGCGGGCCCGCCCGCTGTGTCTGGCGCTCAGCGGGCTGGGCGGGACCGGCAAGACGGAGCTGGCCTTCCGTATCGCACGCCGGCAGCGGGACCGCTACCCGGACGGGACGTTGTACGTGGACCTGGACGACCTGCGGCGGGACGGAGCGGTGGAGGTCTCCGACGCGCTGGGGGAACTGCTGCGTTCCCTCGGGGTGGGGCCGGAGTGGCTGGGGCACTCGTTCCAGGCCCGCTGCAAGCAGTACTGGGCGCAGACGGACGGCAAGCGGCTGGTGGTCATCGTCGACAACGCGCGCTACGGAGCCGAGGTGGTCCCCCTGCTGCCGGCTTCCGGCGACAGTCTCGCGATCGTCACGAGCCACGGCCCGTTGTACGACCTGGAGGACGGAGCCGTGGTCGAGCTGGCGCTCGATCCCCTCAGCGAGGGGCATGCCAGGGAACTGCTGCGGTGCGTCGTCGGTGATCCGCGGCTGACCGCCGAGCCGGAGATCACCGCCGGGCTGGTACGGCTGTGCTCCGGACTGCCCGCGGCCCTGCACGTCGCTGGCCGCTGGATGCGCAGGCACCGGCGTCGCCCGCTGCGGCGTCTGCTGGAGGACCTGAGTGCCGAACTGCATGAGAAGGGGCTGCCGGTGGTGGAGCGGGTCTGGGACGCGGCGTACCGGAGTCTTGGTCCCCATGCGGGACTGCTGTACCGGTTGCTCGCCGGCTTCCCCGGACCGTCCTTCACCCCGGAGAGCGCTGCCGCGCTCCTCGGCCGCGGGCCGGAAGCGGCGGACGATGCGCTGGAGGAGCTGGAGAACGCCGGCCTGCTCGACGGCCGGGGCGAGCGCATCCGCCTGCCGGAGTTGCTGCGGGCGCATGCGGCACGCTGCGCGGCGCGGGAGGGCGGCGAGGAGGAGACCGTCGACGGGCAACGGAGGATCGTGCGGTGGTATCTGCGGCAGGCGCAGCGCGCCGATGCCCTGGCCGCCGGATCCCGGTTGACCCTGGCCGACGGCGTTCCCCCTGTTGAGGGTGCTCCCGACGTGCGGTTCGAGCAGACCGGCCATGCCACGGCCGCGCCGGCCGGAGGCGCGGGGGAGCGGGCGCTGCGGTGGCTGCAGGCCGAGCGGCACGCTCTGTACGCCTGCGTCCGGATCGCCTACGCGCTCGGCCTCGACGCGGAGGCGTGGGCCCTGTGCGAGCCGCTGTGGACGCATTACCTGGATCACCCGCACCGCCCCGACACGGTCGAGGCCTTCCGCACCGGGGTGTCCGCGGCGCAGCGCGCCGGACAGGTGGCCGCTGTGGTGCGCATGCGGTGCCAGCTCGCACGGCCCTTGTGGGAGCAGGGGGAGTTCGGGCGCGCCGAGCAGGAACTGCAGCAGGCGCTGAGCGCACTGCGGGCGCTGGGAGACACCGACACCGATCGCAAGCTGGCCGCGTCGGTCCTCGAGTTCCGCGGCATGCTGCGTGCGGCGCAGGGGGACTGGGGCGCCGCGGCACAGGATTTCCAGGCCGCTCTGGAAGGACATCGTGCGATCGGCAATGCGTACGGTGTCATGCTGCTGACCTATCGATGGGGGCAGGCCGTGGCCGAACTGGGGGATGCGGAGCGGGCCGCCGCGTTGCTGGAGCAGGCCCACGCCATGGCCGTCGATCTGGGCCGGGACCGCATGGCGGCCCGCACGGGTTTCGCCCTGGGCGGTGTGCTGCGCGTGCTCGGGCGAAGCGATCGGGCACGCGAGCTGTACGAGGTGGCCTTGGCCGGCGCCCGCCACCGGGGATCCGAATGGGACGAGGCCCGGGTCCTCGACGCGCTCGCGGCCCTGGCGGAGGAGACCGGGAGGCCGGGCGAGGCCGCAAGCCATCGGGAGGCGGCGCAGGCGATCCGGGCGCGCAACGGCGCCGTCCCCGAAGAACCCGGTTAGAGGAGAGCCTGTTCCTCGGCCGCGGTCGCGGGGGACACCACGGCCTGGAAGGGGCGGCCCCCCACTACGCACGTGACTGCGGCGGGCCATGCCGCGGTGCCGGCCCGAGAGCCCCACCAGGCGTGCAGGGCGCTGAGTACGGCGGCCGGGTCCGCGTGCAGGAGGCGGCCGCCGTCCCGGTACGGGGAGATGCGCACCGCCAGGGACGCCCCGGAGCGGAGGCGGACCAGGCACCGTGACGGAGACAGCACGACCGCGGCCGTGCGACAGCCGGGGTAATCGTCCAGGACGTCGGCGGTCCATCCGGCCGCCGTCCAGGCCATCGCCATCGCGGGAAGAGCGGAGGCCGGTCGCGCCGCGCGCCGGTACAGCAACCCGGAGCTCTGCACGTGGCGCTCCCCGGCCACGCCGTACTCGGCAGCCATGTGATGGGCAGGCGCGTCGGTGAAGGCGGGGAAACGCTCCACCCTCACGTGGGAGCCGTCGCACCACGCCCGCACCACGAAAGCGGCCGGCACACGGGTTGCCGCACGCGGCGGCGGCAGAACGCGGGCATGGACGGGCACGGCAGGAGGCGCCAGATCCAGCAGCCGGTACACCTCGCTGCGCAATCGCTCCAGGGCGTTCCCCCGCTCGGCGAAGGCCGAGTCCGCCAGCGCTTTCACCGCATCGGGACGGTGCCGGGCCAGCGCGTCCTCCAGCCCCTTGGGGCTCAGCTCCGTCAAATGTGGGCAGCGCTCCAGGAATTCGGCCATCGGACTGCCGGGTATGAGTTCCTCACCGCCGTCGTACGCGCCGATCAACGGACGGCCCAGCGCGGCTGCGTACAAGGCGGTGGAGCCGTGGTCGGTGATCACGGCGTCGGCGGCGACGAGGACGGCGGCCCACTCCTCGTACGCGTCCGCCAGGACCAGGCCGGCGTCCCTCGCCGGCGACAGGGATTCCGCCAGGTCGAAGGTCCCCAGGCGGCTGCGCTCGTTGGGATGCACGATCAGAGCGACTTGGTAGGCGTCGTAGGGAAGCACGGCCAGCAGCTCCGCGGGCCACGTGGGATGCCGGCGCAGCAGCGACTCGGGCCCCCACGTCGAGGTCAGAACGATCAGTTTCCGCCCACCTGTGGCCAGGGCGGCCCGGTAGTGGTCCCGGTGGGAACGGGAAGCCAGGACCCGTTCCAGAGTGGGATCTCCCACCACCCGGGCGCGTGCTGCGGCCTGCGGGCTGACCGAGGCCAGCCGGGTCAGTTGACTGGGATGGGCCAGCGCGTGGACGGAGGCCACGGCACGGCCGTGGGGCAGCAGGAACGCCGGATCCAGCCCCGAGGGAACAGAGGGGGAGCCTTCCCCGCGCACGGTCTTGCCGAAGCCTGCTCCATGCGGAAGCAGGACCCGGGGACCGCGCAGCAGCCCGATGTCCCCTTTCGGGCTGGCGAGAAGGACCAGGTCGTATGAGCGGCGGCACGCCTCTTCCCAAGGGACGGTACGGGCCCCGGCACGCTCGACGGCGGTCAGCGCCTCGATGCTGAAATCCGAACCGGGGACAAGGGTGAAACGCCGGCTGATCCGGTCGTCACCGGCGAAGACGGGCAGCACATCGAGAAGCCGGTGCAACGCGGTGGCCGACCGTGCGGCGAAAAGCACCTCGCGTCCGTCGCCCGTCGCCCGTCGCCCGTCGCCCGTCGCCCGTCGCCCGTCGCCCGTCGCCCGTCGCCCGTCGCCCGTCGCCCGTCGCCCGTCGCCCGTCGCCCGTCGCCCGTCGCCCGATTGTTTGATCCTACCGGCACCAGGCGTGTCTTGTACGCCGTTTGCGCAGTTCAGCAGGGTTTCCTCGTCCGCGGGCATGGGGAGATCGTATCGACCGTAGGGCGTCGGCCGGTTCCCGCCGCCTGCGATGCGGCTGCCCTGCGGCGGGTCCATGGTGAGCGTAAAGAATGGGGGCCATGAGGGAGTGGGGAATCGCGTTGCTCGCGGCCGGCTCGGCGCTTCTCGGAAGTGTCGTCACGGGATGGTTCACCCGCGGTGCGGGGCACAGGCAGGCGGAGGCGGCGCGGCATGCGGGCGACCGGCAGGCCGACGCGTTGCTGGAAACGGTCCGGTTGACGCTCGAGGAACAGCGGGCCTCTCGTGTGCACGAGGCCCGACGGCAGACCTACGCGCGATTTCTTGAAGCGGTGGAAGCGGTCCTGCTGGCGCGGCGCACGGGAGAGGGGCAACCGACCGACCGCTCCGCCCTCCAAAGGGCTTTCGGGACCGTGCTCTTGGAGGGCCCCGATGACGTTGCCCGCATCGCCCGCGAGCTGATGAACCTCCTGGGCGGCAGTCGCTCCCTCGACGACCTCGAACGGGAGAGGCGGAGCTTCATCGAAGCGGCGCAAAGGGCGTTGGGGCGGTCGAACCGGCCGGAGTGATGGCCGTGCGCCGTCGGCCGTGCGCCGTCTCCTCCGTGCGGGGAAGGCCCCGCAAAGGGGGTGCCGGTGTCCACGTCACACCGGCACCCCCGTTTGTCGCCTGACGTCAGCCGGGCCAGGTGCCGGTCAGGCGGCGGGTGGCGGTGGCGCCGGCTCGGTCGACGGCGGCCTTGACCCCGGCGAAGATCGCGCCCTGCAGCGTGGCGGCGAGCAGCACCTCCGTCCAGGCGCGGTCCTCGTCGGTGGCGTCGGGAGCGTCCTCGTCGTGGCCGAGCATCTTCCACGCCTGCTTGAACACGGCCCCGGCGAGCATGCCGCTGACGGCTCCCAAGGCGAGACCGACCGGCTTGTACGCGATCTTCGAGGCTTTCATCGGCTCATCCCTTCGTCCGGCGGCATACCAGCCACACCAGGACGGCCGCACCGGCTGCCGCCAGCAGCAGGGTGCGGTTGTCCCGTGCTGCTTGCGCCCCCTGCGCCGCCTTCTGCCGTACAGGTTCGGGTGCCTTCTCCTGAAGCAGGTGAGTGGCCTGCGCCGCCTTGGCCCGGGCCTGCCCGGCGGCCGAAGCGGCCTTCTCCTTCACCGGGTCAGGAAGCTTGTCCTGTACCCGGGAGGCGGTCTGGGCGGCCTTGGCCTTCAGCTCGCCGGCCTTGGCAGCGGCCTGCTGCCTGACCTCGGCTGCCTTCTCCTGGGCGCGGGCCTTGACGTCGGTCTTGGCCGCCAGCGTCTCGACCGTCTGCCCGAGCTCTTCGCGGGTCTGCTCGACCTGCTCACGCAGCTCCTCGGGAGTGGAGGCGGTGGGCTCGTCGTGGGGCGGCTGGGTCATCGCTGTGCACTCTCCTTGATCTCGGCCACATCGGCCTTCACGCTCTCGACCGTCTGCTCGGGTGTGGGCGGCGCGGCCTGGTCGACCTGCTTCTTTCCACTCATGGCCAGCACCGCGGCGATCACACCCAGCACCGCGGTGACGATCAGCGCCGCGGCCCATACCGGCAGCGGCACCGCGAGGGCGGCGATCGCGGTGGCCACCAGGGCCTGCAGCGTCAGGAAACCGGCCATCCCGGCGCCGCCGAACAGTCCGCCGCCTTTGCCGTAGCGCCTGCCCTTCTCCTTCATCTCCGCCTGCGCCAGCCTCAACTCGCCGCGCACCAGCTCCGTCAGCTGCTGCGACGCACGCTGCACCAGCTCGCTCACCGGCTCGTCGGTGCCGTGCGTACTCCTGCGGCCGGCGCCGGCAGGGGGTGGCTGCATGGTCGACACGACGATCACCTCCCGTCTTCTTGCCTGGTCGATGACGCGGGCTCCGTGCAGGGGCCCGTCGCGTGAGCACGCGGGTACCCCGAATGGACCAGATCAGGACACCGGCTCGGCGCAGTACCCGAGCGAGGGGGTGAGCCGCGGTGCGCGGGTCACCCGCACGGCTGCGGCCTTGGTGCGTCGCGGCGGCAGCCTGGGCGGCTTGTTCTCGTGTGTCCGGTAGTTGCTTCTCGCTACACAGCAGGCCGCCGCGCAGTGCGGGCTTGCCCGCGGGTGCCCGGCAGTTGGGGCTGCCGGGCAGTTGGAGCTGCCGGGCAGTTGGGGCTGCCCGGCAGTTGGGGCTGCCGGGCACCCAAGCGCCGGCCCGCTCGAGCAGGTTCCGAGCGGGCTGGCGCATGCGGGCGAGACGGATTCCAGCCACCGGTCGCGCCGGTCCCCGCCTCGTCCCGCTTCCGCGTGGCGCGGGGCCGGGTGTACGGCTGTACGGCTGTACGGCTCGGCCTCCGGCGCATGCCCGCCGGCGACGGCCCGCTGCCGTAGGGTCTCGGCGTCGAACTCCGGACCCAGCAGGATCGCCGGGCCGGACGGCTTGTCAGGCGGTGAGCTGCTTGGGCGTGCCCCCGGAGATGGCGATCTTGCGGGGCTTGGCGTGTGCGGCGATCGGGATGCGCAACGTGAGGACGCCGTTGTCGTAGACCGCCTCGGCGGCTGCGGTGTCCAGGGCGTCGGACAGGGCCAGGCGCCGGGTGAACCGTCCGGTGGGACGTTCGGTGAGCACGGCCCGGGCACCGGCCGGGATCGGCGAGGGGCGCTCGGCGTTCAGGATGAGTGTGCCGCGTTCGGTGGTCAGCTCGATGCTGGAGCGGTCCATGCCCGGCAGGTCGAACTGCAGGTACAGCGCGTCGTCGTCACGCCAGGCGTCCACCGGAATGACGGCTGCGGCCGGGTCGGCGGCGACGCGCGCCACCTGATGCACGAGCCGGTCGAGATCACCCAGAGCGCCGGTACGCGCAAGCATCCCTCTTCTCCCTTCATTCACTACTCGCTGGTGGCCCGCCACGAGTACGGGCCGCCGCTTGCCGACTGCTCATCCATATAGACGACGGCAGGTTACTTGACAACTGTGCACTAGGTGAAGTTGACAGTGGGCGACTCAATTTTCTGTCACGTTCAGTGAGCATTCGGTTGCGCCGACGCGATGGCCGGACTGGAGGGAGGCGGTCGGCGCGGACAGCCGGAAGGGAGGGCTGCTGGTGGTGGAGAGCAGGAAGACTGTCTGGCTGCTGGGGGCCCGCGGCGTGGCCGCGGTCGTCTTCGGCGCGGCGACGCCGGTGTGGCCGCAACTGACGGTGCTGGCTCTGGCTTCTGGTGTTCGGCGCGTACGCGCTGGTCGACGGCGCGGTGCTCATGACGACGGCGTGGCGCCACCGGCGTGAGCGCCGGTCCGCCCTGGCCTGTGCGGGTGCCGGTGCGCTGAGCGTGGTGGCCGCCGTGGTGACGGCCCTGTGGCCGGGGCTGACGGCTCTGGCGCTGGTGGTCATGGCGGGCGCCTGGGCCGTCGTCACGGGCTGTCTGGAACTGTGGGCGGCCACCCGGATGCGGCATGAGCTGCGGCACGCATGGCTGTGGTGCGGCTCCGCCGCCGTGTCGGTGGCGGCGGGTGTGCTGCTGTGGCTGCGTCCGGATGCCGGCGCGGTGGCCATCGCTCTGGTTCTGGGCGTCTACGCACTGGTCGCGGGCGGTATCTGGCTGGCCGCGGCCTGGCAAGAGCGCCGTGCGCACGCCGGGCGCGCATCCCGGTCGTGGAGGCGGCCGGTGTCCGGTGCCCGGACGGCTCACTGACGGCCGGGGCTTGTTCGTCCCGTCCGGGCGCACCGCGGCCCGGCGGCCGACGCCACCTGGCTGGGAAGATCACCGCCACAAGTGCCGAAAAAAATTGAGCGGACAGGTGTCAACTTTCTGGCGGTGTGGTATATCAGGAGTAGAGCGAAAGCCGCAGGAACGACGTCGAAGGAGGGATGCAGATGCTGATGCGCACGGATCCCTTCCGCGAGCTGGACCGGCTCGTCGATCGGGTCTGGGGCACGGCCGCGCGCCCGGCCGGCATGCCGATGGATGCCTGGCGCGAGGGTGAGACGTTCTTCGTGGAGCTGGACCTGCCGGGTGTCAACCCGGAGTCCATCGACCTCGATGTCGAGCGCAACGTCCTGACCGTGAAGGCCGAACGCAAGCCGGCGTACGGCGAGAACACCGAGACGGTGATCACCGAGCGGCCCGCGGGGACGTTCAGTCGGCAGCTGTTCCTCGGGGAGACCCTCGACATCGAGAAGATCGAAGCCTCCTACGAGGCGGGCGTGCTGAAGCTGCGCATCCCGGTCGCCGAACAGGCCAAGCCGCGCAAGATCGCCATCAGCGGCGGGGAGAGCCGCAAGGAACTGAGTAGCTGAAAGAACTGAGCAGCTGACGGCGATCAGACGCCGCTTTCAGGGCCCCGGGCACAGCCCGGGGCCTGAGCCGTCCTGGATCGGAGCATCACAGCGCACCTGCGAGAGATTCGCTGTGCCCAGCACCCCGGAACGCCGTGTACGGGCACAGTGGACGTCGACGTCGGTGCGGCGCCGAGTCCCGGGTCAGGACTGGGGTTCCGGCTCCCCGCCGTTGGTGTCGAACACCTTGGTGAAGGTGGCCCCGCAGCGGCAGGCGGCGTGCTCGATCAGTTCCCCGTCCTCGGACACGCTCAGCCCCTGGCTGAGTCGCACGTGCACATGTTCGCCCATGAGGAGCTGCTTTCCTTGACGTTCCCGGCCCGGACATTCCCGGCCCGGTTCATAGTGGAGGCTTCCGCTTCGTCCCGCAATGCCGCAGACCATGGTCCATGGTCCGCGTCGGCGATCACGGCGCGCCACCAGGCGCCCGACCCGGAGTCGGCCGCAACGCTCGCACACCGGCGCGCCCGCAGGCGCGTACGCAGGCGTGTACGCAGGCGTGTACGGAGAAGGAACCGTGACGTTGTCCCGAGGGAGATACTCCCGCTCCTGCCCGCTGTCGTCCTGGTAGCGCTGCACGTCGTGGTCGACACTCCAGCGGTGCCGGCCCGAATCGGGGGTGAACTCCACACGTTCGGGGGCAACTTCGGTGCTCACGCCCTGCCCGGGCGTTGACCGTGCAACGATGCTTGCGGGCCGGGAGATCGGCGAACAGGGCGAATTCACCGGTTCTGGTTCATGTGCCGCGTACGGTGGATTCGCCGCGCACCGCCCAGCGCTGCGGGAGGGCAGGCGGCGGGTATCGGGGACACACCGGGAGGAAGAGCGGGATGACGCAGGTCGCGGTGAGCGAGCTGGACGAGCGGGTGCCGGGACGCCGGTGGACGGTGCGGCTGGATGCCGTCGGCCGGGGGAGTGCGGCCGTGCGTATCTCGTGCAGCCGCCCCGCCTGTGCCGAGCAGCGTCTGCCGTCCGCGGCCGCCGGCCGCGCGGCCGCCATCGCCCACCTCAAGGTCCACCTGCGTGCCGCCCCCGCCCCCAGGGCCGAGGCGTACTGCGCGTGCAGGGCCGACGGCTGCCACACCCATCTGCCCGACACTGGCCGGCAGGCGCGTGCCGAACCCTGGCGGTGCGGCGGGCCGGTCGTGCTGGCCGTGATCAGCGACCGGGAAGGACGCTGGTGGCAGGCGATGGAGTGCTGCTCGCGGTGCGCGGCCGCCACCCCCGGGGCGAAGACCGTGGCCACCTCCCAGACGCCCGGCCCGCAGACCGCCGGCCGTCCGGCCCCCGCGGCCGCCGGCCGTCCGGCCCCCGCGGCCACCGGCCCCGGCGTGGGCATGCCGCAGTTCTCCGACCACCAGGCCGCCCCCGGGACAGGGGTTCCGGCTCCCCGCTCCGTACCTGCGCGGCGCCGCCGGCCGCAGGCGAAGATCGCCCAGCGGGTCATCCCCCACGACCTGCGGCCCGTCACCCTGCGGGACGAACTCGTCGAACTCGGTGATCTCTTCCGCGCTTACCAGCAGCGCACCGAGCCCGACCTGGCGTTCCTCGCCGACCTCCAGGAACGCAAGGCACGGGCGTTCACCGCCTGGGCCGACGTCACCGGCGACGGCGCTCTGCGGCGGGAGGCCCGGCGTGCCGAGCAGGCCGCCGCCGCCATCCGCCTCCAGCACCAGCAGCGCACCGGCATCGTCACCGGCGACGGGCCGGCCGTGCCGCGGCTGCTGACCGTCCCCACGCAGTGGGAGCACGCGCGCTCCGTCCTCGCCCACGTGGCCGATCACACCCCGCTGCCCGGACCGGACGCACGGCTGCTGGTGCTGATGCTGACCCTGCGCACCGCGCACACCGGCACCGGCAACCTCGTCGGCCAGGACATCACCGTGCTGGGCCTGACCGACCCGGAGGGCCTGGTCGACAAGCTGACCGGCTGCGGCTGGCTCACCTTGCCCGGCACCGCCGGCGACCTGCTCGCCTCCCGGCCGGAGAACCCCACCTCGATCACCGTCCCCTCCTTGACGCCCGGTGAGGACGGGACGGGCCCGTTCACGTTCGGCAAGAAGATGCGGCCCAAGCTCTCCGGCTGGGCCCAAAGGGTCGTGTCGGACAGGAAGCTCCGCAAGGCCAAGGCCACCGCCGGCACCCGGCTGCTCGCCCTGACGCTGGCCACCCGGACCGACGCCTCGGGACGTCTCGGTCCCGGCGGCCAGGGCATCGACCTGGAGGCTCTTGCCGCCTGGGTCCCGGTCGGTCCCGGCGAGCTGCAGCACCTGGTCGACCAGCTCACGCAAGCGGACTGGCTCACCGACGTCGCCCTGACCGATACCCACCTCGCGGGGCAACTGACCGAACGTGTCCTTCCGTTCACCTGTCCCCTCCAGGCCTGAGGCACGCACCCGTACGGGTGAAACCGCGACGGTGCCGCCCGTCTTCGCCGTGGGAGTTCCGCACATTCCGCCACTGAGCCGATGAGGTTCCCCTCGTAGCGCGAAGACCGCGACGGCAGGGGAACAAGTGAGGTCGGGATCATGGCAGAGAAGCGTCGGCGCTACGACGCGGAGTTCCGCGGGGTGGCCGTGCGGATCGTCACCGAGACGAGGAACCGGCCCGGCCGACGACCAAGACGTCCGGCGTGATGACGAGGAACCGGCCCGGCCGACGCCGCCTGCGGACGGGCAGCCCGCCGTGATGGTCCGGCGCGGCCGCGGGGGTGCGGCACCGGCCCGGGAGCCGGCCGACCGGCGCCGGGTGGGCTGCGTGCCGCATAGGGCGGACGTCCATCAGGGCACCCGGTCAAAGAGACATCCGCAACGTCATCGACTGGGGTGCGAAGCCGTTGCGCTCGTAGAACCGGATGGCCTCGGTATTGCTCGCGTAGGCCGTCACCTCCGCGGTTTCGGCTCCCGCCCCCTTCGCCCAGCCGATGAATTCCGCGACCAGGCGTCCTCCGACCCGGCTTCGGCGAAACGCGGGCCGCACATACATGCTCACCAGCGTCGCCACCCTCACCGGCTTCATCGCGGACGCGTCCCCCAGCGCACCCACGAGATGGCCCACGACCTCGCCGTCACAGTCTGCGACAAGCAACAGCCGGTTCGGATCGTCCATGCCGGTGGTGAAGCGCCGGTGCCCGTGCTGACGAGGCCAGTCGAGGTTGATGCTCGGATCCCGGGTCCCGGCGTCCTCGGCGAACAACGCGCTGCTGCACGCGACGAACCCGTCCACATCCGCGTGTTCCGCCCTGCGGACCACCACTGCCTGCCGTTGATCACTCATGGACCGCGACGCTACCGACAGGCACTGACACTTCCTCAGCGAAATGGTCAATCGGCCGACGGAGGGGCCCAGTTGTATGTGGGACCTTTCAGCTTGGCGTTTCTGCGGAGGCGCCCGCCGGCGCGCCACGCCCGCC
>NZ_BMWH01000011.1:0-5667 GCF_014651135.1 Streptomyces echinoruber
GGCGGCGGCCCGTCCCCGCTCGGGGGAGGGGACGGTCCGCCGCCGCGCGCTCCTGCCGCCCGACGGTCGGCCGCCGGACGGTGCGCGGCCCGACGGCGTGCGGCCCGACGGTCGGCCGCCGGACGGTGCGCGGCCCGACGGCGTGCGGCCCGACGGTCGGCCGCCGGACGGCGTGCCGCCGGTTGCCGCCGGCGGTTACTGCCGGATCGTGAAGTGCAGGACGTCGCCGAGGAACGGGATCTCCAGCCACGGTTTCGGCTGGGCCATCAGCGCCAGCAGGACGATCGTGCCGCCCAGCAGGCCGTAGGTGACGATGTCGGTGAAGCGGGAGCGTACGGCGAGCATGCCGACGCCGGGCAGGAGCCAGCGCAGGACGGCGCCGGTCAGGAGCGCGGCACCGACGAGCAGCGTGCCGAGACGGAACGCGTCCAGCGCGGTGAGCAGCAGACCGAGGCCGACGACCGCGAGCACGGCCAGCATCGGCCACTGCCGCGCGGGCGCGGGCGCGTCGCCCGGCGCCGCCCGGCCGCCGCCCTCCGGCCGGGCCGTGTCCCGGGTGAACAGCGGGAACCGGCGCGTGGCCCGCCGCGGCCGGCCCTCGGCGTCGGGCGCGCTGATGGGGTCGCGCACCACCAGCTCGTCCGGCCCGTCCTCCGTGCCCGTCCCGCGCCCGCTGCCGTCACCAACGCCGTCACCAGCGCCGTCTCCGCCGTCGTGCGCGTGCCGTTCCACGGCGGCCGCGTCCGTCTCCGTCGGCCCGTCCGTCTCCGCCGCCCCCCGGCCGGCGTCCGCCACGTACTTCCCGGGCTTCTCCGCGCCCCGCGTCTCAGCCGACACTGCGCTCCGCCGCCTCGACCACGTTGACGAGCAGCTGGGCCCGGGTCATCGGGCCGACGCCGCCGGGGTTCGGGGAGAGGAAGCCGGCCACCTCGGCGACGTCCGGGTGGACGTCGCCGACGATCCTGCCCTCGGCGTTCCGCGACACCCCGACATCCAGGACGGCCGCGCCCGGCTTGATGTCCTCGGCGCGGATCAGGTGCGGGGAGCCGGCGGCGGCGATGACGATGTCGGCGCGCCTGAGGTGGGCCGACAGGTCGCGGGTGCCGGTGTGGCACTGGGTGACCGTCGCGTTCTCGCTGCGCCGGGTCAGCAGCAGCGGCATCGGGCGGCCGATGGTCACGCCCCGGCCGACGACGACGACCTCGGCGCCCTTGATCTCGACGCCGTAGCGGCGCAGCAGGGTGAGGATGCCGTTGGGGGTGCAGGGGAGCGGCGCGGGCTCGTTGAGGACCAGCCGGCCCAGGTTCATCGGGTGCAGGCCGTCCGCGTCCTTGGCCGGGTCCATCAGCTCCAGGATGCGGTTCTCGTCGATGCCCCTGGGCAGCGGGAGCTGCACGATGTAGCCGGTGCAGGCAGGGTCCTCGTTCAGCTCGCGGACGACCGCCTCGATCTCCTCCTGCGTGGCCGTGGCGGGCAGTTCGCGCTGGATGGAGGCGATGCCGACCTCGGCGCAGTCGCGGTGCTTGCCGGCGACGTACTTGCGGCTGCCGGGATCGTCCCCGACCAGGATCGTGCCGAGGCCGGGCGTGACGCCCTTCTCCTTCAGCGCCGCCACGCGGGCGGTCAGATCGGACTTGATCGCGGCTGCGGTGGCCTTGCCATCGAGAATCTGGGCGGTCATGTCCCCATCCTCGCGGATGACGGGGCCCGGGTTCCAATCGGCCGTGTCCCGCTCCGGGCGGGGTGCGCGGGCGCGGAGCGCGGGGCGTGGGGCACGGGAAGATCGTCCGGATTGCGACCGCACAAACCTTGGTGCGACGGTCTGGACAAACGATCGGCCCGGCTAGAACCATGAGTGACGCAATCCTGCGGTGCGCGTCGGGGGGCAAACCGCTCACCTCGCCTGCTTCCTCCGTGCAGTCCGCGTCGTTCCCACTCGTGCAACGCTCGCGCAACGGAGGAAACCGGCCATGAGTTTTGGCTCACCCAACAACCCCTACGGCCAGCCGCAGGACCCCCAGCAGCCGGGGTACGGCTCTCCGCAGGCACCGCAGGGCGTGCCGCCGCAGGGCGGGTACGGCCCCCCTCAGCAGCCCGGTTACCCGAGCTACCCGCAGCAGCCGGGCCACCCGGGCGGGCCGGCCGGGCCGGGCACCGTGGCCTCCATGGGCCGCCGCTTCGGCGCCCGGTTGATCGACGGCCTGATCATCGGCGCCATATACGCCGTCCTCACGGTCGCCGGCGTGGCGGGATCCCTCGGCGCGGCCAAGGACTGCGACTCGAACGCCGTCGACTACCAGACCTGCATCGACAACGTGAGCTCCGATTTCGTGGCCAAGTTCGGTGCGGTGATCGGGGTCGTCGGCCTCGCCGGCCTGCTGTACGAGTGGCTGATGGTCGGTCTGCTGGGCCGGACCCTGGGCAAGATGGCCGTCGGCATCCGCGTCGTCAAGGCCGACACGGGCGCCAAGCCGGGGCTGGGGTCGGCGTTCCTGCGCTGGGTCATCCCGGCCGTGGGCAGTGTGGTCTGCGGCATCGGCCAGCTCGTCGTCTACCTCTCGCCCTTCTGGGACAAGTCCGGCCGCCAGCAGGGCTGGCACGACAAGGTCGCCGGCACCATGGTCGTCCAGCACTGAGGACGCCGGCCGCCCGCGTGCCACCGGGGCCGTGTCCTCCCCGCGCCGGGGAGGACACGGCCCCGCCGTGTTCCGCCCGCGCGAGCCGGACGGAACGCGACGGCACTCCCGCCCCTCCTGCGAGGCAACTCCCGCCCTTCCCGCGATGGCAACTCCTGCCCTCCCGCAAGGCAACTCCCGCCCTTCCTGCGAGGTATCTGTGAAGTGGCCGTGGGGAAAGGGTGGTTCCTCCTTGACGTCCCGCGCGGTGGCCGCGTTGGCTCTTCACTCGTCCCCGCCATCCGGCAACTCCCGTGCCCCGAAAGGCATTTGCAGTGAACGCTCGCACCACCCGCGGGGCCGCCGTGCGCCGTGCCGCCCTGGCCGCCGGCGCCGCCGTGTCCGCCGTCTGCCTCACCGCGTGCGGGGCCTTCACCGACACCGCGGAGGCCGACGGGTCCGCGCCGCCCGCGAAAAGCGGCGACATCACGGTGGGCCTGCTGCTGCCGGACCGGGACACCACGCGCTTCGAGAAGTTCGACCGGCCCGTCTTCACCCGGCGGATCGCGTCCCTCACCGCCCACCGGGGCAGGGTCCGCTACGCCAACGCCGGGGCGAGCGCGGCCCGGCAGAGCCGGCAGTTGCAGCAGATGATCGACGCGAAGGTGGACGTGGTCGTCGTGGACGCGGTGGACGGCAGGGCCATCGCGCCGCAGGTCAGGAAGGCGAGGGAGGCCGGCATCCCGGTCATCGCCTACGACCGGCTCGCCGAGGGCCCGATCGACGCGTACGTCTCCCACGACAACGAACTCGTCGGCGAGGTGCAGGGCCGCGCCCTCCTGGAGGCCCTCGGCAGCAAGGCCCCCACCAGCAGGATCGTGATGCTGAACGGCTCCCCCACCGACCCGAACAGCGCCCTGTTCGAGAAGGGCGCGCTCGACCAGCTGAAGAACAGCGTGGTCATCGCCAAGTCGTACGACACGCGCGCGTGGCTGCCGCAGGTCGCCGAGGCGAACCTGAAGAAGGCGATCCGCTCCGTGGGCCTGGGGAACATCGCCGCCGTCTACGCGGCCAACGACGGTCTGGCGGGCGCCGCCGTCAAGGCGCTGAAGCAGGCGGGCGCGACCAGGATCCCGCCGGTGACCGGGCAGGACGCGGATCTGGCGGCGGTGCGGCGGATCGTCGCCGGCGAGCAGTACATGACCGTGTACAAGTCGTTCACGGAGGAGGCGGACAACGCCGCCGAGATGGCGGTGGCCAAGGCGCAGGGCCGCTCCCTCGCCTTCGACGCGCTGGCCCGCGACAAGGTCGGCAACACCACCCGGAAGGACATCCCGGCGGCCCTGGTGCCCGTGGTCGCCGTCACCAGGGACACCGTCAAGGACACGCTCGTCCGGGACGGCGTCTACACCGTGCGGGACATCTGCACTCCGGCGTACGCGGCGGACTGCGCGGCGATCGGCCTGAATTGACATCCTCGCCGCCCCGGAGGACGGCGGTTCCCGCCTACCACGCCGTTGAAGGCTGCGGTGTCGGGTGGGTTCCCGCTTCGCCGCGCGGTGCCGGAACACGTTCCGGTCTTACCTGCGCTCCACGGGCCGACACGGCCAGTCCGGCCGCCTTGGCGACGTTGACCGCCGCGTTGATGTCCCGGTCCAGGACCGCCCCGCACGCCCTGCACGTCCACACACGGACGTGCAGGGGCTTCGGGCCGTCCTTCACACCACAGACGGAGCACACCTGGGAGGTCGGCTCGAACCGGCCGATCCGGATGAAGGTCCGCCCGTACCGGGCGGCTTTGTACTCCAGCTTGGCCACGAACGCCGACCATCCGGCGTCGTGGACCGACTTGGCCAGGCGCGTGCGGGCGAGCCCCTTCACCGCCAGGTCCTCCACAGCGACCGCTTGGTTCTCGCGGATCAGCCTTGTGGAGAGCTGGTGGTGGAACTCACGGCGCGCGTCCGCGACACGGGCGTGTGCCCGTGCGACATGGATCCTGGCCTTGTCGCGGTTGCGGGAGCCTTTCTGCTTGCGGGAGAGGGCACGCTGCGCCTTCTTCAGGCGCTTCTCGGCCCGGCGCAGGAAACGCGGACTGTCGATCCTCGTGCCGTCGGAGAGGACGGCAAAGTGCCCGAGCCCGAGATCGATGCCCAGCTCGGATGTCATCTGCGGCAGCACCTCGGACGGGCTGCTCTCCACCACGAGCGAGGCGAAATACCGGCCCGCGCTGTCCTTGGCCACCGTCACCGTGGACGGTGTCGAGGGCAGCGTCCGGGACCACTTCACCTTCACGTCGCCGATCTTCGGCAGGCGCAGCTTCCCGCCCGCCGTGATCGACCAGCGGGCGTTCGCGGTGAACCGCACCGCCTGCCGGGTGTCCTTCCGCGACTTGTACCGGGGGCGCCCCTGCGCGGGCGCTTGCCCTGCAGGCCGTCGAAGAAGTTCCGGTACGCGGCATCCAGGTCGCGGAGGGACTGCTGGAGGACGACCGCCGACACCTCGGCGAGCCATGCCCGCTCCGGGGTGTTCTTCGCCTCGGTGATGAGCAGCTTGGACAAGTCGCCCGTCTTCGGGAAAGGCAGCCTCTCGCTGCGGGCGGTCTCCCGAGCCCTGAGGGCGTCGTTGCAGACCACCCGCGCGCACCCGAACGCCCTCGCCAGTGCTGTGTGCTGACTGGCGCTCGGGTACAGGCGGAAGTTGTACCTAAGCTGCACACTGATCACGATACGCAATGGGTTTACGGGTATCGACGGAAACGTCCGTACTGGTCGTCCCTGTGTCTTCCGCGTGCATGTCCCCTTGGTTTTCGTGACGAAGTACCGGCACTCCGTCTTCGCCGGGTCCGTCGGCGGGGACACCCGTCAACATCGTCCAGCAGGACACCGAGCAGCAGAACAGGCCGCTCCGCCCCGGACCGAGGTGAACAGTGCGGATCCGCGCACAGCCGAGGTCGGAGCAGGCCAAAGAGTCGCTTCACCACCGGGTTGAAGCCCGGTGCACTGCGAAGAGACCCGGTAGCGCGCGGCGGAAGGGCGGGGGGGAACGCGCCGGG
>NZ_BMWH01000011.1:5718-181454 GCF_014651135.1 Streptomyces echinoruber
AGACCGGTGGCGTCAGTCGTGGCGTCAGTGGAAGAAGTGCCGCGTCCCCGTGAAGTACATCGTCACACCCGCCTTGCCCACCGCCTCCACGACCTGCTCGTCGCGGATGGAGCCGCCGGGCTGGACGATGGCCCGCACCCCGGCCGCGATGAGGATCTCGGGGCCGTCGGGGAAGGGGAAGAAGGCGTCGGAGGCGGCGTAGGAGCCGCGGGCGCGCTCCGCGCCGGCCCGCTCGACGGCCAGGCGGCAGGAGTCGACGCGGTTGACCTGGCCCATGCCGACGCCGACGGAGGCGCCGTCCTTGGCGAGCAGGATGGCGTTGGACTTGACGGCGCGGCAGGCCTTCCAGGCGAAGGCGAGCTGGGCCAGCTCCTCGGGCGGCAGGGCCTCGCCGGCGGCCAGGGTCCAGGTCGCGGGGTCGTCACCGGCGGCCTGGAGGCGGTCGGCGACCTGCAGCAGGGCGCCGCCGTCGACGGGCTTCAGCTCGGTGGTGCCCGCGGGGGCTCCGGGGCAGCGCAGCACGCGGATGTTCTTCTTCTTGGTGAGGATCTCCAGCGCGCCGTCCTCGTAGCCGGGCGCGACGACGACCTCGGTGAAGATCTCGGCGACCTGCTCGGCCATCTCGCGGCTGACCGGGCGGTTGACGGCGATGACGCCGCCGTAGGCGGAGACGGGGTCGCAGGCGTGCGCCTTGCGGTGCGCCTCGGCGACGTCGGCGCCGATCGCGATGCCGCACGGGTTGGCGTGCTTGATGATCGCCACGCAGGGCTCGTCGTGGTCGTAGGCGGCGCGGCGGGCGGCGTCGGTGTCGACGTAGTTGTTGTACGACATCTCCTTGCCGTGCAGCTGCTCGGCCTCCGCCAGGCCGCCTCCCGCGGCGGAGCCGCCGATCGACGCCGTCGAGGTGTAGAGGGCGGCGGGCTGGTGGGGGTTCTCGCCGTAGCGCAGGGTGTGCTTGCGCTGCCAGGTGGCGCCGAGGAAGTCGGGGAACTGCGAGTCGTCGAGGGGGGCGTAGGAGGAGGCGAACCAGGAGGCGACCGCCACGTCGTAGGCCGCCGTGTGCTGGAAGGCCTCCGCGGCCAGGCGGCGGCGGGTGGCCAGGTCGAAGCCGCCGTCCTCGACCGCGGCGAGGACCTCCGGGTAGCGGGCGGGGTCGGTGACGACGGCGACGGAGGGGTGGTTCTTGGCGGCGGCGCGGACCATGGACGGGCCGCCGATGTCGATCTGCTCGACGCACTCGTCGGGCGTGGCGCCGGAGGCGACGGTCTCGCGGAACGGGTAGAGGTTGACCACCACCAGGTCGAACGGCTCCACGCCGAGGTCGGCGAGCTGCTGCCGGTGGGTGTCCAGGCGCAGGTCGGCGAGGATGCCGGCGTGGACGCGCGGGTGCAGGGTCTTCACCCGGCCGTCGAGGCACTCGGGGAAGCCGGTGAGGTCCTCGACCTTGGTGACGGGCACGCCGGCGGCGGCGATCCGCGCGGCGGTGGAGCCGGTGGAGACGAGGGCGACGCCCGCCTCGTGCAGGCCGCGGGCCAGCTCCTCCAGCCCGGTCTTGTCGTAGACGCTGACGAGCGCCCGGCGGATCGGCCGCTTGTTGCTCTCGGCGGTCACTGGATAACTACCTTTCGTCCCTCGATGCGGTAGCCGTGGCGGGCGAGCCGTCCCACGACGTCGACGAGCAGCCTTCGCTCGACTTCCTTGATGCGCTCGTGCAGCGAGCCTTCGTCGTCCTCGTCCCGGACCTCCACCACGCCCTGCGCGATGATCGGCCCGGTGTCGACGCCGTCGTCGACGAAGTGGACGGTGCAGCCGGTGACCTTGACGCCGTAGGCGAGGGCGTCGCGCACTCCGTGGGCGCCGGGGAAGCTGGGCAGCAGGGCGGGGTGGGTGTTGACGATCCGCCCGCCGAACCGGGCCAGGAACTCCTTGCCCAGGATCTTCATGAAACCGGCGGAGACGACGAGGTCCGGCTCGTGGGCGGCGACGGCCTCGGTGAGCGCCGCGTCCCACTCCTCACGGGTGGCGTAGTCCTTCACCCGGCGGACGAAGACCGGCAGTCCGGCGCGCTCGGCGCGCGCGAGCCCCTCGATGCCGTCGCGGTCGGCGCCGACGGCCACGATCTTCGCGCCGTAGGCGGCGGGTCCGGCCTCGGCGACGGCGTCGATGAGCGCCTGCAGGTTCGTGCCGGATCCGGAGACCAGCACCACGAGGCGCCTGACGCGCTCGGCCTCGGGCATGGCGGCCACGGTGGGGCCCTTTCTCGGGGTGGTGTGTGCGGTGGCCGGCCCCGACGGGACGGCCGGTTTGTGCGGTCGTACGAATGCTTCGTGCCCCGGGATACGGGGAAGCCTACGAAGCGGCCGACCGTCAGCAACGATACCGGCACATCGGACGGCCCTCTCGGGACGGGGGCCCGGCCGGAAGGTAGCGTCTGGCGGGAGAACGGCTCGGGAACGCGGTCGGGCGTCACCGGGAACCCGGTCGGCGTGCCGCACGTTCACGAGTCGTCACCAACCGATCGATCCGGCCACACCCGGCCGATCGATCCGGCCACCACCGCCCACTCGTTTCACGTCACCCAGGGGAAGACGCTCACTTGATGCCGGACCGCAGCCTGCGACTCCTCCCGCTCCCCCCGCAGCCGAGGCAGGGAGGGACGCGCGGCGCCGTGCTGCTGCGGGAGCGCCCCGCCCCTCCGCCCGAGGCGCCTCCGGGCCGGGAGGACGGACGGCGGGACGACGCTCCCCGGGAGGACAACCCGTTCGCGCCGCCCCCCGAGGGCGCCCCGGACCAGCCGTGGCGGCCGCGCCGCCCGGCCGGCGGCGGGCACGGCGGACACGGCGGCCCGCAGGACCCGGGGGACGGCTCCCCCGGCGCCGGAGGCCCCTCCCCCTGGAGCAACCGCTGGAGCGACCGTCAGCCCGGCCGCTCCCCCGGCGGCTTCGGCGAGCTGCCGCGGCGCCCCGAGCACCCGGGCGGCGGCGGTCCCGGCACCGGCCTGCGCTGGGACCCCACCGACCCCGCCCAGCGCCGCGCACACTACGCGCTGCTGGCCGGCATGTGGGCGTTCTTCCTCGTCCTGTTCGGCTGGACGTACGTCTCCCTGCTGCTCGGCGCCCTCGCCCTGTACTGGGGCGGCAGCTCCCTGCGCGCCAAGCCCCGCACCCCGGCGCCCTCCCCCGACGCCCCGGCCACCGCTCCGCCGCAGCGGCCCCAGACCACGGCCGCCGTGAGCGGCCTGGTGACCGCGTCGCTGGCGCTGCTCCTGGTCGGCGTGACCTTCGTCGCGCAGCTCGTCTACCGGGACTACTACACGTGCGTGCGGGACGCGCCGACCAACGAGGCGAAGCAGTCGTGCAGCCGGTACCTGCCGGAGGAGCTGCGCGGGTTCCTGCGCGTGGAGGGCTGACCGAGGGGCGGGCCTGCCGTCCGGCGTTGCGGGCGGCATTGCGGGACGTTGCGGGCCGCCTCGCGGTTCGGCGCTGCGGTGCGGCACTGCGGTGCGGCACTGCGGTGCGGCACTGCGGTGCGGCTCGGTACTGCGGTTCGGTGTTGCGGGCCGGTCCCGCGAGCAGCCGGGTCTCCTTCAGGCAGTGGTCGGCGGCTGCGGGGCCGGGTGCGGGTTCGGGTCCGTGTCTGGGGCCTGGGCCTGGGCCGGGCGCGGGTTCCGGCCCGGGGCCGGGCCGGGATCGGGGCCGGGGTCGGGGTCCGGGTCCGGGGGGAGCGCCTCGTACGGCTCGTCCGACGGGTCGGCGCGGCGGGCGGACGCCGGCGGGGACACGGCGGTGCGCCGCCTGCGCCGGCCCGCGAGGACGAGGGTGGCCGCGTCGGGCACGGGTTCGCCGGGCGCCCGCGGTGGGCGGCGCCCCAGGAACGGCAGCGGCAGGCGGCCGGGTCGCTGGCCCGTTCGGGCACCGTCGGCCGGGGACGGCCCGGCCGGATCCCGGGCGTCGGAGCGCGGTGCGCGGGCGAGGGACGGGTGGGCGTCGGACCACGGGCCGTCGGCGGGGCGGGCGCCCGCCCCATGGTTGGCGGGGCGGGTGCCGTCGGCCGTCCCCGCCCGGTGTCCCCGGCCCCGCCACGCGCGGACGGCCAGCGCCACCGGGACGGCCGTCGGAGTGAGCCAGACCAGTGCCGCCGCGCCCGTCTGCCACCACACCGGCCCGAACCGGGCCAGGGTCGCCACCCCCAGCGGACCGCCCGCCAGCGCGGCCAGCAGGGCGAGGGAGGCCGCGCACAGCGCCGCCGCCAGCAGGGCCGCGCCCGCCGTCCGCCCCGGTGACCAGGGCCGCGCCCCCGCGCGACCGGGCCGTCGTACGACCGCCGCCGCACCGCCCGCGTCCCCGCCGCACGGGCGTCCCCCGGCCGCCCCCGCCGCTCCCGTGTGCCAGCCCACGGTCATCCCCGCCGCCACCGGGACCACTCCGGCCGCCCAGTGCCACGACGTGCCCGGGCCGGCGTCCGGGACCGCCGCCAGCAGCGGGAACGGCGGCAGCAGGGGCGCCGGGTGGGAGGCGAACGTGGTCACGAGGTGGCCGCTGCCCAGCAGGAAGCCCGGGCCGGTCGCGTAGGAGACGGCCCACACCGCGGCGTTGGGCAGCAGGGCGAGGCACAGCAGCAGGACGGCGAAGCGGCCCGACCAGCCCTCGGTCAGCCGGGTGAGGGAGGCGTGGGCCGCGCCGCCGTGCCCGGCCAGGGACACCCCGACCAGCAGGGCCCCGCCGCCCAGCAGTACGGCCGTACCGGCGCCCGCCGCCCGCGCGGCGCACGCCGTCCGGGTGCGCGCCGCCGGGCCGAGCGGCAGCCGCCGCGGCCCGCCCGGCAGCCGGGCGAGCAGCCCGTCCAGGACGTCGCCCGGGCGGCCGTACGCCGTCCACACCCCCAGCGCCGCCGCCACCCCCACCACCGCCGGCAGGCGGCCGAGCACCCCCGCCCACGCGGGGCGCAGTGCGTCGCCGGAGGTGGAGAACGCGGCCGCGGCGCCGACGGCGAGGTAGCCGGCGACGACGCCCGTCCACGCCGTGCGGGCCCGCACCGGCGGCGGGGCGGCCGCCGGGTCGCCGCCGTGCCCGGCGTGGGCGTCGGTCGCGTCGCGGGCCGCCCGGTGCACCAGCCACAGCGGCAGCGCGAGCAGCAGCAGCGGGGTGACGCCGACGGGCGCGGGGACGCCGGTGAGCGTGTCGGTGCGCACCAGTTCCACGCCGTGCGCCAGCAGCCACAGCACGGCGGCGACGTGCAGGACCCCGGCGGGGCCGCTGTCGGGGTACGGGGAGCTGATCCACAGCAGGACCACGAGCACGGCGAGCGCGCCCAGGCCCAGCCCGGCGGCGACCGCGCCTCCGGCGAGGCCGGCGGCCAGCCCGGGCGAGCGGTCCCGAACCCGGGTGAGCAGGCGCGACAACAGCGACAGCGGGGTGCGGCGAGCGGTCATCGGGAGCACGCCCGCCATGCTCCCAACATCACACGCTTTTCCGTCGTAACAGGCGAAGTACCGCTGTGTCGCTCAAGATGCGCTTATGTGCTTTTTCTTGCGAAGGGGCGATCGGTGACGGGAAAGACGACGGCCGGTCAGGGGTCCGCGGGCGAGCCCGGCCTGACGCACCGGCAGCAGCATCCCGAGCCCCTGACGCCCGCTCAGGCGTTCGACGCCCTCTACGCCTTCTGCGCCCCCGCCCTCGTACGCCAGACCTACCTCCTCACCGGCCGGCGCGAGGCCGCCCTCAAGGCGGTGGAGCGGGCCTTCCAGCTCGCCTGGCAGCGCTGGCCGGAGGTGGCGCGCGACCCCGACCCGGCCGGCTGGGTGCGGGCGGCGACGCACGAGTACGCCCTGTCGCCCTGGCGGCGGTTCCGGTTCCGCCGCCCCGACGCGCCGGCCCGCGCCGAGGACCGCCGGCTGCTGACCAGCCTGCTCCGGCTGCCTCCGCCGTACCGCCGCACACTCCTGCTCCACGACGGCATCGGCCTCGGCCTGCCGGAGACCGCCGCCGAGACGGAGGCGAGCACCCCGGCGACCCTGCACCGGCTGCTGCACGCCCGGGAGGCTCTCGCCGCGCGCGTGCCGGACCTGGCGGACCCCGCTCTCCTCCAGCGGCGCCTGACCGCCCTGGCCTCCAACGCCCTGGCGGCCACCGCCCGGTCCGGCATCCCGCGGCCGCCCGCCGTACGGGCCCGCGGTGAGCACCGCGCGCGGGTGTGGACCCGGGCCGCCGTCGCCGGCACGGCCGCCGTCGTCGGCGCCACGGCCCTGACCCTGCGGACGGCCCCCACGCACTACGAACCGCCGGTCGCCCCCGGACGGGCGGTGTCCGGGGTGCCCGCGGAGGGGGCGGCCGGATCGCTGTCCCGCGAGCAGCTCCGGCTGCGGGACAAGCTGCGGGAGGAGGCGGCGAACGGGCCGGAACGGCTGATTCCGCAGGCGCGGTGAACGGCGACCGGGTGCGCCCGTACGGCGCGGTTTCCGGGGGCCGTGTACGGCGCGGCGCGGTTCCCGGAAGCCGCGTACGGCACCGGGGCGCCCGGAGGGTGCGACGGCCCAGGCCGCCCGGCGGCCGCGTACGGCACGGGCGGGCACCGCGGCCTCGGGGCGTGTGCGGAAGGGCCCGTCTCCGCCCGGGGCCGCACGCGGGAAGGGCCCGCCCCCGATCCGGGTCCGCACACGGAAGGGCCCGCCCGCGCCCCGGGTCCGCACACGGGAAGGGCCCGCCCCCCGGTCCGGGGACGGGCCCTTGCCGTGCTCGGCTCGGTGCCGTGGCTCACGCGCCGGCGAGGATCTCCCGCGCCAGCTTCGCCGTCTCGGTCGGCGTCTTGCCGACCTTGACGCCCGCGGCCTCCAGCGCCTCCTTCTTCGCCTGGGCGGTGCCCGACGAACCGGAGACGATGGCGCCCGCGTGACCCATGGTCTTGCCCTCGGGCGCGGTGAAGCCGGCGACGTAGCCGACGACCGGCTTGGTCACGTGCTCCTTGATGAAGGCCGCGGCCCGCTCCTCGGCGTCGCCGCCGATCTCACCGATCATCACGATGAGGTCGGTCTCCGGGTCCTCCTGGAAGGCCTTGAGGCAGTCGATGTGCGTGGTGCCGATGATCGGGTCGCCACCGATGCCGACGCAGGTGGAGAAGCCGATGTCGCGCAGCTCGTACATCATCTGGTACGTCAGCGTGCCGGACTTCGACACCAGGCCGATGCGGCCCGGCTTGGTGATGTCGGCCGGGATGATGCCCGCGTTGGACTGGCCCGGGGTGATCAGGCCGGGGCAGTTCGGGCCGATGATGCGGGTCTTGTTGCCCTTCTTGCCGGCGTACGCCCAGAAGGCGGCCGTGTCGTGCACGGCGATGCCCTCGGTGATGACGACGGCGAGCGGGATCTCGGCGTCGATGGCCTCGACGACCGCGTCCTTGGTGAACTTCTCCGGGACGAAGATGACCGTGACGTCCGCGCCGGTCTTCTCGATGGCCTCCTTGACGGTGCCGAAGACCGGTACCTCGGTGCCGTCGAAGTCGACGACCTGGCCCGCCTTGCGCGGGTTGACGCCGCCGACGATGTTCGTGCCGGACGCCAGCATGCGGCGGGTGTGCTTCTGGCCCTCCGAGCCGGTCATGCCCTGGACGATGACCTTGGATTCCTTGGTGAGGAAGATAGCCATGGGTGTGTGTGACCTCGTCCCTTACTTCGCGGCAGCAGCCAGCTCGGCGGCCTTGTCGGCCGCGCCGTCCATGGTGTCCACCTGCTGCACGAGCGGGTGGTTGGCGTCCGTCAGGATCTTGCGGCCCAGCTCGGCGTTGTTGCCGTCGAGGCGCACGACCAGCGGCTTGTCGACCTCTTCGCCCTTGCTCTTGAGGAGCTCCAGGGCCTGCACGATGCCGTTGGCGACGGCGTCGCACGCGGTGATGCCGCCGAAGACGTTGACGAAGACGGACTTGACGTCCGGGTCACCCAGGATGATCTCCAGGCCGTTCGCCATGACCTCGGCCGAGGCACCGCCGCCGATGTCGAGGAAGTTCGCGGGCTTGACACCCTTGTGCTTCTCACCGGCGTAGGCGACGACGTCCAGGGTCGACATGACCAGGCCGGCGCCGTTGCCGATGATGCCGACCTCGCCGTCGAGCTTGACGTAGTTGAGGTTCTTCTCCTTGGCCGCGGCCTCGAGGGGGTTGGCCGCCGCCTTGTCGTGGAGCGCCTCGAACTCGGGGTGGCGGAACTCGGCGTTGTCGTCCAGGGACACCTTGCCGTCGAGGGCGATGACGTCACCGGAGGCGACCTTGGCGAGCGGGTTCACCTCGACCAGGAGGGCGTCCTCCTCGACGAAGACCTCCCACAGCTTGACGAGGACGTCGGCGACCTTGTCGGCGACCTCGGCCGGGAACTTCGCCGCGGCCACGATCTCCTGCGCCTTGGCCTTGTCCACACCGTCGATGGCGTCGACCGGGATCTTGGCGACGGCCTCCGGACGGGTGGCGGCCACCTCCTCGATCTCCATGCCGCCCTCGACGGAGGCGATGGAGAGGAACGTGCGGTTGGCGCGGTCGAGGAGGAAGGAGACGTAGTACTCCTCGACGATCTCCGGAGCGGTCTCGGCGATCATCACCTTGTGGACCGTGTGGCCCTTGATGTCCATGCCGAGAATGTCCGTCGCGCGGGCGACGGCCTCGTCCGGGCTCGCGGCCAGCTTGACACCGCCGGCCTTGCCACGGCCACCGACCTTCACCTGCGCCTTGACGACCGACTTGCCGCCGAGCCGCTCGGTGATCTCGCGCGCCGCCTCAGGCGTGTCGATGACTTCACCGGCCAGCACCGGTACACCGTGCTTGGCGAAGAGGTCCCTCGCCTGGTATTCGAACAGGTCCACGCGCGTCCGTCCCTATCAGTGGTCTCGCGGTTCGTTGTCTGCGTCTGCGTGTTCTGCGTCTGCGTGGGCGTGCCGCGAAGGGCAACGTGACGACCGCATGTGTCACACGGGAAGCGCACACGGTGTCCGAGCGCGCGGCATGTCCGTCTCGCAGGTTATCTCCGCTCGCAGGGCCGCTCTAAATCGCAGATCACACCTGAGCGGTGATACCCGTCACATGATTCTGCCCCTTGCCGCGCAAGGGGGACCCCACCGGGTTGGGGTTGACCCGGCGGGGTCCCTGGAGCACCCCCTCGGGCCCGTGGTACGGGCCCGGCCCCTGGGGAGTGCCGGGCCGGGCGATCCCCACCCCATCGGGGAACTCCGGCCCTGTTCCGCGAGGTGTCCGCACGGGTGGGCCGACGGCTTTCGGCCACCCGCGCCGACCGCCCCGCGGAGTCCGTGCGGTGAGCTCCGGCACCCCGGCGGTGAGCTCCGGCGCCCGGGCGGTGAGCGCCGGGCGCGGCACGTGCGGGCGCCGGGCGGGGCGGGCGTCAGGCGCGGTACGGGCGGCGGGCGTCAGGCGCGGTACGGGTGGGCGGCAGGCGTGGTACGGGCGCCGGTGAGGGCCTGTTCCGCCTCCGGCGCGAAGGCGGCGGGCGAGCCGAAGAGGTGGCCGATCACGTCCCGGGGCGCGGGCGGGGCGGCGGCGAAGGCCGCGCGGGCCGCCCGGCCGACGGCGGCGGACTTCGTCCTGGCCAGCGCGGTGGCCAGACGGGCGGCCCGGGCGCCGTTGACGGCCTCGGCGGCACGGATCCTGCGGACCCGGGGGGTCTCCTGCCGTGCCGTGTCGCGCGCGGCCCGGGCGGTGCGGCCCGGCGTGGCACCGGCGGCGCCGACGGCGGTGCCCGCGGCCCTCGCGGTGGCGTAGGGGGCGATGACGTACGGAACGGTGGCGTACGGGGCGGTGGTGCCGGCCGTGGAGGTGGCGTACGGGGCGGTGGCGTCGACGGCTATGGCGGCGAAGCCGTGGGTGTTCTGGTTCATGCGTGCGTCAGGTCCCTCAGGAGGTTCGGGAAGGCTTGGGGTCGGGGCACGGTCCGGCGCCGCGTCCGCACGCGCTCCGGGAGGGCCGGCCGGTGCGTGACCGGCGGGCCCCGAGGGGGTGCGGAAGGGGATGCGACTCCGGCGGCGTCCGCCCGGCGGCTCCCGGGTGAAGGCGTGCGGGGAGCGCGGTCCGGACGGCGGACGGGCAGACCTGTGTCCGCCCCCGTGCGGCAGGTCTGCGGCGGGGAGGAGAGGCCGGACCTAGCCGGGGAAGACGGGGATGTCCCGGTGCCTGTCCCGGGTCCCGGCCGCGTCCACGGACGCGGTGGCGCCGGGCAGCAGTCGCAGCGGCAGCCGGTCGCTCGGGGTGACGGCCTGTGCGTCGCCGTGGCGCGAGGAACCGCCGTCCACGGCCGACCGGCCGTTCAGCGCACCGTCCGCGTCACCGGTGGGCGCGCGGTGGGCGGGGGACTGCGCGGCGTGCGGGGCATCGTGCACGCCGGTACGGGAGGACGGGGCGACCTCGGTGAAGACGCCGGCGGCGGGGCCGCGGCGGGTGGGGGCGGTCGCCTCGGTGGGGGTCTTGGTCTGCTGCGGGGCGGCGACCGCGGCGGAGGCGGGCGCCGTGGCCGGAAGATCCGGCCGGTCGGGCACCGGGGTGACCGGCGCGGGCAGCGTGCGGCCGGGCAGGACCGGCAGGCCGGGGAGGCCCGGCTGGTCGGGCACCGTCGGCAGCGGCAGGGTCGACGTGCCCGGGTCCGTCGGCAGCGAGGGCAGCGGCGGGAGGGACGGCTGCCCCTGGGTCAGCCCCGTGGTCACCGTCACGACCAGGTCTCCGACGGGCCGTACGACGGTGTCGGTCACCGTCCGCACCAGGCCGTCGGTGAGGCCGGTGAGCGAGTCGGTGAGCGAGTCGGTGAAGGGGGTGAGCGGGGACGCGGCGGAGCCGTCCGGGGAGGTGGTCCGGGTGCTGCCGTCCGGGGCCTGGCCCGGGGTCCGGCCCGGAGTCTGCGCGGACCGGGCCGGACGGGTCGGGAGGGCCGGGGCCGAGGCGGACGGGGCTGTCGCGGACGGGACCGAAGCCGACGGGGCCGAAGCCGACGGGGCCGGAGCCGACGGGGACGACGAGGCCGGGGCCGAGGCGGCCGGGCCGGTACGCGGCCGGCGCTCCGGGAGCACCGTCACCATGGCGTCCCCGCGCCGGCCGGCGGCACCGGCATGCCCGATCCGATCGACGCGCTTCGTGTGCCCGGTGTGTCCGGCGTGTCCGGCCCGACCGGCGTGTTCCGCCTGCCGCGCCGGGTGCTCGGACCCGGTCGGCCGGTCCACCGCGCAGTCGTACCGCGGCGGCAGCAGATGCCCCACCGCACACGCCGTCGACTCCCGTACGGCGTTCGCCGGAACGGGCGGGACCCGCTCGGCGGAAGCCGTCGGCGCCGTGTTCTCCGCCGCGTGCGCCCGCTCCCCGGTGAGGACACCGAGGACCATCAAACCGCCGACCAGCAAAGCCAGTTGGAGCACACGCCGCCCGGCCGCCGTGCGCATCGCGCGCAGTGCGGCACCGGGAAGAGCGGCTGGCCAGGTCAACGGACGGAGGGCCCTCCCGTGCGGCGGGACGAAGGACGAACCGGTGGAACCGGCACGGCCGGTGAGAACCGGCATCACGGACGCGGTACACGGTGCGCGCGATCGGAGCGTGGCGCACCGGAGGAGCCCGTCGATGGTCGCACGGGAAACCCGCGGTAGCGCAACCCCCGTGTTACCGATGGGTACTCATGTCCGATTTTCCGACCACCGCCTGTCGACAAGTCGTCAACAACGCGACCGATCCGTCCCGCCGCCACCGCCCTGTCTCGCCGCCGCCTCGTCGCCGCCGTCCCGCCTTGCCGCGACCGCCCCGTCCCGCCGCGACCACCCCGTCGCCGTGGCCGTCCCGCCGCGACCGCCTCGCCGCGGTGCCCGTCACGCCGTGTCCGGCAGGGGCAGCGGCCGCTTCTCGATCGCCGCCGCCATCACCTCCGGGAACAGGTCGGGCGTACAGGCGAACGCTGGTGCGCCGAGCGCGGCCAGCGCCGCCGCGTGCTCGCGGTCGTACGCCGGCGCCCCCTCGTCGGACAGCGCGAGCAGCGCGACGAACTGCACTCCCGACGCCTTCATCGCCGCCACCCGCCTGAGCATCTCGTTGCGGATGCCGCCCTCGTAGAGGTCGCTGATGAGCACGACCACCGTCTCCGTGGGGCGGGTGATCTGCGCCTGGCAGTAGGCGAGGGCCCGGTTGATGTCGGTGCCGCCGCCGAGCTGGGTGCCGAAGAGGACGTCGACCGGGTCGGTGAGCTGGTCGGTGAGGTCGACGACGGCCGTGTCGAAGACGACCAGCCGTGTGCTGATGGACCGCATCGACGCCAGCACCGCGCCGAAGACGGACGCGTACACCACGGACGCGGCCATCGACCCCGACTGGTCGATGCAGAGGATGACGTCCTTCTTCACGGACTGCGACGCGCGCCCGTAGCCGATGAGCCGCTCCGGCACGACCGTGCGGTACTCGGGCAGGTAGTGCTTGAGGTTGGCCGCGATCGTGCGGTTCCAGTCGATGTCGTGGTGGCGCGGCCGGGTGACGCGCGCGCTGCGGTCGAGGGCCCCGGTGAGGGTGGCCCGGGTGCGGGTGGCGAGCCGCTTCTCCAGGTCCTCGACGACCTTGCGCACGACGGCCCGCGCCGTCTCCTTCGTCGTCTCCGGCATCGCCTTGTTCAGCGACAGCAGGGTGCCCACCAGGTGCACGTCGGCCTCGACGGCCTCGAGCATCTCCGGTTCCAGCAGCAGCGTGGCCAGCCCGAGCCGGTCGATCGCGTCCCGCTGCATGACCTGGACGACGGAGGACGGGAAGTACGTCCGTATGTCGCCGAGCCAGCGGGCCACGGAGGGCGCGGAGGCCCCGAGCCCCGCCGCGCGCTCCTTCTTCCCCGACGGGCCGTCGCCCCCCTTCCCGTAGAGCGCGGCGAGCGCCGCGTCCATGGCGGCGTCCCGCCCGGCGAGCGCGCAGCCGGTGCCGTCGGCGGCGTCCCCGCCGAGCACCAGCCGCCAGCGGCGCAGCCGCTCCTGTGCCGCGTCCGTCGCGTCCGTCGCCTCCGGCGCCTCCGGCGTCATCGGCCCACCCCCGCAAGGTCCTTGTCGTGGTCGTCGTGGTGCTCGTGGTCGTCGTGGTCGTCGTGGTGGCGGTGGTCGTTGCGGTGACCGTGGTCGTCGTGGTGGCCGTGGTGGCCGTCGCTGGGCGCGGCGTGCTCGTCCAGTCCCAGCAGCAGCCGCACCACCGGCAGCACCGCGTCCGCGCGCGCGGTGTCGATCTCCGGCGCGAAACCGGGAAGGCCCGCGCCCGTCGCCGGGGCCGCGCGCCGCTCCGGCCCGCGCCGGACGAGTTCACCGAGCGTGCGGCGCACCCCCGGTTCGTACGCCGAGAAGGTGCGCCGCAGCAGCGGCAGCACGTCGGTGAACGCCTCCGCCGGCACCCCGGTCAGCCAGGAGTCGACCAGGGCCAGCAGCCGTTCGTCGTGGACGAGGAGCATGCCGCCGCTCCCACCGCCGACGAAACCCTCGATCCACGCGGCCGCGTCCGCCGGCGGCGTGCCCGGCGACAGCGCCAGCCCCATGAGCCGGGCGGCGTCCTCGTGCGCCAGTTCCCCGTCGTCCAGGAGGAGCCGTACCGACCGCCCGCGAATGACGCCGGGCACGGTGTCCCGGCCGCCGAGGGTGCGCAGCACCCCGTACCAGCGTCCGCGCAGGTGGGTGTGGCCGGGGGCCGGGGCGTCGCCGAGCAGGGCCACCGCCGTGTGCACCGCGTCCACGTGGCGCCGCATCTCCGCGGCGGCGTCCGCGTCGAGCGCGGCGCAGGCCGGGGGCAGGCCGACGAAGACGCGTTCGGCCAGGCCCGCGGCGACCTCGGCCAGGGCCTCGGTGTCGGTGCCGCGCACGTCTCCGTAGCGCAGGGAGCGCACCAGGGCGGGCAGCGCCTGGGCGAGGTGCCCGACGTCCGTGTCGAGCGCCGCGCGGTCGGCCAGGACCCGCATCACCGTCGGCAGCGCGTCCGGCAGGCCGGCGAGCAGGCAGTGCTCGGCGAGCGCGGTGACCTCGGCGAGGGCCTGTGCGGCGACGGCGTCGGCCTCGGCCCGGGCGGTGGCGGCGGCCGCCACGGTCGTCCCCCACACCCCGGCCTCGGCGACCCGCACGGACAGCTCCGGCTCCCAGCGCAGCCGCCACGTCTCCCGGAACGTGCCCGTGCTGCCCCGCGAGGCGGCCGGCTCGCCCCACGGCACGCGCAGCAGCCGCAGCCGGTGCAGCAGCCGGCTGCGCTCGGCGTCGGTCTCCTTGCGCAGGTCCAGCTCCAGCTCCCGCTCCGCCGCCTCCGGTTTCAGCCGCAGCCGCCGCTGGACGCGGGCCAGGTCGCGCTGCAGCGGCACCGCGGGCGCCGCCTCGGGCACCTCGCCCAGCACGTCCCCGACGACCAGCCGGTCCCGCACCAGCTCCAGCGGCACGTCCGATCCGTCGCACATCACCGCGCGCACGGCGTCGGTGGTCTCGCTCAGGCCGGCCAGGGGGCGGCCGCGCAGCGCCGCGAGCGTCCGCGCGAGCCGCACCGCCTCGATGACGTGCGCCGAGGAGACGATCCGGTCCTCCGCCCGCAGCAGCTCGGCCACCCGGGTCAGCCACCGCTCGACCGGCCGGTCCGGTGCCGTGAACAGGTGCGCGTACCACCCCGGGGACTCGATGCCCGCCCCGTATCCACCGGCCCGGGCCAGCCTGCGGTGCGTCCACGGCACCCAGGTCATGTCCGTCTTGACCTTGGGCAGTCCCTTCAGCAGCGCCCGGTCGGCGGAGACGGCGGCCTTCCGGCGCAGCGCGGGCACGTGCCACGCCCCGCACACCACGGCCACGTCCTTGCCGAACTCCCGCTGCGCCGCCCGGATCTGCAGCCGCATGTACGCCTCGCGCACCAGGTCCCGCGCGTGCCCGCCGTCCCCGTACGCCTCCCGCAGCGCTCCCATCGCCTCCTCGAGCGCCGCGAACGGGGCGAACGGGTCCCCCTCGCCGGCCCCCCGGTGCTCAACGACGTCCTCCCACCAGCGCTCCGGGTCGTCGTAGCCGGCCGTCTCGGCGAGCACGGCCAAGGGATCGAGGCGGACGTCGGGCAGGGCGCCGGGGTCCGCTTCGTCCGGACCGTCCGAGGCGCCCGGGCCGTCCGAGGCGCTTGGTGCGCCGGAGGCGCCTGGCGTGTCCGGCGCCACGCCGCCACCGGAACCGGGGCCGGGGCCGGGGCCGTCACCGCCGACGGCCACCTCTCCCCCCGTTCCGTCCCCTTCCTGTCGCTCCTCTCCCGCCCGTCGTTCCCTCCGTTCCCGTCGTTCTTGTCGTTCCTCTCGGGGCTGCTCCTCCGCACTGCTCTCCCACGCCAGCGTGTGTGCCGCCGGGAGATCGATGAAGCGGGCCGGGACACCGTGGTCGAGGGCCCAGCGGAGGGCGATCCACTCCGGGGAGAACCCGGCGAGCGGCCAGAACGCGGAGCGGCCGGGTTCGTCGACGGCGTGGGCGAGCAGGGCGACCGGGGGCCGCATGTCCGGGTCGGCGGCGAGCGGGATCAGCGGGTCGGCCTCGGGCGGGCCCTCGATGAGGACGGCGCGCGGCCGCGCCGCCTCCAGCGCGGCCCGCACCGCCCGCGCCGACCCCGGCCCGTGGTGGCGCACGCCGAGCAGCAGCGGCCCGGCGCCGGCCGCGCCGCCCGCCTTCCCGCCGGCGCCGGTCGCGCCACCACCGTGGTGTCCGCCGACGCCGGCCGCGCCGCCCCCGTTTCCGTTTCCGTCAGCGTCCGTCACGTGCTCCCCCTCCCTCGTCACCGGTGCGCCGGGGCCGCCGGCTGCCGCCGCCCCCGCCGTTCCGCCCGGCCGTGTGCCGCCGCGCACCAGGTGCCGCCGTCGCGCGCTTCCCGCCCCACATCGAGGTGTTGTCCGAGGTGCTCACGCGCTCACCTCCCGGCAGGCCCGGTAGAAGTCGGCCCAGCCGTCGCGCTCGCGCACCACCGTCTCCAGGTACTCCTGCCAGATGACGCGGTCGGCCGCCGGGTCGCGCACGACGGCGCCGACGATGCCGGCGGCGACGTCGCCCGGCCGCAGCACGCCGTCGCCGAAGTGGGCGGCCAGGGCGAGCCCGTTGGTGACGACGGAGATGGCCTCGGCGGTGGAGAGCGTGCCGCTGGGCGACTTGACCTTCGTGCGGCCGTCGGAGGTGACGCCGTCGCGCAGTTCCCGGAAGACGGTGACGACGCGGCGGATCTCGTCGATGCCGTCGGGCGCGGCGGGCAGGTCGAGGGAGCGGCCGAGCTGGTCGACGCGGCGCGTGACGATGTCGACCTCGGCGTCGGTGGACGCCGGCAGCGGCAGCACCACCGTGTTGAAGCGGCGGCGCAGGGCGCTGGAGAGGTCGTTGACGCCGCGGTCGCGGTCGTTGGCGGTGGCGATCAGGTTGAAGCCGCGGACCGCCTGCACCTCCTCGCCCAGCTCCGGTATCGGCAGGGTCTTCTCCGACAGGATCGTGATGAGCGTGTCCTGCACGTCGGCCGGGATGCGTGTGAGCTCCTCGACACGGGCGGTCATGCCCTCGGCCATGGCCCGCATGACGGGGCTGGGCACCAGGGCGTCGCGGCTGGGGCCGTGGGCGAGCAGCTGCGCGTAGTTCCAGCCGTAGCGGATCGCCTCCTCCGGGGTGCCGGCCGTGCCCTGCACCAGCAGCGTGGAGTCGCCGCTGACCGCGGCGGCCAGGTGTTCGGAGACCCAGGTCTTGGCGGTGCCGGGCACGCCGAGCAGGAGCAGGGCCCGGTCGGTGGCGAGCGTGGTGACGGCGACCTCGATGATGCGGCGCGGGCCCACGTACTTCGGGGTGATCACCGTGCCGTCGGGCAGGGTGCCGCCGAGCAGGTACGTGGCGACGGCCCACGGCGACAGCTTCCAGCGGGCCGGGCGCGGACGGTCGTCCTGCGCGGCCAGCGCCGCGAGCTCGTCCGCGAAGGCGTCCTCGGCGTGCGGCCGCAGCGCCTCCGGCCCGGAGCCCGCGCCCGCGCCCGCGGACCGCTCGCCGCTCGGGCCGGCGGACGTCGGATCGGCGGGCATCGAGTCGGTGGACGTCGAGTCGGTGGACGTCGAGTCGGTGGACGTCGGATCGGTGGACGTCGGGTCGATGGACACGGACGGCGCAGACATGGCTGACTCCCCCTCCAGCTCGGCCGGTTCGGATCTGCCACCAACCGTGCACCACACCACTGACAATCGTTCTGACCTGCAAAAACGCGCGCGCCGAGCTGATTGTCAGTGGCGGGACCTACCGTCGGGGCATGACTGATCAGGGGGTGCGCTGGACCGCCGACCAGGTGCTGGCACTGGCACCGGACGACGCGTCGCGCAAAGCGGGCGGCAGACTCGCCGCGGCCGGTCCGTGGTCGGAGACGGGCAGCTCCGGCGAGGGGGCCGTGTGGGGACGGTGCAAGGGCAGCGGCAGCAGGCCGTACCAGACGGTGGTGGACCTGGCGGGCGCCGGCGGGCCGGCGTACCGGTGCAGTTGCCCGAGCCGCAAGTTCCCGTGCAAGCACGCGCTCGGCCTGCTGCTGCTGTGGGCGGGCGGGGAGGCCGCGGTGCCGGAGGGCTCGCCGCCGGAGTGGGCCGGGCAGTGGCTCGCGGGCCGGCGCCGGCGCGCGGAGGAGAAGCGGACGGAAGCGGCGGCGGGCGCGCCGTCCAGGCCCGGTGACGCGGAGGCGGCCCGGCGCCGGGCGGAGCGCCGCGCCGAGCGGATCACCGCGGGCGCCACGGAGCTGGAGCAGCGCCTGGCCGACCTGCTGCGCGGCGGCCTGGCCGCGGCCGAGCAGGCCGGGTACGGGCTGTGGGAGGAGACGGCGGCCCGCATGGTCGACGCCCAGGCACCCGGGCTGGCCGCCCGGGTGCGGGAACTGGGGGCGGTGGCGGTGTCCGGCCCCGGCTGGCCGGCGCGCCTGCTGGAGGAGTGCGCCCTGCTGCACCTCCTCGACCAGGGCTGGCTGCGCCGCGAGCGGCTCCCGGAGGGCCTCGCTGCCACGGTCCGCTCCCGCGTCGGCCTGCCGGCCTCCCCGGACGGCCCGCCGGTGCGCGACCGGTGGCTGGTGCTGGCCCAGTACGACACGGTGGACCCGAAACTCACGACCCGCCGCATATGGCTGCACGGCACCGCCTCGGGCCGTACCGCGCTGCTCCTGTCCTACGGCGCCGCCGGCCGCGCCCCGGAGCTCGCCCTGCCGGTCGGCCTCGCCGTCGACGCCGAGGTGACGCCGTACCCGGGCGCCGGGCAGCCGCGCGCGGCCCTGGGCGAGCGGTTCGCGCCGCCCGCCCCCTCGGACGCGCGGCCGCCGGGCGTGACGACGGCGCAGGCCGCCGCCCGCTACGGCCGCGCGCTGCGGGACGACCCGTGGCTGGACACGGTGCCGGTCACCCTCGACCGGGTGGTGCCGGTCCCGGACGGCGACTCCTGGCAGCTGGCGGACGCCGACGGCGCCACGGCGCTGCCCCTCGCGCCGGCGGCCCGCTCCCGTCCGGGCCTGTGGCGCCTGGTCGCCCTGTCCGGCGGGCATCCCGTCACGGTCTTCGGCGAGTGCGGCCACCGCGGCTTCCACCCGCTGACGGCCTGGCCGGAGGGATCCGGGGAGGCGGTGGCGCTGTGCTGAGCGGTCACTCCACGTCACCGGATCGCCGCCACCGAACACGGAAAGTATCCGTTATGTCCCTTAATCGCATCCATCTCACCCGTTCCATGCATGTGATGCGCCTCACGGGTCACCCGGTGCGCGTGACCCTCCGACCACTCCCAGGCACGGCGCGACGGAAGGGGACCACATGAAGACGACCTCCGCTCCCGCGGACACGACCGCAGCCGGCGCCTGGGAAGAGCTGGTCACCGCGGCCCTGCTCGGCACGGACCGGCGGACACCCGCCGGCTGCCCGCCCGGTCCGAAGGCCCCGGCGGCGCTGCTGGACACGGCGGCCGTGCAGACCGTACGGCGACGGGCCGGCCTGCGCCCGGCCGCGGCCGCGCCGCGCCCCGAGCCGGCTCCCCCCGACCCGCGCCCGCCGCTGCCCGCCGCGGCCGCCCGCAGGCTCGCGACGCTCCTGTCCGACCGGCCGGGCACCACCGGTGGGCGCCGGGGCACCGCGCCGGACCTGATGGAGCTGCTGCCCCAGTGGCTGCAGGCCGCCAACGCGCGCGGTTACGCGGCGCCCCCGCACCTGCTGCCCGCCCTGTTGGACGCCGCCCGGGGCCGCACCGACCTGCGGCCCGCCGCGCTGGAGTTCGCCGGCCCCCGGGCGCTGTGGCTGGCCCGCCTCAACCCGGACTGGCGGTTCGCCCTGCGCGCGGTCCCCGGCGGCGGCGCGTCGCTGCCCGACCCGGACGACGCGGACCGGATACGGCGGCTGTGGCAGGAGGGCCTGTTCGCCGAGCGGGTGGCGCTGCTGGCCGCCCTGCGCGCCCGCCGTCCGGCGGCCGCGCGCGAGCTGCTGGGAACGACGTGGGCGACGGAGCGCGCCGAGGACCGGCTGATGTTCCTCGACACGCTGCGCACCGGCCTCGGCCCGGACGACGAGCCGTTCCTGGAGCAGGCGCTGGCCGACCGCAGCCGCACCGTGCGGGCCACCGCGGCCGAGCTGCTGTCGGCGCTGCCCGGCTCCGCGCTCGCCGCGCGCATGGCGGCGCGGGCCGCCGCCTGCGTCGCGCTGGACCGTACGCGCGAGACGCCCACGCTCGTCGTCGAGGCGCCGCACGAGTGCGACGCGGGCATGGAGCGCGACGGCGTCGTCCCGAAGGCCCCGGCCGGCCGGGGGGAGCGGTCGTGGTGGTTCGGTCAGCTGGTGGAGGCGGCGCCGCTCGCCACCTGGTCCGCGCGGCTGGGCGGGCTGGCACCGCGGGAGATCGTCGCGCTGCCGGTGGCGGACGACTGGCAGGGCGAACTGCACGCCGCCTGGTGCCGTGCGGCGGTACGGCAGCGGGACGCGGTCTGGGCGCGGGCGCTCCTCGGGGAGCCCGCGGCACCGGAGGCCGGCGGTCCGGGCGCGGTGTCCCTGGCCGAGCGCGCCCGGCTGCTCGGCACGCTGGACGCCGCCGAGCGGGCCGACTGGGTGGCCGGGTTCATCGCGGCGCACGGACTGTCCGAGGCGTTCCAGCTGCTCGGCGTGTGCGCCGTGCCGTGGACCGCCTCGCTCGGGCGGGCGGTGGTGGACGCGCTCAACATCGCGCGGGACGCGGGGAGCTACCCATGGAGTTTCAGTGGAGTGATGGGGCTGGCCGAGCGCTGTCTGGACCCTGCTCAGGCCCGGCGGCTGGACGCGCTGCTCGCGGTGCCCGACGAGTCGGAGGACGCGGCTCCGGGCGCCGGTGGGTACTGGGCGGAGGCGTTCCAGCGGCTGGTCACGACGTTGCGGCTGCGAGCGGCGATGCTGGAGGAACTGGGTCCGCCGCCGGCGGGCTGAGCCCGGCCCCGGGCCGGCATCCGGCTCGCCCGGAGCCGTGCTCCGGCGCGTCGCGCCGTCTCGCACGCCCCGGCGGTCACGCGCCGGGCGGGTCGCGTCCGGAGCCGGACGGACCGCGCCGGCCCGCCCGGCTCCGGGAAGGCGCCCCTGCCCCGGCTCACCCGGCACGAACGGCGGCCGCGTCACTGACGACACCGCCGGCACGGGCATCGGCCACGTCGCCGAGGACACCGCCGGCACGAACGGCGGCCGCGTCATCGAGGACACCGCCGGCACGAACGGCGGCCGCGTCGCCGAGGACACCGCCGGCACGGGCGGCGGCTTCGCCGACGGCGCTAGGCCTGCGCAGGCTGCCGCACGTTCTCCCGCACCCAGTCCACGATCGACTGCGTCGGCGTCCCGGGCGTGAAGATCTCCGCGACGCCCTTCTCCTTCAGGCCCGGAATGTCCGCCTCGGGGATGATGCCGCCGCCGAAGACGACGATGTCCTCGGCGTCGCGCTCCTTGAGCAGGTCGATGACCGCGGCGAACAGCGTGTTGTGGGCGCCGGAGAGGATGGACAGGCCGATCGCGTCGGCGTCCTCCTGGATCGCGGTGTCGACGATCTGCTCCGGCGTCTGGTGCAGCCCCGTGTAGATGACCTCCATACCGGCGTCGCGCAGCGCCCGCGCGATCACCTTGGCCCCGCGATCGTGGCCGTCGAGTCCCGGCTTGGCGACCACCACGCGGATCGGACCGGCTGCCACACCCATCACTGCCTCCATGAAGCGACTACATCCATCCGTACCGACAAGTACCGCACATTCCGTCGCCCACCGCACCGGGCGCGCGCCTGCGGCACGGACGCCCCGCGCCGCACCGCCCGGGGAAGTGAACGAACGTTATCGCCAGCATCCCGCAACCGGCGGTTTCACGGTGCGGACAGAGGGGGAAATCACACGGTGGGACACGTTCGCCGCGCATCGTTCCGCGTCCCTGCGACCCGACCGTCGTCCACCCCGGCGGCGCCGCAGCCGCAGGGGGAACGAGCACACCGGGAGCCGCAACGAGGTCGTCGCACCACCGCGCCACCCGCGCGACGCGATGAGGCGACACTTCGGCGGGGGTACGAAGAGCACACAGGTCAGGTACGGCACGACAGCGAGGAGCCTCGTCGCCACAGCCACACCGGCAGGGAGCCCCGCCGCGTCACCGGCGCCACAGCAGTCGCGGCTGCCACTCGAGCCGCAGGCGCCGCTCGCCGCACCCGGTCCACGCCGCTTCCTCTGCCGCCGTCGACCGTCCGCGTCGCGGTCTCCCACAAGGGCACACGGGGGCCGAGGCCGTCCTCCCGTGCGCCGCGAGGAGGTCGGCCATGAAGGTCATCGGGGCCCCGTTGCCCCTTCTCCCGTTCTGCCAGCGCCTGCTGCCGAGCAGGCTGGCGGGTCTCTCCCTGGCCCTGCTGAAGGCGACCGCCCTGGAACTCGCCATCCTCGCCGGCCACCTCCTGCTCTATCCCTACGGCATCACCCCGGAGCGCCGGGCCCCCGCCGACCCCCCGCCGCCCGGGGGCGGCGCCGCCCAACTGCCCACCGAGGCCAAACCCCCGGTGGTCCTGCTGCACGGCTTCATCGACAACCGCTCGGTCTTCGTGCTGCTGCGCCGCAATCTCGCCCAGCACGGCCGCCGGCGCATGGAGTCCCTCAACTACTCGCCGCTGACCTGCGACATCCGCACCGCGGCCGAGCTGCTCGGCCGGCACATCGAGGAGATCTGCGAACGCACCGGCAGCGAGCGGGTCGACGTCGTCGGGCACAGCCTCGGCGGGCTGATCGCGCGCTACTACGTGCAGCGGCTCGGCGGCGACGCCCGCGTGCGCACCCTGGTGACGCTGGGCACGCCGCACTCCGGCACGCGCGTCGCGCCGCTGGCCGACGCGCACCCCATCGTGCGCCAGATGCGCCCCGGCTCACCCGTGATCGAGGAGCTGGCCGCGCCCGCACCCGGCTGCCGCACCCATTTCGTCAGTTTCTGGAGCGATCTGGACCATTTGATGGTCCCGTTGGAGACGGCCCGCGTCGACCACCCCGACCTGAGCGCGGAGAACATCCAGGTGACCGGAATCGGCCACCTCGCCCTGCCCGTGCACCCGGCGGTCGCCGCCGGGATACGGCAGGCCCTCGACACGGCACTCCCCGGCGAACCGACGGCCCCGGCGGGCGGGCTGACCGTGGCGTGACGGCGAGTTGAGCCGGACCCGCTCAACGTCCGCCCCGCGCGCCCGATTTGCGGCGCCGCACCGCCGACCGGGTTCGAACGCCCGTCGAAAACAACGCCAAAGCGGCGCCCGTCGTCCCCCGAAACACGGCCGAATGCCCCTTTCCGGCGGGCGCGAAACCTGGAGAAGATTGTCGCGCCCGCGTACCGCCGGGTACAGTCGCCGCACTGCTCTGGCAGCCCCTGTTGTCGAGGCGAAAGAGAAGTTGGTGGACGATCGTCACCCGTCGGGGACCGCGACAACCCCGGCTCCGGCTTCCCAGGACGCCTCGGCGCACTACGCGCCGTACGGCGGCCAGGGCGCCGCGTACGGTGACTTCACCACGTACGGCGGCTACGACGCCACCGCTTTTCCCGCGCAGTCCACCGCCGCCGGCCACACCGGCACCGGCTACACCGCCGACCCTCTCTCCGCCGATCCCCTCTCCGGCGACCCGACGGGCACCGGCGCCGCCTCGTACGGCACCGGGCAGTGGTGCACCGACACCACCCACCACCCCCTCGCCCACGACGCGTACGCCGCCCACCACCACGCCGCCTACGACACCACGTCCTGGACGGCCACCGGCACCGGGCAATGGGACACGCAGGCCTGGCTCCAGCCCGAGCAGACCGGCGCCGACCACACCCAGCAGTGGGACTGGGGCACGGTCGCCTTCGACACCGGCGCGTACGACGCCACGCAGTGGAACACCGCCGGCGCGGGCGAGCATCCCGCCGGGCACCCGGCCGAACCGTTCGGCCAGCAGGCGACCGCGACCTTCGCCCAGGTGCCCGACCCGCACGCCACCGCCGCCTTCGAACCGGTCCCCGACGCCACCGCCGCCTTCGAGCAGGTCTCCTACGACGCGCAGGCAGCCACCGGCGAGGACGGGTACCAGGGCGAGGACGGGTACGGATACGGGGACGAGAACGGAGACGGGGACGAGGACGGCGGCGAGTCGGCCGCGACGGGTGAACTGCCCGCCGTCGCCCCGCTGCTGGACGACCAGGAGGAGGTCACCGTCCCGCCCGCCCCGGGTGCGCGGGCGGCCTCCCGCGCCGCGGGCCGCTCCCGGCGCCGTACGCCGCCCAAGCGGTCGGCGCTGCTGACGGTGGCCGTGCCCTCGGTCTGCGTGATGGGTGTCGCGGGGATCGCCGCCGCCTCGGTCGGCACGCTCTCCGACGACGGCAAGGAGACCTCGGCGGCCGCGTCGGACGCGCAGACCGTGCAGCCATCCACCGCCAACAACAAGCTGGACACCCAGCTCGCCAGTCTCTCCGCGGGCGCCGACGACTTCGCCGACCGGGCCAGCCGCACCCAGGAGCGCATCGACCTCAAGGCGCAGCAGGAGGCCGAGAAGAGGAAGGCGGCGGAGGAGGCGGCCCGCAGGGAGCGGCTGCGCCCCAAGTTCGCCCTCCCGGTCGCCCAGCACGGCCTGAGTGCCTACTTCGGCCAGGCCGGCATCAACTGGATGTCCGTGCACACCGGCATCGACTTCCCCGTCTCCTACGGCACGACGGTGATGGCCGCGACCGACGGCACGGTGCGCACCCAGTGGAACAGCGCCTACGGCAACATGATGATCGTGACGGCGAAGGACGGCACGGAGACGTGGTACTGCCACCTCTCCACCTACATCGTGCCCTCCGGTACGACCGTGAAGGCCGGCCAGCCGATCGCGCACTCCGGCAACTCCGGCAACTCCACCGGGCCGCACCTGCACTTCGAGGTGCGGCCGGGCGGCGGCGCGCCCATCGACCCGCTGCCGTGGCTGCGCAGCCACGACCTGGACCCGTCCTGAGCCGACGCGACGCCCGGGCCCGGACAACCCCAGGGGCCGGGACGGTCCGAGCCGCCGGGAACGCCGCCGAAGCCCCGGGCCCACGGCCCCGAACCGGGGCTTGATCCGACCGTCCCGAGCCGGGGCCGCCGTTCAGAGCTTCTCGACCGGCGCGTACCGCAGCAGCAGCCGCTTCGGCTTCTCGTCGCCGAAGTCGATCGTCGCCTCGGCGTTCGCGCCCGTGCCCTTCACCGCGACGACCGTGCCCAGCCCGAACTGGTCGTGCGTGACCCGGTCGCCGACGGCCAGGGACACCACCGGCTTCTCCGTCGCCCTGCGGGTGGCGAACCCGGACGCCCCGGAGGCCGAGGAGCGCGACCGCGACGACGACAGCGAGGCCGCCACCCCCGACATCGGGCCGGAGGCCGCGGGGGCCGAGGCGCCGGTGCGTTTCCAGTCGACGTGGACTGGCGGGATCTCCTCCAGGAAGCGGGAGGGCGGGTTGTACGACGGCTGTCCCCACGCGCTGCGCATCACCGACCGCGTCAGGTACAGCCGTTCCCGGGCGCGCGTGATGCCGACGTAGGCCAGGCGGCGCTCCTCCTCCAGCTCCTTGGTCTGGCCGAGGGCGCGCAGGTGCGGGAAGACGCCGTCCTCCATGCCGGTGAGGAACACCACCGGGAACTCCAGGCCCTTGGCGGTGTGCAGGGTCATCAGTGTGATGACGCCGTCGCCCTCCTCGTCGGGGATCTCGTCGGAGTCGGCGACCAGGGCGACCTGTTCGAGGAACTCGGCCAGCGTGCCTCCCGGGGCGGTGGCCCCTGATGTCGCCGCCTCCTCACCGCGGGCCTGCTCGAACTCCAGGGCGACGGCGGCGAGTTCCTGCAGGTTCTCGATGCGGGTCTCGTCCTGCGGGTCGGTGGAGTTCTGCAACTCGGCGAGATAGCCGGTGCGTTCGAGGACGGCCTCCAGGACCGTGGCCGGCCCGGCGCCGGACTCGACGATCGTGCGCAGCTCCTCCATCAGCGCGTTGAAGCGCTTGACGGCGTTGGCGGAGCGCGCGGCCATGCCGTACGCCTCGTCGACGCGCTTGAGCGCCTGGGCGAAGCTGATCCTCTCCCGCTGGGCGAGGGCGTCGATCATCGCCTCGGCGCGTTCGCCGATGCCGCGCTTGGGCACGTTGAGGATGCGGCGCAGCGGCACCGAGTCCTCCGGGTTGGCCAGCACCCGCAGGTAGGCCAGGATGTCCCGGACCTCCTTGCGCTCGTAGAAGCGGACGCCGCCGACGACCTTGTAGGGCAGGCCGACGCGGATGAAGACCTCTTCGAAGACGCGGGACTGGGCGTTGGTGCGGTAGAAGACGGCGACGTCGCCGGCCTTGGCCAGGCCCGCGTCGGTGAGGCGGTCTATCTCGTCGGCGACGAACTGCGCCTCGTCGTGCTCGGTGTCGGCGACGTAGCCGACGATCCGCTCGCCCGGGCCGGCGTTGGTCCACAGGTTCTTCGGGCGGCGGGACTCGTTGCGCTCGATGACCGCGTTGGCGGCGCTCAGGATCGTCTGCGTGGAGCGGTAGTTCTGCTCCAGCAGGATCGTCGTGGCGTCCGGGTAGTCCTCCTCGAACTGGAGGATGTTGCGGATGGTCGCGCCGCGGAAGGCGTAGATCGACTGGTCGGCGTCGCCCACCACGCACAGTTCGGCGGACGGCGGGCCGTCCCCGCCGGATGGGGTGTCCGCGCCGGGCGCGCCGGTGCCGACGAGTTCGCGGACGAGGGCGTACTGGGCGTGGTTGGTGTCCTGGTACTCGTCGACCAGGACGTGCCGGAAGCGGCGGCGGTAGTGCTCGGCGACGTCGGGGAACGCGCGCAGCAGGTTCACCGTCGTCATGATCAGGTCGTCGAAGTCGAGGGCGTTGGCCTCGCGCAGCCGCGACTGGTAGAGGGCGTAGGCCTGGGCGAGGGTCTTCTCGAAACCGTCGGCGGCCTGCGCGGCGAAGTCCTCCTCGTCGATCAGCTCGTTCTTGAGGTTGCTGACCTTGGCGCTGAAGGACTTGGGCGGAAAGCGCTTGGGGTCGAGGTCCAGGTCGCGGCAGACCAGGGCCATCAGGCGCCTGGAGTCGGCGGCGTCGTAGATCGAGAAGGACGAGGTCAGGCCGAGCCTCCTGGCCTCGCGGCGCAGGATGCGCACGCATGCGCTGTGGAACGTCATCACCCACATCGCGTTCACGCGCGGGCCGACGAGCTGCTCGACGCGCTCCTTCATCTCGGCGGCGGCCTTGTTGGTGAAGGTGATCGCGAGGATCTGACCGGGGTGCACGCCGCGCTCGGCGAGCAGGTAGGCGATGCGGTGGGTCAGCACGCGCGTCTTGCCGGAACCGGCGCCGGCGACGATGAGCAGCGGGGAGCCGGAGTGCACGACGGCGGCGCGCTGGTTGTCGTTCAGCCCCTGAAGCAGCGCGGCGGTGTCCACGACGGGGCGCGGGGCGCCGTCGCGGTAGTACGCCTCCCGGTCCGGCGGCACGTCGAACCGCCCGCCGAACAGGTCGTCCGGAAGCGGCTCCGGCGCCTGTTCGTCCTCGGGCGGCGGTTCCTCCTCGTGGGCCGGCGGGGCCTGGAGGCTGGCCAGGAAGCTGTCGTCAAAGAGGCTGCTCATCGCTCTCCGAGTCTAGGGCGCCGCACCGACAGCCCGCCGCCGCACCGGAAACTCGGCCCCCTCGCTCCGGGAACTCGGCCTCTTTGCTCTCTTCACTCCGGGAACTCGGCCCCTTTGCCCCAGGGAACGCCCGCTCGCCCCCGAGAGCGTCCACTCGCCCCCGGAAACGCCCGTACACTCCCAGGAAGCACCCGCCCACCCCGGGAACGCCTGCTCACGGAGGTCACCGCCCCGGTCACCCACCGCGCTGCGGCGCGGGCACGCACGGCCAACGTATCGGACATACCACCCAGCAACCTTCACACCCGCCACACAAGTTGGCTACCGTGCGTTCAGGGCCGCCCGACGCGCCGGCGAGGACCACCGGGCCGTGCGGCTCCGCCGCCCGAACCCTCCCCGGAGCGGGAATGACCCGGGAAACCCCCACCGCCGACCCGTAAGGCGCACAGGGAAGGAGTCGCCTCTTTTGGCGTCGCACCGCAAGTCGCCGACGGAAGCGCGCACCGCAGGGCCGCGCACCCCCGCCCTGGCCACGGCCGACCTCACGTCCGTGGCCCTGCTCTCCCAGCAGGCCGCGGCCGTTCCCGGCCCCGGAGAGCACAACCGTCCGGCGCCGCAGCCGAGTCAGGAGGAGGTCGAGCGCAAGCTCGACGACTTCTACCGCCGGGCCGAGTCGGCCGCCGAGGGCTCCACCGCCGTGAAGGAGCGCCCCGCCAAGCCGCGCCGCCGGATCGACACCCTCCTCGACGAGGTGGCCCGGCGCGCGCAGAAGTCCGACGCCGTGCCCGAGATCCCGCCGGGCTACTACGACCAGGCCCAGCTCATGCGTCGGCTGGCCGCCCGGCAGCGGAACGTGGTCGGCGATCCGGCCGCGCGGCGGGCGGCCCTGAGACGGCGGCAGACGACCGTCACCGAACCCCTTCCGGCGTCGGCGTCGGTATCTGCCTCGGCGCCGCCCGTCCCACAGCACGACGTCAAGGCCGTCAAGGCCGCCGTCCAGCACAAGCTCGCCGTCGCGCGGGAACTGCTGGCCCGGCGCACCGCGCACCAGGCGACGCGCTGGGCGGAGGCGGTGAGCGCGGCGGGAGCGGTGAGCGCGGAGCACGCCGTGGCGGCCGCGGCCCCCGAGACCGCCCCGCACACGCCCGCGACGCCGTACCCGCACCCGTCCCCGGCGCCCTCGGCACCCCCGGCGCCGCCGGTGGCCGCACCCCCGGTGGCCGTGTCCGCGCCGCCGACGTCCGCGCCGCCGGTGGCCGTGTCTGCGCCGCCGGCGTCCTCCTCCTCGTACGCCTCCAAGGCGCAGAAGGCGCTCGCCTTCGCCCGCGCGCAGCTCGGCAAACCGTGCGTGTGGGGCGCGTCGGGCCCCGGTTCGTACGACTGCTCCGGGCTGACCCGGGCCGCCTGGAAGGCCGCCGGCGTCGCGTTGCCGCGGACCGCCCGCGAGCAGGCCGCCGCCGGCACCGAGGTGCCGCTCTCCGAGGCGCAGCCCGGCGACCTCGTCGTCTTCCGCGACGACGCGAGCCATATCGGGCTGTACACCGGCGACGGCCTGGTGATCCACGCGCCGAGGCCCGGCCGGTGCGTCTGCGAGGAGCCGGTGACGGAGGTCGACGGGTCGGCCGTCCGGCGCGTGGTGCGGCCGGCCTGACGACGGCGGGGCGAGGCGGGCGCCGACCGCGCGGCGCCCGCGGTGAACGTCACTTCCGCGGCCCCGCGGTGAACGTCACTTCCGCGGTCCCGCGGTGGACGTCACCTCCGCGGCGCCCGCGGCGAACGTCAGGTCCACGGTGAACGTCAGGTCCACAGCACCGCGATGAAGATGTTCGCCGTGGTCAGCAGGCCCACCAGACCGAAGAGGCCCTTGTCCACCTTCTCCTCGTCCCGCTTCACGTAGACCAGCACCAGGATCACGATCAGCAGGGCCAGCTTCAGGCCGATCTTGACGTTGTTGACGTGGTGGTCCCCCGCCTGGTTGAGGCCGACCAGAACGGCGCCGGTGACCAGCATCGTCAGCGCGCCGTGCAGCATCCCGGGGACGAAGCGCGCCGTGCCCCGGCCCATCGCCTTCATCTGGGTGAGGAAGCCGCCGAGGAGCGCGGCTATGCCGACGATGTGCAGGCCGACGAAGAGGTGGATGAGTGCGTCCATGGAGCCGGAGCCTAACCAGGAGCCACCGGGCCTTCGGACACCGGGCCGCACACTCCCGCCCGGGCCCGCGACACCCGCACGGGCCCGCAGGCCCGCAGGTGCGCGGCTCCTAGCACTCGGCCGCTCCGCCGCGCGGCGGAACCGCCCTTTCGGTCACCGCCGTACGCGAAGTCGGCGAACATGTGCAGGACTTCCGCCCCTTACGGTCACCGGTGATCCACTCACGCCACTTCCGCACAACACGTAACCGTCCCGTCACTGTCGGCTCTAGCGTCCCTTCCCAGGTGACCGGCTCTCCACCGCCGCCCGACAGGGCACCGCCGGTCACCACCGCCGAAAGGTCCGGCGGCGGCCCGTCCCCCGTGCGAGCCGCCGCCGGACGCGCGTCCCGCCCCCGCGGGGCGCCTGGGAGTCGTACGCGCCGTACGAGCCGTGCAAGCCGCACGAGCCGTACGAGCCGTACGAGAACGAAAGGACGTGACGGCCCGGGTGGCAGCGCACCGCAGACCCCGACCGCGCCCGTTCGGCGGCGCCGCCGCCCGCACCGCCGCCGCCGTCGGGCTCGCGGGCGCGGCGACCGCCACGGCCCTCGGCGGCACCGGCCACGCCGCACCGCGGCCGGGCCCGGAGCAGGTCAGGGCGAAGGTGGACCGGCTCTACCGGGAGGCGGAGGCCGCCACCGAGAAGTACGACGGCACGAAAGAGAAGGCGGACCGGGCGCGGCGCCGGCTCGACGCACTGCGCGACGAGGCGGCCCGCCGCACCGACCGGCTGAACGCGGCGCGGGAGGCGCTGGGAGCGGTGGCAGCGGCGCAGTACCGCAGCGGCGGCATGGGCCCGGCCCTGCAACTCGCGCTCTCCGGCGATCCGGACCGCTACCTGGAGGGCGTCGGGTTCGCCGAGCGGGTGGGTGCGCGGCAGGCGGCGGCCGTGGCGCGGGTACGGAAGCAGCTCGGCGAGCTGGAGCGGCTGCGCGGCGCCGCGCGTGTCGAGGTGGCGTCGCTGCGCACCCGGCAGGCCGAGCTGCGGCGCCGGAAGCAGGAGATCACCGGCAGGCTGGCCGAGGCCCGGCGCCTGCTGGCCGGGCTGTCCCCGTCGGAACGCGAGCGGGTCGCGGACGGCACCGGCGGCGCGACCGCGGCCCACGCCGCGCGGTCCGGTCCCGGCGGCGCGGCGCGCGACGTCCTCGGACCGGCGGGAGGCAACGCCCTCGGCCCGGCGGGCGGCGGTGCCGCGGCCCCGAACTCCCGCGCGGCGGCGGCCGTCGCCTACGCCTACGGCAAGCTCGGCAGCCCGTACGTGTGGGGCGCGACCGGCCCGAACGCCTTCGACTGCTCGGGCCTGGTGCAGGCCGCGTACCGCGCCGCGGGCGTCTCGCTGCCGCGCACCACCTACGCGCAGTTCGGCGCGGGCCGCCGGGTCTCCCGCTCCGAACTGCTCCCCGGCGACCTGGTGTTCTTCTACTCCGGGATCAGTCACGTCGGCCTGTACGTCGGCAACGGGCTGATGATCCACGCCCCCAACCCGTCGGCGCCGGTCCGCCTGGCCCCCGTCGACCAGATGCCGTTCGCGGGGGCGACGCGGGTGATGTGAAGTCCCGCGGGCCGCGCACAGCGGCCCCCGCGGGTCGCACGCAACGACCTTCGCAGGCCGCGCGCAACAGTTTCCACGGGCCCCGCATCGTCTCCGCAGGCCGTGCGCAACGGCCTCCGCGGACGCCGCGTGACACGCCCTCACGGGTTCACGTCCGGCGGCGGCCGTCCGGCGGCGGCCCCAGGCCGTTCACACCAGCCGTCGGGCCGTCGCCCACCTCGTCAGCTCGTGCCGGTTGGACAGCTGCAGCTTGCGCAGGACCGCCGAGACGTGGGACTCGACCGTCTTGACGGAGATGAACAGCTGCTTGGCGATCTCCTTGTAGGCGTAGCCGCGGGCGATCAGGCGCAGCACCTCGCGCTCGCGCTGGGTGAGCCGGTCGAGGTCCTCGTCGACGGGCGGGGCGTCGGTGGACGCGAACGCGTCGAGGACGAACCCGGCCAGGCGCGGCGAGAAGACGGCGTCGCCCTCCTGCACGCGGAAGATGGAGTCGACCAGATCGGCCCCGGTGATCGTCTTGGTGACGTAGCCGCGCGCGCCGCCGCGGATCACGCCGATCACGTCCTCGGCGGCGTCGGAGACGGACAGCGCGAGGAAGCGCACCGGCCGCTCCGCGTCGGCCATCAGCCCGGCGCACCGGCGCAGCACCTCCACCCCGCCGCCGCCCGGCAGGTGGACGTCGAGGAGGACCACCTCGGGCCGGGTCGCGGTGATCACGGAGACCGCCTGGTCGACGTCGGCGGCCTCCCCGACGACCTCGACGCCGGTCTCCTCGGTGCGGCCGATCTCGGCCTGGACGCCCGTGCGGAACATGCGGTGGTCGTCGACGAGGACCACGCGCACGTGCCGCCCGCCCGCGCCACCGACGCCCCCCGCGGCCCCCACGGCCCTCGAGGACTCCGCGGACTCGGCGGACTCGGCGGCCCGCGCCGCCTGCGGCGTGCCGTGCGTGCCGTGCGTGCCGTTTTCCCCGGTCGCCTCGCTCATGACGTGTTCTCCGCCCTCTCCATCTCCAGCTCGACCTCCGTGCCGCCGTCCGGCACGCGGCGCAGCCGCGCCGTGCCGCCGTTGCGCTCCATCCGGCCGATGATCGATTCTCTGACACCCATCCGGTCGGCGGGTATCGAATCGAGGTCGAAGCCGGGCCCGCGGTCCCGGACGGACACGAAGACCGTCCTGCCCTCGACCTCGGCGTAGACCTGCACGGCGCCGCCCTCGCCACCGTACTTGGCGGCGTTCACCATCGCCTCGCGCGCGGCCTGCATCTGCGCCCCGGTCCGCTCGTCGAGCGGGCAGTCGCCGACCACCACGACCTCGATGGGGACGCCGTGCTTGTCCTCGACCTCGGCGGCGTTGCGCCGGACGGCCTCGGCGAGGGTGGTGGGCTCGTCGGCCTCGTCCTTGCCGGTGCCCTCCGGTTTGTACAGCCAGGCGCGCAGGTCGCGCTCCTGGGCGCGGGCGAGGCGGCGCACCTCGCCCGGGTTGTCGGCGTTGCGCTGGATCAGGGTGAGGGTGTGCAGCACCGAGTCGTGCACGTGGGCGGCGACCTCGGCGCGCTCCTGGGCGCGGATGCGCATGAGGCGCTCCTCGGAGAGGTCCTGCGTCATCCGCACCAGGTACGGGCCGGCGAGCAGCGTGACGCCGACGAGGACGGCGAGGGCGGCCTGCAGGACCGAGCCGAGGTGGGCGGCGGAGCCCTGCAGGACGAACATGCCGGAGACGCCGGCCGTCACCAGCAGCACACCGGCGAGGGTGCGGGCCAGTGTGAGCGTACGGCGGCGCCGGCCGACCTCGACCCAGCGGGCCCGGCGGGCGTTGTCCGCCTGCCGCCACACCAGGGCGACGCCCGCGCCCACCAGCACCAGGGGCAGCAGGTAGGCCTTGGCGCCGCTGCCGAGGTTGACGTTGCCGACGAAGACCATGGCCAGGACGACCATGACCAGCAGCGCGACGATCTGCCCCCGGTCCGGTCTGCGGGCGACCAGTCTGCGGCGGCCGTCCGGCGAGACCTCCGCGGTGACGAGGGAGGGGGGTCTCTGGTCGCCGACCCCGCCGACACCGAGGGGGACGAAGAACCAGAACGCCGCGTACAGCAGCGCGCCCAGGCCGTCGGCCAGGAACAGCCCCACGAAGACCAGCCGCACCCACGCCACCGGCAGCCCGAGGTGCCCGGCCAGCCCCCGCGCCACCCCGCCCAGCCAGCGTCCGTCGCTGCTGCGGTAGAGCTTGCGCGGCGGCCGCGGGTCCTCGAGTGGCGCTGTGGCGGCTTCCGGCATGCCATCGATGGTCACACGCCCCGCCCGCCCGGGGCATCAGGGTCGGCCCCCGAGACGCCCCTGATCTTCCGGTTTCCGTGCGGGAGCGGGGCCGTACCGCGCCGGCCGGAGGGTTCCGGGCACCGCCGGTCGAACACTTCCCGGGGCCCGGGTCGGGGCGATATCAGGGTTCGGCCAGGGTCGTCCCGACTGCCGTCGCGCCGCCGCGCCCGCCACCATGGAGCCATGACCGATCACCAGCACGCCGCGCCGGGTCCCGGACCCGGGTCCGGCCCGCGTCCCGCACCGCCGGGGCCCGGGCCGCGGGGCGCCGCGCCCGGCACGGACGGCCCGGCCGGCCCGGCCGCGGGTGCGCGTCCGGGTGCGTGGGAGGGAACGCGGGGGGAGAAGGAGAGGAGAGGTGCGCCGGGGAGCGGAGGGGAAAGCGTGAGCGCGGCGACCGGGGCACAGGACACCGCCGACGCGGCCGGCGCCCACCGGTTCTCCGAGCCGTCCTCTCAGTCCTCCGAGGCGTCCCCCCGGTCCTCCGAGCCTCCCCCGCTCCACCGCTTCCGCCGCGACCGGCGGCACAAGATGCTCGGCGGGGTGTGCGCGGGGCTCGGGCGGCAGTGCGACATGGACCCGGTGATCTTCCGGATCACCCTCGCGGTGCTGGCCGCGACCGGCGGTCTGGGCCTCATCTTCTACGGCTTCGCGTGGCTCTTCGTGCCGTACGACGACGAGGACGAGAACGAGGTGCGCAAGCTGCTCACCGGCCGCGTCGACGGGCAGGCGCTCGCGGCGGTGCTGTTCGCCCTGGTCGGCTGCGGCGTCTTCCTGTCGATGCTGAAGAACGCCAGTGTGCTGACGTTCGCCGCGGTGCTCTCGCTGCTCCTCGCGGGCGCCGGCTACTGGTCGCAGCACCGGGGCGCGCCGGACCCGGACCCGCTGGCGGCGCAGGCGGTCGCCGACGCCCCGCCGGAACCGCAGGCTCCGCCGCCGGCGGCGTACCCCTCCTGGTGGCGGGACCCGATCGTCAAGGACGGCACCCATGTCGGCGGCACCGGGTACCTGTGGGGTCCCCGGGACTCCCACGACCGGGACATCGCGGCGGCCGTCAACATCAGCCGCGGCGCCTACCGCACCACGCCGGACCACATACGCGCCGCGCGGGACGTCCGGCCCGCCAGGCCGCGCGGCCCGCGCTGGATCGGCGGCTGGGTGTTCCTGCTGGCCCTGGCCGCGGGCGCCCTGGGCACCGGCCTGACCTGGGACGGCCACGCGCTCGGCACCAGCCTGCAGGCCGGCCTGGCCGCCGCGCTCCTGGTCCTGGGTCTGGGCATAGCCGTCAGCTCGTTCCTCGGGCGGACGGGGGCGGGCTCGGTGTTCCTCGCGGTGGTGACCGCGGGCCTGCTCGCCGGGGCGGCGGTGCTGCCGAAGGACATCGGCACGCACTGGTCGCACACGCGGTGGCAGCCCCACTCGGTCGCGCAGGTACGGGAGAAATACGACCTCGGTGCCGGGGTCGCCACCCTGGACCTGACCCGGGTGCACCCGGGTCGCGGGCGGACGGTGTCCTCCGGCGCCGACGTCGGGGTGGGCCGGCTGCGGGTGGTCGTGCCGCGGGACGCGGCCGTGCGGCTGACCATCGACGTGGGCGTCGGCGACATCCAGTTGCCGGGCGACGGGAGCAAGGACGTGGACGTGGCGCCGGGCAAGCACCAGCAGCTCACGCTGCCCCCCGTGAGCGGCCGGGGCGGCGGCACCCTCGCCCTGAGTCTCGACGTCGGGGCCGGCCAGGTGGAGGTGAGCCGTGCTGCGGCATGAGTTCCAGCCCGGACGACTCGTCGCGGGGGTGTTCCTCGCCTCGGCGGGCGTCGTCTACGCCGGTGACGCGGGCGGCGCCTGGCAGGCCCCGTGGTTCGCGGTGATCCCGCTCGTCGTCGGCGGCCTCTTCCTGGCCGGCGCGGTGGCCGCCGTGTCGGGGGCGATACGCAGGCGGCACCGGCCGGCGGCCGGTGCCGCGACCGACCACACGGACCCGGCCGACGCCGGCACGGGGCACTGAGCGCAAACCGGCCGCGCCCGGATGGCCTGCCTCACGGGTGGGCTCGCCTCACAGGTGGGCTCGCCTCACGGGTGGGACCGCCTCACGGGTGGGACCGCCGCCCCCGTCGCCGTGCCCGCCACGCGGCGTCGACGGACAGCAGCGGTGCTCCGGCGAGGACGAGGGGCAGCCAGGCCATGAGGTAGGGAAGGTCGTTGCCGTAGTAGTACGGGCTCGACGCCCAGCTCACCGTCAGGAACAGGCTGAGGGAGATCAGCGCGCCGCCGAGGGCGGCGAGGCGGGCCAGCAGGCCGAGGAGGGTGCCGATGCCGACGGCGAGTTCGCCGAGGGCGATGGCCGTGCCGAAGCCGACCGGGTTCTTCAGGGCGAGGTCGACCAGGGCGGGCACGGCGGAGGAGTCGCGGACCGAGCGCATGGTCTCGCCGATCGAGCCCGCGCCGGAGGACTTGAGGAAGGAGCCGGCGGTGAGCTTGTCCAGACCGGCGTAGACGAAGGTGACCCCGAGGAAGATCCGCAGGGGGAGGAGGGCGTAGCGGGTGGCGGTCTCCCGCCAGTCCCGGCGGCCCTCGGCAGAGGAGATGTACCTGCCGGTCCTTGTGTCATGGGTCATCGCTGCCGCCGCCTCTCCCACGCCGATATTGAGGTCTCAACAAAACATACGAGGGGGGAAGAGGCACCGTTCAACCGCGAGAGGACGATTTCCGCCGATTCTCCCGCCGGTTCTCCCGCCGGTTCTCCGGCTTCGCCCCTTCGGTCACCGCTGCCCCGGGGGACTGCCGCCCGGAGGAGCCACTGCCTGGAGGGACCGCCGCCCGGGAGGACCGGCACCCCGAGGACCCGCTGCGCGACGGCTCACCGACAACCGGTCGACGGCCGGTCGACGGCCGGCCGGTGCTCAGTCGACGGCCAATCCTCACTGTCAGTCGGTCACGTCGATCGCGTACCGGTTGGTCTCCACACCGGCCGCCGTGACGACCTGCACCTCCACGCGGCCCGGCTCGACGTCGGCCGGCACGGGGACGGTGAGGACGGTGTCGGTGGGGTTGCTGAAGCCGCCGGTGACGGGGACGAGGGGGACGTGCACGTGGACGGTGCCGATGCGGACGACCATGCGGGCGAGACGGTCGGCGCCCTGGGCGCCGGGCGGGACGAAGCCGGCGCCGCGGATCTCGATGTCGTCGCCGGTGCGGATCGGCGCGTCCAGGTCGCCGGCCTCGCGGGCCCGTACGACGGAGAGGATCACGGGGCGGCCGCCCTCGGCGTACTTGGCGGCGAGGTAGGTCGCCGCGGAGACCAGCACCACGACGGCCAACCCCCACGGCAGGTCGGGCAGCTGGTCGGGGCGGCGGGCCAGCCGGACGGCGGCGAAGACGAGGGCGACGAAGCCGACGGCGACGTACTGGATGTCGGCGAAGGCGCCGCGCCCGGAGTCGTCGGTGAGCAGGTCGGCGGCGCGCGGCCGGTCGGCGCGGACCTTCTGCAGCCGCTGCCCGAGCACCCGCAGCCCGACCACGCGGCGCACCAGCACCGCGATCCCGCAGACCACGGCGAGCACGGTCACCACGCCGGCCCCGCGGGCGAGGTCCAGCCCGGCGATCAGGCGGTCCCGTTCGCCGGGTGCGGAGGCGGCGGCCAGCCGTCCGGCCAGCACCAGCACCGCGTAGGCCACGAACAGCACCCAGGCGGCGGCCACGGCGCGGGAGGTGGACAGCCGGTTGTCCTCGCCGATGACCGGGGCGAGCACGCCGCCGCGCGCCCGGTGGAACCAGGACGCGGCCGTCAGCGCGACCGCGACCACCAGCGCGGCGAGCAGCCCGGCGGTGCGGGCCGCCGTCCAGCCCGCGCCGACCGCGGTCAGCGCCTGCGCCGGCAGCAGGAGCAGCACGCCCGCCCACACGGCGCCGGCGGTGCGGCGCCACAGGCGGGCCAGCCAGGCCTCGCCCTCGGCGCGGCCGCGCTCGGCGACGTGGTGGGCGCACTGGGCGAGTTCGGCCGACACCCACTGCCGGGAGGCCGACGGCGAGTGCGCCACGGCCGCGGGCAGGCCCTGCCCGGCGGCGAACTCGTCCCGTTTGCGCAGGAATTCGGTGACCGCTCGCCGGTGGCCCTCGCGTGCCCCGTGCGGGCAGTCCCCGCAGGTGCAGCCCCCCGTGTGGGCGCCCGCCCGCACGCCCTGACTCGCCTCCTGCACCGCCACGCCGATGCCCGCCTTCCCCACGAGGACCCACTGGGACCCACTGCAACTCCCGTGTGACGAGAGCGAATTGTGCCCTACGAAACGCGGTCCGTGTCCGGCAGGTCCGGTCAGGACGGGTGATGTGCGAGGCGCCGTGTTGACCCGGCTGGGAGAATTCCCTTATGGCCGAGATCGTCCAGCGCGACGGGAGGTGGGCCTTCGACGGCACGACGGTGCGGATCACGCCGGGTCTGCACCGTTCCGTGGCGCTGTTCCGGCAGACGTACGGGGAGATCGCCGTGCCGCTCGAGGCCGTCGCGGGTGTGGTCCACGAGCCCGGACGCAGGCACAGCCGGCTGAGGCTGCGGCTGCGGGAGGGCGCCGATCCCCTCCTGCAGGCGACCGGCGGCCGGCTGCCCGACGCGGCCGATCCCTACCGGCTGCGGGTGGAGGCCGACCGGGCCGGGGTCGCGGAGTACGTCGCCGAGGAGATCCGCACCGCCCTGCTGCTGGACCAGGTGCCCCAGGAGCCCACCGACGCCTATCTGCTGCCGGGCCCGCCGGTGCCGGTGTCGGTCCGTTCCAGCGACGGCACGGTGTCCTTCGACGGCACCCGGGTGCGCATCGACTGGTCCGACGGCTCCGACCGGGTCAAGCGCGCCACCGGCCCGCGCATCATCGACGTCGCCGACCTGGTGCGGGTGGAGTGGCTGCCCCACTCCGGTTACGAGGAGGGCCACCTGCGCTTCCTCACCCGCGAGACGGTCTTCTCCCAACTGCCGCCGGAGAAGGACCCGTACGCCCTCGACCTGTGGGGCAGCGCCCGCCGCGACCTGCTCACGGCGCTGGTGGCGGCCGCCGTCACCGCCCGCCTGCCGCACCCCTCCGCGCGCGACAGCGCCCTTCTCCCCCGCCACCGGCGCGAGGCCGCGGCCGCGCCGCCCCCGGCCGACCACCACGACGTCCTGCTGCGCCGGCTGCGCGAGCTGGGCGAGCTGCACCGCGACGGGGTGCTCACGGACGAGGAGTTCGCGCGTACGAAGGCGGCGGTGCTGCGCGGGTTCTGACCCGGCCGCGCGGCGCTCCGCAACCCGGTGCGGTGCCCGGGCGCTCCGGCCGGCCGCGCCACGTCCTCCGGGCGCTCCGGCCACCTCCTCCGGCCGGCTCCGGTCCGCGCCGTCCGGGCACTCCGGCGCGGACGCTCCACCCCACGCCATCCGGCCGCTCCGGTCCGCGCCGTCCGGGCACTCCGGCGCGGACGCTCCACCCCACGCCATCCGGCCGCTCCGGTCCGCGCCGTCCGGGCGCTCCGGTCCGTGCCGTCCGGGGAGGATCAGCTCAGCAGGTCCGGCTCGGTGCGGCTGATGTCCTGCCACAGCGGCTGGTAGTTGATCCACGCCACCAGGTCCCCGCCGAGCTGCTCCCGGGTGGCCACGGCCAGGCGGTGGTCGATGGGGATCGGCCGGCCCGCGGCCTTCGCGGTGAGCTGCACCTGGCAGGAGCGCTCCATCGACACGAACCACCAGGCCGCCGCGTCCACCGAGTCGCCCACGGTCAGCAGCCCGTGGTTGCGCAGCACCAGCGCCTTGCGGGAGCCGAGCGCGGCGGCGATGCGGCGGGCCTCCTCGGCGTCGACGGCGACACCGGTGTAGCTGTCGTAGACGGCGTGGTCCTCGTAGAAGGCGCAGCTCTCCTGGGTGATCGGTTCCAGCGGCTCGCCGAGGGCGGCCAGGGCGCGGCCGTGCACGGAGTGGCAGTGGGCCACGGCGACGACGTCGGGTCGGGCGGCGTGCACCTGGGCGTGCACGGTGAAGGCGGCCTGGTTGACGTGGTAGCGGCCCTCGACGACCTGCCCGTCCCGGTTGGCCAGGACGAGGTCGCTGACGGTGACGTGGCGGAAGGGCAGGCCGAAGGGGTTGACCCAGAAGCAGTCGGTGAACTCCGGGTCGCGAGCGGTGATGTGCCCGGAGACGCCGTCCTCGAAGCCGAGCCGCCCGAAGATGCGCAGCGCGCCCGCCAGCCGCTCCTTGCGGTGCCGGCGCTCGTCCTCGACCGACGTGTGCATCGGCGGCATCGCGAACCGCAGCCGGTCGGTGGGGACGGGCTGCGGAGGGGTGGGATGCATGGGGTGGCCTCCAGCGGGTTCTCGTACGCGCGGGAAGGTACCGGCGGCGGTGCCCGGCCGGTAGTACCGCCCGGCGCAAAGATCCGACGGGTTTCGGATACCCACGGATAACCGACAGGAGATGTCCGGTATCGGCGGAAGACTCGCCGGCATGACCGACACGTTCACCTGGGCCGCGTTCGCGGCCGCCGAGTCCGCGTTCGCCCGCGCCGTCGAAGCCCGCTTCGCGGCCTTCCGGCACCACGTCCTCGCCACTCTCCGCCGGGACGGCTCCCCCCGCACCTCGGGTCTGGAGGCCGACTTCCGGGGCGGCGAGCTGTGGCTCGGCATGATGCACCACTCCCTCAAGGCCCTCGACCTGCGCCGCGATCCGCGCTTCGCCCTCCAGGCCAACCCGGGCGAGGGAACGGACCTGGCGGGCGGGGACGTGCGGATCAGCGGGCGGGCGTACGAGGTCGGGGAGGGCGCGGTCAAGGCCCGGTACGTGGCGGAGGCGGAACCGCCGCAGCCGTTCCACCTCTTCCGCACCGAGCTGACGGAGGTCGTGCGGACCCGCGTCGAGGACGACACGTACCTGGTCGTCGAGATCTGGAAGCCCGGTGAACCCCTGCGCACGATCAAACGCCGGTAGGACTCACCGAGGGACCCGCGGGCAGGACCCACCCGCGCGAAGCTCACCGCGGGCAGGAAGCACCCGCGCGAAGCCCACCGCAGGCAGGCCCGCCCGCGTGAAGCTCACCGCGGGCAGGGCTCACCCACGCGAAGCTCACCACGCGGGACCACCCGCGCGGGATGCACACCCGCGCGGGGCTCACTCCCACTCGATCGTCCCCGGCGGCTTGCTCGTGACGTCGAGGACGACCCGGTTGACGTCCCGCACCTCGTTGGTGATGCGGGTGGAGATCCGGGCGAGGACGTCGTACGGCAGCCGCGACCAGTCGGCGGTCATGGCGTCCTCGCTGGTCACCGGCCGCAGCACGATCGGGTGGCCGTAGGTGCGGCCGTCGCCCTGGACGCCCACCGAGCGCACGTCCGCGAGCAGCACCACCGGGCACTGCCAGATGTCCCGGTCGAGGCCGGCCGCGGTCAGCTCCTCGCGGGCGATGGCGTCGGCCTCGCGCAGCAGGTCCAGGCGCTCCTTGGTGACCTCGCCGACGATGCGGATGCCGAGGCCCGGCCCCGGGAACGGCTGGCGGTGGACGATCTCCTCCGGCAGGCCGAGCTCCTGCCCGACCATGCGGACCTCGTCCTTGAACAGCTTGCGCAGCGGCTCGATCAGCTTGAACTCGAGGTCCTCGGGCAGACCGCCGACGTTGTGGTGCGACTTGATGTTGGCGGCGCCGGTGCCGCCGCCGGACTCGACGACGTCCGGGTAGAGCGTGCCCTGCACCAGGAACTCGACGGGCTCGTCGTCCGGCGCCTCGGCGACGATCTCGGCCTGCGCCTGCTCGAAGACGCGGATGAACTCCCGGCCGATGATCTTCCGCTTCTCCTCGGGGTCGGTGACCCCCTTGAGCGCGGTGAGGAAGCGCTCCTCGGCGTCCACGACCTTCAGCTGCACGCCGGTCGCGGCCACGAAGTCCTTCTCGACCTGCTCGGTCTCCCCCTTGCGCATCAGGCCGTGGTCGACGTACACGCAGGTCAGCCGCTCTCCGATGGCCCGCTGCACGAGGGCGGCGGCCACCGCGGAGTCGACGCCGCCGGACAGGCCGCAGATCGCCCGCTTGGTGCCGACCTGCTCGCGGATCGCGGCGATCTGCTCCTCGATCACGTTGCCCGTGGTCCAGGAGGGGGTCAGGCCCGCGCCCCGGTACAGGAAGTGCTCCAGCACCTGCTGCCCGTACGTGGTGTGCATCACCTCGGGGTGGTACTGGACGCCGTACAGCTTCTTCTCGTCGTTCTCGAACGCCGCCACCGGGACGACGTCCGTCGACGCCGTGACGTCGAAGCCCTCCGGCGCGGCGGAGCAGGCGTCGCCGTGCGACATCCACACCGACTGCTCCGCCGGGGTGCCCTCGAAGAGGGTCGACGACGGCTTCGTCACGGTCAGCGGCGTACGGCCGTACTCGCGCGCACCCGTGTTGTCGACCGTGCCGCCCAGGGTCTGGGCCATGAGCTGGAAGCCGTAGCACATGCCGAAGACGGGCACGCCCGCCTCGAACAGGGAGCGGTCGACGGTCGGGGCGCCCTCCTCGTACACCGACGACGGGCCGCCGGAGAGGATGATCGCGGCCGGGTTCTTCGCGAGGATCTCCTCGACCGGCATGGTGCTCGGCACGATCTCGCTGTAGACCCGGGCCTCGCGGACGCGTCGGGCGATGAGCTGGGCGTACTGCGCGCCGAAGTCGACGACCAGGACGGTGTCGGGGGCGGCGGCAGCGGAGGTCGCTGATGACACGGGGTGCCTTCCGGCGGTCGGGCAAGGGTCTGTGTGCGGCCGATTCTACCGAGGCGGCCGCACGGGACGTCGCGCCGTCCTACACGGCCCCACCTACACGGCCCGCGCCCACGCGGCCCGTGCCCACGCGTCCCGTGCCCACGCGGACGGCGGCGGGCGCGGACGGCGCCCCTCCCCACCGTCCAGCACCGTCCCGCTCGTCACCCCGCCTGCCCCGGCGCCCCTCGCCGCTCCGCTCGCCACCCCGCCGGCCCCGGCGCCCCTCGCCGCCCCACCGCCTCACCGACCCTGCCGCCCCGCGCCGTCCCACCACCCCACCGGCCCCGGCTTCCCCCACCGTCTCACCATCCGGGCCGTGCTGGACACCGCCCGCCGCCGAGGCATACTTGGCCCCATGCTCATGCACCCGACCTTCCGCTTTACCTATGGCGACCGGCCCGCCGGCTGCCATGGTCGTGCTGCTTGAGCAACTGACAAGCGACTTCCCAGGCGCCCCGGGCCGACAAGGTCCGGGGCGCCTGGCGTTTCCGGACAGTGCCGTCCCGGGGCAGCCCCGTCCACGAGGAGCCCCAGAACATGACCGTGACCGTGACGGACAAGACCGGCGCGCGGACCGACGAGGCCGCCGAGGTGATCACCGACGCCCGGGAGCGGATCGACGCGCTCGACGACCGCATCATCGGGCTGGTGCAGGAGCGGATGGCCGTGTCCGCGGTGATCCAGCAGGCCCGGATCGCCTCCGGCGGGCGGCGGGTCAACCTCTCACGTGAGATGGAGATCCTCAGCCGCTACCGGGAGGCACTGGGCAAGCCGGGCACCGCGCTCGCCATGACGCTGCTCGAACTGTGCCGCGGCCGCATCTGAGGCCGGGCCCGTTCTCCCCCGTCCGGTGCGTGACCGCGGCGGCGCCCGGGTCGTTGAGGGGAGTGCCCGTGCCAGCCAGGGGCGGGCCCGGAAGAACCACGCGTGGATCACCGATCACTGGAGCGGTGAGGCGTACGGGTCGTGCCGTGCGCCGTGGGACCCCGCTCCAGGCGAGTGGCCGGACGGCAGGGGACAGCAGCCCGGTCACTCACCCAAGGGCCGGCCGGCTCCGGGGACGCCCGGGGCCGGCCGGCGGATACGTACGACGGACGGACCGTGCCCGGGTCAACTTCTTCCGTCCCTAGGGCCTCCGGTCCTGCCGGATCTCGAAGTTCATCGCATCCCTTCAGCTGAGGTGTTGCGACGACCACTGGAACCCGAGGTCTCCCGCAGGGCTCTTCGGCCGCCCGGGCCTTGCCAACGTGCTGCTCCTCCTGCTGTCTCCGGAGGATTCCGCACCTTCCTAGAGGCCGGCGAAGGGGTCCGTGGACTCACCCGTCCACGGGTCGATCCCCTCGTCCAGAAGCCGTTCCTCGTCTCTGAAATTCAGGAATCTCGCGGTGCCCCGGCCCCATAGCGTGGTCACACTGAGAGGGCACTCGGCGAACTCGGCCCGCAGAACGCGCAGGAGGAATTCCGCCATCCCACAGGCGTGGATGGCCCAGCCACCGTTCTGTCGCGCCCACACGGCCACCGGCCAGCGGTTCGGCTCGGGGCCCGAGGTCACCCAGCACAGCGCGTCCGCGCCGTTCGTCCGGCCCCACACGAGCATGTCCTGCAGCCGATGACGGGAAACGGCGGGGTCCTGCCAGACACTCATCCCGTCGTCCTGCAGGGCGTCCTCCGGCAGCCGCCCCACCGCCAACGGGGCCGTGGGGTTCCCGGGGCGCGGGACCGAGACGAAGAGACTGTCCTCGAATGATCCCGCGCCGAACGCGGCCACGAACTCCCGGTAGTCGTCCGGGAAGCCGGGCACACCGAGTTCGGCCGCCGCAGCCTCCCAATCGACCGTGTCCCCGGCATCCCCGCCCTCACGGAGCAGGGAGACCGTCTCCTGGAGCTGTCCCCATACGTCGTTCATGACGCGTCCTTCATTTCGCGGCCCACGACCGGGTCGATCCCCGTTCTCACGGTGTGGCTCCGGTCGGCACGGGTTTCCCGCTGTGGACAGCTGTGCCGATGTTGGACCAATTCTTGTTCTTGGTGCTGTAGATCATGTTCGGCACGATGTCGTCCAGGGTCAGGCCCGGACTGCCGTCCAGAGTGCCGTGCGCCGTGATCTCGTAGGCGACAGGCACCGTCCTCGAAGCCTGAAGCGCTCCGGGATCGGTGGACTGATGTGCCCCGGCTTGCATGGAGCGCTCCATTGCAATCATATGACTTGGATCACATAAAAAATCTGTGAAGCCAAGGGCAACCCTTCACAGGTCCCGCGGGTCACACCTGTCGACCCAAGGGCCACAACCGCGCCCCACACGCGGAGGCCTCCTTCAAAGCTCGTACTGCGACGCAGCAGTACGCCGGACTTCCCGAGGTCTTCATGAAGCTTCGCCGTGCTCTGGCCGCCGCCGCCATGACGGCTGCCATTGCCCCGCTCGCGCTGTCGGCGCCGGCTGCGTTCGCCGAGGAGTCGCCGAGTGACTCGCCGACCGCGTCGGTGTCGGAGTCGACGTCCGAGTCCGCGTCGGCGTCGAGCACCGAGACCACCGAGCCGACCAGCAGCGAGTCGGCGTCCACCACCCCGTCCGCCTCCGCGTCCGAGTCGGCCTCCGAGTCCGCGTCGCCCTCCGCCAGCACCTCGGCCTCCACCTCGCCCTCCGGCACGCCGTCGGAGTCGGCCGAGCCGACCGAGGAGCCCTCCGACTGCCCGGTCGACGAGGACGGTGTCGACCCCGAGTCCGCGCTGTCGCTGGAGGTCTCCGGCCTGCCCGGCAAGATCGTCGCGGGCAGTGGCTGGCACAACTTCACGCTGACCGCCGCCAATCACAGCGACAAGGCGCTGGGCGACGTCCAGTGGCTGGCGATCGTCGACAACTACTCCGAGAGCGACAACGAGAAGGACTGGCTGAGCACCTACGCCCAGCTCGAGTACTTCAACCCCCAGACCAAGGCCTGGGAGTCCCTCGCCGACGACATCGGCAACGGCGTGTACTTCGGTCAGACGGAGCTCGGCGCCAAGGAGACCGTCGACATCAAGCTGCGCGTCAACATCAGCGCCAAGGCGCCGGCCGGTGACGGCTACACCATCGGCCTGGGCGGCTACCTGGACGAGGAGAAGAACTGCGTCCACAGCTCCTTCGCCGTGTACGAGTTCACCGTCCTGCCGGCCGGCAGCAGCAACGACAACCCCGGTGAGGCCAAGCCGGGCAAGGGTGACAAGCCGGCCGGCGGCAAGCAGCCGCAGGGCGGCGCCGAGGAGATCCCGGCCACCGGCAGCCTCGCCGAGACCGGCTCCAGCTCCGCCCTGCCGATGATCGGCCTGGTCGGCGGCGTCGCCGTCGTCGCCGGTGCCGGTGCCGTGTTCGTCGTGCGTCGCCGCAAGGCGGGCTCGGAGGCGTAAAGGCGGTCGCGGAGGCGTGAGCGTCCGCGGCGGCACCGCCCGCCCATAGGGCACCTGCAAGACAGCGGAAGAGGGACCTGCGCTCAGGAGGGGGGCACAGGTCCCTCTTTCCGTGTCCGGCACCCGGCTCTACGGCTCTACGGCTCCCTAGGGTTCTCTGCGGCTTTCCACCGCTTGTTACGACTACGCGCTACCGCTTCTTCGGCGGCACCTCCGGTACCGCCACGAACGGCAGCCGCAGTGCGCCGAAGGCGTTCGCCGGGACCGCCGGCGCCTTCGGCTCCACCGGGGCGAGACGCACGTACGGCTCGCCCTGGGCCGGGCGCGGGTCGGGCTCGCCCTTGTTGGGCCACAGCGCCATGGCCCGCTCGGCCTGCGCGGTGATGGTCAGCGACGGGTTGACGCCCAGGTTGGCGGAGACGGCGGCGCCGTCCACGACGGAGATCCCGGGGTGGCCGTAGAGCCGGTGGTAGGGGTCGATCACGCCGGTCTCCCGGGAGGAGCCGATGGGGCAGCCGCCGAGGAAGTGCGCGGTGAGCGGGGTGCCCATCAGTTCGCCGACGTTGGAGCCGGGGAAGCCGTTGATGGACTCGGCCAGGGCGGAGGCGGCCTGGGAGGCGGCCCTGATCTGCTTGGGGTTGGGGGCGCCGTGCCCCTGGCGTGCGGTCAGCAGGCCCCGGCCGACGCCGGACGGCTTCAGGTACGTCGTCAGGGAGTTGTCCAGGGACTGCATCACCAGGCCGATGATGGTCCGCTCCGACCAGCGGCGCACGGAGAGGGAGCGGAGCAGGAGCAGCGGGTGGCGGGCGGCGTTGGCGAGCCAGGCCAGGAGCCTGGATTGGCCGTCGGCGTAGGGGACCTGGAGGATGGACAGGTTGCCCATCGCGTTGGAGCCCTTGCCGTAGCGGACGGGTTCGATGTGGGTGTCGGCGTCCGGGTGGATGGACGAGGTGATGGCGACCCCGCGCGTGAAGTCGACCCTCGGCGCGCCGGTGGCCTTGCGGTAGCGCCGGTCGTCGGTCTGGGCGCCCACCAGCGCCTCGGAGTTGGTGCGGGTCAGCTCGCCCAGCCGGTCGGACAGGTACGGCAGTTGGCCGCCCGCCTTCATGCGGTGCAGCAGGGTCTGGGTGCCGTAGGTGCCGGCGGCGAGGACGACGCGGCGGGCGGTGAAGAGGCGGCCCCTGCCCTTTCTGCGGTCGTCGGTGGGCAGGGTGGCGACGGCGAAGCCGCCGCGGGAGTCCTCGGTGACGGAGACGACCGTGGTCATGGGGTGGACGACGGCGCCGGCCTTCTCGGCGAGGTACAGGTAGTTCTCGTTGAGGGTGTTCTTCGCGCCGTGGCGGCAGCCCGTCATGCACTCGCCGCACTCGGTGCAGGCCCGGCGCGCGGGCCCGGCCCCGCCGAAGTACGGGTCCGGGACCTCCTGGCCCGGCCGCGCCCGCACGCTGCCGTCGGCGTCCTCGCCGTCACCGAAGAACACCCCGACCGGCGCCATGTGGAAGGTGTCGCCGACGCCCATCCGCTCCGCCGCGTCCTTCAGGTGCACGTCGGAGGGGGTCATTGTCGGGTTGAGCCGCACGCCGAGCATGCGGCGCGCCTGGTCGTAGTACGGCCGCAGCTCCTCCTGCCAGTCGGTGATGTCCCGCCACTGCGGGTCGTCGAAGAAGGCCTTCGGCGGTACGTAGAGGGTGTTGGCGTAGTTGAGGGAGCCGCCGCCCACGCCGGCGCCGGCCAGCACCATCACGTTGCCCAGCAGGTGGATGCGCTGGATGCCGTAGAGGCCGAGTTTCGGCGCCCACAGGTAGTTCTTCAGGTCCCAGGAGTTCCTGGGCAGGGTCTCGCGCGTGAAGCGGCGGCCGGCTTCCAGCACGCCGACGCGGTACCCCTTCTCGGTGAGGCGGAGGGCGGAGACGGATCCGCCGAATCCCGATCCGACCACGATGACGTCGTAGTCGTAGTCGTAGTCGTACCCGTCCTCGTCCCGGGTCTGGACGGACTTCTCCTGTGACACGTGCTCTCCTCGTTGAGAACGGGTGCGGTGCGACGTTCTTCGGTTGGACGCCGGCTTCCCTTCGCCGGGGGCTGTTCGCTGGGGGCTGCTCCCCGGGTGGCTGTTCGCCGGGTGACTGCTCCCGGATGACTGCTCGCCGCGGGACTGCTCGCCGGGCGACTAGCGGAAGCGGAACGCCTTCATCAGCTTCAGGCTCCGGGTCATGAACGCCGCGTACCCCGCGTCGTCCATGCCGAGGGCCGGTCCCATGGGCAGCAGCCGCTGGTGGGCGACGGTCTGCGCCTCGGTGTACTTGAGGATGCCCTCCGAGCCGTGCCGGCGGCCCAGGCCGGAGTCCTTCATGCCGCCCATCGGGGACTGCACGCTGCCGTAGGCGGAGGCGTAGCCCTCGTTGAGGTTGACGGTGCCGGTGCGCAGGCGGGCGGCGAGGGCGTGCCCGCGCCGGGCGTCGCGCGTCCACACGGACGCGTTGAGCCCGTACGGCGTGGCGTTGGCGCGCTCCACGGCCTCGTCGTCGTTCGCGAACCGGTAGACGGACACGACCGGCCCGAAGGTCTCCTCCGCGCACACGGCCATGGTCGGCCCGACGCCGTCGAGGACGGTCGGCTCGTAGAAGTAGGGGCCGATGTCGGGCCGGGCGACGCCGCCGGCGAGCACCTTCGCGCCCTTGGCGACGGCGTCCTCGACGTGTGCCTCGACGGCCTTGAGCTGCCGTTCACCGGCCAGGGAGCCCATGTCGGCGCCGTAGGCGAGGGCGGCGCCGAGGCGCAGCGCACGGGTGCGGGCGAGGAACCGCTCCAGGAAGGCGTCGGCGACGGACTCGTGCACGAACAGCCGCTCCACGGAGATGCACAGCTGCCCGGCGGAGGAGAAGCAGGCCCGCACCGCGCCGGCCGCGGCCTTGTCGAGGTCGGCGTCGTCGAGGACCAGCAGGGGGTTCTTGCCGCCGAGTTCGAGGGAGACGCCGATCAGGCGGGCGGCGGCGCCCTGGGCGACCTCGCGGCCGGTGCGGGTGGAGCCGGTGAAGGAGACGTAGTCGGCGTGCCGGACCACCTCGGGTCCGACGACCGGTCCGTCGCCGAGCACGATCTGGAAGGCGTCGGCGGGCAGTCCGGCCTCGACCAGCAGGTCGCGGGCCCACATCGCGGTCAGGCAGGTCTCCGTGTCCGGTTTCATCACGACCGCGTTGCCGGCGACGAACGCGGGCAGGGCGTCGCCGACGGAGAGTTCCAGCGGGTAGTTCCAGGGGGCGATCTGGCCGACGACCCCGCGCGGGTGGCGCAGCTCGGTGACCTTCGTCAGGCCCGGTACGGCGCCGGCGTGCCGCTTCGGCCTCAGGTAGGCGGCGGCGCGGCGGCCGTAGTGGCGGGCGGCGACCGCGACGGCCTGCACCTCCTCGTGCGCGTGCAGCCGCGCCTTGCCGGTCTCCAGCTGGACCAGGTCCAGCACCTCCGCCTGCCGGTCCAGCAGCAGGTCGTGGAAGCGCAGCAGGACGGCGGCGCGCTGCCGTACCGGGGTCCGCTCCCACACGGTCTGTGCCGCGCGGGCCCGTTCGAAGGCGGCGGCGACGTCCTCGGGGGTGGACTCGGGCACGTCGGCCAGCTTCTCCCCGGTGAACGGCGTGTGCACGGCCGTACGACCGGACCCGGTCACCCCCTTGGTCAGGTGCGCGACGAGCTGCGGCGTGACCACGTCGGCGGCGGTACGGGCGCCCTCGGGGGCGGGGGCGAGCGGGTTGGTGCCGGTCTTCTGCGGCGCCTGCGTGTCCGTCATGACGCGCAGGGTAGGCCGTGCCGGTGGCTTTGTGTACCCGTCGGTAACGCGGTTTCACGGACCGCTCACACGCCGCCAGTGAACGCTGGCAGCGAAGCCGCTGATCAGGGCATTGGCCGCGCTGCTACAGGCCGAGCAGGGAGAGGAGGGTACGGAGGGGGGTACGGGGTCGCGGCGGGGCGGGCGAAGCCGGCTCGACGGGCCGCACGTCGCCGACGCCCGGCCCTACGTCGTCACCGCCCGGCCCTACGTCGTCACCGCCCGGCCGGGTGGCCGCGGGCCCGGGTGCGGACGAAGGCGCCACCCGCCGCCCGGCTGCTTCGACGGCCACCCCCTGCCCGGCTGCCCCTTGCCCGGCTGCTCCTTGCCCGGCTGTTCCTTGCGCGGCCGCCGGTCCGGCCGCCTCCTCCCCGACCGCCACCGGTCCGACTGTCTCCTCCCCCGCCACCCCCGCCACCCCCGCCAGCACCGCCGCGGCCTCCGCCGGGTCGGGGCGCCGCTCGGGGTCGGATGCGAGCAGCCGACCGACGAGGGCGCCGAGCGGTTCGCCGGCGTCCGGCGCCTCGGCACCGCGACCGGGCGGCCGCCCCCGCAGGGCGGTGTGCAGCAGCGCCCCCAGTGACCACAGGTCGGACTCCGGCCCGGCCACCCTGGTCCCGGAGGACCCGGAGGCCCCGGACAGCCGCTCCGGCGCGAGGAAACCGCCGTCCCGCGCGGGCGGTCCGGAGGCGATGCCGAAGTCGGTGACGACGACGCGCCCGGTGCCGGACTCGATCAGCACGTTCTCCGGCCGCAGGTCCCGGTGCACGATCCCCACGGCGTGCGCGGCCCGCAGGGCCCCGAGCACGGCGAGCCCGACACGGGCGGCCTCGGCGGGATCGAGGGTCCCGCGGCGCAGCACGTCGCGCAGGGACTCCCCGGGCACGTACTCCGTCACGATCCACGGCATCCCGTCCTCGACGACGACGTCGTGGATCCGCACCGCGCAGGGATGCCCGACCCGGGCGGCGGCCCGAGCCTCGTGCTCCAGTCGGTGCGCGGCCCGCCGGTACTCCTCGTCCTCCGGCCTCCCGGGCAGACGCGGTTCCCGGACGGCGACCTCCCGCCCGTCCTCCTCGTCGTACGCCCGCCACACGGCGCCCGTCTCCCCGACCCGCCGCCGCAGCCGGTACCGGCCGCCGATGAGCCGACCGCCGGACGCCTGTTCCCCACCGCCACTCATGCACCATGACTACCCTGTGGAACGCGCCCTTGTCGATGCGACAACGCTCCAGTGGCCAAAGGAAGTTGACAGGTCGCAGACACGACCTCCCCCGACGGCGGAACCCGGCCCGCCACCGCCCTGCCCGCTCGCGGCCACCGACGACCACGACCACGACCACCGGCAAAAGTCCCTTACCGAGCCGTCGTCACGAATCCGGCGAACTCACTCCGCACACACAGCCGATTCATACCTAAAGCCCGGATACGTCATGGTATCTTCACATCCCGTTCGGCATCTCGCCCGCAAGTGGGGCACTCGCAGGACCGGGGCGTGCACGGAGATCCGCACCGGACGTGCCCCCGTGACCCCCTGGAGAAAGACGACGATGCTCGGCCCGACGGTTTCGGTGATTGTCGCCGCCTACAACGCGATGCCCTATCTGACGCGGTGCATCACGTCGGTGGCCGAACAGACCATCGGCCGGGACGCGTTGGAGGTCATCGCCGTCGACGACGGCTCGACCGACGGCACCGCGGCGGAGCTGGAGCGACTGGCGAAGGAGTATCCGGGACTGCTGCGGGTGGTGCGGCAGGAGAACTCCGGCGGACCGGCCGCGCCCCGCAACAAGGGACTCGACCTGGCGCGCGGCACGTACGTCTTCTTCCTGGACGCGGACGACTACTTGGGCCCCGAGGCGCTGGAGCGCATGGTCGCCGCGGCGGAGGGGAACGGCACCGACGTCGTCCTCGGCAAGATGGTCGGTGTCGGCGGGCGGCAGGCGCCGACGTCGATGTTCCGGCGCAACCAGCCGAAGACCGACGTGTTCTCGTCCCGCGTGTACTGGACGCTCAGCCCGATGAAGCTGTTCCGCCGCGAACTGGTGGAACGGCACGGGCTGCGCTTCCCCACCGACCTGGCCACCGGCGAGGACCAGCCGTTCGTCGCGGCGGCGTACCTGCACGCGTCGGGCATCTCGGTGGTGGCCGACTACGACTGCGTGTTCTGGGTGATGCGGGAGGACGAGAACAACCTCACGCGCCGCACCTCGGGCGCCGAGCCCCGCCTGCGCTACCTCGCCCGCATGGTGGAGTTCCTCGTCGAGAACGTCCCGGCCGGACCGAACCGCGACCACCTGGCGCTCCGTTACCTGACGGTCGAGGTGCGCACCCTCGTCCGCAGTCACCTGCCGCTGGAGCCGCGCGAGTCGCAGCACAAGACGCTCGCCCGGCTGGCCGAGATCATCGACCCGCTGTGGCACGAGGGCATGAACGACCGGCTCGTGGCGATGGCCCGGCTGCGGCTGCACCTGATCCGGCACCGGATGCTGGACGAGGTTCTCGAACTCGCCCGTTTCGAGGAGGAGTCCGAGCGGAGCGACGTCGCCACCCCGGTCCTTGTGGAGGGCGGCCGCGCCTACGCCCGCTACCCCTTCTTCCGCGACCCCGCCCGCGCCGTCCCCGACGCCTGCTACGACGTCACCGACCAGCTCGGCACCCGCCACCACGTCCACCGCGCCGAACTGCGCGGCACCACCCTGCACCTGGCCGGCCACGCCTACCTCCACCGCGTCGAAACCCGCGACGTCACCACCCACCTCCTGCTGCGCGAACGCAACCGCGGCACCGAATACCGCCTCCCCGTCACCCACACCCCCACCCCCCACCTCGGCACCGACGAAGACCACGGCCGCTACACCTACGACCACGCCGGCTTCGACGCCACCGTCGACCTCGCCACCGCCGCCAACGGCACCCCCCTGCCCGACGGCCTGTGGGACATCTCCCTCACCATCGGCACCCAGGGCATCACCCGCGAAGTCCGCATCGGCAGCAAACGCGCCGAACACCTCCCCGGCACCCCCACCACCCACCTCCTCACCGGACTCGGCGACCAGCCACGAGCCGTCACCCTCTACACCACCAAGCCCCACGGCAACTACACCCTCGACATCGGCGAGAACAAACACCCCGTACGCCGCCACCTCACCCTCGACACCCCACGCTGGTCCGCCGGCGAACCGACCGTCCTGGTCATCGAAGGGCACAACACCCTCGCCACCTACCCCGAGAACGCCCTGACCGCCGTCCTCACCGGCCCCGACGCCACCACCGTCTCCTTCCCCGCCGTACCCGTCGCCCGCACCGACGCCTTCGCGCTCCACATCGACCTGCGGCACCTCACCCCCGGACTGTGGCGCGGCGAACTCCGCCTCGGCCCCTGGAGCGTGCCCCTGCCACCCCTCCCCCAGGACGCCCCGCCCACCAAGTGGCGCCACCACGGCCGACACTGGTACGCCAAACCCGAAACCAACAGGAATGGCAAGCAGTTGACGGTACGCATCGGACGGGTGCAGCCCGTCAGGGGTCTGTTGCGCCGCCTCAAGGCCCTCAAGGGCTGAGACTGCAAACCATGCGCCACTCAGGCCGAACCCGTGGCGTCCGCCAGGCAGGGCGTCGAGCTCGTCGTGGTCAAGGAGCTTCTCGGCCACACCCACATCGGCGTCACCACCACCGTCTACGCCCACGTCCGACTCCGCCTCCAGCGCCAAGCCATCGACACACTGGGCCACGCCCTCGGCCAGACCGACGACGAACCTGACGCCCCATCCGCCGTAGCAGCCGTCCGCTGACGTTGCCGTCAAACGGCTTGGGGCCCCGCCGATTTCGGCGGGGCCCCAAGCCGTTTGACCACCCCAGGAGAAATCTCTATTTTGCCTTCAAATCCCTTGCAGATAAATCCCGATACCGCCTGGACCCGAGAAACTGGGCCACCAACATATCGGATCCGACCGCACAGGCTCACACCCCCCCCCGAAAATTGACATCAGACGAATTACCGCAACGGGATCACCTTAAGAATCATGAAGATCCCGCGTTGACTTCACCCCAAAGCATGCAACGACCGAACTGAATTCTAGATCCAGGAATAGCTGGAAATAATATCCACCTCGATGTCGGTCATCGATAAACCCTAGCGCAAGCTCGGCGCCGTCATAGGAACGAAGCGCATCAAGTGCTTCCGCGAATCCAAGCGAAGGCTGGCCAGAGCGTCGGATTCCACGCCCTCGCCTCTCATAAATTGAGACGAGACGTTGGGTTGCGACACCCTCAGGCCAAATTTCGTAATCGACGCCCGATTCGAGGGCGGTCCGGGAGAGAAGCCGCACTTCATCAGCCCCGGCGAGGAGTTGCGCAAGGCGACTTCTTTCCACGGAACTCTCCAATGAATCTGCGAGCTAGAATGATCTCGTATGATCTCCGAGGAGCGGGTTACCTACCACCGCCTGGCATAAACCATGGCCCCCGGTTGATACTGATCTCTGCACCGTTGATCACCCCACGCAACGCATGCTCCCCCTCCTCATACACTTCATACTCGGTCCCGTGAATTTGAACGTCACTCCCTGCCGGGACACTGGAGTGAGGAATCCGCATCACGATCCCTCCCGGACCAAGCTCCTCGGCCGCGTCAAGAGCTACGCCCTCATAGTCGTGGGTCCATGAAGTGAATTCACTGTCAGTGTTGCCGCCTGCATGCCTGCCCGGGTCAGAGTGACCACCGTGCGGTACAGCGCGCCCTTCCAGGGCATCGTCATATTTCGGATGTCCATTCGGAACTCCCCGATACAGGTAGCCATCTCCTTCATCACAATTGTGAACAAGGATCGGCGCGGCCCCCGCCAGCACATAGTACGTGTGCAGAGCACTGACGGTGAGGTTGTGGACGGTGGCGTCCGGGCTCGTCCACCGCTCGACCGCTGTGATCTGGACCCGCGTGCCGGCGCTCGTGCGGAGCCACTCGCCCGACTTCAGGTGCGTCGCCTCGATCCACGCGTCGAGTTCCGGCACCCAGAAGGGGTGTCCGTCCGTCGCGGTGACGGACGCGGTCTTCCGGCCCTTCTTGCCGTCGGCGTCGATCGTGACCTTGACGAGGTGCTTGAGTCCCTTGCCCTTGATCTCGGCGGTGACCGTCTCGACCTTGGTCTTGCCCGTTTCGGGGTCGGTCGCCAGGACCTTGTCGCCTATGTCGACGTCCGCGATCCGCTTCGACGTCCCGTCGGCCATGAGCACCCGCGTATCGGGGGTAAAGCTGTTGCACGCCTTGGCCGCCCGCTCGGCTGCCTCCGCGGCCTTCCTGCTTCGCCGCCAGTCCTTGAAGCCCTCCCACAGCTTCTTGCCCAGCCCGACGATCCGCTTGCCCAGGGCGATCGCCTTGTCGACGCGGTACCAGTACTTCGAGACCAGCCGTGCCGCCGGGCCGCCGCCGATGAGCGACGAGACCACGTTCACCGCGGTCGCCCCGCAGGAGCCCAGGCTTCCCGTGGTGAAGCAGTCCAGGGCGTCCGTGATGCCGAGTTCGTCGGCGATGATCTTGGCGAGTTCCTTGGCGATGGCGATGGCGCGCTTCTTGGCCGCGTCCTCCTTGGCCCGGGCCTCGTCGGCCTTGGCCTTGGCGGCCGTGTAGGTGCCGCTGCCGGCGGTGCCGCTCCCGCCACCGCCTCCGCCACCGCCGGACTTCTTGGTGCCGTCGTGGCTGGAGCCGTCGTACTTGTCGGAGCCGGGGTCGTTCTCCGGCTTGTAGGTGCCGTAGGTGCCGTTGCTGCCGGAGCAGAAGTGGACGGGGCCGCAGCTCTCCAGGCCCGTCGGATCGCTCTCGCTGACAGGGCTGTTGTTGGCGTACGCGTAGCCGTTGATCTGCTGCGGGTCGTTGTAGTCGATGATCGGGTCGGCCGAGAGGAAGCGGCCTGTGTCCGCGTCGTACTCCCGGGCCCCGAGCGTGGTCAGGCCCGTGGATTTCTGGATGGTGCCGCCGACGAAGCCCTTGTCGTTGACCCAGCCGGACGAGGAGGAGGCGGACTCGTCGCGCGGGTTGCCGAAGGGGTCCATGCGCCGGCGGGTGGTCTGGCCGGTCTTGGCGTCGACGGCGATCTCCGCCGTGCCCTGGTGGTCGGCGGCCAGGAAGTGGACGCCGTCCGCCTCCCGCATGGCGACCGTGAGGCCGCCGAAGGTGTAGTACCGGGTCGCCGTCACCTTGGACGTGGCCTTGTCCAGGTGGAGCTCCATGCCGGGGAGGTAGAACGTCTTCTCGCCGGGCGCGTCCCGCAGGATGCGGTCCCCCGAGACGGCGTCGTAGGTGTACGACGTCACCGTTCCGTCGGCGTTCGTCACCTTGGTGAGCTCGCCCTGTTTGTCCCATTCCAGGGTCTGGGTGTCGCCGTCCAGGACGCGGGTGCGGGTGTTGCCCGACGCGTCGTAGGTGTACGTGTTCTGGGAGGTGACCTGCGGCGTGGTGCCGGTGGCCTCGGTCTTCTGCACCACCGACGCCACCGTGTGGGGCCCGGAGTCCGTGCCGTTCGGCCCGGAGCCCTTGCCGTAGGTGTAGGTGCGGCTCGAGGTCGCCGCGCCGTTCAGGCCGTGTCGCACCTCGCTGGTGCGGTTGCCGAGCGCGTCGTAGCCGTACTCGGTCCAGTAGGGGGAGACGCCGCCGACCGTCGTGGACGACGGTCCCGAGGAGCAGGCGGTCTCCGTGGCACCCGTGCCCGACGCCCCGCCGGCCTGGGCCGACGAGGTCCAGGCCGTCGTCAGGCGCCGCAGGCCGTCGTAGGCGAAGCACTGGACGTCCTTGGTGCCGCCGCTGGGGGTGTCGGCGATCGAGAGGACGTTGCCGGCCGCGTCATAGGTGTAGTGCGCGTCGTAGGCGGCGCCGGCGGCTCCCTCCACGTCCACACGGGAGTTGGTCAGCCGGTCGGTGCCCCGTTCGAAGGAGTTGGTGATCCACGTCTTGCGGGAGGAGGTGTCGCCGGTGGACAGCTCGACCTGCTCCAGGTTCGACGTCGGCGAGTACGTCGCGTCGGTCACGTAGCTGCCGCCGCCGAGTGACGTCTTGAGACCGACCGGGCGCTGCAGTTCGTCGTACGTGTACGTCAGCGCCTCCGCCGGCAGGTCACCCGCCGCCGGCAGGCCCTGCCCCTGGACCGTGGCGTCCCGGTTGTACTGGGCGGTGAACTCGTAGGTGCCGCCCAGTTGCGGTTCGGCGGTCTTGGAGAGGTAGTACTTCGTCGAGGTCGGCTTGTAGTCGTTGTCGGCGTCGAGGACCGGGTAGGTCACGGACGCGTAGACGGCGCCGTCCTTGTAGGTGTAGGTGCCGTACAGCTCGCCCTTGGCGACCGTGTCGTACTTGGTCACCGACAGCTTGGTGCCGGTGTCCGGCTCGCCCTGCCAGGTGGACACGGCACGGCCGAGTTCGTCGTACTTCGTCGACGTCTTGTTGCCGCGGTTGTCCGTCACGGACGTCCGGCGGTCCAGCGCGTCGTACGTGTACGTCGAGGTGCCGGTGTCCGGGTCGACCGCCTTCACCTGGCGGCCCAGCTGGTCGTAGGTGTAGGTCCACGTGTTGCCCGCGGTGTCGGTGACCTTCGACAGCTGTCCGGCCGGCGTGTAGCCGTACGAGGTGGTGACGGGGTCGCCGCCGGCCGGGTACTCGATGCGGGTCGTCACCCGGTCCCGGGCGTCGCTGACGACCGTGGTCTTCACTCCGCCGGACGGCGGGGTGGTGGTGACCCGGTCGCCGCCGTAGGTGTACGTGGTGCGGTACTTCTCCGTGCCCTGCACCTCGAACACGGAGGCCGTGACCCGGCCGGCGCCGTCGTACCGCGTCACCGTCTGCGCGTCGAGGTCGGCGTCGACGGGCTGGAACAGCGTCGAGGAGGGTGCGCCGGAGACGTAGTAGGTGTCGTTGACCTTCACGACGCGGCCCGAGCCGTCGTAGAGGGTGTCCGCGACCATGCGGCCGCCGCCGGGGCCCTCGGTCTGCTCCTGCCGGGGCCTGAGCAGGCCGTCGTACAGGGACCACTCGCTGCTGTACGACGTGCCGTCGCTCTCGATCTTCTGGGTGCGGACCGCGGTAGGACCGTCGTCGTCCCGGACCAGGTACTCGTACTTGAGGGACGGCGTGAGCCCGGAGGACTTCGGCCGGTCCGGGAGCCAGACCGACACCAGCCGCCCGAGACCGTCGTAGGCGAGGTCGGTCCGCTTTCCGTTCTGGTCGGTCTTCGCGCTGGGCAGGCCCCACTGCGGCGCGTACTCGGTCGACATGGTCCAGCCGAGCCGGTTGGTCACCGTGGACTTCGTCGCGAGGCCGTAGGTGTCCGTGTAGGTCGTGGAGGAGGTGTACGCGGTCGAGGAGGACGCGGTCTCCGCGTCCTTGACCACCAGCGGGCGGCCGTAGTCGTCGTACGTCGTCACCGCGGTCGTCTGGTACGTGGCCGTGGTGCCGTTGTGGGCGGACAGCCGTTTCACGGTGGTCACGTCGCCCTTGGTGGGGGCCGCGCCGAGCACCGTGGAGCCGTCGTAGTAGGTCAGGTCGTCGGAGATGACCTGGGTGGCGCGGTCGGGTGCGGTGGCGCAGTCGACCGCGACCTTCTCCACCCGGGACACGTACGTGTACAGGTGCAGGCTCGCGTTGTCCGCGTACTGCGTGCGGGTGCACTGGTTGTCGGCGACGCCGACCTCGCCGTCGTCGTCGACCTGGGTCTCCCGGCCGGTGGCGCTGTCGTACGTCGTCGTGGACCTGGTGTGCCGCCAGCCGCCGGCCGTGAGCGCCACGTAGGTGTCCGTCGAGCCCTTCTCGACGTAGCGTGCCTTACGAGTGCCCCAGTCCTCGGTCTGGGTCGCGGTCACCGCGGTCCACGGCAGGGTCACGGACTTCTGCGTGATGTCGGAGCCGTTGTAGGTGAGCGTCTCGAGTTCGAAGCCGGCCTTCCAGTCGGAGTCCTCGTAGGACACGCCGTTGGAGTCGGTCACCGTGGCGGAGCGGGTGGTGCCGTCCTTGTCCACGTCGCCGTCGAGCCCGCGGAAGAAGACGTGCTCGGTCCTGGTGTTGGAGGACGAGTTGGTGCCGTCGGACGTCTCCACTCGCACTCTGCCGTAGCCGCGCCAGTCGCCCCAGGTGCGGTATTCCGACTTGGTGATGCCGTCGGGCTTGGTCTTCCGCCAGCCGGCGTCGCCCAGGTAGGTGTAGGTGGTGACCTGGTCGGGGTTCCCGCCGGTCAGGTCGGTCTCGACGACCGACTGGACGACGTACTTGTGGAACCAGTCGGTGATCGGGTCCGCCGCGCCCGGCGGGTTCCACTTCACCGGGAAGCAGCGCACCTTGGAGGAGTCCTCGGCCGGGAGGCTGCTGGTGGTGCACTGGGGATCGGCGTAGTTGACGCTGAGCACACCGCCCGTCTCGTTCTTCACCGCGGCCAGGCGGAAGCGGTAGAACGGCTGGAGGTTGTCGCCGGTCTCGTCGACGCGGTTGGGCAGTTGCTTGCCGTACAGCTCGACGGAGGGGACGGAGACATCGGTGCCCACCTTGCCGGTGTGGCCGATACGGCTGAGCCACAGGGATTTGGAGCCGTCTCCGTTGTCGGTGAAGACGTGGGTGAGGTTCCATTCGTCGACCGGCGTGTACGTCGAGTCGCCGGTGCGGATCTGCGTGGTGACCTTCGTCAGTTTCTTGCGGGTCCAGAAGGTCGGCGAGTTCTGGCCGGGGCACTTGGTGTCCGCCTTGCAGTTCTGGTCCCACGGTACGTCGGGCCAGTCGGCGGCCGTGGAGTCCGTGAGGTCGGAGGCCTCGCAGTCGGTGAGGTCGCCGATGCAGCGCTCGGCGGTGGTGAAGACGACCTGGGCGGCCGGCTTGGTGGAGTACACCTTGCCCGCGCGCTGTCCGTAGTCGATGCGCTTGAGGTAGCCGCCGCGGATGTAGGGCTTGCCGTTCTCTGTGGTCTTCAGTCCCTGCGTGTAGTAGTTCGTCTCCTTGCCGTAGAAGTACGACATGGCGTTGCCGTGCGGGTCGACGACGTAGTCGAGGTTCCAGCGCCAGGCCTGGGTGCAGTAGGCGTCCGCGAAGCCGGCGTTGTAGCAGGGTTCGCCCGAGTCGTCGCCGTAGACGGGGACGGTCCAGGTGGAGTCGGTCTCCTCGTTGCCGCCGGCGTAGCCGGGCAGCCGGTTCAGTCCGAAGTAGTACTGGGTGCCGTCGGCGGTGGTGACCTTCCAGTACTCGCCGTTGTTGTCGCCGTTGGTGGTCCCGGTGAGGTGCTCGACCTTGGCGTTGTCGTCGTCGCTGATGCGCCACTCGCCGGTGCTGTCGTCCTTGACGATCTCGCCGGAGGTGCCGCCTGCCAGCGACAGCGTGGCGTTGTCGTACGCCCAGCACTCGTCGCCGTACGTGGCGTCGTGCCCGTCGTCGGCGCACGGCTTGTAGCTGCGTTCGATGAAGCCGGGCTCGTAGGTGAATCCCTGGCCGATCCACGAACCCTGGTTGTTCGTGGTCGCCGTCTGGCCGTCGATCGACTGGGAGTTGTAGCTCAGGCCCACAGCGGGCTGCAGGCCGCCCGGCACGGGCGGGGTGGTCATCGGGTACGACCACGTGAACGCGCCGGAGTTGGTGTCGACGCCCCACTCGGAGGACGGGGAGAGGCTGGTCGCCTTGTAGTCGCCGTTGTCACCGCCGCTGCTCGCGGTGGCGGCCAGGACGGTGCCGGAAGACGACGAACCGGAGTCCGCGGTGAGGAGCTGGGGGGTCGGCCCCGAGGTGTCGGGTGCCGCCGTCACCGTGGCCGTCAGCGTCTGCTTCTCGGCGTCGTTGCTGCTCTTGATGTACGTCGGTGTCGAGCAGCTCTTCTTCTGGGGCGTCGTGAGGACGCATGCGGGGTATTGGGCCAGCCGCAGTCGGGAGCCGTAGCCGCCTCCGAAGGCGCCGGCGAAGTCCGAGTAGTCCAGGGTGAGCCGGGCGGTGCCCTTCGCGGCCGCTCCGTCGGCACGGGCGACGGTGAACAGGACGCCGTCGATGCCGGCGGTCTCGGCCGCCTTGTGCCCGAGCATGCGGACGCGGACCGACTTCGCCGCCCCGGTGCCCGACGAGGCCTTCACTGTCAGCGGCATGCCGCCGGCTCTGGCCGCTTTCGCGGTGAGCCGGATCTCGGTGCTTGCGGCCTTCGGCCAGTGCGCCGCATCGGCCCGTTTGACCGCCGCCTTCCTCGCCTCGTCGGTCTTCTTGAAGGTTTTCGGCCTGGCGTTGGTGCCCCGGACCGGGTCGTCCAGATTGGTCTGGGTCTTCGGCCTGCTCAGACCGTCGTCGGCCCTTGCCGCGGGGGCGTACTGCGGGAGCAGGCCGATCGACAGGGCGAGCCCCAGCAGCAGTGCCGCGGGGCGGCGACCGGTTCGCCGGGCCGGTCTGGACGACCGGAACCATATGGGCGAGGACATGACATCTCCAGCGATGAGGCAAGGCGGTGGCGGAGGCTTGGATGGGGAGGGCGGCCACGGGCCGCCCTCCCGTTGCGGCGTGCTAGGCCGAGGTCTCGTCGATACTGGCGCCGGCCGGCAGCACCGAGACCAGCGCGACCAGGGAGGCGTCCAGCGGCCCCTGGTACATGCGCACCTCGTCGACGGCGCCGGAGAAGTACTCGCTCGCGGCGGTGCCGTCGCGTGTGCGGCCGACCTGCAGGCTGGTCGTGCTGAAGTCCCAGGTGTTGTCCCAGGGTGCCTTGGCCACCGCGGTGCCGTTGACGTAGAGGAGCACGTCGCCGAAGACCGCGTTGTACACCAGCGCGAGGTGGTCGCCGTCGCCCTGCGAACTCGGTGGGTCAGCGTTGTCGAGGAGGGAGGTGGTCACCGGGGCCGTGGCGTCCGCGCTCGTCACCACTAGCTGCCAACGCCCGCTGGAAGCTTGGTACTTGACACGGATCGCGCTTCCCTTGGTACCCGTCAGGGACAGCACCGTCTCATCGGTCGCCGGTTGCGCGGCGGCGAGCCGGGCGCGCGCGGTGAGCGTGAAGCTGTCCTGCGCGGAGAGCGGCCCCGCGGCCGCACGGGTCGCGTAGGCGTCCGTGCCGTTGAGGAGCAGGTGACCGTTGCCCCACAGTGGTGCGGCCGGGGGCGTGCAGTCCGGATCGGTCTCGGGGTCGCAGGAGTCGTCGGGCACGTAGATGGAGGCGCCTCCGCCCAAGGTCAGGCCGGTGCCGCCCGCCGTCTCCGGCGAGACCCCGGACGCCGCTTCGTCCAACTGCCAGTAGGCCAGCTGGTGGGGCTTGATGCCACCGAGCTCCTGGCCTTCGGTGGGCGGGATCACCCGGTCGTGGATCTTGACGTCGGCGACGCTGCCCTTGAGCGGGGTCGTGTACCCACCGAGGGAGAGCTTGCGGCCGACCTGCACAGCTCCGGTGGCGTTCCACCTGGTGTGGCGGGCCTGCACGTCGTCGGCGACGAGGACCCCGTTGACGTAGAGCATCATCTTGCCGACCTCGGCGTCGTACACCCCGATCAGATGAGTCCAGCTGCCGGCGACGGCCGCCGCGCCCGACACCTTCCAGGTACCGAGCGACTCCATGTCGCTGACGGGGATGCGGAAGGTCCACGACGCGGAGTCCGCGTCGTAGCCGAGTTCGAAACCGGGCTGGGCCGTGCCGTCCTGGCTCACCACGGTCATGTTCTCGGTGGGCACCGTCGGCAGCATCACCCAGGCACTCACGGAGAAGGTGCCGCTGGTGTCCACGGCCGCCTCGCCCGAGTCGAGGTAGGCGTTCGCGGTGCCGTCGAAGGAGGCCGCGGTGTCCGTGGAGCCCAGCGGTCCCTCGACGCCGAAGGTCACGCCGGATCCGGCGGTGGCGTCGGGCGCTCCGCTGCTGCCGGCCGCCTTGGTGGAGCCCCGGGCGTCGCCCAGCGTCCACGCGGCGACGGGCGCACGGCCGTCACTGACCAGGAAGACGTGGCTGGTCGGGGTCTTCTGCGGATTGCCCGCGCCGTCGACGGCCGTGACGTGCAGGACGTAGGTGCCCTCGCTCGGCGGCATCCAGGAGATGGTCGCCGGGCCGCCCGTGGACTCGGCGGGCACCGTCTTCTTCGTGTTGTCGGCGTGCGGGCCGGTGAAGTAGTAGGTGTACTTCGTCACGTCGGCGGAGGGCGAGTCCATGGTGAAGCTGCCATAGTCGCCGACGCCCGCGTGCCAGGTCTCGTCGTCCGGGTACCGGGCCGAGGTGACCGTCGCCGCCTTCGGCTTGGTGGTGTCGTAGATGAACTCGCAGCGGGTCTGGTCGCCGTCGGTGGACCAGGGACCGTACGACTGCTGGTCATAGCCTCGCACTGCCCAGGAGACGACGGTGTTCTGCGGAACGATGAAGCCGGCCTCGCCGTCACCCGAGATGTCGCTGCCGATGGTGTAGAAGAACGTGGCCACGCCGGTCTGGTCGCTCCACTCCGCGTCCACGGTGCTCTTCTTGGCCGTCGTCGCGTAGTGCGTGACCGTATTGCCGGAGCCGTCGGTCCACCACACCTTGAACTGCGCCTGCAGCGTCTCGGAGTTGGATCCGGTGTCACCGTGGTCGTAGTCCCGGATGACGGCGGACACCCGCGGCGCCTCGGTCACATAGTGCTCGGTGGCGTGGCCGTACTCGCACGTGTCGCCCGGCTTCATCTGCAGGTCGTCCTGGTCGGGCTGCAGGGGCGGCCGGTTGTAGGTGACCTCGAGATGCGCGTTGCCGCAGAAGCGCTTCCAGTAGGAGGTGTCGGACTCGCTGCCCGCCTTCAACCGGAAGGTGGTGGTGTCCCAGCCGTTGTCGGCGGCCTTCTGGACGGTGCCCGTCACGCCGAAGCGCACGTTCTGGTTGGTCGAGGTGCAGGAACCCGCGGTGTCCGTCGGGGACTTGGAGGCGATGGTCTCCTTCGACGACGGCTGGTTCGACCAGTTCGTCGACGAGCTGATCGCACTCGCGCCCGTGCTGTTGACCCGTGCGAGCTGCACCTCGCGTGCGGAGGAGCTGTAGGTGTGCACCAGCGTGACGGCGAACTCGGCGCTGACGATGTCCTTGCCCTTGAAGCCGCCGGTCGGAATCGCGAAGAACTGGCGCTTGACGTCGTCGGAGCTGGAGCAGCGGTACGACACGTCGGACGGGCAGCGGCCCACGCCCTCGTCGTCGTCGAACTTCCAGAACTCGGCGCTCGGGTAGTGCGAGGACACCATGGTCCAGCCGCTGCGGTTGGCGGTCTTGACCACCGGGTCGATGTACACGGGGTAGACCGTCTCGTCGTCGGTGAGCAGATCCACGTCGGGCTTGAGGGTCATGGTCTGCGACGAGAGGTCCACAGCGACGTCGGCGACCTGGGCACCGTCCGGTGGCGTCTGCGCGCTCTCCGCCTGCGCGGACGGCTGCGGGGAGGTCTCGGCATGGCTCGAGTCCCACATCACCGGCTGCGGCGCCTCGAAGACGATTCCGCCGGAACCGCTGTCGGTGGCGGTCAACCCGCCTTCGGCGGTCTCCCTCAACTTCAGGGACGTCGTTTCGACCGGAAGGCGGAGCTCGGTGAGTTCCGGATTCCGTGCCGCTTTCGCGTTCCTGACGACCAGGACGTGCGAGAACCCTTCCGCGCTCGCGGTGACGGCGAGGTCGACACCCGGCAGAACGTTCGCGTACGTGGCCGTGGAGCCCTCGACCTTGGGCTTGGGCAGCCGGTCCGGCCAGTCGAGGGACAGCGTACGGCCGTCCTTCTCGATCTCGGCGAACGTCGTGTCACCGCCGCCGGAGAACGACATGGCGGTGAGCGCGGCCCGGGGCGCGTAGGTGCCGTTCTTCTGCTCGACGAGGGTGGTGTCGATCTGCGTCCACTTGCCGTTCTTGCGGGTGCGAACGGGCTGCACGTACTGGGTGGTCGTGAAGGTGCCGTCGGGATTGGCGACGGTGGTGCTGTCCTCGTCACGCAGGTTGAGCACTTCCACCGGTCTGCCGGTCTTCTCGGCCCTGGCCTGCGCGGCGGACTCGGTGAGCACCGGGGTGTCGTCGGCCGTGGCCGTGCCGACCGCGGCAGGGGCCGGGTGCGCGGCGGGCAAGCCGCTCATTCCGGTCGCCAGGAGGGCGGCGAACACGGTGGCGATGGCGGCGGTACGGTGTCTTCCGCTCTTTCTCCGTCTCATCGGCCCTTGCTTCCCCCTTCTCGCGACGCCGCTCATCCCACGACTCCGAACGCCACGCCGTCATCGGGGAGACCGCCGGATCCGGGCTTGTACGTGGTCGTACCCGTACTGGTAGTTCCGTCGATGTCCGTCCACGGCATGACATAGAGTGCGCCCCTGGGGGTGTCGGGCGCCTTGCTGTAGGGAACCCCCAGATAGAGGCTGGTGGCCCCGGAGGTCATCGCGATTCCCGCGTAATCACGAGGCGCAGCCGTACCGGGCAGGACGCTCGAGCCCCGGGCCAAGATCTTGTCGTTCGTACCCACAGAGGCGTCCAGCGGCCGGAAGACCTGCACGACGCCCGCGTCCTGGACGGAGCCCACGTCCCGCCCCGGGATGCCGACGGCGAGCCGCACCGTTGCGGTGCTGGTGACGACGCTCGTGTTGGTGTTGGCGATGGTGACGCGCTGCCCGAAGAAGTCCCCCTGGCTCTCCACGCCGTCCACACCGTCGGTCTTCGCATCGATCCCTGCAATCAGTGAGTACGCACCAGAAGGCTGGATACGCACCACCGTCACGCTTCCCGCGTCCGTTACGCCGTCGATGTCCTCGCCCGGGGTACCGACAGCCAAAAGGGCATCGGAGTTGTACGTCTGGTCGCCGGGCCGGTAGCTCGTCATGGAGATCGAGGTGCCGAAAGCGTCTCCGGCTTCTGCAACGCCGGGAATCGCATCGCCCGTGGTCCCCTGGCCGATGCCGGCAAGCGGAGTGGGCAGACCGTTGGTGAGAGTGTGGCTGAAGACCGTGACGCCGCCGGCGAATTCTTCGTCGCCTATGGCCTCTCCTGGTCCGCCGACGGCGAAGTAACGGTTTGTACCAGCTATCGAGTAGCCGAAGCGGTCATGGGCTTCCACCACCCCGGGCACACCATCGTCCTTCTCGGAGACCGTAACCGTCGTCGTCCCCTGGACATAGGTGATGGCACCCGCATCCGTGTAGGTCTTGCCGTCCTCGGCCGTGACGTTCTCCCCCGGAGCACCGACTACGAGGTAGGGCGTTCCACTCGCCGTCTCACCCGCTCGCAGGGCGAAGCCGAACCAGTCGAAAGCTTCTGTCGTCGTATGAGAGTCGAGCCCAGCCTGGCTGTACCCCTCGATTCGGGAACCGGCGCCGATACCGGTGGGCGTACCGTGGATGACATAGACGGCTCCTGCGTCCACCAAATTGGCGCCGTCCTTGCTGATGTCCTCGTAGGGAGCGCCGACCACCAGGTCCGAGCACCCGTCTCCGTCCACGTCGTAGGACGTGCGGGAGAGACCGAAGCGGTCGCTCACCTCCGGCGCCGCGGGCATGCCGCTGGTGGCCTGCGAGATCTCGGAGACGCCCTTGCCGCCACCCAGGACGACGCGCACCAAGCCTGCGCCCCTGACCCCGTTCACCGTGGCTTCCGGATCCGCGATGACCGTGTCGACCAGCCCGTCACCGTTGAAGTCGGTCGCGGTTCCTCCGGTGCATGTGGCGGCGGCCGACACTTGAGGCAGTCCCCCCGGAACGGCCCCCACGGTCACTGCGCAAGCACCTGCGAGAGCGGCCAGCACCCCGGCCAGTCGTGCACGCGTAGGCACACCCCACCCCTGATCCCACCCCGACGAGCACACATAGCCCGTCACAAACGAAGAGTCAAAACCAAAGTGAGCGCAGAGTAAATACAAACCCGATAAGGATTGTCAACCATCAATCCAGGAGTTGGCCGCAGACAGCGAACGCCCCAGGACGCGCCCTCTGCACCTTCACGCGACACAGGCGCTCAATTCCGACACTCCACCCAGAAGAGGGCGACCTGTTCACATTCCGCGCAACCCCCTCGCCCACTCCAGGAACCTACGACAAGGAGTCACAACAGCGCCGCACCCGGTTCATGGTATCTTCACACTCCTTACCGGCACCTTACCCACGGGCAAACAGCGCCTGACGGACGATGTCGATCCATCGGTGGAAAGTCCGGCAGAAGACGGGGCGCGCCCTGCATCAGTATCGGGAGAAAGGCAAAAATGGCCGACCCCACCGTTTCGGTAATCATCGCCGCATACAATGCGATGCCTTACGTAACCCGGTGCATCAATTCCGTGATCGAACAGAGCATCGGCCGGAACGCTCTGGAAGTCATCGTGGTCAACGATGGCTCAACGGACGGAACTGCGGAGGAAGTTGACCGCATCGCCTCGACGCATGCCGATTTGATCCGCGTCATTCACCAGAAGAACTCGGGTGGCCCGTCCGCACCCCGTAATGTCGGCCTCACCCATGCCCGGGGGAAGTTCGTGTTCTTCCTGGATGCCGACGACTACCTGGGTCCCGAGGCGCTGGAGCGCATGGTCGGGATGGCGGAGGAGAACGGCACCGACATCGTTCTCGGCAAGATGGTGGGTGTCGGGGGGCGCGGACTGCCCATGTCCATGTTCAAAAGCAATCAGCCGAAGACCGATGTCTTCCACTCACGCGTCTACTGGGCTCTCAATCCGCTGAAACTGTTCCGCCGGGATTTCCTGGAGCGGCATGGCCTCCGTTTCCCGACGGGGCTGCCCATCGGAGAGGACCAGCCGTTCACGGCCATGGCTTACCTGCGCGCCTCGGGAATCTCCGTGGTCGCGGATTACGACTGCCTGTTCTGCACACTCCGGGAGGACGGGGGCAACACCACCGTACGCACGAAGGGCGCCGAGCCCCGACTGCGGTTCCTCCCCCACATGATCGACCTGCTCCTGGAACACGTGCCGCCCGGTCCCGACCGCGATCACCTCGCGCACCGGCACCTGACCGTGGAGGTGCAGCAGCTCCTCGGTCATCTTGCACGCGAGCCCCGGCCCCAGCAGGAGAAGCACCTCGCCCGGCTGGCCGAGATCATCGATCCGCTGTGGCACGAGGGCATGAACGACCGGCTCTCCGCCATGGCGCGGCTGCGGCTGCATCTCGTACGGCACCGGATGCTGGACGAGGTTCTCGAACTCGTCGAGTTCGAGCGTGAATTGGCGCACAGCAAGGTCGCCACTCCGGTCCTTGTGGAGGGTGGTCGCGCCTACGCCCGCTACCCCTTCTTCCGCGACCCCGCCCGCGCCGTCCCCGACGCCTGCTACGACGTCACCGACCAGCTCGGTGTCCGCCACCACGTCCACCGCGCCGAACTGCGCGGCACCACCCTGCACCTGGCCGGCCACGCCTACCTCCACCGCGTCGAAACCCGCGACGTCACCACCCACCTCCTGCTGCGCGAACGCAACCGCGGCACCGAATACCGCCTCCCCGTCACCCACACCCCCACCCCCCACCTCGGCACCGACGAAGACCAGGGCCGCTACACCTACGACCACGCCGGCTTCGACGCCACCGTCGACCTCGCCACCGCCGCCAACGGCACCCCCCTGCCCGACGGCCTGTGGGACATCTCCCTCACCATCGGCACCCAGGGCATCACCCGCGAAGTCCGCATCGGCAGCAAACGCGCCGAACACCTCCCCAACACCCCCACCACCCACCTCCTCACCGGACTCGGCGACCAGCCACGAGCCGTCACCCTCTACACCACCAAGCCCCACGGCAACTACACCCTCGACATCGGCGAGAACAAACACCCCGTACGCCGCCACCTCACCCTCGACACCCCACGCTGGTCCGCCGGCGAGCCAAGCGAGTTGGTCGTCAAGGGGCGCTGCACCCTCGCCGCCTGGCCGCAGGACGCGCTCGTCGCCGTCCTCACCGCCGGCGACGGAACGGCCGACGAGGTCTTCCCGGCCGTGCCCGTCGCCCACACCGACGCCTTCACCGTGCACATCGACCTGCGTCGCCTTACAGCCGGGCTGTGGCGCGGCGAACTCCGCCTCGGCCCCTGGAGCATGCCCCTGCCACCCCTCCCCCAGGACGCCCCGCCCACCAAGTGGCGCCACCGCGGCCTGCGTTGGTACGCCAAGCCCGAAACCAACGGGAACGGCAAGCAGTTGGCGGTACGGGTCGGGCGGGTCCGGCTGGTCAGGGGCGCGGTGCGACGCCTCGCACGCTGAGCCGGGTCACAGCTTGTCGACGTCGAGGAGGGAGATCGCGGTGCGCGCCACTTCGCGGCCGCGGTCGGTGAAGTCGCCCTTGCCGGGGTAGCCGATGGTCAGTTTGTACATGTCGCCGCCGGCGGTGCGGTAGTAGAGGATCTGCACCTCCCGCGGGCGCGGGTTGTCGCTGTCGTCGGTGGTGTAGACGATGGTGTTCCGCGCGGCCTTGCGGCCGTGGAAGGTGGTCGTCCTGGGAGACGTGCGCGGGTGGGCCGGCATGTCGAGGTTGTAGTTTCCGGACTGCTTGTAGTCGCCGTCGTCGGCGTACATCTGGGCGGCCGCGGAGTCCTTGATCGTGCCGGTGGTGTCCTCGGCCTTCTTGTTCAGGGACAGGCTGATCCAGATGCCGCCGCTCCAATCGGTGTACGTCACCCAGTGGCCCTGGTCGTACTTGCGGTCGGGAACGGTCCGCTGGTAGTGCGCGGGCACCGCGAGCGTGGCCGCGACGTCCTTCTCGTGGTGCGTGGTCCAGCCGTCCGGCAGCGGGCCCGCGAACGGGTCCGCCAGCACCAGGTACACCGCCGCCGCCACCGCGACGACCGCCGCGCCGAGTGCCGTCCACGCCCGGCGGCCGAGCCGGAAGCGCCGGGGAGCGGGACCGCCGGGGAGCGGCAGACCCTGCGTGGGCACAGGAACGGGCGGGTGTGCGGCCGCCTCCAGCAGGCGGCGCACCTCGGCGGCGTCCGGGCGGTGCGCCGGGTCCTTGCGCAGCAGGCCGTTGATGGCCTCGTCCAGCGGCCCGGTCGCCGCGGCCGGGGGCGCGGGCGTGGCGTTGAGCACCGACTGCAGGGTGGCGGGGGTGTTGCTGCGGCGGAACGGCGACACGCCCTCCGTCGCCGCGTACAGCACCACGCCCAGGGACCACAGGTCGCTCGCCGGGCCGGGGCGCCGGCCCAGCACCCGCTCCGGGGCGATGTACTCGGGGGAGCCGACGAAGCCGCCGGTGTCGGTCAGATTCGTCTCGCCCTCGATCTGCGCGATGCCGAAGTCGGTGAGGACGACGCGGTCGTGCCGGCCCAGCAGCACGTTGTCCGGCTTCACGTCGCGGTGCAGGACGCCCGCCGCGTGCGCCGCCTCCAGCGCGCCCAGCACCTGCAGGCCGATCCGGGCCGCCTCGGGCGCGCCGAGCGTGCCCTCCTGCAGCACGTCGCCGAGGGAACGGCCGTGCACCAGCTCCATCACGATCCACGGCCGTCCGTCCACCACCGCGACGTCGTGCACGTTCACCACCGCCGGGTGGTCGAGCCGGGCCGCGGCGCGCGCCTCGCGGCGCATCCGCTCGAAGAGGTTGTCGCGTTCCCGGTCGGGGAGGTGGTCGGGGACGCGGGGTTCCTTGACGGCGACCTCGCGGTCCACCACCTCGTCCTTCGCCCGCCACACCGTGCCCATGCCGCCGTGGCCGAGGCGGGCGATCAGCCGGTAGCGGCCGGCGATGAGCCGCCCGGCCCCGGGGTCGGACACAGGGTCGGGCACAGGGGCGGGCACAGGGTCGGGCACGGTGGGGGACGCGGGCTGCGGCGGTACGGCGGACGCGCCGGGCGGGGACTGCTGCGGCACGGCGGACACGCCGGGTGCCGCAGGCGCCGCGGGTGCCGCGGGCGTCTCGGCTGCCGCAGGTGTCGCGTACGGATTTCCCGGGACGGGCGCCGCGGACGCGGGCGGGCGCTGCGGCTGTGCCTGGGGCGGTCGCAGCACGAAACTCGTGGGCTCTTCGGCTCCGTTGCGGGCTCCCCCGTTGTTGCTCATGGAGTCATCCATATCGCGCCGACCGCTCCCGGATCCACCGGGAACGGCAACCGGTCACCGACCCGTGACGCGGCCCTGCCCCACCGCCCCTTTCTCCACCGCCCCTTTCGCGGGCGGGTGCGACAGCGGGCGGAAGCTGGTCGGTGGCGCCGGGGTCGGCGTCGTCGCCGGCGCGCTCGCCGACGTCCGTACGCTCGGCCGCGGCGCCGGGGTCGTGGGGGTGCCGCCGCCCGCGCCGTCCCGGTGCACCAGCAGCGCCACCGCGGACACGCCGACTCCGGCCATCGCGGTGACCAGCAGCGCCGCCACCAGCACCGCCCGCGCGGAGGGCCGCAGCGGCAGCGCCGGTACGGGGGTGAGCCGGGCCGGTGTCCGTGCCGATGTCCGGGCCGGCGGCTGCGGCACCCGGCCGGTGTCGAGGAAGGCGCGCAGCAGTTCCTCGGCCTCCGCGGCGCCGAGCCGCCGTTCGGGGTCGCGCTCCAGCAGGCCCCGGACGACCGGCAGCAGCGGCCCGGTCTGTACGGGCGGCCTGATCTCGTCGGTGACCACGGCGTGCAGCACGCCGCCCAGCGAGTCCCGGTGGAACGGCGACCGGCCGCTCAGCGCCGTGCACAGCAGGGCGCCCAGGGACCACAGGTCGGAGGCGGGGCCGCCGCCCGCGCCGGACATCCGCTCGGGCGCGGTGTACTCGGGCGAGCCGACGAAGCCGCCGCGCTCGGTGAGCGTGGTCGCGCCCTCGACCCGGGCCACGCCGAAGTCGGTCAGGACGACCCGGCCGTCGTCGTCGAGCAGCACGTTGGACGGCTTCACGTCGCGGTGCAGCACACCGGCGGCGTGCGCGGTGCGCAGCGCGCCGAGCAGGGCGAGTCCGATGCGGGCGGCCTCGCGGACGTCGACGGGGCCGCGGTCGGCGACGCGGTCGGCGAGCGAGCCGCCCTCGACGAGTTCCATGACGAGGTACGGGCGGTCGCCGTCCTCCACGACGTCGTGCACGACGACGATGTGCGGGTGGCGTAATCGGGCGACCGCACGGGCCTCGCGCAGGGTGCGCTCCCGCTGCCGCCGCGCCTCACCGGCGGGAAGGGTGTCGTCCTGCAGCAGCTCCTTGACCGCGACCGGCCGCCCCAGCAGCAGGTCGGTCGCCCGCCACACCACGCCCATGCCGCCGCGTCCGAGGCGCGCCTCCAGCCGGTAGCGGCCCGCGACGAGGCGGGCGGCGCCGCCCGGAGCCGCCTCCGCGCTCTCCCCCTCGGTCCCCATGCGGCCATCATGCCCCACCGGACGCCTCCCCTCCGGGGCGGAGATCCGGCCAAGCCTGCGGTGTCCGGGGCGCGTCGGCGGTTGGGCCGCGTCGGCGGTTGGGCCGCGTCGGCGGTTACGGCGGTTACGGCGCCTTCGGCTGCCAGCTCTGCAGCACCGCCCGGAACTGCTTGCTGGTCGTCGCCCAGTCCCCGGCCGGGGAGGAGATGTAGAGGGCGTACTCGGTGCCGTCGCGCGCGATGTACGTCTCCTCCATGGCGCGGCGCGGTCCGGGGTAGGGCGTGTCCTTGCGCAGCGCGGTCCAGGTGTAGTCCCACAGCGAGCCGGCGCGGTCGCGGTAGACGTTCTTCTCCAGGGTGATCCGCCGGTAGTCGACCAGCCGGTGCAGCTGCTCCTCCAAGTCGAGCTGGTGCTGATGGGGGTCGGCGTAGTCGGGCGAGGTGTCGACGGCGATGCGCACGAAGTGCCGGCCGCCGTCGGGCGTGTAGTCGACCTGCTGGAGGTCGCCCTGGTCCCGGTAGGGCCGCCGCTTCCAGCCCGGGGGCAGGGAGAGGCCAAAACCCAGCGGGTCGGTGATGTGCTGCCAGGAGGCGGGCACCGCGCCCTGGCCACGGGGTGTGCTCTCGCCGCCCGCGGCGGCGGCCGTCCGGCTGGGGGTCGGGCCGGGCGAGGCCGCGGTCGTACCGCCGTTGTGCCCGGGCGCGGCCGTACCGCCGTTCGGGCCGCCCCACTGCTGCACGGCCAGGGCGGTGACGCCGCCGGCGAGAGCGGCCAGCACGACCGCGGCGGCGAGCGTGCGCCGCCGGCGCCGGGGCGGCGCGGCCGACCGGTGCGCGCCGACGGTGGCGGACCCGGTCGCCGGCCGCCGCGGCCCGACGGCGGTGGGGCCGGTCTCCGCGGGGTCCGGGAACGAGGCGGAGTCCGGGGCCGGGGCGGAGTCCGGGGCCGGGGCGGGATCCGGGGAGTAGTACGACGCCGGGGCCGGCGCCGGCCGCCCGGTGGCGTGCGTCCCCGTCCCGTCGTACCGGCCGTGGCTCCGGGTGGGGACGTAGGCCTGGGCCGCGTCGGGGCGCCGGCCCTCGGCGGCCTCCGCGAGCATGCGCTCGGCCTCGGCGGCGTCGGGGCGCTGGGCGGGGTCCTTGCGCAGCAGCGCGGTGATGACGGGCGCGAGCGGCCCGGCGTGGCGCGGCTCGGCCGCCTCCTCCTCCACGACGGCCTGCAGGGTGGCCAGCGGCGAGGTGCGGCGGAACGGCGAGAGGCCCTCCACCGCGGTGTACAGGGTGGCGCCGAGCGCCCACAGGTCGGAGGCGGGGCCCGGGTCGTGGCCGCGGACGCGCTCCGGCGCCAGGAAGTCGACGGAGCCGACGACCTCACCGGTGCGGGTGATGGTGGTGTCGCCGTCGATCTGCGCGATGCCGAAGTCGGTGAGCAGGACCCGGCCGTCGTGCGCGAGCAGGACGTTGCCGGGCTTGACGTCGCGGTGCAGCACGCCGGCCGTGTGCGCGGCGCGCAGGGCGCGCAGCACCCACAGGCCGATGCGGGCCGCCTCGGTGGGTTCCACGCGGCCGCGCTCCTTGACCGCGTCGGCCAGCGAACCGCCCTCGACCAGCTCCATCACGATCCACGGGCGGCCGTCGTGCTCCAGCACGTCGTGCACGGTGACCACGGCGGAGTGGTTGATGCGCGCGGCGGCCCGGGCCTCGGCCCGGGTGCGGGCGAGCAGCAGTTCCCGTTCGCTCTCGGACACGTAGAGCGCGGCGGTGAGTTCCTTGACGGCGACCGCCCGGTGCAGCAGTTCGTCGTGGGCTCGCCACACCCGCCCCATGCCGCCGCTGCCTATGGGGTCGACGAGCCGGTAGCGGCCCGCGACGACCAGGCCCTGCATCTGATTCACGTTGCCCCGCAATGTTCTTGACGGGGCCAGATTAAGGACTGGACCCATTCCTGGGAACCGGCGGGGTGCCTTGGAGACCGCACTGTGACGGTTGTCGCTTCCCGGGACGGAAGGCAACCGAAGCGCCTCGCGGTCCGTCCTCCGTCAGCCGGTGTACCGATAACTCGCCTGCGCCTGTTCGTACAGCCGCGTCACCTCGTCGCGCTGCGCCTCCGGACCGCGTACCTGTACGACGTGGTAGCGGCCGTCGAGCAGGAGCGCGAGGTTGCGCACGTACAGGTCGGCGCCGGCGGCGTCGGTCCAGGTGAACTGCCCCTCGGCCATGGTCCGTCCGCCCACCTCGATGGTGCGCAGCCCGCTGGAGGTGGCCCAGGTGGAGTCGCGGTAGCCCTGCAGCTCGGGCTCCTTCTCCCGCTGGTACGCCATGGGGTCGCTGCCGTACTCGCCCGCGCCGTCCCGGCCCGGCACCACGATCAGCTCGAAGTCGCCGTGCCGGTACACCACTTCGCCGCGGTCGTTCTTCCCCGAGCGGTGCCAGCCCTTGGCGACGGCGATCCGGAACCCCTCGGGGTCCTTGCGCAGGGTGAAGCCGTCGGCGACGCCGGGGCCGGTGGTCTGCGTCTCGGCGGCCCCGGTGGACGCGGCCGGCCGCGACGGGGCGTTTCCGCCCGGCGAGGTCCGGTCGGGGCGGGGGGCGTTGCCGGCGCTCGCGCCGGAGGACCCAGGGACGGCACTCGCCTGGCCGGCGGCTCCCGTCCGGTCCTTGGAACCGGCGTCCTTGCCGCCGGCCTTCGGCAGGAACAGCATCGCATACGCCACCGCCGCCACCAGCGCCAGCAGGATGAGCAGCAGCAGCGTACGGCCCAGACTGCGCGGCGAGCGGCCCTCCTTCGCCCGCTTGTGCCGGCCGTGGTGCGCGGGCAGCCCGGCGCGCCGGCGCCGCACCAGCTCCCCGCGGCGCCGGACGACGGGCAGGCGGGCGGCGTCGGCGGGTGGGGCGGGGACGACGTGGACGCCGGCGTCGGGCTCGGGCGCGGACCGCACCAGGGAACGCAGCCAGCCCGCCAGTTCCTCGAAGTCGATGCGCTCGGTGGGGTCCTGACGCAGCAGCGACTCCACGACCGGCCGCAGCGGCCCGCACTCCTCGGCGTACGCGGGCGGCTCCGCGCACACCATCTGCACCAGCTCGGCCGTCGACTCCTCCGGGTAGGGCGCGTGCCCCTGCACCGCCCGGAACAGCAGCGCGCCCAGCGCCCACAGGTCGGTGGCGGGGCCGACCGGCGCGGCCAACTGCCAGTTCTCGTGCACCGGACCGGCCTGCTCCGGCGCCCAGCGCTCGGTCACCGGTCCGACGACCGCCATCCGCGCCTGCCGCGCCCGCTCGGCGGCCAGCGCGGTGGTCGGGCCGTGTCCGGCGGGGACACCGGCGGGCGGCTGGTCCCAGCGGGTGACGGACGCGCCGGCGTCGTGGAGGGCGTGGGCGTCGGCGGAGGCGTGGGTGTCGGCGGAGGCGTAGGCGTCGGCGGGGCCAGTGGTGTCCTCGGGGCCGCCCGTGGGCAGGGCCGGGCGGTGCGGGCCGGCGGCGCCGGCCGCGCCGCGCGGGGTGGCGCCGTGCCAGGAACCGGCGTCGACGCCGTAGGGGTGGGCGATCCGATCCGGCGGCGGGGTGTCGGAGGCGTGCGGCGGGCGGTGCGGGCCGGCGGCGGGGCCGGGCTCGGCGGGCGGGCGGGCGGCGGGCAGCGCCGTACCGCCGTGGTGCAGGGCGTCCTGCGCCTGCTGCACCCGGGCGGCGGCCCGGGCGCCGGCCCGGTAGGCGGCGATGGCGCCGGCCCGCGCGGCGCGGATGTCCGTGCCGTCCTGCGTGGCGCGCTGCGCGAGGGCGCCGCGGGGCCCGGCCTGCGGCGGTACGGCGGGTCCGGGTGCCGCCAGACCGCGCGCCCGCGCCTGGATCGCGGCCCGCCGCGCCGTCTCGGGGTCGGCCCCGCCGACGTGCGAACCGGAGAGGGTGGGCCCGTGCGAGCCGAAGGGACCGGTCCCGTGCGGGCCGGAGGATGCGGGGCCCTGCGGGCCGGCCGGGGCGCGGCCCTGGGCGCCGGGGCGGTCGCCGCCCGCGCCGCCGTGCGGGCGGGCGTCCACGGGGCCGCGGTCACCGGCCGCCGGCGCGCCGAACTCCCCGGAATCCGCGTCCTGCGCGCCGTCGCGTTCCGCGTCCCGCTGCCGCGGCACCGGGTCGTACCCGCACAGCGCCTCCTCGGCGGCGCCGGCCGCGAGACCGGTCAGCACCACCCGGCCGTCGTCGCAGACGAGGACGGTACGGGCGGTGATGTTGCGGTGCACCCAGCCGTGGGCGTGCACGGCGCGCAGCGCCATGAGGAGGTCGGAAGCCACCTCGGCCGCCCGGTACGGCGGCAGCGGCTTCTCGGCCAGCAGCGCCGCCAGCGGACGCGCGGCCACCAGCTCGCTGACGATCCACAGGGAACCGCCCTCGGCGAACACGTCGAAGACCTGGTCCAGCCGCGGGTGGTCGGGAATCGCGGCGGCGGCCCGGGCGGCCTCCACGGCCCGGCGCACCACCGGGTCGGCGGGCCGCCGGGCGGCCGCCCCGGTCCCGGACCGGTGTGCGGCACCGTCACGTGCCGTGAAGCCCTCGGGCAGCCCGTCGGCGTCCAGCACCTCCGCCTCGACCACCTCCGGCAGCGGCACCTGCCGGATGAAGACCTCCTGCCCGCTGTAGGTGTCGAAGGCCCGTGTCTCGGTGAGTTCGTACTCGTCGGACGGCGGCAGCGGCAGGCGGTAGCGGTCGGCGAGCACCCGTCCCGCATAGTCGTCCACGTTGCCTCCCCCGGCCGTCCGGTCGGTCAAGTCCGTTCGCCCTGCGCCCCGTTCCGGATGCGTTCGGTTCGCAACCACTCACGATACGTGCCGGAGGCAACCCGCACGGAGGGGATGACAGATCTCACCCCAGATCTCATGCCCACGCGGCACCCGGTCCCATGCCCGGCCGCGGCCCGGACATGTGTCCGTGCGCCGTCGAAACCCGCGGGCCCGCCGTCTCAGACCTTCGGTTCGAAGCTCTTCGTCAGCGTCCGCCAGGTGCTCCTGCGCAGCTCGGTGTCCCAGTTCGCCGCCTTCGCCGTGTACATCAGCGCGTACCCGTGGTGGTCGTCGACGACGAAACCGCGGTCTATGGTCCGGTACTCGGTCCCTCCGTCGACGTAGGTGAACTCCCAGTCCGCCGCGTTCCACCCGCGGTAGCCCACCTTCTCTATGCGGATCCGGTGGTACTGGGGGCGCACCATGTACCGCTCCTGGTTCCGCCAGTCGGCGACCGGGTCGTCCTTGGGCGTGGACGTCCAGGCGACGAGCAGCTTCTGCCCCTCGGGCCCGGTGAACCGCGCCCCCGCCGCGTCGGTGCTCTTGTACGCCCACCCCGCGGGCAGCCCGAGGGAGAAGCCGTGCCCGCTGCGGTAGGTGGAGACGACACCGCCGTCCTTGCCGCCGGAGCCGGTCTCCTTGCCGGCGGACGCCCCCGTGCCGGACGCGCCGGCCTCCGGGCCGGCGGTGGTGTCCGCCGCCGGCTCGGCGGAGGCGGCGTCCGGGTTGGCGGCGGCGCCCGTGCCGGCAGCGGCGGCGGTGGGGTCGTCGTCCCGCCGGGTGTCGGCGCCGGCCGTGACGGCGGCCCGCGACGCGCCGCCACCGGCGCCCTTGTTGTCCTTGCCGTCGTCGCCGCCGAGCGTGAGGACCAGCACGGTGCCGAGCACGGCGAGAACGGCGACCACCGCCACGATCACCAGCGTGCGCCGCGGTACGACGTCGGTGAGCGACGCCCGGGGCACCGGACGCTGCGGCAGGTCCGCCGGCGGCGGCACCACCGGCCAGCCCGAACTCGTCTGCCCCGGCCGGCCGTTCGGCCCGGCCGCGCCCTGCCGGCCGGGCACGGTGCCGGCGGCGGTGCCGCGCGTCCCGTTCGCCTCGGCCGGGGAGCCGGCCGCCGCGCTGCCGCCGGCCGCGGAGCGGGTGCGGGCGGCGGTGGCGGCCCCCGCGGCCACGGCGGCCTTGCGCACGGAGCGCAGCGCCCCGCGCAGCCGGTCGGCCGCCTCCTCGCCCCGCCTGGTCCCGGCGGAACCCGCCGACGCGTCCTTGGCGGAACGCCGGTCCGGCTGCGCCGGCAGCGGTACGACCTTCGTGGCGTCCGCCGGTTCCGCGGCGGCGCGCGTCGCCTCCGCGGGCGCGTTGACGACCGCGGTGAGCAGGGCCCGGGCACCGGCGTCGTCGAGCCGCTTGGCCGGGTCCTTGGTGAGCAGGCCGTAGATGACGTCCCGCAGCGGACCGGCGTTCTTCGGCTCCTCCAGCGGCTCGGTCATCACCGCGGTGAGCGTGGCGATGGCCGAGCCCTTGTCGTACGGCGGCGTGCCCTCCACCGCCGCGTACAGCAGCCCGCCCAGCGACCACAGGTCGGCCGCCGGTCCCGGCTTGTGCCCGCGGGCCCGCTCCGGTGCGATGTAGGAGGGGGCGCCGACGAGCATGCCGGTGGAGGTGATGGACGGGTCGCCCTCGACCTGCGCGATGCCGAAGTCGGTGAGCACGACCCGGCCGTCCTCGGCGATCAGCACGTTGGACGGCTTCACGTCGCGGTGCAGGATGCCCGCCCGGTGCGCCGACCGGAGCACGTCGAGGATGGCGAGCCCGACCTCCGCGGCGCGCTTCGGCTCCAGCGTGCCGTCCTCACGGATGACCTCCGCGAGCGACTTGCCCTCGATCAGCTCCATCACGATCCAGGGCCGGTCGTCCTCGTCGACCACGTCGAAGACCGTCACCGCGCCGGTGTTGCGGATCCGCGCGATCGCCTTGGCCTCGCGCAGCGTGCGCGTGATCAGACGGCGCTTCTCGTCCTCGTCGATGTTCGACGGGAACCGCAGCTCCTTGACGGCGACCGTCCGGCCCAGGGTTTCGTCCTCGGCGCGCCACACGGTGCCCATGCCGCCGCGGCCGAGCACCTCTCCCAACCGGTACCGTCCGGCGAGGAGACGTTCGCGACGCTCGCCCTGCTCCTGACGAGTGTCCTGACGAGATGTCCCCGCCCGCTCCGCCTCCGACATGCGTCCCCTCATACAACCCGCCCTGACAGAGGCTCCATTGTCTCTCACCCGACAAGTGCTCGACGCCCAGGGGGCCTCTGCAGGGCCCTGGCCCGCCACGGCCGGGCCCCGGGTGAGGCGACCATTCCGCTTACCGGGATGATGGGCGCCGACGAGGGAGGACCGCGATGCCGCCGTTTCGGACCCGCCTGGTCGTGCCGGTGTCCCTGGCGTTGCTCGGCCTGCTGGCGGCCGGGCACCTGGCCGGGACGGCGCCCGTTCCGTCGGCGGCCGGCGCGCCCGCCGGGGCGTCACGGGCCCGCACGGCGCCCGTCGCGAGCGCACCGGGGCTGCCCCCCGCCGCGCACCGGCCCGGGGTGGCCGGCCCGGCCGGTTTGGCACCACCGGCCGCGAGCGGCCTGCCCGCGCACCGGCCCCCGCACGACCCGGTCCCGGCTCCGACGGCCGGGAAGCGGCCGGCCACGGCCGCGACACCACCGCCACCGCCACCGGGCCCGGTCGCCTCCCCGCCGCCCGCGGTCCGGGGCGGCCCGGGCGCGCTGCTGCGCCTGCTGGTCACCCGCGACGGCGCCCCCGCCGCGGCCCTGCTGACCCGCGACGGCACCACGGTCCGCTACGCCGACGCCGGCAGGGGCATCGCCCGCGCCGACCACTTCCGCGCCGGCAGCGTCACGAAGACCTTCCTCGCGACGGTGGTCCTCCAACTGGCCGCGGAACACCGGCTGTCCCTGTCCGACACCGTGGAGCAGCACCTGCCCGGCCTGGTGCGCTCGGCCCACGCCGACGGGCGGGACATCACCCTGCGCGCCCTGCTCACCCACACCAGCGGGCTGGCCGACTTCACCGAGCTCACCGGAGGCCGCGTCGCCCTGACGCCCCAGCAGGCCGTACGGCTCGCCCTGCGCCTCCCTTCCGGCCGTCCCGGCCGCTACGCGTACTCCAACACCGACTACGTCCTGCTCGGCATGGTGGTCCGTCAGGTCACCGGCCACTCCTATGCCGCCGAGGTCCGGCGCCGCGTCATCACCCCCCTTCGTCTGACGGGCACGTCCTTCCCGGGCACCCGCCGCTCGCTGCCCCCGCCGCACGGCCGCGGCTACGCGGCCGACGGCTCCGACGTCACCGATCTCGACCCGCGCGTGGCCGGCGCGGCGGGTGAGATGGTGACCACGCTCACCGACCTGGACCGCTTCTACGCGGCCCTGCTCGGCGGACGGCTGCTGCCCCCGCGCCGGCTGCGCGAGATGCTCGACACCCGAGCCGCACACGGCGCGTACGGCATGGGCCTGTTCCCCGAAAAACTGCCCTGCGGAATCACGGTGTGGGGACACAACGGCCGGATCGCGGGCAGCTACGTGCGCACCGCAGCCACCGTGGACGGCCGGCGTGTCCTCACCTTCCGCGTGAACACGGACGGGGTGTCGGACCCGGTCCTCGAACGGGACCTTCTCTCGGCCGGGTTCTGCCCCCGCAGTTGGTCCAACGGACGGGCTCCGGCCGGAGATCCCGGACCGCGTCACTCGTTCGAGTGAAGTCCGGACAGTCCGGCAGCGGGTCGGCGGCGGGTCGAAGGTGGGCCGGACACGGACCGCGGGCCGGAAGCGGGCCGGACACGGACCGGCGACGGAACCGATGCGGGCCGAAGATGGACCGGACACGGACCGGCGGCAGGTCGAAGGCGGGTCGGCGGCAGGTCGAAGGCGGGTCGGCGGCAGGTCGAAGGCGGACCGGCGGCAGGCCCGATGCGGACCGGAGGTGGGGCGGCGGCAGGCCCGATGCGGACCGGAGCCGGCCGCGTCCCCGCCCGCGTCTCACAACGGCACGATGTCCGGCGCCCCCAGCCGTGCCGCGTCCGCCGTCAGGTCGTCCGGCTGGCGCTGGGACTCGCGCTCGGCCTCCACGCGCTTCTCGTAGTGCTGGATCTCGCGCTCGACCTGGTCCTTGTCCCAGCCGAGCACGGGCGCCATCAACTCGGCGGCTTCGCGGGCGCTCAGCGTGCCCCGGTCGAAGGTCTCGATGGAGATCCGGGTGCGGCGGGTGAGGACGTCGTCCAGGTGCCGCGCGCCCTCGTGCGAGGCGGCGTAGACGATTTCGGCGCGCAGGTAGTCGTCGGCGGCCTGCAGCGGCCGGCCCAGGGACGGGTTCTCGGCGATGAGGTTCAGCACCTCGTCGGCCAGGGAGCCGTACCGGTTCAGCAGGTGTTCGACGCGCACCACGTGCAGGCCCGTCTCGGCGGCGATGCGCGCCCGCGCGTTCCACAGGGCCCGGTAGCCCTCGGCGCCGAGCAGCGGGACGTCCTCCGTGACACACTCGGCGACGCGCTGGTCCAGGCCGTGCACGGCCTCGTCGACCGCGTCCTTGGCCATGACCCGGTACGTGGTGTACTTGCCGCCCGCCACGACCACGAGGCCGGGCACGGGGTGGGCGACGGTGTGCTCGCGCGACAGTTTGCTGGTGGCGTCGGACTCGCCGGCGAGCAGCGGCCGCAGGCCGGCGTAGACGCCCTCGACGTCGTCGCGGGTGAGGGGGACGGCGAGCACCGAGTTGACGTGCTCCAGCAGGTAGTCGATGTCCGCGCTGGACGCGGCCGGGTGGGCCTTGTCGAGGTCCCAGTCGGTGTCGGTGGTGCCGATGATCCAGTGCCGGCCCCAGGGGATGACGAAGAGCACCGACTTCTCGGTGCGCAGGATCAGGCCCGTCGAGGAGTTGACGCGGTCCCTGGGCACGACCAGGTGTATGCCCTTGGAGGCGCGCACGTGGAACCGGCCGCGCTCCCCCACCATGGCCTGCGTGTCGTCGGTCCACACGCCGGTGGCGTTGACGATCTGTTTGGCGCGGATCTCGTACTCGCCGCGCCCCTCGACGTCCTGCACCCGGGCGCCGACCACGCGCTCGCCCTCGCGCAGGAAACCGGTCACCCGCGCGCGGTTGGCGACCTTGGCGCCGTAGGCGGCCGCGGTGCGCACCAGGGTGGCGACGAAGCGGGCGTCGTCCACCTGTGCGTCGTAGTACTGCAGGGCGCCGACGAGGGCGTCCTTCCTCAGGCAGGGGGCGACGCGCAGGGCGTGACGGCGTGTCAGGTGGCGGTGGGCGGGCAGGCCCCGGCCGTGGCCGCGGGCCAGGGACATCACGTCGTAGAGCGCGACACCCGAACCGGCGTAGAACCGTTCCCAGGCGCGGTGCTGGAGTGGGTACAGGAACGGCACCGGTCTCACCAGGTGCGGGGCGATCCGCTCCAGGAGCAGGCCGCGCTCCTTCAGCGCCTCGCGGACGAGGGCGAAGTCCAGCATCTCCAGGTAGCGCAGTCCGCCGTGGATCAGCTTGCTGGACCTGCTGGAGGTGCCCGAGGCCCAGTCGCGGGCCTCGACCAGGCCGGTGGACAGGCCGCGCGTCACGGCGTCCAGCGCGGTGCCGGCGCCGACCACGCCGCCGCCGACGACCAGCACGTCCAGCTCACGCTCGGCCATTCCCGCGAGTGCCTCGGCGCGCTGCGCCGGCCCGAGTGTCGCTGTCCTCACCGCTGCCTCCCGCTGTCCGTCGCGTCGGCCGCATCCCGTCGGGCGTGGCCTGGTGCCGCACCTGTCGGGCGTGGCCCGGTGCCGCACCCGTCGCGCGTAGCCCGGTGCCGCACCCGTCGGGCGTAGCCCGGCCCCCCCCCCGTATCCCACTGCGTATCCCCCCTGCCCAAATTCTGACCGGCTTGCCCGACTTCAGCCACCAGTGGCCCCCAGCCTGTGGACATCACCCGGGAAACGCGAACGACCAATCCCACATATCGGTCATATTTACTCCTAGTCTGACATTGCGCTCGCGCGTTCTGTCCACAGCGGTTGCGCACCTGCCCCGCTTCGGCTACTGGGAAGGACGGCCCACGCCATGCCCGCAGATCTCGCCGTCATCGGACTCGGACCGCTCGGCCTGCCCCTGGCCCAGGCCGCCGTCGCCGCAGGCATTCCCACCCTCGGCTACGGGACCGGTCCCGAGTCCGGCTTCCTCAGCCCCGCGGAACTGCGCCGGATGCTCTCGGGGGGCTTCCGGCCGACCACCAGCCCGGACGGTCTCGGCCGGGTGCGCACCGCGGTCATCTGCGCGCCCACCCCGCGCGGCGCGGACGGCGGCCTCGACCTGAGCGGGGTGGAGGCCGCCGCCCGCACCCTGGCCGAACGGCTGCGCCCGCACACCACGGTGATCCTGGAATCGCCCGTGCACCCGGGCACCACCGAGGAATTCCTGTGCCCGCTTCTCGAGGAGGGCTCCGGGCTGCGGGCCGGCCGCGACTTCCACCTCGCCTACTCCCCCAGCCGCGTCGACCCCGGCAACCGCGTCTTCACCCCCGCCGGCACCCCCAAGGTGATCGGCGGCCTGACACCGGCCTGCACGGAGTCGGCCGCCGCCTTCTACGGACGGCTCACCGACAAGGTGGTCCGCGCGCGCGGACTGCGCGAGGCGGAGACCGTGCACCTGCTGGAGACCAACTACCGGCACGTGAACATCGCCCTGGTCAACGAGATGGCCGTCCTGTGCCACGATCTCGGCGTCGACCTGTGGGACGTGATCCGCTGCGCGGAGACCAAGCCGTTCGGCTTCCAGGCCTTCCGCCCCGGCCCCGGCGTCGGCGGCCACGCCGTCCCGCAGGACCTCACCGGCCACGCGGGCCGCGGGCTGCGCATGGTGGAACTGGCCCAGCAGGTCAACAGCGGCATGCCGCGCTACGTCGTGCAGCGCGCCGCCGCCCTCCTCAACGAGTACGGCAAGTCCGCCCGCGGCGCGCGCGTGCTGCTGCTCGGCGTCACCTACAAACCCGACTTCGCCGACCTGCAGGGCACCCCCGCACACGAGATCGCCGTCCGCCTGCTGGAGCTGGGCGCCGCCGTCAGCTACCACGACCCGCTGGTGCCGTCCTGGGCCGTCCTGGACCGGCCCGTGCCGCGCGTCGACTCCCTCTACGAGGCCGCCGCCGAGGCCGACCTCACGATCCTGCTGCAGCAGCACCGTACCTACGACCTGCAGGGCCTGTCGGTGAAGGCGCAGCTGCTGCTGGACACGCGGGGGGCCACACCGACGGGGGCGGCGCACCGGTTGTGAAGGGGGCGCGCGGGGGTGCGGAGACCAGGGACTGGTGGCGTAGGTGGGGTGGGCGCCGGTAGCTTGGTGGGCAGGTGGAGCCCCCGCAGGGGCTATGTTGCGGAGGGCTCCTGATCGATGACGGGTGTCCACCCCTACCCCTTATAGGGGTGGCCGCTCATCGACCGTAAATCCGCAAGATCCACCTCCTCCGGCACTTCACCAGCCGAAGCCGGATCCGATCCCAGCGAGTGGGCTTGCGGTGACGGCCCATGGGCGCCCCCTTCCGCGATGCCGCCCAGTAGCCCGGTGGACGGACCGTTGGAGTTCGGGCCGGGCCCCGAGGGCCGGGGCCCGGACCGTGTCCTGGGAAGGGGGCGCCCCAGGGGGCTGGGCCGCCGATCACGGACACTACCGCCGCACAACGCCCGTTCGGCCCCCGTTCGCCTTGAACGCAACCATGCGCCCCCTCCCCGCAACGCGCCCCCACGCAGGCGTCCCGGGCATGCGTCCCGGGCATGCGTCCCGGGCAAGCGCAAGGGCCGGTCACCCGTCCGAGGTGACCGGCCCTTGTACCGTGTGCCGTCGTGGGACTACCGCCGGTATCGGGACTACCGCCGGCCTGGGGCTACCGCCGGCGCTGGGACTACCGCCGGCGCTGGGACTACCGCCGGCGCTGGGACTACCGCCGGTGCTGGGAGTCCGCGACCGTGACCTCCACCCGCTGGAACTCCTTCAGCTCGCTGTAGCCGGTGGTGGCCATCGCCCGCCGCAGGGCGCCGAAGAAGTTCATGGAGCCGTCGGGGCTGTGGGACGGGCCGACGAGGATCTCCTCCAGCGTGCCGACCGTGCCGAGGGCGACCTTCATGCCGCGGGGCAGTTCCTCGTTGACGGCCTCCATGCCCCAGTGGTGGCCCCGGCCGGGCGCGTCCGTGGCGCGGGCCAGCGGGGAGCCCATCATGACCGCGTCGGCGCCGCAGGCGATGGCCTTGGGCAGGTCGCCGGACCAGCCGACGCCGCCGTCGGCGATCACGTGCACGTAGCGGCCGCCGGACTCGTCCATGTAGTCGCGGCGGGCGGCGGCCACGTCCGCGACCGCGGTCGCCATGGGGACCTGGATGCCCAGCACGTTGCGCGTGGTGTGCGCGGCGCCGCCGCCGAAGCCGACGAGCACGCCGGCCGCGCCGGTGCGCATCAGGTGCAGGGCGGCGGTGTAGGTGGCGCAGCCGCCGACGATGACGGGGACGTCGAGCTCGTAGATGAACTGCTTCAGGTTCAGCGGCTCGTGCGAGTGCGAGACGTGCTCGGCGGACACGGTCGTGCCGCGGATGACGAAGATGTCCACGCCCGCGTCCACGACGGCCTTGGAGAACTGGGCCGTGCGCTGCGGGGAGAGCGCGGCGGCCGTGACCACGCCGGAGTCGCGCACCTCCTTGATGCGCTGCCCGATCAGCTCCTCCTTGATGGGGGCGCGGTAGATCTCCTGCAGGCGCCGGGTGGCGTTCTCGGCGGGCAGCTCGGCGATCTCGTCGAGCAGCGGCTGCGGGTCCTCGTACCGCGTCCACAGACCCTCGAGGTTCAGCACGCCGAGGCCGCCGAGTTCGCCGATGCGGATGGCGGTGGCCGGGGAGACGACCGAGTCCATGGGGGCGGCCAGGAAGGGCAGCTCGAACCGGTAGGCGTCGATCTGCCAGGCGATCGAGACCTCCTTCGGGTCCCGCGTACGACGGCTCGGGACGACGGCGATGTCGTCGAACGCGTACGCCCGGCGGCCGCGCTTGCCGCGCCCGATCTCGATCTCTGTCACGTCTGTGGCCTTTCCGTCTGCGTTACAGCGTCTCCCAGTATCGCCGACGGGCGCCTTCCGGTGCCGCCGGCGGGCGCCTCCCGATGTCGCCAGTGGGCACTTCCCGATGCCGTCGCCGGGCGTCTTCCGGTGTCGCGGCGGGCGTCTCCCGGTGTAGCGGCGGGCGCCTCCCGGTGTGCACCGGCGGATACGTCGGCGGCGGCCCCGGAGTGTCCCGGNNATCTGCCCCGGAGTGTCCCGGGGCCGCCGCCGACGAGTGCTGCGTGTGGTCAGTGTGATCCGTGTGATCTATGTGATCCGTGTGATCTATGTGATCCGTGTGGTCCGTGTGGTCCGTGCGCGCGTACGTGCGTGCGCGTCACTTCCGGCCGCTGTAGTTCGGCGCCTCGACCGTCATCTGGATGTCGTGCGGGTGGCTCTCCTTCAGGCCCGCCGAGGTGATCCGCACGAACCGGCCCTTGGCCTTCAGCTCGGGGATCGTCTTGCCGCCGACGTAGAACATCGACTGGCGCAGGCCGCCGACGAGCTGGTGGACGACGGAGGACAGCGGGCCGCGGTAGGGCACCTGGCCCTCGACGCCCTCGGGGATGAGCTGCTCGTCGGAGGCGACGCCCTCCTGGAAGTAGCGGTCCTTGGAGAACGACTTGCGGTCGCCGCGCGACTGCATGGCGCCGAGCGAGCCCATGCCGCGGTAGGACTTGAACTGCTTGCCGTTGATGAACAGCAGCTCGCCCGGGGACTCCTCGCAGCCGGCGAGCAGCGAGCCCAGCATCACCGTGTCGGCGCCCGCGACGAGGGCCTTGGCGATGTCGCCGGAGTACTGCAGGCCGCCGTCGCCGATGACCGGGATGCCGGCCTCCTTGGCGGCCAGCGAGGCCTCGTAGATCGCCGTGACCTGCGGCACGCCGACGCCGGCGACGACGCGCGTGGTGCAGATGGAGCCGGGGCCGACGCCGACCTTGATGCCGTCGGCACCCGCGTCGACGAGGGCCTGGGCGCCCTCGCGGGTGGCGACGTTGCCGCCGATCACGTCGACGCGCGAGGAGTTCGACTTGATCTTGGCGACCATGTCGGCGACCAGGCGGGAGTGGCCGTGCGCGGTGTCGACGACGATGAAGTCGACGCCGGCCTCGATGAGGGCCTGGGCGCGCTCGAAGGCGTCGCCGGCGACGCCCACCGCGGCACCGACGATGAGGCGGCCCTCGGAGTCCTTGGCGGCGTTCGGGTACTTCTCCGCCTTGACGAAGTCCTTGACGGTGATCAGGCCCTTGAGGACGCCCTCGTCGTCGACGAGCGGCAGCTTCTCGATCTTGTGGCGGCGCAGCAGCTCCACGGCCTCGGTGCCGGAGATGCCGACCTTGCCGGTGACCAGCGGCATCGGCGTCATGACCTCGCGCACCCGGCGGGTGCGGTCGGTCTCGAAGGCCATGTCACGGTTGGTGACGATGCCGAGCAGCTTGCCGGCGGGGTCGGTGACGGGCACGCCGCTGATGCGGAACTTGCCGCACAGCGCGTCCGCCTCGGCGAGCGTGGCGTCGGGGTGGATCGTGATGGGGTCGGTGACCATGCCGGACTCGGACCGCTTCACCAGGTCGACCTGGTTGGCCTGGTCCTCGATGGACAGGTTGCGGTGCAGCACGCCCACGCCGCCCTGGCGGGCCATCGCGATCGCCATGCGGGACTCGGTCACCTTGTCCATGGCGGCCGACAGCAGCGGGATGTTGACCCGCACGTTCCGGGAGACGTACGAGGCGGTGTCGATCTCGTCGGGTGCCATGTCCGACGGGCCCGGCAGCAGCAGCACGTCGTCGTAGGTCAGCCCGAGTGCCGCGAATTTCTCGGGCAGTCCGTCGACGTTGGCAGTCATGACACCTTCCCCACATGGCCTTGATCGGTGCAGATGTCCATGCTAACGGCAAGCATGGCTCTCTCATTCCACGGTTCCGAGTGACCTTCGGCTTCGTATGTTCGTACGGAACCGGGTGATCGCCTGTTCATTTGAAGGCCGGATTCCCGCGGCGACCGGGGCCGCCCCCTGCCTCCCCCTCCTGGTCTCCCTGGCCTCTCCCCTCCTGCTCGCCTACTGCTCGGCCAGGGCCCGCAACCTGCTCAGTGCCCGGTGCTGGGCCACCCGGACGGCGCCCGGCGACATCCCGAGCATCTGGCCCGTCTCCTCGGCGGTGAGACCCACCGCGATCCGCAGCAGCAGCAGCTCGCGCTGGTGCTCCGGAAGGCTGGCCAGGAGTTTCTTGGCCCACTCCGCGTCGCTGCTGAGCAGCGCCCGCTCCTCCGGGCCGAGGGAGTCGTCGGGGCGCTCGGGCATCTCGTCGGACGGGACCGCGGTGGAGCCGGGGTGGCGCATCGCGGCCCGCTGCAGGTCGGCGACCTTGTGGGCGGCGATGGCGGAGACGAACGCCTCGAAGGGGCGGCCGGTGTCCTTGTAGCGCGGCAGGGCGAGCAGGACGGCGACGCAGACCTCCTGGGCGAGGTCCTCGACGAAGTGGCGGGCGTCGCCCGGGAGCCGGGACAGGCGGGTGCGGCAGTAGCGCAGCGCCAGGGGGTGGACGCGGGCGAGGAGGTCGTGGGTCGCCTGTTCGTCGCCGTTGACGGCGCGGTGGACGAGTGCGCCGATCGTCTCCTGGTGAAGAGCCCCCTCGTCTTCGCGCATCGGTCCATGGTGCCCCGGCGGCGTCCTGTCGGTGACACCGTGCTCGCCGTTGTGCACCGAAGCGTTATGAGCAGGCGCGCCGGCTGTCATCCCTTGCGCCCTCCTCTTCCGCTCGACCGACTCGTCCCCGGAGAACTCCACACCCTCAAGGATGCGGCATCCGCCGCGAAACGAGCAGCGGGCACCCGGCGGGCCGCCCCGTCCCCGGGGCCCGGCACGCGCCGGCCTCGCACGGACGGCGTACCGGAGCACGGGTTCACGGCGACGGCTGTGGCTACGGCCACGACTGCGGCTACGGCTACGGCTACGGCGCGGGTGTCTCGCGCGGGGACCGACCGCGGCGAGCGGGTAGGGGGCGGCACGGGCAGGAACGCGTCCCTGCCTCGGCCGTGTCCCGCCGTGCGGCGCCCCGCGACCACCGCGACCACCGCGGCACCCGCACGGTCGTCGTGTCGTGTCGTACGGTCCCGCGTCACACGCTGCACGTCACGTGAAGGCGTACGGCGCACGGCACACGATGCCCGGCATACGAGGCACGACGCACGACGCACGAATCCGGCCGCTGCGACGCGGCCACGCGTGTGCGCGGCGTCACCGCCTCCGCACGCGCTCTGCACGAGCCGGCGGCCGGGCCCCGCTCACCCGTGTCGGCGGGGCCCCCGGCCGGATGCGGCCCGTGGCGTCGGCCGGTCTAGCGGACCAGACCCCAGCGGAACCCGAGCGCCACCGCGTGCGCGCGGTCCGAGGCGCCGAGCTTCTTGAACAGCCGGCGGGCATGGGTCTTGACGGTGTCCTCGGAGAGGAACAGCTCGCGGCCGATCTCGGCGTTGGAGCGGCCGTGGCTCATGCCCTCCAGGACCTGGATCTCACGCGCGGTGAGCGTGGGCGCGGCGCCCATCTCGGCGGAGCGCAGCCGGCGCGGGGCGAGCCGCCAGGTCGGGTCGGCGAGGGCCTGGGTCACCGTCGCCCGCAGCTCCGCGCGGGAGGCGTCCTTGTGCAGGTAGCCCCGGGCGCCGGCGGCGACGGCGAGCGCCACGCCGTCGAGGTCCTCGGCGACGGTGAGCATGATGATGCGCGCGCCGGGGTCGGCGGACAGCAGCCGCCGGACGGTCTCCACGCCGCCCAGGCCGGGCATGCGCACGTCCATCAGGATGAGATCCGAGCGGTCGGCGCCCCAGCGGCGGAGGACTTCCTCGCCGTTGGCCGCCGTCGTCACGCGCTCGACGCCGGGCACGGTCGCGACCGCGCGGCGGAGCGCCTCTCGGGCAAGCGGGGAGTCGTCGCAGACGAGGACGGATGTCATGGCCGTCCTCCGCAGCTGATGAGCGTCACCTTGAGCCTCCAGGCTGGTACGAAATCGTCACCTGTGCGGTCGACCGTCTCGGACGCCCGCCCGAGCACTTGTCTCTTCAACCGCCTCGCCCTCTCAACGACGGTCACTCGAAAGAGTTACGGGGCTGTGTGCCATCTTCGGCACTCTACGTGAGGGCGCCCTCACCCCACAGACACGCTCGGCGGACTCTCAACTTTTCATCACAACCTATGCCCCGTTCGGACCCTTTTCTTCCCGTTTCACGGTGTCAGGAGCTAGATTCGCAATGAGTCATATTTTCATCTCCTTAGACCGGAGACAGACGGTCGTTGCACCGTTTTGCGCCCACGACGGCTACAAGGGGTCACGCAATGGCAGATTTCTCCCGCCTTCCCGGACCGAACGCGGACCTGTGGGACTGGCAGCTCCTGGCTGCCTGCCGTGGGGTCGACAGTTCGCTCTTCTTTCACCCGGAGGGTGAGCGCGGTGCGGCTCGAAGTGCTCGTGAGAACTCGGCCAAGGAGGTTTGCATGAGGTGCCCGGTCCGCGCGGAGTGCGCGGCGCACGCGCTCGCGGTGCGTGAGCCGTACGGCGTGTGGGGCGGGATGACCGAGGACGAGCGCGAGGAACTACTGGGACGGGCACGCAACCGGCTGGTGTCGGCTTCGGCGCACAGCGGGAGTGCCGCACCAAAGAACTGAAGGAACGTTTTTGCGAATCACCGGGCACGCACACGCGTGCCCTCTGGTTTGCGCCGCTCCCTGCACCACCCCCCTGAACCGCCGCCCCCCTGCACTGCCGTCTGCACTCCCGTCCGCGCCGTCCCCCTCCTCCTCACCGCTCCCTGTCCTCCTGTCCTCCCCTGTGCCGCCCCCTACGCCGTCCCTGTCCCCCTCTCCCCGCGCCGCGCCCCCCTTCGCCCTCTTCACCGCTCTCCCCAGCACCGCCCCCTTCACTGCTCCCCCCGCGCAGTCTCCCGCGCCCCTTTTCCCGCCACCCCCGGCGCCGCCCCGCGAGCCGCCCCCTGCGCCGCCCGCGTCAGCTGTTCGAGGGTCGCCGCCACCGCCGGCACCTGAGCGAGGTCGGGGAGGGTGAGGGCGACGATCTGCCGCCGTACCGCCGGTTCCAGCGCGACCACGCGCACCCGGCGGGGCCGTACGGACTCCACCGCGAGCTGGGGCAGGACGGCCACGCCGAGACCGGCGCCGACGAGCCCGACGACCGCCGGGTAGTCGTCGGTGGCGAAGTCGATGCGGGGGGTGAAGCCCGCGCCGGCGCACACCTCGACGAGCCGGCCGCGGCAGCGCGGGCAGCCCGCGATCCAGGGCTCGTCGGCGAGGTCGCCGATGGCGAGGGAGGCGCCGCGCGCCAGCCGGTGACGCTCGGGCAGCAGCGCGACGAGCCGGTCGGTCAGCAGCGGGCGGACGACGAGGTCGTCCCACTCCTCGGCGCCGGCCGTCCCCTCGTAGCGGAAGGCGAGCGCCAGGTCGCAGTCGCCCTCGCGGAGCATGGCCACGGAGCGGGGCGGTTCCGCCTCCTCCAGGGAGACCCGGGTGCCGGGGTGGGCGGCGCGCAGGGCGGCGAGCGCGGTGGGGACGAGGGTGGAGCTGCCGCTGGGGAAGGAGACCAGCCGCACCCGGCCGGCGCGCAGACCGGCGATGGCGGCGACCTCCTCCTCGGCGGCGGTGAGTCCGGCGAGGATGCCCGCGGCGTGCCGCACCAGGGCCTCGCCGGCCTGCGTGAGCCGTATCTCGCGGCCGGCCCGGACGACCAGCGGGGTGCCGACGGACGCCTCCAGCGCCTTCATCTGCTGGCTGACGGCGGGCTGGGTGCAGCCCAGTTCGCGGGCTGCCGCGGAGAAGGAGCCGGCGGTGGCGACGGCGCGCAGGACACGGAGATGACGGGCCTCTATCACCCTTCGAGCATAAGTAGGACTTGGAGGCAGCGCCGAATAATGCGTCGACACTTTGACCTTCCGTGGCCTAGCGTGCGGCCATGAAGCTTCTCTCTGTGAACGTGGGCCGGCCCGTCGCCGTGCCGTACACCGACCAGCCGGAGGGCGTCACCGGTATCGACAAGCGGCCGGTGCGGGGGCCGGTGCGGGTGGCGGCGCCCGGGCCGAAGGGGGTCGGCGGGAGCGGGCTGGCCGGGGACGCGGTGTGCGAGAAGCGCCACCACGGCGGGAACGACCAGGCCGTGTACGCCGTGGCCCGCGAGGAGCTCGACGACTGGGAGCGCGAGCTGGGCCGACCGCTCGCCAACGGCGTGTTCGGCGAGAACCTCACCACCGAAGGGGTGGACGTCTCCGGCGCGCTGATCGGCGAGCGGTGGCGGATCGGCCCGGAGGTGGTGCTGGAGGTCACCAGCGGGCGCATCCCGTGCCGCACCTTCCAAGGGCACCTGGGCGAGCGGGGCTGGGTGAAGCGGTTCACGCAGAAGGGGAAGCCGGGGGCGTACCTACGGGTGATCGTGCCGGGTGAGATACGGGCGGGCGACCGCGTCGAGATCGTGCACCGCCCGGACCACGACGTCACCGTCGCCCTGCAGTTCCGGGCGTCCACGACCGACCGCTCGCTGCTGCCGCGGCTGCTGGCGGCGGGCGAGGCGCTGCATCCGGAGGTCCTGGCGGACGCGCGGAAGTACGCGGAGACGTACGGGAACTGACGGGCACCGGTGTCGCCGCGGGCCGCGCCCGTGTGAGCCGACGGCACGGCACGGCGCACCGCGAGCGCGGGCGATCGGTGGGTCGGTCGGTCGTGCAGGGGTGCGGGAGGCGGCCGCACCGCACGGCACGGTCCTGCCCCGCACGCGGGGCGGGGCGGCACCGCGCGGGGGCGAGTCGGCACCGCGCGCGGGGCCGAGCGGTGCGCGTGGAGCGGGACCGGACGGTGCGCGTCGGGAGGGGACCGAACGGTGCGTGGGGCGTGTCCGCCGGTATCTACTCTTGGGCCATGACAACGGCTCTGATTACGGGATCGACGGCGGGTATCGGCGCCGCGTTCGCGCGGCGGCTGGCGGCCGACGGGCACGACCTGGTGCTGGTGGCGCGGGACACCAAGCGGCTCCGGGAGCAGGCCACCGACCTGCACGACCGGCACGGCGTCGAGGTGGAGGTGCTGACCGCGGACCTGGCGGCCGACGACGGCATCGAGGCGGTGGCCGACCGGCTGCGCGCCCGCAAAAAGCCCGTCGACCTGCTGGTCAACAACGCGGGCTTCGGCAACAAGGGCCGTTTCCTGGAGGTCCCGATGGCCGACGAGCTGCGGATGCTCAAGGTGCACTGCGAGGCGGTGCTGCGGCTGACGGCGGCGGCGGTGGAGCAGATGCGCGAGCGGGGCCGCGGGGGTGTCGTCAACGTCGCCTCGGTGGCGGCCTTCGTGCCGCGGGGCACGTACGGGGCGTCGAAGGCGTGGGTCGTGCAGTTCACGCAGGGTGCGGCGCGGGACCTGGCGGGCAGCGGCGTGCGGCTGATGGCGCTGTGCCCCGGGTTCGTGCGCACCGAGTTCCACCAGCGGGCCGGGATGCGCACGGACAACATCCCGAACTGGATGTGGCTGGACGCGGACAAGCTGGTCGCGGCGGCGCTGGCGGACTTCGCCCGGGGCCGGACGCTGTCGATTCCGGACCCGCGCTACAAGGCGCTGATGGGCCTGGTGAAGGTGGCGCCGCGGGGGCTGCTGGGCGGGATCACATCCAGGACCGGACGCAAGTACGGGCCGCAGTAGGCGGGGGGGCGGGCCGAGACGTCGCCGGCGGTGGCCCGACGGCAGCGCACCGGCGGCAGCGCCCCGACGGCAGCGCACCGGCGGCAGCGCCCCGGCGGCAGTGGCCCGGCAGCGGTGGTCCGGCAGGGGTGATGCCAGGAGGTGCAGCAGCGGTGGTGCCGGGAGGCGCGGTGGCGCTCCGGCGCGGAGAATGGTGCTGTTCGGAACCGGACCCAGGGGGGCCGGAGGCGGCATCATGACCTTCGTACAGCTCATCGACTGCAGGACGAACCGGTTCGACGACCTGAACCGGCTGATGGACGAGTGGGTCGCGCAGACCCGGGGGAAGCGGACGGCGACGCACGCGGTGGTCGGCAAGGACCTGTCGGACGCGTCGCATCTGGTGGAGATCGTGGAGTTCCCCTCCTACGAGGAGGCGATGCGCAACTCCAACCTCCCGGAGACCGAGCGGATCTTCCGGGAGATGGTGGCCCTCTGCGACGGCATGCCCACGTTCACCGACCTGGACGTGGTGCGGGACGAGCAGCTCAACTGCGCGGTCGCGCGCGGTTTCTTCGACGCGGTGGCCGCCGCCCCGGAGCCCGACCGGTTGCGGGAGTACCTCACCGACGACTACGTGGACCACGACCCGTCCTACCCGCAGGACGTCCAGGGGTTCGAGGCGGCCTGCGACGTGTTCGCCAACTGGCGGACCGCCTTCGACTTCACCTTCCGCATCGACGACCAGATCGCCCAGGAGGACCGGGTGTGCACGCGCTGGACGTGGGTCGGGCGGCACACGGGCGACTTCCTCGGCATCCCGGCGAGCGGCCAGGAGGTGTCCATGACCGGCATGACCTGGCACCGCTTCCGGGAGGGGAAGATCTGCGAAGGCTGGTGGCAGACCGACCGGGAAGGGGTGCTGGAACAGCTCGGGCTGACCACACGCTGACCTCACGCTGACCGCGCGCTGAGCGCCCGTACCGGGGCGGGCGCAGAAACCCTCCTCGGCAGAGGCGTGTGACATGAGGGAGGGGCGGCCATCAGGCAGCCGACCGCTCCTCCCTCACCACGTCAGCCGCACGCGGCCGTCCGCACGAACGCGGTCCACAAGGCACTCCGCCCACGCCGCACCGGCCGACGGCCCGTCAACTCACGCATAGTGATGAGGCTGCCGACCGAGCGTCAGACTGGCCGGAACGACTCTCTTTGGCCGGCCGCGGCTTCTGTAGCGTCTGCGGTGCGCCGTTGCCCGCCGGGCGGCTTCGGGCGAAGGGGGGAAGGACATGCCTGTGCATTTCCGCGCGTCACAGCCCCGGCGTCTGCTCTTCCGCCGACCGGCCGCCTCGGCAACCGGGCGATCGGCAGACAAGTGGCGTGCGACGGCCGCCGGCATCCCGAACGGGACCGTCCTCCCGGGTTCCGGCCGCGCGGCCGGCGGACTCGCCGACCACCGCACCACCCGCTTCCAGCGGCGTGAGCGAAACGCCGATGAGTGAGCCCGGGTCACGGCTCCGCGACCGGCACCAGTTCACCGAGCATCGAGCACCGCGCGCCGACCCTCGGCGCCGACCCTCGCAGGAGGACGCCTTGAAAGCGCACCGAGTGGTTTCCACCGCCGCCGCAGCAGCCCTGTCCTTGGCGGGGCTGGTCCTGGCGGCACCGAGCGCACACGCCGCGAGCTGCTACGCCGGCGGCTGCTACCTGAAGAACCCGAGCAGCACCGGCTGCAACAGCGACGCCGTCACCGCCCGTTCGAAGACGGCCTCGGACGGCACCGTCGTCGAGTTACGGTACAGCGCGACGTGTCGCGCGGCCTGGGCCCGTATCCGCAACTCGCACGTCGGAGCGGAAGCGTTCGTGGAGAACACCCAGAACCAGTACGACAGCGAGTTCGTCAGCACCGGCTCGGACGTGTACACCCTCATGGTCAACGACAAGGACATCCAAGCCCGCGCCTGTTACGCCAAGAACGGGGGCTCCGACTTCTCCGCGTGCACCGGCTGGTACTGACCGAGCATGCCCCGGCTCGTGCGGACGAGCCCTCCGCCCCTCACCGGGACCGATCCCCTCGGACACCCGGCGAACCTTCACGAGAGGAGACCCCCTTGGCTGGTCGCAGGCCCCTGTCGGCACTTCTGGCGGCCGTGGCCGTCATAGGCGGCGGCTTGGCAGCCGCCCCCGGCGCCGAGGCGAGCCCGGCTTCGGTCCAGGCCTACTCCTGCAACGTCCACATGTCCGGCGGCCTGTACTACGCCGGGCATTACAGCGGGAACAGCGTCGTTCCGTCGGCGACCTCCGTCACCAGCGCCGGCATCGAGGCGCAGTGCCTGCTGCGCTACATCGGGTACTACACGGACACCGTCGACGGCATCTTCGGTTCCCATTCCCAGGCGGCCATGAAGACCGCGCAGCGAACGATCAACGCCCTCTACGACCAGCACCTGACCGTGGACGGGTTCCCCGGCCCGAAGTCCTGGGTCTGGCTCCGCACCCTTCCCGGCGGCTGACCGAAGCCGAGCGCGCCCCTGCGGGCCCCGCCGTCCCCGCCGTCCTCGCCATCTCACCCGGCCGTTCGGGGCGTACGGGCGCGTGCCGCCGTCGTCCCGGGAGGACGGTGTGGGCCGTGGTGGCCGTCGGCCGGCCTCCGCCGTCCTGCACGACCGGGCTCGGCGACATACCGCGCTCGACGCTCCCAGGCGCGTACGCGCGCCTTTGAACCGCCGCAGTCTTGAGGTGCTCCCGTCCGGTCACCATGAGCCTCCGAGTATCCGCACTCGGCTTGACTCTGCCGGGGATCTTGGAGTTCCCCGGCGCGACGGCATGATCAACGGGCACGCTCGACTACCAGGCCAACGTCTGGGACCGGTACAACTGGGCCGCGGGCAAGTCGACGACGTTCCCCGGGGGTGTGGTGATACCGGACTCCGAGATGGGCCGTCTGCACAAGACGGGACTTGCCCGGGAATTCGACATGCGGGACAGCAGTTCCACCTGCACCTACGACCTGAACAGTGCCACGCCCGCAGCGGTGACCCCACCGGACCAGGGCCGCGAAGGCAACCGCGGGGACGTCTCCCGCGGCGACGAGGAGAACCGCTGATGATCCGACGTGGCTCCCCCATCGTTGCGGCACTGGCAGCCGCCCTCTTTCTCACCTCGTGCTCCGGCTCGGGCGGGAACGAGCACCGGGTCTCCGAGGGGCGGGACTGGCACTGGGACAAGGATGCGGGCGCGGCCGAGGCGGGCGCATTCATGAACGTGACGGTGCCCGAGGACGCCACCCAGACCAAGGGCGCCGTCCAGGTCAATCCGCGGGAGGACGTCTACCTCCTCTCCTTCGTCACCACCGAGAAGAACGCCGAAGGCATCGCGGCAGACCTGCACTCGAAAGAGCCCTTGAAGGCGAAGAAGAAGGACTTCGCCCCGGAAGGGGAGCGGTTCGGCCACCTCGGACTGCCCGAGCCCCAAACGCTCACCGGGACGCGTTGGGCCGGGGTGTGCCCGCCCTGCGTGAACGACGCCCGCCGCAAACGGGTGCAGTGGATCGAGATCTACGTCCAGCCGCTCAAGGCCGACCGGGCGAGGGTCTACCTGCAGGCGTTCTGAGGGGCGCCCGGGCCTCCCGGCCGCCCCCCGTCGTCGTCTCAGCCGCGCGCGGCCATCCGCACGAACGCGGCCCACGACTCGGGACCGACACGGACGACGGCGTCCTCCGGCCGCTTGGAGTCGCGGATCAGCATCGCCGTTCCGGCGCCGACGACCTCCACGCAGTCACCTCCGTTGCCCGCGCTGTAGCTGCTCTTCACCCAGGCGACCTCCACGCACTGACCGCCGCTGCCTGAGCTATAGCTGCTCTTGTACCAGCTCAGGCCGTCGGCGGGCTCGGGGCTGTTTGCCTTCATAGCTCTCCCAACAGCTTCTCGATGAAGGCCAACGACTCCCGGGGAGTGAGCGCCTGCGCTCGGAGAACGCCGTATGTCGCTTCCAGGGGACTGACCTTCTTGGGCGCGGTGTACAGGATGCTCGCCTCCTGCACCTCCATGTACCCAATCCTGCGCTGGTCTTCGAGGTGGATCAACGTAAATGGACCGCCCAGACCCGCATGCTCGTCGCGGTCCGTCGGCATCACCTGGATCTCCACGTTGCGTTCGTGCCCGTAGAGAAGCAACTGCTCAAGTTGGCCGCGGAGTACGTCGCGTCCTCCGACGGGCCGCCGAAGCACTTGTTCCTCGATGACGAAGCTCAGCAGCGGGGTGGGGCGCCGGGAGAACAGCTTCCGCCTCTCCATGCGTGCGGCTACGCGCTGCTCGATGGTCTCCGGATCCAGCAACGGCCGCCACAGGTCAAACACCGCACGCATGTACTCGTCGGACTGCAACAGGCCGTTCACCAGGTGCGTGTCGTAAGCGTGCAGTTCGGCAGCCTCGGCCTCCAAACTCACGAACCGCCGGAAGAACGACGGATACCGAGCCTTCGCCACCTCCTCCTTCATCGCCGTCAGCACTCCACACGCCCCGACCACCCGGTCCACCGCGTCGATCAGCTCCGGCTTCGGGATGCGCCGCCCCTGCTCCACCGCCGCGATCTGCGCCTCGCCGTACCCGACGTGCTCCCCCAACTGCGCCTGCGTCAGCCCGGCGGCCTCCCGCAGCAGTTTCATCTGGCGGCCGAAGCAGCGCAGGAACTGCCCGCTGGAGTCCGGCTCCACGCCGCCCGTACCCGAGTCCGCGCCCACGTCCACGCCGCCTCGCCCCCTTGCTGTCGGCCGACCGCTCTCCGTCTCCGTCATCGCAGAGTAGGACGGCCGCACGTCAACAACGGCAGATCAAGGGCAAGTTGGTTCGTACGGGTGAACGCCCCCGCGAAAAGCTTTCTTCACTCATCGCACCCACACGGACACATTCCGTGCGCTACGGTCGCCTCAGCACAGGACATGAAACGGCCCCCGCGACGGCTAGCACCCGTCTGCGAGGGCCTGAACCACCGTGGAAGTAGAGGGCTCCCACCGTGATTTACCGTCACCATATCGCGCCCCCGCGCGCCTTCACCCGGTTCTCCCACGACATCATCCGGCACCCCCGCCTGTCCTCCGACGCCGTGCGCCTGCTGACCTGGCAGCTCTCACTCCCCGAGGGCGCGCGCGAATCACTCTCCCGTACCGCCGAACGCGCCCGCATCGGCGCCTGCGCCTTCACCCGCGCCAAGCGGCAGCTCAAGGAGGAGGGCTTCGTGCACGAGCGGCGCGTACAGGGGCCCGGCGGTCACTGGGTGACCCAACAGCTCGTCTCCAGCGTGCCGTTGAGCGCGGCGGAGGCCGCGAAGATCCTCGCGCGGATGCCGGTGGGACCGGCGGACACGACCACCACCGCACGCATGTCGCCGCCGCAGGTCACACCGGGTCCCCGTCCTCCGGCCGTCGGTGAGCCGACCCCTCCGCCCACCGACGGCTCTCCAGGAAAAGACCGTGGGGAAAACACCTCCCACCGACCCCCCGTACCCCCCGAACTCCCCACGCCGGAGCCCCCGGCGCCCGCACCCGCCCCCGGGCAGGACACCCCGCCGAACCCCCTGCCGGACGTCCCACCGAGCCCCCTGCCGGACACCCCGCCGGACGCACCGCCCAACCGCCACCTCGACGCGGCCCGCGCCCTCGTCGACGCCTTCCCGCGTCTCTCCCCGGACCTGCGGCACATCCCCCGTGCCATGCACGCCGAGTTGACGCGGCTCACCGCCCGCTGGCTGGCCGCCGGTCACCCGCCCGCCGCCGTCCGCCTGCACGTCCTGCGCGGCCTGCCCGACGACGGCACGCCCGTCCGCCGCCCCGGCGGCCTCCTGCGCCACCTGCTGCGCGAGGTACCGCCACCGCCCGCCGCACCGACGCCGCCCGCACCGGCGGCGACGACCGCACCACCCCCACCACCCCAGGGCACCCGGCCCGCCCGGCAACAGACCGTCCCCCGCCTGTCCCCCCGCCTGGCAGGCGCCCGCGAGTGCGCGGGAAACCACCTGCAACCGATGCTGTTCCGGCCGCTCGGCGACGAAACACTCTGCCCACGCTGCACCGGCTGATTCCCCGCCCGGCTTCTGAGGCGCGCGGCCGACGGGGCCACGACTGCCACGCAGGACTGCCGACACATGAGGGCGAGAGACTGCCGGATTCCTGTGCATCCGCTGTACCGGCGTGACGTGGATCATGCCCCAGGATCCAGCCAACTCACCGCATGGTCAGGCGGACGGAGAGAACGGAGAGAAGAGTGACCGCAGGTTCCCTGTGACCACTCCTGCGACAGAAAGGCTCCACCGACGATGGCGCTTCTGGGCGAATACAGCTGCAAGGCCACTCCAGGCCGCCGGGTCGTGGAGGTCTACGACGCGGACGCTTACCTCGGCGACGCCGATGCCATGGCCACTGCCCGCAGGCAGGTGGTGGCCGGCAACGGCTACCACCTGTACCTGTGCAGCCTCCAGCCGGATATTGACGTGGACGTCACCATTCGCGTCTGGGACACCCCACCCGACCCGCCTGCCGATGCCGAGGGGCATGTGAGCATCAGTATCGAGTCCGAGACCGGCATCCTCGTCGTCAACCAACTCGGTCTCGGTCCTGCGGGAGAAATGCCCCTGCCCCGCCCCGGCGTCTACGAAGGCCACGCCTGGTGGCAGAACCGCCAAGCAGCGGCCGACTACTACGCCACCACCCTCGACCACCCCACCGACGACACCTTCGAAGAGCACCTCACCCAGGCCTGGAACAACTGCCCCGTCACCGAACGCTACGTCCTCGACCTGGCCTACACCCGCGCACCCGAACCCGTCGACGACGAAGACCTGTAAGACCGCGAGCCGGTCCACGCGCAGTCCGCAGGACAGGACGGTCACCGCTCCGACCGCGCCATCCCCGGCAACCGCCGACCGCGGAGGTCCGTGCCTCCCGATCGTCAGCCCTTGCCCGAGTCGCCGACAGGGGCGCCTTCCTCGGAGCGGACCTTCCGCCTGGCGATCTCGGCCTTGGTGGCCTCATAGGTCCTCAGCTGTTTACCCCCCGCCTTCTTCAGCAGGCCGGCGGGCTCCTCGCACGGCTCGGCACAGCCGATCAGGAAACAGTCCGGGCCGACAGAACACCTGTCGGCCCGGGCTTCACTGCTGGTGCTGCTTCGTCCTGCCTGCCTTCGACATCAGGAATTCCATGATGACGGCGGACACGAACGTGAACGCGTATTCCGCCCAGTCATTGGCGAGTACGAACTTGTTGACGAGGATGAGCATCACCGCCCAGGCGGCGAAAATGGCAGTTTTCAGCATCATCGATGCCTCTCGTTCTCTAACCGGCGAGGGCCGAGATGCAGGCGGTTGCTCCAGCGGCCACCGTGTTCCTGGCTATCTTCTCGGCCAGATCCTTGTTGAACCGTCCGACGATCAGGGCGCCGGCCCCGGCGACAGCGCCCTTGATGAGGCAATCCTTGGCTTTCTTGGGCTTTCTTGCTCATCTTGAGACCGCCGATGAGAAGTGCGCAGGACTCCTTGTCGCCGTAGTAGCACTTGCCGGCTGCGATGTCCTGCCAGGTGTCGATCTCCGGCGTCACCACGGAAACGGACGTTCCTCCGCCGGCACCGTCCCCCTGAGTTTCGGCATGCGCCGGAGTCACCCCCAGAGTCAGCACGCCGAGCAGCGCCGCTGAAACAACCTTGGTCTTCGCTTTTTCCCCTCGTTTTCGATTGTGGTCGCAAAGTGCCGTGAGCACTCGATGCACCGTGGTCAGTGGCGCAGTGACCGGAAAGGAATCTATGCGTACTCGCCAGTAACGTCAATCGCGGTTGATCAACATTTGAGGCGCGTCCTCGCTTCTTCGTGACGCGGCGCCAGTTCGCCGGGCTCGCCGTTCCGTTGGACGGTGACCAGTGCCAAGTCGGTGTCAGTCTCAGCCACGCCCCGGCTGCCAGGGCCGCATCATTCAGGCTGTCGCCGGCCTGCTGTCCCATCAACAGACTCCGGACCTGACGTCGGCACGGCAGACGTGAACAGCGAGCCCCACCGCCATCCTTGACGTCTCCCTACCTACCGTGCACGAGCTCGTCAGCAGGAAGGACCGACCGACGACGGCGCTTCTCGCCGAACACCACGTCACCGCCACCCCCGGCCGTCGCGTGCTGGAGGTCTACGACGCGGACGCCCACCTCGGTGACGAAGCAGCCCTGGACGCCGCAGAGACCCAGGTGGTGGCCGGCAACGGCTACCACCTGTACCTCCTCAGCCTGCAGCCGGACATGAAAGTCCAGGTGACGATCCGCATCTGGGACACACCACCGCCCCCGCCCGCCGAGGCCGAGGGCCACACCCGCGTCAGCCTCGAATCCGAGACGGGCATCCTGGTCGTCGGCCAACTCGACCGCGGCCCTGCCGACGAGATCACCCTGCCCCGCCCCGGCGTCTACGAAGGCCACGCCTGGTGGCAGAACCGCTAAGCAGCGGCCGACTACTACGCCATCACCCTCGACCACCCCACCGACGACACCTTCGAAGAGCACCTCACCCAGGCCTGGAACAACTGCCCCGTCACCGAACGCTACGTCCTCGACCTGGCCTACACCCGCGCACCCGAACCCGTCGACGACGAAGACCTGTAAGACCGCGACAAGCCCGACAGCCGGCGGCCGGACCTCTACAGAAGCCCACCGTAGGCGCGATTCGCCTGGTCAGAGCCCTGTCCGGGTGGGAACTTCGGGGCATGACCACCGCCTTCACCTCCCCCGCCTCCTCCACCTCCCTCACCCTCCGCTTCACCGCCACCCCGCGCGGTGCCCGCCTGGCCCGGCGGCTGGCCGCGCATTAGATGGACGCCTGGGGGTGGCCGTACGGCACCCCGGCCCACGACGCCGTGGAGCTGGTCGTGGCCGAACTGGCCGCGAACGCCGCGACCCACGGGCGGGTGCCGGGCCGGGACGCGGAGCTGCGGCTCGGGCGGGACGGCGAGGAGCGGATCCGGGTGGAGGTGAGTGACGTGCGCGGGGAGCGGCTGCCGGTGCCCGCGCCCGAGGGCCGGCTGCTCGCGGACGGCGGGCGCGGGCTGACCCTGGTGGCGGCGCTGGCCGAGGAGTGGGGCGTGGCCGGGCGGCCCGGCGCTCCCGGGAAGACGGTGTGGGCCGTGGTGGCTGTCGGCCGGCCCCCGACACCTTTCCGCGTCCGGTCCGAGGCCCCGCCTCCCGTCGGGCACCCGGGGGTGCGCCCACGGCCGTGACGCGAAGCCGCGGCCGGGCGAGGAAGCAGGCGGCTCGAGTGGAAGTGAGTACCACTCGCGGCGAGCGCTTGCCCGAAGCCCGCGGCGGTTCCTGTGGCGGCATCGACGTGCGGCGGCTTTCATATGTTGCGCCTGCTTCGATTATTTCGAATAATGGAGGTCAACATGGGGAGATGAGAACGATGACAGCGAAGGTTTCCCGGTCCCCGGCGCCGCACAGGCACAGCTCCGAGTCCGCCAACCGCGCGCTCGAGCCGTTGCGGGAGGCACTGGTCCGCCACCCAAAGGACACCGAAGTCACCGTCTCCGTGCGACTGCCACGCGAGGCGGCCGAGATGCTCGCCACGATCCTCGGTCACATGGCCGCAGGCCACGCGGTGTCGATCGTTCCCGACCATGCCGAGCTGACCACCCAGCAGGCCGCCGACATGCTGAACGTGTCACGCCCGTTCCTCATCGGCCTGCTGGAGGCAGGAGAGATCGAGTACCGCAAGGTCGGCACACACCGCCGGATCAAGGCGGCCTCCCTGCTGGCATACCAGCGTGAGGACGACCGCCGTCGGCGTGCCGCAGCCGACGAGCTCACCGCACTGAACCAGGACATGGGGCTGATCTGACCGATGGCGTTCACGGTCGTGTACGACGCGTGCGTCCTGTACCCCAGCACGCTGCGCGACCTGCTGATCCGCATAGCCGCGGCCGGGCTCGTCCAGGCCAAGTGGTCGGAGCGGATCCTGAACGAGGTGTTCGAAAACCTCGCCAGGAACCGCCCCGACCTGCGCCAGGAAAAGCTGGACCGCACGCGTGAACTCATGAAGCGGGCGGTGCGCGACTGCCTGGTCGTCGGCCATGAACCGCTCGAGTCGGTGTTCGAACTGCCCGACCCCGACGACCGGCATGTCCTCGCTGCGGCGGTCAAGGCGCGCGCACAACTCATCGTGACGCGCAACACCAAGGACTTCCCCTCGGAGGCCACCGCCCCCTGGGACGTTGAAGCCGTCCACCCGGACGACTTCGTCCTCGCTCAGCTCGACCTCGACAGGGGCCGGATCTTCGCCTGCGTCCAGCAGATCGCCGACAGTTGGCAGAATCCGCCCGGCGTGCCCGCCGACGTCCTGGACCGGCTGGAACGGGACGGACTGGTGAAGGCGACCGCCGCACTGCGCGCCGGCTACTGAGAACAGCATCCGGGACCGGCTCCCCGAGAGCCGTTCACCGGGCACCGCGCGGACCCAATCCACGTCTGCGGTGTCTCTCCCGGTCTCCGCCGCCCCACCCGGCGCTCCGGTGTGACCTGGCAAGGACGGGGAGGACCGTGACAGGTGCCATCCCGCCGGTGGTCTCCGGCGGCGGACCTCGGCATACGGAAGGCAGGCGAAAGACAAAAGACATGCGGAAGGCATGCGGAAGGCCCCGTTCCCCCGGCAACCGGGAGAACGGGGCCCTCTTCGCCTTCCGTGTCAGGCGCTCTGCGTCAGGCCCTCCGCGTCAGGCGGGCGGAGGCGCTCAGTGGGCGTGGCCGTGGCCGTGGCCCGCGGCGGCCGGGGCCTCCTCTTCCTTCTTCTCGACGACCAGGGTCTCGGTCGTCAGCAGCAGGGAGGCGATGGACGCGGCGTTCTCCAGGGCGGAGCGGGTGACCTTCACCGGGTCGATGACGCCGGCCTTGACCAGGTCGCCGTACTCGCCGGTGGCGGCGTTGTAGCCGTGGCCCTTCTCCAGCTCCTTGACCTTGGAGACGATGACGTAGCCCTCCAGGCCGGCGTTCTCGGCGATCCAGCGCAGCGGCTCGACGACGGCGTTGCGCACGACGGTGACGCCGGTGGCCTCGTCGCCGGTCTTGCCGAGGTTGCCCTCCAGGACCTTGGAGGCGTGCACCAGGGCGGAGCCGCCACCGGAGACGATGCCCTCCTCGACCGCGGCGCGGGTCGCGGAGATGGCGTCCTCCAGGCGGTGCTTCTTCTCCTTCAGCTCCACCTCGGTGGCGGCGCCGACCTTGATCACGCACACGCCGCCGGCCAGCTTGGCGAGGCGCTCCTGGAGCTTCTCGCGGTCCCAGTCGGAGTCGGTGGTCTCGATCTCGGCGCGGATCTGGGCGACGCGGGCCTCCACGTCCTCCTTCTTGCCGGCGCCGTCGACGATGGTGGTGTCGTCCTTGGTGACGGTGACGCGGCGGGCGGTGCCGAGGACGTCCAGGCCGACCTGGTCGAGCTTGAGGCCGACCTCCTCGGAGACGACGGTGGCGCCGGTGAGGATCGCCATGTCCTGCAGCATCGCCTTGCGGCGGTCGCCGAAGCCGGGGGCCTTGACGGCGACGGCCTGGAAGGTGCCGCGGATCTTGTTGACGACGAGGGTGGACAGGGCCTCGCCCTCGACGTCCTCGGCGATGATCAGCAGCGGCTTGGAGGAGTTGGCCTGGATGACCTTCTCCAGCAGCGGCAGCAGGTCGGCGATGGCGGAGATCTTGCCCTGGTGGATGAGGATGTACGGGTCCTCCAGGACGGCCTCCATGCGCTCCTGGTCCGTCACGAAGTACGGCGACAGGTAGCCCTTGTCGAAGGCCATGCCCTCGGTGAAGTCCAGCTCCAGGCCGAAGGTGTTGGACTCCTCGACGGTGATGACACCGTCCTTGCCGACCTTGTCCATCGCCTCGGCGATGAGCTCGCCGACCTGCTTGTCCTGGGCGGACAGCGCGGCGACGGCGGCGATGTCGGACTTCTCGTCGATCGGGCGGGCGATGGAGTGCAGCTCGTCCGACATGGCCTTGACGGCGGCGTCGATGCCCTTCTTCAGGGCGGCCGGGGAGGCGCCGGCGGCGACGTTGCGCAGCCCCTCGCGGACCATCGCCTGGGCGAGCACGGTGGCGGTGGTGGTGCCGTCACCGGCGATGTCGTTGGTCTTGGTGGCGACCTCCTTCACCAGCTGGGCGCCGAGGTTCTCGTAGGGGTCCTCGATCTCGACCTCGCGGGCGATGGTGACGCCGTCGTTGGTGATGGTGGGGGCGCCGAACTTCTTGTCGATGACGACGTTGCGGCCCTTGGGGCCGATGGTCACCTTGACGGTGTCGGCGAGCTTGTTGACGCCGCGCTCGAGGGCGCGACGGGCGTCCTCGTCGAACTTCAGGATCTTCGCCATGGGAGCGTGAGCCCTCTCGGAAATCAGGGAGGCTTGACGAAACTGCGCCCCGGGCGCCCGGCTTCTCATCGATCGCGGGGCCAGAGGCGCAGTGTCGGAGCGGGATAAGCGGGTGAACTACTTCTCGATGATCGCGAGCACGTCGCGGGCCGAGAGGACGAGGTACTCCTCGTTGTTGTACTTCACCTCGGTACCGCCGTACTTGCTGTAGAGCACGACGTCGCCGACCTTGACGTCGAGCGGAAGGCGGTTGCCGTCCTCGAAGCGGCCCGGGCCCACGGCCAGGACGACGCCCTCCTGGGGCTTCTCCTTGGCGGTGTCCGGAATGACCAGGCCCGAGGCCGTGGTCTGCTCGGCGTCCAGCGGCTGGACCACGATGCGGTCCTCGAGCGGCTTGATGGCAACCTTGGAGCTGGCGGTCGTCACGATCCGACCTCCCCCTTCGGAGATCTCACGGGGTCAACTGTCTGAGGTGGCGACCAGGTCGATCCGTCGTCGCGGGTGCCGGACCTGCCCGTCGCTTTTGTTGGCACTCTCCGGGTGGGAGTGCCAAAGCTGAGACTATGACCGTCGTTAGCACTCGGTCAAGCGGAGTGCCAATTACGGGGATCGCGGTGTCGCCGGGTCCGCTCGGAGGGGTTTGCCCAGGACACGGCGGCATCCGGACGGCGGCGCCGGGGCGGCGGCATCCGGGCGGTGGCACCCGCACGGCGGCATCGGGGCGGCGGCCCCCGGCCCGCGCGGCGTCCGTGTCGCCGTACGGTGCGGCGTCCGCGCCGGCGTACGGTGCGGCGTCCGCGCCGACGTACGGTGCGACGCCCGTGCTGCCGTACGATGCGACGCCCGCCGGCGCGCGGCACGGCACCCGTCGCCGGGTGCGCCCGGCGCCGTCGTCGGCGCCGTCGGCGTTCAGAGGTAGTCCTCCAGCCGTCCGACCGTCAGCCCCTGCCGCTGGATGCGGCGCAGCAGCCGGGCGGTGCGCTCCCGCAGCCCGTCACCGGCCGTCTCGTCGGGCGTGAGGGAGACGATGTCGCCGGGGAGGAGGCGGGCGGGGCCGTGGGTGAAACGCAGGTCGGTGCCGTCGGTGCAGGCGCGCCAGAGGACGAGGGCGGAGACGCCGCAGTCGGCGGCGGCGCGCAGGGTCGTGGTGTCGTACGTGCCGTAGGGCGGGCGGAAGAGGCGGGGGCGGACGCCGAAGCGGGCGTGGAGCTTGTCCCGCTGGCCGCAGATCTCGGCGCGCTGCCCGGCGTACGGCAGGCCGCGCAGCGCGGGGTGGTCCAGGGTGTGGTTCTGCACGCTCGCGCCGACCGCCCGCAGGCGCGCGAAGTACCCGTATCCGGGCCCGACGACGCTGTCGGTGAGGAACAGGCCGACCGGCAGCCGCAGGTCGCGCACCAGGTCCACGAACCGCGGGTCCCGTTCGGCGCCGTCGTCGTAGGTCAGGAAGACCACCCGGTCGCGGGTCGGCACGCGGTCCAGCACCGGCGGCAGCGGTCCCCGTTCCCTTCCCGCCCGCCCCGCCGGGTGCGGTGCCGTTCGCAGGGGCGCGGCCGGCCCGTAGCGCCGGTACGACGGTTCCGCGCCGCTCCCGTGCGAGGCCCGCGCCCCTTCCGCCGCCCTCCTGCCCAGCCGTTCGATGGGGTCCACGGAGGGGGCGCAGGCGGCGGCCAGTGCGGCGACCAGTGCGGTGAGCAGTGCGACGAGCAGGGGCACGAGCACGGCGCGCCGGGTCCCGGCGCGCCGGTCGTTCCCCCTCACGGGCAGTGCTCTCACAGATAGTCCTCCAGCCGGGCCACCGCGTAGCCCTCCGCCGTCACCTTGTCCAGGAAGCGGCGGATCACGTCGGGCATGGTGCCGTTCCACTCGGAGCGGCCGCGGAAGTGGGTGAGGACGATGTCGCCGGGGTGCAGGCCGCGGTCCCCCTCGCGGTAGTCCCAGTGGTCGACGAAGACCTCCTCGTTCCAGAGGGGCGCGTAGCGGATGCCGCAGGAGGCGGCGGCGCGCAGGGTGTCGCCGTTGTAGGTGCCGTAGGGCGGGCGGAAGAGGCGGGCGCTCCTGCCGAACTCCCGGCGCAGCACCCGCTGCATGCCGCAGATCTCGTCCCGCTGCTCCTCGTAGGACAGCTCGCGCAGGTTGGGGTGGTGGAGGGTGTGGTTGTCGAGGGTGACGCCGGCGGCCTGCATGCGGCGGAAGTAGCCGTAGTCGTTGCGGATCAGGTAGTCGCTGAGGAAGGCGGTGTAGGGGATGCGCAGGTCGCTCATCATGCGCAGGAAGGCGGGGTCCTTCTCGGCGCCGTCGTCGATGGTGAGGAAGACGACCTTGTCCTTGGTGGGGACGGTGGTGAAGACCGGGGGCAGGTGCCGCTCGTCCTGGCCGTCCACCTCGAAGCCGGGGCGGGGCCTGATCCGCGGTTTGTGCCGGGGCGGGGGCGGCGCGGCGAGCGGCACCCGTCGCAGCCCCCAGCGCCGGGCGGCCGCGGTGCGGGCCGCGGTGAGGGCGCGGACCTTGGCGGCGTAGGAGTCGAGGGCGCGGGCCGGGGGCGCCTGCAGGGGCTTCTTGGCGCTGTGCGCGCCGGGTTCCGGGTCGGACGGGGCGCAGCCGGAGGCGACGGCGGTGAGGAGGAGGGCGGCGAGGCCGGCCCGGAGGGGCATCCGCCGGCCCGCCCGCCGTGCGGCCCGCCACCACACCCCCCACCACGGCCCAGTTTTGTCATTTTGTACTACTAGTCGCATGGTGCCGGATCCTCGCAGTCCGCGGCCCGCCTGCCGCCCCGACACCGCGGCCCGCCGCACACCATCCACCGACTGGCCGACAATGACCCGGTGAACGACCCGCTCCGCGCCTTCGCCACCCTGCTCACCCCCGAGGGCCGCGCCCTCCTCGACGAGGTCCGCGGCACGCCCCCCGCCCGGGAACTCGCCGTCGCCACCCGGCTGCGCCGCACCCACCCGCCGGAGCTGGTCTCCGCGGCCCTCGCCCAGGCGCGGCTGCGGCAGCGCGCGGAGGCGAAATTCGGCGCGGCGGACGCGCGGCGGATGTTCTTCACCCCGAACGGCGTCGAGCAGTCGACCCGGGCGAGCGTGGCGGCGTACCGCGCCCGGGCCCTGAAGGCGCTCGGCGTGACCCGGGTCGCCGACCTGTGCTGCGGCATCGGCGGCGACGCGATCGCCCTGGCCCGCGCCGGCCTGCGCGTCCTGGCCGTCGACCGCGACCCGCTCACCGCGGCCGCCGCCCGCGCCAACGCCGCCGCGCTGGGCCTGTCCGACCTGATCGAGGTGCGCGAGGCGGACGTCACGGAGGTGGACGTGACGCCGTACGACGCCGTCTTCGCCGATCCCGCGCGGCGCGGCGGGCGGGGCCGGGTCTTCGACCCGGAGGCCTACTCACCGCCCCTGTCCTGGGCCGTGGAGACCGCCCGCACGGTCCCGCACGCCGCCCTGAAGGTCGCCCCCGGCATCCCGCACGAGGCCGTGCCCGGCGACGCCGCGGCGGAGTGGATCTCGGACGGGGGGGACGTGAAGGAGGCCGTCCTGTGGTTCGGCGCCGGCCGGCCCGGCGGCGTACGGGCCACCCTGCTGCCGGGTCCGCGGGTGCTGGAGGGCCGGGGGCTGCCCGACCCGCCGGTGCGTCCCCTCGGCCGCTACCTCTACGAACCCGACGGCGCCGTCGTGCGCGCCCACCTCGTCGCCGAGGTCGCCGAGGAACTCGACGGCGGCCTGATCGACGCGACCATCGCCTACGTCACCGCCGACACCGCCCGCCCCACCCCCTACGCCACCGGCTACGAGATCACCGACCACCTTCCCTTCAACGTCAAGAAGCTCAAGGCCCTGCTGCGCGAGCGGGAGGTCGGCGTCCTGACCGTCAAGAAGCGGGGCTCGGCGGTGGAACCGGAGGAACTGCGCCGCAAGGTCCTGCCCCGGCCGTACGGCGCACGGGCCGCGACGGTGTTCCTGACCCGCGTGGTCGGCGCGCCCGCCATGCTGCTCGGCCGGCCCCTGTGACCTCCGCCCGCCCCGGGCCGCTCGGACCGCCGGCTCCGGGCCCACTGCGCCTGCTCCGGACCGCCTGCTTCACGTCTTCAAGTTCTTCAAGCCCTTCGAGTCCTTCGAGCCCTTCGAGTCCTTCGAGTTCTTCGAGTCCTTCGGATTCTTCAAGTACCGCCTACTTCAGTACGGTTCCGAAGCCCGCCTTCGCGTACGGCGCCCCGATCCCCCGGGGGCCGAGGACGAGTGCCGCGTCGGTCACGATCCCGGCCGGACGGCCGCGCAGCGACCAGAGGGCGCCGTTCCGGTCGTCCTCGCCGGGCGCCGCGGCCGCGAGGTCGGCGTACCCGTTGCCGTTGACGTCGGCGAGCCGCACCTCGGCGCCGAAGACGTCGCCCGCCTCGGCGGTGCCGGGGACGCCGGCGGTGTTCTGGGTGAAGCCCTGGGCACCGGCGCCGGTGACACCGGAGCGGCCGCCGCGCAGCACCTCGACCATGCCTGCGTCCTTCGGGTTGTCGCCCAGCCACTCGCCGGGCACGCCGACGGCGATGTCGTCGATGCCGTCACCGGTGATGTCGCCGACGGCGACGGCGGCACCGAAGCGGTCGTTCGACTCGGTGGCGCCGGGCACGCCGGGCGTGTCCTGGGTGAGGGTCGTCCAGGCGGTGCGCGGGGTGACGCCGGAGGGGGAGCCGTAGGCGACGTCGACCCGTTCGTCGATGTCGACGCCGGCCACGACGTCGTCGCAGCCGTCCCCGTTGACGTCGCCCAGCGCGACGGCGAGGCCGCCGCCGGGCACGGGCGTGCCGGCCGGGGCCAGGCCCTGGGCGGAGCCGAGGTAGAGCTGGGAGCCGTAGTTGCCGTCGCCGCCGTACCCGGTCACCACGAGGTCGGCGTACCCGTCGCCGTTGACGTCGCCGGCGGCGCCGTCATAGACGTCCAGGTAGGCGAGCCGCTCGGCGGTGAGCGGGGCCGCGGCGGCCGGGGTGCCCGTGCGGTCGACCGGGCCGCTCCAGACGGTCGCCGTGGTGCCGCCCGGGTCGTCGCCGCCCGTCCCCCTCGGGGTGAACAGCGCGAGGTCCATCCTGCCGTCACCGTCGAAGTCGCCGGTCTGGGTGTTGCGACCGGGCACGGAGGTGCCGCCGGACAGGCCGTTGGGACCGCCCCAGACGACGACGGGCGCGCCGTTGCCGCCGGAGGCGACGACCAGGTCCGCGTACCCGTCGCCGTCCAGGTCGCCCCGCGACAGCTGCGCGCCGAACGTCTGGCCCGCGACCGGGCTGCCCGGAATGCCGGTGGTGGCGCGGCTGATGACGGTGCGCCGGGTGGTGGACAGGCCGTGCGGGCCGCCGTACATCACCGCCACGTACCCCGCCCTGCTCGCCCCGGCGACGGTGGCGCCGGGGGCGGCGACGGCGAGGTCGGCGTACCCGTCGCCGTTGAAGTCGTCGCGGGCGTCCGCGCGGACGCCCGCCGCGGCCGGGGCGGCGACGGCGTCGGGGACGGCCTGACCCAGCGCGGCGAGCGACACGGCGAGCGCGGCCGCCCACCGGGCGCGTGAAGAGACGGAAAACACCGAAGAACCCCCTGGCGACGAGAACATGTCACCGAGGGAGACTCGCCGTCGCCACGCAGGGTTGTACCGGGGCCGGCCCGGCCGCGGGGCGCCTTCCCGGAAAGCCCGGGGAGCCGGGGGAACCGGAGGTTCTCATGCCGGGTGCCTCCGAAATTTTTGGTCGTGCCCCCGGTGAACTTCGGAGGAGTGGGGGCGCGCCGCCGCGCCGGGTCAATACGTCGACTTCCGGCCACCCTCGGCCGGTGTCACACGGGCGGCGGCCCGGTGTCACACGGGCGGCGCGGCCGTGCTGCTGCGCACCACCAGGCTGGTGGCCAGCTCCACCCGCGTGGCCACACCGGTGCGGGACTCCTGGCGCCCCAGCTCCAACACGAGCCGGGCCGCCGCCTCGGCCATCTCGGTCAGCGGCTGCCGTACGGTCGTCAGCGGCGGCCCCACCCAGCGGGCCACCGGCAGGTCGTCGAACCCGACCACGCTCAGGTCCTCCGGAATGCGCAGTCCCAGCTCGCGCGCCGCCTCGTACAGGCCCAGCGCCTGCAGGTCGTTCCCGGCGAACACGGCCGTCGGCCGGTCGTCGCGGCGCAGCAGCTCCAGGCCGAGCCGGTAGCCGGCCTCGTGGTGGAAGTCCCCCGCCACGATCAGCGACGGATCCACCGGCAGCCCCGCCGTCTCCAGCGCCGCCCGGTAGCCGTCCACGCGGGCGCGGCTGCACATCATCCGCGACGGCCCGCTGATGGAGCCGATCCGGCGGTGGCCGAGATCGACCAGGTGCCGGGTGGCGGCGAGCCCGCCCTGCCAGTTGGTGGCGCCGATCGACGGCACGTCCGTGCCCGGGTCGCCCGCCGGGTCCATCACCACGAACGGGATGGAACGGCTGGTCAGCAGCGCCCGCTGCGACTCGTCCAGCCCGGACAGCACCAGCACCACGCCGTGCGGGCGGCGGGCGGCGACCTGGTCGGCCCAGGTCCGACCCGGGGTGAGCCGTCCCGCGCTCTCGCTGAGCACCACACTCAGTCCGGCCTCCCGGGCCACGTTCTCCACGCCCCGGATGACCTCCATCGCCCACGCGCTCTCCAGCTCGTGGAAGACCAGGTCGATCAGCGGCGACCGGGAGGCCTCCGCGCGCCGTCGCCGGTAGCCGTGCGACCGCAGCAGTTCCTCGACGCGGGTGCGGGTGGCCGGCGCGACATCGGCGCGGCCGTTGAGCACTTTCGAAACAGTCGGAGCCGACACGCCGGCCTCGCGGGCGATCTCGGCCAGCGTCGCGGTCTGGGTCGACCGCCGTGTCTGGGTGGCAGCGGAGTCCGGGGACGTCATGGCGGCGATCGTATCTCCGCGGCGCCGCCTGACGTAGCCCTTGACACGGGCCGGATCACCGGAAGGTTCGGCTCCACAGGCGAAACATTCGTCACTCCACGGACTCGAACCGCCACCGGTGCACCGCCCGGGTGACCAACTCCTCGTCCGGGTCGGGCAGTTCGGGAAGGTCGGCGGCGTAGGCGGCGTCCCACCAGGTGATGACGAGGACCCGGTCCTGCGGGGCGCGGAAGGTCTCCCGGCGCAGCGGCTCGGGCGTGAGCCGCTGCGCCCGGACCCAGGCCAGCAGCTCCTCCCCCCGGCCGGCGGCGGCCCGCGCCTCCCACATCAGCGCGACCGTCATCCGCCCTCCATCGGCGCGACCGTCATCCGCCCTCCCTCGGCGCGGCCGTCATCCGCCCTCTCCCGGCACGTGCGGCTCGGTCACCGGGAGGGAGGAGTCCGCCGACAGCTCCCAGTCGGACGCCGGGCGGCCCCGCGCGACCATCTCCGCCCCCAGCGCGGCGACCATCGCGCCGTTGTCGGTGCACAGCTTGGGACGCGGGACCCGCAGCCGGATGCCGGCCGCCGCGCACCGCTCCTCGGCCAGCGCGCGCAGCCGGGAGTTGGCGGCGACCCCGCCGCCGATCATCAGGTGGTCGACGCCCTCGTCCTTGCACGCGCGCACGGCCTTGCGCGTCAGCACGTCCACGACGGCCTCCTGGAAGGAGGCGGCGACGTCCCGGACCGGGACCTCCTCGCCCGCCGCGCGTTTGGCCTCGATCCAGCGGGCGACGGCGGTCTTCAGGCCGGAGAAGGAGAAGTCGTACGCCGGGTCGCGCGGGCCGGTCAGGCCGCGCGGGAAGGCGATCGCGTCCGGGTCGCCCTCGCGCGCGTACCGGTCGATGACGGGACCGCCGGGGAAGCCGAGGCCGAGCACGCGGGCGATCTTGTCGAAGGCCTCGCCGGCCGCGTCGTCGATGGTGGCGCCCATGGGGCGCACGTCGGAGGTGATGTCGCTGGACAGCAGCAGGGAGGAGTGGCCGCCGCTGACCAGCAGGGCCATGGTCGGCTCGGGCAGCGGGCCGTGTTCGAGCTGGTCGACGCAGATGTGGGAGGCGAGGTGGTTGACGCCGTAGAGGGGCTTGCCGAGGGCGTACGCGTACGTCTTGGCCGCCGAGACGCCGACCAGGAGGGCGCCGGCCAGGCCCGGGCCGGCCGTCACCGCGATGCCGTCGAGGTCCTTCGCGCTGACGCCCGCCTCCTTCAGCGCGCGTTCGATGGTCGGCACCATCGCCTCCAGGTGGGCGCGGGAGGCGACCTCCGGGACGACGCCGCCGAAGCGGGCGTGCTCGTCGACGCTGGAGGCGACGGCGTCGGCGAGCAGCGTGGTGCCCCGGACGATGCCGACGCCGGTCTCGTCGCAGGAGGTCTCGATGCCGAGGACGAGCGGTGCGTCCCGGTTCTCAGCCATGGGTCTCGGTTCCTTGTGCGTCGTTCGGGGAAGTCAGGGAAGCGGTCCCCGCGCCGGGGCCGCTCTCGGGTGCCGCGGTGAGGCCGCTCTCGGGTGCCGCGGCGAGGTCGCCGCCGGGTGCCGCGGTGCGGCGCATGACCAGGGCGTCGACGTTGCCGGGCTGGTAGTAGCCGCGCCGCAGGCCGATCGGTTCGAAGCCGAAGCGCTCGTACAGCTTCTGCGCGCGGACGTTGTCGACGCGGCACTCGAGCATCACCTCGGCGCACTCGAAGGCCGTCGCCGCGCGCAGCAGCTCGGTCAGCAGGCGCGAGCCGAGCCCGGTGCCCCAGTGGTCGCGGGCGACGGCGATGGTCTGCACGTCGCCCTGGTCCCCGGAGGCGGCCAGGCCGGCGTAGCCGACCAGCCTCCCGCCGCACTCGGCGACGGTGTAGTACCGGGTGGCCGACGGGCCGCGGGCGTGCGCCAGCTCGGACCAGAACATGCCGCGCGACCAGGCGTCCTCGGGGAACAGGTCCTTCTCCAGCGCGATCACCGGCTCGATGTCCCACCAGCGCATCTCGCGCAGACGGGGGGTCTCGGCTGCTGTCACTTGGGGGTGACCACCTTGTAGTTCTTCGGCACCTGGGCGTCGGGGCGGCGCAGGTACAGCGGCCGGGGCGCGGGCAGCTCCTCGCCGCGGGCGAGCCGCTCGGCGGCGAGGCAGGCCAGGGCGGCGGCCGAGACGTGCTCGGGTTCGTGGACGTCGGGGAAGGTCTCGGGGTACAGCAGCGCGCCCGCGCCGACCGCCGGCAGTCCGGCGACCTGATCGGCGATGTCGCCGGGGCGGTCGACGGCCGGGTCGGTGAGCCGGGTGCGCGCGTCGGCGTACCGGGCCCAGTAGACCTCCTTGCGGCGGGCGTCCGTCGCCACGACGAACGGTCCGGGCAGGTCGGCGGCGTAGGCGAGCGCGTCGAGCGTGCACACGCCGTGCACGGGGACGCCGAGCGCCAGGCCGAGAGTCTGCGCGGTCATCAGTCCGACGCGCAGCCCGGTGTAGGGGCCGGGACCGATGCCGACGGCGAGGTCCGTGACGGCGTCGAGCTTCAGCCCCGCGTCCGCGAGGACCCGGTCGACGGCCGGCAGCAGCAGCTCACCGTGCCGGCGCGCGTCCACCTGACTGGCCGAGGCGACGACTTCTCCGCCGTCGTGCAGAGCGACCGTGACGGCGGGAGTGGCGGTATCCAGAGCGAGCAAGAGCACGCAAACAGCCTACGGCTCCCACGCCCCGCGCACCGCCGCCCCGGGCGGACGGCCGGCGGCTGCTACCGTCACCGGGACGGCACCGCGACAGGCAGGGGTGAGCGACGGGTGGCAGGCAGCAGCTCGGGATGGGTGGCCGGGCTCACCGCGGCGGCCCTCGGAGCCGTCGGCTTCCTCGCCTGGCAGGCCAGGGGGAACGCGCCCACCGAGCTCACCGGCGGCAGGGCCGCCGCCCACGCGTCCGCGTCCCCGTCGCCGTCCGCCGCGGCCGTCCGCGAACCGGCGCGTTCCGCCGTGCCGCCCGACGGGTCCGGGACGGGTGCGCGCGTCGTGTACTCGGTGCACGACGCGCGGGTCTGGCTCGTCGACGCCGACGGCACGGTCCGCCGCAGCTTCCCGGTCACCCCGGGCACCGTCGACCCGCCCCCGGGCTCCTACTCCGTCACCTCCCGCTCCCGCGCGGTCACCGGCACCGACGGCACCGCCGTCGAGCACGTGGTGCGCTTCACCAGCGTCGGCGGCGTGACGATCGGCTTCAGCGCCGCCGTCGACGGCGCCACCCCCACCGCCGACCCGGCCACCCCGGCGGGCGGCATCCGCGAGACACGCGAGGACGGCTCGGTGATGTGGGACTTCGCGCTCATCGGGCGGAAGGTCGTCGTCGTCCGGTGACGGGCGGGAGCGGCGGGCGCTCCGGTGACGGGCGGGAGCGGCGGGCGCTCCGGTGACGGACAGGAGCGGCGGGCGCTCCGGTGACGGACAGGAGCGGCGGGCGCTCCGGTGGCGGGACGGGGGACGGACGAGGTGGGCGGGACGAATGGGGTAGGCGGGACGAACGGGGTGGACAGGGGTGACGAGGTGGGCGGGTTCCGCCCGCTCGGGCTCAGGCCGCCTCGCGGTGCTTCCGCACGGTCCCGGCACTCCCGGTGTTCCCGGTGTTTCCGGTGTTCTCGCCGTTCCCGCCGTTCCCGCCGTTCCCGCCGCTCCCGAGGGTCCCGGCGGTCCGCTGCCGCGTGCCCGGGTCCGGCTCCCGCGGCGGCGTGGAGACCAGCCGTGCCGCGGCACAGGACGCCAGAAGGGCGTGCATGGTCACACCGGGTGCCACGCGGGACTGTGCCGTGGTGTGTTCCGTGGCCGACATGGACGCCTCCTCACCCCCCGGGGGCGGACGTAGTTAGGTAAACCTAACTACGGACTGGGCACCATGTGACCACGGCGGAGGCACCGGGCGCAACAGCGTGCCGACGCCGTGTCGGAAACCGTGCCGGAAACCCGGCCGCCGCCCGCACGCCCGTGCGGGCCCGCGCCGACGCGCGTGCGGCAGCCTCAGCCGGCCGTCCCGGCCGTCCCGGCCGCCCCGGCCGCCCCGGCCGCCCCGGACAGACCCGACAGGTCGGCCCCGGCCCAGCGCTCCCCGACCCCGGTGACGGTCACCCGCCGTACGTCGTCGCCGTCGCCGCCGTCGTCACCGTCGCCGCCGGCCGCGGTGCCGCCGGCCGTGTCACCCGTCGCCCGGTGGATGACGACGTGCAGCCGGTCCTCGGTGAGCTCCTCGACCTTGCCCTCGCCCCACTCCACGACGACCACGGACTCCGGCAGGGACACGTCCAGGTCGAGGTCCTCCATCTCCTCCAGGCCGCCGGAGAGGCGGTAGGCGTCGACGTGGACGAGCGGCGGGCCGTCGCCGAGGGACGGGTGCACGCGGGCGATCACGAACGTCGGCGAGGTGACCGCGCCGCGCACGCCGAGGCCCTCGCCGATCCCGCGGGTCAGGGTCGTCTTGCCCGCGCCGAGCTCCCCGGTGAGCATCACGAGGTCGCCCGCCCGCAGCAGCCCTGCGAGCCGGCGGCCCAGTTTCCGCATCTGCTCGGGGGAGGTGACGGTCAGCTCGGTCTCAGCCGCGCCGTGCGGTACTGCTGGTGCTGCTTCCATGGCCACCAACCGTAGCCCCTGCCGGGACCGCGCCCACGCGGACGAGCAGGTCGGCGAGCCGGTCGGTGACCACGTCCGGGTGCTCCAGCATCACCAGGTGCCCGGCGTCCGGGACGAGGACCAGCTCCGCCTCCGGCAGCAGGTCGGCGATGGCCTCGCTGTGCTCGCTCGGCGTGACCAGGTCGTCGATCCCGGCCAGGACCAGCACCGGGATGTCCCGGAAGTGGGCGAGGGCCCCGGTCTTGTCGTGGTCGTCGAAGGCCGGGTAGAACTCGGCGACCACGTCGATCGGCGTGCTCTCGATCATCCGCTCGGCGAAGCGGGCGACGGCCGGATCGACGTCCCTGGACGCGAACGAGTACCGCTTGATGATCCCGGCGAACAGGTCGGCGGTGGCCCGGCGCCCCTTCTCCACCAGCTCCGCGCGCTGCCCCAGCGCCCTCAGCACGCCCGGCAGCACGCGCCGCACCATGGTGACCCCGGCCACCGGCAGCCCGAAGTTGACCTCGCCGAGCCGCCCGGACGACGTCCCGACCAGGGCGACGCCGACGACCCGCTCGCTGATCAGCTCCGGGTACTGGTCGGCCAGCGCCATCACGGTCATGCCGCCCATGGAGTGACCGACCAGCACGATCGGCCCCTCGGGCGCGGCGGCGTCGATGACCGCCTTCAGGTCCCGCCCGAGCTGTTCGATGGTGAGCGGCACCCCGTCCTCGACCTGCGCCCTGCCCCGCGCCGAGCGGCCGTGGCTGCGCTGGTCCCAGTGCACGGTGCGCACCACGCCGCGCAGCGCGGCGCGCTGGAAGTGCCAGGAGTCCTGGTTGAGGCAGTAGCCGTGGCTGAAGACGACGGTGACCGGGGCGGGGTGCCTGCGCCCGAACAGGCGGCGCCGGCGGGGTGCGGGCACCATGTCCGGCCGCACGTCGTCGACCTCGTAGTACAGCTCGGTGCCGTCGTCGGCGCACGCCTTGCCGGGCGTGCCGCGCAGCGCGCCGTACGGCCCCGCCGAGTCCAGCGCGAGCCGGGCCTTGCGCCGTATGCCGCGGCCCACGGTGAACCGCTCCACGGCGACGCCGGCGGCCGCGCCCGCGGCGAGCACGCCTATCGCGGCACCCGCGATGCCGGTGGCCCGGCGCCAGCCGCCGGCCACCCCCGAGGCGGAGGCCGCGGCCGCCGCGGCGACGGCCTCCGCGACGGCCTCCGCGCTGCTCTCGCTCACGTACCGCTCCTCTTGTGTGTCGCCGGGACCCCTGTGTGGCTACCCCGCTGATTCCTCGTTCACGTAGACGCGAGGAACACGCGTTCCGATGCGAGTGACGATCTCGTACGCGATGGTCCCGGCCGCCTGCGCCCAGTCCTCGGCGGTGGGCTCCCCCCGGTCGCCGGGCCCGAACAGCACCGCCTCCGCGCCGGCCGGCGGCTCGTCGCCGCCGAGGTCGACCACGAACTGGTCCATCGCGACCCGCCCGGCGACCGTGCGCCACTTGCCGCCGACCAGCACCGGGCCGGTTCCGGAGGCGTGCCGCGGGATGCCGTCCGCGTAGCCGAGGGGCACCAGACCGAGGGTGGTGTCGCCCGGGGTGACGTAGTGGTGGCCGTAGCTCACGCCGTGCCCGCCCGGCACCCGCTTGACCAGCGCCAGCGACGCGCTCAGGCGCATCACCGGGCGCAGCCCGAAGTCGGCCGGGGCGCCCAGCTCGGGGCTGGGCGAGATGCCGTACAGGGCGATACCGGGGCGGACCAGGTCGAAATGGGCCTCGGGCAGGGTGAGGACGGCCGGCGAGTTCGCGATGTGCCGCACCTCGGGCTTAAGGCCCTGCGCCTCGGCGTACGCCACCATCTCCCGGAAACGGGTGAGTTGCGCGGCGATGGACGGGTGCCCCGGCTCGTCGGCGCACGCGAGGTGCGACCACAGCCCGGTGACCCGGATCAGCCCCGCCCGCTCGGCACGCCGGGCCGCCGCCACCAACTCGGCCCAGTCCTCCCCGGGCTGGCAGCCGCCCCGCCCGAGCCCGGTGTCTGCCTTGAGCTGCACCCGCGCGACCCGGCCGGCGCTCCGCGCCGCCGCACCGACCTCCGCCAGCGCCCACAAGGCGCTCACCGACACGTCGAGGTCGGCCTCGACCGCCTCCCGCCACGGCCCGCCCGGCACCCACAGCCAGCACATGATCCGCCCGTCCAGGCCCGCCGCGCGCAGCGCCAGCGCCTCCTCGGGCGTGGCCGTGCCCAGCCAGGCGGCGCCCGCCGCGCGGGCCGCCCGGGCGCACCGGACGGCGCCGTGGCCGTACCCGTCCGCCTTGACGACGGCCATCAGCGCCGCCCGGGGCGCCCGCGCGCGCAGCGCGCGCACGTTGGCCCGCAGAGCGGCCAGATCGATCTCGGCGCGGGCGCGCAGCGGCGCGCTCCACGGGGGTGCACTCTCGTTCATCGCGCCCCCAGTGTCTCAGAGGGGTGGGACGGGCCTGTTCCGGCTCCCGTTGCCGGACGGATATTCCACATACCCGGCGACGGGCCGGGGAGCCATCGGGGCGGTGGCCTTGTATCGGCGATACCGGCAACACCGGTGATACCGGCGAGGGGCGGCTGACTCGGCAAATCATCCAAACTACGCAAACCGCCCAATCTGCGCGCCTCGTGGGCCTTCGCGCCTCTTCGGCACCCCGGGCTCCGCCGGCGCCCGCCCCGCCGGGCGCCGGGCGCCGCGCCCCCTGAGCCCCGCGCCCTGCGCGGTCCCGCGTCAGTCCCGTACGCTCCGCCAGGCCCGGGGGATGGCCTCGGCGACGTCGTGCGCCCCCACCGGTGCCCCCTGTGCGGCGAACCGCCCCGCGAGGCCGTGCAGGTACGCGGCCACGCTGCCCGCGTCGAGGGCCGGCAGGCCCGCCGCCAGCAGCGATCCCGCCAGCCCGGACAGCACGTCCCCGCTGCCGGCGGTGGCGAGCCAGGGCGTGCCGGTCGGGTTGACCCGCACCGGGCCGCCGGACGGGTCGGCGACGAGCGTGGTGGAGCCCTTGAGCAGGACGGTCGCCCGGTAACGCGCCGCCAGTTCGCGCGCACTGGCCAGCCGCGCCGCCTCGACCCGCTCCCGGTCCACTCCCAGCAGCGCGGCGGCCTCCCCGGCGTGCGGGGTCATCAGCGTCGGCGCGGTGCGCCGCCGCACCGCCTCCCGGTCCGCCAGCCGCAGCCCGTCCGCGTCCAGCAGCACCGGCACGTCGGCCTCCAGCACCTCCGCCACGGTCGCCGCGTCGTCCCCGGCCCCCGGCCCGACGACCCAGGCCTGCACCCGCCCGGCCTGGCGCGGGCCCCGGTCGGAGACGAGCGTCTCGGGGAAGCGGGCGATGACGGCCTGCCCGGCGGGCCCGACGTACCGCACCGCCCCGGCCCCGCCGCGCAGCGCGCCGGAGACGGCGAGCACGGCGGCCCCCGGATAGCGCGCGGACCCGGCGGCGACCCCGACGACCCCGCGCCGGTACTTGTCGCTCTCGGCGGCGGGCGCCGGCAGCAGGCGGGCCACGTCGGCGTGCTGAAGGGCCACCAGTTCGGGCCGGGCGGGCAGCAGTTCGCCCAGCCCGATGTCGACGAACCGGACCGTGCCGGCGTACTCCCGGCCCGGGTCGACGAGCAGGCCCGGCTTGTGCGCGCCGAAGGTGACGGTCACGTCGGCACGGACGGCGGCGCCGTGCACCTCGCCGCTGTCGGCCTCGATGCCGCTGGGCAGGTCGACGGCGACGACGAGGGCCCGGGAGGCGGCGGCGCGCGCGGCGAGCGGCGCGGCGTCCGGCCGCAGCCCGCCCCGGCCGCCGATGCCGACGATCCCGTCGACGACGAGGTCGGCCCGGTCGATCAGCTCCTCGGCGGTCCCGGGCCGCGCGACGCGCCCGCCGGCCCGGCGCAGCGCCGCGAGCCCCCCGGCGTGCGCCCGCTCGGGCCGCAGCAGGACCGCGGTCACGCCCGCGCCGCGCCGGGCGAGGCGCGCGCCGGCGTACAGGGCGTCACCTCCGTTGTCCCCGCTGCCGACCAGCAGCACCACCCGGCTGCCGTACACCCGTCCGAGCAGGTCCGCACACGCGGCGGCCAGCCCCGCGGCGGCGCGCTGCATCAGCGCGCCTTCCGGAAGCCGCGCCATCAGCTCGCGTTCGGCCGCCCTCACCGTCTCTACGCTGTACGCGGTACGCATGCCGTCGAGTCTCCCCCAGCGCGCCCCGCCGCCGCACCCGGGCGCCCGCGCACGCCCCGGGTCTCATCCCTCCGCGATCACCACCGCCGACGCCACCCCGGCGTCATGGCTCAGCGACACGTGCCACGACCGCACCCCGAGCTCCTCCGCCCGGGCCGCCACCGTCCCCGTCACCCGCAGCCGCGGCTGCCCGCCGTCCTCGACGTACACCTCGGCGTCGGTCCAGTGCAGTCCGCCGGGCGCCCCCAGCGCCTTGGCGACCGCCTCCTTGGCCGCGAACCGCGCCGCCAGCGACGCCACTCCGCGCCGCTCCCCGCTCGGCAGCAGCAACTCCCCGGGCAGGAACAGCCGTTGCACCAGTCCCGGAGTCCGCTCCAGCGACTGCGCGAACCGCTCGATCTCGGCCACGTCGATCCCGACCCCGATGATGCTCATGCCGGGCACTCTACGCAGGCGGCCGGGCCGGCGGCGCGGACGCCGGGCGCGGAGGCGGGCACGCACGGGGCGCGGGCACGGGCCCGCACGGGCCCCGACCGCGGACGGACACGAACCCGGCCGCGGTCCCAGCCGCGGACGGACACGAACCCGGCCGCGGCCCCGGTCGCGGACGGACACGAACCCGGCCACGCACACGCGCGGGCCCCGGCCGCGCTCCGCGACCGGGGCCCCGCCGCTACGGCGTCGACGACCGCCGCAGGCCATCCGCAGGCCGTCCGCAAGCCACTACCGGCGCTATCAGCGCTACCAGCGGTACCAGCGGCCGCGCCGGCCTCCCGTGCCGGCCGGGCGGACGACGAAGCCCAGCAGCCACAGCACCAGGACGATCGCCGCGATCCACCACAGCGCCTTCAGGGCGAAGCCCGCGCCGAAGAGGATCACGGCCAGCAGGAGAACCAGAAGAAGGGGAACCATTTCGCATCAACCTCCGGTCCTCCGGGTGCCCGCGACCGGCCGGGAACACGCACTCGAAATTCACGGTTTTTCCATCAAATCCCGGGGAATCCGCACGAGTTCGCCCTATTCCACGGTCACCGACTTGGCCAGGTTGCGCGGTTGGTCCACCTCGTTGCCCCGGGCCGTGGCGAGTTCGCAGGCGAAGACCTGCAGCGGCACCGTGGCGACCAGCGGCTGCAGCAGCGTGGGCGTGGCCGGGATCCGCACGAGGTGGTCGGCGTAGGGCACGACCGCCTCGTCGCCCTCCTCGGCGATGACGATGGTGCGCGCGCCGCGGGCCCGGATCTCCTGGATGTTGGAGACGATCTTGTCGTGGAGCACCGACCGCCCGCGCGGCGAGGGGACGATCACGACGACCGGCAGGTCCTCCTCGATCAGCGCGATCGGCCCGTGCTTCAGCTCGCCGGCCGCGAAGCCCTCGGCGTGCATGTAGGCGAGCTCCTTGAGCTTGAGCGCGCCCTCCAGCGCCACCGGGTAGCCCACGTGCCGGCCCAGGAACAGCACGGTGTTCTTGTCGGCGAGAGCGCGCGCCAGCTCCCGCACCGGTTCCATCGTCTCCAGGACCCGCTCGACCGCGCCGGCGATCTGCGACAGGTCCCGGATGACGGCCTGGATCTCGTCGCCCCACTTGGTGCCGCGCACCTGCCCCAGGTACAGGGCGACCAGGTAGCACGCCACGAGCTGGGTCAGGAACGCCTTGGTCGACGCCACCGCCACCTCCGGCCCGGCGTGCGTGTACAGCACCGCGTCCGACTCGCGCGGAATGGTGGAGCCGTTGGTGTTGCAGATCGCCAGCACCTTCGAGCCCTGCTCGCGGGCGTGCCGCAGGGCCATCAGGGTGTCCATGGTCTCGCCGGACTGGGAGATGGCGATGACCAGGGTCCGCGCGTCCAGGATGGGGTCCCGGTAGCGGAACTCGCTGGCCAGCTCCACCTCGCACGGGATGCGCGTCCAGTGCTCGATGGCGTACTTGGCGATCAGCCCGGCGTGGAAGGCCGTGCCGCAGGCGACGATGACGACCTTGTCGACCTCCCGCAGCTCGGAGGCGGAGATGCGGACCTCGTCCAGGGTCAGCGAGCCGGAGGCGTCGATGCGGCCCAGCAGCGTGTCGGCGACCGCCTTGGGCTGCTCGGCGATCTCCTTGAGCATGAAGTAGTCGTAGCCGCCCTTCTCCGCCGCCGAGGCGTCCCAGTCGACGTGGTAGGACCGCACCTCGGCGGGGTTGCCGTCGAAGTCGGTGACGGTCGCGCCGTCGCGGCGCAGCTCCACCACCTGGTCCTGGCCCAGTTCGATCGCCGAGCGCGTGTGGGCGATGAACGCGGCGACGTCCGAGGCGAGGAAGGCCTCGTCCTCGCCGATCCCCACCACCAGCGGCGAGTTGCGGCGCGCGCCGACCACCACGTCCGGCTCGTCGGCGTGCACCGCGACCAGCGTGAACGCGCCCTCCAGCCGCCGGCACACCAGCCGCATCGCCTCGCCCAGGTCGGCGCAGGAGGAGAACTCCTCGGCGAGCAGGTGCGCCACGACCTCGGTGTCCGTCTCGGAGGCCAGCGTGTGCCCGCGCTCGGCCAACTCGCCCCGCAGCGCGGCGAAGTTCTCGATGATGCCGTTGTGGACCACCGCGACCCGGCCCGCGTTGTCGAGGTGCGGGTGGGCGTTGGCGTCGGTCGGCCCGCCGTGCGTGGCCCACCGCGTGTGCCCGATGCCCGTCGAACCCGTCGGCAGCGGCCGTTCGACCAGCTCCTTCTCCAGGTTCACCAGTTTCCCGGCCTTCTTCGCCGCCGCCAGCCCGCCGTCCGCGAGCACGGCGACGCCCGCCGAGTCGTATCCCCGGTACTCCAGCCGCTTCAGCCCGGCCATCACGACCTCGAGCGCCGACTGCGACCCCACGTATCCCACGATTCCGCACATGGGCCGCAGCCTACGGGCGCGCCCCGGCCCGTTTCCGTCACTCCGTGCCCGATTTCGGAAATTCCCGCCGGAGTACGCACCGCCCGCCCCGCGGCACCGGTGGAGGAGGCCGCCCCTGGCGTTTTCGGGACACGGCTCCAGAAGCGCGGGCAATCGCGCCTCCGCCAGACCCGGAGCACTGCAAAGCCACCGCTCCGAACCATGAGGCCACTACGAACGGTACGTCGGCGCAGGCAGACTGATCGGTAGGACCTCCGAGCAGACCGGGAAAAAGCCGACCTCATGGTTCATCGTCGTGCAGGACAAGTGGAGGGCGTCCGCACGATGCGTCCGATCGGGAAGCCGGCAGTCCGCCGGGGAGGGGGATGAGGCATGGAGATCCATGTGCGGAACCGGCTGCACGTGCGGGTCTCGGAGAGGATCGGGGACGACGCCGACGGGAGCTTCCTGAAGGCGTGCCGGGAAGCTCCGGAGGACAGCCACCTGCACGGCGTGCAGTCGGTCGGCGACACGATGTTCAACGAGCTGCAGGCCGCCCACCTGGTGGCCGAACTCGGCGGGCTCGCCGAGGAGAAGCAGACGGACGTGATCCGTCGCGTGGCGAAGATGGCGCAGGAGGCGGCCGCCTGCCGTGGCTACCTGTACATCTCGGGAGACTGAAGGAAGACGTTCCGTATGCCTCTTGTCATCTACGTGGAGGATCAGAACCACGAACGCATGGCGAAGACCTATGAGGACCACAAGGAGACCTTCCTGGCCTTGTGCGAGGCGGCGCCGGAGGGCAGCATTCTGCGAGCCGTGAACCGCTATGGCGACACCATGCTCAACGAGATCCAGCTCAAGCGGTTCGTGGCCGAGCTGAACCGGTTGCCCGATGACAGGAAGAACAGCACGGTGCGGAAGCTCGTCGCCGCGGCTGAGTTCGCGATCGCCTCCCACGGCTACCTGTTCTTCACCGGGCCGGCACCCGCGTGAGCCGGTGCCCCATCCGCCGGGCGCGGCGGCAAGTGCGCCGGGACTCGGCCTCAGGACGGGCCGTCACCGACCCACCCCGACAACACGGCCGGCGCGGCAGAGGCTGCCGCGTGCCCGCCTGAAAGACGCGCCCAGTCACCAGCTCGGCTCCCACGTCCACACCGTGTTCCCAGGGATGTGACGGTTGATGAAACGCCACGACGAGTTCACGTTCGGCGTCCCCTGGATCACGGAGTTCTTCCACCAGGACTGGACGCACGACGCCCCGACGGCGGCCGAAGCGGTGGCCCGCCAGTTCCCGGGGGAACTCGATCCGGCAGCGGTACTGCTGGTGCGCCGTGACGCGCGGCTCCTCCTCGACCACCTCGCCCCGGACCGGATCGAGGTGCTGTGGGAAGCCTGCACAGCAGAGGAGTCCTTCTTCCCCCGCCGTGCCGCGGACGGCGCCGAGTGGATGCGCCGGCTGACCGAGGTGTGCGACCGGTGGCTCTCCCGGCGCGCGGACACACCGGCGCTTTCCGACGCCGACAGTTACGAGGGCAGGGAACTCGCCGGTCCGGTTCTGGCCGAGGTGGAGGAGTTCAGGAGCGTCATCGGCTCACAGGTGGCGGACGCGCTCACCGAATGCGCCCGGCGCTGTACGCCCGATCTCGCCTTCCGCTTCCTCCTCAAGGTTCTGCCCAGGAAGTACTTCACACCGCCGGACAGGTACTTCCATCTGACCCGCGAGCACTATGCGCGGCTGGAGGACATCGGGACGGCCCTGCGCTACGGCGAGTTCGTCGTCAGCGAGGTGAAGTACCTGGTCGAGGACGGCTGACGGCTCGGCGGAGAGGGCTCACGCGCACCACGGGCCCCCTCCGCCCTTCCGGTGCCCGCCGGTGATCGTGCAGGGCGGCGTGACGCACCCCCGCCCCGTTCGAACTCCGTCAACAACGGGCTGTGGTCTCCCCGGTCTCCCCCGTCTCCCGATCTCCCGGTCCCCTCGATGCCCGGAGCGCCCACCGGAACCGTCCGGAGGCGAGTTCCTACGCCGGTCTCACCCGCGCGGAGCGGAGCGCGCCCCGGACGGCGGAGCCGGCCGGTCCTCGGGAGGTAGGCCGAGGGCGGACAGGCCCTCGGTCGCGTGGCGTTGGCCGCGGTGGTAGCCCAGGGAGCGGGCCAGGCGCAGGGCGTGCCGGTAGTGGGCGGCCGCGCCGTCGGGGGCGCCGAGGGCGCGGTCCGCGTGGCCGAAGGCGTTGGCGCACTCCACCTCGGCCCACCGGTCGCCGAGCCTGCGGGCCGCGCGCAGGCCCTTTGCGCACAGCACGCGGGCCTCCTCGGCACGGCCCGCCTCCGCCTCCAGGACACCCAGGTAGGACTGGCCCAGCGCCTCGGGACGGCGGGGTTCGTCGGGCTCCCCGTCCCGGCTGAGCGCCACGCCCGCCTGGAAGGCCATCCGTGCCGAGCGGTGCCGGCCGAGCGCGTGGTGGGTGAGGCCCAGTTCCACCAGGATCTGCGCCTCCAGGTCGCGGCGCAGGTGGGCCCGGCTCAGGCGCAGCGCCCGGGTGCCCAGCCGGTGGGCGGCCGCCGCGTCGCCCGCGTCGATCTCCACGCGCGCCAGGGCGCCGAGCGCCAGGGCGGTGCGCAGGTGGTCGTGGACGGCCGCGTACCCGTCGAGCGCCTGGGTGAGCAGGGTGCGGGCGGCGTCGAGGTCGCCGCTGATCCAGCGGGACCGGCCCAGGTGCTCGCGGGCCAGGGCGGTCAGGTCGGGCCATCCGTGCGTGTCCGCGAGCCGCAGGACGCGCTGGATGTGCCGCTCCGCCTCCTGCGGCATGCCCGCCGTGAGGGTGGCGTCGACCAGGTTCAGCGCCAGCTCCGCCTCGGCACGCCGGTTCGCCGCCCGGCGCGCCGCCCGCAGGCCGGCTTCGGCGGCGGACAGCCACTCGGGGATCCGGCTCTGCTGCTTGCACGGGCCGTGCAACAGGGAGGCGAGGGTCCAGGCCGCCGGGTAGGGGCCGTGCTGCGAGGCGTACTCGACCGTCGCCAGGAGGTTGGGCAGTTCCCGGCGCGCCTGGCGCGGGGTGACGGCCGCCTCCTGGTGGGCGCCGGGGCCGGGGCCGACCGTGTACACGGGGCTCGGGTCGCCGCCGAGGGCCTGCGCGACGTACGTGTACCAGGCGATGAGCTGCCGCAGGGCGGCCTGCCGGTCGGTCTCGCCGTCCTCCCGCCGCGCGCGCTCCCAGGCGTATTCGCGCAGCAGGTCGTGCGGGAAGCGGAAGCGGCCCGGGGCGTGCTGTTCCAGGAGGTTGGCCGCGGTCAGGGCGGCGAGCAGGCGGTGCGGTTCGGTCGTGCCGGTGGCCGCCGCGACCGCCTGCAGCGACAGGTCGAGTCCGGGCAGCGAGCCCAGCAGCCGCAGCAGCTTGCGTGCCTCGTCGTCCAGGTGGCGGTACGACAGGCCGATCGAGGCGCGTACGGAGGCGCGCTCGTCGTGCGGCAGCGACGACACCTCGAGCGATCCGACCTCGGCCAGCGCGTGGGCCACGTCGTTCAGCCCGAGGCGGCCCCGGGCCGCTCCGGCGGCCACCACCCGCAGCGCCAGCGGCAGGTGCCCGCACAGCCGGGCGATCTCGGCCACCGCCTGGTCGGTGTCCTGGTCCGGGGCGGTCCGGCCGGCCGTGCCGAGCGCGGCGCGCAGCAGGGCGGCGGAGTCGCCGGGCGGCAGCACGCCGAGCCAGGTCAGCAAAGCTCCGTCGTGCACCGCCAGGCTGACCAGTGCGCGCCGGCTGGTGATCAGGGCCGCGCATCCGGCCGTGGCGGGCAGCAGGGGACGTACGTGCTCGGCGTCGGCGGCGTTGTCCAGCACGAACAGGACCCGGCGGCCCTGGAGCCGGGAACGCAGCGCGTCGGCCCGGTCGCGCGGGTCCACCGGCACCTGGCGGGCGGGGGTGCCGAGCGCGCGCAGGAAGAAGCCGAGCACCTCGGCGGGGTCGGCGGGCCCGCGGTGGTCGAAGCCGCGCAGGTCGGCGAAGAGCTGCCCGTCGGGGAAGGCGTCCTTGACCTGGTGGGCGCAGTGCACGGCGAGGGCGGTCTTGCCGACGCCCGCGGTGCCCTCGATGCAGATCAGCGGCGCGCCGTCGCGCAGTTGCCCGACGATGCGGGCGACGTCCTCCGAGCGCCCCACGAACTCTCCTGATTCGAGGGGAAGTTGACTCGGCGGTTCGGTGGAGGGGGTGGGCGGGGCCGAGGTGTCGAGCACCTCCTGGTGGGCCGCGCGCAGCTCGGGGCCCGGCTCGGCGCCGTACTCCTCCACGAGCCGCCGGCGCACCCTGGTGTAGGTGTCCAGGGCCTCGGCCTGGCGGCCCGACCGGGCGAGGACGCGCATCAGCAGGGCGTGCGGGCGCTCGCGCAGCGGGTGCCGGGCGGTCAGCCGGGTCAGTTCGGCCAGGTGCCGCTCCCCGCGGCCGAGTTCGATGTCGAGGGCGTACAGGTCCTCCCGCGCGACGAGCAGCCGCTCGGCGAGCCGCTCACGCTCCAGCTCGGCGCCCGGCCCCTCCACGCCTTCCGCGTAGACCCCGCGCCACAGGCCGATGGCGCGGGTCAGGGTCCTGGCCGCCTCCTCCAGGCCGCCCTTCTCCCGCAAATCCTGTGCGTGGGCGATCAGTTGCTCGAACTCGGCGAGGTCGCACTCGCAGCCCTCCAGGGCGTACCCGGTGTCGGTGAGGACGATCCGGGCGCCCGCCGGCAGCAGGCGGCGCAGACCGGACACGTACTTCTGCACGAGATTGGGCGCGTGGCCGGGAACGTCCTCTCCCCAGACGTCGGCCATGATCCGGTGCGTCGGCACGGGATACGGGGCCCGGGCGAGCAACGCCACGAGCACCGCCCGTTGCCGGGGCGGACCGAGCGGCACCTCCCGGCCCGCGTGGAACGCGCTCAGCGGACCCAGGACTTCGACACGCACGCGTGCACTGTTCATGACGACTTCTCCCCCGTGGTCGTCTGCATTGCACGCATCCTACCGATTTGATCGGTCAACAGCTCGATTCTTGGCGGGCTGTTCCCCGCATCGTCACCGTGCCGGCATCCCTCGCCGGACGGCCGCTTTCCGGTGCGTTCCCGTCCGGTTCTCTCCGGTTCGTTCCGGCCGGCTCTTTCCGGTTCCCTCCGGTTCGTTCCCGGCCGGCTCTTTCCTGTTCGTTCCGGTTCGTTCCCGTCCGGTTTGCGCCGTCTTCCTCCGTGCCGCGTGCTTCCCGCCGCGCTTCCGCCGCCTTCAGCGCGCGTTCCAGCGTCCGGTCAGCGGCCGCCCGTTGACTCGTTCACGCACCTGCTTCACCCACGCCCGATCCGGAGGCACTGCTGTGACCGCATCCACGGACGACTCCGTGTCCGCCCCCGCCGTCTCCCTGTCCTTCAACGCGACCGTCGACCGCACGCTCGTGCACCGCGCCTCGGTGGCCGAGGTGTTCGTCACCGACTCGGTCGAGGTTCCGGGTTCCGCCGCGCAGGGCGACGGGCCCCGGGCGTACGACGTGGCCGCCCAGCTCCCCCGGGGGCACCTCGTGGGCGAGCACCCGTCGGCGTACGACTTCCTGCTGCTGGTGGAGGTGCTGCGGCAGACCGGCGTCGTCATCGCGCACCGCCACATGGACGTGCCGCTCTCCAGCGCCTTCATCTTCAGCGCCCTCCGCTACGAGCTGCTCGACCTGGAGGCGATCCGCATAGGTGACCGGCCGGCGCACGCGGTGACGCACGTCACCGCCCGGCCCGAGACGAACCGGGCGGGCCGGGTCCTCGGCTTCGAGTTCGGCGGTGTGCTGGACCTCGACGGCGTGCCCACGCTGCGCGCCTCGGGCGGCCTGACCTTCGTCGGCTCCCGGGCCTACCGCATGCTGCGGGCGAGCGGGCTGGAGCGGGCCCGGACCGCGGCCGTGCCCCGCACCCACCGTCCGGCGCCCGCCTCGCCGGGTGCGGTGGGGCGCCGCGACGTCCGCAACGTGGTCGTGACCGAGCCGGTGGTCGAGTCGGGCGGTGAGGCACGCGCGTTCCTCGTCGTCGACACCAAGCATCCGCACCTGTTCGACCACGCCCTCGACCACGTGCCCGGCAACCTCCAGCTGGAGGCGGCCCGGCAGCTCGCGGTGGCCGCGGTGGCCCGCTCGCACGGCCTGTCGTCGCAGGAGCTGCTGATCACCTCGGTGCGCGGCCGGTTCACCGAGTTCGCCGAACTGGGCCTGGCCACCCGCGTGACGGCACGGGTCGGCGGGGTGCGGCACGCCGAGGAGCTCGGCACGCTCACCGTCCCCGTCGAGGTGCGGCTCAGCCAGGACGACACGACCGTCAGCGAGATCACCCTGGAGGTGGCCCAGTGGCTGTGACCACCCTCGTCTGCGACTACGGCGGTGTGCTCACCAACCCGCTCGCCGAGACGTACCTGGCCTTCAGCGACCACACCGGCATCCCCCTCGACGAGCTGCAGGCCGCGTTCGGCCGGGCCGCGCACCGGTACGGGGTGAGCCCGATGGCCGAGCTGGAGACCGGCGCCATCGAGGAGGAGGAGCTGGTGCGCCGGGTCGTGGCCGAACTGCCCGAGGAGCTGCGCGGACGGGACCTCCTCGGCGGGCGCCCCTTCGGCGAGGTCTGGTTCCGCGGCCGCCGCGCCAACCGGGAACTCCTGGCCTTCCTGCGCCTCGTCCGCGCCGAGGGGCACCGGGTGGCGCTGCTCACCAACAACGTCCGCGCCTGGCGGCCGCGGTGGCGCGCCACCCTCTCCCCCGACGGCTCCGGCGACCTCGGCGGCCTGTTCGACCTCGTCGTCGACTCCAGCGAGGAGGGCGTCCGCAAACCGGACCCCGAGATCTACCGCCGGCTGCTGTCCCGGCTCGGTGCCGCCCCGGAGACGGTCCTGTTCCTGGACGACCTGGAGGAGAACTGCGCGGCGGCGCGTGCCCTCGGCATGCGCGCGGTGCGGTTCGAGACCACGGCGCAGGCGGTCGCGGACGTGGCGGCGGCCATGGGGGTGCCGGTCGGCGCGCCCCACCACGACCTCGCGCTGGGCGTGCTGTGCCGGGGAGGCCGGCGGTGAGCCGGGACAGCGACGTCCTCGTCGTGGGCGCCGGGCCGACCGGGCTCGCCGCGGCGTGCACCCTGCTGCGCGAGGGCGTACCCGTCCGCGTGGTGGACCGGCGCCGCGGCCCGACCGCCCTGCCCAAGGCCCTGATCGTGTGGAGCGGCGCGCTGGAGGTGCTCGACCGGCTCGGGGTGGCCGACGCGCTCGCGGAACGCGCGCTGCGGCTGCGCGGCGCCTCCTACTGGTCGCGGGGCCGCGCCGTCGCCTCCGTGGGCTTCGGCGCGCTGGCCGGCAGCCGCTTCCCGGGACCGCTGTGCGTGCCGCAGCCCGTCACCGAGGAACTGCTGTACGAGCGGCTCCTGCAGCTCGGCGGGCGCGTCGAGTGGGGCACCGAGGCCGCGGACGTCACCGTCGAGGGCGACGCGGTGCGCGTCGGGCTGCGCACCGCGCCGGGCGGCGCGCACCCGCCGGGGACGCCGGCCGCGCCGCAGACCGCGCGGGCCCGCTGGCTGGTCGCGGCGGACGGGGCGCACAGCACCGTCCGCACGTCGCTGGGGATTCCCTTCGAAGGCGGCACGTACGCCCGTGACTTCCTGCTCGGCGACGGGGTGGTCAAGGTCGAGGGCCCGGCCGCCGTTCCGGTGGACGAGGCCCAGTACCACCTCACCCCGGACGGGGTGCTCGTCGTCGTCGCGCTGCCCGAGGGCGGTCACCGGGTCTTCTTCGACCAGCCGGCCGGCAGCGGCGAGGCCGCCCCCGCGCTGCCCGAGCTGCAGGCGCTCCTCGACGCCCGCGGGCCCGGCGGCTGGACCCTCGCCGACACCACCTGGACCAGCCGGTTCCGCGTGCACACCAGGGTCGCGGCCCGGTTCCGGCAGGGTCCGGTGCTGCTGGCCGGGGACGCGGCGCACTGCCACAGCCCGGCCGGCGGCCAGGGGCTGAACACCGGTGTGCAGGACGCCTACGACCTGGGCTGGAAACTGACCGCCGTACTCGGCGGGGCGGACGAGAGTCTGCTGGACAGCTACGAGGCCGAGCGCCGGCCCGCCGCGGTGCGCGCCGTTTCCCGGGCCGACGCGCAGACCAGGCTGTGGCTGCTGCGCTCCCCGCTGGCCCGGCTGGCGCGCGACACCGCCCTGCGCGCGCTGTCGGCGAGCGGCCTGCTGGAGAAGCGGCTGGTGCCGGAGCTGGCCCAGGTGGACCCGGACCTGACGGGCAGCCCCGCGGTGGGCGGGCCCGCCGGGGACGGCATCGTGCCGGGCCGCCGGATCCCCGACGCGCCCCTGTCGGCCCTGCACGGCCGGCAGGCCGACACCCTGCACGGCTACCTGGCGGCGGGCCGCCACACCGTCGTCGTCCTGGGCACGTCGGCGTACGACGAGGCGGCCGTCCGCGCCGCGCGGCGGGCCTGCGCGCACGACACGACCGGCCGGCTCGACGTCCTGCTGATCCGCCCCGGCGCGCTGCCCGGTGCGGGCGCGCTGCCCGCCCACGACACCGCGGACGGGCGCCTGGGCACGACGTCCCAGGCCGTGTACGTCCGCCCGGACGGCGTGGTCGGCGCCCGCCTGCCGCTGGGAGGAACGGCGGACGTCAACGATCTGCTGGCCCGCGTCCCCGTCCTGAAGGGAGCCGTGAACCACCGTGTTCCGCCCACGCGGTAGCCGAAAGCCCGAACCCGGCACGCCTCCCGCGGGCCGCCCGGGGGTCCGCGCCCCTTGGCTGGTCCTCCTCTTCGGGCTGCTCTTCGTCGTCAACGCCGTCGTCGTCGGCTCCGACGTGGGCGGCCGGCTGCACGGCGGCGGCACCACCGACCCGGCGTCCGCGTCGGCCCGGGCCGACGCGCTGCTGGAACGCCACTTCCCGACCGGCGCCCCCAACCTCGTCCTGCTCGTGCGGGGCAGCGCCCCCGGGGCCCGGGTCGACGACGCCCGCGTCGCGGCGCAGGGCGCGCGGCTCACCGAGCGTCTCGCCTTCGAACCCGGGGTGGAGGGGGTCAGCTCGTACTGGCAGACCGGCTCGCCGCAGTTGCGGTCGGCCGACCGCCGCGAGGCGCTGGTGGTGGCGCATCTGGCGGGCGGCGAGGACGAGACGGCCCGGGTGCTGCACCGTCTCGCGCCCCGCTACCGGGGCAGTCCGCCGGGCGCCGGGGCGCTCGAGGTGCGCATCGGCGGCACGGTCGCCGTGCGGGAGCAGATCCAGTCGACCGTCCGCGACGATCTGCGCACCGCGGAGCTGATCGCGCTGCCCCTGACGCTGGCCGTGCTGGTGCTGGTGTTCGGCAGCGTCGTCGCCGCGCTGCTCCCGCTGGGTGTCGGCCTGGTGGCGATCGCCGGCACCGACGCCGCGCTGCGGCTGCTCACCTCGTTCACCGAGGTGTCGGTGTTCGCCCAGAACCTGACCACGGCGCTCGGCCTGGGCCTCGCCATCGACTACGCCCTGCTGCTGGTGCGCCGCTTCCGCGAGGAACTGGAGACGGGCGCCGACCCGCAGGCCGCGGTGGGCCGCACCCTGCGCACCGCGGGCCGCACGGTCGCGTTCTCCGCGCTGACCGTCGCCGTGTCCCTGGCCGCGATGCTGGTCTTCCCGCTGTACTTCCTGCGCTCGTTCGCGTACGCGGGCATCAGCGTCGTCCTGCTCGCCGCGACGGCCGCGCTGGTGCTGCTGCCCGCGGCGCTGCGGCTGCTGGGCCGGCGCGTCGACGCGCTGCGGCTGCGCCGCCGGGGCGCCGCCCGTCCGGGCCGGGCGGCCGCGCACGTCGTGCGCCACCCGGTGCGCTACGCCGTGGCGGTCACGGCCCTGCTGCTCGTCGCCGGCGCCCCCTTCCTGCGCGCCGAGTACGGCACCGCCGACGACCGGCAACTGCCCGCGTCGGCCGAGGCCCGCGCGGTGCAGGACGCGATCCGCACCGACTTCGCCGCGGGCGCGACCGGGGGCGTCGAGATCGTCGCCCGCGGCGGCCCCCGGCTCGGCGCGTACGCGGCCCGCCTGTCGGCGCTGGAGTCGGTGGCCGAGGTGGACACGCCCCGCGGCACCTACCGTGCCGGACGCCTCGCCGCCGCCGCGGGCCCGGCCGACGCCGCGCGGGCCGCCGACGGCCTGAACCGGATCACCGTGGTGCCGCGCAAGGGCGTCGAGGAGTTCTCCCCGCGCGGCGCCCGCCTCGTGCGGCAGGTGCGGAAGGTCGGTGCCGACCGCGCGTTCCGGTCCCTGGCGCCCCTCGCGGGCGGGCCGGCGGCCGCCCTGCAGGACAGCAAGCACGCCATCGCGGCGAAGCTGCCCGTCGCCGGTCTCGTCGTCGCCCTGGCCACCGTGGTGCTGGTGTTCCTGCTGACGGGCAGTCTGCTGCTGCCCCTGCTCTCCGTGGTGTTCGGCGCGCTGAGCCTGACCGCGATGTTCGGCCTGGTCGTCCGGGTGTTCCAGCAGGGCGACCTGTCCGGCCTGCTCGGGTTCACCCCGACCGGCACCATCGAGACGACCCTTCCGGTGCTGATGTTCTGCGTGGCGTTCGGCCTCTCCATGGACTACGGCGTCTTCCTGCTGTCCCGGATCAAGGAGGAGCACGACCGCACGGGCGATCCGACGGCGGCGATCGTGACGGGGATGCGACGCACCAGCGGCCTGATCACCGCGGCCGCGCTCATCCTGTCCATCGTCTTCGTCGCCATCGGCACCTCGCGGATCACCAATATCAAGATGCTCGGCCTGGGCTGCGCGGTCGCGGTCCTGACCGATGCGACCGTGGTGCGTGGACTGCTCGTACCGGCCCTGCTGCGGCTCGCCGGGCACGCCGCCTGGTGGGCCCCGACTCCGCTGCGCCGTTTCCAGGAGCGGTTCGGTCTGCGCGAGGAGAGCGCCGGCACCCCCTCCCCCCTGTCCTCCGACACCGAACTGGAGCCCGTGAGATGACCCGGGAACCCGATCCCGCCCCGCCCCGCCGCATCGTCGTCACCGGAGCCACCGGCCTGCTCGGCACGGCCGTCGTGGAGCGGCTGCTGACCGAGGGCTGCGAGGTGACCGCCCTGGTGCGGGACCCCGCCAAGGCGGCCCGGCAGTTGCCCTCCGGGCTGCGGCTGTCCGTGGTACGGGCCGACGTGACCGACCCGGCGAGCTACCGCGCCACCCTTCCCGGCGCCGCCGCGGTCATCCACACGGCCGCCTACTTCCGCGAGTACTACCAGCCGGACGCCGACCTGGCCCTGCTGCACGCCACCAACGTCGACGCGGTCACCGTCCTGCTGCACGAGGCGGCCGACGCCGGGGTGCCCACGGTCGTGCACACCAGTTCCATCAACACGCTCGCCCCGGGCACCGCCGAGCACCCGGCCGACGAGTCGGCCCCGCCGCCGCGGGACTGGGAGAGCAACGCCTACCGGGCCAGCAAGGTACGGGCCGAGCAGGCCGTCGCCGCGTTCGGCGCGAAGCGGCCGGAGCTGCGGGTGCCGATCGTGCTGCCCGGCTGGATGTGGGGCCCCGCGGACGCCGGGCCCACCTCGGCCGGCCGGCTCTTCCTGGCCGTCGCCCGGGGCGAGATGCGCGCGGTGCCCCGCGCGGGCAACCACGTGGTGGACGCGCGGGACGTGGCATACGCACTGGTGCGGGCGGTGGACCACGGCCGGCACCTGCGCCGCTACATCGTCGCCGGCCGCTGGCAGGCGCTCTCCGCGACCTGTGCGGGCATCGCGGCCAGTGTCGGGGTGCCCGCGCCCCGGCAGATCCCGGCGGGCGCGGCCCTGGCCTTCGCCACCGTCCTCCAGGCGCGGGCGAGGCTGCGCGGCGTGCCGCCCGTCGCCACGCGGGAGGGCGTGCGGGTCCTGCTGGACGGCAACCGCACCCGGATCACCTCCGCCCGCGCCCAGCGCGAACTGGGCGTCACCTTCCGGCCGTTGCAGGAGACCTTCGCCGACATGGCCGCCTGGTACCGCCGGGCCGGGATGCTCGGCGCCGAGCACACCGCACCCGAGGAGCGCACGCGATCATGAGGATCCGTCTGAAGTCCGCCCTGCTGACGGCCGCCGCGGCGGTCCTCGCCGTGACGCCGGTGTACTGGGCGAACGCCGTCGCCAAGGACACACCGCCCCGGGCGGCGGCGCCCCGGTCCGGACAGCCCGGCACGGACCGCGAGCCCTTCGCCCTCGACCGGGACATCACCGACCTGCCGGTGAGCTTCACCGTCCGCAACATCAACCGCACCCCGGCCGCCTGCCCCACCGACGGCAGGACGTACACGGTCCGCGGCCACCTCACCGCGCCCACCGCCCTGCTGGCACGCGGCGGCACCCAGGCCGTCACGCTCTACGAGCACGGCATCGCGGCCGGCGAGTGGTACTGGCGGCTGCCCGCCCGGGGCTACCACCACACCGAGGAGCTGGCCCGGCGCGGCCACGCCTCGCTCACCATCGACCGCCTCGGCTACGACAGCAGCGACAAGCCCGACGGCTACGCCACGTGCATCGGCGGCCAGGCCGACATCGCCCACCAGATCGTGCAGCAGCTCCGCCACGGCACCTACCACGTCCGCGGCACCGCACCGAGGTTCGCCAAGGTCTTCCTCGCCGGGCAGTCCAACGGCGGGCAGATCGTGCAGATCGAGGCCTACTCCTTCCACGACGTCGACGGCCTGGTGATCATGGACTGGACGGACCGCGGCCTGACCCCGCAGGCCAACGCCCGTTTCTTCACCTCCCTGCAGACCTGCCTGCGCGGCGGCACCCACGGCTACGCCTACTACGACCTGGGCACCCGCGAGTTCCGGTCGGGCAACTTCCACGACACCGACCCGGCCGTCGAGGACCTCGCCGCCCCGCTGCAGAACCGCCACCCGTGCGGCGACATGGTCTCCCAGCTCGGCGCGGTCCTCGTCGACGTCCAGCGCCTGCGGACCATCACCGTGCCGGTGCTCTTCCTCTACGGGGAGGACGACGCCCGGGTGCGGGGCGGGGCCCAGCAACGGGCCCTGTTCACCGGGGCCAAGGACACCCGGCTCGTCACGGTCGGGGGCGCCGGCCACTACATGGGCATGGCCCGCAACGCGCACGTCGTGCACGACACGCTCGCCGCCTGGCTGCACGCGCACGGCGGCTGACCGCCGTCCCTCCGCCTCCCCGTCTCCCCGCGCCTCTCCGCGCTCTTCCGCTCCCCTCCGCATCCCGTCCCTCCCCTCTCTTCCGCTCCCCTCCCCTCCGCCTCCCGTCCCTCCCCTCCCCTCCGCTCCGCCCACCGTCATCCGATTCCCGAAGGAGTCACGCCATGTCAGCCAAGCCGCCGGTCCTCGACCGGCTCGGCACCCTCACCACCGTCAGGCGGCGTGCCGTGCTGATCACCGCGGCGGTCCTGTTCCTGCTGGCCGCCGCCGTGGGGGCGGGAGCACAGTCCGCGCTGTCGCTGTCCCGGTTCGAGGCGCCCGGCTCGCCGTCCTGGTCCGCGGACGACGTGCTGCACCGGGAGTTCAAGGACGGCTCGCCCAACTTCGTGCTGCTGGTGACCGCCCGGCACGGCACCGTCGACGATCCGGCCGTCGCCGCCGCGGGCCGCGCCCTGACCGGCGAGCTGGCCCGGACCGAGGGCGTGGACACGGCGGGTTCGTACTGGACCCGCGGTCCGCACAGCCCGCTGGTGAGCACCGACCGCAGGCAGGCCCTGGTGGTGGCCTGGCTGCACGGCAGCCCGACCCACGTCCGCGGCGAACTCGCCGACGTCTCCCCGCGTTTCACCCGCACCACACCGCTGCTCACGGTCCGTCCCGGCGGTCAGGACGAGGTGTTCCGGCAGGTCGGTGAGGAGACCCGCAAGGATTTCCTGCGGGCCGAGGCGGTGATCGTCCCGTCCGTGTTCCTGCTGCTGCTCGTGCTCTACCGGCGCTGGGCGGCTGCCGCCCTCACCCTCGCCGTCGGCTTCTTCTCGGTGCTCGCCTCCCTCGCCCTGCTGCGCGGCGTGACGCTGTTCACGGACGTGTCGACGTTCGCGGCGAACCTGGCGCTTGTGCTGGGTCTCGGACTCGGCCTGGACTACAGCCTGTTCGTGATCGCCCGCTTCCGTGAGGAGGCGCAGGCGGGCGGCGACCGGCTCGCCGCCGTGCGCCGCACGGTCTCCAGCGCCGGCCGCACCGTCCTGTTCAGCGGTTTCACCGTGGCCGCCTCCCTGGCGGCCCTGTTCGCCTTCCCGTTCCCCTTCCTGCGCTCCTTCGCCTACGCGGGCATCGCGGTCGTGGTCACCTCGGCGTTCGGCGCGGTGGTGCTGCTGCCCGCGGCCCTCGCGACGGTCGGGCAGCGCACCCTGCGTCCCGGCCGGGCCGGCCGGGACGCGCAGCTCGCCTCGGGCCGCTGGTACCGGGCGGCGCTGCGCGTGATGCGCCGCCCGCTGCTGTACGGGCTGCCCGTCCTGGCCGTCCTGCTGGCGCTCGGCGCGCCGTTCCTGGGCGCCCGGTTCGGCCTGCCGGACGAGCGGGTGCTGCCGGCGTCGGCGTCCAGCCGGGTGGTGCAGGAGCGGATCGACGCCGCGTTCCCCGCGCAGGAGACCGACGCGCTGCAGGTCGTCGCCCGGGACGCCGGGGAACGGGCCGCCGCCTACGCGCGGCGCCTGTCGGCCCTGCCGGGCACCTACCAGGTCGACACCGCGACCGGCACGTACCGCGCCGGCACCCGTATCGCGCCCGTCGCCGATCCGGCCCGCTACCGCGCCGACGGCGGCCGCCTGGTCCGCTTCTCCGTCGTGCCCGGCAAGCGCGCGCTGAACGGCGACATGGCCGACTACGTGGCCGCCGTCCGCGCCGTCGAGCCGCCCTCGCCGGACGTCCGGGTGGGCGGTTTCCCCGCCGACATGGCGGACTTCCGCTCGGCGCTGCTGCACCGGCTGCCCTACGTCGTCGCGGCGATCCTGCTCATCACCTTCACCGTCCTGTTCCTGATGACGGGCAGCCTGCTGATCCCGGCGAAGGCCACCGTGGCCAACCTGCTGTCCCTGACGGTGATGTTCGGCGTCCTCGTGTGGGTCTTCCAGGACGGGCACCTGTCGGGCGTCCTGGGCTTCACCGCGTCCGGGCGGATGGAGCCGAGCATCCCGATCCTGATGTTCTGCATCGCCTACGGCCTGTCCATGGACTACGAGGTGTTCATCATGGCCAGGATCGCGGAGGCCCACGACCGCACGGGCGACACCCGCACCGCCGTCGCCGAGGGCATCCAGCGCAGCGCCCCGCTGGTCAGCGCGGCCGCCGGCATCCTCGCCCTGACCTTCGCCACCTACACGACGGGCTCCGTCGTCTTCCTGAAGGAACTGGGCGTCGGCATGGCGCTCGCGGTCCTGGTGGACGCGTTGCTGATCCGCACGGTGCTCGTCCCGGCGTTCATGCGGCTGGCGGGGAACGCCAACTGGTGGGCACCCGCGCCGCTGAAGCGGCTGCACGGACGCTACGGCCTGCGCGAGAGCGCGGCCACGCCACGGCCCGCGCCGCACACGCCCTGACCCACGGCCCGCACCGCACACGCCCTGACCCACGGCCCGCACCGCACACGCCCTGACCCGCGGCCCGCGCCGCGCCCGCGCCGCGCCCGCTCCACGCGCGGGCGCGGCGCGGATTCCGGGCGCCCCCGGCCCGGGCGGCGGGCCCCGCGTGACGCACCCCACCCCCCGCCCCGTTCAAACTCCGTTAACAATGGACTGTGATCTCTCCGGTCTCCTCGATGCCCCGGAGCGCCCACCGGAACCGTCCGGAGGCGACTCCCTACGTCGATCTCACCCGCGCGGAGTGGAGCGCACTGCGGGACAAGACGCCGCTGCCGCTGAGCGCGGAGGAGGTGGAGCGGCTGCGCGGCCTGGGCGACGTGATCGACCTGGATGAGGTGCGCGACATCTACCTGCCGCTGTCCCGGCTGCTCAACCTCTACGTCGGCGCCACGGACGGCCTGCGCGGCGCCCTGAACACCTTCCTCGGCGAGCAGGGCTCCCAGTCCGGCACGCCGTTCGTCATAGGCGTCGCCGGCTCGGTCGCGGTCGGCAAGTCCACCGTCGCCCGCCTGCTGAAGGCGCTCCTGGCCCGCTGGCCCGAGCACCCGCGCGTGGAGCTGGTCACCACCGACGGCTTCCTGCTGCCGATGAAGGAGCTGCAGGCCCGCGGCCTGATGTCCCGCAAGGGCTTCCCCGAGTCCTACGACCGCCGCGCCCTGACCCGGTTCGTCGCCGACGTCAAGGCCGGCAAGGACGAGGTCACCGCGCCCGTCTACTCCCACCTGATCTACGACATCGTCCCCGGCGAGAAGCTCGTGGTGCGCCGCCCCGACATCCTCATCGTCGAGGGCCTGAACGTCCTGCAGCCCGCCCTGCCCGGCAAGGACGGCCGCACCCGCGTCGCGGTCGCGGACTACTTCGACTTCAGCGTGTACGTCGACGCCCGCACCGAGGACATCGAGCGCTGGTACCTCAACCGCTTCAAAAAGCTGCGCGAGACCGCCTTCCAGGACCCGTCCTCCTACTTCCGCAAGTACACGCAGGTGTCGGAGGAGGAGGCCCTGGACTACGCGCGCACGATGTGGCGCACGATCAACAAGCCGAACCTGGTGGAGAACATCGCCCCGACCCGCGGCCGCGCCACCCTGATCCTGCGCAAGGGCCCGGACCACAAGGTGCAGCGCCTCAGCCTGCGCAAGCTGTGACGTCTACGCTGCCGCCATGCTGCATCTGCGTGTGATCACCCCGGCCGACCGGACCGACGACGTGGTCCGGCTGATCGAGCGGACGGTCGGCACCACCCACCTGGTGGTCCTGCCGGGCGCCGCCCGCGACCCCGCCGGCGACGTCGTGCTGTGCGACGTGGCGCGGGAGGCGGGCGACGAGCTGCTCACCGGGCTGCAGCGGCTGGGCCTCGCGGACAGCGGTTCCATCGCCGTGGAGAACATCGACCTGTCGCTGTCGCGGCGGGCCGACCGGGCCGAGGAGGAGGCGCCCGGCGAAAGCGCGGACGCGGTGCTGTGGGAGCACCTGGTCGAGGCGACGCACGAGGAGTCGACCCTGTCGGTGACGTACGTCGCCTTCCTCACGCTCGCCACGATGATCGCGGCCTGCGGCGTCGTCCTGGACAACGCCATCCTGATCGTGGGCGCGATGGCGGTCGGGCCGGAGTTCGGGCCGCTGGCGGGCATCTCCACGGCGGTGGTGCGCCCCGCGCCCCGGCTCGCGCTGCGCTCGCTGGTGGCGCTGCTGGTGGGTTTCGCGGCCGCGATGGCGCTGACGGCGGGCTTCAGCCTGTTCATGGACGCCGTGGGGCTGTTCAGCGAGGGGCGGCTGGAGGCCGACCGGCCCAACACCGGCTTCATCTACGCCCCCGACTGGTTCTCCTTCGTCGTGGCGGTCCTCGCCGGAGCCGCCGGCACGCTGTCCCTGACCTCCGCCAAGTCCGGCGCCCTGGTCGGCGTGGCGATCTCCGTGACGACGGTGCCGGCCGCCGCCAATGCGGCCGTGGCCCTGGTCTACGGCGACACCCACCAGACCCTGCGGTCGACGGAGCAGCTCCTGCTGAACCTGCTCGGCATCCTGCTGGCGGGCACGCTCACGCTGCTCGCCCAGAAGTGGTTCTGGTCCAGGCAGCGCGAGCGCACCCGCGGGCCGGCGGTCTGACCGGCGAGCGCACCCGCGGGCCGGCGGTCCAAAAGGCTCATGAGAAGGCTCAGGAGAAGGCTCATGAAGACCCTGGTGAGCCTTCTAGCCGAGCGCCGACTTCACCGCGTCCGCCAGCCGCCCGGCCACCGACCGCGCCTGGTCGATGTCCGCGGCCTCGACCATCACCCGCACCAGCGGCTCGGTGCCCGAGGGCCGCAGCAGCACGCGCCCGGTGGAGCCCAGCTCCCGCTCGGCCTCGGCGACGGCGGCGGCCAGCTCGGCGGAGGTCTTCACCCGGGACTTGTCGACGTCGGGGACGTTGATGAGGACCTGCGGCAGCCGCTCCATCACCGACGCCAGTTCCCGCAGCGTGCGGCCGGTCTCGGCGACCCGAGCCGCCAGCAGCAGGCCGGTCAGGGTGCCGTCGCCGGTGGTGGCGTGGTCGAGGACGATGACGTGCCCGGACTGCTCGCCGCCGAGCGCGTAGCCGTTCTCCTTCATCTCCTCCAGCACGTACCGGTCGCCGACCGCGGTCTGCACGAGCCGGATGCCCGCGCGCTCCATGGCGAGCTTGAAGCCCAGGTTCGACATCACGGTCGCGACGACGGTGTCGGAGCGCAGTGCGGAACGCTCCCGCATCGCCAGCGCGAGCACGGACAGGATCTGGTCGCCGTCGACCTCCTCGCCGGTGTGGTCCACCGCGAGGCAGCGGTCGGCGTCGCCGTCGTGCGCGATGCCGAGGTCGGCGCCGTGCTCGACGACGGCCGCCTTGAGCTTGTCGAGGTGGGTGGAGCCGTAGCCGTCGTTGATGTTGAGGCCGTCGGGCTCGGCGCCGATGGTGATCACCTCGGCGCCGGCCCGCCGGAACGCCTCGGGCGAGACCCGGAAGGCCGCGCCGTGCGCCTCGTCCAGGACGATCCGCAGCCCGTCGAGGCGGTGCGGGAGGACGGCGAGCAGGTGCTCGACGTAGCGGTCGAGGCCCTCCTCGTAGGAGCGGACGCGTCCGACGCCCGCGCCGGTGGGCCGCTCCCACGGCTCGCCGCGCTTGTGCTCCTCGTACACGGTCTCGATGCGGTCCTCCAGCTCGTCGGCGAGTTTGTGGCCGCCGCGGGCGAAGAACTTGATGCCGTTGTCCGGCATGGCGTTGTGGCTGGCGGAGAGCATCACGCCCAGGTCGGCGCCGAGCGCGGCGGTGAGGTGGGCGACCGCGGGTGTCGGCAGCACGCCGACGCGCAGCACGTCCACGCCGGCGCTGGCCAGGCCGGCGACCACGGCGGCCTCCAGGAACTCCCCGGACGCGCGCGGGTCCCGCCCGACCACCGCCGTCGGCCGGTGGCCCTCGAAGGTGCCCGCCTCGGCCAGTACGTGCGCCGCGGCGACGGAGAGGCCGAGTGCCATCTCGGCCGTCAGATCCGCGTTGGCGACGCCGCGCACGCCGTCCGTGCCGAAGAGTCGTCCCACTTGTCCTCCTGAGCAAACATCAGTTCCGAACAGCCCCGCCGAGGGCGTCCGCGGCGTCCGGCCCACCGGGCGAATCGTTCCGTCCGGATCTGCCGCGGGGGGGCGTACGACGCCCGGTCATCAGATCACACGAGCCTGAGAGCGTCTTGTGCCGTTATACGCCTCCGGCCGCGATAAACGAACGCCCCGGCGGGCACAGTGGCGTGCCGCCGGGGCGTTCGGAGTACAGCAGGCAGCAGGGGTCAGCGCTTGCTGTACTGCGGAGCCTTGCGGGCCTTCTTCAGACCGGCCTTCTTGCGCTCGACCGCGCGGGCGTCGCGGCGGAGGAAGCCGGCCTTCTTCAGCGGGCCGCGGTTGTTGTCCACGTCCGCCTCGTTCAGGGCGCGGGCCAGACCCAGGCGCAGGGCGCCGGCCTGACCGGAGACGCCGCCGCCGGAGATGCGGGCGATGACGTCGTAGCGGCCCTCCAGCTCGAGCACCTTGAAGGGCTCGTTGACCTCCTGCTGGTGCACCTTGTTCGGGAAGTAGTCCTCGAGGGTGCGGCCGTTGATCTTCCACTTGCCGGTGCCCGGGACGATCCGGACGCGGGCGATGGCGTTCTTGCGGCGGCCCAGGCCGGCGGCCGGCTGGGGCTCGCCGAAGCGGGAGGCGAGGGACTCCGAGGTGTACTCGCCCTCGACGGGGGCCTCGGACTCGGTGGTGTAGCTGTCGAGGTCAAGCTCTTCGAGCGGCTGCTCGGGGGTGGTCTCGGCCACGGTTCTCCTCAGATTCTCTATCTCAGTCTTAGGGGGTGGCCGGACTTACTGCGCGACCTGACGGATCTCGTACGGCACCGGCTGCTGGGCCTGGTGCGGGTGCTGGTCACCCCGGTAGACCTTCAGCTTCGAGAGCATCTGACGGCCCAGGGAGTTTTTCGGGAGCATGCCCTTGACGGCCTTCTCGATGGCCTTCTCCGGGTTCTTCTCGAGCAGCTCGTCGTAGCGGACGGAGCGCAGACCGCCCGGGTAGCCGGAGTGGCGGTAGGCCATCTTCTGGGTCCGCTTGTTGCCGGAGAGGTGCACCTTGTCGGCGTTGATGATGACGACGAAGTCACCGGTGTCGACGTGGGGCGCGTAGATCGGCTTGTGCTTGCCCCTCAGAAGAGTGGCGGCGGTCGACGCCAGGCGGCCCAGGACGACATCCTGGGCGTCGATGACGTGCCACTGGCGGGTGACATCGCCGGGCTTGGGGCTGTACGTACGCACGGTTCGTAGCCTTCGCTTCTTCAGTGAATGGTCCTGACAAGGTCACCGAAGACGATCACGACAGCCTTGACCGCACGGCGGTGACGCAAGCCGCGTGCTGATCGCTGGTCATCGGCCCGGTGGACCGGTGTAAGGCCCCTCACGTGAGATTGAGCAAGCCAATACACAACAAGGAAGTAGGGTACCCGCCGCCGGGCAGCGGGGTCAAAACGGGATCGCGGCACCCGGCGTGCCGCCGTTGACCTGCACCGACCTGCACCGACACGGCCCTCTTCCGCACCATCATCGTACCGGCGCCCGGCACCCCGGCGTCCGGCACCCGGCACCACCGCCGCCGGCGACGCCCAGGAAACACCCCTCGCCGAACTCGACCGAACAGGAACAAAACGGTCCGGACCCGACCGGTCCGCTCTCCCGGAGACGCCACTCGGAGACGCCCCTCGGAGACGCCCCTCGAAGACGGCCGCGCCGGCCACCCCGGAGACGACCACACCGCCCCTCCCCGGAAACACCTCCGCCGCCCCCGCGGGAAGACGGGAACACGGGAACCGGGAAGACGGGAACACGGGAACACGGGAACACGGGAACACGGACCGCGGGCACAAGGTCCGGGATGCCCCGAACCCGGGACCCGAAGCACCCGGAGATGTCGCCTTTGCCCGCCCCGGACGCCGAATCCCCGGAACTGCCGGGCCACTTGAGGCGGACCGGAGGCGGACCAGAGGGGGGCGCGCCCCGTCTAAGATGCGCCCCATGAGTTACGGGCAGGGCGGACCCCAGTCCCAGTGGGATCCCTGGAAACCGCATTCCCAGCAGCCGTGGAGCAGCGACGGCGGCGGTCAGGCGCCGGACTGGGCCGCGCTCGCCGAGGCCTCCGAGGCCCGCGCGCGGCGGCGCCGTCTGCTGTTCATCGGCGGCGGCGCGGTGGCCACGGTCGCGATCGGCGCGGCCGTCGCGATGGGCGTGGTGTCGGCCGACGGCGGCGATCCGGCGGACCGGGCCGCCTCCGGGCTGCCCTCCGCCGCGTCCCTCCCCAGCGACTCGGCGACCCCGTCCTTCGCGCCGACCACCGCTCCGCCCCCGCTGGATCCGAAGGACTTCATATCCAGCGCCAAGAAGGACACGGCCCCGCTCAGCGCGCAGACCCTCTTCCCGGGCACGCGGCTCACCATGGGCTCGACCGTGTACCAGAAGGGCCCGACGGCCGACACGCGCGACTGCGCCTCGGCCGCCGCCCACACCCTCCCGGCGGTGCTCACCGCCAACGACTGCACGCGTCTGATCCGCGTCACCTACACCCTGGACGGCATCGCCGTCACCGTCGGCGTCGCCGTCTTCGACACCGAGGCGCAGGCCACCAAGGTCAAGCAGCAGGCCGACAAGAGAAGCATCGTCAAGCCCCTCACCGGCAGCGGTGTGAAGCCCTTCTGCAACGGCGCCGTGTGCCGCTCCACCACCAACTCCCTCGGCCGCTACGCCTACTTCACCCTCACCGGCTTCACCAGCGGCAAGGACGTCACGACGAAGGACACGAAGGTCTTCAGCACCGGCAACGACCTCGCGGAGTTCACGTTCCGCCAGATCCGCCGGCGCGGGGAGGCGCAGGCCTCTGCGGCGGCGAACCAGTGACCGGCCGCCGCCGCGCGCGGCCCGCCGCCGCCCCGGACACGCCCTGAGCCGGACCCGCCGCCCGCCGCCCGCCGCGCACCGGTCCCGCCGCCCGCCCGGCGGGCGGCGGACGAGGTCAGCAGCAGCCCGCGGCCCCCGGCAGCGACCGCTTCCGGCGCGCCTGCCGGTTCCGCTCCGCGAGCTGGTCGTCCGGCGGGTAGCCGACCTCCTCCAGCGTCAGCCCGTGCGGCCGTACGACGTGCACGGCGGAGTCGCGCACGCCCGCGGCGAGCACCTTGGCCGGCCAGTCCGGGGGACGGTGGCCGTCGCCGACGAACAGCAGGGCGCCGATGAGGGAGCGGACCATGTTGTGGCAGAAGGCGTCGGCGCGCACGGTCGCGGTGATGATCCCGTCGGCGCCGCGCACCAGGCTCAGCTCCTGCAGGGTGCGGATCGTCGTGGCGCCCTCGCGTTTCTTGCAGTACGCGGCGAAGTCGTGCTCGCCCAGCAGGCCCCGCGCGGCCTCGTTCATCGCGTCGACGTCCAGGGGCCGGTCGTGCCAGAGGACGTGGTGGCGCAGCAGCGGGTCGACGCCGCCGGGGTTGTCCGTGACTCGGTACGCGTACCGGCGCCAGATCGCCGAGAAACGGGCGTCGAAGCCGGGCGGTGCCTCCCGCAGGGCCCACACGCGCACGTCCTTGGGCAGCCGGCCGGCGAGCCGCTTGAGCAGCTTCTCGTGGTGCTCGCGCCACACCCCCTCCGGCAGGTCCACGTGCGCCACCTGGCCGCGCGCGTGCACCCCGGCGTCGGTGCGGCCGGCCACGGTCAGCTCGTACGTCTCCTTCGACCGCGTCACCGTGCGCAGGGCGTCCTCGATCTCCCCCTGCACGGTTCGCCGGCCGCCGGCCTGCTTGGCCCATCCGGAGAAGCCGGTGCCGTCGTAGGACAGGTCGAGGCGGACCCGGACGTACCCGGGCTGTACTTCATCGCTCACGACAGGGATCTCCTCGTCAGGTACGCGAAAGCGGGCCCGCCCGGCAAGGGGCGGACCCGCTCACAGCGCTCAGGCGGCGCCTCAGGCGTCCTTGGACTCCTCGGCGGACTCCTCGGCCTTCTCGGCGGCCTCCTCGCCCTTGGCGTCCTCGGCCTTGGCCTCGGTCTCCTCGGCCGGGGTCTCCTCGGCCTTGGTCTCCTCCGCCTTGGCCTGCTCGGCCTCCTTCACGGCGCGCTTGGTCGCCGCCTCGGCCTCGCCGACCGCCTTCTGCTGCACCGTCAGCGCCTCGACCAGCTCGATCACGGCCATGGGCGCGTTGTCGCCACGGCGGTTGCCGATCTTGGTGATGCGGGTGTAGCCGCCGGGGCGGTTCTCGTAGCGCGGGCCGATCTCGGTGAAGAGGGTGTGCACGACGCTCTTGTCGGTGATGACCTGCAGCACCTGGCGGCGGTTGTGCAGGTCGCCCTTCTTCGCCTTGGTGATCAGGCGCTCGGCGTACGGGCGCAGGCGGCGCGCCTTGGCCTCGGTGGTGGTGATCCGGCCGTGCTCGAAGAGCGACTTCGCGAGGTTCGCGAGGAGCAGCTTCTCGTGCGCGGCGCTGCCGCCCAGACGGGCGCCCTTGGTGGGCTTCGGCATGGTTCTTTCTCCTTGGTTTCTGCCCCGGCCGTATCAGGTACCGGGGTCAGGGCCCGGTGAGCGGACGCTCACCGGCAACAACCAGCCCCTGGGGAAGAGGGGCGGGGTGGTCCGGGGGCCGCACGGCCCCCGGCACGTCAGTACTGCTCGGTCTCGACGAAGCCGGAGTCGGCGTCGTCGTCCGTGCCGAAGGTGTCGGCAGCGGAGGTCGGGTCGAACCCGGGCGGGCTGTCCTTGAGGGCCAGGCCCATGCCGGCCAGCTTCGCCTTGACCTCGTCGATCGACTTCGCACCGAAGTTGCGGATGTCGAGCAGGTCGGCCTCGGAGCGGGCGACGAGCTCGCCCACGGTGTGGATGCCCTCGCGCTTGAGGCAGTTGTAGGAGCGGACGGTGAGCTCCAGCTCCTCGATCGGCAGCGCCAGGTCGGCGGCGAGCGCGGCGTCCGTCGGGGACGGACCCATGTCGATGCCCTCGGCGTCGACGTTGAGCTCGCGGGCCAGACCGAACAGCTCGACCAGCGTCTTGCCCGCGGACGCCATGGCGTCGCGCGGCCGCATCGCCGGCTTGGTCTCGACGTCGACGATCAGCTTGTCGAAGTCGGTGCGCTGCTCGACACGCGTGGCCTCGACCTTGTACGTGACCTTCAGCACCGGCGAGTAGATCGAGTCGACCGGGATGCGGCCGATCTCCTGACCCACCTGCTTGTTCTGCACGGCGGAGACGTAGCCGCGACCGCGCTCGACGGTCAGCTCCATCTCCAGCTTGCCCTTGCTGTTGAGGGTCGCGAGGACGAGGTCGGGGTTGTGCACCTCGACACCGGCCGGGGGCGCGATGTCGGCGGCGGTGACCACACCCGGACCCTGCTTGCGCAGGTACATCACCACGGGCTCGTCGTGCTCGCTCGAGACGACCAGCTGCTTGATGTTGAGGATGAGGTCGGTGACGTCCTCCTTGACGCCCGGCACGGTGGTGAACTCGTGCAGGACGCCGTCGATCCGGATGGAGGTGACGGCGGCACCGGGGATCGACGACAGGAGGGTGCGGCGCAGGGAGTTGCCGAGGGTGTAACCGAAGCCCGGCTCCAGCGGCTCGATCACGAACCGGGAGCGGAACTCGTCGACGACCTCTTCGGTCAACGAGGGACGCTGAGCGATCAGCATGAGTGGATCAGATCCTTCAGTCGTGGGCGACCGCTATATGACGCCCGACGGAACCCGTGCCTCACCGCACGGGGTACTGCAAGGGTACGGGCGGTACGCCCCGGAGCGAGCCGTACCGCCCGAAATCCTGCGGCGCCGTACGTCAGACCCGGCGACGCTTCGGCGGACGGCAGCCGTTGTGCGGAACCGGCGTCACGTCCTGGATGGACCCGACCTCGAGGCCGGTGGCCTGCAGGGAGCGGATCGCGGTCTCGCGACCGGAGCCCGGGCCCTTGACGAACACGTCGACCTTGCGCATGCCGTGCTCCTGGGCGCGGCGGGCGGCCGACTCGGCGGCCATCTGCGCGGCGAACGGGGTGGACTTCCGGGAGCCCTTGAAGCCGACGTGGCCGGCGGAGGCCCAGGAGATCACGTTGCCCTGCGGGTCGGTGATCGAAACGATGGTGTTGTTGAACGTGCTCTTGATGTGCGCGTGGCCGTGAGCGACGTTCTTCTTCTCCTTGCGGCGCACCTTCTTGGCAGCGCCCTGACGTCCCTTGGGGGGCATGTCTCTAACTCCTACGGGAGGTGGTCGGACCGACAGCGAGGACCGCTTCTTGCTTCAGCGAGCGACGACCGCTTGCTGCGGGGTCCGCTGCGGACTACTTCTTGCCCGGCTTCTTCTTGCCGGCGATGGCGCGACGCGGGCCCTTGCGGGTACGGGCGTTGGTCGAGGTGCGCTGACCGCGGACGGGCAGGCCACGGCGGTGACGCAGGCCCTGGTAGCAGCCGATCTCGATCTTGCGGCGGATGTCGGCCTGGATCTCGCGACGGAGGTCACCCTCGGTCTTGATGTTGGCGTCGACGTACTCGCGGATGCGGACCAGCTCGTCCTCGGTCAGGTCGCGGACGCGGGTGTTCGGGTCCACGCCGGTCGCGGCCAGCGTCTGCTTCGAAAGGGTCCGGCCGATGCCGAACACGTAGGTGAGGGCGACTTCCACGCGCTTGTCGCGCGGGATGTCAACACCGGAAACGCGTGCCATGCAATGGCTCCAGTTTGATCGTCGGAGGTCTGCCGCAGGACCGGTTCCCGACCGCCGTATCAGGTACGGACCGGGTCCCCGGCCTCCGACCGGGGGTGTCAGGCGGGCGTCGGCCCGCCTGGGCCCTGCGTATGTACATGTGTTGCTCGCGTCGCGCGAAGGTCTGCTTCGGGCGCAGAGGGGTGGGTCGTGCGTCAGCCCTGGCGCTGCTTGTGGCGCGGGTTCTCGCAGATGACCATGACCCGGCCGTGACGGCGGATCACCCTGCACTTGTCGCAGATCTTCTTGACGCTCGGCTTGACCTTCATGGGATGTGAGGTTCTCCGGGTCAGTTGCCGGCGGCCCCGCCCGGCACGGGCCGGCGGGACGTGGGCAAGATCTACTTGTACCGGTAGACGATCCGGCCACGCGTCAGGTCGTACGGGGACAGCTCCACCACGACCCGGTCGTCAGGGAGGATACGGATGTAGTGCATCCGCATCTTTCCGCTGATGTGTGCCAGGACCTGGTGGCCGTTCTGGAGCTCGACCTTGAACATGGCGTTCGGCAGAGACTCGACGACAGTGCCCTCGATCTCGATGGCACCTTGTTTCTTGGCCACGCTTCGCCCTTCGGAATCGACTACCTTGATCGACCCCTGCACTCCCGTACGGACCGCACGGGAGAAGCCGTACGGGAGATCGTACGAGCGCATGCGGACATGCGGGTGCACAAGAGCCGACGAGTCAGTCTACGCCAGCACACCCGGAAAGGCGAAATGAGGGAAGCCTGCCCGGCGCCGGAGATCGTTACGCGAGGGGGTCGGGCGCGGCGGTGACGCCGTACTCGGCGAGCTTGGCCCGGCCGCCGTCGGGGGCCGTCAGCACCAGGGGGCCCTGCTCGGTGAGGGCGACGGAGTGCTCCCAGTGGGAGGACCAGCTGCCGTCGGTGGTGACGACCGTCCAGTCGTCCTCCAGCACGCGCGTCTTGGACGTGCCGAGCGAGACCATCGGCTCGATGGCGAGGCAGAAGCCCGGCACCAGCTTCGGACCCTTGCCGCGGCGGCGGTCGACGTAGTTCAGCAGGTGCGGGTCCATGTGCATCTCGGTGCCGATGCCGTGGCCGCCGTAGTCCTCGATGATCCCGTACCGGCCGCCGCCGGGCTTGGGCTGGCGGCGGATGTAGGTCTCGATGGCCCGGGAGATGTCCACGAGCCGGTTGCCCTGCTTCATCGCGGCGATGCCGGCCCACATCGACTCCTCGGTCACCCGGGAGAGCTCGATCAGCTCGGGCGCGTGCCCGGAGCCGACGAAGGCGGTGTACGCGGCGTCGCCGTGCCAGCCGTCGACGATCGCGCCGCAGTCGATGGAGATGATGTCGCCGTCCTTGAGGACGACGTCCTCGGAGGGGATGCCGTGGACGACGACCTCATTGACGGAGGTGCAGATCGTCGCGGGGAAACCGCCGTAGCCGAGGAAGTTGGGCTTCGCGCCGTGCTCGGCGAGCACCTTGCGCGCGACCTCGTCCAGGTCCCGCGTCGTCGCCCCCGGCACGGCCGCCTCCCGCGTGGCCGCGTGGATGGCGGCGACGACCAGCCCCGCCGCACGCATCTTGGCGATCTGCTCCGGGGTCTTGATCTGCACCATGGGGGCTACGGCCTTTCCTGGGACCGGGGGAACACGGACGCCTCCCACCATACGGTGCCCCGGACCGCCGCGGATCCGGGGCGGGCGGGAGGCACCCGCGCCGCGCCGCGGCCGCGGTCCCCCACCCGGGGAGCCGCGGCCGCGGTCTGCTCGTCGTGCGTCTGCTCGTCGTACGTCTGCTGCGTCGGTCGCCGTGCGTCCGCTACGCGGCGTCACCCTCGCGGTTGAGCGCCTCCAGGGCGCGCCGCGTCACCTCGTCGACCTTGCCCAGCGCGGAGATGGTGACGACCAGCCCCTGCGTCTTGTAGTAGTCGATGATCGGCTCGGTCTGGGTGTGGTACACCTCGAGCCGGGTCCGCACGGTCTCCTCGGAGTCGTCGTGCCGCTGGTACAGCTCGCCGCCGCAGAGGTCGCAGACGCCCTCCTGCCGGGGCGGGCTGTAAGTGACGTGGAAGACGTGCGCGGAGTCGTTGCGGCACACCCGCCGGCCGGCGATGCGCTTGACGACCTCCTCCTCGGGGACCTCCAGGTCGAGGACGGCGTCCAGCTGCATGCGTTCCGTCTGGAGCAGTTCGTCGAGCGCCTCGGCCTGCGGCACGTTGCGCGGGAAGCCGTCCAGCAGGAAGCCGCCGGCGGCGTCCGGCTGCTCCATGCGGTCCTTGGCCATCCCGATGGTGACCTCGTCCGGTACCAGTTCGCCGGCCTCGATGTAGGACTTGGCCAGCTTGCCCAGCTCCGTCTGCCGGCTCATGTTGGTGCGGAAGAGGTCGCCGGTGGAGATGTGGGGGATCTTCAGCTTCTCGGCAAGACGCGTGGCTTGCGTACCCTTTCCGGCACCCGGCGGCCCGACGAGGACGATTCGCATCAGCGGAGGAACCCTTCGTAATTGCGCTGCTGAAGCTGGCTCTCGATCTGCTTCACCGTCTCGAGGCCGACACCCACGATGATCAGGATGCTGGTCCCGCCGAACGGGAAGTTCTGGCTCGCCCCGAAGCCCACCAACGCCATTGTCGGTACGAGAGCGATCAACCCCAGATACAGCGAACCCGGCCAGGTGATCCGGTTGAGCACGTACGTCAGGTACTCAGCGGTCGGTCGGCCAGCCCGGATGCCCGGGATGAAGCCACCATACTTCTTCATGTTGTCGGCGACTTCCTCGGGGTTGAAGGAGATCGCCACGTAGAAGAAGGCAAAGAAGACGATCAGGAGGAAGTAAAGGGTGATGTAGATGGGATGGTCACCCCTGGTGAGGTTTTCCTGGATCCAGACCTTCCATCCGGATTTTCCGCCGGAGAACTGGGCGATCAGGCTCGGAATGTAGAGCAGCGACGACGCGAAGATGACCGGAATCACACCGGCCTGGTTCACCTTGAGCGGGATGTAGGTCGAGGTGCCGCCGTAGGACCGGCGGCCGATCATCCGCTTGGCGTACTGCACGGGGATGCGGCGCTGGGCCTGCTCCACGAAGACCACCAGGGCCACCATGAACAGACCGACGGCGAGCACGGTGCCGAACTCGATCCAGCCGCCGGCCAGCTTGCCCTGGACCTTGATCGCCCACAGGGCGCTCGGGAACGTCGCGGCGATCGAGATGAACATCAGGATCGACATGCCGTTGCCGATGCCGCGGTCGGTGATCAGCTCGCCGAGCCACATCACCACGGTGGTGCCGGCCGTCATGGTGATGACCATGGTGATGGTCGTGAAGATGGACTGGTCCGGCACGATCTGGTTGGCCACCGGGCAGCCGCTGAACAGGGCGCCGCTGCGGGCGGTCGCCACCAGGCCGGTGCCCTGCAGCACGGCGAGCGCCAGCGTCAGGTAGCGGGTGTACTGGGTGATCTTCGCCGTACCGGTCTGGCCCTCCTTCTTCAGGGCCTCCAGACGGGGGATCACCACGGTGAGCAGCTGCAGGATGATGCTGGCGGTGATGTACGGCATGATGCCGAGCGCGAAGAGGCTGATCTGGAGCAACGCGCCGCCGCTGAACATGTTGATCAGGCTGAACAGCCCACGGTTCGAGCTGGCCTGGTCCACACAGGTCTGGACGTTGCGGTAGTCCACACCCGGAATCGGGATGCTGGTACCCACCCGGTACACCACGATGATGCCGAGCGTGAAGAGCAGCTTCTTGCGCAGGTCGGGCGTCTTGAACGCCCGGGCGAACGCGGTGAGCACGGTGCCTCCTGCGACCCCCGCGCAACTGCGTCAAGGGTGACGGTCTTGAGGTTCCAACAGACAACAACGACTGAACAACGGTTCACCGCCGCTCCGGGTGCCGGGGGTGCCGCGCCCGGAGGAAAAAATCGGCAGTGCAGGCCACCTTACCGGCGACCCCGCCGCCCTTGGAACGACCGACCGGGGATACCCCATGTGTGGGGTATCCCCGGTCGGGATCATTCAGGCCATCGAGACGTCCGAGGGGTCTCAGACGAGCTCGGTGACGGAACCGCCGGCGGCGGTGATCTTCTCCTTGGCGGAGGCGGAGGCCGCGTCGACCTTCACCTGCAGCGCCACGGAGATCTCGCCCTGGCCGAGAACCTTGACGGGACGGTTCTTGCGCACCGCGCCCTTGGCCACGAGGCCCTCGACGGTGACCTCGCCGCCCTCGGGGTAGAGCTCGGCCAGCTTGTCGAGGTTCACGACCTGGTACTCGGTCTTGAACGGGTTCTTGAAGCCCTTCAGCTTCGGGAGGCGCATGTGCAGCGGCATCTGGCCGCCCTCGAAGCGCTCCGGAACCTGGTAGCGGGCCTTGGTGCCCTTGGTGCCACGACCGGCCGTCTTGCCCTTCGACGCCTCACCACGACCGACACGGGTCTTGGCGGTCTTGGCGCCGGGGGCGGGACGGAGGTTGTGGATCTTGAGCGGGTTCTGCTCCGCCATGATCAGTCGACCTCCTCGACCGTCACGAGGTGGCGGACGGTGTGCACCATGCCGCGGACCTCGGGGCGGTCCTCCCGCACGACGCTGTCGTTGACCTTCTTCAGGCCCAGGGTGCGCAGCGTCTCGCGGTGGTTCTGCTTGCTGCCGATGTACGACTTAACCTGCGTGATCTTGAGCTGAGCCATTACGCACCCACCCCGGCACGCGCACGCAGCAGGGCCGCGGGGGCGACGTCCTCGAGCGGCAGACCGCGGCGGGCCGCGATCTCCTCCGGACGCTGCAGGCCCTTGAGGGCCTCCACGGTGGCGTGCACGATGTTGATCGCGTTCTCGGAGCCCAGGGACTTCGAGAGAACGTCGTGGATACCGGCGCACTCCAGCACGGCACGCACCGGACCACCGGCGATCACACCGGTACCCGGCGAGGCCGGCTTGAGCAGCACGACGCCGGCGGCCTTCTCACCCTGGATCGGGTGCGGAATGGTGCCCTGGATCCGCGGGACCTTGAAGAAGTGCTTCTTGGCCTCCTCGACGCCCTTGGCGATGGCGGCCGGCACCTCCTTGGCCTTGCCGTATCCGACACCCACGGTGCCGTCGCCGTCGCCCACCACGACCAGCGCGGTGAAGCTGAAGCGACGACCACCCTTCACAACCTTGGCGACGCGGTTGATCGCGACGACGCGCTCAACGTACGCGGTCTTCTCGGCGGCAGCAGCGCCGCCGTCACGGCCCTTCCGGTCCCGCCGCTCGCCGCCACCGGCGCCGCCACCGCGGCGCTGGGGTCCAGCCATTGGAATTACCTCTCTCTGTTTCCGCTAGCTACGGAACCGTGGCTCAGAACTTGAGCCCGGCCTCGCGGGCGGCGTCGGCGAGGGCCGCGATACGGCCCGCGTACCGGTTACCACCGCGGTCGAACACGACGGCCTCCACGCCCGCGGCCTTGGCACGCTCGGCGACCAGGGCGCCGACCTTGACGGCCTGCGCGGACTTGTCGCCCTCGGTGCCGCGGATGGAGGCGTCCATGGACGACGCCGACGCCAGGGTGTGGCCCTTGAGGTCGTCGATCACCTGCGCCACGATGTGGCGGTTGGAGCGGGTCACCACCAGGCGGGGACGCTCCGCGGTACCGGAGACCTTCTTGCGGATCCGGATGTGGCGGCGCTTGATCGCGGCGCGCTTGTAGCCGGCGCCCTTCTGGATCTTCTGCCCGTATGCCATGGCTTACTTACCCGCCTTTCCGACCTTGCGGCGGATGACTTCGCCCTCGTACTTGACACCCTTGGCCTTGTACGGGTCGGGCTTGCGCAGCTTGCGGATGTTGGCCGCGACCTCGCCGACCTTCTGCTTGTCGATGCCCTCGACCGAGAAGCGGGTCGGGCTCTCGACCTTGAAGGTGATGCCCTCGGGCGCCTTGACCGTGATCGGGTGGCTGTAGCCCAGGGAGAACTCCAGGTCGGAGCCCTTGGCCTGGACACGGTAGCCGACACCGCTGATCTCGAGCTTCTTCACGTAACCCTGGGTCACGCCGGTGATCATGTTCGCCACCAGCGTGCGGGACAGGCCGTGCAGGGCCTTGTTCTGACGCTCGTCGTTGGGACGGGTCACCTGGAGGGTGCCGTCCTCGTTCTTGACGATCTCGATCGGCGCGGCGACGGTGTGGGTCAGCTCGCCCTTGGGGCCCTTGACCTTGACCGTACGGCCGTCGATGGTGACGTCCACGCCGGCGGGAACCGCGATGGGGAGCTTGCCGATGCGCGACATAGCTGTTTCCTCCGTTCCCTTCCGTTACCAGACGTAGGCGAGGACTTCCCCACCCACGCCCTTCTTGCCGGCCTGCTTGTCGGTGAGGAGACCGTGGGACGTGGAGATGATCGCCACGCCCAGGCCGCCGAGCACCTTGGGCAGGTTGGTGGACTTCGCGTACACCCGGAGACCGGGCTTGGAGATCCGCTTGATGCCCGCGATGGAGCGCTCGCGGTTGGGGCCGTACTTGAGCTCGATGACGAGGTTCTTGCCGACCTCGGCATCCACGGTCTTCCAACCGGTGATGAAGCCCTCCTGCTGGAGGATCTCCGCGATGTGCGACTTGATCTTGGAGTGCGGCATGGTCACCGTGTCGTGGTATGCCGCGTTCGCGTTCCGCAGACGCGTGAGCATGTCTGCGATCGGATCAGTCATGGTCATGAATTGGCCTTGGGCCTCTCTCGCCGGGGTTTCCTGGTGCGCCGTCCCTCTCCCCGATCCGAGACGGGACGGGTGCGGCGCGGTGGACCTACGGCGTAGTAAGTCGTACGGGCGGGCAGGCGCCCAACCCCACAAGCCTACGGCATGCGGGCTGGGCGTCCTGCCGTCCCAGTTGCCTACCGAGAGTCCTGCAAGTCGCCTGCCGGCGGCTTACCAGGAGCTCTTGGTCACGCCCGGCAGCTCGCCGCGGTGAGCCATCTCACGAAGGCACACGCGGCAGAGGCCGAACTTGCGGTACACGGAGTGCGGACGGCCGCAGCGCTGGCAGCGGGTGTACGCGCGCACACCGAACTTGGGCTTGCGGGCAGCCTTGGCGATCAGAGCCTTCTTCGCCATCTCGCTCACGCCTCCTTGAAGGGGAAGCCGAGGTGACGGAGCAGGGCACGGCCCTCTTCGTCGGTCTTCGCCGTGGTCACCACGGTGATGTCCATACCCCGGACGCGGTCGATCTTGTCCTGGTCGATCTCGTGGAACATGACCTGCTCGGTGAGACCGAAGGTGTAGTTGCCACGACCGTCGAACTGCTTGGGGGACAGACCGCGGAAGTCGCGGATGCGCGGCAGCGCGAGCGACAGGGTGCGGTCGAGGAACTCCCACATGCGGTCGCCACGGAGCGTGACGTGGGCGCCGATCGGCTGCCCCTCGCGCAGCTTGAACTGCGCGATGGACTTGCGGGCCTTGGTCACGGCCGGCTTCTGCCCGGTGATCGTGGCCAGGTCGCGCACGGCGCCCTCGATCAGCTTCGAGTCACGGGCGGCGTCGCCGACACCCATGTTGACCACGATCTTGACGAGGCCCGGAACCTGCATGACGTTCTGGTACTTGAACTCGTCACGCAGCTTGCCGACGATCTCGTCCTTGTACTTCTGCTTCAGACGCGGAGTCGTGGTGGTGGTCGTCATCAGATGTCCTCACCCGTCCGCTTGGCAACACGGATCTTGTTGCCGTTCTCGTCGAAGCGGTAGCCGACGCGGGTCGGGACCTTCTTGCCGTCCTTCTCCACGACCAGCATGACGTTGCTGACGTGGATGGGGGCCTCGGTGGTCACGATGCCGCCGGCCTGCGAGCCGCGGGCGGTCGGCCCGGCCTTGGTGTGCTTCTTGACCCGGTTGACACCCTCGACCAGGACACGCTCCTCGCGCGGGTAAGCGGCGATGACCTTGCCCTGCTTGCCCTTGTCCTTGCCGGTGATGACCTGGACCAGGTCACCCTTCTTGATCTTCATGCTCACAGCACCTCCGGCGCGAGGGAGATGATCTTCATGAACTTCTTCTCGCGCAGCTCACGGCCGACGGGGCCGAAGATACGGGTGCCGCGAGGGTCGCCGTCGTTCTTGAGGATGACAGCGGCGTTCTCGTCGAAGCGGATGTACGAGCCGTCCGGCCGACGGCGCTCCTTGACGGTGCGCACGACGACGGCCTTGACGACGTCGCCCTTCTTCACGTTGCCACCGGGGATCGCGTCCTTGACGGTGGCGACGATGACGTCACCGATGCCCGCGTAGCGGCGACCGGAGCCGCCGAGCACACGGATGCAAAGGATCTCCTTCGCACCCGTGTTGTCGGCGACACGCAGTCGCGACTCCTGCTGGATCACGTCTATCTCCTGATCGTCTGCCGGTTCCCCGGGGGCTGGCGGATCACGTGGATCACAGCCCCCGGAGCCTGGCGGAACTTTCCCTAGGGTGTCCCCCTAGGAGGGATTACTTGGCCTTCTCGAGGATCTCGACGACGCGCCAGCGCTTGGTCGCGGACAGCGGCCGCGTCTCCATGAGGAGGACGCGGTCGCCGACACCCGCGGCGTTCTGCTCGTCGTGCGCCTTGAGCTTGTTGGTACGGCGGATGACCTTGCCGTACAGCGCGTGCTTGACGCGGTCCTCGACGGCGACGACGACGGTCTTGTCCATCTTGTCGCTGACGACGTAGCCCTCGCGGGTCTTACGGAAGCCGCGCTCCGTCTTCTTCTCAGTCACGTTGCTCTCGCTCATCAGGCGTTCTCCACCGTCTCGATGCCGAGCTCACGCTCACGCATGAGGGTGTAGATCCGGGCGATGTCCTTGCGGACCGCCTTCAGACGGCCGTGGTTCTCGAGCTGGCCGGTCGCCGCCTGGAAGCGGAGATTGAACAGCTCTTCCTTGGCCTCGCGGAGCTTGGTCAGCAGCTCCTCGTTGCCCAGCTCGCGCAGCTCGGACGCCTTGGTACCGGCCGACATCACGCTTCACCTGCCTCGCGCTTGACGATCCGGCACTTCATCGGCAGCTTGTGGGCCGCACGCGTCAGCGCCTCTCGGGCGATCTTCTCGTTCGGGTAGGACAGCTCGAACATCACGCGCCCCGGCTTGACGTTCGCGACCCACCACTCGGGCGAACCCTTACCGGAACCCATGCGGGTCTCGGCGGGCTTCTTGGTCAGCGGACGGTCCGGGTAGATGTTGATCCAGACCTTGCCGCCACGCTTGATGTGGCGGGTCATGGCGATACGCGCCGCCTCGATCTGGCGGTTGGTGACGTACGCCGGGGTCAGCGCCTGGATGCCGTACTCGCCGAACGCGACCTGCGTACCACCCTTGGACATACCGCCACGCTTGGGGTGGTGCTGCTTGCGGTGCTTGACCCTACGGGGGATCAGCATGTCGGTCAGGCCTCCGTTCCGGTGCTCTCAGCCGGAGCGGCGGACGCGGGCGCCTCGGCCTTGGGGGCCTCGGTGCCGGCGGCCTGCTGCTGCTGCGGCTTGCGACCGCGCCGCTCGCCGCCGCGGCCACCACGGGCCGGACGGTCGGCGCCACCGCGGGCCGGGCGGTTGCCGGCGCGGGCGGCGGCGTTCTCGGCGCGGACCTCGGCGATGTTCTTGACGTCGCCCTTGTAGATCCAGACCTTCACGCCGATGCGGCCGAAGGTCGTCTTGGCCTCGAAGAAGCCGTAGTCCACGTTCGCGCGGAGCGTGTGCAGGGGCACGCGGCCCTCGCGGTAGAACTCCGAGCGGGACATCTCGGCGCCGCCGAGGCGGCCCGAGCACTGGATCTTGATGCCCTTGGCGCCCGCCTTCAGCGCCGACTGCATGCTCTTGCGCATGGCGCGGCGGAAGGAGACGCGGCTGGACAGCTGCTCGGCCACGGCCTGGGCGACCAGCTGGGCATCGGTCTCGGGGTTCTTGACCTCGAGGATGTTCAGCTGGACCTGCTTGCCGGTGAGCTTCTCCAGGTCGCCGCGGATGCGGTCGGCCTCGGCGCCGCGGCGGCCGATGACGATGCCCGGGCGCGCGGTGTGGATGTCCACGCGGACACGGTCACGGGTGCGCTCGATCTCCACCTTGGAGATGCCGGCGCGCTCCATGCCGGACGTCATCATCCGGCGGATGGCGACGTCTTCCTTGACGTAGTCCTTGTAGAGCTTGTCGGCGTACCAGCGCGACTTGAAGTCGGTGGTGACGCCCAGCCGGAACCCGTGCGGGTTTACCTTCTGGCCCATTACCGGGTCCCTTCCTTGCTCGCGACGACCACGGTGATGTGGCTGGTCCGCTTCCGGATCCGGTACGCGCGGCCCTGGGCGCGCGGACGGAACCGCTTCAGGGTCGGTCCCTCGTCGACGTAGGCCTCGGACACGTACAGGCTGTCCACGTCCGTGTGGTCGTAGTTGTGCGCGGCGTTGGCGATGGCGCTGTCGAGCACCTTGCCGACCGGCACGCTCGCGGCCTGCGGGGCGAAACGCAGGACCGCCTGAGCCTCCGTGGCAGGCAGGCCACGGATGAGGTCCACCACACGGCGGGCCTTCATGGGCGTGACGCGGATGTACCGCGCCTGGGCCCTGGCTTCCATGGTTGTCCCTTCAGTGTTTGTCATTGGTCGTTCGCGCCCCGCTGGTCAGCGGCGCTTCGACTTCCGGTCTTCCTTGACGTGGCCCCGGAAGGTGCGGGTCGGCGAGAACTCGCCGAGCTTGTGGCCGACCATCGACTCGGTGACAAACACCGGGATGTGGGTCTTGCCGTTGTGCACCGCGATCGTGTGGCCCAGCATGGCCGGGACGATCATCGAGCGACGGGACCAGGTCTTGATGACGTTCTTGGTGCCGGCTTCGTTCTGGGCTTCCACCTTCTTCATCAGGTGGTCGTCGACGAAGGGCCCCTTCTTCAAGCTACGAGGCATCTCAACCCGTCCTTAGCGCTTCTTGTTCGTCTTGCGGCGGCGGACGATGTACTTGTTCGACGCCTTCTTGGGCGAACGAGTACGGCCTTCCTTCTTGCCCCACGGGGACACCGGGTGGCGGCCACCGGAGGTACGGCCCTCACCACCACCGTGCGGGTGGTCGACCGGGTTCATGACCACACCACGGACGGTCGGGCGGACGCCCAGCCAGCGCTTGCGGCCGGCCTTGCCCCAGTTGATGTTCGACTGCTCGGCGTTGCCGACCTCGCCGACGGTGGCGCGGCAGCGCACGTCCACCAGCCGGATCTCACCGGACGGCATGCGCAGGTGGGCGTAGGCGCCCTCCTTGGCCAGCAGCTGGATGGAGGCGCCGGCGGAGCGGCCGAACTTGGCGCCGCCGCCCGGACGCAGCTCCACCGCGTGGATGGTGGTACCGACCGGGATGTTGCGCAGCGCCAGGTTGTTGCCGGGCTTGATGTCGGCCGTGGGGCCGTTCTCCACCCGGTCGCCCTGTCCGAGGCCCTTGGGGGCCAGGATGTAGCGCTTCTCGCCGTCGGCGTAGTGCAGCAGCGCGATGCGCGCGGTGCGGTTGGGGTCGTACTCGATGTGCGCGACCTTCGCCGGCACGCCGTCCTTGTCGTGACGACGGAAGTCGATCACGCGGTAGGCGCGCTTGTGGCCACCGCCCTGGTGGCGGACGGTCACACGGCCCGAGTTGTTCCGGCCGCCCTTGCTGTGCAGCGGACGGACCAGCGACTTCTCCGGCGTGGACCGCGTGATCTCGACGAAGTCGGCGACGCTGGCGCCTCGACGGCCAGGAGTCGTCGGCTTGTACTTGCGGATACCCATTTCTCAGTCCTCGTCCGATATCGGACGATCCGGACCTCCGTCAGGAGGTCGGACCGCCGAAGATGTCGATACGGTCGCCCTCGGCGAGGGTCACGATCGCGCGCTTGGTGTTGGGACGCTTGCCGAACCCGGTGCGGGTCCGCTTGCGCTTGCCCGGGCGGTTGATCGTGTTGACCCCGGTGACCTTGACCTCGAAGACCGCCTCGACGGCCTGCTTGATCTGGGTCTTGTTGGAGCGCGGGTCGACGACGAACGTGTACTTGTTCTCGTCGAGCAGCGCGTAGCTCTTCTCGGAGACGACCGGGCGGATCAGCACGTCACGGGGGTCCGTGAACGCCTTGCTCGCCGGGGTCTCGACGGTCTGCTTGCCCTCGAGCGCGTGCCGCTTCGCCTTGGCGATGCGCGCTTCCTTGGCCTTCTTGGCGGCCTTGGAGGCAATGGCGGGGTGACGGATGGCCATCAGGCCTCGCTCCCTTCGGTGTCGTTGGCCTTGTTCGGGCCGGCGACGAAGGACTCGAAGGCGGCCTTGGTGAAGACCACGTCGTCCGAGACGAGAACGTCGTACGTGTTCAGCTGGCCCGGCTCCAGGATGTGGACCTGGGGCAGGTTGCGGGCGGACAGCCACGCGACCTCGTCGGAGCGGTCGGCGACGAGCAGCACGTTCTTGCGCTCGCTGATCTTGCCGAACAGCGCCTTGGCGGCCTTGGTGGACGGGGTCTCGCCCTCGACCACGCCGGTCACGACGTGGATGCGGTTGTGGCGGGCCCGGTCGGTGAGGGCACCGCGCAGGGCGGCGGCCTTCATCTTCTTCGGGGTCCGCTGCGAGTAGTCGCGCGGCACGGGACCGTGCACGGTGCCACCGCCGGCGAACTGCGGCGCGCGGGTCGAACCCTGGCGGGCGCGACCGGTGCCCTTCTGGCGGTACGGCTTCTTGCCACCGCCGCGGACCTCGCCGCGGGTCTTGGTCTTGTGCGTGCCCTGGCGGGCGGCGGCCAGCTGCGCGACGACGACCTGGTGGATCAGCGGAACGCTGACCTTGGCGTCGAAGATCTCCGCGGGGAGCTCGACGGTACCGGCCTTCTCGCCCGCCGGCGAAAGGATGTCAACAGTGCTCATCGGTTACCTCAGGCCCCCTTGGCCGCGGTGCGGACCAGGACGAGGCCGCCGTTCGGACCGGGAACCGCGCCCTTGATGAGCAGCAGGCCCTTCTCCGCGTCAACGGCGTGGACGGTCAGGTTCTGGGTGGTCACCCGCTCGTTGCCCATGCGACCCGCCATGCGGAGGCCCTTGAACACGCGGCCCGGCGTGGCGCAGCCGCCGATGGAACCGGGCGAGCGGTGCTTGCGCTGGGTACCGTGCGCGGCGCCGAGGCCACCGAAGTTGTGGCGCTTCATGACACCGGCGAAGCCCTTGCCCTTGCTCTTGCCGGTGACGTCGACCTTCTGGCCGGCCTCGAACACCTCGGCGGTGATCTCCTGGCCGAGCTCGTACTCGGCGGCGTCCGCGGTGCGGATCTCGACCAGGTGGCGGCGCGGGGTGACGTTGGCCTTGGCGAAGTGGCCCTTGAGGGGCTTGTTCACCTTGCGCGGGTCGATCTCGCCGAAGGCGATCTGGACGGACTCGTAGCCGTCGGTTTCCTTCGTACGGACCTGGGTCACGACGTTGGGCCCGGCCTTGACGACGGTGACCGGGACGACACGGTTGTTCTCGTCCCAGACCTGCGTCATACCGAGCTTCTCGCCCAGGATGCCCTTGATCTGCTTGGTCATCGCTCAGATCACCGGCCTCAGAGCTTGATCTCGATGTCGACACCGGCCGGGAGGTCGAGTCGCATCAGAGAGTCAACGGTCTTGGGGGTCGGGTCGAGGATGTCGATCAGGCGCTTGTGCGTGCGCATCTCGAAGTGCTCGCGCGAGTCCTTGTACTTGTGCGGCGACTTGATGACGCAGTACACGTTCTTCTCAGTGGGCAGCGGCACCGGGCCCGCGACCGACGCACCGGTACGGGTCACCGTCTCGACGATCTTCTTCGCCGAGGAGTCGATGACCTCGTGGTCGTAGGCCTTGAGCCGGATGCGGATCTTCTGTCCCGCCATGGCTACTTCGTAGTCCTGTCTCTCTTCACGCTCTGGAACCCGGCGTTCCATGGCCTGCTTCTCCGACCCACGCGGTCGGGCGTGTCGCGCCCCCGCCGACACAGATGTCCCTTGTTCGAACATCCCTGCGTGGGGAGCGCGGCCTTACCAGACCGCAGGACCGGGGACGAAGGCCCACCGGGTGCCTGGCCGGCGCCGCGCACACGCTTCCCGGAAGATTCCCGTACGTCCGCCCCAGCGCTGCCGTCAGGCAGTTAAGACGACGAGTACTGTGGGACTCGCTTCCGGTCCTCCCGGCGGGAGGCGCGCAGCATCAACACTCGACCGAGCAACTCGGCTAGTCTGCCATACATGGCTTGACCGACGCCAATCGAGCTGTAGAGGTTACCCCGGGTGTGGCGCAGGTCAAACGCGAGGGGAGCCGCACCACCGCCGCCCTCGCCCTGCCCGGAGGATACGACCTGGCCCACATGGCCCTCTTTGGCCCCTCTCGGGCCCGGCCCCTCCCAGGCCGGTTCCTCCCGGACCGGCGCCCTGCCCCTTCTCCGCGCCGCTTCCCGGCAGGTCCTGCCCCTTCCCCGCGCCGCCTCCCGGCAGGTCCTGCCCCTTCCCCGCGTCTTCTCCCGGCAGTCGATCATCCTCGCGGGTGATTCCCCGGCGGTTCCGTGCGCCCTGCGGGGCGCCGGGACCCATCCTGGCCTCCGCTTGCAGGTACACGGCTTGCAGGCACATGGCAGGGAGACGTCATGGTCAAGGTGCGGCTGGAGACCAGCCGGGAGCACGTCGCCGAGCCGGCGCGGCTGCGCGATCCGGTCGGCGCCGTCGAGGAGCTGATCTGGAACGCCCTCGACGCGGACGCCGAGCACGTGGTCGTCGTACTGGAACGCAACGACCTCGGCGGCGTGGACCGGGTCCGGATCCAGGACGACGGCTGCGGGATGTCCGCCGAGCACGGCGAGGAGTACTTCCGGCCCATCGGCGCCTCCTGGAAGAAGCACGCGCCGGGAACCCCGGCGAAGAAACGCGCTCTGCACGGCAAGAACGGGCGCGGGCGGGTGCGCGCCTTCGCCCTGGGCACCCAGGTGCGCTGGACCAGCGTCAGCGAGGGGACGGACGGCCGGCGGCAACTGCTGATCGAGGCCGACCGGCACTCCATGGACGAGTTCGACATCGGCGACCCGGAGCCCACCGACGCCCCCACCGGCACGCTCTTCGAGGCGTTCGGCGGCGAGGACCTGGACGGACTGGGCGAATGCGGTGCCAGGTCGTCGCTGACCGCCGCCTTCGCCACCTACCTGGAAAGATACCCGGACGTGCGCATCGAGTACGACGGCCGGGACCTCGACCCGGCGGCGGAGCAGCAGCACGTACGCGACTACGTCCTGCCGTCCCCGTCCGGCTGGAGCGGCGAGCCGGCCCGGCTGAAGGTCATCGAATGGCGCAGGCCGGTCACCCGCGCCCTCTTCCTGTGCGACGGCGAGGGCATGTCCCGGGCGCAGCTCAAGCCGGGCATCCAGGCCCCCGGTTTCGAGTTCACGGCACACCTGAGCTGGGCCGGCTTCGACGACGTCGACTCCGAGGACCTCGCCTTCACCGACTGGGCGCCGGACGGGCCCCTGGCCGAGGTGCTCTCCGCGGCCCGCGACCAGCTCCGCAAGCACTTCCGCGCCCGCGTGGACGAACGACGGCGCGAGCAGGTCGCCGAGTGGCAGAAGGAGGGCATCTACCCCTATACGGGCCGCCCCGCCGATGCCCGTGAGCGGGCCGAACGCGAGACCTTCGACGCCGTGGCCACGACCGTCTTCCGCCACCTGCCCAAGTTCACGGGCACTCGCAGGACCGTCTTCGCGCTGCTCCGCTCCGTGCTCGCGCACGAACCCTCGGACGTCCTGCGCATCGCGGAGGAGCTGTTCAGCCTGACCAAGCAGGAGAGGGAGCAGCTCAACCGGCTCCTCGACCGAACCCCCCTGTCCGCTCTCGTCAAGGCGTCGACGGCGGCCACGAACCGGCTCGACTTCCTTGCGGCCCTCGAACACCTCGTCTTCGCCCCGGAGGCCAAGGACCGGGTGAGGGAGCGCTCCGAGCTGCACCGGATCCTGGAGAACGAGTGCTGGATCTTCGGCGAGGAGTACAGCCTGCACGTGAGCGACCGCAGCCTCAACGAGGTGCTGCGCCAGCACTGCCATCTCCTCGGCCGGGAAGCGCCGGCCGAGGCCCCGGTCCTGCGCCCCGACGGACGGCGCGGGATCGTCGACCTCATGCTGTCCCGCGCGTCCCGGCACCGGCTCGACGAGCGGCACCACCTCGTGGTCGAGCTCAAGCGCCCCGGACTCGTCCTGGGATCGGCCGAGTTCGAGCAGCTCAGCAGCTACGCACAGGCGGTACGGAAGGACGACCGGTTCCGGGACACCCACACGACCTGGGACTTCTGGCTCGTCGGCAACGACATGTCCGACACGCTCCGGGAACTGGCGCACCAGCCGCACAACCCGCCCGGCTGCGCCCTCAACCAACCGACGTACCGGATCTGGGTGCGTACCTGGGGCGAGCTCTTCCAGGACTGCGAGGCCCGGCTCCGCTTCTACCGGGAGCACTTGGAGTACCAGTCCTCCACCGAGCACGCCATGGACTACCTGGTCCGCAACCACGGTGACGCGGTGACGGAACTCGTCAGCGACGGGACGATTCCCGCACCGCGGGGCGATGGGGCGGCACACCCGGCTCCGTGACGCGCGAAGGGCTCAGCGGCCGCCTCATCCCGCAATTGATCGGCACCGACGGCGCCGGTCTGGCCGCCGGCGGTCTGCGCACGGCGGCCGAGGAGGGCGCGGAAGTCGCGGCCATGAACACCGAAATGGAGTCTCATAAGTGGTGACCAAAGAAGAAGCAGTGGCAGCCGCTGCCGAGTATCTGAAAAGCAGGGCGTACCCGGAGCGGGCGGACTCCGTCGTCATGCTTCCGGACACGGCGATCGAGTTCCCCTACGGATGGAGCGTGCGTTTCGACTTCAAGGAACACCTCGAGACGGGAGATCCCGCGGCGGCCCCGTTCTCCTCCGTGGTCGTCGTCCCGCACGACGGCACGGCCGCGCACTTCCCCCCGACGCACCTGCCGATGGCCCGGTACATGGAGATGTGCGCCTCGGGCGACTGGCCGCCCACGAAGGGATAGCAAGGTGTCCGATCAGGGCCGGGTCGTCCTGCTGGACGGCCTGACCTCCGCGGTCGCCAAGGCCAGGACGTGGCTCGACGACGCGTACCACGGCGGGGTCGGGCTGGACGCGCCGACCGCCCAGGACGAGACGGCTCCCTTCGGTCTGCCGAACTCCGACCCGTGGACTTGGCCGGCCCGTTGGGACGCCGGCGAGCAGCCCGGGTCGCAAGTCTTCCGGTGACAATCGGGCGCGCGGTACGAGCAGTTGAGGGGTCAGCGCTGCGAGGCGTACGCCACGAAGTCCGCCCACGCGGCCGCCGTGAGAGCGAGCCGGGGGCCGTCGGTGTGCTTGGAGTCACGGACGTGGACGGTGCCGGGGGTGGTCGCGACCTCGACGCAGGACTCGCCGTCGGTGCCGCCGCTGTAGCTGCTCTTGAACCACGCCAGTTCGGAGGTGTCCCCGCCAGTGGTCTTGCGGATCATGTTTCCCCCAGCAGTTGCTCGATGAAGGCCAACGACTCCCGGGGCGGGAGTGCCTGAGCCCGGATGGTGCCATACCGCAGCTCGAGAATGCGCAGCTGTTTGGGATCATGCGTCGGCCGGCCGCCGAACGCGCCGTCGGAGCGGCCCACCGCCGTACCGTCCGGGAACTTCAGCAACTCGATCCTGCCGTCCAGCCCCGGATGGGCCTCGGTGTCGGTCGGCATCACTTGAAGCGTGACGTTGTGCAACTGCCCCGCCTCCAACAAACGTTCGAGCTGCTTCCGCCACACCATTGTGCCCCCGACCTGCCGACGCAGCGGCGCCTCTTCCAGGACGAAATGGAGGGATGGCGCCGGATCCCGCTCGAAGACCGACTGCCGGGCCAGACGAGCGGCCACCATGCGCTCCACGTCGTCCGGCGAGTACGGCGGCTGCGCCGCCTTGATCATGGCGCGCGCGTGCTCCGGGGTCTGCAGCAGACCGGCGATGATGTTGCACTCGTACACGCCGATCTCGACCGCCTGGGCCTCCAGCTTCGCCAGCTCCCGCACCTTCTTCGGGTACCGGACCTTCTTCACGTCCTCCCAGGCCGCCGCGATGAGCCCGCCCGCGTTCAGCACCTCGTCGGCCTTGATCAGGTACTCGCGCCGGGGAATCCGCTTGCCGCCCTCGATCTTGTAGACGAGGTCCTCGCCGTACCCGACGGCCTTCCCGAAGTCGCCGGCCCGCATCCCCGCGGCCTCGCGCCGCAGCCTGAGTTGCCGCCCCACGGTCGTGAGGACCGCGACTCCCCACTCGTCGTCCGGGTCCACCTCCCAACCCGGCTCCTCCGCCTCGCCGATGAGCCGTACCGCGTCGCCGTCGACCGCCGTCATCCCGTGCCCCTCCGTCGTACCGCTGTGGTGCAGCAGCGCCCTACCCGTACGTCCCCTACCGACAGCCCGGACACGACCGGACAACTCGCGGACAGTTATCGCACGCATACGCTGAGTCACTTTTCACAGTAAGCACGCGCCGTCGCGCCGGGTGGCGTATCCGGAAAAATGCGTCCCGGTCGCGGTCTCCTCCTCGCGGAAGCCCTGCCCGACCGCTGGGGAGTGGCCCGGGCCCGCCCCCGCGCAAGACCGCCTGGGCCGAAGTGGCGAGAAGCGGCGAGGAGCGGCGATCCGCCTCACCGCATCGCGGCCCTCCACGTCCCGGTGCCCCACTACGCGGCCCGGCGCGCGATCAAAGCTTTCAAAGACCCTTGGGTGAATAACCCGCCCAACCCCACCCCACCGAACCGCCCCAGGCCCCCCGGCACCCCGTCACCCGGAAGAGTGGTGATCCCAACTCGGCTGGATTCCGGCCCGGTTCCCCGGCATATGCTCGCCGCGACCACACCATCGCAGACATGCGACGGCCCCCGGCCAGGAGTAGCGATCCTGATCGAGGGCCTGACCACCAAGGAAGCGTAGGCCCTTCCCGATGGATACCCAGCACCTTAGCGCGCCCACGCGGCCGCAGTCCCTCAATCCGCGCGGCGTCACCCACATCAACACCCCGCACACCAGCCACTACACGGTCGTCGGCAACCACCTCGCCCAGCACCGCGAGTTGAGCCTCACCGCGATCGGCCTCGGACTGCACATCCAGTCGCTGCCCTCCGGCGCCCGCGTCGACATCAAGACCCTCGCCGCCCGCTTCCCCGAGGGCGAGACCAGCGTCGCCGCCGCCCTGCGCGAACTGGAGGCCCACGGCTACCTCGCCCGCATCCGCGAACGCCTCCCCAACGGCCGCATCGTCACCCACACGGTGTCCTACAACCAGCCCGCGCACCGCCGGTCCGGCCACACCACCCCCACCGAAACCGAGCCCGCGTCCGACCGCAGCACCCCCAAGACGCCGGCCTCGAAGACACCACCCGCCCCGCCCCCGACCACCAGCCCCGAACCGGAGCCGACACCCGCACCCCCGCCCCCGCCCTCGTCCTCGTCCTCGCCCTCGTCCTCGCCTCCGGCAGAGCCGGAGCCCGCAGCCACCCCCGAACCCCCGCTCCCCGAGCCCCGCACCCCCGACCTCGACCGCCACCGCGCGGCCACCGCCCTCCTCACCACCCTCCACCACCACGACCCCCGCCTCCTCCTCCCCGAACGCGCCGTCCGCCGCCTCGCCCCCGCCGTCGCCGCCTGGCTCGAACGCGGCGCCCACCCCGACGCCGTACGCCACGCCCTGACCGCGAACCTCCCCCGCGACCCCCTCCGCCACCCGGCGGCCCTGCTCGCCCACCGCCTCACCGAGTGTCTGCCACCGCTCCCACCCGGGCCCGCGCTACGCCCCCACCCGCTCCAGACCTGCGACGGCTGCGACCGCGCCTTCCGCTCCCCTCACCCCGGCCGCTGCCGCGACTGCCGAACCAACCTCCCGGAGGTTGCCTGACGTGTGACCCCAGCCGCATCAGGCCATGTGGGCCGGGAATTCCGTTCTGTCGCCCACACCTGCCCTCAGGCCCGCGTTCAGGACGATCTTCCGATCTCGACAGGACTTCTCGTGCTGCCTTCCTTCGCCGCGAACGGGTTCCTTCCTCTGGGCCGGTACTCGGTCTCCCTCAACGAGGCGGAGTCCCTGCTGGTCAGCGCTCCGGAGTTCCAGGGTTCGACCACGCGCAGACCGCTGTGGGACGGATTCCTCGCCTACCTCGAACGCTTTCTCGTACTCGAAGACCGATACGCGGACGCTCTGGGCGACCTCGCCCTCGTTCACCGCGTGTGGATCGGTGGCAGTTTCGTCAGCACGAAGCCGGATCCGGGAAACATCGACACGACACTCCTGATCGACACACGCGCCGAGCGCGCGGTGCGTGGCAGACCCGGCTCGAAGTGGCTGACCACCGCCTTCCAGAGCCGGGACAGCATGAAACGCAAGTTCGGCGTGTCGCCGGTCAGAGTCGGATACCAACCGGTCAGCCACGTCTTCCGGCCAGAGCACATGACCCTTGAGGAACGGACATACTTCATGCAGCGGGGTGTCTGGGACGACTGGTGGCAGCGCTGCCGACTGCCTGATCAGACCGACCGTTCCCCGTCGGAGAAAAGTGCCGCTCCGGCACGCGGCTATCTGGAGGTGCGACTGTGACCGGCGAGAGCTGGCGCGAGCGCAGGCGCGCGCTCCTGGCAGGTGATCCCGCCGCGGCCGAGGCCGCCGAGCGTCTCCTCGACGAGATGGGAACCGAGGAACGCGACGACGAGGAGATCGAGGCCGAGCACCGGGCGAGCCGCCTGGCGGCGATGCGGGAGTACGAGCCGACGGCCCGACTCGACGAGGAACTGCTGCTCCGCCTGACCGGCCCGGAGACCGAAGGAGGTGCTCTCCGCTTCCAGTGGGGAGATGCCCTGCTCGGTCCGGTGGAGAATGCGCTCTCCGTCGCTGCGGGTACGCCGGTTCAGTTGGAACTGACGGGCGTGTCAGCGGGCAGCACTGTGGTGCACGCGCGGCCCGTCGCCGCTGCCGTACCCGCAGAGCCGAACACTCTGGATGCCCCCACCGCGACGGCCGCCGGTACGGGTATGCGTACGCTCACCGAGCTCCTGACCGCGCTGGAGGCGGAGCACGATGTCCGCGAGTGGACGCGGCTTTTCGATGCTGTCGACGCGCTGGCCCGCGCGCTGAGCAAGTACCGACTCGACCTGGGTGTGACCTGGTACGACGCGGACGGTGGCATGCGTCGGGCCCAGCTCACCGAACGGGGCCGGCGGTACGTGGAACGGCTCCGCGAGACACGGGACCGCGACCAGGAGATCACCATCTCGGGCCGCATCACCGAGCTGCGTGAGAGTGGCTGGGTGAAGGTCAAGACGGGCACGGCCAAGAACGCACCGGCCTACGACGTGCGCTTCGAAAAACCGGAGGAGCTGCTGCGGATGCGCCCCGGCCTGGGGGACAACGTGCACTTCCGGGTCCGCTTCACGCAGCGGCTGGACGCTGTGGGCATCGCCCGGGCCACCGAGTACACGTACCTGGGGCCGGCCGCGGAACAGACGTCGCTTCCTCTCCCGCCCTGAGCAGCGGGCCGCCGGACAACCAGGTGGCGTCACGGCAGCTCGGCCCGCGTCCCCAGCGTGCCCTCCCGCGTCCACTGTGGGTCCTGTACCCGGGACGTGTACAGGACCCACAGCGCCGGGGCCAGACGCGTCCTACGGTCCGGGAAACCGTTTCCGCTGCGAGAGGGAACCCGATGTCCGAGCGAACTCCTGACCCGTCCGTCGCCCATTTCGGGGTGGAAGGCATGCGCCGGTCCGCCGGTTCACCGTGCCCGGCGGCTACAGGGTGCGGCTGCCCGACTCCGCACGAGCCCCTGGAGAACACGAGGTGCCGCTGCGCATGGCGCCGTACTTCACTTCACGGCGGCGGTGAACCGGCGCAGCGCCTCATGGGCGCCCGCCCCGCGATGATGGATCTCGGCAAGGCTCGGTGACCCGACCCGAAGCGATACGCCGCATGGGCTGCGGCGCGGGCCGCCGGCCCTGCGACGGCAGACGACGACGGCGCGCACCCAGACCTAACCGCGGCCGATCTGAACGACCCGGCCGCCGTCTGCGCCGGTGCCGTCCCGACGCAGCCGTCCGACCGGTCAGGTGAGCGAGAAGAAGATCGTGTCCTGGGTGTACCAGTCGAACTCTCGTGTGGCGTGCTCCCACTCGGTGTGCTCGAAGTCCAGCTTCTCGATGAGTTCTTGGAGGTCGTAGCGGAAGTCGGGGTCAACCCGGTCCAGGACGGCGCGATAGGCGTCCGCGGCCGGCTTGGCCTTGGCCAGCGGCAGGTGGCCGATGGCCGGGTAGCCGTCGATCGAGCAGGGCAGGAACGGGAATTCCAGGGGCAGTCCTCCGTAGAGATAGCCGTTCGGCAGCAGATCGGCCGGAACTCCCAGACGGCTCAGCTCCTCGCCCACCAGGCCGAAGAACGTCGACGGCTTGGAGTAGACGCCCAGGTCGCTCGGGTCGCTCGCGTTGTGGTCGATGATGTGCTGCAGCGCGGCGTGGTAGGCGTTGCCCGCGCATTCGGCGTCGGAGTCGGCGCGTCCGGCGATGAGGTGATCGAGGGCGTCGGGGATGGACAGACCCCAGTCGATGCCTTGGTCGTCGAGGGTGTCCTGGTGGTCCCGGGCGTCCTTGCGCATGCGGTCCAGACGGCGCAGTTGGTCGGCGGAGAGGGCGCCGTTGCTGCCCAGGAAGGCGAGGACGTCGGCCTTGTCCGCGGTGGAGTACGAGATGATGTGACTCATGATCGCCATGGTGGCAAGCAGCACTGACAGCGGGCGGCCCGGGAGCGGTCAACGGCCGCCGGCCGTGTCTGCCGTGTCTGCCGTGTCTACCGTGTCTACGGTGCCTCGCCGCGGCTGAGGGCGGCGACCTCGCGCACGGTCTCGGCGATGGCGCGGAAGTCCTTTCTCAGGAGCGCACCGTGGTTGGCGGCGACCTTCGCGCTGATTTTGATGTGGGGGTTGCGGGCGGTCACCGCATCGAGACTGGTGCGTATCCGTTCCTGCTCGTCACCGCGGCTTCCGAAGGACGTCCCCGAAGCAACCACGTACCGCACCGGGACGGTGATGCCGTCCAGCACGGGGCCCAGTTCGCGCTCGCGGGAGATCCTGCCGAGTTCGATGTTGCTGTCCGCCTGCTGTTCGGCGGTCATCCGCGGAGCCAGGCCCGTCGGGCGCAGCAGCGGCATGAACCAGCTCAACCGCCGGAACAGTTTCCGGATCCGCTGCTCCATGGCCTCGTCGAGCCAGTCGTACGGAAACGCGCCGTCGACCAGGACCGCGCCCAGGGCACGCTCCGGATTCCGGCCGGCCCAGTGCGCCGCGACGCACGCTCCGTAGGACCAGCCCACCAGCAGCGCCCGGTCCACACCCCTGGCCGCGAGAACGGCGTCGACGTCCCGCACGGCGGCCTCGAAGGAATAGTCCGCCGAACGCTTCGATCTGCCGCGGGCCCGCTCGTCGTAGGTGATGTGCCGCCACCCCGCCCCCAGTTCGGCGATGACCCGCCGCCAGTACCCCTGAGTGGCGAACTGGCCGTTGAGGTAGACCACCGGGATGCCGGGACCACCGGTGTCGGTGACGGCCAGGGCCGTGTCGTCGACCGGCACCATGCCGGTCCACCGCGAGCCGGTCGAGGACGTGCTGTTCTTCGTCATGTGTTCCCCTGATCGTGTCGGGTGTCTCGTACGACTTTCCAGGCCCTGCACGCGGACGGCAGGCCCTGGGGACGACAGACGCGGCCGTGCCGTCGGCGACGACCGGCAGGGCCTCGATCGCGGCGGCCCCGGCCGGACAGGCCTGGTTCCGTTCCTTCAGAGGCTGCGGGCGGTGATGTCGCCGTGGGAGGTGGTGGCGCGGATGTCGAGGTCGGCGGTGCCGTCGTTCTTCAGGGCGTTGCTGATGCGGCCGTAGCCGGTGTCGGCGTCCAGGGCGGCCGAAACGCCGGCGGCGGCGCCGACCGAGATGTCGCCGGACTGGGTGCGGAGCACGACCGTGCCGCGCACGGCCTCGGTGATGCGGATGTCACCCCTTGTGGTGCTGATCTCCGCGGAGCCGTTGAGCCGGCCGATCTCGACGTCGCCGTCGATCGCCGTGAGACGGACGCCCGCGGCCTCGTCGATCTTGACGTGGCGGTACGCCCCTTCGAAAGCGACGTCGCCGAGGCGGCCGACGCCGCGGAGCTCGGAGCCGGCGGCCCTGGCCTCGATGCGGGAGTCGGCGGGCAACCGGACGGTGACCTCCAGGGATCCGGAGGGACCGAAGAGCTGCTTCCCGGACTCGGGGGTGCGGATGCGCAGAACGCCGTCGGCGTAGGCGACGGTGGTCTGCTCGGCGGCCCGGACGTCGCGGCTCTTGGCGGGATGGGCGGGCAGGACCTCGACGGTGGTGTCGGCGCGGTCGGCGGCGATGAGCTGGATGCGTCCGGCGGGGATGTCCAGGACCGCGGAGACCGGGGCGGGGGTGTCGAACTTCTGCATCGCGTTCTCCTGTACTCGCTCGTTGTTTCCGACTCCGGAAACGCTACGTTGCTTTCCAATACTCAGCAACACACTTGTTGCATAGAAACATCATTCATGCAGATAACAGCCGGAAAACTGTTGCGACGAACCATCGATTAATGCAACGAATACCACTCCACTCATTGCAATGAGTGAGAAGTGAACACTACAGTGGACGATCAAGGACCAGCACGAAGGACCACGAGGAGATCGAGGAGATCGCAGTGCCGGGAGGCAGGCTCACCCAGCAGGAACGCCAGCAGATCGCGCTGGGGCTGGCCGACAGCCTCCCCTACGCCGAGATCGCCCGCCGCCTAGGCCGCCCGACCTCGACGATCACGCGTGAGGTGATGCGCAACGGCGGCCCCACCGCCTACCGCGCCGACCTGGCCCACCGCGCCGCCGAACGCCGCGCTCGCCGGCGCAGGACCGCCTCCTCCCGGGGGCCGGAGCCAGTCCCCCAGCCACACGGACGTGATGCCGAGGCCGTGCGCGAGTACGGGGAAACGCTCACCACCGTCCTCATGGCCTCGGGCCTGCCCAAAATGGCGGCCCGAGTGCTCGCCTGTCTCTACACCACCGACGCAGGCAGCCTCACCGCGTCCGAACTCGCCCAGCGCCTCCAGGTCAGCCCGGCGTCCATCTCCAAAGCGATCACGTTCCTGGAGAACCTGGACCTCGTCCGCCGGGAACGCGACGAGCGCCGCCGCGACCGCTACGTCGTCGACAACGACCTCTGGTACCAGTCGATGATCCGCAGCGCCCGGGACAACGCCCAGTTCGTCGAGGTCGCACGGCAGGGCGTCGGCATCCTCGGCCCCGGCACCCCGGCCGCCACCCGCCTCGAGAACGTCGCCCGCTTCCTCGACTTCGTCTCCGAAAGCATCACCCGCGCCGCGGAGCAGGCCCGCGAGATCCTCTACATCAAACCCGAGAAAACCCCGAACGGCACCGCCCGGCCAGACTCAGACCCAGGCTCACCCCCAGGGCACTGATGGATACCCGCCTCAATCGTCACAGCCACGAGACGAAGCCGGCTGCGTTCCCGAGAAGACGGCATCCGCCCCGGGCGGCCATTCCGGCGGCGGCCTCACGAACGGCCGGCAGAGCGGCCGTCTTGTCGGTCTCCCGAGTGACGAGTCCCGGAACCAGTCGGGCACGACCACCGGACTGAAGCCGCGGAGTGCGGCATCTTCTCACCGGGGCCGCCGCACCGGGCCCTGCGCCGACAGGCTCCGCGGCGTCGAGTCGTTGCTGTTCGCCCTCATCGAGTTCCGCAAGCTTGAAGTCGATCACGACAACGGCATTGATCCGGAAGAACTCGCCGAACGTTTCAGGCCGGTCGTCGGATCCTTCGATCCCACTCCCTTCGCCGACGAAGAGTCGCAATGGAACCTGTCACTTGAGGAGCTGGAGCACGGCATCTGGTGAGGCCGGGGCGACCTGGTCTGTTCTTCCGATGCTGTTCGACGTGTTGCACGACGACATGGTTTCCGTGCTGGGGGCGGACGCCGTCTTCGTGGCGCCCCCGCGGCGCTGCGCACCGTCCCGGAAGGATCGGACGCCCGCAGGCTCCTCGGCGCCGTCGGGATCCCGACGGGAGTCTTCCGGCCACAAACTCCCCGGGAAAACGGCGAGTTCCCTCTCGTCAGGGACAGGATCGACCTGTCCGGCCACGAGGCACCGCAGGGCTGTGAGGACTACGAGAACTGGGTGGTCTTCGGCTGGATCCCGCTGACGGCCCTGGCCCTGGACACCGGGACCGGCGG
>NZ_BMWH01000012.1:0-78352 GCF_014651135.1 Streptomyces echinoruber
CCGGCCCGGCGCGACGGCCGGCGGTGATCCGCCGGCCGCCGCCACCGGCGCCGCCCGGGCCCCGGCCCGCCCGGCGCCGGGGCGGGACCGCCGCGGGTGGAGTTGCGGCGGCATCCTTGGGGCCTTCTCCTGAGAGAGAAGACGCACACGGACGGCGGCGTCATGGGAGCGGCGTCATGGGAGGCGTATGACCGGCCGCGACAACCGGTTCCGGGACGGGCCGGTGGAGTGGGGACAGCCCGCCGAGCTGGTGGTGGACGCCACCTGGCGGGTGCTGGCGTACACGGGGGCCGCGCTGGACCTGCTGGGCGGTACGGCCGACGGGCTGTCCGGACGGGACCTGGCGTCGGTCTTCGAAAACCCCTCGGCGTGGGCCGAACTGGTCCGGGAGGCCGAGCGGGGGCGGTGCAGCGGCGGGCACGCGGTGCTGCGCAGGCCCGGCGGCGGGCGCGTGAACATGGACGTCGGCGTGTCGGCGCTGGCGGGCGACGGCGGGCCGCGGTTCCTGGTGCGGCTGCTCGCCACCGAGGACTCGGAGCTGGAGGACGGCTTCGGAATGCGGGTCAACCTGGCCGGCGGGCCGCTGGTGCCCGACCCGCAGGTGCGGCAGCGGCTGGACCTGCTGCAGCGGGCGGCCGTGCGCATCGGCGGATCTCTGGACGTGGTGCGCAACGCCAGGGAACTCGTCGACCTGCTGGTACCGGTCTTCGCCGATCTCGGCGCGGTCGACCTCATCGAGGCCGTACTGGACGGCCGGGAGCCCGGGGAGTACGTCCCGGGTACGCCGATGCGGCGCGTCGCCGTGGCCTCCCGGGCGGGCGTCTGGCCCCGGGAGCTGTACGGGCTGGGCGACACCGTCCGGCTCGGCGACATCGAGTCCGAGCACCTGCGGCGGGGCACCGCCGGGGTGCTGCCAAACCTTGAGCCCCTGCGCGGGAAACTCGCCGGCGACCCCGCCCGGCTCCGGCTGATGATGCCCCCGGACGCCACGTCCCTGCTGGTCTTTCCGCTGCAGACGCAACAGGCCGTCCTCGGCGCCGTGGCGCTGTGGCGGTGCTCCGGGCGCGCGCCGTTCGACCGGGCCGACGCCACCCTCGCCGACGAACTCGGCTCCCGGCTCTCCCTGGGCCTGGACAACGCCCGCCGCTACACCCGCGAGCGGCGCACCGTCGAAGCCCTCCAGCGCGGCCTGCTGCCGCCCGGGGCGGTGCGCATGACCGCGGCGGAGGCCTCGGGGACGTACGCGCCGGCGAGCACCGCGGCCGGAACCGGCGGCAGCTGGTACGACGTGATCCGGCTGTCCGCCACCCGCGCGGCCCTCGTGGTGGGCAAGGTCGCCGGGCACGGCATGCACGCGGCCGGCGCGATGGGCCGGCTGCGCTCCGCCGTGCAGACCCTCGCCGACCTCGACCCGCCGCCCGAGGAACTGCTGGGCCACCTCGACGACCTGGTCACCCGCATCACCGAGGACGAACCGCACCGCTCCGCGTCGGTCGCCGGCTCCCTGCGGGGAGCCACCTGTCTGTACGCGGTCTACGACCCCGTCACCCGCCGGTGCCTCGTCGCCAGCGCCGGGCACTCCTCGCCCGTCCTGGTCCGGGCGGAGCAGGGTGAGGTGGAGGAGGTCAAGCTGCATCCGGGACCGTCCCTGGGCACCGGCACCGAGCCGTTCGAGCCGGTGGAGCTGCACCTCCGGTCCGGCGACGTGCTCGCCCTGCACAGCGGACCGCTCACCCCGGGCGGTCAGGACGCCGAGTCCGACCTGGCGGCGCTGGACGCCGCGGCCCGCACCGCCGCCCTCACCCGGCGGCCCCTGACCGAGATCGCCGACCGTGTGCTGTCCTGCCTCCGGCAGGAACCCCGCGAGGAGGACATCGCCGTGCTGCTGGCCCGCGTCGGCCAGGTGCCGCCCGACTGCACGGTCTTCTGGCAGCTGCCCGCCGACCCCGCCATGGTGGCCCACGCCCGCACCCTCGTCGCCGCCCAACTGGCCCACTGGGACCTGGCCGGGCTCGGCTTCACCACCGAACTCATCGTCAGCGAGCTGGTCACCAACGCCGTCCGCTACGCCGGCGGTCCCATCGGCCTGCGCCTGACCCGGGACCAGCGCCTCGTCTGCGAGGTCTCCGACCCCAGCCAGGCCCAGCCCTACCTGCGCCGCGCCCGCCTCTCCGACGAGGGCGGCCGCGGCCTGTTCCTCATCGCCCAGCTCGCCCACCGCTGGGGCAGCCGGTACACGCCCGGCGGCAAGACGATCTGGACGGAGCAACTGCTGGATCCCGTCTGACGCCACGGCCCCGGACGGCGCTCCCACGGCCCCTCAGTCAGGGGCGGTTTTCGGCCAACCGGGCGGCGTCACGGTCAACACTCGGCGCGGAGAAGGCTGTTGAGGGCCATCGGCCGTCCCTAGCCTGGTGCGCGCGATACGCCGCCCAGCCCAGGGAGCTCCATGTCCACCGCGCAGCAGATACCCGACATCCTCTCGCCCGAGTTCGCCACCGACCCGTACCCGGCGTACCGGATCATGCGGGAGCACGCCCCGCTGATCTGGCACGAGGCCACGCAGAGCTACATCGTCTCGCGTTACGAGGACGTGGAGTACGTCTTCAAGGACCGGCACGGCGAGTTCACCACCGAGAACTACGACTGGCAGATCGAGCCGGTGCACGGCAAGACGATCCTGCAGCTCAGCGGCCGTGAGCACGCCGTGCGGCGGGCGCTGGTGGCCCCGGCGTTCCGGGGGAGCGACCTGCAGGAGAAGTTCCTGCCGGTGATCGAGGGCAACTCGCGCGAGCTGATCGACGCCTTCCGGCACACCGGCTCCGCCGACCTGGTCGCCGACTACGCCACCCGCTTCCCCGTCAACGTCATCGCCGACATGCTGGGCCTGGACAAGGCCGACCACGACCGGTTCCACGGCTGGTACACGTCGGTCATCGCCTTCCTGGGCAACCTCGCCGGCGACCCCGAGGTCGCGGCGGCCGGCGAGCGCACCCGCGTCGAGTTCGCCGAGTACATGTTCCCGATCATCCGGGAGCGCCGGGAGAACCTCGGCGACGACCTGCTGTCGACCCTGTGCGCCGCCGAGGTGGACGGCGTCCGGATGAGCGACGAGGACATCAAGTCCTTCTGCAGCCTGCTGCTCGCGGCCGGGGGCGAGACCACCGACAAGGCGATCGGCGGCATCTTCGCCAACCTGCTCACCCATCCCGAGCAACTGGAGGCGGTGCGGCGGGACCGCGGCCTGATCGACCGCGCGTTCGCCGAGACGCTGCGCTACACCCCGCCCGTCCACATGATCATGCGGCAGTCGGCGACGGAGGTCACGCTGAGCGGCGGCACCATCCCCGCCGGGGCCACCGTCACCTGCCTGATCGGTGCCGCCAACCGGGACGGCAGCCGCTACCGCGACCCGGACCGCTTCGACATCTTCCGCGACGACCTGAACACCACCACGGCCTTCTCCGCCGCCGCCGACCACCTCGCCTTCGCCCTGGGCCGGCACTTCTGCGTCGGCGCCCTGCTGGCCAGGGCCGAGGTCGAGGTCGGTGTGAACCAGCTCCTCGACGCGCTGCCCGGCCTCCGCCCGGCCGACGGCTTCGACCCGGCCGAGCAGGGCGTGTTCACGCGCGGCCCGCGCTCTCTGCCGGTGCGGTTCACCCCGTCCGCCGCCTGAGCCCGTCACCGGCCGGCCCGGAAACACCGGGGCCCGGCGCACGGGGAGCGGCCGGTTTCCGCCGCCGATCCCCGTCCGCCGGGCCCGCCCCGGCCGCAACTGCACGACCGGCGTGACTACTGCACGACCGGCGTGAACAGCACAGGCAGCTCCACCAGGCCGCGCATCCACAGGGACGGCCGCCAGGACAGCTCCTCCGGCTCCACCGCCGGCACCAGGTCCGGCAGCCGCTCCAGCAGCGTCTCCACCGCCGTACGGGCGATGACGTCGGCCAGCAGCGGAGCAGGGTAGGGGCAGCGGTGCTCGCCGTTGCCGAAGGACAGGTGGGCGGAGTTCTCGGCGCCCACGTGCGCGTCCGGCCAGATCTGCGGGTCGGTGTTGGCCGCGGCCAGGCCCAGCACCAGGCAGTCGCCCGCGCGGATGCGCCGCCCGCCGAGCTGGGTGTCGCGCACGGCCCAGCGGCCGATGAAGTTCTGCGTCGGGGTGTCCAGCCACAGCACCTCGTTCAGCGCCTCGCCCACGCTGAGTCGGCCCCCCGAGACGTTGAGGGCGAACCGCTCGTCCGTGAGCAGCAGCCGCAGCGTGTTGCCGATCCAGTTGGCCGTCGGCTGCTGGGCCGCCGCGATCACGGAGATCAGATCCTGCACGACCTCCTCGTCGGTCAGGCCGGCCGGGTGGTGCAGCATGCGCGAGGTGACGTCCGGGCCGGGCTGCTCCCGCTTCTCCCGCACCAGCTGCCGGATGCGCTCGCCCACCCGCGTGTACGCCGCCACCGGGTCGTCGCCCTCGGCCGCGTCGAGGGAGATCCGCAGATCGTCCACGAGGTGCTCGGTGTCCGTCCCGGTGTCCGGCATCCCGCACATCTGCACCGCGGCGCGCATCGGCAGGGCGTGCGCGTACGCGCTCATCAGTTCGGCCTGCCCGCTGCCCGCGAAGCCGGCGATGAGCCGGTCGGCGATCCGCCGGCACTCGCGGGCCAGCTCGAACTGGTCGACGCCCTCCAGCGCCTCCGTGATCACCCCGGCCCGCCGCCGGTGCTCCTCGCCCTCGGTGAACAGCACGGACGGCTGGTGGCCGACGAACGGCAGCAGCGGCCAGTCCGGGGGGATGCGCTCCCACTGGTTCCAGCGGCGCGAGTCCCGCGCGAACAGCTCGTCGTGGCTGGTGACGTAGCACACCTCGGGATAGCCGAGGACCAGCCAGGCGGGCACGTCGCCGTCGAGGAGCACGGGCGCGACGGCGCCGTGCTCCCGGCGCAGGGTGCGGTAGAGCTGGGACGGCGTCTGCTGGTACTCCAGGCCGGCCAGCCGCACGGCCCCCGAAGGGACGGGGCAGCCGGCGGCGGGTGCGGCGGAGTCCGCGGTGTCGGTCACGAGGTGGCCTCCCGGGCCAGGGCCAGTTCGTAGAGGTGGTCCACGAGGGTGATCAGCACGTGCTTGCCCGAGGCCCGCACCCGCGCGTCGCAGTCGACCATCGGCACGTGCGCGCCGAGCGCGAGGGCCTGGCGGATCTCGTCCAGCGAGTGGCGCACGGGTTCGTCGTCGAAGCGGTTGACCGCCACCACGAACGGCGTCCCGTGGTGCTCCAGCCGGTCTATCGCGTACCAGGAGTCGTCCATCCGGCGCGTGTCGACCAGCACCACCGCGCCGAGCGTGCCGGAGAACAGCCGGTCCCACAGGAACCAGAAGCGCTCCTGGCCCGGCGCCCCGAACAGGTACAGCACCGTGCGCTCGTTGAGGCTGATCCGCCCGAAGTCGAAGGCGACGGTCGTGGTGGTCTTCGCCCGCACCCCGGTCGTCTCGTCGACGCCCACACCGGCCTGCGTCATCACCTCTTCGGTGTTCAGCGGCCGGATCTCGCTGACCGAACGGACCAGGGTCGTCTTGCCGACCCCGAACCCGCCCACGATGACGATCTTCAGGCCGGTCTCTGCGACATCGGCCAGGGGCGCACGGCGCGTGGGGAGCTCAGAGGCTGCGGAGCCCATGGAGCACCTCCTTGAGAAGGGCGGTATCGGGAAGCGAGGCGGCGGAACGCGCCGTGGGCGGATGGCGGGCGGTGATCTTCCCGGCGGCGAGCAGGTCGCCGAGCAGGATCCGCACCACCGTGATGGGCAGCCGCAGCTCCGCGGCGATCTCCACCACGGCGGTCGGATGCCGGCACAGCTCGAGGATCCCGACGTGCTCCGACTGCATTCCCGCGGCCGGTTCGCACTCGCTGACCACCAGGGTCACCAGGTCGAACGTGGTGTCGGCGCGGCTGCGCCCGCCCGTGACCGTGTAGAGCCGGTCGGGATCACCGGTGTCCACGGGCCGGCGCATCACGAGGAGGCGCTCCCCGCCACCGACCGGCGCGGCTCGGCCCGCAGATGCTCGCCGATCTGCTCGACCAGCTCGGTCATCTGGTGGCCCACCACTCCCGGATCGGCGTCCTCCTGCGCCACGACGGCGAGATGGGCACCCTCCCCGGCCTCCACGATGAACAGCAGCCCCCCGTGGAACTCGGTCATGGAGTGCCGCACTCCGCCGGTCCCGTCGCCGAACTCCACGGACGCGCCCTGGGCGAGGGCCTGGATGCCCGAGCAGATCGCGGCCAGCTGGTCCGCCTGGTCCAGGGTCAGGTGCTCGGTCCAGCAGAGCTTCAGTCCGTCCCGGGACAGCACCAGGGCGTGCCGTGTGCCGGGGGTGCGCTCCAGGAGGTTGTGCAGGAGCCAGGTGAGGCTGTTGTCGGTCGTCTGCATGGCGGGTGATGGGACGGTGGTGCCCGGATGCCCGGTCACCGGCCCGTACCTCCAATCTCGGGAACTGCGGCGGGTGTCGGCGTCGCGACCCCGGGACGCCGTACGGGAAGGGGGATCTACGAGGTCTACGGGGCGGCCGGGGGGCCGGAGGGCTTCTCGGGCCCCTCCGCGCCGGCCTCGGGGCCGGTCTCGGGGCCGGACGCCCCGGCACGGCGGGCGCGGTGGAAGGCGCCGAAGCGGGAACCGGCGTCGCGCGCGGCGGCCGGCGGCCCGTCCTTGTGGGCGGGGCCGCCGCCGGACGTCCTGCGCCGCAGGCGCTCGCGCTCGGCCTCGGCCATGGCGCGGCCGGGGGCGCGGACCGGCAGGCCGTTCGGGGTGGCGCCCGCGGACCGCGGCCCGGGCACCTCCGCGGCGGGCTGCGCGGGAGGCGCGTCCCGGCCGGGGGCGGCGGCCTCGTCGGCGCCGTCCCCGGCCCGGGAGTGGACCGGCGCGGCGACGGCGGGGCGCGGCCGCTCCTGCGGGACGGGATCGCGCTGCTGCGCGAGCAGCTGCGGGGGCAGCAGGACGACGACGCCGGTGCCGCCGCGCGAGGACGGCCGGAAGTTGACGCTGATGCCGTACTTGGCGGCCAGGCGCCCCACCACCGCGAGCCCCAGCCGGGTGCCCTGCAGCGAGGCCAGGTCGGTCACCTGCCCGGACACCGCCTTCTCGGCGTACCGCAGCGCCGCGTCCGCCATCCGCAGGCCGCTGTCCTCGATGGTGACGACGATCCCGGCGGTGCGCTCCTCCACGTACACGTGGACCTCGTCGATGGGCGGCGAGAAGTTGGCGGCGTTGTCCATCAGCTCGGCCAGGAGGTGCATCACGCCCTCCGCGGCGTACCCGGAGATCGCCGCGCGGGACGAGCAGTGCATCCGCACCCGCTGGTAGGCGGCGATCCGGCCGACCGCGCCCCGCAGGATGCTCTCCATCACGATCGGCTTGTTCCACGCGCGGCTGGAGCGGCCGCCCATCAGCAGCGCCAGCCGGTCGGTCATCAGGCCGAGCTGGGAGGTGCTGTGGTCCAGCTTCAGCAGGTCCCCGAAGACCTCCTCGCCGTGGCGCTCCTGCATCTCCCGCAGGTCGGCGAGCATGCTGACGGCCTTGGCCTGCACGCGGCTGAGCGCCTTGGCGGAGGCGGCCTGCGCGGCGGCCGCGCGCCGCTCGCTGAGGGCGAGTTCCCGCACGAACAGCTCCGTCGGCACGCGCAGCAGCTCGATGCGCGGCCACTCCAGCCGGGCGAGCACGGTATCCGCCGAGCCGCCCTCCCGCAGCCGGTCCACGGCGGCGGGCAGCGTCCGCCGGGTCAGCTTCTCCAGCTCTCGGCCGCCCTGCTCCAACTCGCCTTTCAGACGGCGCTGTTCGGCCTCGGCGAGCTTGCCCTGCCGCACCGCGTCCGCCACGGTGGTGGCGAACAGCCCGACCAGCCGACGCAGTTGGGCGTCGGCCAGGGGGGCCGTGCCGGCCAGGGCCTCCTCGGCGCTCGCGCCGTCCCGCAGCCGCTGGACGACGGCGGGCAGCGTGACGTTCACCAGGTGCGCGGACTCCGCGCTGTACTGCTTCAACTGTTCCTTGATCGTGGCGAGTTCGTCGTCACGCCGGGTGCCGGCCCGGCGTGCCCGGCGTACCGCCAGGAACCCGGTGACCACGGCGACGGCCACGCACAGCCACGCCACCGACGCCACCGCCGCGACCCACGGGCGGGCCTCGGCGGGCGCCTTCGCCGCCACGGCGCCGGCGCCGGCGGCGGTCACCACCAATACGGTCAGGGGCACGCCCGGCGCGGGGCGTGACGCCTTCGCTGTCCGGTGCTGACCGGGGCGAGCAGGCACTGGCATTCCACGGTCCCTCGGGTGCTGCGGTCAGGGATGCAGGGCGGACCGGCGCAGGCCGGCCGCGCGCCGGACCGGCGTCACCGCGGCAGGGATGATCGACAAGACCGGACGTGCGGTTCATGCTAGCCATGCCGTCCGGCCGAAAAGCTCAATCGGCCGTCTCCCGGGCCCGGTTCCGCATTTCGTCGTGAAGTCGCCATCGGCCCACGGGGGCGTGGTAAGGGGACGCGGGGGCGACGTGCGACGCGCACCGCGGCGGTTGGGGTTCGTCTGGCCGGATTTGTCAACCACCCGTGCGCGAAGGGGAGTTCGGTGTGCGCCGTCAATCCCCGCAAGAGGTGGCCGTTTTCAGCCACTCGCCTGTTCGGCCGGCCCCCGCCGGCTGCCCGGCCGACCGGTGGAAGGGGACCTCGGGCAGGCCGAGGACGAGGTGGTGGCGCCCGGCGGCCACGGCCAGGGATCCCCGGGCGTGCAGGACCCGTGGAGCACGGGCCCTGCGAGGGTCTCCGTCCGGCGTCAGTGGTTGCGGGGCAGGCGCACGACCGTGACGAAGAACTCGTCGATCTGCCGCACGGCCGCGATGAACTGGTCGAGGTCGACGGGCTTGGTGACGTAGGCGTTGGCGTGCAGCTTGTAGCTGCGCAGGATGTCCTCCTCCGCGGAGGAGGTGGTGAGCACGACGACCGGGATGTGGGCCAGGTCCGGGTCGGACTTGATGCGCTCCAGGACCTGCCGGCCGTCGTACTTGGGCAGGTTGAGGTCGAGGAGGATCAGGTCGGGGCGCGGGGCGTTGCCGTACGCGCCGCGGCGGTAGAGGAAGTCGAGGGCCTCCTCGCCGTCGCGCACGACGTGCAGCGTGTTGCCGATCTTGTTGTCCTCGAACGCCTCGCGGGTCATCAGTTCGTCGCCGGGGTCGTCCTCGACGAGCAGGACCTCGATGGGTTCGACGCGGCTGGTCATGCGGAGCTTCCTTCCAGGGCGGAGCGGTCGGCCCGCGGCGCCGGGCCGCCGGCCTCGGGGGAGGAGTGCAGGGTGAAGCAGAAGCGGGTGCCGCCGGTGTGGGCGGTGTCGATCCAGATGCGGCCGCCGTGGAACTCGACGATCTTCTTGCACAGCGCCAGGCCGATCCCGGTGCCGGAGTAGGCGTCGCGGCCGTGCAGCCGCTGGAAGATGACGAAGACCTTCTCGGCGAACTCCTCGGGGATGCCGATGCCGTTGTCGCTGACGCACAGCCGCCACGCCGGAGCGTCGTCGCCGCCGTCGGGGTCGGGCTCGCAGGTGATGCGGACGACCGGCGGACGGTCCGGGTGGCGGAACTTGACGGCATTGCCCACCAGGTTCTGCCACAGCATGACCAGCAGGGTCGGGTCGCCGGTGATCTCGGGCAGCCGCTCCGGCCGCTCGACGCGGGCGTGCGACTCCTCGATCGCCGTGGCGAGGTTGGCGAGGGCCTTGTCCAGCGCGGTGTCGAGCGGCACGGGCACCCGGGCGTCGTTGAGGCGCCCGACGCGCGAGAAGGTGAGCAGGTCGTTGATGAGGATCTGCATGCGCTTGGCGCCGTCCACGGCGAACGCGATGTACTGCGTGCCGCGTTCGTCGAGCCGGTCGCCGTAGCGCTTCTCCAGCAACTGGCAGAAGGAGGCCACCTTGCGCAGCGGTTCCTGCAGGTCGTGCGAGGCGACGTAGGCGAACTGCTCCAGCTCCGCGTTGGAGCGGCGCAGCTCGACCGCCTGCGCGTCCAGTTCCGCGGCCTGGCGGGCCAGCGCGTCGCGCCGGGCCCGGGCCGTCTCCAGGGCGGTGACGACGGTCTGCCGCATCGCCTCCACGTCCTTCGCCAGCGCCCGTACGTCCGCCGGGCCGTCGGCGGGGATGCGGTGGCCGAACTCCCCGCCGGCCACCGTGCGGGAGGCCGCGCTCAGCCGCTGCAGGGGGCGGGTGACCAGCCGCCGCAGCAGGACGGCCACGGCCAGGCAGGTCAGCAGGAAGACCGCGACGATGGCGCCGAGCACCCAGTTGCGCACCGTGCGGATGCGGCCCAGCTCCGCGCTGCTGCGGCCGCGCACGTCCGCCAGGTGCCGGTTCTGCGCGGCGAACAGGGACCGCAGGTGGTCGAACTGCGCCTTGCCGCGTTCGGCGGCGGCGCGGTCGACCGTCCCCGGCCGGCCCGGGGTCACCCGCTTGATCGACGGCTCGGCGTAGGTGCGCCGCCACCGGTCCGCCGCCCGCTCGATCGCCGCCACGTCCGCCGCCTGCTGCGCGCGGCCCGCGGTCAGAGAGCGGATACGGGCCGCCGCGTGCCGTTCGCCACTGCGGCCCTCGGTGTAGGGGCGCAGGAACTGCGCGTCACCGGTGGCCAGGTAGCCGCGCAGCCCGGTCTCCTGGTTGACCAGCGCCGTCTGCAGCCGGTACGCCTCCACGCGCGCCGGGGAGATGCCGTACAGCAGCTCGTCGGAGACCGCGGCGGTGCGGTGCAGCAGCAGGCCGCCCGCCACGGTCCCGGTGATCACCAGGACCACCATGACGGCCAGCACCGCCGTCAGCCACCCCTGGACGGTCAGCCGTGCGCCGGCCCGGGAGGCCGTCCTGTCCTCAGCCGCCGTGTCCACCGCCATGTCCTTCCGCGTCGTCCTCGTGCTCCGTGCCGCCGGCGCCGCCCGCGCTGTCCATGCCGTCCGCGCCGCCCGGCCGCCGCCACCGCAGGTGGATGACGGCCACGTCGTCGGCGAGTCCGCCCCGGTCCGCCGCCAGTTCCTCCGCCTTCCCGATGAGCGTGTCGACGAACGGATCGGCCGGGACGTCCGCGTACCGGCGCGCCAGCTCCAGCAGGCCCGCTTCGCCCAGCCGTTCGGGCCCGGCCCCGGTGTGCCCCTCGAACAGGCCGTCGGTGAACAGCACCACGCCCGCGCCGGCCGGCAGGGCCACCTCCTCCTGCCGCCAGCGCGCCCGTCCGGGCACGATGCCCAGCGCCGGCCCGCCGGGCACCTCCACCCAGTCCACCGCGCCGCCCGAGCGCAGCAGCAGCCCCGGGTGGCCGGCCCGCAGGACGCGCATCCGCCGCCGGTCCGGCGGCAGTTCGAGGGTGGTCAGCGTCGCGAACAGCTCCGGCGCGGTGCGCTCGGCCACCAGCACCTGCTCCAGCCGGCGCGCGGCCGCCACCCCGGTGACCCCGCTGATCATCAGCGTGCGCCAGGCGATGCGCAGCCCCACGCCCAGGGCGGCCTCGTCGGGGCCGTGCCCGGAGACATCGCCGATGACGACGTGGACCGTGCCGTCCTCGCCCTCGACGACGTCGTAGAAGTCCCCGCCCAGCAGCGCCTGGGCGCGGCCGGGCCGGTAGCGGGCCACGACCTCCACCGCGCCGGCCGAGCGCAGCAGGGGAGAGGGCAGCAGTCCGCGCTCCAGCCGCGCGTTCTCCTGCGCCCGCAGCTGACTGGCCTGCAGGGCGGCCGCCGCCAGCTCGGCCTGCTTGCGCTGCACCGCGTAGCGCACCGCCCGGCTCAGCAACTCCGGTTCCACGCGCCCCTTGACGAGGTAGTCCTGGGCGCCGGCGGCCACCGCGGCCAGACCCGTGCGCTCCTCGGCCAGACCGGTGAGCACCACCACCGCGGTGCGGCCGGCGCTCTCCAGCACCGCCGACAGCGCCTCCAAGCCCTGCCCGTCGGGCAGGTGCAGGTCGAGCAGGACGCAGTCCGGGGCCGCCTCGGCGAGCGAGCGCACGGCCTCCGCCAGCGACCGCACCCACACCAGGTCCGCCTCGATGGCGCTGTCCGCGAACAACTCCTCGACCAGCAGGGCGTCACCGGGATCGTCCTCGACCAGCAGGACCGAATGGCGCTCGAAACCCGGCAGCGCCCCGGTCCGCTCCCGCGCCGCGGCGGGTGCCGTCCCCGGCTGGGCCGGCAGGCCGGGAGCGGGACGTTCCACGCGCGTGCGGTCCGCGCCGCCGAACGCCATGCTCTGTGCCCCCTGTCACCCATGGGCCCGGTGGCCCTCTACTGATTCTTCACAGGGGCAAGGATCCTACTCCGCCGGTCGGACGCCGTGGTGACGCACCACCGGAGGTGCCACCGGCCACTCTGCCCCCGCCCACCCGCCGGCCGACCGCACCGGGTGCGTGGTCTTCACCGGAATCTCACACCGTCGTCACCCCGTGCTCACCGTTCCGGTATGCTCCATCAGCTTCATCCGCACCATTGAGGGGGGAACCTCATGCGTATACGTCACGTCCTGGCCGCGTCCGCGATAGCCGGCGCCCTGGCCGCCGTCACCGCCGCGCCCGCCCAGGCCACCGAGTACTCCTCGGCCCTGAAGATCAAGGGCATCCAGTACGACGCGCCCGGCCGGGACTCCAACCGCTGCTCCGGCGGCAACACCAGGGACGAATACCTGACGATCAAGAACTACTCGCGCTCCACGACGGTCAACCTCAAGGGCTACGTCGTCAAGGACGCCGCCGGGAACCGCTTCGTCTTCCCGTCCAACCACTACCTGCAGCCCGGCGACTACGTGAAGCTGCGCGGCGGCCACGGCACCGACTCCGACGCAAACAACGTCGTCTACCGCCAGAACTGCAACTTCATGTGGAACAACGACAAGGACACCGTCTACCTCTACAAGTCCTCCGGCTCCCGCGCCGACGTCCACTCCTACACCGCCTCCCGCGACGACCGCGACGGCAACGGGTACATCACCTACCACGGCTGACACCACGGCCGACCGCCCGCGCCGAACGCCCCTTTGGCCCGCACCTCCACGGTGCCGGAGGGGCGTTCGCGTCCTTCGCGTCCTTTCGTCCCGTCTCGTCGGCGCTGTCCGGCGCGACCGGGGCGATGCCCGCGGATGCGGGGCCGGAGCGGGGGGATGATCCTGGAGCCATGGCCGGACAGCCGCGTGTGGTGGTGTACCCGCCCGATGAGGACGGCGGCCGCAGGGTGCGCGTGGCCGGCACCCTGCTCGGCCGGGCGTTCAGCCTGCGGGACGTGGTGGCGCTGCTGCGGGAGGCCGGGCTGCGGGGCTGGGAGGAGAGGGACGTCGTACGCACCGACCGCGTCCAGTGGCGCGGGGGCGGCCCGGGGGAGTGGGGATAGCCGGCCGGGGCCGGGCGACCGTGCCGCCGCGACCGTGCGGTCACGGCGGGCGGGAACGGGGAGAGGCGGGGAAGGAGCGGGGGGATGGGGGAGGGGCAGGGAGCGGGGGCTGGAAGGTGGACGGGGACGGGACCGGCCGCGCCGAGTTGCGGTGCGCCGCCGCCCGGGGCGGTACGGCGGAGGTCGTCGCGCCGGCGAAGGCGCCGGACGTGGCGGGTGCCGCGCGTGCCGTCTTCATCCCGCGGGTGAGCGTGGTGCCGTACCCGAGGGAGGGGTGAACTCCGGCTCCCGGGGCGGGAGTACGGGATTAACCCTCCGCGCGTTCTTCAGGCCGGCCGCGTGAGGCGCCCCGGGCCCCGGCTCCTCACAAACGTCCGCCGAACCGCCGGCGGTGCACCTCCGTGCCGGCGTACCGGTCCGGAGTCAGCACGGAGCGTGCCGTCTCCGGGTCCGGCGCGCGGACCAGCGCCGCCGTGCCCAGCCAGGCGGTGCCGTCGTCGGACAGCAGCGGTCCGTACGCGATCAGCTCGTCCCGGCCGGGCGGTACGGCGAGGTCGGCGGGCTCCCCGCGCCGAGGCCGAGCACCAGGTACCGGTCGTCGCCCTCCCGGCCGCCCGGAAAGTCCCCCATCGTGCGGCCCAGCATGGTGCGCCACCGGCGCAGCAGCACGTCCCGGTACACGCCGGCCTGGTGGTTGGGCTCGTCGAAGGCGAACGCGCGGGCGGCGGCCGGGTCCGGCAGGTCGACGATGTGCACGCTCCCGGTCGGCGTGACGCCGTCGTCGGCGAGGGTCGGACCGCGGGCGATCAGCTTCGCGGCGTACCGGTCCATGGAGGACCAGTGCTCCTCCAGCAGCTCGTGGCGCAGTGCCAGGGAACCGGGGCGGTCGCGGTGGTGGCAGAAGAACTCCATCGGTCCAGTCTTCCGGCACCCAGGACGCGGGCCCAGCGATTATCGGCGGGGCCGCCCCGCCGTGCCCCGGCTTCTTCCGTCCGGGGGCGCGGGCCCGCATCCGCCGCGCCCTCCGCCGTTCGCCTGAAAAATCCACCCGAAATCCACCTGGTGCATGAACGATGCGTCCCCGGTCCCCGGCCGGACGGCGACGCCGTGCGACCGGCCGCTCACTGTCGCGGGCGACCGGTGAAATCCGTGAAGTCCCGTGAGGTCGTCCCGCGCTCCACCGCGGTCGGAAGCGATGCGCAAGCGACGCAGACCCGGGTTTTCCGCCCGATGCGCTCCCCGGCCGGTTGGCGGCCGTGCGCCGGGGGCACTCAGAGCCCACCCAGACCCGTGCCGGTCGGCGCCGACCGCGTACCGCCGGCGACCTTCGGAGGCCGACATGGCGGTTCGTCATCGTCTGATCAAAGCGAGCCCGGACACCGTGTGGGCCGTCCTCGCGGACGGCACCCGCTACGCGGACTGGGTGGTGGGCACATCGGCGTCGCGGCCGGTGCGCGGAAGCTGGCCGGGCACCGGTGCCGCGATCCGCTACCAGGTCCGCCTGGGGCCGATGCGGCTGACCAACGAGACGATCGTGCGGCGCTGCGTGAACGGCTCCGCGCTGGAGCTGGAGGTCCAGGCGGGGGCGCTGGGCACCGCCCGCGTCGCCCTCGAGCTGCGGCCCTGGGGCGAGCACTGCCTGGTCCTCGTGGACGAGCACCCCCTGCAGGGCGCCGGCGGCCTGCTGCACAACGCGGGCGTGGAGATGCTGATCCAGCTCCGGCACCGGGCGATGCTCGCCCGGCTGGCGCGGCTGTGCGAGGACCGGACCGACTCCGCCGACACCCCCGTCCCCGGCCGGCCGACCGGGGCGGGCACCGCCAAGGGGGGTGCCCGTGGCTGACGCCGTGGTGATCGGGGCCGGCCCCAACGGGCTGGTCGCGGCCAACCTCCTCGCCGACGCCGGGTGGAGCGTGGAAGTGCTCGAGGAGCAGCCCGAACCCGGCGGCGCGGTCCGCCACGACCGGGGCGTCCACCCCGACTACGTCAGCGACGTCTTCAGCGGCTTCTACCCGCTGGCCGCCGCCTCGCCCGTGCTCGCCCGGCTGCGCCTGGAGGAGCACGGACTGCGCTGGAGCCACGCCCCGCACGTCCTGGCCCACCCGCTCGGCGACGGCCGGTGCGCGGTCCTGGACCGGGCGCTGGACACCACCGCCGCCTCCCTGGACGCCTTCGCCGCGGGGGACGGAGCCGCCTGGCGGCGCCTGCACGGGGTGTGGGAACGGCTCCGCAACGATCTCCTGGACGGCCTGTTCACCCCCTTCCCCCCGGTGCGGGCCGGGGCCCGGCTCCTGATGCGGCTGCGCGGCGCGGGCGGGCTGCGGCTGGCGCGCACCCTGCTGCTGCCGGTGCGGCGCCTGGGGGAGGAGGAGTTCCGCGGCGCGGGCGGCCGGCTGCTGCTCGCCGGCAACGCGCTCCACGCCGACCTCGCACCGGAGTCCGCGGGCAGCGGCGGCTTCGGCTGGCTGATGGCGATGCTCGGGCAGACCTACGGCTTCCCGGCGCCGGCCGGCGGCTCCGGCGCCCTGACCGCGGCCCTGCTGCGGCGGCTGCGGGAACGCGGCGGCACCGTGCGCTGCGGGCGGCGCGTCACCCGCGTCGTCGTACGCGGCGGGCGGGCGGTGGGCGTGCGCACGGCCGACGGCGAGACCGTCCCCGCCCGGCGCGCCGTGCTCGCCGACGTGTCCGTACCGGCCCTGTACGGCGAGCTCGTGGACGCCGAGCACCTGCCCGCCCAGCTCGCCGAGGACCTGCGCCGCTTCCAGTGGGACTTCGCCACCTTCAAGGTCGACTGGGCCCTGGACGGCTCCGTGCCCTGGCGGGCCGAGGCCGCGACGCGGGCCGGCACCGTCCACCTGGCCGACGGCATGGACGAACTGACCCGGTTCATGGCCCAGATCGCCATGCGGCAGGTGCCCGACCGGCCCTTCATCGTGTTCGGGCAGATGACGACCGCGGACCCGGTCCGCTCCCCGCGGGGCACCGAGTCCGCGTGGGCCTACACCCACCTGCCGCACGACGTCCGCGGCGACGCCGGCGACGCGGGCCTCACCGGCACCTGGGACACCGGGGAGCAGGAACTCATGGCCGACCGGGTCGAGCACCAGGTCGAGCGCTTCGCGCCCGGCTTCCGCTCCCTGATCCGCGCCCGGCGCGTCCTGGCCCCGCCCACCCTGCAGGCCCTCGACGCCAATCTGCACGGCGGCGCCGTCAACGGCGGCACCACCGCCCTGCACCAGCAGCTCGTCTTCCGCCCCGTCCCCGGCACCGGCCGGCCCGAGACACCGGTGCCCGGCCTGTTCCTCGCCTCCTCCGGCGCCCACCCCGGCGGCGGCGTGCACGGCGCTCCGGGCGCCAACGCGGCCCGCGCCGCGCTGCGCCGCCACCGGCCGCCCGGCCTGAGCCGGGCCCAGCGCCTCCTCACTCACCGGGACCGCACCGGCCGGCAGCGGTGACGGCCCCCCGCACCACGGAAAGGACACACGCACCATGAACGGGAACGCACCATGAACGGGAACGCACCATGAACGGGAACCAGGACGCCCCCGACCACCGCCACCGCCGCCCACCCGGCGTCAGCGACAAGACCGTCGAAGCGCTCGGCGCGCTGTCCAAGGCCCTGGAGACGACCGAGCAGGCGCGCGGCCACCTGTACGCCTTCCACCAGCTGACCGGCTCCGCCGACCTGCAACTCGACCGTGCGGTGGCGCTGTTGCGCGAGGCGGGCCACCCGGAGTGGGCCGACAAGGTCGAGACGGAGATCCTCGGCCGCAACGTCATCCCCGGACACTGGACCTTCCAGATCATCGAGGCGTACAACGCCACCTACTACCGGCCCTTCCTCCACCTGGAGCGCAGCGCCGTCGACAAACTCGCCGACGGCCGCGACCACTTGTACGAGGCCGAGATGAAGGAGGCCCGCCGCACGGCCGGACACCCCGACCACACGGCACGCCCGGAGAGCCCGCGCCGCTGAGCCGCCGGCGGGAGGCCCCGCTTCCGTGTGAGTCCGTGTGAGGTCGCTGTGAATACCGGAGACGTTTGAACACCCCGAGGGCGCGGTCCGTATGGGACAGGGGGAATTGCATCGCCCATCGGCCCACGACGTCTCTAGGAGCACTTCCTTGGCTCGCAGCACGCGCAGACGCCCGACCGGCGCACGACGCGCCACCTTTGCGGCGGCCGCTCTCATCCTGGGCGGCAGCGGAATGGTGGCCGCCAACGTGTACGCGTCGGCGACCGAAACCGGAGCGGACACGGACCCGGCCCAACCCGTGCAGAGCGGTTCACCCTGGGCAGGTGGTGCCACGATCGACTGCCCGGACGTCGGCGCACGGCTGACCACCGTGCCGGATTCGGCGAGGACGACCGTGGACGAGCAACTCGCCCTGCTGGACGAGCAGGTCGCCGCCGCCTACCGGCAACTGCAGGACGCGGTGCGCTCCGGGCAGCAGGACGCCGACGCCCTCGACGACTCGATCGTGCGGCCGCTGCAGCGAAAACGGGCCCCGGTGCTCGCGCGCATCGCCGACGCCGTCGGCCGCGCGGGAGACCGGCCGGAGGGACTGGAGGCCCTCGCGGACTGCACGCTGCGCGCCCCCGACGGCCGGGCCGGTCAGGCGGGCGGCAGCACCGGCGACGCCGCCAACGGCCAGAGCCAGGGGCAGAGTCAGGGCCAGGGGCAGGGGCAGGAGAACGGCGGACAGGGCGGCGCCGGACAGGGCAACGGCGGACAGGCCGGCAACGGGCCGGTGCCCGCCGACTACGCCGACATCACCACCGTCCAGCCCAACGTGCCGGAGCCGAGCCAGGGACCGGACGCCTCCCGCGGCACCTTCACCACCGCCTGCGGGGTGAACGCGAACGGCCTGTTCAACTCCGACAACGTGATCGTCGCCCCGGGCGTCTCCAACGGCGCCCACCACGTCCACGACTATGTGGGCAACCAGGGCAACAGCGCCTTCGCGAGCGACGACGACCTGGCCAGGGCCGACACCAGCTGCGCGGACAAGCGCGACAAGTCCTCGTACTACTGGCCGGTGCTGCGCCTGCAGAACGGCACCCGGGAACGCGACGCCGACGCCCCGGGCGGCGGAACCGAGGGCAACGCCGGACAGATCGTCACCCCCAAGCAGGTCACGCTCACCTTCGTGGGCAACCCCCGCGGCAAGGTCACCGCCATGCCCCGCCTGCTGCGCATCATCACCGGGGACGCCAAGGCGTTCGTCAACGGGCCCGCCAACGCCAACGCCTCCTGGAGCTGCACCGGGTACGAGGACCGGCAGCTGAAGGACAAGTACCCGCTGTGCCCGCAGGGCAGCGACGTGGTGCGCACCTTCCGGTTCCAGAGCTGCTGGGACGGCCGGAACACCGACAGCGCCAACCACCGCACCCACGTCGCGTTCGCCGCCGCCGACGGCACCTGCCCGGAGGGCTTCCGGGCCATTCCGCAGCTGGTGCAGCGCATCGTCTACGACGTTGACGCCCCGAGCCTCGCGGACGGCGGCCGCACCACGCCGCTGTTCGCCGTGGACTCCTTCCCCGAGCAGCTCCACAAGCCCGTCACCGACCACAGCGACTTCATCGACGTCTTCGACGACGACCTGATGCGCACCATGGTCGACTGCATCAACGAGGGCCGGCAGTGCGGCGCCGGAGCCGCCCAGGACCCCGGGGCGAGCCAGGAACCGACGGCGACCGCGGAACCGTCGGCGACCGCCGAGCCGTCGGCCACGGCCGGCGGCGGATCCGGCACCGGAGCCGACACCGGATCCGGCACCGGCGGCACCGGAGCCGGGTCGTCCGGGGAGCCGACGCTCGCCCCGCCCGCGACCGCGCCCGCGGGCCGGGGCGCGTCCTCCGCCTCCGCCGGGACGGCCAGGCCGAGGACCTACGCGAGCCCGTCCGGCACCCACCGCCCGGCGAGCGCCGCACCCGGCGGATCGGGCCGGGCGGCCGGCGGCGAGATCGGCACCCCCGCGCAGGCACCGGCCGACGGCGGGAACGAACCGTCCGCGGCCGCGGCGGCCGCACCGGTCGAGCCGCAGGCCGGCGGTGACGGCGGTGGGGGACTGGCCGCCACCGGAGCCGACTTGTGGCCGGCCGCGGTCGGCGCCGTCATGGTGGCGGCCGGCATCGTCCTGCTGCGCCGCTTCCGGCGGGCCGCGGCGTGACCGACCCGCCATGACCGGCCCGTCGTAGCCGACCCACCATGACTGACCCCTCGTGACCGACTCGCCGCACACGAACATCGCGGGCCGGCCGTCCCGGTGAGGACGGCCGGCCCGCACGGTGTCTCCGCCCCGGGCGCACCCGGTGGCGAGGCGGTGAGCCGGTGGCAGCTCACGGCACCGGCCCGGCAGTTGACCCGGTGGTGGCCCAGCAGCGGCTCAGCGGCGGCTCAGCAGTCTCAGTAGTAGTGACGACGGCCCGCCACGGCGTGTCCCGTGGCGCCCAGCACCCAGAGGGCGAGTCCGACCACGGCCAGGATGATGCCGATGGTCCAAAGGATGCTGATGCCGGTGACGAAACCGACGATCAGGAGAATGACTCCGAGGACGATCATGACGACCTCCCTGCGATGTGCTCGCAGCACGCGAGTACCCACCGACGCGGACACCTAACGCGGACACCTAACCGGTGCGGGACGCGTCCCGCACCGCCTGGTCGGCGTGTCCGCCGGCGCCCAGCAGCCCGGTGGCCCGCAGGGCCCCCGCGGCCTCCAGGCGCGGCAGGTCCCGGCGGGCCACGCGCAGCACGACCGGGGGCAGCGCGGCGCGGGCCGGCTGCGCCAGGCGGAGCCAGGCGGGCACGTACAGGGCGGTCCGCCGGCGCTCCACGGCCCGCGCCAGCCGGGCGGCGACCGGCTCCACCGGGTACACGCGCCGCGCGGGAGGCGGCATGTGCGCACGCAGTTCGTGCAGCACGGCGAACCGGTCGGCGTCGCGGATCATGTCGGTGTCCGTCCAGTTGAGGTAGGCGACGCCCACGGCGACCCCGCGGTGCGCCACCTCCGCCCGCAGCGCGTGGGCGAACGCCTCCACGCCCGCCTTGGACGCGCAGTAGGCGGTCATCATCGGGGCGGCGCCGAACGATGCCAGGGACGCGACCTGCAGGAGGTAGCCCGACGTCTCGAACAGGTGCGGCAGGAAGGCGCGCGCCGTGTGCGCGCTGCCGGTCAGGTTCACCTCGATCACCCGGCTCCACAGGGCCGGGTCCGAGTCGGCGAACGGGCCGCCCTCCGCGATGCCCGCGTTGGCGACGACGGCCGACGCCGGGCCCAGGCGCCCGCGCACCCGGTCGGCCGCCTCCTGGAGCGCCGCCGGATCGGTGACGTCGGCCTCGACGGCCAGCGCCGGGCCGGGCAGGGACGCCGCCAGCGCCTCCAGCCGGTCCTTCTCGTGGCCGAGCAGCGCCGGCCGGGCGCCGCGGCGGGCGAGCTCGCGGACCAGCGCGGCACCCAGTCCCCGTGCGGCTCCGGTCACCACGACCGTTCGGTTGCTGAGCGGACTGTCTGCCACCGGCTGCCCCTTCCTCGCGGGCCCGTTCCCGTCGGCCGGGCCTGTGGAACGCTTCCCGCCCGGCACCGGCACCGGATGCGGTGCACACGCGTGGCCGCCGTGCGCGAGCCCCGCCACCGGGCGCGGCCCGCGTACCGCTCAGCCCGCGTACCCCTGGGGCACGAGGTGACCCGGGACGGGGCCGACGGCGTGCGGGTCCCGGGTGTGCGGCACCGCCTCCCGGCCCGGCGGGCCGGGCCTGTGACCCGCGCGCGGGCTTAGGAGCCGCGTACCGGGAAACGTGGATCAGGACGTCCGGGCCGCCCCGGCCGACGCGAGGAAAGGAGCCAGCCGTGAGCACGAACCCGATGGCCGACGACGCCTACCAGCCCACCGGGAGCAACGAGGAGCAGGAGGACGCGGCTCCGCTGGACATGCAGGACGCGCTGGACGAGCGGACCTACGACGACGCCCTGGAGGAGGGGTACTCGCCGCCGGAGAAACCGCTGGGCGTGACGAAGCACGGGACGACGGCCGCCGAGCAGCGCGACGGGGAGAGCCTGGACGAGCGGCTGGCGCAGGAACAGCCGGACGTGTCGGCGCCGGCCGGGGACGACATCGGCGACCTGCCCGGCGGGGAGGGGGAGCCCGTCGATCCCGAGGCGGGCGGGCCGCGCGCCGGGCGGCTGGTCGCCCCCGACGAGGGCGTGCGGACCGACACGGAGAAGGACGAGGTCGCCGCGGACGCGGGCATCGACGGCGGAGCCGCCGGGGCCGAGGAGGCCGCCGTGCACATCGTGGAGGACACGGAGCTGCCCGACCCCGGCACGCAGAGCTGAACGGGGCCGGTGTGGCGCGCCGGGGACGGGCGGGGCGTCTCCGCCGCGTGGCGCGCCCGGCCCGGTGCGGCCGCCGCAGGGCCATGAGATTTCCGGCCGGGGCCCGGCCCGCCCGTCGTACGGCGTATGCGGCCGGGGCACTGTACGGTCCGCGCCGCTTCCCCGGTGCGCGCAGGCACGAGTGGGGCGGTCCCCGTGGCCCGGCGCGCCGGTCATGACCGAGTCACCACCCGCCCCGCGGCACCCCGGCCGGGGCGGCGACGTCGGCGGCCGCGTCGCGTGCCCGGACGGGCGGCGCCGCCACCGGCAGGCCCGGCGCCGGGCCCCCGGCCGTCCGGCGCCGGTCCCGTCGTGCGCTCGCCCGCCGAGGCGGTCAGGGCAGGAGCTTGTCCAGGGCCGCCGGTCCCTCCGCGGCGAGCTTGCGCCTGGCCCACTCCAGGTTGCGCGGGGTGATGTCCCTGCCCGCGGCCAGCACCAGGTCCTCCGGCGAGACGTCGGTACCGGTGCGGGCGTGGAGCACGGCGTCCGGCGTGTGACGGTCCTCGGACGGGCGGGACGCTTCGGGTCGTGAGGTCATGGTTGCTCCTCCTCGGGTCCGGATGGCCGCGCCGCTGCCCGTGCCGCGCGACCGGGTCCCCCTCTCACCATTCCCCGCCGGGGCCCGCCCCGCACCCCGGGACGCGCGCACCGCCCGGTGCCGCACGCGGGGCGCCCGGTGTGTGCGGTGTGTGCGGCGGCTGCACGAGGGGTACTCGGCCGGCCCGGAGAGCACAAGGACGCACCGGGGCCGGTCCGCTTCGGCCCCGGCACCACGAGGGAGGACTGCATGACCAGCAGCACCGAGACCGGCGGTGTCACCGGCACGCGGGACAAGGACTACAACCTGATCTGGTACGTCGAGTCCTGCCTGAGCAACGCGCTGCGCCTGGAGCAGTACATCCAGGACGCGGAGCGCGACAAGGACTCCGAGCTCGCCGAGTTGTTCCGCAAGGCCCAGGCGGACAGCCGCAAGGGCGCGGAGCTGGGCAAGGGGCTGCTGCGGTCCCGCCTGAACGGCGGCTGACGCCAGCACACGGGGGGAGTCCCGCACGCGGGGGAGTCCCGCGCGAGGCGCGCGGCAGGCGCGCCCCCGTCCCGGCGGCCCGGGTGCCGGCGTACGCGCCGGCACCCGGGCCGTTCCCTGTCCGCGTTCCGCGTCCGACGGCGTCCGACGGCGTCCGACAGCGTCCGAGGGCGTCCGAGAGCGACCGAGGATGCCCGTGTCCCGTGACCGTGGCAGCGGCAGCGGCAGCGGCAGTGGTCAGGGCAGCGGCTGCTCGGTCCAGATGACCTTGCCGGTGGGGGTGTAGCGGGTGCCCCAGCGCTCCGTGAGCTGGGCGACGAGGAACAGGCCCCGGCCGCCCTCGTCGGTCGTGGCGGCGTACCGCAGGTGCGGGGAGGTGCTGCTGCCGTCCGACACCTCGCAGATCAGGCTGCGGTCGCGCAGCAGCCGTACCCGCACCGGCGGGCCGCCGTAGCGGATGGCGTTGGTGACGAGTTCGCTGAGGATGAGCTCGGTGGTGAAGCCGAGCAGGTCCAGGTCCCACTGCTCCAGCTGCGCGGTGACGCGGGCGCGGACCTCGGAGACGGCCGCGGGGTCGAACGGCACCTCCCACTCCGCGACCCGGTCCGGCCCCAGGGCCCGGGTGCGGGCGACGATCAGCGCGATGTCGTCGCCGGGACGGGCCGGCAGCCGCGCGTCGAGCACGCGGCGGCAGGTGTCCTCCGGCGACGTCCCCGCCTGGGCCAGCGCGGAGCGCAGCAGTTCCAGGCCGACGTCGATGTCGTGGGAGCGGTCCTCCACCAGGCCGTCGGTGTACAGCACCAGCCGGCTGCCCTCGGGGAGTTCCAGGTCGGCGGTCTCGAACGGCAGCCCGCCCAGGCCGAGCGGGGGACCGGCGGGCACGTCGAGGTACTCCACACTGCCGTCGGGCCGGACCAGGGCCGGCGGCGGATGGCCGGCGCGGGCGACGGCGCAGCGCCGCGACACCGGGTCGTAGACGGCGTACAGGCAGGTGGCGCCGGCGATGGGCACGCTGCCGCCCTCCGCGGCCTCGTCCTGGTCGATGCGGCCGACCAGTTCGTCGAGGAGGCCGAGCAGCTCGTCGGGCGCCAGGTCCAGGGCGGAGAAGTTGTGCACGGCGGTGCGCAGCCGGCCCATGGTGGCCGCGGCGTGCAGCCCGTGGCCGACGACGTCGCCCACCACCAGCGCCACCCGCGCCCCGGACAGCGGCAGCACGTCGAACCAGTCGCCGCCCACCCCGGCCTGCGCCGGAAGGTAGCGGTAGGCGATGTCCAGCGCGCTCTGCTCGGGCAGCCGGCGCGGCAGCAGGCTGCGCTGCAGCGTCACCGCCATGCCATGCTCGCGGGTGAAGCGGCGCGCGTTGTCGATGGAGACCGCGGCGCGCGCCACCAGCTCCTCGGCGAGCGCGAGCTCCTCCTCGTCGAAGGACTCGGGCTTCTCGTAGCGCCAGAAGCTGACCACGCCCAGCAACTGCGCCCCGGCCCGCACCGGCACGGTGATCAGCGAGTGGATGCCGTATTCGACGATCTGCGCGGAACGTTCGTAGTCCTGGGCCAGCCAGCCCGGCGCCTCGGCCAGCCGGGGTTCGAGGACGGGGTGCCCGGTGGCCAGGCTGCGGGCCTGCGGCGAGGAGGCGATGAAACGTATCCGCTCGCCGACCGGGTACAGCGGCGCGTCCTTGCGGATGCCGCCCAGCGCGGTACGGCGCAGCTCGCCGGCCGGGTCCGGGTCGTCGCCGTCGAGCACCGAGGCGAACAGGTCCACGCTGACGAAGTCCGCGAAGCGGGGCACGGCCACCTCGGCGAGCTCCTCCGCCGTGCGGGTCACGTCCAGGGTGGTGCCGATGCCGCCGCCGGCGTCGTACAGCAGGCTGAGCCGCTCGCGGGCCACCTCGGCGCGTCCCGACAGCGCGCGCAGCTCGGTGGAGTCGCGCAGCGTGGCCACGCTGCCGGCCGGGCCGCCGCGCAGGGCGGTGGGCCGCTGGTTGATCACCAGCAGCCGGTCTCCGACCAGGTGCACCTCGTCGGTGGCCTCCCGCCCGGACGCCAGCAGCTCGGCGGTGTCCGGGGCGAGGCCCAGCTCCAGCACGTGCCGCCGCTCGGCGTCCTCCGGCAGCCCCAGCAGCCGGTGCGCCTCGTCGTTGGCGAGCAGCAGCTCGCCCTCGTCACCGACGATGATCACGCCCTCGCGCACGGAGTGCAGCACCGCGTCGTGGTGCTCGTACATGCGGGTCATCTCGCCCGGGCCCAGCCCGTGCGTCTGGCGCAGCAGCCGCCGGCTCACCAGCGCCGTACCACCGGTGGCCAGGGCGAGCCCGAAACCGGCGGCGCCCAGCAGCAGCGGCAGCTGCCGGTCGCTCGCCCCGCCGATGTGCTGGGTGGTGACCCCGGCCGACACCAGGCCCACGACCCGGCCGCCGGGCGTCTCGACGGGCACCACGGCCTGCACCAGGCGGCCTATCGTGCCGTTGATCTCCTCGGTCACCGGGCGCCCGGCCAGGGCGGGCGCGATCGTCCCGACGAACTTCTTGCCGATGCGGTCCGGCCGGGGGTGGGTGTAGCGGATGCCGTCGGTGTTCATCACGACGACGAAGTCGACGTGCGCCGCCCTGCGCGCCGCCTCGGCCCGCGGCTGCAGAACGGCCGTGGGGTCGGGGGCGGACAGGGCCTGCCGGGTGCCGGGCGCGTTGGCGAACGTCTCGGCGACGGCCAGCGAGCGGTTGCGGGCCTCCGTGGAGGTGTCGTGCCGCACCTGCAGCAGCAGCGCCACCACCGCCGCCACGACCAGCAGCACCACCACGACCACCTGCAGCAGGAACACCTGCCCGGCGACGCTGCCCAGCCGCGAGCGCAGCACGCCCGGCCGGTCCCGCCGCACCCGGGTCGGCACACGTCGGCGCCCGGAGGAGGGGACGTGCGGCGCGTGCGCCCGGTGCTCGTGCAGCGGGCGGGCCCGGCCGCGGGCGCGCGGCGTGCGCGGACCGCTGGGGCGACGGGCCGCCCACGACCCGTATCGACCCAGAAGTCGGACCATGTGCCATGTCTACACTGCCGGGCCCGCGCGAGGCGAGAGGCCGACGGTGCGGACCCCGCCCGCGCGCCCGGACCGGGCACTGCCCGGCGGCCCCGCGGCCCGCGTGCCGGCCCAGCGCCCTGGGACGCTTCCGGTCGCTGCCGGGCCGGCCGGGAAACTCCGGGTTCCGGGGGACGTCCATCAGCCCGCCGGGCCTCGTGTCCAAAACACGTCACAGCAGGTCAAGGCGGAACGAAGGTCCGGTCACGAGGTGCTCCGGGGCCGGTCAAGCGGCGGTCAGGGAGCGCGCAACCGGTGATTCGGAAATACTGATCGAAAAATTCGATCTGCGGAGTCGTTGATTTGATCCCTGCCGAGTGAATCTCCGTGGCGATGTCGCACCTGCGGGGTGGTGTGCCTGCGTTGAGCTGCAGTGATGGACCGGAAGGAAAGGTGTCGGGCTGTCGAAGCTTTCGAAATGTCTGCCGAAACTGTTGACACTTGATGGGGGCACGCCAACACTCCGGATGCGTGACCGCACTCCGTACCCGCCGGCGCGAGGAGGACCCGAGCCGCATGAGTACCAGACCGCACCCGCCGCTGCGCTCCCTGCGCACCCTGGCCGCGACCCTGGCCGCCGCCGCGCTGACCGTGGCGAGCGCCCTGACCGCGACCCTCACCGTGACCGCCGCCCCGGCGCACGCCGCCACCTGCAACGGGTACGTCGGACTCACCTTCGACGACGGCCCGTCCAACGACCACACCCCGGCCCTGCTCAACGCCCTCAAGCAGAACGGGCTGCGCGCCACGATGTTCAACGAGGGCCAGTACGCCGCGGCCTATCCGGCGCAGGTCCGGGCCGAGGTCAACGCGGGCATGTGGGTCGGCAACCACAGCTACACCCATCCGCACCTGACCCAGCAGAGCCAGGCGCAGATGGACTCGGAGGTCTCCCGCACCCAGCAGGCCATCGCGAACGCGGGCGGCGGCACGCCGAAGCTGTTCCGCCCGCCCTACGGCGAGACCAACGCGACGCTGAAGTCGGTCGAGGCCAAGTACGGCCTCAGGGAGATCATCTGGGACGTCGACTCGCAGGACTGGAACGGCGCCAGTACGGACGCGATCGTGCAGGCCGCGGGCCGGCTCACCAACGGCCAGATCATCCTGATGCACGAGTGGCCGGCCAACACGCTCGCCGCCATTCCGCGCATCGCGCAGACGCTGGCCGCCAAGGGACTGTGCGCCGGCATGATCTCCCCGCAGACCGGCCGCGCCGTCGCCCCCGACGGCGGAGGCACCGGAGGGGGCGGCGGCGGAGGGGGCGGTACCGGCAGCTGCACCGCGACCCTGTCCGCGGGCCAGCAGTGGAGCGACCGGTACAACCTCAACGTCTCGGTGAGCGGCTCCAGCAACTGGACCGTGACGATGAACATCCCGTCGCCGGAGAAGGTCATCGCCACCTGGAACGCGAGCACCAGCTCCCCGAGCAGTCAGGTGCTCGTCGCCCGGCCCAACGGCAACGGCGACAACTGGGGCGTCACCCTCCAGACCAACGGCACCTGGACCTGGCCGACGGTCTCCTGCACGGCGACCTGACGCCGGGCAGCGCCCACCGCGCCTGCGGCGCGGCGGCCCGAGGCCGTCGCGCCGCACCGGCGTCGCGCCGCCGCTCAGCCGGCCGTCGTCCGCGCGGCTGCCGCACGCTCGCGCACCGGCAGGTGGTAGATGTGGAACGCCCGCCCGATCACCGGCTGGGCGACGTTGCGCACCTTCACCCCGCCGGCCGTCATGCCGTGCTCCGAACCGGCGTGCGCGTGCCCGTGCACCGCGAAATCGGCGCCGGCCGTGTCGATCGCCTCGGCCAGCAGGTAGGTGCCGAGGAAGGGATAGATCTCCAGCGGCTCACCGGCCAGCGTGTCCGCCACGGGGGAGAAGTGCGTCAGGGCGATCCGTACGTCGCAGCCCTGCTCGGCCAGCTCCTCCAGCGACATCCGCAGCGCGTCCGCGCACCGGCGGGAGTACCGGACGAACTCCTTCATGATCGGCTCACCGAACTCGCCGGCGCTGCGGCCGACGAACCCGCCGCCGAACCCCTTGGTGCCCGCCACCCCGACACGTGCGCCGCCGCACGTCACGACGGTCGACTCGCCCTCCAGGACGCGGGCGCCGGCGTCCTGCAGGATCGCGGTGACCTCCTTGGGCCGCTCGTCGTGGTGGTCGTGGTTGCCCAGTACCGCCACCACCGGCACCGCCAGGCCCTCGATCTCGCGTGCCACCACCCGGGCCTCCTCGGGCGTGCCGTGCCGGGTCAGGTCCCCGGCCAGCAGCAGCAGGTCCGCGCACTCGGGCAGGGTCTCGAACGCCGGGCGCAGCGTGCCCTGGCTCTCGGGTCCCAGGTGGATGTCTCCGACGGCTGCGACCCGGATCATGTCAGCTCCTCCGCGTGGTCGGGCGACGACGCCTCCGCGACGACGAGGTCGCAGTGGACCTCGACACCGGCCAGCTCCTCCCCGGCGAGACGGAGGATCTCGTCCCGGCAGTGCGCCGAGGGCACCGTGCCCGTCAGCAGCACCGCCTGCCCGCGCACCTCGGCGCGGGCTCCCAGTTCCGCCAGGTCGCCGGCGGCGAGCCGGTCGCGCAGATGGGCGACGCGGTACTCCAGGCCCCCGGCGGGCGGAGTGCCGGACGCGTGCTGTTCGCCGTGGCTGTTCATGCGTGTTCCTCCTGCGGGGCGTGGGCCTGCCCCTGCTGCGGGGTCTGCGGGGTCTGCGGAGCCGGCGCGGTCTGTGCGGCCTGCGGTGCCTGCGGAGCTTGCGCGGTCTGCGGGGCCTGCGGGGCGATGACGCCGAGGCGTTCGAGGAGGAAGAAGAACGCGGCGGGCATGGGGGCGTCCCCCAGCTCGCGCCGGATCCGCTCCCAGTCGACCTTCTCGCGCAGCGCGCGGGCGATCGGCAGCACCGCGCCGAAGTCGCAGTGGTGCTCGGAGAACGCGGCGATCAGGCTCCACAGCAGGTCGGTGGGGGCCAGCACGGGCATGCGCACCGACTCCACCGGCAGCTCCTGCGCCCGCTCCAGCATGTCCTCGGTGACCGGGTGGTGCGCCAGCTCGAAGATGATGTCGATGTCCTGCCCGAAGCACTTGGCCTTGATCAGCCAGTCCTCGGGCGGCGCGTACACCGTCAGGCCCGCCTCGCGCAGCGTGTCCGCCACCGCCTCCGCGTCCTGCGGGCGCACGCAGAAGTCGGCGTCGTGCTGCAGATTCTCGCTGCCGCCGTGCGCGTACGCGGCGACGCTCCCGGCCAGCGCGAAGGCGTGCCCCTTGTGTTTGAGCAGCACGCCCACCTGCTTGGCGGCCTCCAGGATCGCCTTGTTGCGGTCCCGGGGCAGCCGCTGCGCCGGCGGCTGCTCCCCGGGCGGAGCGTGCTGCGCGGCGCCCTCCGGCACCGCGTGGAGGTCGGGCACCCCCACGCGGGGTGCCCGGGTCGTGTGCTCCCCGTTCTGCGTCATGACCACTCCATTCACCAAACCGGTGGCCGCGGTTGCGCCCGCTGCCCGGTCCCGGACGGCCTGCGTGCCTGCTCTGAGTACCCGGCGCGCCCCGTCCGACACGGCACCGCGGCGGCCGTCGCACAGGGCGGGGTGCGTACGGAGGGGCGCGCACGGCGCTCACACACCGCGCCCGCACCGCCCCGCACCGCCCCGCACCGCTCCGCGCGACTCCGGGCGCCGGGCGCACGCTCCGCCCGCGCCGCCCGCACCGTCCGGCAGCCCCGCCGTCCGCTCCCACCGGTGGATGCGCAGCGCCCGCCGCGTCGCGGCGACCAGGTCGCCGGCCGCCAACCGGGTCGGGATCCGCCGAACCAGGAACACCGCGGAGACCAGCACGGTCTCCCGCAGCGGCAGCGGCACCGGCAGGCACCGGCGGTCGGCCCGGCACCAGCGGCCGGCACCGGCGCCGCGCCGGCGGGCTCGCGGCCAAGAGGCCCAGCGGAACGCCGCAGACGGCGGCCCGGGCGAAGGCGGTGTGCTCCACCGGCGGCTCCCTCCCACGGGACTGTCGTCGGTCACGGGCGGACGGCGACGCGTCGTGCCTCCGGGGGCGCGAAGGGGCGAACCGTGCCGGGCACGGCGGACCGTCCGCCGGATCGGCCGGGCGGGACGGTCGAGCGCAGGACGCGCATCCCGGCGGCCCGGCGGCGCGGGCGCGCCGCGCCCGCGAGCGGGCGGTGGTCCCGGGACGGCCGGGGCGGGCGGCCGGACCGGGACCTGGGCGGCGCGGCCGGGCGCCTGGTCCCGGTGGCGTCGTCCCCGCGCGCCGGGCATCCGCGAACGGCCGTCTCCCCGCGCGCCGGGGCGGGTGGCGCCCGCCGGGAGGACGCCGGCGCGTCCGGTCACCCGCCGATGTTTGGGCGGGCGGGGGCGCGGTCACCTGGGACGCACCTTCGGCGGAGGGACGTGCACGATGACGACGACCCTCGGAGTCGAGGAGGAGTACCTCCTGATCGACCCGGTCACCGGCCGGCTGGTCGCGCAGTCGGTGAAGGTGCGTGCCGCCGCGGGCCTGGAGCCGTTCGTCGCCGCGCACGAGATCCAGGCGGAGCTGCTCCAGGCCCAGGTGGAGGTGGCCACCCCGGTGTGCGCCACGCTCGCGGAGGTGGGCGGGCACCTGCTGCGGCTGCGGCACGCCGTGTCCGAGGCGGCCGAGGCGCACGGCTGCCGGCTCGCGGCCGGCGGGACGCCCGCCCTCGGCCAGGGACTCCCGGTGCCCGTGACCGAGCACGTCCGCTACCGGGCCATGCAGCGGCAGGCCCCCCAACTGGTGGCCGAGCAACTGGTCAACGGCATGCACGTGCACGTCGCCGTGGCCGACCGGCAGATGGGCGTCGAGGTCCTGAACCGCATCCGCGGGTGGCTGCCGATCCTGACCGCCATGGCGGCCAACTCCCCGCTCTGGCAGGGGCACGACACCGGCTTCGCGAGCTGGCGCACCGTGGTCTTCGACCGGTGGCCGGTCAGCGGCGTCCCCCCGCTCTTCGCCGACGAGGCCGACTACGACCGGCGGGTGCGGCGCCTGCTGGCCGCCGGGGTGATCGGCGACACCGGTCAGCTGTACTGGCAGGCCCGGCTGTCCGAGCGCTACCCCACGGTCGAGGTCCGCTGCCTGGACGTCCAGCTGCGCACCGACGACGCCGTGATGTTCGCCGGCCTGGTGCGGGCCCTGGTGGAGACCGCGGCGGGCGAGGCGACCGCGGGCGTGCCGGTCCCGGAGTGGGAACCGGAGCTGGCGAAGGCGGCCATGTGGCAGGCCGCCCGCCACGGCCTCGGCGGATACCTGATCGACCCCCGGGGCCTGCGCTGCCGGGCCGGTGACGCGGTCTTCCGGCTGCTGCAGCACGTCGGCCCGGCCCTGGAGGCGGCGGGCGACCTCCGGGAGGTCGACTCCCTGGTGCACCGCCTGCTGCGCCGGGGCACCGGCGCCGACCAGCAGCGCCGGGCCCTGGCCACGGGCGGGCTCGCGGCCGTCAACGCCCTCCTCACCGGCGCCGAGGCCGACGGCGTGTCCTAGCGGGCCGCCCGGGCGCGGGGGAGTGCCGGATCGCCTGCCGTGCAACGGACGTACGCACCCGGCGCTCGCGGTCCGCGACCTGCCGTGCGCCGTCTCCCGCCGGACCGCCCCCCGGCCGCCGGATTGGCGCACGCCGGCCCGGGTACCCGGGCGCGCCGCGGGCACGGACGGACACGCCCGCACCGAGCAGTGAGAGGGCCGGCCATGGCACGCACCGGGCCGTCGGCGGACGAGGGCCGTGCCACGCGCCTGCGCGGCGCCGCCGCGGAGGTGTTCGGCTGGGACAGCCTCCTGCCCGGGCAGCTCACCGCCATGGAGTGGGTGCTGCGGGGCCGCGACGCCCTCGTCGTGATGCCGACCGGAGCCGGGAAGTCGGCCGTCTACCAGGTACCCGGGGTCCTGCTCGACGGCCCGGTCATGGTCGTCTCGCCGCTGCTGGCCCTGCAGCGCGACCAGATCCAGGGCCTGCCGCGGGGCGCGGACGCGCCCGGCGCCGTCGCGGTCAACTCCGACCTGGGGAAGACGGAGACGGAGGCCGCCTGGGAGGCGGTGGAGAAGGGCGAGGCCCGCTTCCTGTACCTGTCGCCGGAGCAGCTGGCCAAGGACGAGGTGGTGGAGCGGCTGGCCGGGGCGCGCCCCGCCCTGTTCGTGGTGGACGAGGCCCAGTGCGTGTCCTCCTGGGGCCACGACTTCCGCCCCGACTACCTGCGTCTGGAGCAGGCCGCCCGGCGCGTCGGCCGGCCCCCGCTGCTGGCCCTCACGGCGACCGCCGCCCCGCCGGTGCGCCGGGAGATCGCCGAGCGGCTCGGCATGCGCCGGCCGCGGGTGCTGGTGGCCGGCTTCGACCGGCCCAACATCAGGCTCGAGGCGCGCCGCTTCCTCGACGAGGACGAGCGGCGCCGGGCCGTCGTCGAACGGGCCGCCGCCGAGCCCAAACCGGGCATCGTCTACGCCGCGACCCGCAAGGACAGCGAGTCCTACGCCGCGGAACTGGCCCGTCTCGGTTTCACCGCCGAGGCCTACCACGCCGGCCTGCGCGCCGCGGAGCGCGAACGGATCCACGACGCCTTCCTCTCCGGCGCGGCCGACGTGGTGGTGGCCACCTCGGCGTTCGGCATGGGCATCGACAAGGAGGACGTGCGGTTCGTCCTGCACGCCTCGCTGCCGGGCTCCCTGGACGCCTACTACCAGGAGATCGGCCGCTGCGGCCGCGACGGACGCCCGGCCCTCGCCGTCCTGCACCACCGGGCCGAGGACACCGGCATGCGGACCTACTTCGCCGGCCGCGCCCCGGCCCGCGACACGCTGTCCGACGTGGCGGAAGCCGTGCACGACCACGCCGCCGACCCCGCCGGCCCGGAGGAACTGCGCGACGAGACGGGCCTGTCCCGCAACCGGGTCACCGCCGCCGTCAACCTCCTGCAGGAGGCCGGCGCCGTCGCGACGGGCGCGGACGGCGGGATCCGCCCGGAACCGGGCATGCCGCCCGGCCGCGCCGTCGAACGGGCCGCCGAGACCGCCGAGGCCCACCGCCGCACCGACCGCTCCCGCGTCGACATGGCCCGCGCCTACGCCGAGACCACCGGCTGCCGGCGCCACTTCCTGCTCGGCTACTTCGGCGAGACCTGCGACGCGCCGTGCGGCAACTGCGACCTCTGCGACGCCGCTGAGGACGACGGCGGCGCCGGGACCGGGCACGAGCACGCGGACGCGGCCCGCCATCCCGACGCCGCCTCCTACCCGGCCGGCACCGAGGTGCGCCACGACCGGTGGGGCGAGGGAACGGTCCTGAGCGAGGACGGCGACCGCATCACCGTCCTGTTCGACCGAGCCGGCTACCGTACCCTGTCGCTGGCCGCGGTCTCCGGACGCGACGGCCTGCTGACGGTGCTGCGCCGACCGGGCGGGGACGAACCGGCCGCCTGAGATCGCCCGGCCTCACCGGACCCCGGCTTCACCGGACACGGCCGAGGACGCCCGGAGCGGGCGCGGCACGCGCGGCACTTACGCGGCTAGAGCAGGCGCAGTACGCCCACGACCTTCCCGAGGATCCGCGCCCGGTCGCCGGGGATCGGCTCGTACGCCGGGTTGCGGGGCACGAGCCACACCTTCCCGTCCTGCCGGCGCAGCACCTTCACGGTGGCCTCGTCCTCCAGGAGCGCGGCGACGATGTCGCCGTGGTCGGCGCTGTCCTGGCGCCGTACGGTCACGATGTCGCCGTCGCAGATCGCCGCCCCGGTCATGCTGTCGCCGGACACCGTCAGCGCGAACAGCTCGCCCTCGCCCACCACCTGGCGGGGCAGGGCGTACACGTCCTCGACCGTCTCCTCGGCGAGCAGCGGCGCGCCGGCGGCGATCCGGCCGACCAGCGGCACCTCGGCCGGGGGCGCGGCCGGGAGTCGCGGCGTGCCGCCGGCCGGGGCCGCCCAGGAGGGGTGGACCCGGTAGGCGCGCGGCCGCTGCGGATCGCGGTACAGCACGCCCTTGCGCTCCAGCGCCATGAGCTGGTGGGCCACCGACGAGGTGCTGGCGAGCCCGACGGCCCGGCCGATCTCCCGCATCGACGGCGGATAGCCCTGTCGGCCGACGGCCTCCGTGATGCAGCGGACGATGTCCGCCTGACGGCCCGTCAGCTTCCCGTCCGCCGCCCGGGAGCCCGGCGGACGGCCCCGACGCGCGGCCGTGCTGCTGTCCATTCCGGGCACCTCCGTACACGATCCACTTCTCGCGACCCTAACCTGTGGCCCCTGCCCGGGGGAACAACCCGGTCGAACAGGTGAGCCCATTTTCGGTCGTCGGTCGTCGAGCGCCGGGTGCCGGGTGCCGGGTGCGGGGCGCCGGGTGCGGGCTGCCGGCTGCGGGGTGCCGGGTGGGAGACGGCGGGCGCCCCGTCGGCGCGTCAGCGCCCGTCAATCCGCCCATCCGCCCCCGTCAGTCCGCGCCCGCCACCGTCCGGTGCCGGGCCCACGCCTCCCGCCGGACCTCAGGGTTCAGCAGCACGTCCGCGGCGGTGCACGCCAGGGCCTCCGTCGCCGCCGACAGCACCACGCGGGCGCGTTCGGAGGCGGCGGCCGCGGCGAACTCCTCGGTGTGGTCGCTGCCGTCCTCGCCCATGATGGCGACGAACGGATGGATCGCCGGGACCCGGCCGCTGACGTTGCCGATGTCGGAGGAGCCCAGGTACACGCCCGGCACGGGCGGGGTGAGCGTGATGCCGGCGCGCGCCAGGTGCGCCGCGAACCGCTCCGAGAGCACCGGGCTGTCGCGGAAGTGCTCGTAGCGGACCGTGGCCTGCTCCACTTCCGCCCGGGTGCCCGTCGCCCGCGCCACGCCCTCGGCGCACTCCCGCAGCCGTCCGGCCAGCTCCTCGAGCGCCCCGGTGGTGGCCGCGCGCAGCCCGAACAGGCCCTCGGCGTACTCGGGCACGATGTTGGTGGCGGTGCCGCCGTGCGTGACGATGCCCTGCACGTGGGAGCCCTGTGGCAGCCGGCGGCCGAGCACGGCGAGCACGTTGAACAGCTCGACGAGCGCCGCCAGCGCGTCGACGCCCTCCGTCGGGTTGCCGGTGGGATGCGCGGCGCGTCCGTGGAAACCGACCCGGTACTGCACCTGCGCGGTCAGCGGCGCCCGCGTCCAGCTGTACACCCCCGGGTGGAACATCAGCGCCGCGTCCACCTCGTCGAACACCCCGGCCTCCACCTCCAGGGCCTTGCCGCCGCCGCCCTCCTCCGCGGGAGTGCCCACCGCGAGCACACTGCCCCCGGCACCCTCCGGCACGGCGCGCAGGGCGAGCGCCGCCCCCAGGCCGGCGGCCGCGATCAGGTTGTGCCCGCAGGCGTGGCCGAGGCCGGGCAGCGCGTCGTACTCCAGCAGCAGCGCCACCGCGGGCCGGTCCTGCCCGAAGCGGGCGGTGAACGCGGTCTCCAGCCCCGCCGTGCCCCGCTCCACCGCGAACCCGGCCCGTTCCAGCTCGTCGGTGAGCAGGGCCGCCGCCCGGTGCTCGGCGAAGGCGTACTCCGGATCGGCGTGCAGCTTCAGCGCCACCTGCCACAGCGTGTCGGCCCGCTCGGCCACCGCCGTGCGGAGCGCGTCGTGAACGTCGTCGAGCGTGCGGGCCACGCAGCCTCCCCGGGACGAAGAACCGGTCGTGCCGTACCGGCGACCGGGTTCCACCGCCCGGGCGGCCCGACACCCGCCGGGTTTCGATCGCCGCGCCGGTGCAACACGATCCCTGTGCCCGGACGGCCGCGCACCACCCGCGCGACGGCTCCGGGCGGATCCGGGAGGAAGGGAACGATGGACCATTCGCGTGCGCCCGTGCTGGAGGCCCTGCAGGAGTTCCGGCGCCGGGGAGACGTCGTCTACGGCCCACCGGGGCACAAGCAGGGCCGCGGCGCGGACCCGCGCGTCGCGGAGATCGTCGGCCTGGACGTCTTCCGCTCCGACGTGCTCTCCCTCAACGGGCTCGACGACCGCCGCCAGTCGCAGGGGGTGCTCAGCCAGGCGCAGGAGCTGATGGCCGACGCGGTCGGCGCCGAGCACGCGTTCTTCTCCACCTGCGGCAGCTCCCTGTCGGTCAAGACCGCCATGCTGTCGGTCGCCGGCCCCGGCGAGAAGCTGCTGCTGTCGCGCAACGCCCACAAGTCCGTCATCTCGGCCGTCGTCGTCAACGGCGTCGAACCCATCTGGGTCCACCCCAAGTTCGACGGCGAACGGCACCTCGCCCATCCGCCCGAGCCCGACGACGTGCGCCGCCGCCTCCAGGAGCACCCCGACGCCAAGGGCATGCTCCTGATCACCCCCACCGACTGGGGGACCTGCGCCGACATCGCGGGGGTGGCCCGGGCCTGCCACGACTTCGACGTCCCCCTCATCGTCGACGAGGCCTGGGGCGCCCACCTGCCCTTCCATCCCCGGCTGCCCGCCTGGGGCATGGACGCCGACGCCGACCTGGTCGTCACCAGCGTGCACAAGATGGGCGGCGCCATCGAGCAGAGCTCCGTCTTCCACCTCCAGTACGACCGGGTGGACCCGGAGGTCCTCAAGCAGCGCGAGGACCTGCTCGGCACCACCAGCGCCTCCACCCTGGTGTACGCCACGCTCGACGGCTGGCGCCGCCAGATGGTCGAGCACGGCCACGACCTGCTCGAGGCCGCGCTGCGGCGCGCCGAACGCATCCGGGCCGCGGCCGCCGACCTGCCGGGTCTGAGGCCCATGGGCGCGGAGGTCGTCGAGGAGGGCTTCGCCGCCGCCTTCGACCCGCTGAAGATCGTGATCGACGTGCGGGAACTCGGCATCAGCGGCATGCAAGCCTCCGAGTGGCTGCGCGCCCACCGGCACGTCGACGTCGGCGGCTCCGACACCTGCCGCATCAGCGCCTCCCTCACCCACGCCGACGACGACGAGACCGAGAAGGTCCTCCTCGACGCCCTGCGGGCGCTCGTCGACGGCGCCGGCTCGATCGAGACGCAGCCCCCGGTCCGGCTGCCCCGCCCCCCGGCCCTGGAACTGGAACAGGCCATGCTGCCCCGCGAGGCCTTCTTCGCCCCGGTCGAGCACGTGCCCGCCGAGCGCGCCGCCGGCCGCATCTCCGCCGAGATGATCAGCCCCTACCCGCCCGGCGTGCCCGTCGTCGCCCCCGGCGAGGTCATCACCGACGAGATCCTCGACTACCTGCGCAGCGGCGTCGAGCACGGGATGCTCATCCCCGACGCGGCGGACCCGACGGTCAAGACCCTGCGGGTGGTGGCGCGCGACTGACCGCGACGGCGACGGCCGGTCGGCCACGCGGCGACGACCGGCCTACGACCGGCCTACGACCGGCGGTCCCGCGGCCCGGGTACCGGCCCCGGCCGTCCGCCGGCCGTCGCCGTCACGGTGGCACGGTCAGCCGCCACGGTGGCACGGTCACGCCGTCAGCCGTCGTTGTCCCGCCACCGCCCCCCGCTCGGCGGCGTGTCGAAGCGGGTCGAGGACGCGGCGTTGCGGGTGAAGTCGTTGCCGGTGACGCGGCCGCCCGTCCAGTGGCCGGTGCCGGTGACCCAGACGGCGTGGGTCTGCGTCCTGGCCTCCTGGTCGTCCTCGACGCGGTTGCTCTGCACCTGCGGGCGGGTCACGTCGGCGGCGATCGTCAGACCGGAGCGCGGAGCGGGCGCGTCGGGCAGTTCGTACGGGGTGCCGGGCGCGGGCGTCCCGCCGGGCCAGGCGGTCGGGACGCCGGGACGCGCGGGGGCGAGGGCGAGTTCGGTGGCGGTGTTGTACGTCACCAGGGCGCTCTGCCCGCCGACGGTCAGCCGCTTGCCGCGGTGCCCGTCCGGGGGCCAGTCGGCCCCCTCGTCGACGAGGGACAGCTCGGTGCAGCGCACCCCCGGCCCGCCGCCGGAGGCGGCCGGCGCGGCACGCCGCCCGTTGTTGCGGATCCGGTTGCCGAGGACGGCCGCGTCGCGCAGGTCGGCGTCGATGCGGACGCCGTCCAGGGCGTTGTCGCGGATGTCGTTGGACTCCAGGACGATGTCCGCGGTCGGCTCCTGGTCGCCGCCCGCCAGGTTGTGCTGCCAGTAGCCGTAGCGGCCGTTGCGGCTGATGCGGTTGCCGCGCAGCGCGTACGGCCCGGGCGTGTTGCCGATCGCGACGCCGTCGCGGACGTTGCCGTCGATGACGCAGCCGGTCACGATGCCGCCGCGCCCGGCGACGGCCGTGGTGCCGTGCGAGGACACGTCGAACCCGGCCTCGTGGTTGCCGATCATCGTGCAGGAGGTCACCAGCAGCCCGTCGGTGCCCCAGTCGGAGATGCCGTACCGGTTGTCCTCGGTGTGACAGGCGATGACGCGGATGCCGCGCGGCGGCGGCCACTTCTCCTCCTGCAACTCCAGGAAGATGCCGTTGGTGGTGTTGCCGACGGCTGTGCACGCGGTGATCGTGAGCCGCTCGACGGCGCCCCAGCCGCCCACGCCGATCCCGATGCCGGCGCCGCCCATCGCCTCGCCGGGGTCCTGCCGGCCGCACCGCTCGGCCAGCACGCCCTCCACCACCGTGTCCTGCAGGAAGTCGCAGCCGAAGCCGGTGGCCGCGGTGTCGTGGAGGTACAGGTCGCTGAAGCGGGCGCGCCGCACGTACTGCAGGCCCAGGCCCTTGGCGAGCGGGTCGTACTCCTCGGTCCGCACGCCGGAGCCGTCGATCTCGAAGTGCGCGAAGGTGAGGTCGGCCAGGTGGTTGTCCCGGCTCGCCCCGTGCCGGGAGTCGGTGAACCAGGCCAGCGGCACCGGCTGCGCCCGGTTGCCGGGGTTGGCGAGCACGAAGCAGGTGGCGCCCCGGCCCGCGCCGATCAGGGACACGCCGCTGCGCCACACCACGGGCTCGTCCCGGATCAGGTACCGGCCCGCGGGGACGCGGATGATGCGCGGGCGGCCGTCCGCGGCGCACGCCGCGCCCAGCGCGTCGACCAGTTCCGCCAGCGCCGGCCGGTCGTCGGTGGTGCCGTCGCCGACGAGGCCGTGCTCGCGGGCATCGACGGTCAGCGGCAGGGACATCGGTGGGCCTCCTCCATGCCTGCGCAGACACCTGCGTACGGAGATACCTGCGCACGACGGTGCGGACGACGGTGCCCGGCGCGCGTCACGCCGGGCCCGGAAGCGGGTGCGGGGACGGTCAGTCGGTGAGGTCGGCCCTGCCGAACAGGGCGGCGTAGCCGGTGGGCAGCCGGCTGATGAGCTGGTTGAGCTGACCGGGGGAGACGGTCTGGGCCAGCGTGGTCAGCACGGCGCTCGCGTCCCACTGGGCGGTGCGCTCGTGCGCGCCGGTGCGCTTGCCGACGCGCCGGTAGAACTCCTCCACCCCGTACGTCTCCGGCTGCTCGGCCGCCGCGGAGGTGACCCGGTCGTCCAGCGGTGCGGGCAGCTGCGCCGCCAGGTCCTCGGCCTCGGACGCCGGGATGCGTCCGGCGAGGACCTCCAGCACCGCGTCGGTGACCTTCGCGGCCTCCTCCCGGTCGGCGTACTCACCGCGCTCCCGCACACGGGCGAGGAACTCGTCGTACCGCATGGAAACCCCCTTCGCTTCGCGTGCAACGGGCGGTCTCCGGCCGGGTGCCCACGGCCCCGCGGCCGTAACGGCTCCCGCCGCCGGGAACTCCGGCGGTCGCGTGGACTCCCGCCGCCCGGGGTACCCGGCCCGCGCGGAAAGGACGCACGGGACTAAAGGTGACAGAAGGGACGCACGAGAAGGGGGAACGGGGGAGCCGGAAGAGCGAAAAGGAAAGGCAAGGAGGACAGGCCCGTCATGGACCACGACACCTTCATCGGACAGGTACAGGCGCGCGCCCGCCTCGACAGCCGGGGCGCCGCGGAGACCGCCACCCGCGCCACCCTGGAGACCCTCGCCGAGCGCATCCCCGCCACTCTCGCGGACAACCTCGCCGAGCAACTGCCGCGGGAGATCGGCGAGCACCTGCGGCGCGTGACCGTCGCGCAGGACCAGCCGGACACCGGCGTCCGCATGGACCGCAACGAGTTCCTCGACCGCGTCGCCCGGCGGGCCGGCGCCGACCGGGCCAAGGCCGCGCACGAGGCCCGTACCGTCGTCGAGGTCGTCGGCGAGGCCACCCAGGGCAGCCTGACGGGCAAGGTCCGCGCGTCCCTGGACGACGACCTCGCCCACCTCCTGTTCGCCGGCAGCACCGGCTCCATCTGACCCGGCGGGAGAACGGCCGTGGAGAACGACCGGCGCAAGGACGCCTACCTGAAGCAGAGCGGCCGCAAGGCGGTCACCGGCCGTCAGCGGCGGCGGCTGAAGAAGAAGGCCGGGCGGGGCAAGGGCCGGGACACCGGCGCGAAAGACGGGAAAGAGGGGTGAGGGCGACGGGTACGAGGAGGAGCCGCCGCCACGCGGTGGCGGCCTCCGGCGAGTGGTGGGACGAGGAGGACGGGCGGCGGCTGCCCGCCGGGGAGGTGCACGCCTGGGAACCCGGCACCAACCAGACGGTGTGCGGCCTGTCCCTGCACCGCTCCCGGCTGACCCGCCTCGCCGGTGTCGAGTGGCGGGACGTGCTGCCCGAGTCGGGCGGCGCGGCCGACGCCGTACGCCGCGTCTGCCCCCGCTGCGCCGCGGCCGCCGGCCGCCACGACCCCGACGCCCGCCGCACCTGGCGGCGCGTCAACCCCCGGCCCTGAGCGCCGGTCCGCCGGGAAGGCGCGGGCCGGCCACGGGCACCGTTCGATCACGGGCGTCGCTCGGCCATGGGCACGGCCGGGCGGCGCCCTTTTCGCGCGTGCGGCGGGCACGGCGGCCGGCACGGGGCCGCGTGCCCTGCCCTGTCCGTCCCGCTCCGCCCGCCCGAGGACCGCGGAACCCCTCGACCGGCACCACCGGCGGTGGTGCCCGGATCGGCACCACCCGGCCGGCGGGTCCCACGCCGCCGTGGCCCGGTTCGCCACCGCGGCCCGGTTCGCCACCGCGGCTCCGTTGGCCATGTACGCGTTGAACTCCGTCGGGCCGGCACCCGCCCCCCGGCGCCGGCCCGCTGCTCTACAGTGACTGTCGGTAGTGCCGGAGTCCCGGCGATCAGGCACCGGATGAGGTACACGGAGGACATCGCCCGTCATGCCGACCGAAACGTTTGAGTTCCAGGTAGAGGCACGTCAGCTGCTGCAGCTGATGATCCACTCGGTGTACTCGAACAAGGACGTGTTCCTGCGGGAGCTCGTCTCCAACGCCTCCGACGCGCTGGACAAGCTGCGCATCGCCGCGCTGCGGGGCGAGGCGCCGGACGCCGACACGTCCGACCTGCACATCGAGATCGAGGCCGACAAGGAGGCCCGCACCCTCACCGTCCGGGACAACGGCATCGGCATGTCCTACGAGGAGGTGGGGCAGCTCATCGGCACCATCGCCAACTCGGGCACCGCGAAGTTCCTGGAGGAGCTGCGCCAGGCCAAGGACACGGCGGCGGCCGAGGGGCTCATCGGGCGGTTCGGCGTCGGGTTCTACTCCGCCTTCATGGTGGCGGACGAGGTGACGCTGGTGACCCGCCGGGCCGGCGAGGAGCAGGGCACCCGCTGGAGCTCGCGCGGCGAGGGGACGTACACCCTGGAGAAGGTCGACGACGTGCCGCAGGGCACCTCGGTCACCCTGCACCTGAAGCCGGCCGACCCCGACAACCAGCTCCACGACTACACCTCCCCCTGGAAGATCCGGGAGATCGTCAAGCGGTACTCGGACTTCATCACCTGGCCGGTCAAGCTCCTCCCGCAGGACGGCACGGGCAAGGACGGCGACGGCGCGCGCGAACCCGAGACCCTGAACTCCATGAAGGCGCTGTGGGCCCGCCCGCGCGACGAGGTCTCCGACGAGGAGTACCACGAGCTGTACAAGCACCTCAGCCACGACTGGCAGGACCCGCTGGAGACCATCCGGCTCCAGGCGGAGGGCACCTTCGAGTACCAGGCGCTGCTGTTCCTGCCCTCCCGGGCCCCGCACGACCTGTTCACCCAGGGCTTCCGGCACGGCCTGCAGCTGTACGTCAAGCGCGTGTTCATCATGGACGACTGCGAGGCGCTGCTGCCGCCGTACCTGCGCTTCGTGCGCGGCGTCGTCGACGCGCAGGACCTCTCCCTCAACGTCTCCCGGGAGATCCTGCAGCAGGACCGGCACATCGAGATGATGCGGCGCCGGCTGACGAAGAAGGTGCTGTCCTCCCTGAAGGAGATGAAGGCGAACGCGCCCGACCGCTTCGCCACGTTCTGGCGGGAGTTCGGCGCCGTCCTGAAGGAGGGCCTGGTCACCGACGCCGAGAACCGCGACGCGATCCTCGCCGTCGCCTCGTTCGCGAGCACGCACGACGCCGAGAAGCCGACCACGCTCGCCGAGTACGTGGCGCGGGCGAAGGACGACCGGCAGGACATCTACTACCTCACCGGCGACTCGCGGCACGCCCTGGAGAACTCCCCGCACATGGAGGCGTTCCGCGAACGCGGCATCGAGGTGCTGCTGCTGACCGACCCCGTCGACGAGGTGTGGGTCGACACCGTCGGCGAGTTCGACGGCCGCAAGCTGCGCTCCGTCGCCAAGGGCGAGCTGGACCTGGGCGACGCGGACGGCGACGGCAAGGGCGGCGAGCGGGAGAAGCAGGACGAGGAGTACGCCGGCCTGCTGGGCTGGATGAAGGAGCAGCTCGGCGAGGACGTCAAGGACGTGCGCCTGTCCGGCCGCCTCACCGTCTCCCCGGCCTGCGTCGTCTCGGACGCCGGCGACCTGACCCCGGCGCTGGAGAACATGTACCGGGCCATGGGCCAGGAGGTGCCGCGCGCCCGGCGCATCCTCGAACTCAACCCGGACCACGCCTTGGTGAAGAACCTCAACCGGGCCTTCCGGGAGCGCGAGGACCGCTCCGGCCTCGCCGAGACCGCCGAACTCCTGCACGGCCTGGCCGTCCTCGCCGAGGGCGGCCAGCCCAAGGAACCCGCCCGGTTCGCCAAGCTCCTGGCGGACCGTCTGGAACGCACCCTGTAACGGGGCCCGGTACGGCCGCGGACCCGCCGCCGGCGCGGCGGGCCCACGCCGGTGGGGCCGCCGTCCGTGCCGGGTGGCGGCCCCACCGGTGGGCGCGTGCCCGGTCAGGAGGCCGTGCAGGCCCCGATCGCCGGCGCCGCGGAGTTGCCGTTCTTCATGACGGTGAACCCGAAGCTGGTCGACGCGCCCGCCGCCAGGCTGCCGTTGCCGTTGGGCCGCATCGTCATGACGTTGCCGCTGCTGTCCCAGGTGGGCGAGCCGTTCCAGGTGGCGGAGATCTTCTGCGGCGGGGTGACGGTGACCGTCACGGTCCAGCCGCTGATCGGCGCGGACCCGGCCGTGACGGTGACCTGGCCGTTGAAGCGGTCGCTCCACTCCTGGGTCTTGGCGTACGACACGCTGCACGTGGCGCCGGTGCCGCCGCCCCCGCCCCCGCCGCCGGAGCCCGAGCCGCCGAGGGTGGACAGGACGGCGTCGTAGGCGGGCTTCTTGGTGTAGTTGGAGTCGAACAGCAGGGGCGTGCCGCTGCTGCGCCAGGAGTACTTGTCGGTGATGCCCCACACGGTGATGCCCGTGCACCGGCTCACCGCGAGGCAGGCCTTGACGACGTTGGCGTAGTTGGTGGCCTGGGCGGTGCCGGAGCCCTCGATGTCCAGCTCGGTGATCTGCACGTCGACACCGAGGTCGGCGAAGCGCTGCAGGTTGGCCTGGTAGTCGGACGGCACGGGGGAGGCGCTGTTGAAGTGGGACTGGAAGCCCACGCAGTCGATGGGCACGCCGCGGGACTTGAAGTCCTTGACCATGTTGTAGACGGCATTGCTCTTCGCGTTGATGCCGTCGGTGTTGTAGTCGTTGTAGCAGAGCTTGGCGTTGGGGTCGACGGAGCGGGCGGTGCGGAACGCCTCCTCGATGAAGCCGTTGCCCAGCTTGTCCTGGAACGGAGAGCTGCGCCGGGCGCCGCTGCCGCCGTCCTGGAAGGCCTCGTTGACCACGTCCCAGGCGTAGATCTTGCCCTTGTAGTGCTGCATGACCTGGGTGATGTGGTTGTTCATGGCCGTGCGCAGGTCGGAGGCCGACAGGCCCGACACCCAGGACGGGAGCTGGGAGTGCCACACCAGCGTGTGCCCGCGGATCTTCATGCTGTGGGCCTGCGCGTGGCTGACGATCTGGTCGGCGGCACCGAAGGTGAAGGTGCCCCGGGTGCTCTCGGTGGCGTCCCACTTCATCTCGTTCTCCGGGGTCACCGCGGTGAACTCCCGGTCCAGCGTGCCGGCGTAGGCCGACTCGCCCAGGTGGCTCGCGGCCACCGCGGTGCCGAAGTAGCGGCCCTTGGCGGCCGCGGCCGAGCCCAGCGTGTCGGCGGCGGCGGCCTGGTGCGCGAGGACGGGGATCGCCGCCGCGGCGAGCAGGCCGGCGGCGGCGACGCTCACGGCGGAGCGGGCACCGCCCCATCGGCGTCTGATCATGGTCATGACATTCCTTCCGGGACCGTACGCGGCACGGTCGTTCGAAAGTTTCGAAATTGTTGCCGAATGACTGCGCAGACCTTACGAGCGACGACGGGTCCGGTCAACCACTAGCGCGCCATCCGGCGGCGGATGACCGAACGGCGACACCCCGGTGGCTCACCGCCTTGCGCGGCCGTGCGCGCCGCTGTTCGGGTGGTTGACGCCCGCAAGCGGCGTCCCTAACGTGACCCGACACATTCCGGAAACAGATTCGAAACTTGCGTAGTCGAAAGGACGCCGACATGCCCCCAGGCAGGAGACTCGGGCGGTTACTGGCCGCCCTGCTCGGCGGCGTCGTGCCGCTGCTCGCGGCCGCGCTGCTGGCCGCCCCCGCCGCCCGCGCCGCCTCCCTGACGGAGGTGACCGGCTTCGGCGACAACCCCAGCAACCTGCGCATGTACGTCTACCGGCCGGACAGCGCACCGGCCCACCCGGCGCTGCTGGTCGCCCTGCACTACTGCACCGGCTCGGGGCCCGCCTTCTACGCGGGCACCGAGTTCGCCTCCCTGGCCGACCGCTACGGCTTCATGATCGTCTACCCGTCGGTCACCCGCAGCGGCAGCTGCTTCGACGTCTCCTCGCCCCAGGCCCTGCGCCGCGGCGGCGGCAGCGACCCCGTCGGCATCATGTCGATGGTCACCTACGCCGAGCAGCACTACGGCGCCGACCCGTCCCGCGTCTACGTCACCGGCGCCTCCTCCGGCGCGATGATGACCAACGTCCTGCTCGGCGACTACCCCGACGTCTTCAAGGCCGGCGCCGCCTTCATGGGCGTGCCCTTCGGCTGCTTCGCCACCACCGACGGCTCCAGTTGGAACAGCGCCTGCGCCAACGGCACCGTCACCAGGACGCCCCGGCAATGGGGCGACCTGGTGCGCGCCGCCTATCCCGGCTACACCGGGCCCCGGCCCCGGATGCAGCTGTGGCACGGCACCGAGGACACCACGCTGCGCTACCCCAACTTCGGGGAGGAGATCAAGCAGTGGACCGACGTCCTCGGCGTGAGCCAGACCCCGGCCGCCACCGACCGGCCCCAGAGCGGCTGGACCCGCACCCGCTACGGCGGCACCGGCACCCAGGCGCCCGTCGAGGGCGTCAGCATCCAGGGCGTCGGCCACAGCCTGCCCACCTCGGGCATGGCCGCCCGCGCCATCGCCTTCTTCGGCCTGGACTCCACCGCCGGCCCCGGCCCGGGCGACCCGCCGCCCACCACCCCGGCGGGCGGCTGCCGGGTGACGTACACGACCAGCACCTGGAACACCGGTCTGACCGCGTCGATCACCCTCACCAACACCGGCACCGCCCCGCTGGCCGACTGGTCCCTCACCTTCACCCTGCCCGCCGGACAGACCGTCACCTCCGGCTGGAACGCCACCTATTCCCAGGCCGGCGGCGCCGTCACCGCGCGCGGCGTCTCCTACAACGCCACCCTGGCCCCCGGGGCCTCCACCACGTTCGGCTTCCAGGCCACGCACACCGGCGACACCGGCAGGCCGGCGTCGTTCAGCGTCAACGGCGCCGAGTGCCAGGCGGGTTGAGCGGACCGGCGGGCCCGGCGCCGCGCCCCGGCGACCGGGGATCCGTGCCCGGCCGCCGGGCGCCGCCGGGCACGGCACGCCCCGCGGCGGCTACAGGCGCTGCCACAGCGCCGGGGTGCCCTCCGGTGACCAGACGGTCTGCGCCTGGTGGGTCTGCAGGCACCGGTAGCGCACACCGGCGCGGGTGACCGTGGCCCCCGCCCGGTAGACGCGGCCCGCGGCCCAGGCGTCCGCGCCGCCCTCACCCGGGTCGGCGGGGGCGCCGGAGGACGGGGCGGAGACGGTCTTCAGGGTGAGGCCGTAGGCGCTGAGGATGTCGTTGACCGGCTGGAAGAAGGTGGTGCCGCCCGAGGTGCAGTCGCCCGAGCCGCCGGAGGTGACGCCCTGCGCCTGGGAACCGGCGAGGAACGGGCCGCCGGAGTCGCCCGGCTCCGCGCACACCGTGGTCCGGGTCAGGCCGTCGACGGTGCCCTCGGCGTAGCTGACGCTCGTGTCGCGCTGCTCGATCGTGCCGCAGTGCCAGCCGGTGGTGGAGCCCGAGCGGCACACCGACGCCCCCTCCAGCGCCTCCACCGAACCCTCCACCTGCACCCTCTGGCCCCCTTCGCCCTCGACGTAGGGAGTGGCGGTCCAGCCGCTGTTCACGCCCACCCAGGCCATGTCCTTGCCGGGGAAGACGGAGTCCTGGAAGGTGCCCTGCGCGGTCCTGTTGTCGGGGCCGGTGGTGCTGTCGCCCTTGGCGCCGCAGTGGCCGGCGGTGACGAAGCCCTCCTGGTCGCCCCTGGTGACGGAGAAGCCGACGGAGCAGCGGGCGGAGTTGTTGATGTAGTACGGGTCCCCGCCGACGATGTCCGCCAGCAGCCGCGGCCGCTGGGCCGACACCCGCACGGCCACCTGCCCGGGGTCCACCCCGGCGGCCTTGACGAAGGCGGCCCCGGCCGCCCGGTCGACGGCCTGCACGACGACCCGGTTGCCGGGGACGTCGACGTACCACAGGGGCGTGTTCGTGGTCCTCACCCGGGCGGCCGCGGCGTCCAGCCTGTCCTTGACGGCCCGGAGTCCGGCCAGCGAGGTCTTCATCACGGCGGCCGCCGCGCCCTGCGCCCGGATCGCCGGCACGTCCCGGGCGTCGGTGGTGGCCACGGTGAGCCGGGCCGAGGTCGTCCCGCGCACCCAGGCCCCGGCGAAGCGTTCGCCGAGCGCGTTGCGCAGCCGGCCCGCGCGGGCGCCGGCCTCGGCCTCGTTGATCAGCCGGGCGGCCGCCTGGTCGGCGGTCAGCCTCAGGTCGCGCTGCAGGGCCCGGAGCATCTCCGGCGACGGCCTGTCCGCGCCGACCGTCTGCGCGGCGGAGGGCGCGGGGCCCGGCGCGGGCGGCGGCGCGGCCGCCACGGCCGGGGGGACGGCGGCGAGGACGAGTGCGCCCAGAACGGCCAGGGCGGTACCGCGCCCGGCCGCGGCAGGTGTGCCGACCATGCGATGTGTCTCCTTCACGGGGTCTTCAAGGGGACTTCGGGGGACTTCGTGGGGCTTCGGGGGACTTCGGGGGTTTTTCGGGGAGGGCGGGGAAGCTTCAGGGGGCTTCACGGGAGGTGACCACGGCGGACCGGCCGGCCACGGACGGCGGACGAACCGGTCGCGAAGTTTTAGGTCTTGCCCCCGGCACCCGGCGCGATACCCCCGACGGCCGCGGTTCGCGCGATGGGGGACGCGGGGGACTGCCAAGTGCAGTACGGCCCCTCGCCGCTCACACCGGCCCCGGCGCCCGCCTCGGCGACGGACGGCGCGGCCGTGCCGGCGGGCGCCCCGGGCGCGGTCACGGCGGAGACGGTGGCGACGACCCGGCCGCCGCTCGCGACATCGTCCTCGACTCCCTCGTCGGACGCCCCCTGCACCCCGGCGAGACCCCACCGCCCCGGCCGCTCCGGCCAGCACCCCGTCGCCCGCCGCGTGACAATGGGGTCTGGTACGGCGGGACGCGAGGTGAGGAGGCCGCCGTGGAGTTCGACGTCACCGTGGAGATCCCGCAGGGGTCGCGCAACAAGTACGAGATGGATCACGCGCTGCACCGGATCCGCCTGGACCGGATGCTGTTCACCTCGACCCGCTACCCGGCCGACTACGGCTACGTCGAGGGCACCCTCGGCCGGGACGGCGACCCGCTGGACGCGCTCGTCGTCGTGGGGGACCCCACATTTCCGGGCTGCACGATCGAGTGCCGGGCGGTGGGGATGTTCTGCATGCGCGACGAGAAGGGACCGGACGAGAAGATCCTGTGCGTCCCCGCCCACGACCCGCGCTACGCGCACGTGCAGGACATCGACGACATCCCCGAGTTCGACCGGCTGGAGATCACCCACTTCTTCGAGGTGTACAAGGACCTCGAGCCCGGCAAGAGCGTCGAGGGCTCCCACTGGGAGGGCCGCGACGCCGCGTACGAGGAGATCGAGGCCTCCCGGCGGCGCGCCGTGGAGGACGCCCGCATGTGAACCCGTCGGCTCCGTGGGCCTGTCGGCCCCGTGACCCCGTCGGTCTCGTTACCCCCGCCGGTTTCACTCGCCGCCCCGTCGGCCCGTCCCGTCGGCCGATGAGTCCGTGACCCCGTCAGCTCCGCACGACGTCGCGCGTGAAGTCCACGGACACGGCGAAGCAGTCCTCCCCCCGAGCCCCCGGCGGCCCCACCATCGCTCAGGACGCCTCGACGGGCGGCGGCTCGACCAGGGGCGGCTCGCCCCAGGACGCGGTCAGCGCCTCCCGCAGCGCGGCCACCCGCCCGGCGCCGATCCGTTCGGCGAGCCGCGCCTCCAGGACGGCGAGGGCCGCCTGGGCGCGCCGGTGGACCCGGGCGCCCTCCGCGGTCAGACGGATCAGGCGCCGGCGGGCGGAGGCGGGATCCGGCGCCTGCCGCAGCAGGCCCATGCCGATCAGGCCGTGCACCGCCTGATGGGTGGTCTGCCGGGTCACCCCCATCCGGCGCGCCAGATCGGAGACGGTCGTGCCGTCGTCGTCCAGCGCCGCGAACACCGCCGCCTGTGTGACGGTGACGGGCTGCTCGCCCGCGGCCGTCATGCTCGCCAGCAACGCGTCGTCGAACCAGCGCCGGGCCTCGTGGAGCAACTGGGGCAGATTCTGCGCGGGTTGGGCCATGGCTCCTCACTGGACGGGGCTTCGAGCATAGCCGCGGCCCTCCTCCCCCGTGCGCGCCACCGGGCCTCATGTGCCGTGCGCCGCCGGGCCTCACCCGGCCGTGCCGTGCTGCCCGGCCTCACGCCTTCACGCCCGGTGCGCCGTGCCCGTCGGTACGACGCGGAGCGCGCCGTCCGGGTCCACGGCCACGCGCACTCCCGCACTGATCCGCTCCAGCGTCGCGGCCAGCCACGCCCGGTCCCGCGCACCGGCCGGCTCCAGCCGCAGCCGCCGCGCCCGCAGCGGCACCGCCCGGATCCGCACCGTCCGCCCCGAGGCCGCGTCCAGCGTCACCAGCCAGGCCGGGCGCAGGTCGTCGCGGTACCGCTCGTGGCCGGGGATGCCCTCGTAGTCGTCGACGAAGTCGCCGCAGCCGTACAGGATCAGCCGGTCGCGGTGGAGCTCCAACGGCCGGACGTGGTGTGAGGAGTGCCCGTGCACCACGTCCACCCCGCCCGCCGTGAGCGCGCGGGCGAAGCCGACCTGCTCCCGCGGCACGCGGTAGCCCCAGTTCGAGCCCCAGTGCACCGAGACCACCACGGCGTCGCCGGGCCGCCTCACCCGCTCCACCCGCCGCAGCAGCGCCTCGGCCGCCTCGGCCGTCGGTGCCGCGACGTACGCGACGCCGGGCCGCCCGCCGGTCGCCGCCCAGCCCGCGGGGATTCCGCTGCAGGGCATCCCGATCGCGAACACCAGTACCCGGCCGCCGCCCGGCGCGTCGACGACGGCGGGCGCGTACGCCTCCTGCGCGTCCCGCCCCGCGCCCGCCACCCGTATCCCGGCCTCGCGCAGGCAGTCCAGGGTCTCCAGCAGTCCCGGGCGGCCGAAGTCGAGCACGTGGTTGTTGGCCAGGACGCACACGTCGGGCCGGACGGCCGTCAGGGCGGGCAGGTTGGCCGGGGCCATCCGGTAGTGGATGTCCTTCCCGGCCGCGAACGCGTCGCTGCGTGTCACGGCTGTCTCCAGGTTCACGATCCGCACGTCCGGAGCGGCCCGCGCCAGCACCCGCAGCGCCTCGCCCCACGGCCACGCGTACGGCACCGGGGCCGGAACCGGCCCGCTCGCGGCCTCCGCCAGCCGCACGTAGTCGCGGGCGTCCCGCACCCACTCCTCCCGCAGCGCGGGGTCGCCGGGATGCGGCAGGACCTGGTCGACCCCGCGGCCGAGCATCACGTCGCCGCACAGGAACAGGGTCACCGTGCCGTCGTCCATGGCCTCGTCCCGAGTTTTCGGCACCTGCCGCGAAGGCGCCGCGGAGCCCGCGCGGCCCGCGGCCCGGGCCGGCGCGCCGTCCGGTCCTCGCCCGTGTCACCGGCCCTGCGGCTTCGGGTGCCCCTTTCGTCCCGCACCCACACGACCCGCGCCGCCGGCCGGCGGCGCCCCATCCTCACCCGGACGGCTCGCGTCCGCAGGCGGCCGGGCCGCCGCCCGAGGCGGATTCCTCCCCGTCCACCGTCCCGTGCCCCGTGCGCAGTTCCACGCAGCAGGCGTCGGCGCGCGGAGCCGGCACCGCCGTGGTCCCCCGCTCGCCGGCGGCGGCGAGATACCCGCACAGGAAGGCGTGGTTCATTCCGCACACCAGGTCCGGGGCCTCGGCGGCGACCGGGTGGAACGGGCAGTTGTGCAGCACGGTCCGGCCGTCGCCGGCGTCGGCGGGCTCGAAGCCGAGGCTCTCCAGGAACGCGCCGACGTCACCGCCGCGCGCCGCCGCCCCCAGGGCCTCCCCGCGGTCGCGGGCGACGCGGAGCGCCGCCTCCCGGGCACTCTCCGCGGGCCGCTGCGCGGCCACGGCCTCGGCCAGCAGGGAGGCCAGCAGGTCGTGGCGGCGCGGCGGCAGGCTGACCGCGAGCGCGTGCGGGACGGCCTCGTACACCTTGGGCGCGCGGCCCACCCGGCGCGGCCCGTGCCCGCCGTGGCGGGCCTGCAGCAGCCCCGAGGCGACCAGCTTGTCCAGATGGAACGCCGCCAGCTTGCGGGAGATCCCCACCGCCGCCGACGCCTCCTCACGGGTCACCGGCCGCCGGGCACGCCGGACGAACTCCAGCAGCCGGCGCCGCGATGTGTCGCCGAGCACGGCGAGCGCGGCCAGCGCGTCGGTGCCGCCCGGGCCGTCCGCCCGGGACCCGATGGATTCGGACGTCACCCGCTCACCGTAACCCGCCGGGCGACTTCGGTGCGGGCCGACCATCCTCACCCGTACGGGCCACTTGACCCTCCCGGCGAATAAGGCCAACAATCATTGGCGAAATACCTCACAGCCGGTACCTCACAGCCGGTACGGACCGAGGCAGGTGCGCCATGACGGCCGACGGTGAACTCGACGAACTCGACAGGGAACTGAGGCAGGCCAAGCAACCGGTCAGCGGCGCGCTGGCCGGCCCGTACGGCCACCCCTTCCACCCGATCCTGGTCACCGTGCCCATCGGAGCGTGGGTGTCCAGCCTGGTCTTCGACATCGCCTCGCACATCGTCGACCGGCCCGGTTTCCTGGCCCGCGGATCGGCCTGGCTCCTCGCCATCGGCGTGCTGGGCGCGCTGGCGGCGGCCTGCGTCGGCTTCCTGGACCTGTTCGCCATCCCCTCCGGCACCCGGGCCTTCCGCACCGCCCTGATCCACATGAGCCTCAACCTCGCCGTGACCGCCGCCTACGCGGCCGGCTTCGCCTGGCGGCAGAGCGCCGGCTACGCCGACGGCGGCGCCGTCCCACCGGGCCGGCTCGCCCTGTCCGCCGTCGCCCTGGCCGCCCTCGGCCTCTCCGGCTACCTGGGCGGCAAACTCGCCTACCGCTACGGCGTCCGCGTCGCCGCCGAGAGCGACCAGGCCGCGGGCTACCGCACCCGCCGACCGGCATGACCCGTCGGCCGGCGCAACCACTCGGCCGGCGGCCGCGGTTCCGGCCGACGGCCGCCCGGGCGCCCCGTGCGACGTCCTCCCGGTCCTCATCGGTGTCTCCCCGAGAGCCGGCGGACTCCCCGCCTCCCTCCTCCCCGCCTCCACCCCCTGCTCCCGTTCCCCGACCCCCGTACCCCCTGACCCGACCTGGAGCCCGCCATGGACATCGCCGCACTCGTCGCCTGGGTGGTCACCGCCCTGGGCGGATTCGTCCTCCTCGGCCGCTGGATCACCGAAGGCGGCCTGCGTGCACAACGCACCGGGAACACCCGCTTCCCGGCCCCCCTGGTCTTCGGCCACTTCCTGCTCGCCGCGGCGGGGCTGGTGCTGTGGATCGTCTATCTCGCCGCCGACCGCGGCGCCCTGGCGTGGACGGCCTTCGGCGTGCTCGTCGCCGTCGCGCTGCTCGGCTTCGCCCTGTTCGGCCGCTGGCTCCCCGTCCGCCGGGCCGCGGCACCGGCCGGTGGGGAGACGGCACCGCCCGAGCGGGCGCTCCCCGTGCCCGTGGTCGCCGCCCACGGCCTCGTCGCCGCGGCCACCGTGGTCCTGGTGCTGCTGGCGGCGCTGGGGGTCGGCGGCAGCTGACCGGTATCCCCACCTCGCGACCTCGCGACCTCGCGCGGAGCGGTTCGGCCCCGTCCGGCCCGCGCCGCGCCATCCGGGTCCGTATGATGATCCGCATGCTCTCCGGTTTCGGCACGCACCCCCGCCCCGCGGTGGGGCGCGCCCGCTGGACGGTGCTGGTCCTGGCCGTCCTCGCCGGACTGCTCGCGATGCACGCGCTGTCGCCCGCCGGTACGCCCGCGGCGGGCACCCACAGCGCGATGCCCCTTTCCGGGGCCGGCGCCCACAGCGCGATGCCCCCTTCCGGGACCAGCGGGCACCACGTCCCGACCGCCGCCGCGCACGGCACCGGCGCCTGCCGGCACCTCTCGGACGCGGACACCGGCGACGTCGGCATGCACCACACCGGCGGCACCTGCGCGGCCGGAGCCGTCTCCACCGGCTACGCGCCGCCCGCCCTCCCGCCCGCACCGCCCGGCACCGCCGCCCCCGACGCGGCGCACACGGTCCCGACGACCCTCTCCACCACCGGACGGGCCCCGCCCGACCTGGCCGAACTGCAGCTCCTGCGGATCTAGAGGCACCCGCACGCCACCCCGCATCCGGGCGCGGCGTGCTCCGGCGTGCCCTCCATCCGACCCACCGATCCCTCCGCGCGGACCAGCGCGCACGAGGGACTTCAAGGAGCTGTCATGACCTCTCGTCACTCCCGCCGCCACCGCGGCGCCGTCCTCACCGCGGCCGCGACCGTGACCGCCGCGCTGGTCCTGGCCGGCTGCGGCGGCGCCTCCACCCCGTCGGCCCACTCCGGCCACGGCACGACCGCCATGGCCTCCTCCGGCTCGTCGGCCACCGCAGCCGCGCGGCAGGGCGGCCACAACGCCCAGGACGTCACCTTCGCGCAGGGGATGATCCCCCACCACCGGCAGGCCGTGGCCATGGCCGACCTCGCCGTCTCCCGCGCGGGATCCCAGGAGGTCAAGGACCTCGCCGCCCGCATCCGCAAGGCGCAGGACCCGGAGATCGCCACGATGTCCGGCTGGCTGAAGACTTGGGGCGAGACGGTCCCCGGGGCTTCGGCGTCCGCCATGCCGAGCATGAGCGACATGCCCGGCATGGATCACAGCGGCGGGTCGATGCCCGGCATGGATCACAGCGGTGGGTCGATGCCCGGCATGGATCACAGCGGTGGGTCGATGCCCGGCATGGATCACAGCGGCGAGTCGATGCCCGGCATGGACCACACCGGCGGATCGATGCCCGGCATGATGTCCGACGCCGACATGCGGCGGCTGGAGAAGCTGTCCGGCGCCGCCTTCGACACGGCGTTCCTGCAGATGATGATCCGCCACCACGAGGGCGCCGTCGCCATGGCCCGCACCGAGCAGGCCAAGGGCGCCTACGGCCCCGCGCGCAACCTGGCCAAGTCGATCGTCGCCACGCAGTCCGCCGAGATCACCGAGATGCGGAAGCTGCTCGGCAAGCACTGACGGCCCGCGTTCCCCGGGGCGGTCCCGCCTCACGGACCGCCCCGGGGAACGCCCCATCCGCATGCCCCGCACACCACCAGGTGCAGCCAACGACCCGCCCTCGTCGGGGACTTCGGGAAGAGCCCCTGAAGCCCCCTGACGAGCCGAAGGCGGCGGCGCGTCAGGTCTGCGGGACGTCCTTGACGAACACGATGCCGTCGCTGTGCGCCAAGTGGGCCGGGTCGAGCGGGGCGTAGCCGAACCAGGGGGACACGCGGGGCGCGGGCGGCGTGTCGCCGAGGGCGGCGGCCAGCCGCGGGGCGTCGATGACGCAGCGGTCCTCCGGGAGCGCGTACAGGAATCCTTCGACGGTGTCCGGGGGCGGGGTGTCCACTCCCCGGTGCCGGATGGTGCCGAGGGCCGTGGCCACGAAGGCGTACTCCTCGCCGAGTCGGGCGTTCACCAACGCGCCGGCGCTCCACCACTCCACCGGCCCCTGCCACATCCGCATCGTGCTCTTGACGCGCTGGAGGTGGGAGTTGTGGGCGTGGACGAGTGCCGGGCCCCGGCCGGCGACGGCGAGGAGGTTGTGGGCCATCATCACATCCCGCAGCGCGCACAGCCGCGTCATGCGGGCCGGTGAGGTGTCGGCCATCCAGTAGTGGTAGCGCAGCAGGCCGGTGGCGGTACGCCCGTACAGGCGCGCCCGCTCCCAGTCCTCCCGCGAGGCCGCCGCGAGCAGGTGCGGGGTCTGCGCATCGAGCAGCGCCACCAGGTCGTCGGCGAGCAGCCGCAGCCGGCCGGCCTCGGCCGACCGCCCCACGGACCGGGCCGGGTCCGTCATCGCGGCGGGATCGGTCCACCGGTCGTCGGCGCCGAGCAGGCGGTCGAGCGTCTCCGCGGTGCAGGGCAGCAGGTCCGCGTCCACCCGGGCCGCGAGGTAGGCGTGGAGTGCGGTGAGGGCCTGCCGGGGGCTCGCGGCGTGGGTGATCTCCAGGGGGCCGTCGACGCCGGCGAAGCGCAGCCACTCGGAGGCGGGCCGGTCCTCGTTGTGGGCGCGCATCCAGCGCACCAGCTCGCGGTTGGCCGCGAAGGCGCCCCAGCCGTGGCTGAACCCGTGCTCCATGACCTCGTCGAGGGTGCCCGTGCCCGAGGTGACGTAGTCGTCCACGAGCAGGCCCTTCAGACAGTCGCTCTCGATCGCGATCGTCCGGTAGCCCTCCTGTTCGACGAGCTGCCGGAAGAGCTCGTTGCGCAGCTCGAGCAGCGTGTCCTCGCCGTGGGTGGGCTCGCCCAGGGCCAGCAGCCGCGGGCGGGCCGGGAACAGCCGCATGACGGCGGCGGCCTCGACGGCATGGACGGTGTCCTTGATGTCAGTAGCCATGCCTTCAACGCTATCGTTGAACCTTCGATGGAAACTTTTCCGCGATATCGTCGCTCGTATGGGGCGAAACCTTCAAAACGGTGAGCGGCTCAGGCCGGTCGACCTGGCGCGCCGGCACGGTCTGTCCACGCAGGCGGTCAGGAACTACGAGGAGGCCGGCATCCTTCCGGCCGCCGCTCGCACACCCCACGGCTACCGCGTCTACACCCCGCTGCACGCGCAGGCCCTGCGCGCGTTCCTCGCCCTGGTGCCCGGCCACGGCCACCGGACGGCGACGTCGATCATGCGCGCCGTGAACCGGGGCGCGGTCGACGAGGCGCTCCGCCTCATCGACGACAGCCACGCCCGGCTCCTCGACGACCGCCGGACCCTCCAGGCCGTGGAGAGCGCCCTGCGCGACCTGGAGTCCGCCACGGCGCCCGAGCCCGCCACGGTGCCCGAGCCCGTCACGGCGCCCGGGCCCGCCACGGCGTCCGGGCCCGGGGCGGGCTTCGAACCGGCCGCGGCGTCCGGGCCCGGCGACACGTTCATCGGGCCGCTGGCCACCAGGCTCGGCATCCGGCCCGCGACGCTGCGCAAGTGGGAGCGCGCCGGGCTGGTGCGCCCGCGCCGCGACCCGCGGACCGGGTACCGCGTCTACGGCGCGGCCGACGTGCGGGACGCCCGGCTGGTCCATCAACTCAGGCGCGGCGGCTACCTGTTGGAGCAGATCGCCCCGCTGATCGCCCAGGTCCGGGCGGCCGGCGGGCTGGAGCCGCTGCAGGCCGCACTGAGCGACTGGCACGGCCGGCTGTCCGCCCGCGGGCGGGCGATGCTGACCGGGGCCGCGGAACTGGAGGCGTACCTCCGCGAGCGCGGATGAGACGCCGGCCGCCGGCCGAAGAGACACGTCCCGGACGGACATGCCCGGGCACGCGACGGACGCCCCCACCCGGCGGCCGCCGTTCCCCGTCCCGGAGGTCCGCCCCGGCGTTCTTCCCGCTCACGCGGGAGGAGGCGAGGAAGGAGCGAGGAGGGAAACCGGGGAGAACGGGGGAGAGCCGAAGCGCTCCGAGCCCCGAGTCCCGAGCCGGCCGGCCGGGAGGCCGGTGGCCGGCCGGGGCGCCCGGTCACGCCGTCCCCTCCGTGCGCGCCTCGATGGCGCGCAGGACGGCGACCATGTCCTCGCCGCCGTGGCCCAGGCCCACTGTCTCCTCGAACAGGGCGTGGCACACGTCGAGGAGGGGGGAGGCGAGGCCGCGGGCGCGGGCGGCCTCGGCGATCAGGCGGTTGTTCTTCAGCACGTCCAGCGCGGCGGCCTGCACGGAGAAGTCGCCGGCGAGGAGCTTGGGCGCCTTCATGCGGGAGACCGGGCTGGCCATCGGGCCGGCGTCCAGGACTTCGAGGAACAGCCGCGGGTCCAGGCCCTGCCGGCCGGCGAAGTGGAACGCCTCCGTCAGCCCGGTCACCAGTGTGATCAGGAAGAGGTTCACCGACAGTTTCATCAGCAGCGCCCGCGGCGCGGGACCGCACACGAACGTCTCGTGGCACAGGGGCGCGAGCAGCGGCCGTACGGTCTGCACGGCGGCCGGCTCCCCGGCCAGCAGGGCGACCAGCCGCCCGTTCTCCGCCGGGACGCGGGAGCCGGAGACCGGTGCCTCGACGTACCGGCCGCCCGCCGCGCGGACGTCCGCCTCCAGCTCCCGGGAGTGGGCGGGGGAGGTGGTACCCATGTGGACGACGATCCGGCCGCCGACCCGGGCGGCGAAGGCCGGGGTGCCGCGGCCGAGGACCGTGTCCACCGCCCGCTCGTCCGCGAGCATCAGGAAGACGGCCTCCGCCCGGGCGAACACCTCGTCGGGGTGCCGCGCGACCTCGGCACCGGCCGCGCGGAGCGGGGCGGTGCGCCCGGGCGTGCGGTTCCAGACCACCAGCGGGGTGCCGGCCCGCGCGAGCCGGAGGGCCATGGGCTGCCCCATGACGCCGAGACCGATGAAGCCGTACACGATGCGCACCGTCCGTCCGGAGCCCGCAGCCGGTTATGACGGCGGTCATAGTAGCGGCGGGGCGGGCGTCATGACAGCCGTCATGGGGCGGGGCGGTGGTTAGGGTGGGCGAGAACACGGTGCGGGGAGGTGCGCGATGGCGGGGTCCCGGCGGGGGCCGCGGGAGCGGATGGTGTTCAGCGCGGCCCAGTTGATCCGGCGCGACGGGGTCGGCGCGACGGGCATGCGTGACGTCGCCGCCCACGCCGAGGCGCCGCGCGGCTCGCTCCAGCACTACTTCCCGGGCGGCAAGGAGCAGCTCGTCAACGAGGCGGTGGCCTGGGCCGGCCGGTACGCCGCCCGGCGCGTCGCCCGCTTCCTGGCGGGCATGGCCGAGCCCACGCCGAGCGGGCTGTTCGCCGCGATGGTGCGGCAGTGGACCGAGGAGTACGAGACGGCCGGGCACCTCTCCGGCTGCCCGGTGGCCGCGGCCACCGTCGACTGCGCCTCCTCGGCCGCCTCCACCAGACAGGCGGCCGCCACGGCGTTCGCGACCTGGGCCCGGCCCGTGGCCGAGGCCCTGACCGGCATGGGGGTCCCCGCCGACCGGGCCGGGTCCCTCGCCACCCTCATGATCAGTGCCCTGGAGGGCGCCCTGATCATCGCCCGCGCGGAAGCGGACCCGCGGGCCCTGACCACCGTCGTCCGGGAACTCGGCCCGCTGCTGGACGCGGCGGTGCGGAAGGACTGAGCGGCGGCACCGCCCCTCAGACCCCCACAGACCCCCACAGACCGGCCTCGGACCGGCCTCAGACCGGGTGACCCCGCCCCGCGAGCCAGCGGTGGACGGCCTCCTTGTCCGCCGGGGTGATGCGGGCGGGGCCCCGGACGTCCGGCCCCTCGTCCTCGTTGAACCCGGTGTCCGTGACCCGCGCGGTGACCCAGTGGGCAAGATCCTGCGCCGACGAGGCCGGCAGCTCCCCCTTCTCCCAGCCGGCGCGGGCCGCGCGGGCCGCCTCGGCGTCGTGGCGTTCCGTCTCCTCCAGCCAGACGGGTACGAGCCGTTCGACGACCTGCTCGTCCTGCTTGTCCTGCTCGCCCCGCGAAGAGGTTTTGTGCTGCGGGTGGTGCTGTGCGGTCATGCCGGACGAGTCACCGTGAACGGCGCGCCGATGCCCCGCGGCCGGCGTCCACCCACCCGGTCGGCGCGGTGCTCACCCCCGCCCGGCGGGCCGCCGGGAGACGTCCCAGGCGCTCACTCCCGCCCGGCGGGCCGTCGGGAGGCGTCCCAGGCGCTCACTCCTGCCCGGCGGGCCGCCGGGAGGCGTTCCACAGGGTGCCCGTGAGGCCCACCGGGTTGCCGGCCGGGATCAGGCCCGCCTTCAGGACGGTCCGGGCGAGCGGTTCGAGAAGGCCGGCGAGACGTGCGGTGGCGTCCCGGCCCAGGCGGGCCCAGGGCTGTTCGGCGGCGGCGTCCGTCCCCGCCTCGACGTCGGTGTGCACGGCGGCTCCCGCGGGCGTCAGGCGCCCCTCGTCGTCGAGCCGGCCGCGTTCGCGCAGCTCGGTCTCGGCGGCCCGCCAGTCCGCCGGGTCCCACCTGCGGCCCTCCCGCAGCAGCGCCGGGTCCGACTCGCCGGCGGCGGCCTTGAGCACCATGGCCGCGACCGGGCCCAGGCCGTGCGCCACGAGGACGGCGACATGGCCGTCGCCGCGGTGCTCGCGCAGCGTGGTCAGCGCCTGCCAGAGCCGCAGGTGCGGCGCGCCGGGACGGTCGAGGGCCTGGTTGGCGGCGCCGAGCACGCGGCCGGCCGTGTCGGCGGCCGCGGCCGCCTCCCACGCCAGGTCCGCCGCCTCCGCCATGGCGGAGGCGGTCACCGCGTCCCGGCCGTACAGGCGGGTCATGGCGGCGTCGATCGCCCGCTGCCGCGCCGCCAGGACCTCCGCGGGAGCGGCGTACCGCCAGGCGTCCGGCAGGGCGCGGGCCACGCGGTCGCGGTGGAAGACGTAGAAGCAGCTCGTGACGACGGGCGCGGACACCGGGCCGAGCGGTGCCGCGCGCATCGCGAAGTAGCCCATCCAGAAGCCGCGCAGGCCCGCCTCGTCCGCGGCCCGGCGGGCCTCGGGCGTGAAGTAAACGAGGCTGTGGACCGGTTCGTAGCGCTCCCACATCGCCCGTGCCAGGACATCACCCACGACCGGCCCTCCCGTCCACGACATCCGCGCTGCCCACGCCGTTCCCAGGCCGCGGCGGCGCGGCGGCCCGGGGTGGTCCGCCGCGGCCGGGGCCGGGCAGCAGCATGCGCTATGACGGCCGTCATAACAAGTCCCCGGGCGCGCTCACCCTCCGAGGTGCCGCTCGATCCAGTCGGCCGCGGCGCGGCGGAAGAGACGGCGGTTGTCCGCGCGCCGGAAGTCGTGGCCCTCCTCGCGCAGGACGAGGAGTTCCGCTTCCAGGCCGCGCTCGCGGGCCGCCCTGACGAACTGCTCGGACTCGCCCGGCGGGACGTTGGTGTCGTGCTCGCCGTGCACGGCCAGCACCGGCACCCGCAGCGCGTCGATCCGGCTCATCGGCGACAGCGCGCGCAGCAGTTCGCGGTCCCGCTCCGGATGCCCGTACTTGTGGGCCGCCGACTGCCCGATCCACGGCTCCGTTCCGGCGAAGAACGTCGTCAGGTCCGACATGCCGCACACCGCGACCCCGGTGCGGAAGAGGTCCGGATGCCACACCAGGGAGGCCATGGTGAGGTAGCCGCCGTAGGAGCGGCCCATCACCGCCAGCCGACGCGGATCGGCCGGCCCGGCCAGGACCGCGTGCGCCGCGCAGGCGGCCACGTCGTCGATGGCGGCGAACCGCCGCTCGCCCAGGTCGGCGTCGACGAAGGAGCGGCCGTAGCCGGAGGAGCCGCGCACGTCGGGGGCGAAGACGTCCAGTCCCCGGCCGAGCAGCTCGTGGTAGAGCGGGTTGAACACCGGGCGCTCCTGCTCCTCCGGGCCGCCGTGCAGGTGGATCACGCACGGCGCCGGTTCCCCCGGCACCCGGCCCGGGGCGCGGTAGTACCAGCCGCCGAGCACCAGCCCGTCCCGGGCCACGGGGCGCATCGGCACCGGCCGCACCGGCGGGCGGCCGTCGGGGGTGGCGTCCTCGTCGCGGGAGGACCAGGGGGTGCGCAGCGCCGCGCCCTGCGGCAGCCACCACACGCCGGGGCGGCGCCGGGAGCCGGACAGCGCCACGACCGGCCCGCCGGAGGCCGCGGCGGGCACGGCCCGCGTGACCACCTCGTGCGGCAGCGGCACGGCACGGCGGGAGAGGAGCGCGGCCGGGCCCGCGGACGCGGCGTCCGCTCCCGGAGCGCCTGTTCCCGGGGTGGCCGTTCCCGCGGCGCCTGTTCCCGGGGTGGCCGTTCCCGCGGCGTCCGCTCCCGGGGTGGCCGTTTCCGCGGTGTCCGCTCCCGGGGCGGACAGCTCGACGACCTCCAGTTCGCTCACCCCGCGCACGTTCCACACCAGCACGGCGCCCTGCCCGTCGTGGTTCAGGGCCAGCAGCTCCAGCTCGCTGTCCGGGCGCTCGGCCACGGCCGTGACGCCGGCGCACCGGCCGTGCGGATCCAGCCGTACGGCGGTGAGCGCGGCGTACTCCCGGCCGCCGTCGCTGCGCAGCCACAGCGTGCGGCCGTCGGGGGAGAAACCGCCGATCCACGGATCGCCGTCGGCGACCGGCACCTCGCACGTCGCGCGCAGGTCGCGGGTGCGCACGACGAGGGCCTCGCGGCGGCCCCGCGGACCCCGGCGCAGCAGCGCCAGCCGTCCGTCCCGGCTCAGGTCGCACACCCGCAGGGTCGCGGCGCCGCGCTCGCTCGCCAGCAGCACCGGCGCGACCGCGCCCTCGGGGTCGACGAGATACGCCGCCAGGGTCCTGGGCGCCGGCTCGTCGCCACCGGGCGGGCCGCCGACGGCTCCGCCGGCGGGGGCGACGCGGGGAGCCGGCGCCGTGGCGGCCGCCCGCGGCAGCAGGACGGCGCGGCCGTCGCGCGCGGCCCAGCCGGGCGCGCGGGACGCCTCAAAGGCGAGGTCCGGCGCCGCGGCGCCGGCGTAGGGGGCGGGCTCGGCGACGGTCACCGCGAGCATCGAGCCGTCGTGCTGCCAGCAGCCCAGGTGCGCGGAGCTGCCCGGCTCACCGCCGGCCAGCAGGCGCCGCCCGGTGCCGTCGGGGCGCACGCACAGCACCCGGGTCAGCTCCCCGCCGCCGGGGGCGGTGGTGTACGCGATCCAGCGGCCGTCCGGCGACCAGGACACCTCGATCACCGGGTCCGGGTCGGCGTCCAGCAGGTGTACGCCGTCCCCGTCCACCGGGCCGGCCCACAGGTGCGGTACGCCGGCCCGGTCGCAGATGAACGCGACGTTCCGGCCGCCGGGGTCGGTCGAGGGGTACCAGCAGCCGTGGCCCGCCAGCACCTGCGGCACGTCCTGCGCCGCCGCACTGTCCGGCAGGGGGACGGGAGCGGGCGCGGGCCGCGGCGGCGCGGGCGTGGGCACGGGTACGGCCTCGCCCGGCCGGAGCGGCGTGGCTTCGGCCACCGCGGGCCGCCGGGGCGCGGGGGTACCGTTCAGGGGCTCGGTGCCGGTGGTTGCGGGGTCGGTGTTCAGGGGCTCGGTGCCGGTGGTCGTGGGGTCGGTGTCCGGGGAGCCGGTGCCGGCGTGCCGTCCGTCGGGGGAGATGTGCCGTCCGTCGGGGGAGGCGGCCGGGTGCGCGGCCGGCCGGGTCGGCGGCACCTGCGGGCGCCCGGCTGCGGCGGACGCGGTCCGCGCCCCGGTCACCGGATTCCGTGCGTCTGCAGCCATATCTCCAGCAACGCTACCTGCCACAGCGTGTTCGCCCCCCGCCTCGTGCGGTGCGCGTTCGGCGCCGCGAGCAGTTCGGCGACGTATTCCCGCCGGAAGACACCGCGCGCCCTGGCCTCGGGGGCCGTGAGGGCCTCGCGGACGCGTTCGAGCACCGGACCGGCCATGTGCTTGATCGCCGGGACCGGGAAGTAGCCCTTGGGCCGGTCGACCACCTCGCGGGGCAGCACCCGGCGCCCGGCGGCCTTGAGGACGCCCTTGCCGCCGTCGGCGAGTTTCAGCTCGGGCGGGCAGGCGGCGGCCAGTTCGACCAGCTCGTGGTCGAGGAACGGCACCCGGGCCTCCAGCCCCCAGTCCATGGTCATGTTGTCGACGCGCTTGACGGGGTCGTCGACCATCATCACGTGCGTGTCCAGGCGCAGGTCCGCGTCGAGCGCGGTCTCGGCGCCGGGCGCCGCCATGTGCGCGCGGACGAACTCGCCGGAGGTGTCGCGGTCGGGCAGCAGGCCGGGCTCCAGCATGCGGGCGAGGTCGGCGTGCGAGCGGTCGGAGTAGGTGTCGAGGTAGGCGTCGGCGGCCCGCTCGCGCGGCACGTCCGCCATGGCCGGGTACCAGTGGTAGCCGGCGAACACCTCGTCGGCGCCCTGGCCGCTCTGCACGACCTTCACCTCCTTGGCGACCTGCTCCGACAGCAGGTGGAAGGCGACCACGTCATGGCTCATCATCGGCTCGCTCATGGCGCGCACCGCCCCCTCCAGGGCCTTGGAGACCCGGTCGGAGGGCACCATGAGCTGATGGTGGTCGGTGCCGAAGTGCCGTGCCACCAGGTCGGAGTAGCGGAACTCGTCGCCCTCCTCGTCGCCCTCGGACTCGAAGCCGACGCTGAAGGTGGCCAGGTCGCGCTGCCCCTCGTCGGCCAGCAGCGCCACGATCAGGCTGGAGTCCAGGCCGCCCGACAGCAGCACACCCACCGGCACGTCGGCGACCATGCGGCGGCGTACGGCCCGGCGCAGCGCCTGGAGCACCGCGTCCGTCCACTCCTCGGCGCCCAGGCCGGCGTACTCGGGCCGGCGGGTGTAGGAGGGCTGCCAGTAGCAGTGCTCGCGGTGGGTGCCGTCGGGCTCCACCACCCGGACCGTGGCGGGCGGCAGTTTGCGCACGCCGTTCAGCACGGTGCGGGGCGCGGCCACGGTGGCGTGCCAGCTCAGGTACTGGTGCAGGGCGACGGGGTCGAGTGAGGTGTCCACGTCGCCGCCCGCCAGCAGGGCGGGCAGGGAGGAGGCGAAGCGGAGCCGGTCCGGGGTCTGCGTCAGGTACAGCGGCTTGATGCCGAGCCGGTCGCGGGCCAGGACCACCCGCCCGGTGTCCTGCTCGACGATCACGAACGCGAACATGCCGCAGAAGCGGTCGACGCAGTCCGTGCCCCACTCCAGGTACGCCTTCAGCACCACCTCGGTGTCGGAGTCCGAGAAGAAGTGGTGGCCGCGGCCGCGCAGCTCCTCGCGCAGCTCACGGTAGTTGTAGACGCAGCCGTTGAACACGCCGACCAGGCGGGCCCGCGGGTCGGCCATCGGCTGGGAGCCGCTCTCCGACAGGTCGATGATCTTCAGCCGGCGGTGGCCGAGCGCCACCCGCCCCTGGGCCCACAGGCCGCGCCCGTCGGGGCCGCGGGGCGCGAGCCGGTCGGTCATCCGCTCGACCGCCGCGATGTCCGGCCGTGCGTCGTCGAAACGGATCTCACCGCTCAGTCCGCACATCGGCGCCACCCCCTTCCCACGGCGTCCTCGTGCCGCGTGGCGCAGCCGGGCCGGACCCGGGGTCCGGACGGTCGGCGCGCCCGGCGGGCGGCGCGCAGGGGCGGGTGGGGGAGGGGGAGTCGGTCGAACTGGGCATGACGGTGGAAATCTCCTCGATCGCGACGATCACGGGAAGCGGAAAACGAAGAAGGGGGGAGGGGAAACCGCGGAAGGCGCGGGCGCCGGCAGGCCCGGCGGCCCGCGGCGGCCCGGATCGGCCCGGGTCGGCCCGGATCGGCCCGGAGCGGTGCGGAGCGGCCCGGAGCGGTGCGGCACCGGGGCGGCCGGGACCTCAGGTGCCCGCGCCGCCGGCCGCCGTGGTGGGCGCGTACGGGGCGTGCGGCTCGGCCGCGGTCGCCCGCGCGGCCCGCCGCCGCGCCGCGGCGGGGCGCCGCACCGGCCGCGCGCCGCGGGTCTCGGCGACCATCAGGTCGACGCTGGCGAGCAGGTCCTCGGTCTGGGCCGCGCGACGCAGCCGGTGCGCGGCGCTGCCCAGGGCGAGGGCCTCCTCCAGCAGCCCGTGCACGGTGTCCCAGTCGCCCGACGCCTCCAGCGCCGGGCGCAGCCGGGCCAGCATGCCGCGCAGGACCGCGGGCGCGGGTGCCGCGCTGCGGGTCTCCGGGTCGACGAGCGGGCCCTCCAGGCCGGAGCGCGCGGCGCGCCAGGTCGCGGCCCGCAGCCAGCCGTGGCGCCCGTCGCAGGCGGGGGCCTCGTGCCGGGCCAGCCGCTCGCACGCGTCGACCACCAGCGCGCGGAAGAGCCCGGCCACCAGCACCACCGTCTCCACCCGGGGGCAGGCGTCGCAGATGCGCAGCTCCAGGGTGCTCTGGTGCGCCGAGGGCCGTACGTCGTGGTAGAGCATTCCGGCGTCGCTGATGACGCCGGAGCGGATCAGCTCCTGCACGGCGGCGTCGTAGTCGGCGGCGTCGCGGTAGCAGCCGGCCGGGCCGGCGGTGGGCCAGCGCTGCCACACCATGGCGCGCCAGCTGGCGTACCCGGTGTCCGCGCCGAGCCAGAACGGCGAGCTGGCCGACAGCGCCAGCAGCGGCGGCAGCCACGGCGACACCAGGCACATGGCGCGTACGGCGGTGTCCCGGTCGGGCACGTCGACGTGCACCTGGGCGCTGCAGATGAGCTGCTCGTCGGCGACCCTGCGGTACTCCTCGGCCATGTGCCGGTAGCGCGGGTCGGCGGTGACGTCCCGCGGGGTGAGGCGGGCCAGCGGCACGGTGCCGGCCGCCACCACCGCGAGGCCCAGCGAGGAGGCCGCCGCGTCCAGCCGGCACCGGGCCCCGGCGAGGTCCGCGTGCAGCGCGTCCAGGGTCGCGTGTACGCCGCTGTTGCGCTCCACCACCGACCGCTGCAGCTCGGTGGTGAACCCGGTTCTGGGCAGCCGCCCGAGGACGGCGTGGGCCTGGGGCACGAGACGGCCGCTCTCCAGGTCCAGCACGTGAAACTCTTCCTCTGTCCCGATGCGCACCGTCACGGTCGCTCCCCTTGCCGCGTCATCCGTACGGCCGCCGCCGTACGGCCGCCAGGGCCGCCGCGAAGGCCGATCCGCCCCTCTCGGGTTCCCGCCCTCACCGTCCGCAATACCCCGTTTGGACGTATGTGTCCCACATCTCTCACATGAGCGGCCGGTTCAGCCGTCCGCCGGGACCCGCAGGGCGAGCAGGGCCACGTCGTCGTCGTTGCCCGTCGGCCGGGTCCGCTCCAGCAGCAGGTCGGCGAAGGACTTCAGCGGGCGGTGGGCGAGGGAGGCGGCGTGCCGGCGCAGCAGGGCCAGGCCCTCGTCGAGGGAGCGGCCCGGAGTCTCCACGAGCCCGTCGGTGTACAGCAGCAGGGTGTCCCCGGGATCGAGCCGCGTGGTCGCGTCGGAGCGGGGACGGTCCGCGCCGGTGCCGAGGAGGATGCCGTGCCCGTCGGTGAGGTAGTGGGCCAGCCCGTTGCGGGCGACCAGCAGCGGGGGCGGGTGGCCGGCGTTGGTCCACGACAGTTCCCACCGCCCGTCGCGCAAGGTCATCCGTCCGAAGACCAGGGTGACCATGGGCACCTCGGTGATGTGCAGGACCGCCCGGTCGATCTGCCCGACGATGTGGCTGGGCGGCGCCTGCTGCGACCAGGCGTAGGCGCGCAGCATGCTGCGGATCTGCGCCATGCCGGCCGCGGCGTCGAGGTCGTGCCCGACCACGTCCCCGATGGCCAGGGCGGTGGCGCCGTCCGGCAGGGGGAAGGCGTCGTACCAGTCGCCGCCCACCTGCGAGGCGTCCGGCGCGGGCAGGTAGCGCGCGGTCATCTCCAGGCCCGGCACCCGCGGCAGCGCGGGCAGCAGATGGCGCTGCATGGTCTCGGCGACCTTGCGCTGCCGCTGGTAGAGGCGGGCGTTGTCCAGGGCCAGGCCGGCGCGCCGGGTGATGTCCTCCAGCAGCGGCAGGTCGGCGACGGCGAACGCCTCCGGCCGCTGCGACCGGCCCAGGGTGAGCGCCCCGAGCACCTCGCGCAGCCCCATGATCGGCACGATGGCCGCCGAGTGCACGCCGGTCTCCTCGAACAGGCGGCGCTGCTCCTCCGCGGCGCCGGACGCGGGCCAGGTGCGGTACATCTGCGGACCGACCAGCGTGGCGGCCCCACCGCGCAGCGCCCGCGCCAGCGGCATGAACGAGTCGTCGGGCACCGGCGGCATCGGCCCCTCCAGGTCCTCCCGGTGGACGAGGTCGCCGCCCCGCGCGTGCACCACCGCCGAGCGGTGCACCTCGTCCCGCTCGGTGAGCAGGTCGACGACCACCCAGTCCGCCAGCCGCGGCACGACCAGCGCCACCAGCCGGCGCAGCGCCTCGTCCGTGTCCAGGGTGGACGTCAGTTGCGTCGTCGTCTCGGCGAGCAGCGCCAGCCGCTCCAGCTCCGACAGCCCGCCGCCCGCGGCGGCCGGGCGCGCGGCGGGCGCCGCGGCGTCCCCGGCCCGGTGCACGAGCACCAGGGTCGCGGCGCCGTCGCCCCCGGCGTGCCAGGGGGTGATCAGCCACCCGACCCGCAGCAGCGAGCCGTCGCCCCGCGCGAAGAAGTCCTCCTCGATCTGTGCCGTCCGGCCGTTGAGAAACGCCTGCCGCATCCCGCACTGCGTCCGCGGGATCGGCTCCCCGTGCCGGTTGCGGTGCAGCAGGTCGTGCGCGTCCCGGCCGACGAGGTCGCGGGCGGGGCGGCCCAGCAGGCGCTCGGCGAGGGCGTTGACGGCGGTGATGCGGCCCTGCTCGTCCACGAGGTAGGCCGCGGTGCCGAACGCGGCCAGCGCACCGCCGGGCGCGTCCGGCACCGCCTCCGGGATCCGCGCCGCGGGGCTCTTGGGGCTCTCCCCGGCCGGTGCACCGCCGAGCGCGTCCGGCGCCTTCCCGGGGGAGGGCGCCCCCGGGTTCTCCTCGGCTTCCGCAACCATCACCGCCTGGCCTTCTCCCGTCTCGTGTCCCCCTCGAAGTGCCCCGGGCCCGACCGGTCGAATCCTGCCACCGGGCACCTGGCCGTACCGGCGCGCACCTGGGTCCCGGGCCGGCGGCTGCCGCGGAGAGGAGGAAAAGCCGAGGTCAGAGGCGGGTGCATCACTCCAATGGGCTTGTCCGGCGCCGTACTCGCTCCCGCCGTGCGGTCTCCTGGAAGTCGACGAGGCATCCGATCAGGGAGGCCGATCATGTACGAGATGTGCGCGGGCCAGGAACACCCCGGGGGCGGGCTGGTGTGGCACGTGATGGCCCCGGACGGTGGCGTCACCCTGTGCGGGCAGCCGCTCGTCGAGGCCGCCGACGCGCGCGCCGCGGAGTCCGCCGGCAACTGCCCGCGGTGCATGGCCTGCGTCGCCGAGCTGATGAGCGCCGCCGGACGGTGACCCCGCCGACGGCGACCCCGCCGCGGCCGGCCGCCACCGGCCTGGTCCGCCACACCCTGTGGACCGCCGCCCAGCAGGACTCCGACCCCCGCCCACGTCCTGCCGCCCTGCCCTCGGTCCACCGGGGCCCGCGCCGGGAGAAGAGCCCGTACCGCACGCTCGTCCACGCCGTCCTCGACCCCGCCGCCGCCCCGGTACGGCTGCGGGTGGCCTGCGCCGGCCACCCCGCCCCGCTGCTGCGGCGCCGCGACGGGCAAACGGTGCTGCTGGAGGAGCACGGCCCCTTCCTGGGCGTCTTCGACGGCGTCGACCACCCGGTGCGGACCACGCCGCTGCACCCCGGCGACAGCCTCGTGCTGTACACCGACGGCTTCACCGAGGGCTCGGGCTCCCACCTGAGCCGGGAGCCCGAGGTCCTCGCCGCCCTCCTGGGCTCCTGGCCCGGACCGGCCGGGGACCGGCCCGCCGACGAGACCGCCGGGATGCTCCTCACCGACGCCGTCACCCGCCGGCGGGGACGCCTCCGCGACGACCTCGCGCTCCTCGTCGTCGGCGCGCCGGGCCGACACCCGCCGCCGCGCCCGGCGGCGGGCGCGGCGGTGAAGAGACGCCGGGCCGGCCGCGCCCGGCCCGGTTCAGGACGTCCGCAGCCGCGCCTCCACGCGCCCGTCGACGACCCGCGTGTCGAAGGCGGGCTGCGGCGCCGTCGCCGGCCCCTCGACGTTCCAGCCGTCGGACAGCCGGAAGACGCTGCCGTGCCAGGGGCAGCGCAGGCAGCCGTCGGTCACGGTGCCCTCCGACAGGGGCCCGGCCAGGTGGCTGCACCGCTCGGCCAGCACGTGCACCGTCGACGCGTCCTCGCGGACCACCGCGACCGCCACGCCGTCGATCTCGCGCCGCACGGGCCGGCCCTCGGGCAGCTCGGCGAGCGCGGCCACCGGATGCCAGCCGGGGGAGACCAGGTGCGGGACGTGCTCGGCGTGGTTGGCGCCGGAGGCCTGCCGGTAGGCGAGGTGACCGCCCAGCGCGCCGCCGACGCCGACCACGCCCAGCCCGGCCAGGCCCAGCGCCCTGCCGAGCGCCTCCCGGCCGCGCAGGCGCGCGGTGAGCGACCCGGCGTACAGGGCGACCGCCGTGACGTTGGCCGCGGCGTGCACCACGCCGACGCGCATCTGCTGCCGGTGCAGCTCCGCCCAGTCCACCCAGCCCGCCACCGCGGCCGGCCCGGCGGCCAGCAGCCCCGTGGCGATCAGCGTGCGGGCGGCGCGCCGCTGCCCGGGCACGGCGTCCAGGACGGCCGCCGACAGCCAGCTGCCGAGGGGCAGCTGCACCATCAGCGGATGCACCGGGTGGCCCAGCCACCGCCCGTGCAGCCCGTCCCGGGCGCGGCCCAGCGGCACCGCGCGCACGGCCCGCCGTACGGACTCCAGGAGCCGGTCGGCCGCGGAGAACCGTTCGATCCGGTCCACGGCGCGCAGGATGCGGCCCGGCCCGGCCGGGTCGGGCAGGAGCCGGCCGGCCGCCGCCGAGGCGTGGTGCAGGAGGCTGCTGTGCGTCATGAGGGCCGAGTAGCCCCGCGGCGCGCCGCCAATCGGTCCGCCGCCGGGCGGACCGCCCGAACGGCCCGGGACCCGTCCGGGATGCGCACGGGATGCGAACGGCCCGGGACCCGCACGGGACGCGCCCGGGACCCGCACGGGACGCGTCCGGGACCCGCTCGGGACGCGTCCGGGACCCGCTCGGGACGCGTCCGGGACGCGTCCGGTGCGGACCGGTTCGGGTTCCCGCGGGCTGGGCACGCGTCATGTCGTCAGCGATCCCGAGGCGAGAACGAGAAAGGGTCCGCGATGGCCGAGTACGAACGCTCCCGCACGATGCCGGCCCGGCCCGAGCAGGTCTTCGACCAGGCCGCCGACATGGACCGGCTGGGGGCCTGGCTGCCGGACGAACTGCACGTGCGCACCGGGGAACCGCCCGCCGTCACGGTCCACGAGGACCGCACCGGCCACGACACCGCCGCGCTGCTGCGCGCCGAGCGGGACCAGATGCGGCTGGAGTGGGGCACCCGCGACCAGGGTGCCTACGCCGGCTGGCTGCAGGTCTCCGGCATCGGCAGCGGTGCCAGCGAGGTGACCGTGCACCTGTCCTTCTTCGACGAGGACCACGACCCCGGTGAGCGGGCTGCCCGCGAGGCCCTCGACGCCGGCCTGCGGCGCCTGGAGGAGCAGGTCCGCGCGAGCGCCGGCTGACCGCGCCGACCGGCGGGGTCCGGTGCCGCGCCCCACCGCACCGGGTGGGCGTCCATCAGCGTCCGCAGCTCGTCGGGGGGGCACGAGCCGGCGGTCGTAGAAGCACCAGGCCGTCAGGGGCAGCAGTGCGCACACCTCGTGGTGGATGCGCAGTTCGTACTCCAGCAGCGGCTCCGCGCCGACGCCCCGAGCGTTCCGGGCCGGCTCGCCGATCGCGCGCAGACCCCGGTGGCCGCGGGCCAGGGCCGCTTCCATGGCCCGGTGCCACCGGCCGATCATCGCGTCGGGGGCGAGGCGCGGGCCCGCCGGGTCCGCCCGCGCGGCGGTCGTCACGACGAGCTGCCCGCGCCGTACGGTGGAGGCGGCGTCGACGCCGCGGTCGGTGAGGGTGCGCAGCACGTGCTCGGGGGCGGTGGTGTCCGCGAGGTACTGCGCGTGCTCACCCCGGTCGAGCCCGTCCCGGACGAGGCCGGCCAGCCGGCCGGCCCATTCGCCGTCGGTGGAGAAGGCCACGCCGACGTGCCGCCCCGGCCCGGTCGCCGCCGGGGAGGGGAGGACGTGCCCCGCATCCCGACCACCCGGCCCCTTCCCGCCGTACCGCTCGTGCCGCCCGTCCGCCACGGCAGCGCAGCCGCCGGGGCCGTCCGCAGGGCCGTGCGTCACCCGCTCGTCGCGGCGGCGTGGGCGCCGGGCCGGGGCTCGCGGTGGGCCTCGTCCCGGACCAGCAGCGACAGCAGGGAGGCCACGGTCAGCCCCGCCTCGGCGGGATGGCGCAGCACCTTCCCCGGCTCGATGCGGTAGGTGTTCGTGCGCCCCTCGCGCGTGTGCGAGAGGTAGCCGTCCTGCTCCAGATCGTTGATGATGCGCTGGACGGCCCGTTCCGTGAGCCTGCACCGTGCGGCGATGTCGCGGACGCGGACGTTCGGGTTGTCGGCGATGGTGGCCAGCACGCGAGCGTGGTTGGTGAGGAACGTCCAGCCGCTGTGTGATTCCGTCACTCCACCCATGGACTCGATCGTAAGAGGGGGGTTGGCGGGGACAGAACACCTGACATAGATTTCGTGTATTCCTTGACGTGTTTTTCCCGGGGTGGCCCCTCGGGCACCCCGGGAACGTTCCGTGGACGTTCCGTGGACGTTTCGCGGGCACGGTCGCAGCGAAGGAGGGGCGGGACGGCGACATGGAGCAAGCGATCGGTCCTGGGTCTCCACGGGGCGCGCGGCCGGGCGCGCGGCAGGCGCCGCCGGCCCGGGTCGCGGAGCTGCCGTACGCGTTGTCCGCCACGCTCCGGCAGGACGGCGACCGTGTGGTGGTGACCCTGTGCGGCGAGCTCGACCTGGACGCGGAGGCGGTGCTGCGGGAGGCGGTGGGCCAGGCCCTGCGCCGCTCCCGCACGGGAGTCGACCTCGACATGGCGCGCATCGCCTTCTGGGACTGCTCCGCCCTCAACGTCCTGCTCGACCTGCGGTGCGCGGCCCGGCGCGACGGCAAGACCCTGACCGTGCGCGCGGCCGGCCCCGCGGTGACGCGGCTCCTGGAACTGACCGGCACCGGACCGCTCTTCCTGCCGGGCGGCGACGGCCTCCCGCCGGACGCCGCGGGCTCCCCTGCGGACGCCGGCGGCGAGGCGCCCGCTCCCGGGGGCCGGGCCGGCGGCATCACCGACACCGCGCGGGGTAATTGAGCGGGGAAGAAAGTCGAACGGGGGAAGCGCGGGAAGGAGCCGGGGCATGCTGCTGTCTCACGCGCTCGAGCACGGCGTCCTCGTCATCACGGTCCGGTGCGACCCCGGTGTCGGCGGACGCGCCCCGCTCGCCGCGGAGATCAGCGACCTGGTCCACGCCCACCGGCCGGCGCCCGTCGTGATCGTCCTCGGCGAGGCGGCCGCCGGTGCCGCCGCCGTCAGCGCCGTGCTGCAGGCCCACCGGATGTGCCGCCACCTCGGGCTGCTGGTCTCCGTCGCCACCCACAGCGCTCCCGCCCGGCGCCTGCTGGAGGCCGGCGCCGCCCCGGGCGGTCCCCGGCTGGTCGTCCACGCCCGCGTGGACACCGCCATCGCCACCGCGTTCCTCGCGGCGGCCTGACCTCGCACCCCCTCGCACCTCCGCGCCTCTCGCACCCCCGCATCCCCCGCATCTCTCGCATCCGGTCACCGAACCGCCGCACCGGTGCGGGGCGGCAACGTCCTGCCCGATCAACTCTCCCTTGGTATGGACCAGTTGACGCTGTCCCGCTACCCTCGCCCATGGTTGAGAGCGCTCTCACCTCCCTCGGTCGTTTCTCCCCACGGGCAGGCCCGACCAGCCTGCCGAACGCATCGAAAGGAAGAGCCATGAGGCGAACGCGTCTACGGGGCCTCGCCGCACTGCTGGCCGCAGTCGGCGCCGGCGTCGCGGCACTCACCCCGACCGCCCAGGCCGCGCCCGCCCCGGACGCCGCGGACCGGACGATGTCCCGGGGCCTCGTCCAGGCCATGCAGCGCGACCTGGGACTGACGGAGCGTCAGGCCAGGCTCCGGCTCGCGGCGGAGCGCCGCGCCGCCGGCGTCGAGCGCGAGGCCCGCGGCATCGCGGGACGCTCGTACGCGGGAAGCTGGTTCGACGCGCGCGCCGGGAGACTGACGGTGGCCACGACCGACTCCGCCCGGGCGAAGGCGCTGCGCGCGGCCGGCGCGGACGTGCGCGTGGTGCGGTACACCGCCGCCCGGCTCGACGCCGCCAAGAAGCGCATCGACGCGCTGCGCGCCCCCCGTGGGGTCGCCGCCTGGCGCGTGGACCCCAGGGTCAACCGCGTCGTGGTGGACGTGGTCGCCTCCCACCGGTCGGACAACGATGTCAAAGCCTTCGTCGCCGCGGCCCGGCACGCCGGGCCGGTGCAGGTGCGCCCGGTGGACGCGGCGCCCCGCACCTTCGCCGCCGGCACCGTCGGCGGGGACCCGTACTACACCGGCAACGTCCGCTGCTCCATAGGCTTCTCCGTCCAGGGCGGCTTCGTCACCGCCGGCCACTGCGCCCAGCCGGGCGCCGCCGTGAACGGCTGGGACGGCACGTTCGTCGGCACCTTCCAGGGCTCGTCGTTCCCCGACAACGACTACGCCTGGGTCAGCGTCGGCAGCGGCTGGTGGACCGTGCCGGTGGTGCTCGGCTGGGGCACCGTCCCCGACCAGCTCGTCCGCGGCTCCGCCGAGGCGCCGGTCGGGGCCTCCGTCTGCCGCTCCGGCTCCACCACCCACTGGCACTGCGGCACCATCCTGGCCAGGAACGAGACCGTGAACTACAGCCAGGGCGCCGTCCACGAGCTGACCAAGACCAACGTGTGCGCCGAACCGGGCGACTCCGGCGGCTCGTTCATCAGCGGCGATCAGGCCCAGGGCGTCACCTCCGGCGGCTGGGGCAACTGCTCCAGTGGCGGGGAGACCTGGTTCCAGCCGGTCAACGAGATCCTCAACCGCTACGGGCTGCGGCTGCACACCGCCTAGCGGAAAGCTGCCCGGCGGAAAGCCGCCGGCCCGGGCCACGGCGCGGACCCGGGCCGGCGGTCCGGGAACCGGAGTGCGCGCCCGCACACCCGGGCGGCATGGACGGACCGGGGTAGATCGGGGCGGACCGGGTGCCGCGCTCCCGCCTCGCCCTCTCACCCGCCCTCCTCTCACCCGCCCTCCGGTGCGGGCCGGCGTCCGCCCGGCGACCGCGATCACCCGGACGCAGCAGCCTGTCCCCGCCGAAGGCGGGAAACCGCGGCCTGTGCCGGGCGGCGGCGCCCCTTTGCCGCCCGGGCAGCGGGACGGGCCCCGGCCGGTTCCCCGAGCGGCCGCCGGTCCGTCCCGCACGCGCCTTCTCCGGTACGACGCTTGGCGCGAACGTCCTGTACGACGCCCGGCGCGGACACCGGGCGCGCCGGGCGCGGGCGGAGGCGCCGGGACGCCCCCGGATGCGGCGCACCCCGGCCGCCCCGGCTCCGCCAGTCCCGTCGGCCCCGGCCCCGGCAAGTCCCGCCCGGCTCCGTTTCGCGCGGCAGGGCGGACACTGGACCGCATGGGCTGGGAGACGGCGGTGGTGTCGGCGGCGCGGGAGCGGCTCGGCGGGGCGTTGTTCCGCCGGGTCGCGGGTCCGGACGGGCCGGCGACCCGGGCCCGCATCCACGGCACGCCGGGACCCCGCTGGTTCGGGCCGGAGCGCCCCATCCGCGTCGTCCACGGCGACGCCTCGATGTTCGTCGGCGGGCTGCGCGCCCTGCTGCTGCAGTCCCTGCACCCGTTGGCCATGGCGGCGGTGGCCGCGCACTCCGGCTACCGGGGCGATCCGTGGGGGCGGTTGCAGCGCACCAGCGCCTTCCTGTCCGTGACGACGTACGGCCCCGCCGACGACGCGCAGCGGGCCGTCGACCGCGTGCGCGCCCTCCATGAGCGGATCAGCGGTACGACGGCCGAGGGGGAGCCCTACCACGCGGCCGACCCCCACCTGCTCGCCTGGGTGCACGCCGCGGAGACCGACAGCTTCCTGTGCGCCCACGAACGCTACGGCGCCCACCGGCTGGACGCCGCCGGTTACGACGCCTACGTCGCCGACACCGCCCGCATCGCCCGCGCCCTGGGCGTCCCGGACCCGCCGCGCGACCGGCGGGAGCTGGCCGAGCAACTGGCCGCCTTCCGGCCCGAGTTGCGCGCCACCCCGCAGGCCCGGTCCGCCGCCCGTTTCCTGCTGTTCCGCCCGCCCCTGCCGCTCCCGGTGCGGCCGCTGTACGGGGTGCTGGCCGCGACCGCCGTGGCCACGCTGCCGCCGTGGGCCCGTACCCTGCTGCGGCTCCCGCGCGTCCCGGTCGTCGAGGACCTCACCGTGCCGCCGGCCGGGCAGGCGCTCACCCGGACCATCCGCTGGGCCCTGACGCCGCCGCCGGCGCAGCACCGGCCCGCCGGGCGCTGAGCGGCGCGAAGGGTGCGCGGGGAGCGAGGGGCGTTGAGCGGCGCGGGCGCGCGGGGCGCCGGCCTCACCGGAAGGTGTCGCACCGCGCCATGTCGCCGGTGCGGTACCCCTGGCGGAACCACTGCTGTCGCTGCTCGGCCGAGCCGTGCGTCCAGGTGTCGGGGGTGACCCGGCCCTGGAAGCGCTGCTGGATGCGGTCGTCGCCGACGGCGGCCGCGGCGTTGAGCCCGTCGCGGATGTCCGCGTCCGTCAGCCGTGTGATCAGCGGCCGGCCCGTGGCGGCGTCGCGGGCGGTGGTCGCGTGGTGCGCCCACACGCCCGCGTAGCAGTCGGCCTGGAGTTCGGTGCGCACCGACGCGCTGTCGGCGCCGGTGCGCCCGTCCTGGTGCCGGGCCAGCGTCCCGGTCAGGTCCTGCACGTGGTGGCCGTACTCGTGGGCCACGACGTAGGCCTGCGCGAACGGCCCGCCCGTGGCGCCGAACCTGGTGCGCAGCTCGTCGAAGAAGTCCAGGTCGAGGTAGACCTTCCGGTCGCCGGGGCAGTAGAACGGGCCGACTGCCGAGGTCGCGGTGCCGCACGCCGTCGGCACCCGCCCGGTGAAGAACACCGTCGGCGACTCGGTGTACCGGGCGTCGCGGTCGGCGAACTCCTGCGCCCAGTAGTCCTGGACGCTGTTGACGACGGCGACGACGCGGCAGTCCTCCCGGGTGTTCGCGTCGTGTCCGGTGCGGCAGGAGCGCTGGACCTCGGAGAGGGAGGACGCGGTCGGCGCGGGCTCACCGCCGCCGGAGGACAGCCCCAGTTGATCGGGGCCGATCCCGAGCAGGAGCCCCACCACCAGGGCGATCAGGCCGACGACCCCGCCGCCGACCGTCACCGCGCCGCCGGGGATCCCGCCGCCCCGCACGTCCTGCACCTCGGAGGTGTCCAGATCGGCGTCGTCGTCGAACTGCATGGGCGTCACCTTCCGTACCGCGTTCCGCGGTCTTGCGTCACGTCGTTGCCGGGCCGCCCCTTCTGGTACCCCGTCCGCCGGGCTTCCGGCAACCGGGTGCGCCCGCGGCCGGCCGGGGCGTCATCCCCGGTGGCCGGCGAGCGTCACCCGGACCGGGTCGAACATGACGCGCGTGCGCGGGCCGTCGGCCCACACCGCCGCCACGCCGGAGCCGTCCGCCTCGACGCCGGTGACGGCCCGCGCCGACGGGCCGGGCCCCGGGGCGGTGGTGAGGACCGCCAGGCACACGTGCACGGTGGTGCCGCCGGCCCGGCCGGTCAGCCGCGGCAGGTGCGCCCAGCGGGTGCGGGCGGTGCCCTGCGGGGCGCGGACCGTCTCGACGGCCGGGTCCCAGCCGTACAGGCCGTGCAGCGCCGAGACCAGCTCCTCCTCCGGCCCGGTCGCCCACCCGGTGTGCGTGACCCGGGCCCCGGCCGGCGCCCCGGTCACCCGGTGCACCCGCAGCTCGTACACCCCCCGCGCCACGGTCACGCTCTCCACCCTCAGGCCCGGCACCATCGGCGGCCCGCCCGCGAACACCGGCCGGTGCCAGGACGCCGCCCAGCCCCAGCCGTCGCCGTCACCGGCGCCGAGCGGACGGATCCGGCGCCGTACGCTGCGCCGCCCGCCCACCTCCACCGACAGGTGGTTGTCCGCGACGTTCCCGGGCGCCGTCGGACCGGTGCGCGTCGAGTACGCCTGGCGCCCGTAGTGCGGGTCGTCCTCGGCGGCCGTCTCGCCCTCGTACGGCCGGACGTGGTCGCTGCCGTGGTGGTGCAGCCGGACGATCCCGTCGCCGCGCGTCGCCTGCAGCAGCAGCCCGGGCGCGGGCAGCGCGAGCACCTGGTCGGCCCGCTCGACCGGCGCGGGCTCCTCCCGGCCGCCCGCGCCCGGGAAGGCCGGGAAGGGAGGCGCGAGTCGGCGGTTGCCGCCGGCGGTCACCCGCGTGATGCACACAAGTCGCGCACGTCCCCCGCGGCGGCACACGATCGAGGCACGCCGGTGCCGGGCCCGTGCCCGTGCGCCCGGCGGTGCCCCTCTGCCCCCGCGAAGGAGACGTGCGCAGGATGACCACTACCCCAGAAGGTGTTGCGCGACCACCGGCGCGGCAGGAGTCGAAGCGGGTCTCCCAGTCCGTGTTCGACGGCTCCAGGCTCCGGGTCATCCTGCTGGTGGACGTCCTCGACGGCGCCCAGCAGCGGTTCCTGGAGGTCTACGAGGAGCTCTCCCGGCAGGTCGCGTCCGTGCCCGGGCACATCAGCGACCAGCTGTGCCAGTCGATCGAGAATCCCTCCCAGTGGCTCATCACCAGCGAGTGGGAGAGCGCCCCGCCGTTCCTCGCCTGGGTCAACAGCGAGGAGCACGTGCGGATGGTGCGGCCGCTGCACGGCTGCGTCCGCGACACCCGGTCGCTGCGCTTCCACGTCGTGCGCGAGGTCGGCGGCCGCTCCGCCGTACCGGCCGCGTCCGCGCAGCGCCGGCTCCAGGAGTCGCCCCGCGTCGGGGACGGCGTGATCCGGCACGCGCTCACCTTCACCGTCAAGCCGGGCAGCGAGGAGGAGGTCGCCGGGATCCTCGCCGGATACGCCTCGCCCGATCCCCGCGTCGACGACACCACACGGCTGTGCCGCACCTCCCTCTTCCTGCACGGCAACCGTGTCGTACGGGCCATCGAGGTGCGCGGCGACCTGCTGGCGGCGCTGCGGCACGTGGCGCGGCAGCCGGAGGTACGGGCCGTGGAGGCGGCCATCAACCCCCACCTGGAGCAGCACCGCGACCTCGACGACCCCGAGTCCGCCCGCGTCTTCTTCACCCGCGCCGCGCTCCCGGCCGTGCACCACGTGGCGGCGGAGCGGGGCGGGGAGACGGAAGGGGAGACGGAGGGGGAGCGGCACGCGCTGTACTACCCGGCCCGGACCGGCCTCGGGATGAAGCTCGCCGAGCTGCTCGCGCAGCAGGACGAGCGGGCCACCGAGACCCCGGACAGCCCCCTGCTGTGCAGCACGATCTTCCAGCGCGGCGACATCGTGGTCCGTCTGGTCGACGTACACGGCCCCCTGGAGGCCGACCCGGCCCGCGCCCTCGGCCTCGCGGACGCCGCCCAGGCCGAGGAGCTGACGACGCTCCTGGACGGCGCGGACCCCGCGGAGCGCGACCTTGCGCGGCTGATCGCCCGCGCCCGCATGCGACTGCTGACGGATCGTCAGGCTCCGTGCGACTGATGACCTGCCAGGAACCAGGCATCTGACGGACCGTCAGGGATGCGAGGCTGACGGCGCCGGCCGGTGCCCGTACACGGACCGGCGCCCGTACAC